>NZ_JBXUGN010000032.1:0-200 GCF_057180545.1 Novosphingobium sp. HNCC26DJ243 | reverse complement strand
CCCAACGACTACCAGGTCGGCCAGACCGGCAAGATCGTGGCGCCCGAAGTCTACATCGCGGTCGGCATCTCGGGCGCGATCCAGCACCTTGCCGGCATGAAGGACTCCAAGACCATCATCGCCATCAACAAGGACGAAGACGCCCCGATCTTCGCAGTAGCCGACATCGGCCTCGTCGGAGACCTCTTCACACTCGTCCC
>NZ_JBXUGN010000031.1:0-256 GCF_057180545.1 Novosphingobium sp. HNCC26DJ243 | reverse complement strand
CGCCAAGGCTGCCACCACCGGCGGATCGGCCAGCGTCGAAGCCGTGCCGGCCACGCCGGACTCAGGCCTGTCCACCTTCGTCAGCGCCGAGATCGCCAAGTCCGAGCGCCCCGAACTGACCAGCGCCAAGATCATCGTCTCGGGTGGCCGCGCCTTGAAGGATGCCGCCACCTTCGAACAGATCATCACCCCGCTTGCCGACAAGCTCGGCGCCGGCATCGGCGCAAGCCGCGCGGCGGTCGACGCAGGCTACGTG
>NZ_JBXUGN010000030.1:0-256 GCF_057180545.1 Novosphingobium sp. HNCC26DJ243 | reverse complement strand
GACGTAGCCCGCGTCGACCGCCGCGCGGCTTGCGCCGATGCCGGCGCCGAGCTTGTCGGCAAGCGGAGTGATGATCTGTTCGAAGGTGGCGGCATCCTTCAAGGCGCGGCCGCCCGAGACGATGATCTTGGCGCTGGTCAGTTCGGGGCGCTCGGACTTGGCGATCTCGGCGCTGACGAAGGTGGACAGGCCTGAGTCCGGCGTGGCCGGCACGGCTTCGACCGCTGCGCTGCCGCCGGCGGGTGCAGCCTTGGCA
>NZ_JBXUGN010000029.1:0-317 GCF_057180545.1 Novosphingobium sp. HNCC26DJ243 | reverse complement strand
ATAGGGAATGCCGAGCTTGCTCGTCACATCGACGTAGGCCTGGGCGACCTCCATCACGATGTCCTCGTCCTCGATCACGTTCATCCCGCCGATCAGGACGAACGGCTTTTCGTTCGAGAAAGTGATGTTCCCGGCAACCTTGACTTCCATGTGCTGCACTTGTCCTTCGTTCTGGGATCGCGATGAAACGGCTTGGGCAGCCGCTAGTCGCTGCGCACCGCGCGATCAATCGGGTGGACCAATCGGAAGCGGCGCGCCGTCAATTCTCTCGTCCAGTGGCGCTTCAGGCAGCCTTGGCCTCGGGCGTCGCGAGATAG
>NZ_JBXUGN010000028.1:0-317 GCF_057180545.1 Novosphingobium sp. HNCC26DJ243 | reverse complement strand
TTATCTCGCGACGCCCGAGGCCAAGGCCGCCTGAAGCGCCATTGGACGAGAGAATTGACGGCGCGCTGCTTCCGATTGGTCCACCCGATTGATCGCGCGGTGCGCAGCGACTAGCGGCTGCCCAAGCCGGTTCGTCGCGATCCCAGAACGAAGGACAAGTGCAGCACATGGAAGTCAAGGTTGCCGGGAACATCACTTTCTCGAACGAAAAGCCGTTCGTCCTGATCGGCGGAATGAACGTGATCGAGGACGAGGACATCGTGATGGAGGTCGCCCGGGCCTACATCGATGTGACGAACAAGCTCGGCATTCCCTAC
>NZ_JBXUGN010000027.1:0-322 GCF_057180545.1 Novosphingobium sp. HNCC26DJ243 | reverse complement strand
TATCCGAAGTCGATCCGGGTCGACCAGGGCTGCGAGTCGTCAGCCGGGACCTCGACCTGTGGGCCTACATCAACGGGGGGACGCTGGACTTCTCCCGACCCGGCAAGCCCACGGATAATGCCTACATCGAAGCGTTCAGCGAGCGCTTCCGGCCAGAGTGCCTCAACACCCACTGGTTCCTGACGCTTGCAGACGCCCGCGAAAAGTTGGTGGAGTGGCGCAGATACTATAACGAGGATCGGCCACACGGTGCCATTGGCAACAAGCCCCCGATCACGCTGATGAATCCCGGTGACGCCCCCAGCCCGTCACCGTGACCCTG
>NZ_JBXUGN010000026.1:0-493 GCF_057180545.1 Novosphingobium sp. HNCC26DJ243 | reverse complement strand
GATGGTGCAGGATGTCATCCGCCGAGCCGAAGGCCAGCGCAGCTACAATTGTAAGGCCTGCTCGTAAACGCGAGCTGGTGAATGGGGTTCGCAGTGACTGGGACGTGTCGATCCGCCCGGCTTGCCGGGTTCTGGAGATGGACACATCAACATACCACTACAAATCCCGCCGCCACGAGCAGGCCGGCATTGAAGCCCGCATCCGTGAGATCTGCAAGACCCGCGTCGGCTATGTATCGCTGCGTCCACGTTCTTCTTCGCCGTGAGGGCTGGGAGACCAACATCAAGCGAACCCACAGGATTCACAACGAGTTGGGCCTCCAGCGCCGCAACAAGACACCCAAGCGCAGGGTGAAGGCAAA
The DNA here is from genome assembly GCF_057180545.1 of Novosphingobium sp. HNCC26DJ243. Taxonomy (NCBI): domain Bacteria; kingdom Pseudomonadati; phylum Pseudomonadota; class Alphaproteobacteria; order Sphingomonadales; family Sphingomonadaceae; genus Novosphingobium; species Novosphingobium sp. HNCC26DJ243. Next base: position 131 of record NZ_JBXUGN010000026.1, on the reverse strand, counting down.
GCTGAGGGAAGATCCAGGTCCTGACGGTCGTGGACACGTTCTCACGCTTCTCGCCGGTGCTCGATCCACGGTTCAGCCTCCGCGGTGAGGACGTCGTCCAGACCCTCCAGGCGACCTGCGTCGTGGTTGGC
>NZ_JBXUGN010000025.1:0-635 GCF_057180545.1 Novosphingobium sp. HNCC26DJ243 | reverse complement strand
GTGTTCAAGGCTTCGTTCGACAAGGCCAACCGGTCATCGATCACTTCTTTCCGCGGGCCTGGAATGGAGCAGGGGCTCAAGGTGCTTGCGGCCGTCAAGGATCGCTTCGGCATCCCGGTTTTGACCGACGTTCATGAACCCTATCAGGCAGCGCCCGTCGCCGAAGTTGCCGACATCATCCAGCTTCCCGCATTCCTTGCGCGCCAGACCGATCTGGTCGTGGCGATGGCGCGCACGGGTGCGGTCATCAACATCAAGAAACCGCAATTCCTCGCGCCGCACGAGATGAAGCATATCATGCGCAAGTTCGCCGAAGCCGGGAACGAACAGATCATCCTGTGCGAGCGCGGCAGCCAGTTCGGCTATAACAATCTCGTCGTGGACATGCTCGGCATGGACACGATGAAGCCGATGGCGCCGGTTGTCTTCGACGTGACTCACGCCCTGCAGAAGCCGGGTGGGCGCAGCGACAGTGCCGACGGCCGTCGTGGACAAGTCGCCGCCCTTGCGCGGTCGGGCATGGCGCTCGGCATCGCAGGCCTGTTCCTCGAAGCGCACCCCGATCCCGAACAGGCCAAGTGCGACGGGCCTTGCGCGCTGCCACTGCGCGCGCTCGAGCCCTTCCTGGCGCAGGT
>NZ_JBXUGN010000024.1:0-686 GCF_057180545.1 Novosphingobium sp. HNCC26DJ243 | reverse complement strand
AGCATGAACAAGAACTCCACCTTCAAGGTTTTCATCGGCTACGATTCTCGTGAAGATATTGCTTACCAGGTCGCGAGGCACTCCTTGCTGCGCAACACGGCATCTGCGGTAAGCGTCCATCCGATCCGCCAGCCAGCGGTGCGCGAACTTGGTCTGTACACGCGGCCGGTCGATGCGACGGCTACCACCGAATTCTCGCTCACGCGTTTCCTCACGCCCTATCTTGCGGCGCAGACGGAAGGCTGGGCCCTGTTCACCGATTGCGATTTCCTGTTCACCGCCGATATCAGCGGTGTCCTTGCAGGTCTTGATCCGGCCAAGGCGGTCTATGTCGTCCAGCACGAATACGAGCCGGCGCATGATATCAAGATGGATGGCAAGAAGCAGACGCGCTATCCGCGCAAGAACTGGTCTTCCTTCATCCTGTTCAACTGCGCGCATCGCGATGTGCAGGCGCTGACGCCCGAGGTCGTGAACTCGGCCAGCCCCGCGTTCCTCCATCGCTTCGAATGGATCGCGAACCAGGACGATATCGGCGCGCTCGAACTTGACTGGAACTTCCTCGAAGGCGAATACGCCAAGCCCGAACGCACCCCTCGCGTGATCCACTACACCAACGGGGGGCCGTGGTTCGCCGAGTGGCAGAATGTCGACTTTGCCGATCTCTGGCTGGCCGAACAGGCGGC
>NZ_JBXUGN010000023.1:0-812 GCF_057180545.1 Novosphingobium sp. HNCC26DJ243 | reverse complement strand
GACGCCGCGCTCGGTGCGGCCGGACATTCGGAGACGGTGTTCACGCTGGCGATCACCGATATTGCGGAGCAGGTTGGACCAACCGAAGGTGATGATCGTGGTGCTACGGCGATTGTCGGCACCTCAGGCAACGACAACCTCTTCGGTCTCGGCGGTAATGATGAACTCTTTGGATTGGCAGGAAATGATACCCTGAACGGAGGCAATGGCGATGATACTCTGATCGGCGGATCAGGGGCAGATGCGCTGTTTGGCGCAGCCGGAATTGACGTGGCCTCGTATGTCACGGCGCTGACAGCTATCAAGGTTGATATGATTTCCACCGCCAAGAACACGGGCGACGCTTTGGGCGATACTTACGATTCGATCGAGAATCTGATCGGAACAAATTTCGCCGACACCCTGATCGGCAACAATTCCGGTAACGAGATTTTTGGCGGAAATGGCGCTGATTATCTGGCGGGGCAGGGCGGAGCGGATCGCTTGCGCGGTGGCCAAGGTGACGACTCCCTGTTCGGGCAGGGCGGCAACGACATTCTTTATGGCGACGCCGGAGATGATAGCCTCAGCGGCGGACTGGGATCGTTCGATTATTTTGCTTACACCACAAGTTCTTTCGGCAAGGATACGATCACTGATTGGGAAGATAATGTCGACAAGATTGATTTTCGTGGCAGCGGGTTGACATATTCGCATCTCAGTTTCTTGCAGATAGGCGGCAATGTCGAAATTCAAGTGCCTGATGGGACGAGCAGGATCCTTGTCCAGAACGCCACAGTTGGAAACTTCACGTCGACCGATTTCCTGTTCTA
>NZ_JBXUGN010000022.1:0-893 GCF_057180545.1 Novosphingobium sp. HNCC26DJ243 | reverse complement strand
CAGCCCTGCGTGTTCCAGCGCGGCGTCCACCTTGGCGCGGGCGGCTTCGCTGGCCGGGACCAGCGGCAGGCGCAGTTCGTCGGTGATATCGCCGAACACGCGGCTCAGCGCGTACTTCACCGGCGCGGGCGATGCGTCGGAAAACATTGCGTAGTGCAGCGGGTAGAGCCGGTCGTTCAGCTCGCGCGCCTTCTCGAAATCGTTGGCGGCGCAGGCCGCCTGGAAATCGGCGCATAGCTGCGGCGCAACGTTCGCCGTCACCGAGATGCAGCCCCGCGCGCCCGCGGCGTTGGCCGGAAGCGCCAGTTCATCGTCGCCCGAAAGCTGGCAGAAGTGCTTTCCGATCCCCATGCGGTGGTCGGTCACGCGCGAAAGATCGCCGCTCGCATCCTTGATCGCGACGATCCGGTCGGGATAGCGCTTGGCCAGTTCGCACACCGTCTCGGGCAGGATGTCGGTCACCGTGCGACCGGGCACGTTGTAGAGCACGATCGGCAGGTCGCTGTGCTCGGCAAGGTAGCTGAAATGCGCGATGATCCCCGCCTGGCTCGGGCGATTGTAATAAGGCCCGACGCAGAGCGCGGCCTGCGCGCCGCACTTCTTCGAGAACGTCATGTGCAGCAGCGCGTTCATCGTGTCGTTGCTGCCGCAGCCCGCGATCACCGGCACGCGGCCCGCCGCCTGCTCGACGCAGACCTCGATCACGCGGTGATGCTCGGCATTAGACAGCGTCGAGGCCTCGCCCGTGGTGCCGCAGGGGACCAGCGCCGACGATCCGTTCTCGATCTGCCAGTCGACCAGACGCCGAAACGCTTTCTCGTCGAACGCCCCGTCGCGAAAAGGAGTCACAAGGGCCGGAATCGAGCCGGAAAACATGGACAATATCCCTCAAT
>NZ_JBXUGN010000021.1:0-931 GCF_057180545.1 Novosphingobium sp. HNCC26DJ243 | reverse complement strand
ACGCCGTCAAAGGCGCCTGGAGGCGAGTTCCAATGCCGTTATGTCATAGGATGGCCGAAACGAGAGGTTCGTCGGTATGCATGCGGTCTGGATGGGCTTTAAGCCCTCATGCTGGCCATGCGCAGTCCATACCGAGCTTATCGAGAGTGATGCGTATAAGGCCGGACGCCTTACTTGGTGCAATCAGGCCGATCTCGACCTTCCGCCCACTTGGGGTGAGGGATCGCTATATGACCCGCCACCACAGCCATAGGCCTTTCAATCCCGCTTAGATTCTGATTCAGGGCCGGCATGAGCCGATATGACCTGACCGACTTTGAGTGGCGCGTGATCGAGCCGCTGTTGCCCAATAAGCCGAGGGGCGTGCCGCGTGTCGATGACCGGCGCGTTCTGAACGGAATATTCTGGGTGCTGCGATCAGGCGCTCCATGGCGCGATCTACCCGAACGCTACGGTCCACGAACCACCTGCTACAATCGCTTCGTGCGATGGCGGAAAGCGGGCGTATGGGATCAGATGATGGACGCCATCACCGCCGCGCACGATGGCGATATCCAGATGATCGATAGCACTTCCGTTCGCGCCCACCAGCAGGTTGCGGCGGCAAAAAGGGGGATCGAGATCATTGTCTCGGTCATTCCCGCGGCGGCCTCACAACCAAAATCCACGCGCTCGTCGACGGGCAAGGCCTCCCCATCCGACTGAGCCTGACCGCAGGGCAAAGCCATGACAGCCAAGCCGCTGACGATCTGCTCGATCATGTTGGTGCCGGAACAATCGTTCTGGCGGACAAAGCCTACGATGCCGATCGCATCCGGGCGTCTCTCCGCGAGAAAGGAGCCTTTGCCAATATCCCGCCAAAGTCCAACCGCCGGTCAAAACCGTACTTCAGCACGTGGCTCTACCGCGAGCGGAACCTGGTCGAGCGCTT
>NZ_JBXUGN010000020.1:0-1179 GCF_057180545.1 Novosphingobium sp. HNCC26DJ243 | reverse complement strand
CCGGGTTGGGGGTTAACCCCCAACCCGGTTTGCCGATGGATTTGGCCGCCATCTCGGCCGGGGTCAGGTCGCCCAGGCTCGAGTGGGGCCGGTAGTGATTATAGTCGTGCCGCCAGGCGGCCAGCACCGAACGGGCCTGAGCCAGGCTGGTGAAGATCGTCTCGTTCAGGCACTTGTCCCGCAGGCGAGCATTGAAGCTCTCGATGAACCCGTTCGGCTGCGGCTTGCCCGGTGCGATGTAGTGCCATTCGACCTCGCGCTCCTTGGACCAGCGCAGGATCGCCATGCTGGTCAGTTCAGTGCCGTTATCGCTGACGATCAGCGCTGGGCGTGACCGTTCGGCAATCGCCCAGTCCAGCTCTCGGGCCACCCGCAGGCCTGAAATCGAGGTGTCGGCGATGAGCCGGACACACTCGCGGGTGAAGTCGTCAACCACTGCAGAGATCCTGAACCGACGCCCACAGGCGAACGCATCGGACACGAAGTCCAACGACCAGCGCTGGTTGCAGCCCTGCGGGATGACCATGGGTGCCCGTGTGCCCAGCGCCCCTTTGCGGCCGCCGCGGCGCCGCACCTGCAAACGCTCCTCGCGGTACAGCCGTCGGAACTTCTTGTGATTGATCCGAACGCCCTCACGCCCCAGCAGCCAGTGCAGACGGCGATAGCCGAACCGGCGCCGCTCGGCTGCCAGACCCCGCATCCGCTCCCGGATTGCACCGTCATCACCGCGCCGGCTACGATACCGCACCATCGTCCGGTCCACGCCCAGCACATCACACGCCCGCCGCTGGCTCACCTCGAACACCCGCTCAAGGTGAGCCACCGCTTCCCGCCTGGCGGCGGGCGCTACCATTCTTTTGACGTGATCTCCTTGAGCATCGCGTTGTCCAGCATCGCTTCGGCCAGCAGCTTCTTCAGCTTGCTGTTCTCATCCTCGAGCTGCCGCAGGCGTTTGGCCTCGGACACCTCCAGGCCGCCGAACTTGGCCTTCCACTTGTAGAAGGTCGCACTGCTGACACCGTGACGGCGACAGACATCCGCCGTCGACACGCCAGCCTCCTGCTCCTTCAAAATCGCAATGATCTGCTCCTCAGTGAACCTGCTCCGCTTCATTCCGTCCGACTCCTTCCATGGGCCGGACTCTACTCAAATCTGGAGGAGATTGCGGGGCGCAGACCA
>NZ_JBXUGN010000019.1:0-1216 GCF_057180545.1 Novosphingobium sp. HNCC26DJ243 | reverse complement strand
AAGGCGGTGCCGCGCACGGTGATCACCAGCTTGGCGTCACTCGATTCGACCGTGGCGATGGCGTTGCCGGCATAGATCGGACGGGTGAAGGTCCTGGGCCCCTCGACCGAGAGGATGTCCGAGACCTGCATGACGTCGAGCAGCGCGGCAACGCGCGGGGCGACGTTCTTGCCCGTGGTCGTGGCAGGGGCGACGAAGGCATCGTAGTTCGCCATCAGGCCTGCCACGAGCGGCGCGACGTTTTCAGCAAGCGCGTTGGCAAGGCTGGCGTCGTCGGCTTTCAGGACCCTGGCGACGCCGGCGATCTGCGCGGCGGCCTGTGCGGCGCCGTCGCAGTTGGCGCCTGCGACCAGCGCGGTCACTTCGCCAAGCTGAGCTGCGGCAGTGACGGCGGCGAGCGTCGCGTCCTTGACGGAGGCGTTGTCGTGTTCGACCAGAACGAGAACATTGGCCATGTCAGGCTACTCCCATTTCCTTGAGCTTGGCGACCAGCGTGTCGACATCGGGCACCTTGATCCCCGCGCTGCGCACCGGCGGTTCGGAGACCTTGAGCGTCTTCAAACGCGGGGCGATGTCGACGCCGTAGTCGGCGGGCGTCTTGTTGGCCAAGGGCTTGGACTTGGCCTTCATGATGTTGGGCAGCGAGGCATAGCGCGGCTCGTTCAGGCGCAGGTCGGTAGTGACCACCGCAGGCAGCGCAAGGCGGACGGTCTGCAAACCGCCGTCGATCTCGCGCTTGACCACCACCGCATCGCCTTCGACCGCAACCTCGTTGGCGAAGGTGCCCTGCGGGCGCCCCAGCAACGCGGCAACCATCTGGCCGACCTGGTTGCTGTCGTCGTCGATCGCCTGCTTGCCGGTCACGATCAGCCCGGGCTGTTCCTCGTCGGCAATGCCCTTGATGATCTTGGCCACCGCCAGAGGCTCGACCTCGGTACCATCGTCAACCTGCACCAGGATCGCCCGGTCCGCGCCCATCGCCAGCGCCGTGCGCAGCGTCTCCTGCGATTTCGCAACCCCCACCGACACCGCCACGATCTCGGTCACCACGCCCTTCTCCTTCAGGCGAATGGCTTCCTCCACCGCAATCTCGTCGAACGGGTTCATGCTCATCTTCACGTTCGCAAGATCAACTCCCGAACCATCCGCCTTCACTCGAGGCTTCACGTTGTAATCGATCACGCGCTTCACGCAGACCAGGGCTTTCATCGGTCGG
>NZ_JBXUGN010000018.1:0-1468 GCF_057180545.1 Novosphingobium sp. HNCC26DJ243 | reverse complement strand
CTTCTCCAAGCTCAAGCACTTCCGCCGTGTTGCCACCCGCTACGACAAGCTGGCCGAGAACTTCCTCGCGATGGTTCAGCTCGCCTCAATGCGGCTGTGGCTCCGCATTTATGAGTCATCGTGTAATTGCGGCTGCTTCCCTCGGGCCTTGGTTGAGGCGCACACTTCTGGTTGTCGAATCCTGAAGGAAGGAAGCAGCCATGAAGCATTATTCCGGATTGGACCTGTCGATGGAAAGCACGCAGGTCTGCATCGTTGACGAAAATGGTCGGAAGCTCGTGTCGGAGAAGGTGGAAAGCTCCCCTCAGGCGATCTCCAAGATGTTGGAGCGATACGGCCCGATCGAAAGGGCAGTGATCGAAACGGGCCGCATGTCGCCGGCGATCTGCCTTGGTATGCGTGAACTGGGTGTCGCGGTGGTGTGCATTGATGCCCGCCAGGCGCACCAGAGCCTCAAGGCAATGAAGGCGAACAAGACCGATCCTCACGATGCCGCCGGGCTCGCACAGTTGGCCCGCACCGGCTTCTACAAGGAGGTGCACGTCAAATCTCCGGCAGCGCATGGCGTTCGCAGCGTGATCACTGCACGCAGCCATCTGGTGGAAGCGCGTGTCCGGCTCGACAATACGATCCGCGGTCTCTGCGCCACGTTCGGCTATCGGCCCGGCGCAGGTCAAGGGAAGGCCTTCCTCGAACGGATCATGCAAGCGGCACACATCCCAGGCCTTGGCGACGCCATCGCATCCTTGCTGTCCGTGCGCGCAGAACTGGTCGAGCAAATCAAGGGAATGGACCGCCGCCTGCGTGTCATCGCCAGCCAGTCACAGGCTTGCGAGATCCTGATGACCATCCCAGGCGTCGGCGTGCAGACATCGGCCGCCTTCGCCGCCGCAGTCGATGAAGCCGGACGCTTCCGACAATCACGCAATGCCGGCGCCTACTTCGGCCTTGTGCCCCGACGCCATCAGTCGGGCGAACTAGACTGGACAGGCAGGATCACCAAACAGGGCGATGGGACCGTGCGCAAGCTGCTCTACGAAGCTGCCAACTCGATCCTCACCCGGAGCCGTGAGACCTTCGCCTGAAAACTTGGGCCATGAAGATCGCCAAGCGTCGCGGCTTGAAGAAAGCCCGTGTCGCACTCGCCCGTCGGCTCGCGGTCATCATGCATGCCATGCTGCGCGATGGCACTTTGTTCCAGGCGTGAGGTAGGGTAGAACCTGTTTGCCAGCGGTGAAGCGTCAAAGCTGATCCGAGGGCGGTGTCCCGCGAGGGAACGCAGGGACGAACGATCTGCGAAGGTGCTCAGATGGACCTAAAAGCCTGCTTCGAGTCAATGCAACGTTCGCCTCTGTGAGACCCGATATAGCACGACCAGGCTTCGGCCGGGCCAGTGCGGACAGATCCATGAAACCCTCAAGGGATCGGCACCGCCAAGCTCTGCAATTACAGATCTACGCCCTAATCC
>NZ_JBXUGN010000017.1:0-2517 GCF_057180545.1 Novosphingobium sp. HNCC26DJ243 | reverse complement strand
TTCTTCATGAACTTCACTGGATCCTCCGGGAATGACACGATCACCGGCACGGCGGCGGCTGACGTTATCAACGGCGGCGCCGGTGATGATGACCTTTACGGCGGTGACGGCAACGACACGATCACCGGCGATCAGGGCTTTGATCGGATGTTTGGCGGCGCTGGCAATGATGTACTTGTTACCAAGCGCGGGACCGGTCCAGATTTCTTTGACGGCGGCGACGGGGTCGACCGGGTTTCGGTAGATTTTGCCAAATCTTCACGCGCCATTTCGTTTGACCTGACCAACACGACCGCGCTGCAGTACTTCGGCGATGGAAGCTCGATGATCAGTGTCGAGCAGATCGGCGCGACCGGATCGTCTTTCGGTGACATCATGGTCGGCGGCACCCTTGCGGATTCGCTGAACGGGTACTTGGGCGACGACGTGCTGAAGGGCGGCGGCGGCAACGATACTATTGCTGGAGACGCTGGCTATGACACGGCAGCCTTCTCTGGTGCGCGCTCGCAGTATACGGTGACCCTGCAGGCCGACGGATCTTACCGTGTGTCGGGCGGCATTGACGGCACAGATACTCTGACCGGCATCGAGAATCTGCGTTTTGCCGATGGCGACCTTCCGATTGCCGGTTATGGCAGTGCTGCGGTTTACTGGGGCGGTACCGATGGATCGGCCAAGCTGGTCGACGCGTCAAACCTCCCCGATGGCGTGGGGATGACGCCAGGCACCGGTTTTACCATTACCGGGCTGGCGCGTGCTGCCGACGGCACCTGGTGGGCAGCCAACGAGGGTCAGTCCGAGCCCGACGACTTTACCTATACGTCATCGATAATTCATCTGTCCGCCGATTTCTCAACCAAGCTCGGAGAGATTGCCTTCACCGGTGCTACCCGCGCGATTCAGGGCCTGACAATCAAGCAGAGCACAGGTGAAATCTTCGTCGGTTCGCTGAGCGAGCGGTTGATCCGGGTTTATAGCGCCGAGGGCGTATTCCTGCGATCGTTCGCGCCGCAGACCGGCACTTCGGTTAACGGTCTTGCTTATGACCCAACCAACGATGCCATCATTATCGGGCATGAGAACGGCAACACGCTGATGCGGCAGATCGAGTGGCGCTCGCTCTCGACCAACACGCAGCTCAAGACGATCAACATTTCGAAGGAACCGGATCACCTGTTCTTCGATCCTAATTTCGGCACTCAAGGTGCGCTCTACTATACGACCGGCGACAGCGGTGCCGGCAAGACGGGGTATGTGATCAAGGTCGACGTGGCGACCGGCCAGGAAATCGGTATCCATACGCTGACCGAGGCCGATGCCATCGAAGGCATCTGGATCGAAGGTGACACCATGTGGCTCGCCAACGATGCCTATTTCCATCGCGGCGATCCGGCGCTCAACCGCGTGCTAAAGTATGATTACACCCCCGAAGCTAAGGTTGTGGATGATCGGACGCTGACCCAGGCAATCTCGGTCGATCTCAATGTTTATGACCAGGCCTTGGCAGACGGAAACCGCCTGGTTGGGGTTGAGCGGCTGTTCTTTCATGGTGGGTCGGGTGCAGACTCGGTCGTGGGCGGGATGTTCAACGATGTGCTGGTGGGCGGGAATGGTAATGACACCTTGGCTGGCGGGGCAGGCGACGACCGCCTGGTTGGCGCGGCCAATGATGATCGTCTGACAGGCGGGGCGGGCGATGATGCGATTGAAGGCGGCGACGGCACTGACATCGCTGTGTTCAGCGGTACGCGCGCGGTATATGCCATCACGCAAATCTCTTCGGCAGGGCTGCGAATCGTCGACCTTCGCAGTGGCAGCCCAGATGGAACCGATATCGTCCGTGATGTCGAATCGTTCCAGTTCAGCGATGGCACGTACAGTTTTTCCCAGGCGCTGAGCGCCCCGGTGCTGCAAGTGAATATCACCAATAATATTGTGGCCGAGCGCGTCGCTGCCGGAACCGTGATCGGTCAGTTCGGGGTGAGCGGGGGCGGTGGGTCCGGCACCTGGACCTACCAGATTGTGGGCGCAGCGCAGGGGCTTGCAATCAATGCCAACAACCTGGTGGTCGGACAAGTCGGCGTCGATTACGAGGCTGGGGCTGACATTATCGTGACGGTGCGAGCCAGTGAAGCGGGCGGCGGCGTGGTCTCTCGCGAGATCACCGTGCACCTGATTGACCAGAACGACCCTGTGGCCGGGCTGACGCTGATGATCGATGCGCCGATCCGGGAAAACGACGCATCAGTCGGGCGAGTGGCGACCTTCATTATTGCCGATCCGGACCTTAACGAGGCATTTCTCGACAATGTCGTAACGGTAGATGATCCGCGGTTCACGGTGTCCGGCACCGGCATTTACCTGAACAGCGGTGTGACATTCGATTTTGAGAACCAGAGCCACGTCGTGCTCAATGTCACGGTCACCTCAGGCAATGGCAATTCGCTGACGCAGCAGGTTTCCATTCCGGTGACCGATGTGAACGAGGCCTCGCAGCTGGCGCTGACGCCGGTGCTG
>NZ_JBXUGN010000016.1:0-4467 GCF_057180545.1 Novosphingobium sp. HNCC26DJ243 | reverse complement strand
AAATCCTTCGCAGCGCAGCATACACCCGCACGAGGCCAGATGCCAGCACGCTACAGCCCATCATCGTAATTTTATTGGGTAAATTTGCCAGGTTTCGTTTGTACAGAGCACGCAACCGATATCGCGAGGCAGCTGTGTTGGTGTAACTGGTTCATCGCAACCTTCCACGAAGTTGGAATTTGAACCGAGTTTGGGCAATGACATCATTGCTGCTGTCTGAGTGCAGACGTGCTGGAGTGGCGTTGGTGCCGGTGATTGAAACGCAATCTGCAAGTCGTCTGTGCGGCGCGTCCGAGCGGCATCTATTGATGACATTGGGCTGAGACTCAATCAGAGCCAGAATGCGAGGGATAAAGCAAGCGCAACGGCTGACAGGAAGTGGCCCGCGAGCTTGTCGAAACGAGTTGCGACGTGGCGGAACTCAGTGATCCGACCGAAAGCTTCTCGATCAGGTGCCGACTTTTATAACGCGTCTGAACATAGCGAATCGTGCGCTTGCGGTTGCGGCGCCCCGGGATGGTCGGCGTAATTCCGGTCTCGCGCAATGATCGGCGCAGGTGATCTGAGTCTTGGGCGGCGTGGACAAATTTGAGCCAGTATCTGGCTGTGGCGAGATGGACCATTTCGAGGAAGCTGTTTGCAAGCTGGTCGTAGCGGGTGGCAATGGCGCGGTTGATCTTGAGTTGTCCGAACATGCGCTCAATGCGGTTGCGTTGTTTGTAGAGCGCCCGGTCATGCTCGATTTTCACGCGGCGGTTTGACCGGCCAGGAATGACGGCCTCGATTTTGCGTTCGGCAAGGTTGGCACGGATTGCGTCGGCGTCGTAACCCTTGTCGGCGAGCAAAGCGTCAGGCGCACGCTCGGGCAGGCCGATCAGGGCGTCATAGGCTTTGCAATCTGCCGCCTCGCCGACTGTCAGATGGAAAGCGAGCGGTCGTCCGAGGGCATCGGCCAGGCAGTGAAGCTTACTGGTGAACCCGCCCCGCGAGCGGCCAAGAGCGCGTCGATGAGTCCCCCTTTTCCGCCCGCTGCCGAGACGTGGGCGCGAACTGTCGTGCTGTCGATGCTGTAGTGGCCACTGTCCGCCATGACCTCGGCGAGCGTTACTGCCACGGTCTCCCAGACCCCGGCCTCGCTCCAGCGTCGGAACCGACGATAAATGGTGTTCCAACTGCCGTATTTGGGTGGCACGTCACGCCATGAAGCACCGCAGCGGAACCGCCAGAGGATACCGTTGATGATGGAGCGGTTCTGTTCGGGCCGCCTGCCTCGACCGCGGTTTTCAGGCTCGATTGGCAGAAGATCCTTCAAGATGCGCCATTCCGCTTCGCTCAGATCGCCCCTGCTCAAGTCTGCCTCCAAAAAGCAGGCTTGAATCAATCCTCTCGCGCCTCGTCAATCGTTCTCATCGCAGAGCGTTGCCGGGACCGGCCAATATTGCGATTATGTCTTCACGGAGGATTTTATGGCTTTGGTGGAAGTGTTTGAGGGTGAGGATCTGGAGAAGCTGCTATTCGTGGCCGAGTTCGACTTTCTGCCGCGCGTTGGCGAACATCTTGCCCGAGATACGGAAGGCTATTTCAACTATTATAACATCGTCAAAATCTGGCATCGGCAGGACACAGCGGAAGGCACTTTCCGAGCATGCCTGCTTGTGAAGCTTGACGATTGATAACCTAGAATTTGTCCACGCCGCCTAGGTTTACCACCCTTAAAGCCCAGTGATTGAATTTGAAAGTAACGGTTGTGAGGGTAGTATGGGCGGAGATGAATCGGTGGGCGCGTGGATTCGTAACCATGGGCTGTATGCCACCTTGCATGGCGGGGGATTGAAGCGCTGATAGCCGCTCCTTTTGATGGGGTGGCGTAGATGGAAGAAAGCGAAGCGAATCAAACAAGTGACATTTGAGTAGTCGTATGACTATCCATCCGCAGCCGAGTTGAAGAACTTCACAGGCCTCCTTCAGGCCGACGGCTACGCCGGGTACGAGAAGCTCTATGCTCGCAACAGGATTCAGGAGGTCGCCTGCTGGGCGCATTTGCGTCGCAAGATCTTCGAGAACCATCAGACCAGCCCAATACCTTTGACCACCGATCTCCTGGCACGGATCGCCGCGCTCTAACAGGCCGAGGACGAGGTACGGGGTCAGTCACCTGATGTTTGCAAACAAAGGGGACAGGAGTACACCAGGCCAATGGTCGACGAGTTACGCTCGGCCATCGACGATGCTTTGCGCCGTCTGTCACCCAAGTGCGCGATGGCAAAAGCACTCGCCTATGGTCGCAAGCGCTGGATTGCGCTCACGCGCTTCGTTGACGACGGCTTGGCCGGCATCGACAACAATATTGCCGAACGCGCGATGCGCACCGTGGCGATCGGCGGGAAGAACTGGCTATTCGCGGGATCACAGGCCGGAGGAGAGCGCGCCGCTGCTATCTATTCGGTCATCGAGACGGCAAAGCTCAACGGCATCGAGCCGCAGGCCTACATCGCCGATGTCATCGAGAAGATCGAAGATGGATGGCCGGCCTCCCGCTGGGACCAGCTCAAGCCTTGGAACTGGAAAGCCCACGAGCAACCGCAGATCTCTGAGGCCGCCTAACCGGCACTTCCAGACCACGCGTACGGTGATTCTGGTTGTCCACCCGCCTTGGGAGCGCCCGAGCGCCTTCGTCTGGTTGCTCATTTTCTGCCGAAGGCCGCGCGCGGCGCTTTGATGTAGGTGCTGTCGATCGCAGCCCATGCTTCGTCCGACAGCCGAAACAACGAACGTGCCATGCCAATGCCTACTCGATCCAAGAGACCTATGAGACAGCACCTTTGCGCAAAATCTACCATCTGAATGCGTTTGGGCCCTAGAGAAGCTTCATAAGTGCTTGGGCGAAGCGCTGGAGCTTCCCTGGCAAAACGGGTGCGATAGTGGATATGATGCGGCGCGTGAAGCCGCGAGAGACCAGCAGTATTCCGCAGGCATAGACCACAATGCCAATGCTCACTGAGCAGGCAAGACGCACAATGATCGGCAAATCAGCGAGCATGGTATGGCGGCAGACGACGATCGCCGCGAACATCATCACTGACCAAAATGCGGGAACGCCTACCATCGCGAAGGCATCACGCCACGAAATGCCCAATTCACGCCGGAGCACCCGGATAACGGATGGTGAAACGATGTAGCGCCGCAGCACTTCGCCATAGCTTGCCGCGACTAGCCCAAATGGCGCTGCTATTGACAAGATGACCGCCCCCACAATCAAACGGAACAGCTCTGGGCCGGAGGCTGCAGTCGGTCGACCGGCGGCCTGCATGGCTGCCTGAAAATAGTGCATATAGGTCATTGGGATGATGCCGAAGGACAACAACATCATCGGCCAAGCACTCTCTGCCCACTTCGCCCCGAAGGCAAATTGGATAAAGTCCGGCGCAATAGCGCCGGCGCCTATCACTGCGGGGATGGTGGTTAGCGCGGTGAACTCGGTCGAGCGGACGTAAGCACGAGCGCGGCTTTCACCGCTCTGTAACCGAGCAAAGGCAGATAGTGTTGCGCTCTGGATAGGGGTTACCGTGCCGTTCAGTATATAGTCGAGGCTGCGCGTGCCGACCCGATAAAGGCCGAGCACGTGGGGCCCGGCGATCGCGCCCAAAACAACATCTGCCAGGCGCCGATTGATCTGCCCAAGTGAACGGGCCCACAGTACCCCCGTACTGAACTTGAGAAGATCGCGGACGTTCTGCCCACGCAGTGAAACAATTTGCGGCTTGAACACGTCGGACGACCAGATGATTATGGTCTGCATCGCCGAAGTAAATATCCGTTGGACCACCAGAGCCCAGACCCCACCCCCTGCCACTGCAACGACAACGCCGAAGACACCTGCAATTATCGAGGCGGCCACTGATCGCACAGCCAAGACCTTGTAGCGGAAATTGCGGCGAAGATGGGCCTCGTGGACCCCACGCAATCCGTCGATCAACAAGGTGCTAGCGAGCGCGGCCAAGACAAACCAGGTTTTGCCGTTGCTGGAATAGTTTTGCGCGACGATTGCCACGATCAGGATCAGCAGGGTGAAAATCGAACCAGCGAAAAGGTTTAACCAGAAAGCAGCGCTGGCATCCCTGTCGTCCCATTCCTTGCGTTGGATCAGCGCTTCAGGGATCCCACCTAACATTATCCCGCGGGTAATATCGATAAATGCCATACTCACCGCAACCATGCCAAAATCCGACGGCGTCAGCAGCCGGGCCAAGATCAAAAAGATGGCGAATGTCGCCGTCTGCGTGCCTAGGTTGGAGATTACGTTCCAGATCGATGCGGTCATTAAACCACGCTTCACCGAATCAACCTGCTTTTTCTCTGACATTGCTTATCTTATTCCTTGCGCCCCATGTCATGCCGGATTGACTAAATACGCCATAGACGGAAAGGCCCCTACCCCTTTGGCGACCTATGATCTACGAGGCGGAT
>NZ_JBXUGN010000015.1:0-5563 GCF_057180545.1 Novosphingobium sp. HNCC26DJ243 | reverse complement strand
ATCGACACGGGTGTGACGTCGCTATAAAATTTTGTTTGCCTTCAGGCACGTCTCGCGGATCCGGGGGCGACTGGAACAAGCAGTTCATACAGGATAAAACCTAATCCGGTTCGTTTATAATATCAGATCGCCCGCTTGGAACTTAGTGAAGTTTAGGTCAGCCAGCAATATGCTGCCGTGGTCGGCCACAGTCAAAATCACGCCGGCAGCGGTCTGCGATATGGAAAAGTCATCTATATTAAGCCCTTCCCCACGAAAATCGAGCTTGTCGCTGCCCACTTCAAAACCAGTGATCGTGTCAGAACCCCAGCGACCGGCAAAAACAAAAGAATCAGAGTTTCCGGCGCCACCATCCATGAAGTCGTTGCCATTGCCTCCAATAAGGATGTCCGAACCGCCGTGGCCAACAAGAATGTCATTGCCGTCACCTCCAAACAGCCGGTCCACGCCGCCGAAGCCTAGCAGCTTGTCATTGCCGTCTCCGCCAAGCAGTTCATTGCGGCCATTGTCGCCGCCCAAAATGTCGTCGAAGGCCGACCCTGTTAGGTTCTCAATCGAGTAAAAGCTGTCACCAGCGGCATCTCCAAGATTAGCGTATGACTTTAGAAGGTCAGCGCGGACACCCGTCTTGGCTTCTTCGTAGCTGGCTGTGTCGCTGCCAGTCCCCCCTTGCAGAACGTCTGCGCCAGCGCCTCCTTCGAGGATGTCATCTCCGCCCAGCCCGATCAGCAGATCATTACCCGCCTTGCCAAAAAGATGATCATCAGTTCCTCCTCCTGTCAACTTATCGGCTTTGGCCGTCCCTATGCCGGTAGGAGTGGCAGTAGGCGTGGTGACAGGGTGCGAAGTGACGGGAGGAGCCGGTGTATCCGACACATCGCCCACTGTCACCTTTACCGATGTGCTCGAACTGAATTTGCCGTCATTGGCAATAACCGTTACTGTGATATTCTTTTCCGCCTCGTAGTCGATCGTCTGTCCCGCCTTCAGGTAAAGCGCCGATCCTTTTACGACGAAGCGGCTGTCGCTGGTGGTGTAGTTGTAGGAGTTAACTTTGTCGGGGTCCTGAAGGGACAGGTCGGCAATTTTGGTTTCAATCGCCGTGTTCTCCAGCAAGGTCACCGGGGCACTGGCGATGAAGCTGGTCGGAGCTTCGTTGACGTCTGCAACCTGAACATTCAATGTTTCCGAAACTTTATGACCATCGATTGTGGCGCTCACCACCACAGCCACCGAGCTGCCCGCCTCATAATCGAAGTTGGTGCCAGCCAAAGTGTAGATTGCACCGTTCTTAATCACGAAGCGCTGATCGGAGACGGAATAGCTCACCGGATCGACCACCGTGGCAGATGCCAGCGTAGCGACTAGCTGAGAAGTCGTCACATTTTCGGTAAGGGTTGAGACATCGAGCGCACCTACGTTGATCAATTGAGCCACGGCCGCAGTCTTGGTCACATCCAGCTTGACAACTGAAATGCCATTGCCGTCCTGCGCGATCAGCGCCAGTTCGACATGTTGCCCTGAGGCCAGCGTCTTGGCAGCATCGGCCAGCATGAATACCTTGTCGCCCGACACATAGAAGCGGTTGTCTGTCACTTCTACTGACGAAGCATCAGTGGCAAAGCTGCCGATCAGCCGGTCCGGATGCGCCGAACTCGGTTGCGGCGTCGATAGAGAAGTAGTGGCCGTACGGTTGGCCAGCATTGAGTGGGCGTTGCCCAACACATTGTTACCCATTGCCAGCGAGCCCGGCACTTTCGACGTAAAGCTGATCCACTGACTGTCGGTCGCGTATGCGCCCGCAGCGTTGTTATGGGCGACCTCGATCGAAGTTTGTCCAAACCTCGACAGTTCGTTGAACACGATGCCCTTTGCGCCAATAGCCATCACCTGGCCAACAAATTTGTTGCCTGTTACGTCGAGATCTTCAACAGTTCCGTAATAGCGGATCATGCCCGCATTGATGCTCTGGCTGAGATTGCCACCACCGACGAAGGTGTTTCCGCTGATCTCCGAATGGCCAACCGTCTCTGACAGTTTGATAACCGCGAGGTCCTTTTCGACACCCGGCTGGACCACCGGCATGTCCTTGAACGTATTACCGATTACTTCAATGTTCATGGCAATGCCATCACGCATTGGCTTCACCAGAATCCCGGTCGCCTCAGATCCGTTGTGCCTGGCGTCGACATATGCTGCACCAGCATCCTCGATGTAATTGTCGCTGATGACAAGGCCCCAAGCTTTGGCGTAGATCGCGTTCGAATCTTCTTGGCCGAGCACACCCTTCACATGCTTAATTGTATTTTCGGTGATCAAATTGTCGCCGTGATTTTCGGCGATTGCTCCGCGCACGTCTGCGAAGACCGCCGCGTTTGTATCCTGAAATGTCCCAACTGAAGTGATATCATGTGCATAGTTGTTGGCGATGTAGAGTTTAGTATAATGTCCCGGAACGTCTGGCTGGAAATTGGTGCCAATCATGAACCCGGTCTGCACGCCGTTACCTTTAACGTTGGGTTGCACCGCGTGGCCCCAATCATTCCCGGTTGCGTTTACCTCCGTCCAGAGTGACGAGTTGATGTCGAGCATCCCGTACGTACCGACCAGCACGTTGTTGTGAAACTCTACTTTGCCCATCTGCGTGGTGTCTGACACAAAAGTGAAGGCATTTTCACAATTGATGAATCGGCAGTCTTCAATTGTCACACCTGGGCCGATCTTGGAAGTGCTGCCCGGCTCGGACAAGGCCAGGCCGCCGCGATCTGGATCGAACCGGCCGAATGCATACGTGGTGGTCGAATGATACGGACTACCCGGACTCAGATCGACGCAGCCGGCCAGCGGTTGTCCGAAGCCATCAAACGTCACGCCCTTGACAGTAACATCGGCATCTTTGAGATAGAGCCACGCGTCAACCTTGTCCGCAACAAAGATCGGCGGGGTATCGCCGTAGCCGTAAATCCCGACCGGAGCGTAACGGGGTTCGCCATCGACATGATAAGTACCTGATCCGATCTTTCCCGGAACGCCCTTCGCTATACAGGCGTCCAGCCATGCATCGATTGTCGGAAAGTCCTTCGCATCAAGAGCATTGGCCGGAATATCTTTGCTCGGATTGTAGTGTGATACAGCGCTCGTCGCCGAGCTTTCCGAAGATGCGGCTCGTGCGGTGGATGACGAAGTTGCGTTAAAATTGATTTGCGGGCCAGAAGCAGTCACAGATGTCATGGTATCGAGAGGCATACGTAAACTCCACGCGACCGCATATACGGTTTTGAATGTGTCGAACCTGCTGCCTGCGACATGCAAATGCAGGTTTTCCTTCAACCTCTCCGTTATATTTTTTGCAGTGTAACGCCGAACTAATGAACAAAGTTAATGGGAATTAATCAGAATATTTACTAATTATTTACATTGAATAAAATTGCAGTAACCACTGCCTTCTGAAAGAAATTTCACGTTTCTCGGCAACTCCACACAGACAATTCCCATCTGACTGTGTGGCCCCCAACCCACTCTTACCAGGAGCATTACGGGGCGGTTGCATGCCGACTGTTTTTGCATTCTCTACACGTTCAGATGCGACGGTCGCTGGGGGAGCCGCGCTTGCAAATTGGCACGACGGTGACTGCTGGCAAACGCTTTAATAGCCATATCAGACCGAGCATCGAGCCCCGCCCTGAGGCCTTTATCTCGAAGGCTGGATTGGCTGAAACGGGACATAGTCATAGAGACTACATCAAACTCCATCGCATCGTAAGCGAGGTCTGACGTATTCAATCACCCGCAAGTGTTGCGGCTGACGTTTTAGACTGGCCAGATCCGTCGCGTTTCAGCACCAAAAACTTTAGAATGCCCCCATTGCCAGTTCATCGTTATCCTGAAACCGAACTGGGATACCAACCCCACGTAGCTCGTTGAGTGAGACAAATTGGGCGGCCGCGGCCGTGGCTGAGAGGCGCTCGAATTGTAAAGGCGGCATCAAGGGCCGAACTAGTTCAAGGACGTCAGACAGTCTCACAAGGATGTTGTCATCTTCAGCGATCAACAAACGGACTGGGCCAGACACGTCGCTACGAGTTCGAGCAATCGTGGAAAATTCAACCCCGCGCGAAGTCATGCGAAATTCGCTCACCGCGCTGTGCGACGGTGCCGTTTCTGGAATTCGTGTGCTCTGGGCCATTGTTGGGCCCCGACCTGTGCGATGATTTGATCCACTTGCCGTGGGCAAGAGTTCTGGATTGGTCATGCCGGATGGGCCATCATCATGGCTGTGATGATCGAGCCCTACCGAAACACTCTTCTCTTTGTCCTCAATAAAAGCAACGGGCGCGCTTGCACCTCTTGGCGCATTTGCGTCAGACAACGGGGTTGGGGGAGGCTCGACCCGCACCCCGCCAGACTGCGGATCGTCCAGGTCCAGCATCGCAAGGTATTGCCTCTGCGACTCCGGTTGGACCGGTATTGCTGATAGGCTTTGATCGGGCTGCCCTAGATCGTCAGCCTGTATTTCAGTGGACGAAAATCCCTCTGCAAAACGCGATGCCGTTTCCTCGGCAGCTAGATCAGTCGGCGCAGCCATGGTGCTATCTGACGTAGAGGTAATGCCAACGGGGCCGTCACTGCCCCTAGTTTCACCTAAGTCAGATGCGGGCGCGATTGACAACTCCGACTCTACCTTTTCTGGTATGTCAGGCGTCAAAAGCGGACCCGACAACCGTGAGCCAGAGTTTGGGTGTGTAACAAGCTGGTTTGAAACGCTGGCGAGTGCCTGCTCTGCCCGCACCTGGCCAATCAAAACATCCGCTTTGTCAGGCTGCAAGTTGCCGGCCGGCGTCGGCGGGGAATAAGACACGTGGACAGGTTGATTTGGTGCGAAAGGCATCGACGGCTGGAACGCACTGTCAGTCAGCAAGCGCTGGGAGATTGGCAAGAGCGGCGGGTTCATCCGCAGCGGCAATCTCGGCATGTTCTTGGACAAATTTCCATTTAGTGTCAATGGTGATAGTATTGTAGCGCTGGGCAGTACAGCTACGAGTCCCGCCGCGGTCCATGCCATAATCGTCATTGGGCTAACCGCGCCATCCGGCTTATTCACGCGGGCTTCGACCCGACCTTGCCGCATTTGGAATCTCCGTATCCGTCCGGTTTCAGGAGTGTCTCTTAGTCAACGTACCAGCAAGACGCCAGATTGGGTTGTGAATTTTAAAGCGGATATCATTGGTCGTCCTAGGAGACGCTTCTGAAGTGCTTTGGCAATGCGCTGGACCTTGCATGGCAAAACCGGTGAGATGGTGCATATGATGTAGCGCGTGAAGCCGCGAGAAACCAGCAGAATGCCGCAGGCATAAGACCGCTATTCCATTGCTCGCTGAGCAGGCAAGGCACACAATGTTCGGCAAATCAGCCAGCATGCTATCGCGGCAGACGATGATCTCAGCGAACACCATCACTGACCATAATGCGAGATGCCCACCATCTCGAGGGCATCTCGCCGCAAAATTCCCAATTTACACCGGAGCACCAGGATAATGCACGGATGACAAGCTTCGTGTGATCC
>NZ_JBXUGN010000014.1:0-7511 GCF_057180545.1 Novosphingobium sp. HNCC26DJ243 | reverse complement strand
GATGGCAGCTCGCCTGCGAACTCGGCGGCGCAGCAATTGCGATAATATCGGTTCTGGCTGGCGGGGAGGGGATGGGCCTTGCCGCCATGGTTCTGGGATGGCAGCTCCTCCTGCTTGCGCTGCTCGACCTGCGCCACCTGTGGCTTCCGCGTGTGCTGGTCGGCTGGCTGGCGGTGAGCGGGCTGGTGGTTGTCGCGGCTCAGGCGTGGGCCTCCGGCAGTCTCGACCCGCTGCTTGCCTCGCTCGGCGGCTGCGCACTGGGCTATCTGCTGCTGTGGGGCATTGCGCGGTTCTACCTGAAGACGCGCGGGCGCGACGGGATGGGCGCGGGCGATCCGCCGCTGCTGGGTGCGATCGGCCTGTGGATGGGGCCGCTCGGCGTGGTCGAGGTCATGCTCGGGGCAAGCATAGTGGGCATCGCGGCGGCTATTGTCATGCTTGTCAGCAAGCGTAAGATCGCGGCCGACACGGCCCTGCCGCTGGGAACCTGCCTTGCCGCTACGGCATGGCCGATCTTTCTGCTGCAAGGGTTCGGCTAGCGATTCGGGAGAGAGCGGCGATGCAAGAGTCCATAGGGCACGAGTCCAAAGGGCACGAGACCACGCGCGAAGCCATGAGCGTCCTTCTCGAGCGCCAGCGGGCAGCGTTCACGGCGGCGAGGCCCGAACCGCTCTCTGTCCGGCATGACCGCCTTGAACGGTGCGCGCGCATCCTGCTGGACCATGGCGAGGATTTCGCCCGGGCGATGAGCGCGGACTTCGGCCACCGCAGCCACGAGCAATCGATGCTGACCGACGTCATGCCCGCGCTCAGCCTAGTGCGCTATTGCCAGAAGCGGATGAGGGCCTGGGCGAAGCCGGAAAAGCGGCACGTGAACTTTCCACTCGGCCTGCTCGGCGCAAAGGCGGAAGTGCGCTACGAACCCAAGGGCGTGATCGGCATCGTCGCGCCGTGGAATTTCCCGGTCGGGCTGACGCTCGCCCCGCTGGCACAGGCCTTTGCCGCGGGCAATCGCGCCATGCTCAAGCCGAGCGAGTTCACCGAGCGGACCTCGGAGCTGATGGCCGAACTGTTCCCGAAGCTCTTCGGGGAGGATGAGGTTGCGGTCGTGCTTGGCGGTCCGAAGACGGGCCAGGACTTCTGCGGCCTTGCCTTCGACCACCTGCTGTTCACCGGGGCGACGTCCATCGGCAGGCACGTGCTGCACGCAGCGGCCGACAATCTGGTGCCGGTAACGCTGGAACTGGGCGGCAAGTCGCCCACGATACTTGGCAAGGGTGCTGACGTTGCCCGGGCGGCCGACCGGATCGCACTGGGCAAGATGATGAACGCAGGCCAGATCTGCCTTGCGCCCGATTACATGCTGGTGCCCGAGGACATGGAGATGCAGGCGATCGGCGCGATGCAGGCGAGCGTCGCCCGGATGTATCCGACACTGCTGGCCAATGACGACTATACCTCGGTGATCAATCGCCGCCATCGCGACCGGCTGGAAGGGCTGGTTGACGATGCGGTGGCCAAGGGCGCCGAGGCGATCGTCGTCAATCCGGGAGCAGAGAACTTCGCCGGATCGAACGGCAACAAACTGCCCCTTACCATCCTGCGCAACGTGCGCGACGACATGAAGGTGATGCAGGACGAGATATTTGGGCCGGTGCTGCCGGTCAGGACCTATCGCGGGATCGATCAGGCGATCGACTACGTCAACCGGCACGACCGCCCGCTCGGGCTTTATTACTTCGGCGAGGACAAGGCCGAGCGCGAAGCAGTGCTGACGCGCACGATTTCGGGCGGGGTCACGGTCAACGACGTTATTTTTCATGTCTCGGCCGACGATCTGCCGTTCGGCGGGATCGGGCCTTCGGGCATGGGCAGCTACCACGGGATCGAAGGCTTCCGCAGCTTCAGCCATGGCCGCGCGGTATATTCACAGCCCCGGATCAACGTGGCCAAGCTTGCCGGGCTGATGCCGCCCTATGGCGCAGCGACCGCGAGGACCTTGAAGATGCAGCTGAAGTAAGTCCTGCATACGAATCCGCGCAGGCTCCGACCGGCGTGATACGGTCGAAAAGGTGGCAAAAAGGCTGGTGGAATCCGCCCTGACAGCAATGCACACCACTTGCGCGAAAGCGGCGGCGGGACTAGGGCGGCGCGAAACCTGCAGCTACGCGAGTCAGCCCTTTGGTCGATCTGTCTCAATACCTGCCGATCCTGATCTTCCTCGGGATCGCGCTCGCGCTTTCGGCGGCATTCGTGTTCCTGCCGATGGGCGTTGCCCGCCTGACCGGCACACACAACCCCAATGCCGAGAAGAACAGCGAGTACGAATGCGGCTTCCCCGCGTTCGAGGATCCCCGCAGCCAGTTCGACGTCAGGTTCTACCTCGTCGCCATCCTGTTCATCATTTTCGACCTTGAAGCGGCATTCCTGTTTCCCTGGGCGGTCAGCCTGAAGGAAACCGGCTGGGCCGGCTGGATCACCATGATGGTGTTCCTGGGCGAACTGGTGATCGGCTTTATCTATGCCTGGAAGAAGGGCGCGCTGGACTGGGAATGAGCAACATGGCCACTTCTTCGCCTGTCAACTTTGGCATCACGGCAAATCAGGGTGCGGTTGCCGCGCCCGACCAGTCGTTCTTCGACAGCCTCAATGCCGAGGTCAACGACAAGGGCTTCCTCGTCACGTCGACCGAGGAGCTGTTCCAGTGGGCGCGCACCGGCTCGCTGTGGTGGATGACCTTCGGGCTCGCCTGCTGCGCGGTCGAGATGATCCACGTGAACATGCCCCGCTATGACATGGAGCGCTTCGGCGTTGCCCCGCGCGCATCCCCGCGCCAGTCGGACGTGATGATCGTGGCCGGCACGCTGTGCAACAAGATGGCCCCTGCGCTGCGCAAGGTCTACGACCAGATGTCGGATCCCAAATACGTGATCTCGATGGGATCGTGCGCGAACGGCGGCGGCTATTATCACTACAGCTATTCGGTGGTGCGCGGTTGCGATCGCATCGTGCCCGTGGACATCTACGTCCCCGGCTGCCCGCCGACCGCCGAGGCGCTGCTCTATGGCGTGATGCAGCTGC
The DNA here is from genome assembly GCF_057180545.1 of Novosphingobium sp. HNCC26DJ243. Classification (NCBI taxonomy): domain Bacteria; kingdom Pseudomonadati; phylum Pseudomonadota; class Alphaproteobacteria; order Sphingomonadales; family Sphingomonadaceae; genus Novosphingobium; species Novosphingobium sp. HNCC26DJ243. The sequence goes on along the minus strand of NZ_JBXUGN010000014.1, from coordinate 4,430 downwards.
AGCGGAAGATCCGCCGCGCCGGCACGCTCGAGCGCTGAGGGAGCACGGCAAATGACGGTTCTCCACTCCGCGCCGCGCTGGTCGTCGAACGAGGGCGTGCATGACGCGCTGGTAGCAGCGCTAGGCGACATGGTCGTGGCTTCCAAGGAAGAGCACGGCGAGATCGTGATCGAAGTGGCGCGCGAGCGTGCCGAAGATGCGCTGCGCCTGCTTCGCGATGGTCATGAATACCAGCAGTTGATGGACATCGCAGGGGTTGACTACCCGAGCCGCGCAGACCGCTTCGAGGTTTGCTACTGCCTGCTGTCGCTGACCAGAAACCACCGCATCGTGATCAAGGTTTCGACCGACGAGGCGACGCCGGTGCCCACCGTGACCACGCTCTGGCCCAACGCCGGCTGGTACGAGCGCGAAGTCTACGACATGTTCGGCGTGCTGTTTGCGGGCAATCCGGACCTGCGCCGCATCCTGACCGACTATGGCTTCCAGGGGCACCCGTTCCGCAAGGACTTCCCGCTGACCGGCTATGTCGAGCTGCGCTATTCCGAAGAGGACAAGCGCGTGGTCTATGAGCCGGTGGAGCTTGCGCAGGACTTGCGCCAGTTCGACTTCATGAGTCCGTGGGAGGGCGCGGACTACGTGCTGCCGGGTGATGAGAAAGCGGTGGTGCCGCCGCCCGCTCCTGCGCCTGTCGCCATGGCGCCCGACACCAAGGGCACGCCTTCGGTCGACAAGCCCAAGACGACCGACAGCAAGGCCGATACCGGCGCTGGCGAGAAGGCCAATGACGCTGCGGCCAAGGCTGTCGCGCCAACCACTTCGGCAATCGACGAGCCTGCCGCGCCCGCGCCGACCGAAGACCGTCCGGCACGCAAGCCGCGCAAGAAGAAGACCGATGGAGAAGGCGCATGAGCCTGAGCCTCGAACAGTCGCCGACCACCGGTGACGAGGTCATCACCAACTACACGATCAACTTCGGTCCGCAGCACCCGGCGGCGCACGGCGTGTTGCGCATGGTCATGGAGCTGGACGGCGAGATCATCGAGCGGATCGACCCGCACGTCGGCCTGCTGCATCGTGGCACCGAGAAGCTGATCGAGCACAAGACCTACCTGCAGGCGCTGCCCTATTTTGACCGGCTGGATTACTGTTCGCCGCTCGCGATGGAGCACTCCTATGTGCTCGCAGTCGAGAAGCTGCTGAACATCGAAGTGCCGCTGCGCGCCCAGTACCTGCGCGTGCTGTTTGCGGAACTTACGCGCATCTGCAACCACATGCTCAACCTCGGGTCGCACGTCATGGACGTCGGCGCGATGACGCCGAACCTGTGGCTGTTCGAAATCCGCGAGGACTGCCTCAACTTCTTCGAACGCGCTTCGGGGGCGCGCATGCACGCGGCATGGTTCCGCCCCGGCGGCGTGCATCAGGACGTGCCGCTCAAGCTGCTGGCCGACATTGCCGACTGGATCGACACGCGCCTGCACCCGCTGTTCAACGACGCGATGAGCCTTGTGGTCGACAACCGCATCTTCAAGCAGCGCAATGTCGATATCGGCATCGTCTCCAAGGAAGACGCCGTGCGCTGGGGCTTTTCCGGCCCGATGATCCGTGGGTCTGGCATCGCGTGGGATCTGCGCAAGAGCCAGCCCTACGACGTCTATGACCGCATGGACTTCGACATTCCGGTCGGCACCAGCGGCGATTGCTACGATCGCTTCATGGTCCGCGTGGAAGAAGTGCGCCAGTCGGCCCGCATCATCCAGCAGTGCATTGCTGAAATGCCCGAAGGCCCGGTTGCCAGCACTGACCGCAAGGTCGTGCCGCCCAAGCGCGCCGAGATGAAGCAGTCGATGGAAGCGCTGATCCATCACTTCAAGCTCTACACCGAAGGCTTCCACGTTCCGGCGGGCGAAGTCTATGTCGCGACCGAAAGCCCCAAGGGCGAATTCGGCGTCTATCTGGTGTCGGACGGAAGCAACAAGCCCTACCGCTGCAAGATCCGTCCGACCGCGTTCTCGCATCTTCAGGCGATGGACTTCATGAGCGTCGGCCACATGCTACCCGACGTGACCGCGATCATCGGCGCCATCGACGTGGTGTTCGGGGAGTGTGACCGGTGAGCAATCCCCAAGAAGCTAATTTGCGCACCGCCAAGGCGATGATCGCCGCCTACAACGCGCAGGACGTGGATACTTACGTCAGTCACATGACCGACGACGCCTGCGAGGCGAACTATCGTGGGGATGTGGTGCGCGAGGGCAAGGAGGGCACGCGCTCCGGCCTCGCCGCCGCGTTTGCGCGCTGGCCGCAGAACCACGCCGAAATCGTCGAGGCGCAGGCCATCGGCAACTACGTGCTGATGCGCGAGCATGTGACGCGCGGCCCCGCGACCGATGGTTCGGCGCTGGTCGAGCCGTTCGACGTGGTCGCAGTCTATTCTTTCGAGGGCGAAAAGTGCTCTCGGGTGGAGTTTATCCGGTGAAGTCGACATTCGATCTGATGCGGGTCTGGGCGATGCTGACCGGCATTGTGCTTGCCGCAGGCTATTTCGCCAGCGTTTATGCCGGTATCCCGGTTAGCGAAATGCTGCCCAACATCGTTTCGGCCATCGGCGGCTTCGAACTGTTCCTGTTCGCGCAGGACCTCTGGATCAAGCGGAGGCAGCACAATGGCTGATCGCCATATCGAACCTGACAGCCCCGAACTGCGCGCGCGCTGGGGCGGTTTCGCGTGGACGGCAGAGAACGCCGAACAGGCCAAGGTCATCGTCGGGCGTTATCCCGAAGGGCGCCAGCGCTCGGCGGTGATGCCGCTGCTCGATCTGGCGCAGCGCCAGGTCGGGGCGGAGCTGAACACGCAAGGCTGGCTGCCGATTCCGGTGATGGAATACGTGGCCAAGTACCTCGACATGCCGGTGATCCGCGTGGTCGAAGTGGCGACGTTCTACACCATGTACAACATCGCGCCGATCGGCCGCTTCCACGTGCAGGTCTGCGGCACCACGCCGTGCATGCTGCGCGGGTCTGACGACATCATGGCGGCATGCAAGTCGAAGGGTCTGAGCAAGGGCCACACGACGGCAGACGGCCTGTTCTCGCTGACCGAGGTCGAGTGCATGGGCAACTGCGCCTCCGCGCCGATGGTCCAGATCAACGACGACAACTACGAAGACCTCACCGCTGCTGACATGACGCGAATTCTGGACGAGCTGGCGGCGGGCAAGCAGCCCAAGACCGGCACGCAGCTTGCCGGACGTCACACGGTGGAACCGGCGGGGGCCTTGAGCAACCTGACCGCGATGGTTGACTCCAACCATGATTACCGGGGGGAGTGGTAAGCCATGGTCGACACCCCTTCTTTCGTCATTGCGAGCGTAGCGAAGCAATCCAGTGCGATTGCGGGTGACGCTCTGGATTGCCGCGTCGCTTCGCTCCTCGCAATGACGAGTGTTATGGGAGGTGCTCTGTGAGCCTTCAGGACAAGGATCGCATCTTCACCAACGTCTACGGTTTCCAGCCGTGGAACCTTGCTGCTGCTCGTCAGCGCGGGGACTGGGATAACACCAAGGCCCTGATGGAGCGCGGGCAGGACGCGATCATCGAGGAAATCAAGGCTTCGGGCCTGCGCGGACGTGGCGGTGCGGGGTTCCCGACCGGCATGAAGTGGTCGTTCATGCCCAAGGAAAGCAAGGACGGCCGTCCGAGCTTCCTCGTGATCAACGCCGACGAATCCGAGCCGGGTTCGTGCAAGGACCGCGAAATCATCCGCCACGATCCGCACAAGCTGATCGAAGGCGCGCTGGTGGCGGGCTATGCGATGCGCGCGCGGGCGGCCTACATCTACATTCGCGGCGAATATATCCGCGAGGCCGAGACGCTGTTTGCCGCCGTGCAGGAGGCCTATGACGCCGGCCTGATCGGCAAGAACGCCAGCGGTTCGGGCTACGATTTCGACGTCTTCGTCCATCGCGGCGCGGGCGCTTACATCTGCGGCGAAGAAACCGCGATGATCGAAAGCCTTGAAGGCAAGAAGGGCCAGCCCCGCCTCAAGCCGCCGTTCCCGGCAGGCGCGGGCCTCTATGGCTGCCCGACCACCGTCAACAACGTGGAATCGATCGCGGTTGCGCCGACGATCCTGCGTCGCGGCGCTTCGTGGTTCTCCTCGTTCGGGCGTGAGAACAACAAGGGCACCAAGCTCTTCCAGATCAGCGGCCACGTGAACCGGCCCTGCGTCGTCGAGGAAGAGATGAGCATTCCGTTCAGCGAGCTGATCGAGAAGCATTGCGGCGGCATCCGTGGCGGCAAGGACAACCTGCTCGCCGTGATCCCCGGCGGATCGTCGGTGCCGCTGGTGCCCGCGTCCGAAATCTGGGATGCGCCGATGGACTTCGATGGCCTTCGCGCGCTGGGTTCGGGCCTTGGCACCGCCGC
>NZ_JBXUGN010000013.1:0-11253 GCF_057180545.1 Novosphingobium sp. HNCC26DJ243 | reverse complement strand
GACTCCTTCGCAGCGCAGCATACACCCGCACGAGGCCAGATGCCAGTCCGCCACGGCTCGCGGCCGTACTATTATTTGGAAAATTCATCGCGCCCTGTCAGTGACAAAAAGCACACTGGCAACAGCACTGCAAATGTCGGTGCAATTTATGCACGACCGAAAACAGCAAAAAAGCCAGACACTCAGCGCCACCGAATAGAAACATTCTAATTGGTAACAGTCTTTACGCCAGCGCCTTCAGGCTTATCGTCTCCATATCGCTTAAACCGATCCTTTAAGCCGAGGATTGGGCGCTCAAAATACTTCCACGATAGCGCTGAAATGGCAAACGATGTCGTAATCGAGAGCACACCAAACATCAGGCGGGGCATAGGCGGTAAATACTGCTCAATGATGTCGGGTACGAAATTATGCGTAAGATATAATCCGTAGGATATACGACCGATATACTGCAGTGCAGCATTGTCAAAAATCTTTCCCGAAAATCCCGTGAATCCGGTCGATGCCTTCATGATCAACCATACGAATGGCAGCGTACAGATGAAATCATTCACGTAGTAGCGATAGGGCCCGCCCTTGCCCCATATGTACCAAGCCGCCACCGCTGCAATCAGACCGATTGCACCAACGACTGCACTCACGCGTTCAACGTTCGGCGTGTACCAAGTAAAATCGAATGCTTTGCCTTTGCGGAAGCTGACAGCACCCAGAAGCGAGCCGACACCGAGCTCGGTCAGATTGGTAAATAATAAGGGCTGGATCGTGTTCGGGTCGATCCCCTTAAAGACAGCCACCCCTTTGAAAATGACGGAAAAATAAATCGTTGCAGCAGTTATCACCCACAACAGAAATTTGCGCGGGGTGAAGGCAATAACAAACGGCCAGAAAATGTAAAACTGCTCCTCGACTGCCAAGCTCCAGAAATCGTTCATGGGATGACCCATCGCGATCCACACATTTGTGAGATAGCTAGCATGCCATGGCCAGGAGCTGGCGATCGGTTCGATTTTTAGCAGTGTCAAGATCGCGATCCAGGTCCAGAAGGCAGGGACCAGGCGCAGGAAGCGCCGAACGTAAAAATTGAACCACACGGTTGGCCGTGGCGCGCCCGAGTTGAACTCGGCCAGCAAAATCGAGGTGATGAGAAATCCGCTCAAGCAGAAAAACAGACTCACCCCTAGTGAACCCGGGCCGATCGGAAAATTGTTTCGTACAACCGAGCCGCCATAGTGCTCGCAAATGACGAGTCCGATCGCGATCATGCGTACCGTATCCAGTTGCGCTAACCGCAAAACTTCCTCCTAGATTCAACGCCGATCGAGTAACCCCGACTCATCCCTAAAAGCCCTTAGGGGCTCAGGACTTACTTGCCGACTATCATAGTCCGACCCAGCGATCCATAATGCTACGTCGCGCGACGTCGCCCAGCTCGCAGCTGTATCAACCTAGGACATCTCACTTCCAAAACCTTGTCAAAATTGGATGCTACATTTCAGCATCGGTGGCGAAAGAGTTGGAACGTTCCAAATGCCAATTCCGCCATTCGAATTCGGCACGAACCGCAAGGCGCAGTTCGATTGGCTATTCATCTCCATCGTCTGGCCGAAAAAGCAACGACACGCGCTGTCGGCTGCCTTTTAAGATGATTGAGCTTTCTGAAGGATCCCGCTTCAGTTTCAACTCGGTTCAGTCGCGGAAAGCTCGCTGGAACTGGTCTTGGAGGGGTTTGAAAATATAAGAAATGAGCGAACGGTCACCAGTGCTGATGAATAGTTCAGCCGGCATCCCCGGCTTCAGTTTGATATTCTGTTTAGCGACCTCGTTCTCGTCCATTCGCACGTTGACCCGATAGAAACTCGCCCCCGTGGTGGGATTGGTCGCCTTGTCGGCCGAGACAAACTCCACTTTTCCAGGGATCTCAGGGGTGGTCGGCGCACTAAAAGCTGTAAGGCGCACGCGCGCCGGCTGACCAACACGGATGCGGTCAATTTCCGCGGGACTAATTGTACCTTCGACCAGAAGGGCCTCATTGGTCGGGATAATCTCCATCAGCACCTTTGAGGGATCGATCACCCCGCCTACGGTTGCAACGACCAGCTTGTCGATAGTCCCTGAATAGGGCGCGCGAATTTCGCTACGCTTATACTGATCGGTGGCCGAAGCGCTCTTCACCCGCTGGTCGTTAAGCGCGACGTTCACCTGTTCGAGTTGTGCCCCTGCCTCTGACCGAGCCGATTGCTCGAACGAGATCATCTGCTCGCGCGTCTCGGAGATGTGCGCGCGAGTTTGGGCGATCTGCGCGCGAAGCGAACCAATCGAGCCGTCGAAATCGACAGTTGTACGCTCAAGTTGATTGAGCCGGTTAATGGTGACAAGTCCCTTATCCCACAGCTCCTTGACGCCGTTGCGCTCAGGCTCGATCAGGGCCTTCTGTTTGACCAGTGCGGAGATTTGGGCTTCATAGCCCCGGATCTGCTCAAACTGCTGCTGGACCCGCTGTTGGAGCTGGCTCCGCATACTACTTCGCTCGTCTTGGCGGATTCGGAACAGTTGCCGCTCCGATGCGATCGCTGCCTGAGCGGAGAAACTAGGGTTGGCGAGGAGCGCAGGCGGAAATTCCAGCACATTGCCGCCCGCAGCCTCGACGCTCAGACGTGCGTGTTGCGCAATTAGGTGCTCGACGGTTTCGTTGGTCAACATAGCATTGGTGCCCGAAACCACATCGTCTAGTTGAAGTAGCAATTGCCCCTTCTTCACCATTTGTCCATCGTGCACAAAAATCGCCTTGACCACCCCTCCCGAAGGATGAGTGATTTGCTTGACTCGCGATTCCACGCCGAGCTGCGCTTGCCCGACTACCGCCCCGCCCACCTGCACGACCGTGGCGCCCAGCAGGATTAACATCACGAAAACGACGATCCAGATCAATGACAGCCGCTTGGTCCGGTGCAGCCGCTCTGACATCTCCCCCTCTGTTCTGTTTAGGTAGTAGTTATCCTTGACGATTGGAATGGACGGTGGCTTATTCATGCAGCGCGGGCCCCAGAAGCATCTGCAGGCGATGCTCCAACCTGTTTGGAAGAGTTTGTGATTTGCGCCATTACCGCATCGCGTGGACCAAAGAGCCGCGGCGTGCCATCAGTCAGCAGTAGCAACTTGTTCACACGGTTCATTACCGCGCCACGGTGCGCCACGACCACGACGATCCCGCCGCGATCGCGTACTGCCTGGATCGCAGTGTCGAGTGCAGTTTCACCGGCAGTGTCAAGGTTGGCATTGGGTTCGTCAAGCACTACCAGAAACGGGTCGCCATAGAGCGCGCGCGCAAGACCGATGCGCTGGCGCTGGCCGCCCGAAAGCTGCTCGCCATCCGAGCCGATTTGTGTTTCATATCCCTTGGGCATCAAGACAATCAGGTCGTGCACCCCGGCGTTGGTAGCGGCAGCAACAATAGCGTCCGAATTATGGTTGGGATCGAACCGAGCAATGTTCTCACCAACTGTGCCGGATAACAGCTCAACCGATTGAGGGAGATAACCGATGCCATCTCCAAGTTTCTCATGGCTGTACTGGTCATAGGTCGCTCCATCGAGACGCACAGCTCCCCGCATTGGCCTCCAGGCACCGACCAGCGCACGCACGAGCGTGCTCTTGCCTGACCCGCTGGCACCGATAATCCCCAGTGCATCCCCGGCCTCGAGCGTGAAGTTGACGCCGTGGACGGTTACGGTCTGGACCCCAGGAGGTGCCACTGCCAAGGATTCGACAGTCAGGCTGGCCCGAGGACGCGGCAGGAGCGTGAGCGGCTCGGCCGCGGCCGGAATCGTTGCTAGCAGGTTGCCCAGCCGCTTCCAGCTGTCACGCGCAGCCTCGAAATTGCGCCACTGCGCGATAATCTGGTCGATCGGCGCTAGCGCACGGGCAGAGAGTATGGAACTGGCGAATATCACTCCCCCGGAAGCTCGGTCCTCGATTACCAGTAGCGCGCCAACCGATAGGATGATCGACTGCAGCGCCATGCGAAAGGTTCTGCTAAGACCGCCATACGAACTGCTCGCCCGCGCCACTTGATCCTGCGCCATAAGAAAAGCGCGGTTGTTGGATTCCCAGCGGTTGCGCAGGCGACCGGACATTCCCAACACTTGGACTACTTCAGCATGGCGGAAGCGCTCATCCGAGGCAATCTGGCGCGCCACGCCGGCACGCGCACTCACCTTGGTCGGTTGGGAACTGGCCCGGTGCGTCAGGTAAGTGAGACCTGCCATGATCAACGCACCGATCAGCGCAGCCACAGCCAGCCAGATGTGTAGTATCCCTAAAATGAGCAGGAAGAACAAGATCCACGGCGCATCTATGAAGGCACCTGGGCCCGGGCCTGATAGAAAAACACGAATTGTGTCGAGATCGCGCACCGCACTGGAGGCGACAGAGGGATGTCCAGCTGCTCTGAGCCGGGCGGCAAAGGCGGCATCTTGAACCCTGGCGGTCATCTGCTGATCAAACGAAATGGCGATGTCATTCAGCATCCGCGAACGAAAGCCCTCGAACGTCATTTGAAATCCATAAACCGCCAGCACCAACACAAGCAGGCCCACCAGCGTCGGTACGCTTCGGCTTGGCAGGACCGAGTCATAGACCAGCATCATGTAAATCGAACCGCCGAGCGTCAGAACGTTCAGTACCGCACTAAGTCCGCCAACATAGAACAGCGGCCCGCGCAACTGAGAAATTGCCGCACGCAACTCATCCGAGCTTCGAATTTCCGCCAAGACGCACTCCGGTGAACATCGTCAATATGAGGATCTGCCCCCAATCATAACGTAAATACAAAAATTACCAAAAAGGCGATCATCAGCGATGACTCTGGCGCTGCGTAAGCAGCATAGCTTTGCACAACCCGATTAGCAATATCGGCCAACAAATGCCCGAGTGGCAAAATCGCTTGCCACCCGCTCCAGGCCAGGCTCGGCGCGCCATCCCCAGTTCCAAGGCAGCAGCGCGTCGAGTTGGTTGACCGGATGGTCTGCGATGCGGGCCAGGGCATCGGCGAGCCAGGCTTGCGGATCAACGTTGTTAAGGCTGCAGGTCTGGATCAGCGAGTAGGCGATGGCGGCACGTTGGCAACCGCGATCCGATCCGCAGAACAGCCACGACTTTCGCCCGAGAGGTACACAGCGCAGCGACCTTTCGGCAGCATTGTTCGAGAGGCAGACCTTGCCATCGTCGAGGAACCGGGTGAACGCGCCCCAGCGACGCAACATGTAGTTGATGACTTTTGCAACATCGTGGTTGCGGGAGACCTTGGCGAGCTGCGTGTTCAGCCACTCGTGCAGGTCATCCATCAGCGGCGCGCTTAGTTCCTGGCAAGAGGCGAGCCGTTCGGCCGGGGTCTTGCCGTTGATGTCGCGCTCAAACGCGGAAATGGTCGTCGTCTTCGCTGCAGCGGCTTCGGCGGCGAGGTCCTCTCCCGCCGCATCGACTTCAAGATCCTCATACCCAAGCTCGAACTGGGCAAGCAGCCACTCGGTGCGCTCGGCACTGGCCTCGTACTGCTCGCGGCGCAGCTTGGCGTTCTGCAACTTGAGATGTGCGATCATCGCTTCGGTGGCGCTGGCCAAGGCCCGCGCGTTGGCCAGCTCGGCCTCGACGACGGCGGCGCGTTGCTCGGCCGCGTCGGCCATCTGCAGCGCCAGCGTCAGCAGCGCCTTGAGCGCATCGGCATCATCCGGAAGGGCGTAACATCGGCTTCCATGGGCGTGAGTGAATCTCTGACAACCTCTCGAGCAAGTCCGAAATGCTTGAATTATCGGCTATCTTGCGCTCTGCGGGCGCCACGAATACTACAGGTCACCCCAGTCGATCTCGTCCAGCAGGCAAGCCAATTGCGAGCTCGTCAGTGACACCGTCCCGTCCTTCGCCGACGGCCACCCATACCGACCCTTCTCGAGCCGCTTGGCATACAGCGACATGCCGATCCCGTCGTGCCAGATGATCTTCACCAGCGATCCGGAGCGGCCACGGAAGACCCACAGATCACCTCCGGATGGGTCCTTGGTGAAGTGCTGCTGGACCGCGGTCAGGCTCTGCATCCCGCGCCGCATTTCGGTATGGCCCATCGCGATCCACACCCGCGCACCCGCCGGAATCATCGCATCGCCTTCCAGGCGGCCACCGCGAGCTCGGGCGAGGCCGACGCGAAAATCCGCAATCGTCGGCCATCGGCAAAGTCCAGCACGATCGCGGCTTCCGGCTCTTCCACTGAAGTCTTGGCGGTGGTCCCGGGCTCGTCCTCGATCACCGCCGGAACGAATACCTCCTGAACCTGCCGCAAGGCTGCCCGGCGCCACAAGTAGATCAAACCTCGGGAAACATCATGACGGCGCGCAACATCCGCCACACAGGCACCCGGCGAGAATGCCTTGCGCAAAATCTCCAGGAGATCCTGATCCGTCCAATCCCGGCGGCGTCGCCCGCACCGTCAGCACCGTAACCTGTGTCATAGCTGTCTTAATCGCGCCCTATTGCACGACCTATAGGCCCTCCTGACATACCAGACGGCAGCAGCAAGCGCAGCTCGCCGGACGGTTACGCAGTGTGCTCGGATCGAGCCTCTGCTTTCGACCGATGTGCGCGGGAAGGCGCGAGTGGATGATTGTCATTTGTTGAATGGGATTGTCCACGCGCTTCGCAGTGTCGGCCGCTGGGCTGACTGTGCTGGCTCTTATGGAACGAAAAACGTTTTATAGCCGGCTTGTCAGATGAACCTCTAGTGGCACTGGAAGGGCATCTTCAGCGCGCTAGCGTGGGCAGGAGAGGCTCCGGACGGGCTTTTCATCGACAGCAGTTGCATCAAGGTTCACCGCTGCGCCGGAGGCGGAAGAGGGGGCTCAGCACCGCCTGGCCCTCCCCATGGCAAAAAATGGGATGTTAACCAAATTCCTAAGGGCTGTGCACATAGGTGGACCGGCACAGGTGTCCTCATCGCAAATGGATTAGGCACAATGGACGTCTCGCTCTCCTATCACGAATTCACCGAGGCATTGGTTACCACCTTTGGCATTTCGCGCGGCGAAATGCATATGCACGCAGGTCTGCTCATTTACGTCACATCACAGATCATTCTTGGCACCCGCCGCGCCTCCGTCGCGGCGCTCGGCACAGTGCTGTTCGTCGAATGTCTGCATGAGTCTATGCAGGCGCTTTTCTATGGGTCATGGAGAATCAACAACACCATGACCGACGTTGCGCTGACCTTGATGTGGCCAGCTGTCTTAGCCGGGGCGAGTTTTTATCGTCGCGCCCGATGGAACGTCCGTTACCGTACTGCCGTACGCATCCCGGGTTCCACAAGTCGTCCGTCGGCGCTGCGACCCGCAATCAGCCGGCAGACGACGCCTTAACTGAGTCGGGCTCGGCTGGGCGCCGCAGCGTCGGATCGGTCTGCATCCACAGTGGACTGGGCCGCGCAGAATAGAGGCTGGCAAGCAATACCATCACCCACGCCAAGTCGGTATGGCGTAGAGCAACGCTCGCACTGACGTTATTAATAATAAAAACAAAAACACAGACCGCGAAGATGGACCATTGGCGTATCTGCGGCTCGAGCATCGAGCGCCGACACACCGCAATGAGGCAGCGTACCAGGAACACCAACAACACCGCCTCTCCTACCCAGCCAAGCTCAAGCCAGGTATCAAGGTAGCCGTTATGCCCATGATTGGGCATGGTCACCCATGAAGGCTTGAACCGCGCTACTTCGGAAACAGCCGGACCAAGCCAGAAATCGCGAAACCCCGACCCGAGCCAAGGGTGCCGGTCCGAAGCCACCTGAATTGCGGCTTCCCACAACTTTGTGCGGCCCGACATTGTAGCATCACGCCCCATCATCTCGATTAGTGCATCGAAACCACTGCTGGCTGCAAAGCCCAGCGTCGCCACGAGCGTCAGGCAAATCGTCAGACGTAGCCCGATTGATACTCGCTTCCATCGCAGGATCGCCACGACGAAAGTGGCGCCTGCACCGGCAATAATGAGAATCCAACTCGCTCGCGATTGCGACATGTAGGAAAGGAGTAGGGTGGCAAACAGGGTGGGATATCGTAGTGCCTCGATCCAGCGCTCCCGCGAGCGGTGAACCAAACAGATAAAAAATGAAAACGCGCAAACCCGGCCGGCGATCGCCTTGTGGCCGAACACGCCTTTCCACGCACCAAAGTTTGTCGCCTCCTGCGTTACGCCAATGCTTGGCCAAAGAGCTCCAAGCAGCAGACTGATTGTCATGGCCAGGAAAAGAACGACCACCAAGCGATCAAACAACTCTGCTGAGGAATAGCGCGTGCACACATAGAGGCAGAAGGTGATGGTCATCGCTTGGGCCATGGCCCTGCGGAACACCGGCCCAACATCCGGCGCCCAGACCACCGAGATAATCGGCAGCAAGATCAATAGAAAAACCTCGGGACGCCTCAGAAGAAGATCGAACACCGCACGCAACCGCGGAACGATTAATAACGTAGAGACAGCATAGATTGCCGTTGCCGTAAGTAGACGTGACGTATTGCTATCTCCAAGGTCGAGATCTTCACGACTGAAGGCATAAAGCAGCGGCGTTAGCGCGTCCGAGATCAGCAGGAATGCAAAGACCAGATAGAGATACTCAAAAGCCTCAATGAGCCGGTCCTTGGAGATGCGCATCCGATGTCCTCAAGCAAGCAGGTTTATCTTCAAGCCGACGCACCTTTGCCAGAGATGCTGCCCCGTTCGGTGCAGACCTGGCAAAGCAAGTTGCGCCAGGCTCTGATCCCGTCGACCACCCGCGACCGCCTTGCATGAGCGTGATGTGCGCAAGGTCGATGCCAAGTCAGATTTAACCGTAACGGCGATAATAGTGTGCTTCGAAACCCATCGACGATGTCTTGCGGGCATCGACTTGTGACAAAACAGTACCAACCACATTGGCACCCGCCTCGTCCAGCTCAGCCAAAGTCCGTTCAACCAACGCCTTCGATGTACGCTGCCATTGCACGACAACGATGGTGGCATCGCACAATGAGGCCAACACCCGCGATTCTGTGACCGAGATTACTGGCGGTGTATCCAGAAGCACGATGTCGAATGACGCCCCCAGCGCTTCGAGCAAAGTGGGCACAGTCCCGCTGGTGATCAGATCATAATCATCGGGGGTGGTTTGACCTGCAAGAATTGCATAAGCACCGGAGGCTTCATCCTTTACTACCGCGCTTGCTACATCGGCCGAACCCTTGATCACATCGACAAATCCGGGTTGGTCAGGTGACCCGAAGGCCTCAGTGAGCATTTGACGACGAAAATCGCAATCGATGATGACCACCTTGACCCCGGCTTGGGCCAACGAGCGGGCAAGGCACAACGAGGTGACCGACTTGCCCTCGCCCTGTACAGCTGATGTCACTGAAATGGTTTTGTATCGCTGTGACGGCTGGCCGATCCGTAAGCCTGCTCGGATGCTTCGGAAGGCTTCGGCAAATGGAGTGCCCTTGTCTCGCAGGAGGTAAGTCGCGATTGACATCGGTGTGCCAGCATATTCACGGGCTTCTCGGATCGTGGAGACGTCCAGCACCGCACCCAGAACGCGCAGCCGAGTGGCTCGCTCCAGATCTATCCGCGAGCGAAATCCGCGAGCCCCGATTTCGCGAATTCCTGCCATGCCCAACGCCGAAACCATGGCCAAGGCCAAGCCGAAACCAGCGAAGAGCGGTTTGCTGGGTGAGGTCGAGGAACTAGGCACCGAAGCCTGCGACAGCACATAAGCCGAGCTGCGCTCTGTGCCCTGCGCAGCCAAATTTTGCCGATATCGGTCTAGCATGGCCGAATAGAGCGTCTCGGCACTATCGACCTCGCGCTGCAATTCAGCGAGGCGGGCCGACGCCATTGTGGCTGAAGCCATTCTCCCCTGCACATGGCCAATCGCACTCTGAATCGAGGCCGCAGCACCGCGTGTAGCCGTGACTTCGGCCCGGCTGACGGCCTGAGCGCGCGACGTTTCCAACGCAATCAGACGCTCAACTTCGCTCAATTGCCGCTGGGCGGCAGTCAGCGCCGGGTGAGCCGGGCCGAATTTGCCGCTCATGTCTCGGACTTGCGCGCTGAGCGTTGCCTGCTGCGCGCGAAGTTCGCGCAAAACCGCAGAATCCTGTATATTGCGGCCACCCGCAGAGCGCGCCTCAGCCGCAGCGCGGTCCGCCTGAGCCCGGGCGAGCTGCCCTGTGAGATCGGAGATTGATGACTCCATGGCAGTCCCGGCACGATCCGCGCTACCTAGGTTGTTTACTGCCTTGTAGGTTGCCAGGGCACTCTCTGCGCGGATCGCATCATTCTTCAGTTGATCGAGACGATCGGCCAAAAGCTTGATGTCAGTTTCACGTTGCTGGGTCCGCGTGGCCTTGCGCGCATCGACATAGGCTTGGGCCAAAGTGTTCGCGACTTTAGCCGCTTCAATCGGATCGTCAGACTTGTACGTCAGGCTGATCGCGTAGGACAAGCCTTCGCGCTGGATTGACAGATTATTGAGGAGGTTATTAATGGCCACCGAGCGATCATTGCCCTGCACACCCAGTCGATCAACCACGGCACCGACCAAATCGATCGAACGCAAGGCTTGTACTTCGGTATCGACCGAATTGGAATCGGCTGTGACCGCTTGGGCAGGCTTGTCCGTTGTGACAATTTCGGTCGGAGCCTGGCGATCGATGCCAACTCTCGCGGTTGCAGCATACTTGGGAGTTTGCAGCGAATATGCCGCTGCTGTGAGAGCTAGAACACCAGCGGCAACGCCGGCCATCAGCTTCCATTGCCGACGGAACGCGGCGGTAATCTGAGACAGATCGATAAGATCTTGCGACGCCACGACAGTGCTTCCGTGATCCAAGGTCACTTCCTCATTTGGCTGATACCATTCATACGTTACCGCCGCCCTCGTTGCAGCGCAAGGTCAGACGGGAACAGAGTTTGCTCATGCTGCAGGAACGAATGTCGCGCCAAAAATCAAAGCAATTGCCTGCGGACACAGAAACAGGAGGATATCCAATCGCAAAAATATATATTTTGCCCAAGACGTGTCATATGAAATTGAATTAGGCCGTGAACCCATATAACTTGCCGCCGTCTCAGCCCCATGCCAGACCTTTCCGTGATGGAGGAGGTCAGATGACTGAAATGCCATTCGTGAAGCGCAGGTTCGAGCTTGATGTCGGTGAATTGGTCGTCTGCTTTTTT
>NZ_JBXUGN010000012.1:0-12738 GCF_057180545.1 Novosphingobium sp. HNCC26DJ243 | reverse complement strand
GAAAAAGCAGACGACCAATTCACCGACATCAAGCTCGAACCTGCGCTTCACGAATGGCATTTCAGTCATCTGACCTCCTCCATCGCGGAAAGGTCTGGCATGGGGCTGAGACGGCGGCAAGTTATATGGGTTCACGGCCTAATATTACGGCCAACTTGGACGATAATCGCTTGAAAGTCAGTTTGCTATCCTTCATCGCAGCTTGCATACTGGGCTGCTGCAAAATGATCATGTGAATCGCATCTATACATATATTTACAACAGACTCGGGATTATATCAGTGCAAAAAGGTGCAACTTTGGAATTCAAATCTTCGGTCTTGCTTGCCAAGGCGCCTAATACTGAAGTTAATCATAATATTCGTATCGGCTGGTTTCTGAATTCCGAAGATGTTAATTCGGCATCAGTTCGTTACCGTTGCTTTCATTTCGCCAGAGTGGTCAAAAATCAAGCAAATAGTGAGTATTTTACAAAGCTTTCAGAAATATCTGATAAATTTGATGAAATAGATGTGATTGTTATTGTAAAGAGATTGGACGCTTCTGTAATAAAACTTGTAGCAATGGCAAAATCGCGAGGAATTCCCGCATTTCTCGACATGTGTGACGACATTATGAATGAGCGTTACGCTAAAAATTCTGACGGCATAAATTTGCTATATTTTCAAGGTATTGTAAATAGCTTAACGGGAGTCATTGTTCCTAGCGCTGCAATGGCCGATCAGATCGAGGGCTATGTTAGGGATGTAGGCGCAACAAGGCTTTCCATACATGTCGTGCCCGACATCGCTGAAACTTACGAGATTTATCGCGCTACTGACGAATTCGTGACCGGAAAACGTCTTCCACCACTGGCTAAAGTTCCCCTTCCGGTCCCGAAGACGGATCGTCGGCGTGTCCTTTGGTTCGGCAATTTCGGAGCTAGCTACAGCAATTTCGGAATATTTAGTATCAAGCCTTTCCTCAAAGATTTGCGCGAGGTCAACAAGTTGATCTCGCTTGAGTTAATTGTCGTCAGCAACAGTAAGACGGTATACGATGCACTCGTCAAGGAGTGCATGTTTCCAGTTTCTTATGTGCAGTGGTCACCGGAGGCGGTGTACAAGCTCCTCGAAACAGCCGACCTCTCGATTCTGACGTCAAGCAGTGACATATTCGGTACTCTGAAGTCTTCGAACCGCGTTCTGCAGTCCCTCGCGGCAGGAGTTCCGGTTCTCGCGCCAAAGGGGTCTGCCGTTGCGGAATTCGACGCAGCGATTCCGTCCGGCCGTACATCGGAACTGCTGCAGCAGATGCTTGGGCCGATGCGATCGCGTTTTGTTGAATGCCGCCTAGCGGCAGCGAGAACGATACTCAGTCGCTACACGCCAGAAGCGCTCGGCGCGGTATGGTTTCGACTGGTGAGCAATGCGGTCAATGAAGCTCGCCGACCTTCTGGCACTACGGTCCTTTTCCTGCTTGAGACCGGTTTTGAATGCGCCACTGCCGAGCGTGTGCTTAAGCAGGCGAAATCAGTCGGAGGGCTAGATCACGAACTGCTCGTCGCGACGGAAGCGATTGAGGAGGTTCCTCCGCTCGCCGCTGTGCTGCATCGCGCCGGGGTCCTTCCGCGGTTTTTCTCCTCACGTGTGACAGTTCCGCCCAACCTCCTTGCCGGTTGCGCGCTGCTTGTCGTCGAAAATCTTGAGGCTCCGATCACGCAGCAGATTCGGCTCGAGGCTCTATGGCGCGGCGTGGATGTTGTGACGTATGACCAGTTAGCGGCCAGCGGCCTGGAGGCCCATTGCCCCTCCGTTCTCAAGGGCGCGGCGCGACCGTCGGCCATCACGGCGGGACCGCATGCGGAATGGAGCGAACCGAACGGATCGGTAGACTGGCTGTTCGTCGTGCATGACAAGGGTCGGGGTTGGATTCTCGATGCAATCTGCCGGGAAATCGGGTCCCGACAATCCGCCAGCTGGAAGGTCCATTATCACCCCGGCACGCCACCGGTCGCGCGGAACGTCTTCTTTAGCCACTATGCGCTGCTCGAAATTTATTCGAGCAAGTTCCCCGAGGTACTGACGAATTCCCGGATATTCGTCTGGTACACCCACCCGCGCGAGGAAGATCCGGTATCCGTCGCCGAACTTCTGGTTCTCATGGAGCAGGTGGACAAGGTCTTCTTCGCCTGCGAGTCAAATCGTCAGCTTTGGCTGCGGCGTGGCTTGCCCTATCACAAGGGCGCTGTTGTGCTGGGCGGCGGAGACCCGGAGATGTTTGTGCCCCACGTTCGTGGCGAAGGCGTTGTGGGGCTTTCCTCTTCATTCTACGAGCGCAAAAACCCAGATTGCCTGTTGGAGGTTATAAAGCTTCTTCCGCATCGCCAGTTTGTCCTGCTAGGGCGGCGGTGGAACCAGTACGCGCGTTTCGAAGAAATGAAAGCCCTTCCCAATTTTCGCTACGTTTCCGCGCTTTATCGCGAATATCCGTCAATCTATGCGCAGTTCGATGTGTTCCTGTCCATGTCGCTGCTGGAAGGCGGGCCTATTCCATTGATCGAGGCAATGATGTGCAACGCCGTTCCTGTCGCGAGCCGGACCGGCTTTGCGCCCGATCTTATCCGCCACGGAGAGAACGGTTACCTGTTCGATATCGATGCCGATCCTCAGAAGATCGCCGATCTGATCGAGGCCAGCTTTGCCAACGAGACCGATGTTAGCAAAACGGTCGCCCGGTATGACTGGAACCAATTCAGCAGCGAAATCATGAGACTGGCCCAATGACGGGGCTCGCCCTTCCCGTTGCGATGCTGGCGGCGCGCCTCGCCCTGCATAAGTTTAGCTCCGCTGCGCTTGATGTGGCACGGCAGCGATGGAATGCATGGATCGCGGGAATCAGTAGACCTGCCGCCGTGCCTACAGCACCTTGCCTCACGCTGTGCATACACGTGTGCTGCCACGATGATATCGTCGCGTACGTGGGGGCGATGGAACTGCTCGAACACTTCGGCGCGGGCGCCGAACTCCTGCTGATTACCCCCACGCCGTCTGCCGCAACGCAGCTGCAGGAGCAGGCGCTGCGGGAAGGTTGGGCAGGGTTGGCGATGATCCTGCCTATAGCTGAGAGCTTGCAGCTTGTCGAGGCAATGCCTGCTTCCCGAACTATCATGGGATATTTGCTGCCGTCAGGTCTGTCCGACCTGCAACGAAAGGCGCTGCCGGACGTACTCCCGGCAGAGCATTGCTTTGTAGGCCCCGGCAGCGGCTTCAGGTCTTGGGTGGCAGGCCGGTCCCATTGCACATCCGCGCAACTGGACGCCGTGCTAATCGAGTTGATCGCGTCTTGCGATGCGGGCCACGCAGCCGGTCCAAAACGAGCTGCTCCCCGGGACGAAGCGATCACGATTGCGGGGCCAGAAAGTGGCGCCGCGCCGCTCGAGGCCATCCATGAGCAGGGACGCCTGCGCCTGCCTTCCCCCCAGATCGGCGATTTCCTCCAGGTCTCGGTGCACCTGCAAGATTCCGGATCGACCACCATCCTGCGCCGCACAATCGTTGCCCCTGATGAGCGGTTTGCAGTCCAAATGCCGCCGTCCCGCATTGGCGTAGTCGCACAGCCCCTGCGGATCGACGTCATCGGCGGAGGTGGCACGGCACGAAGCGAGAGTTTCGCGCTGCGCATACACCCGGAAAGGCTCGAACCTTGGATGCTCGGCGCCTATCTCAATCGAGGCGGCGCGGGGAATCCGGTGATCCGCGCCTTTGCTCAAGGTACTGGTAGCCGGCTGGCCTATGCCGAAGATCAGGAGCAGCAGCTTGCCGACATCCCGGTGGTTTGGGGCGTCCTGCGCGGCAGTGATCGGGTCATCGCGCAAGCCCGGCAGCGTGGCGGCTACTGGTTCTACATCGATCATGCCTATTTCAATCGGGGCCATGGCAAGTCCTACCGTATCACACGCAATGCCTACGAAGCCGGGCAGATCAGACGATGCCCTGCCAACCGTGCCGAAGAGCTCAATCTGAAGCTCATGCCTTGGAGGAGAGCGGGGCGGCATATCATCGTGTGCCCTCCAACGGATTATTTTATGCAGGCGCATGACTGCGCCGACTGGCTTCCGACGACGCTCGGGGCACTCCGTGGCCTAACGGACCGGCCCGTCATCGTCCGCGAGAAGCCTGTATCAGGCCAAGCGTCGATTCCGCTCATCAAGGCGCTGTGGGACGCCCATGCTCTGGTGACGCATTCTTCCAACGTCGCCATCGAAGCAGCCTGTCTGGGCACACCCGTTTTCGTGGCGGCTTCCAGCGCCGCGGCCCCGATCGGACAGACTGATCTCACCCAGATCGAGACGCCGGTCTATCCCGATCGGCAGCCTTGGGTGCAGCATCTGGCGTACAGTCAGTTCTCGATCGAAGAGTTCGCAAGCGGTGCGGCGTGGCGGATGCTGATCGAATTCGAGGGGCGCCCGCATGTCTAAGCCGCGGATCCTCGTCTTCGGCTGTGGGAGTGCCGGCGCCGATCCCGTCCGTGCCCTCGCGTTGGTCGAGACGGTCGCTGTGCCTGGCGCAGAGCGGCTGGTGCTGACGGTTGGCAAGTTCGATAGCGGTAAAGGTGCACGCACCCTGAATATCGAAGCTGGATATCCGGCTTCGATTGTCGCGTTCCAGAACAGGTTCCGGTACACCGATGATACCGCTGCGCGCATGCATTTCGAAGACGGGTTCGACATCCTGGCCATCTGCGAGACCATCGAAAGGCTTTCCGGGTTCGATTTTCTCGTCATGATGCGGACTGCGTTTGAACAGCCGGCGGACTGGCCCGAGGTGCTTAACTGGACTGATGCCCAGCCTTATCGTTTGTTTGGCAGCCGGATCGACGTGCAGGACCCTGCTCCCGAAGATAGAAACCTCCTGATTGACTTGCGCGCTGCCGAGAACCTTTTCCTGCTGGCCCTGCGCGATATGTTCGAAACAGGTTCCGCGTTCGCGATCGCCCCCTATTCGCTCGAAGTTGCTTTGCGCACAGCTGCGCATGCGGCCGGTGCCCTTGCAAAATTGAGCAAAGCTCGATGATGATCGTCTATGCCTTTTTCCCGTTTGTCCGACAATTCGGGAACGACGGCATTGGTCCTGCCGCCTGAAGTGTCCCCCCTGCCCGGAGCGGGCGTCGTCTTGATCCGCAATTCAACGAGAGCGAGCAGTGATGAAACCCAACGAGAAGGACGCCAGTTTCGATGCCGCCTGGTATCTCGAAACTTTCCCGGATGTGAAGATGTCAGGAATGGATCCGTGGGCCCACTATCGTCGGTTCGGCCAGCCGATGGGCAGACCGGCTCAACCACCACCCCGCCCGGCGCAGAAGACTGCTGCCAAGATCGAAGTGCGCCCGACCGACCGGGCGGCGGAAACCTCTTACGAGACAGGCCCGGTCAAGGCATCAGCTGGCAAAGCGGCACCGATCGTGGATCGTCCGCCGGGCTTCAATTCCGCCACAGTCGTTCCTGGCCCGGCGGCTACAAGGGCAGAGATCACAAATGCGGGCCACCTCCTCCTCGACACCCTCGCGCAGAAGGTGGTCCGGAGCGGACTTACGGCCACGGATGGCGGAAGCGCGATAGCGGCCTATGCGCGCATGTTCAGGCTTCCCGGCGAGATCGTGGGCGCACCCGCCAACCCGGAAGCGTCCTTCGCGCCCCCACAGTTCCGCTCGGGCGCGGCACGCATCGACAATGCGTGGTATGCGGATACGGGGCTCTTGCGGCTGATGCTTCAGGGCAACCCCGGAGACGGACCCGTGGGCGAGGGATGGCTCCTGCGTGCCTATCAGGCGTGCCCGGCAGAGCCCGAGCGGTTGCTGCCCGCGGGCGCAGACATTTGCCTGCCTGCATCCGGGCCCGTGTTCTGGGATCTCGAACTGGCAGATCCCTGCATGCCGGTCCTCATCGAACTGTCCGATCGCGAGGACGCGATTCGCGCGGTCGCTCTGCTGCCCTTTCCCTCGCTTCTGCCGAAGGGGCTGCACAGCGCAGAGCTTAAGGCGCACCAGCCGCTATCCAATCCGGTCGATGCATTCTGGTCTCTTAGCCGGACCTATCTTTTACATCACCTTGTTTGCCGCGGCAGCCGCGCCATCGCCGATGTCGTGATGCTGCCGCCGGATGAGCCTGCCGAGGCGCGGCAGACAGACAATGCGCTCGCGGCGTGGCTCTTCGCGCTGTTCCAGCTGAAGCCGCGTGAAGGCGAAGCGAGCGCGGGCTCGCCAGCGAGCGGCGGTGCGGCTGCACAAGGCACGGTGCTTTGCCTGCCGGCTGACTGCATCCCGACCATTGCAGTTCTTGTCCGCGGGGCGCTGCTGGGCCAAGGGGGCGGGCCGCGGGGAGGACCATTTCTCGTCGTCGACCTCGATGACATGCGCCCGCGCTGGGCCGTTGTGCTCCCGCCAAAGCTCGCGCCAACGGCCGGACAGCCCTTTCTTCTCTCCATGGGTGCGCAGGCGTCTAGCGGCAGCCCGTCCGGCTCTGCCCCCGATCATATTGCCATCGCCTTCCGTCGCCGGCCAACTCTTGAACTGCTGTCTGGCCCGGCAAGACCGGCGGCGCCCGGCAGATTTAGCCTGGCGTTCGAATCATTGGACATCTTCCTCGAAGCCACCGATGTCATGCAGCTCGAAAGAGCCGTCGGGGATCTGAAAGCGCTGGGCCTGTGCGGCAATCGTGCGATTGGGGTGCGCCTCGGGCCCGATGCGCCCGGCTGTCGCGACGTGCTGGACCGCCTCTGCGGCGCAGGGCGCTGGATCGAGGTCGCCGGTCACAGCGATCTGCGTCAGGTCGCCCCCATGTTCAGCAGTGAACGCTTACTCTCATTGAGCGACAGGATCGAAATCGGGGACGGTGCGATCCTCGGAGAACTCTGGTCGATGTGCGAGAGCGACAGGACGGTCGCGTCGGCGAGCTGCCTTGTCGTCAGCGACCGGGTCATCAAGAAGAAGAACGTGCTTGAGCCCGCATCGGGCGGCCTCTTCCCGGCCGGTGTTTCGCTGATCAGGTCGCCGCGCCTAGCCTTTTCCGAACCCGACGTAACACTCGCATTGCAAGGTGCGCACTACCCGGTCGTTGCCAATACTTGGCACTTTGCCCTGTGGCGCCGCGATGCCCTCGCCGCGATGCCGTCAGTCGAGGGGGCTGCATCGCCACACGAAGCGGCAATCGGCCTCGGGCTCGACCTTTTGGCCGCAGGCTTTGGCAGCCTCTGTACCACAAGAGTCTCGGCACGCATCCGCGGCCCCTTTTCCCGCTGTGACGCCATCGATCCTGTCAGCAGCCTGCATGGAGAACTGGCGCGGTGGGACGCGATCCTCAATCGGGTGACCGTGATTCGCGAATTGTACTCCTGAACTGGCACCGTTCCGATGGGGCCGAGACAAGGGTGGACCGTGAGCAAGAGGGAACAGGGATGAAATTGATCAAAGGCAAGGCAATCTACTTTATCATAAACCTACTACAGGACGTCAATATTGTCCGCGGCGTCGCGTATCTTACTGCCCAGGAAGCCTCGGCCGAAATCTGCTTTCTCGTCTCGCAGGGGTTCATGAAACGGGACACGTCGGGCGTGTGGCAACAGGAACTCGGTCTGATGGCCGCCGACCTGAACGCGGCGATCTATCTTTACGCGGATCACGAGCAGGCCGCCGCCGCACTTGAGGGCCGAGAAGGCATGATCTTTGCCGCAAGCGAGTCGAGCCTGCCAGCGCATGAAGAAGTCGCTACGGTCTTCCGGGCCGCACCGGCTGGGTATGTCCGGGTCACGCTGCAGCATGGCTTCGAATGCGTCGGCTTCGTGCAAAGCCGTGAGCACGTGATCAGCCATGGCCGGGATGTGAGTTTCAACGCCGATGTCGTGTGTAGCTGGTTCGAGCGACCTGCGCTGACTTCGCTCGTGGCTTCTGAGCGGGCCAAGATCTACTGCACTGGCCCGTCTTCGCTTCTTCAGAACCGTGTGCGCAAAGGAGGGGCAAGGGGTACTGCCGCGACCGGCATCGTGTGTGAAAACATGCACTCGGTGCGCCTGCGTGCCACGGGCGACCACAAGGCATCGTTCATGGAGATCTTCTTTGATTTCTGCCGGCAAATGGACGCCCGCGGGCAGAAGGTAACCCTGCGACCGCATCCTGGCGGCCAATATGTCCTTAGGAATAATGTCGGCCTTCCGGATAACGTCGAGATCAACAACGCCCCGATATTCCGGGTCGATCTTTCGGGATACCGCTATGGCATCTCAGCCCCTTCCTCGATCGTAATCGACATGGTTCTTGCGCAAATTCCGGTCGGGCTCTGGCGCGATCCCGGCGGCGTCATGGATGCGCGTAATTATGAAGGGCTGACCGAGATCAGCACGCTGGATGACTGGCTGGCCTTCGAACGCGATGTGCGCCTGCGCCGTTCGATGATCATCGAACGTCAAGCGGCCTTCCTCGCGCGGCAGGCCATGCCGCTCAATGCCGCGGAGGTCTACCGCCGCTTTGCGCGGCTGATCGTCGCCGGGCTATCTGGAACGCGGGGCCGTACCGCGCCTCGTCTTAAGCCAGCGGCATCGCCACGGCGTGCCGTGGTGGCCCGCGACCGGCTTGTCGAGGCAGGGACATGAGCGGCTTGACCGGTTCGGTCGTGCCGAAAACGCTGCTGGTCGTCTCCGATACCGCAGCGGGCCCCGGCGCGACCCAGAAAATCAGCTTCGGACAGCCGTTCGAGACGGACAGTTCCCCCTATCGAGTGGAATTCGGTTCGCAGGATGCGGCACCCGCAGAGATCGACCAGATGTTCGAGCGTTCTCGTCCGGCCTTTCTCGTGCTTTCGCGGTGTACGTCCGAAAATGGTCAGGCTTGGATCGCGCGCGCGCGCAGAGAGAGCATCCCGGTAATCTTTCACATCGACGACGATCTCCTGTCGGTCCCCACCAGCCTCGGGGCGGCCAAGCTTAAGGTCTATAGTGATCCAACGCGGATCAGCGCACTGCGGGCAAACATCGAGGCTTGCGATCTCCTCTATTCATCCACGCCATTCCTGAAGGAGCGGTTTGCAGACTACAGCTTTTCCGTGCCGATCATGGCGGGTGAAATCTACTGTTCGGTGTCTCCGACCGACGTCGATCCGCTGATCTCGCCTGCGACCGGGCCGGTCGCGGGCTACATGGGTTCTGGCGGGCATTCGGTGGATTTTGCGATGATCGTGCCTGCGATCTGCCGGGTAATGGACGCGGTCCCGGAATTGCAGTTCGAGATCTTTGGCAGGATCGACATTCCGTCCGAGCTTGCGGCATTCGGATCGCGTGTCCGCCGCCTGCCGCCGGTCAAGGACTACGCCAACTTCCTGCCCGAACTGCGCTCGCTTGGCTGGTGGATCGGTGTCGCGCCGCTTGAAGACAATCCCTTTAACTGCTGCAAGGCCGATACCAAGTGGGTCGAATATTCGCTGTCCGGTATGGCGGTGATCGCTTCGCAGCTAAGGGTTTATGAGCGGGCCTGCGCGGACGGGGCGGGCATCCTTGCCTCAACCTCGCACGATTGGGCGGAGGCCATGATGTCGCTTCTTTGCAGACCCGAGCAGCGCAGCGCCATGATCGTGCGGGCGCAAGCGAAGCTCAGGGCGGAATACACCCATCAGCGCCTGCAGACGCAGGTTCTGTCCGTGCTGGAACGCGCACGCCAGCAACAGAGCATGCGCGGCCGATAGCCTGCCGACTTGAGATGCCTTCGCGTCGATGGGGCGTAATATAGTTCGAGATTAGCGCAATTCAGGCATCGTCAGTGGAGGACATATGCCTTGCCCTTCCACACACTCCACGACATAAGCGGCTTCGCGGCTAGGAGCTGCAGCTGCTGTGGAAAGAAGAAACATGTCAGACCGTGCCCTGCCGAACCCGACAGAATGGCAAGACAATCCATACGAGCCGGAGTGGGCAGCGCAAGACTTCCTCTATTCGCCTGATGGGCATCGCGAGTATCCCAAGCACGCCTGCAAACTCACCTATGCCCTCAGCAAGCCGTTCATTCGTAACTTCCGCAATGCCCTCGATATCGGATGCCGCGTGGGGGAGTTTACGCGCTATCTGCACCTCGACTTTGCGCATGTCTATGCCTTTGACCCTAATCTCTGGCCGGATTTCCGCCGGAATGTCGATCTGCGCCGCGTCACCCATTTCAACTGCGCCATCGGTGACGAACCGGGTGAAATCGTCATGTTCGGTGGCACCCATACAGCGCGTGAGGGAGCCAAGGAAAAGACAGTCCCTGTCCGCCTGATCGATGACTTCGGCTTCGAGGATATCGACTACATCAAGATCGACGTTGAGGGTTTCGAGAAGAAGGTCCTCTTGGGCGCAGCGCGAACGATCGAGCGCTGCAACCCCGTCATCGTAATCGAGCAAAACGATGTCGTGCTCGAAGGCGACATTCAGTATTCGGCCAAGGATTACCTTGAAACGATTGGGTACGAAGTCGTCGCGGTGGACAAGCGCGGGTGGGACTTCGTGATGGCTCGCCCCTGAACTGCGTTACAAACAAGTTTCCGGCGGGTTGTTTCGTAATCGCCTTGCGGTTTGAGCGCGCCCGCCGCCGGTCAGTTTCTTCCATCCCCGGCCGATCGCGCGCAAGGGTCTTGTGATCTGCCAGGAGAGCGACTTTCTGAGCCTCTGCAGGTCCTTTTCCAGCGCGCCGCTGTTTTTGCGCTCGGAAAATAATTTGGTCTTGAGTGTCTTCTGCTCCTCTTGCAGCCGTGTGGCATGCGCCTCGTGATCACTTGCCATGCGCGACAGCACCGCCAGTTCCCGGAATCGCGTCTCGACTTCCTCTTGTGCCGCCCGCAGGGCCGTGCGCGCCTTGTCGAGTTCTTCCTCCCGCTTCTGCAGCGTTTCCACGGATTTCGTCAGTTGTAGCTGCATGCCACTGCGGGCGGCCTCAACGCTGTCGAGCGCCGTCCGTGTCTGGTTGATCTCATCTTTTGCGGCTTTGGCGGCCGTCCATGCCTCGTCGGCCTCAGCCTGCCGCTTCTTCAGGCTAATTTCGGTCTGGGCGAACCGCGCCTCCGTGGTTTCCAGCGCTTCAGTCCGCTTGAAGAGTTCCGCTTCAAGCAGGGTCGTCTTGCGCCGCTGTTCCTGAAGTTCGTCCGCAACGTCCTTCATCCGCGTCTGGAACGCGGCCCGCTCAAGCGTGGACGCTTCGATCAACTGCAGGCGCTGCGATTGCAGCTGCTCCTCAAGCCGGGCCTGTTCAAGCAATAGATCATTTTGGAACTGATCACGCTGGACTTGCATGTCACCCGTAATATCCGCCTGTCTCTCCAATCGAGAGGTCAAATCTTGAACCTGTCGTTGAAGGTCCTGCTGCGCGGCCGCGCTGGCTAGAAGCTGTCCCCTTATCACTCCGCGCTCCGAGTCGGAAGCGCTGAGCTTCTCTTTCAGATTGACCAATTCGGCTCGAATGTCGTTGCTGACGTCACGTTCCGCTCGGACTAGGCGTGCAAATGAACTTGATGCAACTTCAAATTCTGCACCAATTTGATCGAGCTTTGCGTAATCCGTTCTGTCCTCGCCCTCCAAAGCCCATCTATTGAAAATTCCGAACACCTCGCGTAGCCAAGGGCTTAGTGTAGAGCGCCCAAGAATGTCCAAATGATCCTGGCGGTTATGTCGCAAGCTTGATGAAAGAAATCGTGTAACTTCGAACTCCACGTTGGCAATCGGTTTCGGCCATATCATCCCTAATGTTGTCCGAGCGTTTCTCGCCAGGATTTCCCAGTTTTCCATTAGTAGGTCATAGCTAGTGTGTTGGCGCGCCATTCCACGTGTGTGCTTTTCCGCGTCTAGCACGTATCGAAGCCAAATCATTTGGCTGAGCGGTTCGCTGAACCCACGTTTTGCCTTAAGTGACAGGCTAACCTCGAGTGGGTTGCGAACGATCAGTATCGGAGCGATTTTACATCCGAAATTGTCAAGGGCCGCTTTCCAGAGCGGTAATAGTCGGCAGACACGGGGATCCTTAAGCGCGAACAGGTGCGATTCACCAAACTCTCGTTGCAGCACCTCGGTTGATCGCTTGATGAACTCGAGCGACTGCGGAGAGCCCAGCCAATCCGGATTAAAAGCGGTGAAATCGTCCCATGACGATCCCCCGGACGCCAGAATCTCATCGTTGAAATCGCGAATTGTAGCGCTCTCAAAGAAGCCCTTCGCATTCGAGACGCTGGCTGACATTTGGTTTTCAGGTAGTTTGCAGCCAAGCTTAGAAAGTACGCCAGTAAGTGCAGATGTGCCAGACCTGTGCATACCAAGAATAAGAACGCAAGTTCTTTGATTTAATTTGCGGCCATCCATGGCGTTTTCCATAACTATTTCCCAGAGATATTCTGTTTTTGAACTTACAATATTTGAAGTATTGTACAGGGCTTATGTTTATCGATAAACGATGGCAATCAAATTAGAAATT
This sequence comes from Novosphingobium sp. HNCC26DJ243, assembly GCF_057180545.1. Taxonomy (NCBI): domain Bacteria; kingdom Pseudomonadati; phylum Pseudomonadota; class Alphaproteobacteria; order Sphingomonadales; family Sphingomonadaceae; genus Novosphingobium; species Novosphingobium sp. HNCC26DJ243. The sequence continues at coordinate 280 of NZ_JBXUGN010000012.1, read as the reverse complement.
TTTGAAGCATTCTCTAGAATAACCGTTTAAGTAAACCTACGATCCAGTAAACCTACGATCCATGGTATAGCAATTCTCTGAAAACCTACATTCACTTTGATTATGCAGTTTATCTTCAAGCATGCAACGTCGCTGTTTCTGAATCACAGCGCGGTGGTCAACCCACAGCAGAAGCCTGCCAGAAAGACCAAACTGGTCGTTGCGGGATGCGGATCGTCCTGAAAGCCTTTAGTCAGTCACCAGCTTGGGCAGCGCCTTGGCGACATCGTCGATCGCCTTG
>NZ_JBXUGN010000011.1:0-28930 GCF_057180545.1 Novosphingobium sp. HNCC26DJ243 | reverse complement strand
TCCTTGTCGAGCGAGAGATCCGCCACGAGCTTGTGCAGCTTACTGTTCTCGTCCTCGAGCTGCTTCAACCGGCGCATATCCTGTGGCAGCATGCCGTCGTATTTCTTCTTCCAGTTGCAGTACGTCGCCTGGCTGATCCCGGCCCTGCGGCAGATGTCCGCAACTCGAACGCCGTTCGCGCCCTGCTCCAGGATGAACGCCCTCTGGGCGCCAGAAAACTTCGATGCCTTCATCGTCTTTCGCTACTCCAGCCAGGGAGAGCATGGCGAATGACTCTAACTCGAAACGATCCAGTTTTCCAGGATCAGATCAGGGGCAGCATCGCCATATTCTCATGACAATGAGGGCCAATGCCTTCCTGCAAACACAAACGCTCGCGCAGGCGGGCCGAAAAAAAAGAGTCTTCCGACCGCCGCCTGAACCGAACATGCGCGCCCTCCGACAGGCCATCGTTGAGCGAATAACGCGACTTTCGCCACGTCGATGCCTCACTGCGGTGGAAGCCTATTAGCCATGCATTTCACGCTTCTGCCAAACTAGTGCTAGAATGCGTTCTTATGCATGACGACTGCAAACGTGCGCATCATAATCATCAGATCATTCCACAGCGACCAATTTCCCAGATACTCAAGATCGGACTCTAGACGATCAGTGAGATCACGCTCGTGCACCGTCGCGCCACGGAAACCACGAACTTGAGCCAACCCCGTGATGCCCGGCTTGCACGCGTGGCGATGCCAGTAGCGCGCGTCTACTTCCCAAAACAGTTTTGACTTGGCGGTAGAACTGATCGCATGAGGTCGAGGGCCGACTATCGACATAGTTCCAAACAGAACGTTGAATAGCTGGGGTAATTCGTCGATGCTTGTCTTGCGAATAAATCGGCCAACGCGCGTTATGCGATCATCGTCCCGGCTGGAGGACCGGGCACCGCTGAAGTCGCATTTCCCGTGGTACATGGACCGGAATTTGTAGATTTTAAAAAGTCGGTTTTGACGACCGATGCGGTCCTGTACGAAGAAGACCGGTCCCGGGCTTTCGAATTTAATGGCCAAGGCTACGAAAACCATAAGCGGTGACAGCGCCATCAGGACCAACGCCGAGAGGATTATATCACATAGCCGCTTCATCAACCGGTCACGCAAGTTGAGTGGGCCTTTGGCAACGACATATGTTGCGCGACCGGCATAATGCCCAAGAGCTAAAGCCTTCGACATCTCTGGCGCCAGAATCTCGGCATGCACATTCATTCCTTGCAGGACGTGGGTCCAAACGCTTCGTTTTTCCTGTGCACAGCGCACGACCACGCGATCAGCAGAAGAGAGTATGCCCGCAAGACGATGATAGTCCTCAGCCGTTGCGTTGGCCGGGTCAAATGCTGCGCCCAAATCGACTGTCATATCTCGGGAAATTGAGGTCGGGAATTTGCCGTCAGAAAGGCATAAAACTGAATATAACGTTCCTGACAGCAGCTTTTTCCCCCAAGAAACGACCGCCGCCCGGCAAACGATCATGGAAACAATTGCAATCGCGGTAACACTCGTGATGAAGATGCCGACATGACCCAAATTTGGAGTCAGATTCCCTATCATGAGACTCATGAACATGAGGCTGAGTACAAACGATGCTCCGGCTCTTCTAATTGAGTCTGAAAATTTTATTAGGCAATTATCGGTGCAAGTTCTTAATGTAAAAGAGAATAACATATTTACCGCAAGTAACGCGAGCGAAAGCTTTGCGGATGGAAGTGCATTATCATTTGTGTCAAAAAGGAAAATTGTGATGAAATAGCCTAGAGAGAGCGACAGGAAATCTGCCGTCGCAAGCGACGCGGCGACAATCAGACGAAGCTTGTCCCTCGGGATGGGCGCTGGCCGACCGAGATCCAGGTGGTCTGCCACCAATGCAACGCTCACTTGTTGGTTCATCTGTTTAGCTCCAACTTTCGCGCGACCTTGGCTCTTCAACTCACATTTTTTCGATTGCAGACAGCTTATGCTGCACTTGCGAAGAAAGCAAGGGGCCATCCCCGTTTGCGTCGGCCTTTTTCGCGATGCGTTGCACAATTTCTCACGCTAGAGTGCTTTTTCATCGCGATCGCTGCTGACGGGATCAACTGTGCCTGTTTCAGGATGAGCGGCGATACAAACGTACCCGCCTTTCCGAACTGCCGGAGATTTACATGAGGCTGAATATTACCCCTTGGCAAAAATTTTGCCAGAGGGGGGTGAGAATATGACAATCACTGCTGGACGTTCGGGTGTGATCCGAATCAAGAGGCTTATGCGATCACCGTGACCACTATGCCGCGGCCCACCCGATCAGGCAAGGGGGCATACAGGGGCTTTGATGCTTGATCGTCAGGCGAGGACTCTCAGAGTGGCTCGACGCCGTCAAAACACCGATATCGCCTTCGCGTGTGCGGGTCTGGTAGAGCGCAACAGCCTTTGGTAAGCGGTGGAGTATAATCCCACAAAATTCCACACGCGCCACACCACCGAGCTCCGCAGTTGCCGATCGTTAGGCTATGACTGCTGTCTGTTAAATACTGTCACTAAGAGGCCCCTCGCATTGCCTTGCACTGCACCACCTGACTGTCGTTCAAGAATCTTGAACATATCACCAAGGACGAATGTCGGTCACTCACCAGTTTGTAACTTTTTTATGGTTACTATATCTCCTGAGAGATTCGATTGGCGAGGTATTTGTAAATGCTACACGAAAAGCGCACACCCATCCGGAAGGCTGTATTCCCGGTTGCGGGCCTCGGCACGCGTTTTCTTCCGGCGACGAAAGCAATACCCAAGGAAATGTTGCCTATTATTGATCGGCCGCTGATTCAATATGCAGTGGACGAAGCCCGAGAGGCAGGCATTGAACAATTCATTTTCGTGACGGGGCGCGGCAAAACAGCGATCGTCGAGCACTTCGACACGGCGTACGAACTTGAACATACGATGACCGAGCGGGGCAAGGCTCTGGATGTTCTCGCTCCTACTCGCATAGCACCAGGCAACCTCATGACAGTTCGGCAACAAGTTCCATTGGGCCTTGGTCACGCGATCTGGTGCGCTCGAGCCGTCGTTGGGAATGAGCCATTTGCCATTTTCTTGCCGGATGAGATGATGGTGGGTTCGCCGGGTTGCATGAAACAGATGGTCGAGTCCTACAACGAAGTTGGCGGAAACTTGCTTTCCGTTCTGGAGGTTCCAGACGACGAGGTCTCGAGCTATGGCGTGATATCGCCAGGAGCAAGGGTTAACGATCAGCTGACGGAAGTGACCGGCCTTGTCGAGAAGCCGCGTCTAGAAGATGCTCCATCAAACCTGATTATCTCCGGTCGATATATTCTCCAACCCGAAGTGATGCGGACCCTCGAGAGCCAGAATGCCGGAGCTGGCGGTGAAATTCAGCTTACTGACGCCATGGCCCGGATGATCGGACAACAGCCGTTTCACGCAGTAACGTTTGCCGGTCGACGTTTCGATTGCGGTAGCAAAATTGGCTTTGTCGAGGCGACACTTTCACTGGCTCTTGAGCGAGAAGATATGTCAGGCGATTTGCGTACGTTAATGACCCGCCTCCTGGAGCGATAAGTTTGCTGAGTCATTCTTTGAAAGCAGGAGGCTTTACCGACGGCATTACACTTGCTTCCCATATCGGCGGTGTTTTCTGGTTTTCGTGAATTTGCTCACCCGTCGTTCACGGCGCGACAGCGCGACCGTCAGGGCCAGCGATGCCATCGTTTTCGTTAATCGCCAGTTGGCCCTGGTGAAATGATCTTCTCCCCGCGTCTAAATGCTACAAAGGTCTGGTGATGCGTCTAGGCGCGATCTTGCAGATCTCGTTTGCAAAGGTCGGGGCCCCGGGAAGGCACGAGGTCCGGTACCCGTGCTTTTCAGTCCGAAGAGATACGGATGCATCAAGCTTGGCGGGCCAATGCGGAAGTTGCAGAGAAATGCGCTTGATGTCAGTATCGTCAATCCGCTGAACGTCAGAACGTCACGCGGATCGGCGCGATGATGGATCAATTTTCGTTTCTCAGGCCCTCTCCATCCCTAAGGACCATCTGGTTACTGCTGCCCGGTCCCGAGACTTATTATATAGGATCGGGACTCACTACGGCCACAGGTGACGGCGGCTGCGAGACTGATGGCACCGATGAAGTCTTTGATGTTGCGGTCAAAGCGGGTGGCGATGCGGCCCCAGTCCTGAAAGCGGCAGATTATGCGCTCGACGACGTTGCGCTGTTTGTAGATGGCGTGGTCGTGATCTTATTGGATCGTGCGGTTTTTGCTAGGCGGAATGACAGGCTTGGTGCCGCGTTCGATCAGCCATTCCCGCAAAGCTTGGCTGTCGTATCCCTTGTCGGCGTCCAGTTCGGCGGATGTCGGTATTGCCTCGATGCAATGTTTGGCGACTTTGCAACCTTAAACATTTCCGGACGCCAATAGCAGGACGCAGGGAAGCCCTTCTCGTCGCAGAAGGCGTGGAGCTTGATGTTGCGTCCGCCTTTTGTGGAGCCGATACGATGAACCAAGGCCCCCTCTTTCGCCTCCGGCGCAGCGGTGAAGCTTGATACAACTGCTCTTGATGAAGAGCTTGTCCTGCTCCTGCTAGCGCGTCGAAGTTGCCCTTCCAGATACCATGCACGGACTATCGGACAAAGCGGATATAAAGCGTCTTCTTCGGTCCATAAGCGTCAGCACATTCAGCCCAGCGACCGCCACAGCGATGCGCGTGGACGATCTCACTCAACATACGACCATCTTCCCCTCGCGCCTCCCCGTGTAGATCGGTCGGAAGCAGAGGCTCGATCCGAGCCCCTGCGTATCGGAAAGCCAAAAGCAATCAGCTTTCTCACTGTCTCCTCGATGGGGCAGCACTCACGATCGGTGTCCTTGAAAGGTCTGATATTGGATCCGACCCTAATTTCCCGCAGGAGGACCCATTAGAACCTGCTTAATCCCGGTTTGGGCTGCTGGATCGCGCGATGGACGAGCCGAAGAAGATGCTGTTGCGCCGTCGATCGCGCGCAGCAAGGGCGTAACGATCGGCAAATCGTTGCGGCTCTTGACCTGGTTTAGGTGCTGTTCGGGATCGTAACTGTCATCCTCAGGCAACAGCCGTTCAAATTTCAGCACGCCTAACGCCTGCACCAGCCGGAGGTTGGCGGTGAAGGTGGCGGCGAGCGCATTGTTGTAGCTGCTCTTGGCCAGCAAGATTTCGCGTGCAAGATCGAGCACGTCGAGAGTGGTGCGCAACCCTGCCCTTTCTTGCAGCAGGGCCCCTTGATACGCTGCCTCGGCCGATTCTCCCGCCAGCTTGTAGCGATCGATCATGGCCAGTTGGGTCCGCCATTCGTTCCAGGCATCGGCAACTTCGTTGTGGATGTCGCGGCGAGCGCTATCAATCAAGCGCCAATCGGCATCATTTGCGGCATCGGCCTCCGCGATCCGTGTCACATTGGCACCGCTGTGGAAAATCGGTCCTGAAACAATTACTTCGCCACGAAAGTCGGTCTCACGGTGGGCGTTGAAGGGTTGGCCAATCGAGGTCTGGGCAGAACCAGACAGGTCGATTCGCGGCAACAGTGCCGCCTTGACGGCATCGCGCTGGGCGCGTGAAACCCGCTCACGTGCCAAGGCCGCCTTGATCACGGGATTGTGCTTGTCAGCATAAGCATAGGCCGCAGTGAGTGTGGGCACCGGCATGGCCAACTCTGGCAGGGGCGCGAGGGTCGTTCCTGGCACTCCCCCGATTACGCGCAAAAACGACGCTTCGCTGGCAGCGGTCTCCCGCAACGCGGCATAGAGCTGCGCCCTTGCCTGTTCCAGCCGCGTTTCGACCTGCTGAACATCTGTTATGGTCACTTCGCGGACTGCGAACCGTGCCTTGTTGTCACGCAATTCCTGCTCAAGGAGTTTCAGGTTGTCCTGAGCAATGATGACGCCTTGCCGGTCGCGCATCAAAATGTTGTAGGAATTGAGCGTATCAAATAATGTATCTGCCTCGACTGACTGCAGTGACGCGCGGCCATAGGCAATCTCTGCCCAAGCCGAGCGCTCATCTGCAGCGAGCCTGCCGAAGGTATAAAGCGGCATTGTGAGGATAACCGAAGCGGTTGTAATCCACGCGGCCTTTGCCTCAGATGTGCTGGCGAGAGTTGAAACCCGGTTAGTCCGCTGATAGCCGCGCCCCACCCGAAAATCGACCTTTGGGCCAAACTCGGCCCGCGCGAGCGGCACTTTGTAATCCGTTGAGCGCAGCCGAGCGCGCTCGGACAGAAGCTTGGGGTTGTTCCAGTAAGCCTCGCGCAATGCCGCTCGGTGGTCGGTAACCGGTACCGGACTATTGCTTGTTGGATTGCTGGGATCTTGTAGAAACGAGGGCTTCAGTTCGTCGCCGACAGCAAGCGCATCAAGCGTCTGGTCAACTGCGGCGGGAGCTAATTCAGCAGAGTCGGCGGCGTAACCTTGCGCGGATGCCCAACCGGCCGATCCCGGAAAACAGGTAAGCAGCAAAGCAATGAGCCCCGGCAGCAAGACCTTGCCGCAGGGAGATTCCTGAAGCAGGTCGGCAAAACTTCCCGTCGCGCGTGTTAACACGTTGAAACTGACATAATATTATTGATGAGCCCGCCTTCCGATCCGAATCGCTGTGCCATTTCTGCACAGAGCCACCTAACACACGCAAGGGGTTCTACCACGCAAGTGGAAGAATTTCAGCACCAGCCGTTCAACTACCTCATATGCGCAGGCGTGGCACGCCGTAACCGTATTGCAGGACTTCTTGGCCCGTATGAGGTGATAAGGGAGTTCAGGGACACCGGATGCCAGGAAATTGTGATGCCTGAACCGCTTACGCTTGCTATAGGAACGTGAGCGGACGGGCTGGCCGCTGTTATCGAAACTTGGACAGCTACCAAATAGCCCACAACGATTGTCGTTGCGTCAGGGCCGAGCGCCTCTCAAACGGCCACCGCATTACCGCCATGCTAGTGGTTGGAACGGGATAGATATGCCGATTGTGCTGGTTGGTTCCGGTCAAAGGCGTTTGGTTCGCCGCCTGCCGGCGGCGATGTCTGGGTAGGATGTTGCATCCTGCAAAAATTCCGAGAGTCCGATCAAAATCGACATACGAAAAGTCAGCATGCCTCAGGTTCGACGCTTGGGTTGTTTCCTGATTTGCGCCGCCTCCACCGTCAGCTTGATTTCGTCTGCCCCGGCTTTTCCGTGCGGCAAAAAGTGTGTGACTATGAGTCAGAGAATGATCCATTGAATTGCCTTTGGGCGATTGCCCAAACGGCGATCCGGTCTAAAGTGTTGGCTCTATGCCATATCGCCTCGCCCCCTTGGAAATTCCGCACGCATTCTGGCGCACTGCGCCATGCACCGATCCAGGCGTGCAGATTCTGGCGATCGGCGATCTGCACGGATGCGGGAAGCTTCTGGTGGAAATGATCTACGCGTTCGAAAAGGTGGTGCAAAACGGACTTCCTCCCACCAAAAACAGGCAGATAATCTTGTTGGGTGACGTGATCGATCGGGGTCCCAGTAGCCTGCAGATCTTGCGCGCGCTTTACGAGATCCGCGACAACCCACACTTCGTTGTTTTGATGGGCAATCATGAATCGCTCTTGCTCGACTGCATCGATTGTCGGCCTGGGGCGATTGGTGCCTGGTTGAAGCTCGGTGGTCATGCGACTGTCGAGAATCTCCGGCTGACCATACCTGACCCAGATGCTAACGAAGCGGTCTTTGCCGATCAGCTGGTCGAGGCATTAGGTGAACCGGTGGTAGAGTGGATGCGTGGCCTGCCTGTCAGCCTGACGTCGGGAGACTATTTCTTTTGTCACGCAGGGGTTAAGCCTGGCGTGCCACTCGAAGCGCAATATCGTGATGATTTGATCTGGATTCGCTCGGAATTCCTCAAAAGCAAGCGGTTCCATGGCAAGGTTGTTGTGCACGGGCATAGTATCGCCGAAACCATCGCCGTGACTGCGAACCGCATTGGAATTGATACCGGCGCCTATAAAAGCGGTCTGTTAACCGGGTTGATCGTGCAGGACGAGCAAGCCTGGAGCCTCGAAGTCACCTGAGTTCGAGACTTAGGGAGCAGTACGCGCCGGTATCCTGGGATGAACCGGAGGACGGCGATGTTGCCCCAGGTGGCCTGTTCTTGACACGGCCTTTTTGCTCCGGGCGGCAAGCGCTGCACGAAAACTGAACACGCCTTCTGCCTAGTGGGTCGCCTCTGAAACCTCACTAGCAGCATTAACTTGCGCCGAGGCCGCCGCATTATTGGCGGCTCGTTTCGGATAAATTTTGTCATGCGTCGCCGGGCTGTTAGATTGCGGTTCGTGCTGATCAAAGAAACGTAGGGCTATAGCGATGCTGCACTGCGGAACATTTCTGTTGTGTGCTTCTCCAACTCGAATGTAAGAGCGGCAGCAGGTCTTCGCGCGCTAGGCCAAGATCCTAACTTATTGCGAGGTAGACGTGGACCGAACTGCTTGCGACCTGGTGATCGTGTTGCATGACGTGCGCGGGGGAGGGGCAGAACGTGCGATGCTGCGATTAGCCAAGGGGTTCGCAGATGCCGGGCTAAAGGTCTCGCTGGTGTTAATACAGGGTGCAGGTGAATATTTGAAGGACCTACCGACTGGCGTCGACGTGCACGTGCTCAATGGCCGTTCTGTAATGGCCTCGGTCGGCAAGATCGGCCGCAAAGTGCAGGAACTGGCCCCGCGCGCCGTGCTCGCGGCACTCACTCATGTGAACGTCGCGACCTGTATCGCCCGGATGATCTACTTCCGCAACACGCCCACCTTCATTTCTGAGCGCAACCAGATCTCGGAAAAACGTGCCACGGCGCGGGGGCTGCGGGAGATGGTGACTTTTGCAATGGTTCCGAGCCTCTATCGACAGGCGGACGGGGTTATTGCTGTGTCCGACGGTGTGGCGGACGATGTACGGGCCTTGGCAAAACTGCCAGCTGAGCGGGTACATTATGTCCATAACCCGGTCTACGACCGCACGATACTCGATCGCGCTGCGCTACCCAGTCCGCATCCGTGGCTTGAGGATGATGGCGATCCGGTAATCATAGCGGTCGGTCGGCTGCATCCGCAAAAGGACTTCAGAGTTTTAATCGAAGCCTTCCTTCAATATCGCCGGCACCATCAGGGCAGGTTAATCATCTTCGGAGAAGGTTCGGAACGGAGTAAACTGGAAGCGGTAGTGGCGGCCAGTGACTTTCGGAGGGACATTAGCCTGCCAGGTTTTTGCGACAATCCCTTCGCGGCTATGGCACGGGCTGACCTGCTGGTGCTTTCGTCGCGGTGGGAAGGTTTCCCTAACGTGCTGGTCGAGGCGATGAGTTGTGGCTGCCCTGTGGTGGCGACCAATTGCCCAAGTGGACCGTCAGAAATTCTCGATCATGGCCGCTATGGCCCACTGGTCCCCGTTGGCGATGCCGCAGGCCTGGCCGACGCGATCGCCGCCACGATCGGATCTGAGGAGGCCAGCCGCACCGTCAGCGCCCGCGCCGCTGTTTTCAGCATCGATAGTGCGGTGGCCGGCTATCGCGCCATCATGGGCATTTAGGAAAGCGAGCGGAAATTATGCAGGCAGTTGCATCGGGCCAACCACTCAAGGTGCTGTTTCCTTATACCGGCGACCGCTTCGGCGGCAGCAACATGTCTTCGCTCGTAATGGCATGCGGATTGAAGGATCGTGGCCACGAAATGATCGTCGCTACGCACGGTCCAGGCCGCGCTTTCGACGAATCCGCCCAGCGAGGCTTGACCACACTCGAACTGCCGGCTCTTTCAAGCCACCCAGGCTATTCGCGGCCCGATCGCTTCCGCCTCGATCACTTGCGCGCCCTGCCAGGTTGCCTGGCCTTTTTGCGCCGCGAGAAGTTCGATATCATTCACACCAATGATTTGTCGATGTTGCGGACCTGGGCCTTGCCTGCTGCGCTGACTGGCACCCCGTTGATCGCCCACTGGCGCGCAGCGCTGCCCACAGGCAAGTCCGTCCAGGCAGCAATGGTGCCTGCACGGCGCATTATCTCGGTCTCGACGTATTCGAAGGAGATTTTGCCGCCCTGGGTCCAACGCAAGTGCGTAGTGGAGTTCAACGCCCTGGAACAGTTCTACGATGAGGCGATGCGCGCCGAGGCACGAATTGCGATTCGCGCCCGGCTGGGTTGTCCCGAAAACGCTGCGTTGGTAGGCGTTTTTGGCAACCTAACCCAGCGCAAGCGTGCTCATGTTATTTCCGATATTGTCGGCGCCTTAGGGGATGTGGTGGGTGGGCGCCCGGTTTACGGTCTCGTCTGCGGCGCGCCGGCGGAACCTCGTGATACCGAGATTGACGGCAAAATTGCAGTAGCGGGGCTGGCCGAACGCATTTTCATGCCCGGATTCGTCCGTCCGGTGCTGGACTGGATGGCCGCTTGTGATGTGATCCTGGCTCCGGCCATAAAGGAACCGCTGGCGCGCAATGTATTGGAAGCGATGGCTGTCGGCGTGCCCACTTTGGTGTCGTCCGACGGAGGCTTGCGCGAGTTTATCACCCATGGCCAGGATGGCTATGTTCTCGACCCCTATGACCTCGATGTATGGATAGCCCAATGCAGAACACTGCTTGAGGATCGCGCGCTCGCCGCTGCGGTCGGTGCAAAGGCCCAGACTAAAGCCCGGGAACTAAGTATCGCCTGTCATGCAGAACGGATCGAAGACATCTACCGGGCAGTCTTGTAGAAAATACCTCGAATATAAGCTGTTAGCGTGAACAAGTCGAGCTTGAGCGGCCGCCCATGGCAAGATGATCGCGGCACAGTGCGTTGGTTATCGCCAAGAGGCCGTTCAATGCCCGAGTGAATGGATGGGCAGGCTCGGCCCAAGCTCGTTCGCTAATCTCAGCGGGCAACGGTGCGATCTGATCCGCATTTACGATTCGCAATGTCCTGGCCTCCACGCCGGCAAGAATCGCCCTGTCGATCGGGTCGCGATTTGCTGGTCGCGCGCCTGCATAGGTCATTACGCTGGCCTTGACCTGACCCACCGGGCGCACCGTGTACAGGCTTTGGACTGGCGACTTATCGGAGACCATCACCGCAGGGGCGATCTGGCTGACAGTGCCAAGTGGACCGATGTCGAACCGGTTGTCATGCAGAAATATACTGTCGACCGAAGGGGCTGCTGACATGGCATCAACGCTGACTGCCTTGATTTTGCGCTTGGTATCAGGGCCCGCCTGGAACACATTCCCGATAATGGCGATCGATGTGTCTGCACTGATGTCACGTGGGTAGGTGTGAACGAAGTTCTGGCCACCGTTGAATACAAAATTGTTGGCCATGAGAACGCTGGCCCCTTCGCTTATCGCCGGATTGCGGAAGCGGTTGGCGGCGAGCAGATTGCCGGTTAGCTCGACCCCTTGCACTCCGGTGCCGATCAGCAGCCCCATTGCATGTGCACCCTTTGGATGTCCTGCATTGTTCAACGCCTGTGCAAGGATGCTGTCGCGAATTGTGATCTGTCCGGTGGTGGGATACCATAGGCTCACAAGCTCGTCGGTTGACCAGGATACACTTACGTTCTCGAGAAGTATATTGCGCGAGACGTGATCGTCCGCGTCGCTGGGTTTCCCATCGAGGCTGATCCCGTCCCGGTTGGAATCTTCCTTGGCCGTAGCGCCGGCTCCGGGGCGAACGGCGATGTGCCCGATCACCACATCATGGGTGCGAATGCGCACGGTGCCGTGGATTGTAATACCCGGGTCCGGCGCCGTCTGTCCGGCGATCGTGACGTGCGGTTGGTACAACTTCAGATCACTTGTCAATCTTATCGTCCCGCCCACATCGAATACGATAACGACGCCAGGGCGACCCGAAATGCCCTCACGTAGGGAGCCAGGCCCGTTGTCTGCTAGAGTGGTAACGTGGTAGATACGCCCTGTAGGTACGGCGCCGCCTTGGGTATTGGCCCCCGCAGGTGGGGTCTCGTTGGCGTGGCAGCCGATGGGAATACCGACGAGCAGTGCCACAGGCAGTGCGCGCGACAGAACGGACCATGCCAAACGGCCGAGAGGGCGAGGGGTGGACCAATACATCGGGAAGGCACCTCGAAAATGCTCCCCGGCCTGGATCACCGGGTCCAATCACGATGCGCTAGGCATTGTGAACGGTGCGCGAATGAAACCGCAGCCGCCACATCGCATGGATATTGGTTGTGAAATAGCGCCAAAACAGTCGTCGGGGCTCCATAGCCACGCGCCAGGCCCACTCCAATCCTAGCGCCTGCATCACCGCGGGCGCCCGGGGGTGGATCATTGCCAGGTGATCGTAGAGGCCTCCGCAGGTTCGAATCCAGGCGACAGACTTGAGCCTGTCTTTCAGCTTGTGCGCGACCAGCAACTGCCGCGGGTTTCCTATCCCCAACCATAGCACGTCGGCACCCGATCGGTCGATATCCTCTGCGATTGCCTCGAGATCGTCATCACGAAAGTACCCATCGCGCGAGCCGACAATCTTAAGGTCTGGGTAAAGTTCATTGATCCTCTTAATCGCAGCCCCGTTGACCTCGGGGGTACTGCCCAGCATGTAGAAGGTGATCCCGTTCTCTGCAGCCGTGGTTGCTGCATCGTGGAACCAGTCGGTCGTCGCGACGCGCTCGGGCAGCGGAGTGCTGGTGAACCTACGCGATGCATTAACGATGGACATGCCATCGGCGGCGACGTGATCGGCGGAAAGCACGGCGGCATTGAACGCCGCGTTGCTGGCGAACAACGAAATGACTTGCCCATTGGCTGTGGTGACCACGCGCGGGCGGCTGAGCGCTCCTTTTTTGCGCGCTCCCACATCATGCACCAGCAGGTCGCACCATTGGCGAGCATTCAAACGACGGATCGGGATACCCCCGGTAATGACGGTATCTGGCACTTGCTCAGGCAGCACTGTTCGCAATCCTCGTAGTCATCGAAGCTCCAACGGCACCTGTGCGAATCTGGCCCTCGAACCCATCGGTCATCGAATCGAGGCTGAACGAGGCGTTGACATGGTCCAAGGCCAGCAAGCCCAAGCGCTTGCGCTCATCGGAGTTCGTGTTAAGCAAGGTCAGCGCCTTGACCCATCCAACGGGATCATCGAGCCCGACCAGCAGACCTGCCGCAGTGCCATCGTCCTTCACCAGTACCTCGCGTTGCATCACGACGTCGCTCGATACAATTGGCAGTCCGGCGTGCATGGCCTCTAACGTCGCATTCGACATGCCTTCAAACAGTGTGGGCATCACGAAAACGTCCGTTGCGGGCAGAAGGTCATAAACATCGTTGTGCGGGACAACGCCCAGCATGTGTACGCGGTGGCCGATGCCGTGCTGGCGGATTTGTTCCTCGATCTGCGGGCGGAGCTCGCCGTCACCGGCAATCACTAGATGCATGTCTGGCGTTTCAGCGACCCGATCAATCAAAAAAGAATAGTTCTTCTGGTAAGACAGGCGGCCAATTGCGAGGAATAGCGTCTGGTCCTGCGGCAGACCCAGGCGATCGCGGACCGCGTGGCGATCGAAAGAGGTTTTGCGCCATTCGATGCCGTTTTGAACAACGGTCATCTTACGGCGATAGCGCGCTGAATAATCGGCAAAAGAATCCAGCACCGATTTTGATACGCAGACGATCGAAGTGTAGACATGGGTATTACCCAGCAGGCGATCCAACAGTCGCATGGTGCGACCAAAGGTCGGCCCGGGCGAGCGATGAGAAGCGACGCGGATCGGAATTCTTGCCGCGTAACCAGCAAGTGTGCCGAGCACCGAACCCAGTGGCATGAAGCAAATCACTGCCTGGGGCTTTTCATGGACGAGTTCTCGCCAAAGCTTGTAAAAGGCCTTGATATAACCCATCGCGCTCAGGCGCGGGACGGGCGAAATGACCTTCACTTGAGCCTCGTCGCGAAACGCAACCTTTTCCAGATAAAAAAACCGGACCTGCGTGTCATAGCCGCGCCTGCGCAATTGTTTCGACACGCGAACTAGTGCTTCTTGAGCTCCGGCGGCGTTCATGAACGAACCGATGCAGTAAATCTTGGGTCTGGAATCGAGTGCACTGTTCATGGGGAAGCCTTGTTTAGATCCAGCCAGAATCCTTGATGATGTCGACAACTCTAACCCCGTCACGTGAAATAAAAGGTAAATTTTGCAGCAATGCAGCCTCATGCATTGTTGCCAGTGCTCCAGGCAATGCATGCAGGGAGTAGGACTGCGATATCGAGTTCAGCAGATAACTTTCGATATCGTTCCCATAGGCCTTGCTTCGCTCAATCAGGGCAGGTTCTGGCTCCGGACTGTCTCCCAGACTTGTGCGCACGATTTGCAGCACGTCGAAGTCGAGGCAGTAGGGGTGCCCTTCCTGGAACGGGCGGTGATCAAGCAACCGCGTGGCTGTTGCAAGCAACGGGCCCCTGGCTTTGTAGGGCATGTTTCCATTTGCGTAGTTGACCCAGTGCAGGTGGACGACGCCGCCCACATCCCCAGCATCCGGATCATGGCGCAGGCGATAGAGGTTCCGGAACACCATTTGGAGCAGGTCGCTACGATAGCACTTCAGCACGCCTGTCCGCGGATCAATCAGACTGTTGGCTCGCTCAAGTACCGTGTTGAGCGCTGGAACGTTCTCGCGCGCAGCCCGCGTCGGGCAAAGCAGGTGCAGGTTGGCAACGATCGAAACCGATCCACCGATCCAATGACTCACTCGCCAATTGTGATGCGAGTACTTGGCTGGCCAGCGTGGTCGCCAGGTCGCGTCGAACAGCTGCGACATGTCCCATTGCCGACCTGGTAAATCGATCTCGCCGTTTAGCAAGCCTGCCAATTGCAACAGACGAAAAGTGCCCAGCACATATGCCGTACCGTGAACGTTGACCTGCTTTGCGCCTTCCGGCGGCTCCGTAAGGCTTCCGGCCAAGGCGACGGTGGCAATGCGGCGGACGAAGGCCTGCGCTGCTTCCGGGCTAATTTTGCCTGCGATGTCAAGCATATGGAATATGTAGAACACATCGCAAAGCGACTGGATCGAAGTTTCGGGGATATCGTGCGCATCAGTCCAAAAGCCGAATGCGGCAGGATGATTGCGCTCCAGATAGCGCTCGACAGCTCGGGTCAGGTTATTGTCGCTTGACATTGCTTACCTCAAATTGGTTCCATCAAGCTTTACAACGATTTCCCGGTTACTGAACGGGGGGTGCCAACAAGCTGGTATGCACATCGCCATTTTCAGGACCACACGGGCCTCCTGCGCGACGGGTTGCGGCACCGCCCAAGGGCCGCAGTCCATCATACTCCATAATATTCACGGTACCATTCCACGAAAAGCCGAACACCCTCCCTAAACTCAGTCTGCGGAGCATATCCGGTAAGGCTTTGTAGCAGTGAGGCATCGGCCCATGTCGCCGGAACGTCGCCCGGCTGCATATCCATGTAGTTGCGAATGGCCTTCTTGCCGACCTCGGCTTCGATCGCGTCGATAAAGTCTTCGAGCCGAACCTTGTCACTATTCCCGATATTGACCACGCGAAACGGCGCCGCCGGCGAAAGGCTGTCGCCCTGAGTGATGGCATCTTTGCTTTGCGGCCGTTCTGGAACGGCATCAATCAGCAAGCGGATGCCCCGCACCAGATCTTCCACATAGGTAAAGTCGCGGAACATGTTGCCGTGATTGTATATATCGATCGGAGTACCTTCAATAATACCTTTGGTGAACTTGAACAAGGCCATATCCGGACGGCCCCACGGGCCGTAGACTGTAAAGAAGCGGAACATGGTAACTGGCAAATTCCACAAATGGGCATAAGAATGGCCCATCACTTCGTTTGCCTTTTTGGTCGCCGCATAGATCGTCAGCGGCGTCTCGGTCTTGTGCACCTCAGCGAAGGGCATCTCCTCATTGGCACCGTACACCGACGACGTCGAGGCCATAAGCAGATGCTGCACTCCCAACTCGCGTGCAACCTCCATCACGTTGAACGTGCCGGTGACGTTGGTGTCTATGTAAGTGCGGGGCTGTTCAAGGCTGTAGCGAACTCCGGCCTGTGCAGCGAGATGGACAATTGCGTCAGGCTTGGCCTGCCGCGCAAAGTTCATGAGCTGCTCGTGCTCGAGGATGTCGAATTCTTCGGCCGTGAACGCGTTGCTCTCGCGCAACAGAGCATGGCGACGATGTTTCAGATCAACATCGTAATAGCTCGTAAGCGAGTCAACGCCGACGACCCTGAAGCCTTCGGCAATGAGCAGCTTGGCGAGATGAAAGCCTATAAAGCCTGCAGTCCCAGTAACCATGACTGTACGCATCGGATTAGCGTCCCACAGCATGATAGATGAGGCCGGCAGCCTCAGATGCACTGCGATCGAAAACGTTGCGCAGATCGACAAGAACAGGTGAGGCGAGCTTGGCCTTCATTGCCTTGAGATCGAGTCCGCGGTAGGCATCCCACTCGGTGACCAGCACGGCGGCCGAAGCACCCTCGATGACGTCCCACGGATCGTTCATGTATTCGACATTTTCGAGAATCAGCTTTGCCTGCTCCACACCTTCGGGATCGCACGCTGCCACAATGGCACCGCCGTCCTGCAGCGCACGGATGATCGCGATTGCCGGAGAGTCGCGCATGTCATCGGTGTTTGGCTTGAAAGTTAGACCAAGTACGCCAATCTTCTTTCCGCGCACGTCACCTCCACAAGCCGTGATCACCTTGCGCCCCATTGCGCGTTTGCGATTGTCGTTCACGGCGACAACGGCCTCGACGATGCGCTGAGGGGCGTCATAATCCTGAGCGGTCTTGAGCAGGGCCAGAGTGTCCTTCGGGAAGCAGCTTCCACCGTAGCCTGGGCCGGCATTAAGGAACTTGCCGCCGATGCGGTTGTCCAGTCCGATGCCGCGTGCCACGTCGCGCACGTCAGCACCAACGCGCTCGCACAGATCGGCGATTTCGTTGATGAAAGTGATTTTTGTCGCGAGGAACGCGTTGCCAGCATATTTGGTCAGCTCAGCACCCCGGCGGCTCATTTCGATCAAGGGTGACTTTCCGCCCAGGAACAGCGGGCGATAGATGTCGCGCAGAACCTGCATGCCACGTTCGTCGTCTCCGCCGATGACGATTCGATCGGGATGCTTAAAATCGTTGATGGCAGCACCTTCGCGCAGGAATTCAGGGTTGGAGATCACCGCAAATTCTGCGGTTGGGTTGGCGTCCCGCATAATGCGGTCAACTTCGTCGCCTGTTCCCACAGGCACGGTCGACTTGTCGACGATCACCGTAAATCTCTTAAGCGCGCCGGCCACTTCTCTGGCTGCACCATACACATATGAAAGGTCGGCATAACCGTCACCGCGACGCGAGGGCGTGCCCACTGCGATGAACACGGCATCAGCGTCGGCAACGGCCGGCGCCAGTTCAGTCGTGAAGCTAAGGCGGCCCGCTGCGACATTGGAAGCGACCAGTTGATCAAGACCGGGCTCAAAGATTGGAATACGGCCTGCTTTGAGCGCCTCGATCTTCGAAACATCTTTGTCGACGCAGATCACATTGTGCCCGAAGTCAGCAAAGCAGGCTCCCGAAACGAGCCCGACGTAACCCGATCCAATCATTGTAACGCGCATGCAAAGATCCATCCTTGAGGTTGAGCAAGCCATGTCGGCCGCGGTTTACGGTGCAATAAGCTGGAAATGTGATCGTCTTTCCATGACTATCGCAGTGCAGCAAAAATGGAAAGAGTTTGTGTACCACTTGGTTTGCCTGTGCCAATACGAAGCGCGAAAAAGGGAATATGCTAACGCAGGGCAGGAGCGGTGGCTTGCCTGGGCGGAGAGGGTGTTTGTAGATCGCGCGTCTTGACTGGCCGCCACAGGAAGAAAGATCGGCCATCCATATCGCTGGACACCTCGAATAACTGATGGGTTTTTGAGCGGAGCGGGGCGGGGCGTGGCGGGGAGGGGAGGCGTAGAGGGACCGAATTTTCCGCGTATTCTTCGGTGATTTCCATGTCCCCGGCGTCTCTTGATGCCAGTTTTGGCATCATGCAGGCACACTTCGCCCTTTGCGCCAGGTGAGGCGCTGGAGATTTTAAAAACCAGATTCGCTATGCCGGTCTTGATCGTGGCGCGGGCTATGCCGATTGTGCGTACGACAAGTCCCATGCGGTGCTTTTGTCCGGCCACGACGTGCTCAACCTGTGCGCGGCTGCGGCGCAGGCACGACTGTCGCGCCGATGATCTGCCCGCCCATGGCGAGATAGCCCCGGTCGGTCAGCGCGGCATCGAAGCGCGCAAGGAGCTAGTCGATCGCTTTTGCCTGCATCAGACGCTCGCGAAAGAGCCTCACCGTGGTATCGGCCGCCTCTCGTGCGGCCGATACCATGAGCCAAGACCCACGAAGCGCTGGAACGAGAGGCGTTTCTTGAGCTGAGATTCCGTTGCCTCGTCCGACAGCGAGTGAAGTGCTTGCAGCACCAGGATGTTGAACATCAGTACCGGGTTAAACGGCGGTCGGCCGCCCCTTTCACGAACATTCCGACGCAAAGCAGCTATCAACGGACAGCGAAAACCTCAAAAGCCTGAGTTCTTCGAGGTGTCCAGATTGAACCGGAGAGAAACGACGCCCACATTTTCGGCACGATGGTCCAAACCAGATCAGCCTATTGAAAATCTGCGAGCGCATTGATTGCGGGAGCCTTCCGCTGAGGCTGGAGCCTGTTGGGAATTTTACGTTCGTTGTTCTGGTTGTCGGAAGAAGCGTGGACAGAGATTGAGCCCACTTGCCGAAGAGCCGGCCCGGAGTGCGGCGCGATCGATGATCGGCGGGTAATCAGGGGCACCATCTACATGCTCAAATGCGGTAGCCGTTGGGTGGACTGCCCGTCAGAATTCGCTTTTCGACGACGTTATACAATGGTTGGAGCCGCCGGGGCACACCTGGACGCGCATCCTGACGACGCTGACAGGGGAAGGCTGGATAGCGCAAGCAGGCCAGATCGATAGTAGTTACATCGAGTCTCACTGCTCTGCGGGTGGCGCAAAAAGGAGGGCTCCGGCCAGTGCCATCGGGCTCTCGCGTGGCCGCCGAACAACTACGACCCATGCCCTCGTCGATGTACTTGGACGACCACACCTTCTCATTCAAACGGCCGGCAACACATCCGATGTAAAGGGTGCTTATTTGCTGCTTGGCGAAACAAATGGGATGAGGCGGCATTATTGCCGACCGTGGCTACAACGCGAACCGTATCAGGGTCGCCTTGCGAACAGGGCGCGATCCCGGCGATCTCCGGAGGGCGCAACCGCAAACGCCCAATCCAATATGACGAACGCCGATACAAAGATCGCTGGCGGGTCGAGGCCGTGGTCTGCCGCCTCAAGAACTACCGCCGCAGCGTCACCCGTTACGACAAGCTAGCCGGCAACTTCCTGTCAGCCATAAGTCTCACTGATGCCGTGGCATCCTGGCTGTCAACGAGTCTGGCGATTACTGGTTCATTTTCGCGATCAGGCCAACCGAGAGGAGGCCCGCGAAAACAACTTGAGCGTCAACGGCCGTGTGGTCTTCTCGATCAGCAAATAGCTGAGCAGTCCCGCAAGCAGCGCTAGACTGACCCCGATGAGTGAGTAGAATGTCCCGAAATGTTCACGGCCATATTCAAAAAACACTTGCTGCCACAAATATAGCGAGAACGAGATAAGCCCTATGCCGCGCAAGAGTGCATTATCAAGAATGCGCATGACGAGGCTGGGAGCGCTGGGCAATAGAGCCAGACAGAATGACAAGCATATGGTGCCAGCCGAATATTTGACCGGATCGGGCACCCGCCCAAGGTTGAGCACAATTGATAGAGCACCGAGCCCAACCGGCACCATACCATGTATGCGCGCCAGCAAGTTGTGGCGTTTGACTAGCAGAAAAGCGATTGCCCCCGCGAGGATCGATGCGCCGCGCACATCGGTGCGCCAATAAGATTCGTAATATGTGTGGCCCAGCGCATGTCGGATTATGCCATTGCTCATCATGGCCACTGCCAGAAAGATCAGAATGGGCACGGGATCGCGGTCGTTCCGCCGACATAAGAGAGCCAAGAGGCCTAGCAAAGCGTACATGTGCTCTTCGACGCATAGAGACCAAATATGGTTAAAGGTGATGGATGTTGCGAACGAAGTGTAGAAATAGTTATAGGTGAAGGTGAGGCAGGACAAGACTTCCACCAAAGTCACGTCGAAGATATCTGAAGCGTAGACCAGCAAGATAAAGATCATAAAAGTCGGATAGACTCTGGCGAACCTGCGCATAAAGAAGGTGGGCAGGGCGACCTGCTTGACGAAAAGAATTTCGGCCATCAGGCGACCGCTAAGGACGAAGAACAATTCTACGCCCAACCGACCAGGATTGAGACCACGGACATCAAAGAAGTGGCCGAGTAACACACCGAGGATCGCGAACCCGCGCCAACCGTCAAGATAACCAATCCGTGTCATACGGACTCCTGGTTTTGCAGCCATATCAGGCTGATCACCTGTTAAGAGCTCTCACCCATTCGCGCCTGTGTTGCCGATTGCGTCAGCCCCCCAGCGTTCCACATCGAGTGCAACAAGTTGTTTCGCTCTTACATGAATTTACCGCAATGCAAAAAGGGTTCGGCGCACTAGCGCGAAAAATCGGTGCAATGTTGCGCGCGCTTGACGGTCGATCAACGGATCGTTGCGACGCCGAGTTCGCCATAAATTGCGATGACCTTCGCAACATGGCTGTCGACCGACAAGGCTTGCGCTGCCATGAGTCCGTTAGCGACTAATTTCTCTCGCAAGGCCGGGCTATCGAGAACCGAGCCAATTGCGTTGGTCCAAGGCAGTGCCTCGCCGTTATCGACAAAAAGACCATCGTGCCCATCGATGATCGTCTCAAGGTGCCCACCGTCCGCAGAGGCGATGATCGGGATCCCAAGACTTTGTGCTTCAGCAAGCGTGCGGCCCCACGGCTCGTCGAACGCCGGAGCCAAGATCATATCGCAGGCGGCCATCCAAGCCGGAGCATCGTGAACGAAGCCCGGCATGAATATGCTATCGGTCCAGTCCCTTTCCGTCAGTCGCTTTAGGTAGCGCTCATCGTGAGGCGGGGTCAAGCTGCCGCACAACAGGCCAAAAATGCCATTGCCCCGTTCGGAACGCAGGCGCTCGACCGCTTCAAGCAACAGATATGGACGCTTACGCCACGAGAAATTGCCGAAGAATCCGATGAGAACATCGGTGGCCTTCAGCCCGAGCGCTGCTCGCTTGGTCTGCCGCATCGCTTCACGCTCGGCAGGGGATATCGGGGCATTGATCGGATTGTAGACAACGCTGCTCTTGGATTTGGCCCAAGCGGGCAATGCGCTGGCGCTGAAGCGCGAAATACAAATTATTCTTCGCGCCAGCCGGAGTCCGAAGTTTATGCTTAGACTGGGCCGATAGTTGGTCCGCCAGTGAACCAGCACAGGCACGCGGTACAGCCACGCGGGCAGGGTCCAGGTGCGGACCATGCGCTTTTCATTGAGGTGAACCAACGCGGGACGCAGCTCGCGAAGGGCCTTTAAGACGTGAACCATGCTGAGGAAGTTGGCAGGGCGCAGGCCATCAGCCCGATCTTCGTTTTCACGCTTCCCGCCAAAGCCGGGGACAAGCACGACAGGCACGCCCTGCCTGACGGCTTCGTCGTAGGCGAAGCCGAGTCCGTGGCAGACTGCCTGAGCATCAATGCCAAGCTCACGCAGCTTGCGTATTAGCAAGAGCGTGGATTGCAATGATCCGCCTTTGGTTTCCCCGGCAAAAGGGAATATGATCGTGCGACGCATTGCTTGTGCCATCAGGGTATTCCTCAGGCTGTTTGCGAACCATGTTCCGCGGGTAGGTGCGATTGACTTTGTGACCGGCAATGTCGGTCAGTCACTGGAAATGCACCTCTCGCATGACGTGGGCAGAAACTGAAAGTCTCAGTCGAGAGCGGCTTTTTCAACGGAAATCCGCCACAATCCGGATCGCTGATCCTGCTTTTGCCGAAATGGAGGCGGCCAAGCAATGACACCGCATTGCAGTTTTGGAACGTGCTGAACAGAAAATTGTTTCGCGACAGATGCCTTCTGGCCTCTGCCATGGTGCAATCAGCGCCTCGTGCCAGACGAGCTGCGCGTGAAGAATCCCAAGTTGTCGCGAACATAGGTTGCACATTCGGAGTAAAATAAGCCAGCTAGGCGGCGGGCAATTGCGCCATTGATAGGGCGCGATCGAGACAATTCAGATACTGTAAACCATCCCTACAAAATGAAGTCTCCAGAACTCACTTGCTTCAAGCCTGACAGTGTGGCCACCAGTTCAAACTGCGCACCATGATGAAAATAGACCTCTAAACCGTCTGCGGTAGCCGTAGTAATCACCTGGCCGTCTGCATAATTAGCTGCCAAGGCAGAGAGATCGAGCTTGTCCTGGCCGCTTGTGAAATCGATGATCCAGTCGCTGCCTGTGTCAGAATTCTGTACGACAAACTTGTCATTGCCCAAACCACCGGTCAGGACATCCTTTCCGCCCCCCGAGATGATTATGTCATCGCCCTTGCCACCCACAATCAGGTTACTTGCAGAATTCCCTTCGATTCGTACACCGGTGTCAATTCTGACAATTGCATTCTCGACCGCGTATGCAAGCGTGTAGTTTGAGAGATAGACGTTGGCGGTATCGGTCCCCCCGCCTGTAGCTTCGACAATGTGATCCGATGCGTCTCTGATCGCATAGACGTCGTCACCCGCACAGCCTACCAACACGTCGCCGCCGCCGCCGCCGTCAATCAAATTGTTAGCGCCATCGCCAACGAGCCATTCGGCTGATTTCGTGCCGGACACCGACGTAGTGCTTGTGCTCGAACTGGCAGCAGGGGCCGCCAAGTTATCAAATCCGAATTGAGCAGCAGTCAGGCTGGTCAGTTGGACGTTCTTGAGCGTCAGCGTCTCAGTGGCACCAAGCACAATATTTACGTCCTGACCAACCTGGGTCATCGCAGCAAGGAGTTGATCGAAGTTTGAAAATCGCGCGCCTTCCAGCACAATCTGATCGGTTGAACCAAAATCGATGATTATGTCCGAACCCTCGCCAATGCCGACGACAAAGCGGTCTGCCCCGCTGCCACCTGCCAGAATGTCCTGACCGCCGCCACCGACGATAATGTCGTCCCTCAGGCCGCCGACAATCTTGTTGTCCAAAGCGTTGCCGACCAGCAGCGAGCCAGTTGCTGCGCGTGCGAGCAGGTTTTCGACATATGCGGGAAGCCAGAATTTGTTATCGAACAGTTCCACTGTATCGGTACCGCCGTCGTCCAGTTCGACCACAACGTCCTTATAGCCCGAGACGATATAGGTATCGTCGCCCTTCCCGCCAGCCATCATGTCTTCCCGGCTCAAACCGTCTAGCATGTCAGCCTTGTCGGTCCCTACAAGACGATCCTTGCCCGACGTCCCAGTTATCGTGTTCTGGGCCGCGGCGCTGTCACGGGCGGTTGAGAGGGACTGCGAGGAGCCCCTGGGCTGCGTCGGCGTCGGGGCAGCGGGGATCGCAGGGGCAGGAGCTGAAATAACAGACGATGGAGCTGGGGCCGGCGTTGCCACAGCCGTTACTGGCTCAATCAGCTTGCCCGCCGACGTTGCCCAAGCAGGGAGAAGTAAAGGGTCCGGGCCAACTTTGTCAGTCCAGGAGCCAGTCGTGTTGTTGGCCACACTGATGGCGTTGTTATTGCCAGGGTCGATTGTCAGCAGCGTCTTGACAGCCGCCAGCTTGTTGTTGGCGACATAGACGTCCCGCGACGCCACGGTATTCGTCGTGCCCTGGCTACCGGTGGTAATGTAGACTGCAGTGGCGTAATTGGGGCTGCCCTTCAGCAGATTGTTAGTAACATCTACGTTTGTCCCGCCACGCACACTGACTGGGCGCTTGCCTACATCTTCGATGCGGTTGCCATCGATAAGCACATTCTTGGCTTCGAAGCCCGTCACGCCTGGCCGGAATGATGTCAGCGCCGTATTGCCGCC
Organism: Novosphingobium sp. HNCC26DJ243; assembly: GCF_057180545.1. NCBI lineage: Bacteria > Pseudomonadati > Pseudomonadota > Alphaproteobacteria > Sphingomonadales > Sphingomonadaceae > Novosphingobium > Novosphingobium sp. HNCC26DJ243. The sequence continues at coordinate 4,830 of NZ_JBXUGN010000011.1, read as the reverse complement.
GGCGGCGATGCCATCGCCTCGGACATTGTGGACGTAATTGTCTAGGATTTCGATACCGATAGAACCACCCTTGGCGAATATCGCTGCGGCCGTGCCCTGGACATTAGAAATCTCGTTTCTTGCGATGAGGCCGTTGTTTACAGCAACGAAATCAATACCTTCTTCCGTTGCCACGTTGTCGATTTTATTGTCGAGCAATTGCACATTGTTGGCCTGGCCAACTTTAATTCCGTCGTGGACGACGTCGGTGATCGAATTGCCTTGAATGACCACGTTGTTAACAAGATTGGAGAAATCACGTCCACTTTGCGAGAATTGGATGCCGTCATAACCACCGCTGAGCTTGAAGCCCTCGATTACGTAGTTATCGACTCCCAAAGCTTGGATCACAGGCTTGCTTGCGCTGGTGGCGACAATCGAGGCCGCTTGCGGGCCGTCGCCAGAAACGAGCCAGATCGGTGCCGTGGCAGTCCCGCTGCGCTTGTCGCTGATCTTGATGTTCTCGTGGTAAACACCTGCGTGGACTATAATTGCCGTGCCCGGAGTTGCCGCATCCACAGCTGACTGGATCGAGTGGAATGGGTTTTTCACTGAACCGTCGCCGGCGCCAGTTCCAACTGTAACATGAAGCACCCGAACCGGCTTTAGGTCCGAAAAAAGCGTTGGCACTGTGTTCCCCTTTGCAGTCCCTGCAGATCGTGCAGGCACAAACTTGTGTTTTGATCAACAAAGGCGGTAAACGGTCGAGAAGGCATTGACCCACGCAGGCATCAGAACGCCATTGCGAAACACACTGATCGATCCCTTGCGTAACCCGACTGTGGGCATCGACTGATGCCGTGCCCCCACCACTAGCTTCTGCGGGTAGGGAGTACTTTAACCATAATAGCAGGCGCAACCCCTTTCACCGCGCCCAATGCAGGGTTGAACGCAATGTTGGGTGTGCATGGAGGGCGCGCTACTGCGTCTCATTCTGAACGGTCATGGTGGACTGACTATAGCCACAAGATCGGTCCACACCATCAATCTGAATGATTTGTGGTCCCGTGCGGTGGTCACGCATTATTCCGGAGAGGTGGCGGTAAGGATCATTCCGCCCCACTTTATTGATCGGGCTCACATCATAGGGCGACCTGGACGCCGATATTAGCCGAGACACTGGTGAAATCTCGCTTCACTCCAAAACCGCTTGCATTACGGCCTTCAAACCGTCCGCCTGCCAGCAAGTGTATCCGCTTGGACAACAGCCATTGCGCCCCGACATCCAGAGCGTACGCCTTGGCCCTGGCGCTGCTAGCGAAGTAACGTGCATCGCCAAAGCTACCCTCGGCCGAAACGATCACATTGCGATAGAGTTCGTGATCGACCCGCGCCGAAATGTTTGTGCCCAGCGCCGCTGCCGAAGCTGCATTGGCCACGTTCAGTAATCGACGATCGCCACTAAGTGTAATTGTGGTGAGGTCGGTGACAAAGAAGTTCAGTTCCATGTCAAAGGTAACGTCAGTTGCGTCCCTAATGGTCGGAGACTTGAAGTCGGTGCGGAGCGCGCCGATGTCGATCCGACCGTGAATGACCGGTGTTATGTCGCCTTCAACCCCTGCGACCGCTTTGCTAATATCCACGTCGCGGGTTGGCGTGCTCGATAGAGTAAACCTGCGGGTTTCGCGGCTGACCAGACCGAACACCTGGGTGTCAGGGCCCAGTGCCATGCCTAGGCGCAATTCCAAAGCGTTACGCTTAAAATTGCGCGCCCGTTCCGAGCGAGCATTACCGGCCGGGTCAATATTGCTTAGAAAGCGCGTGTCGTCATGCGCATATGCCGCCTGGACTGACAACCGCTGAAACTCATTGCGGATCGACAGATCAAACCCGGTTCGCCCATAACGGGTTGGCTTGCGATTGTTGACTACTTCACCCACACCACTGCGCTGGAGTGCAACATGTTCGCGCACTGCATTTGCCCGGACTGTCAAATCCGGGGTTAGCGCGCCTTTGAACCCGCCGCGCATGCGATAGGTAAATGTATCTTCGGAGGTGGCCTGCATGTAACTGGTTTGCTGGACGAAACCGTCCGCCGATAACTGGTAGGCCGTCGGTGCTGCCGTCAGCCGCAAGTCTAACCGGTTGACAAAGTGGACCGCTCCCTGGCCGTTTGGCTGCTTGTAAAGGTTGTCTGTTGCCGCCACGGACGAACGAAGACTTGGGTATATAGTGTAAGATCCAATTGCGGCCCCATCGGGATCATAATCGGGGCGTTTGCGATCGACGATTGAGACGCCCCGGGGCGGGCGAGGGTTGAGTATCGGCTCAGCCTTGGCAACTTTGAGTTCATCCGGCAGCGTGTTCACCTTAGCGGGTGGGATACTCGAGTCGGTTGCCCGTGCCTGTTCGGCTAAAGCCGCCACTGCGGGTTGCTCGGCCCGCGCAATAGTCCCCATTGCTACCAGCGCTGCGACCGACAATGGCGCAGCGAGCGCTCGTTGGCGCTTAAGCATGACGTGCCCCCCCAATCACAAAATCAAAAATGGCGCTCGGCTACCCGAACAACATCGCCCGGTTGCACGTAAAGCACCGTTCCGGGGTTGACCGAATATTCTTTGTCCTCGCCGGAGCGACGCAGGAGCACCTCTTTAGTATAGGCACGATAGCTATAACCACCGGCCGTCGCAATAGCGCCAAGAATCGTGGTGCCTTCCACCGCAGCATAAGCGCCAGGTTTGGCAACTTCACCGATCACGTAAAACGGGCGATAGGAAAATACTTCAGCCGAAACACTGGGGTTCAAAATGAACTGGCCATTGCGTAGTCGTTCAACGATACGCGCTTCGAGTTCGCGAGCCGACCCACCCAGTGCAGGCACTTCACCGATCAAAGGCATGGTCACCACGCCCTTGCCGCTCACCTGATATTCACCTGACAGCTCGCGGTCACCGTAGACAGTGATCCGCAGTTTGTCACCAAGTCCCAGGCGGTAGTCCGAAGAAGCGGATTGCTGAGCTGCAGGAAGGGGAAGTGCTCCGGTGGTCGGCGCACACGACGAGAGCATTGTACCAGTCAAACCTGAAAAGCCGATCACCACAATACGCCAGGGGGAAATTCCCATTCGTGTAACTCCTCCAGATAGGCCGCTAGATTGCTATTAGCCGAACTGAATGCGTCTGACTAGGCGGCGTCGACAAATTCCGCTCTGAAGGAGCCTCCGTTATTGGGGATCGCCGGCAGTGGACATAACGGCAGGAAACAAGGTGGGAGCGATCAGGCGTGCGGTGTAGACCGAGCGCATTGCTGGTACGCCATTTGCGCTTCAAGCCCAAGCCAGATGATAAACTGGCAATTGCTGCAAGGGCTTATCCGGAAAAACGTTGCGTTGCCGTATTAAGCTGGATACCTCGAATAACCGATGGATTTTGAGCGGAGTGACAGCGGGTCGAGGCGGGGAGGCATAGCAGGACTGAATTTTCCGCGTATTCTTCGGTAATTTCCATGTCCTCGGCGTCTCTTGATGCCAGTTTTGGTATCATGCAGGCACACTTCGCCCTTCGCGCCAGGTGAGGCGCTGGAGATTGTAAAAGCCAGATCCGCTATGCCGGTCTTGATCGTGGCGCGGGTTATGCCGATTGTGTGCACGACAAGCCCCATGCGGTGCTTTTGTCCGGCGACGACGTGCTCAACCTGTGCGCGTTCGAGCGCCGGGTATTGGCCCTGGCTATTTGTGCGGGCAGTTGCCGCCGCAGCTTTCGCTTCTGATGGATGTGGATGTGGCTGTGAACATGCCACCGGCTAGGAACGCCTCGTTCTTCTTCGGGCGATAGGCGGTGTCCGCTCGGACACCTGAGCCGGTTTTTGGCTTGCTGATCAGAACGGGCAACCGCGCGCCGTCATGGGCACTGGCAGCGCTGGAATCCCAGGTGCGCGTTAAGCTGTGAGCCCGGTCGATGTGATGTGATTTTTGTAGCCGAACACCGGAATGGCGAGGTCGACCGGCTTGGCCGCCTTGGGATCGGCACCCTCACGGACCTTGGCCTTGATGTACTTGATCGACGAACGGGCGTCACGATCCTTGTGCCGAGCCTTCGCTGGTTTCCAGCCTTCGGGCACACGCCCTTCCATGATCGTTATCTTCTCGGCTTCGGTATTGCGCGGCTGCGGCTCTGGCACGACTGTCGTGTCGATGATCTACACGCCTACGACGAGATAGCCCCGGTCGGTTAGCGCGGCATCGAAGCGCGCAAAGTGCTAGCAGGTCGCTTTTGCCTGCATCAGGCGCTCGCGAAAGAGCCGCACCGTGGCTGCGACCGCCTTTCGCGCGGCCGATAAGATGAGTAAGGTCCCCCTCTTCCGCCTTCGGCGCAGCGGTGAACTTTGATGCAACTGCTGTCGATGAAGAGACTGTCCTGCTCCTGCTAGCGCGCTGAAGATGCCTTCCCAGATGCCACGTAAGGACCATCTGACAAGCCGGCGATAAAGTGCTTTCTTCGGTCCATAAGAGTCAGCACAGTCAGCGCAGCGGCCGACACAGCGAAGCGCGAACAAACGACAATTATCCACTCGCGCCTTCCCGCGCATATCGGTCGAAAGCAGAGGCTCGATCCGAGCACCTTGCGTATTGGAAAGTCAAAATAAATCAGCTATCTCACTGCTTCCTCGATGGGGCAGTGACTTACGATCGGCTACCTTGAACGACCTGTTGTTGGGTCCGGACCCCAGGGCGTAGACTCATAAACGCGGAGCCACAGGCGCATTGATGCGAATTGGACCATGGCCAGGAAGTTTTCGGCCAGCTTGTCGTAGCCGGTGGCAACGCGGCGGAAGTGCTTCAGCTTGGAGAAA
>NZ_JBXUGN010000010.1:0-34123 GCF_057180545.1 Novosphingobium sp. HNCC26DJ243 | reverse complement strand
AGATCAAAAAACGGCTCAGCTCTAATCCAGTTGGAGGAAAGCTGGGGGTGACGACACATCGAGCAGAGGTCTGGGCCGTTGCAGTCGACAGGTCAGGAACCATGCCTTTATCGCCAATGGCATGACTGACAGCATCTCATGATCGGGTTTGAAGCAAGGGCAGCTCCGGCGTGAGATGCGCGTTGAAAAGACGCCCGCCCTGCAAAGAATTACCCGGGTGGCTCAGTACGCATTTTTATGAAAAATGACCGCGAAAGTGCGAAGAATAATCACAATATCACCAAGAAAACTCCAATTGTTCATATAGTCCAAGTCAGCTGAGACACGGTTTGTCAGATCGCTTTTTGCTTCTGTCGCTCCGCGCAGGCCCTTCACCTGAGCAAGTCCGGTAATTCCAGGTTTACAGGCATGACGATGCCAGTACCGGCTATCGATTTCCCAGAATAGCTTTTCCTCCGCTGTGGAAAACACTGCGTGCGGGCGTGGTCCGACCACACTCATATCACCAAACAGGACATTGAGGAGCTGCGGCAGTTCGTCAATGCTTGAGGCGCGGATAAACCGGCCCACGCGCGTAACTCTGGGATCGCACCTGCCAGTGGACGTGCGCCCTCCCGAATCCAGTTTGTTTACGTGCATGCTGCGGAACTTGAAGACATGGAATACACGGTTCTGCCGCCCGATGCGCGGCTGACGGAAAAAGACATGGCCTTTGGAGTCAAGCTTTATCGCGATCGCTGTCACCAGGAGGAGTGGGCATAATATGATGAGAGCTGCTGAAGCGAAAGCAAGATCAAACATGCGCTTGGCAACCCGCGCCCGCAGGCCCAATGGGCCTTTGGCAAGAACCAGCGTGGTCTGCCGAGCATGCCGGCCGATGCCCAGAGCACCAAGACCTTCAAGCTCGGGAGCCAGGGCTTCGGCGTGTACATTCATGCCTTGGAGTGCATATGCCCAATGTACACGGCGCTCTTCGGCGCAACTAACGATAACCCGGTCCGACTTGCCAACCACACGCGCCAGAGCACCATAATCATCCGGGCCAGCCAAAACTGGGTCAAACTGATTGGTTATGTCGATCGTCGTCGTATCCAGCGACTGGGCAAGGAATGGCCTGCCGTTTCCATTTGTCCGATCGAGCAGGATGGTTGTCGTGTAAAGTGAGCCACCGAGGGCATGAAGAGTATAATTCACATAAATATAGCGCAATCCGACGAGAAGTATCGCAGCTATGACCGTACCTGCCAGAAATTCGGTTCTCGATACATTTGTTTGCGCCTTCATCAAGAACAAAATAAATGAGAATAGCGTCATTGCTAAAAAAAGTGCACCTAAAGCGCGAATGATAGACTTACCTTTACTCATCAACGCATCGGCCGAATAAGCTCGAAAGACCGCTGCAGATACATAATAAAGGACACTAACTGCAATCATGAGCATAATCATGAAATGAGTACTGGTGGGCTTGCGGACAATGCTATTTGCCAACCAGTATCCGCACGTCAATGCAATTAGGTCTAATGGGACTTGAGCGATTGCAAGATGAACGCGACTTTGCGCGCGCGACAGCCCGCTCGGCTTGGACCAAAGCGTGGAGCTGTCTTCCAAAATGTCCGCCCAGGAAACACGACTCATAGTTTACTCCGGCCTCAACGGCTCACTGACGTCTATGCTGATGCAGATAATTGGTTAACAACATGTTTGATGTGCGATTCGTCATTGACTGAAACTCTGCACGAATTTTTTGCAAGCGAGCCAAATCGTGTTCGCCAAGATCGACAATAGCAGCGCTCACTCATCCTTTGCTTGAACGACCCGTAAAATGGCTATTGTCACGCGGGGCAAGGCATTCACCACGTCAAAGACTCCCTTTCCAAGCTACGGAAATGACGCGAAATTTCGACCGCGGGCGATAGGCGTGATCGAACTTGAGGTGTCCACCCAGCGAGAACGCCGCTCGCGATTTACCGATGACACTCAGGCGCTTCCCAAAAGCGGGCTAGAGGTGCAGCGACACCGAAGCCAAATAGCGTCCGGAAAGCCCGGCGTGATCAATATCCCTTTTAAAGTTTCCCCGTAAATTCGTGTTGTTAGCCTCGAACAACTTTGGTAACTTCCTTATGCCACGTCGTCATTATTGGCCCTCACCCCAGTCCGAGTGACGAATGAAAACCCCGTCCCTTGCAAATTTCAGGGTGACGGGGTTTTTGTAAATTTAGGGCGTTCTGCAAGGCAAACACTGCTCATTACTGAAAGCGCAAGCATTGATCATGCTTGCAAGGAGGCGCATCGCAAGGACCTTGCGCCGTCCATACAGGAGGCCGGTTTAGTCTCTGTTTCCCACGTAAAACCGCCCGGTTGTCAATCCATTGACAGCCCAAATGTTATGGGTCGGCGAGGCTGAGCAACAGTCGACGACCTGGCCAGCTATCGAGCCGGACTTCGGGGGCGGCCCTGGATAGAACCAGCGTAAAGATCATTTATCATGACCTCCGTCTGAACGGAATCTTCCATACAGACAGAGCAAGGGCACTGCTCTGTGCAACTGACAAACCCACTCCGGCACGATTGTGCCCGGGGCCTTTGTGACGGGGTGAAAAAGCGAGTGATGAATCGAACCATATCCAAGGGATGCTAGCACAACCGGCCGAGAGGGACAGCCTTGACGTCAGCCGATGCAACATTTGGGCTGGTTTCCTGAAAAGAAGCACCCCGGAGCAGGACATCTCCGGGGTGCTATGCGGGGTGCGTGGGGTGTGCGGCGCTGCCTTGTCGCGACAGCGTTGCGATGGCCCCAATGTGTTAAGGGTGTGTCGATGGCGCAGAACAGGGGTGGCTGCTCGAGGGCCGCAGCAGTTGCCTGCGCGCATCTCAACAATGGCAATGACTCCATCGTCAGTGCACAACAAATTTTCCCGGTAAAGATCGTCATCGTGCACGGTATGCGCCGCCGGTTCGATACAGACGACGCCCACGCATGCAGGCGGTCAGCGCTTACCGCTTCACTGTTATCCTATGAAAAAATCAAAGACCAGAAACTTCGGCCAAATCCATCAAAGATTGGCACCACGCTGTTGGTCAAGTGGAATAACTGCAAATGACTTCGTCCAGTGTTCATCGCGCATATACAGCGCGATCGAGACAATGACGGAGCAATCTTTCGCGCGCGCCATGTTGCAGAAGCTCCATCAGGGCGAGCCTGTCGTCAAAGCTGGCCAGAAACATCTGTTCATGGTTACCTGCAATAAGCCTCAGCGAGCGCTGCGCCGCCATCTGCATGGCCAAATCAAGGATTTGGGCACAATGCGGCCCCCCTGTCGATCAAATTGCCAAGTATTATGATGATTATGCCTGCTCGCCGTCGGGTTGCATCGTCGTTCTCGATGAGCGCCAGTATCCTCGCCAACAAATCGGCACACCCGCGAATATCGCCGATTGCGTAGATCCGGTGTTGCGCTGGAAGCTGCGGCAGGCGTTTAATTACCCGCCGCCGGAAAATGAGGGGAAGAATTTTGGCATGAAAATCGGTTGCGCTACGCTCGCGATGAAGGGGTCATGCCAGCGCGCGGCCTTCTTTCGACATTCAGCACTCGAGCCGTGATAACCTATCGACTACTCCAAAGGACAAAAGCGTGACCCTGCACAAAGACGCCAACCGAGACATACACATGCCAAAGACCTGCCTTTTTTCCGTGGCCTCGTCGCAGCGATGCCCTTTGCTCCCAGGATCGGTCGAAGCGTCACCCACGTATTAGGCATTTAGGACCATCAAGGCGGTTGATCTTCGCCTGGCATCGGTCATCTATTACCTTGCAGGCTGCAACCCCGATCTCTTCTGCGCCCGGGCAGTGCATAGCTTATGTAAAGGGCGCGCACTTGCCCGTTGCGGATGCTGTGGCAAATTTGACTCTACGTTGCCCAACTATGCCGAATACCTTCTTGTCTCCAGCCAGCGCAAGGCCCCATCATTTGGGTATACGGCGCTCCGCGCTTCCCGCGCCTTTCGAGATCACCCTCCATGCCAGGATTACCTGCACTAACGCGTTGGGAGGTTGCCTTCGACAAAGCCGCTCGTGCAATCGGATGGCAAGACCATCCAGGAACCGGCGCGCTTGGTACAAAATGAGGACGAAGACGCTTTGGCCGTCATAGCCGCCCACGAACTGGCCCTTATAGTGCTGGGCCATCGCCGACGTCTCGAAACTGCCGACGTGGTGATTGGTCTGCTGTCAGCATCTGGGAAAAGCCGCAATCGTGTGCGTGCACCAGAAAAGGAAGCCGATCACTTCTGCGCGACACTATTGCATAACGCTGGCTATGATCCGCGTCGTGCTGTATCGTTCTGGCAAGGTCACGGCGCTCGGTGCATGGGGGAATCTTGAGCAGTCCCTCACACGCCTTGGCCACAAACCGGGCCGGGGCCATTGCTGGTGAAATAGCACAACTGAACCCATCACCTTGATTGTCCAACGGTCCGACACGATTGAATTGTTTTGCTCAGCAAGGCTTTACATTGTGGTCCGGCTTGCCGTTTAAACCTCTATCAGCGTAATGCGCAAGGCTGTCGCATTCCTCCCAAGAGGATGTCCTTCAATGCTTAAACGTCCAGTATTTTTGCAAATCTTTACGCTTGTCTGTGCCGTGACCGTGTTCGCCGCGCTGACGCCCTCCATGCCCGACTTGCCCGGCCGCTTTGGCGATAAGGTGCAACACACGATGGCTTTCGTCATCTTGACAATCCTGGCGGCGCCTGCCTTCCCGGCGCTGCGCCCCTCCATGCTTTTGCTCGGGATGGCAACAATTGGCGGATTGATCGAACTTCTGCAGTTGATCCCCCTATTCCACCGCGATGCGGAACTTGCCGATTGGCTCGTCGATTGCGCAGCAATCGCCTGCGCTGCTCCATTGGCAATTCTTGCCCGGGCCATGCTGTCACCAGATAACGCTCCAAGCTCTGGCAAAAGTCCGGCAGATTGAAGATGGACTTGGGTAAGTGAAGCATTCCAACGCCCCCAGGCGTTCGGCAATCTTACTATTTCAGAATGGAAGGCGATCGTAGGCATCGTCCATCCGGACAAGGTCGCGGACTCCGGGCTGGAGACGAATTGAATCAGCAGGTCTGGCTCGATGCAGGGCTCTGGTTCCCTGACGAAGCTCATCGCAAGCCGGAGCTTAGATTTGTAATTGCAGAGCTAGGCGGTCTTGATCCCTTAATGGTTGCATGGATCCGTCCGCACTGGCCGGACCGGAGCCTGGTCGTGCTGTATCGGGTCTCTAAGAGGCGAACGTTGCATTAACTCGATGCGGGCTTTGCAGCCCATCTGACTACCATCGCAGATCGTTCGTCCCTGCGTTCCCTCACGGGACACCGCCCAAGGGCGGACAGATGAAGCGAACGAGGTTCAGGGAAGAGCAGATCATTGGTGTTCTGAAGGAAGCGGAGGCGGGTGTGAAGACCGCTGACCTCGCTCGGCGGCGCGGCGTAGCGGAAGCGACAATCTACAACTGGAGGGCCAAGTATGGCGGGCTCGAAGTGTCGGAAGCGAAGGCTGCGGGCGCTCGAGGACGACAACGCCGAGCTGAAGCGGCCTCTGGCAGAGGCCATGCTGGACAATGCCGGGCGGAAGGATCTTTTCGCAAAAAATGTAGGGTCCGCCCCCGTCTGGCAAGTGTGAGATGTGGTTGGCGGCACAGTCTGCGTAAATGTATCCGGCCTGTGTGGGACATCTCGATCCCTGGCCATGATGGGATACGCGCACGTCCTGCCCAACAATTGGTCTAGCCTTGGAGGGCTGCTTTTTGACCCAGTCTTCGGTCGTGACACCATCGACTGCTTGCCATCACTCCTCGACTTGCAGACTTCTCCGTGCGGTGTTTGCCGTCAGGCGGCGATCGGCACAGGTGACCGATATTCCTCCTGTCGGGCGAGCACCGCCCAACTGATACGCACGATCTTGTTTGCCAGCGCAACCACCGCAATATTCTTGTGAGTTCGCATCTCGAGCTGACTCAGCCAGGGGCCGTGGCCGCGGTTCATGTGCAGGCTTGCCGACCTTGCGCCGTGGGTGGAAGAACAGCCGCCGCAGGTGACTGTTGCCGCGCTTCGACATGCCGAGCAGCGTAGATTTTCCGCCGGTGGTGTTGTCGGGGCACAAGACCGAGCCATGCCGCAAGATCGCGACCTCGTTTAAATCCGGTGCCATCGGCGATCGCTGCGACGAGGGCTGTGGCGACCAGCGGCCCGACGCCGGGGATGGCGAGCAGTCGACGGCAGCCCTCGTGATCGGCCGCGATCATCGCGATCTCCTTGGTTACGTCGGCGATGTCGGTCTCTAGGCTACGCCACTCGTTCCAGAGCTTTTGCAGGATCATTCGCATCCGCAGCGACAGCGTCGATCGCTCGTCGGTGAACAGACGGCCGGCACGGAACACGATACCGCGTTCCAAGAGGAAGGCGCTGATCTGGTTGATGACCGCAGTTCGACGACTCACCAATCGCTCGCGCACACGGTTTAGCGCTTGGAGATCGAGCTGATCGTAAGCGTGGCCTGCAGGCCGCGCCTTAGGCGGCTTCGGCGATCAGCGGTTGTTCTCCGGCTGCCCAGTTCCAGGGCATGAGCTCGTCCCAGCGCGAGGCAGGCCAACCACCGGCGATCTTCGCGATGACGTCGGCGATGTAGGCCTGTGGCTCGATGCCGTTGAGCTTTGCCGTCTCGATGACCGAGTAAATGGCAGCGGCGCGCTGACCGCCAGCCTTCGAGCCTGCGAAGAGCCAGTTCTTGCGGCCTATGGCCACGCTGCGCATCGCGCGTTCTGCGATGTTGTTGTCGATCTCGGCCAGGCCGTCATCGAGGAAGCGTGTCAGCGCGATCCAGCGCTTGCGACCATAGGCGAGCGCCTTGGCCATCGCCGACTTTGGCGACAGGCGGCGCAAGGCATCGTCGATGGCCGCGCGCAGTTCATCGACCAGCGGTTTGGTGTTTTCCTGTCGCTTTTGTTTGCGAACATCAGGGGGCTGACCCCGTACCTCGTCCTCGAGCCGGTAGAGCGCCGTGATCCGCTCAAGCAGATCGGTGGTCAACGGCGTTGGGCTGGTCTGGTGGTTCTCGAAGATCTTGCGACGGAAATGCGCCCAGCAGGCGACCTCCTGAATCCGGTTGCCAGCATAGAGCTTCTCGTACCCGGCATATCCATCGGCCTGAAGGAGGCCGGTGAAGCTCTTCAGCTCGGTCTGCGGATGGATACCGCTGCGGTCTGGCGTGAACCTGTACCACACCAGCGCCGGGGCGGTTGATCCGCTGGTCCTGTCGTCGACGACGTAGGTCCACAACCGGCCCTGTGCGGTCTTGCCCTTGCCAGGTACCAGCATCGGCACGGGCGTATCGTCGCTGTGGATCTTGCCGGACTTCAAGCCTTCCTCGCGGATCCGGGAGACGATCGGGTCGAGAAGATGCGCGGCTTGTCCTGCCGACCCGGCCAGCGTCGAGCGGTCGATGTCGAGGCCCTGCGCCGCCATCATCTCGGCCTGCCGGTAGAGCGGGAGATGATGGTCGAACTTGGACACGACCACATGGGCGAGCGTGGCGAAGCTGGCCTTGCCGCGGGCGATGGCCTTTACCGGCGCCGGCGCCTGCACGATCTTCTCGCAGGACCGGCAGCTGTACTTGGGACGGATGGTGCGGATGACGCGCCACTGCACGGGCAGGACATCCAGCATCTCGTCGCTGTCCTCACCCAGAGGACGCAGAGCGCCACCACAATCAGGACAATTGCAGTGGCCTGCCTCCGGTTCGATCCGCTGCTCGGCGCGCGGAAGATGGGGCGGAAGGCTGCGGACCGGCGCTGGCCGTTCGGGCTTGGCCGCTGGCGCATCCTTGCGGGCGTCGGCGACAGCGGCTTCGCCTTCGAGCTCTTCGAGTGTCAGTTCGAGCTGCTCGATCTGGGCCGACAGCTTCTCCGACGATTGACCGAACGTCATGCGGCGCAGCTACGCTAGCTGGAAACGCAGCGTGTCGATCAGCGTGTCACGGGCCGCCAGGGCTGCTTCCAGCTCGGCGATCCGGGTATCCTTATCAAGTCTGGAAGTGGCTGCGTCCGACACCGTGACCCACTAGCAAAGTGGATCATCCCGCACCAGAAAAACCACGCAAATCTAGGACTTTTTATCCCGCCAGAAGCGGCGCTGCGGTGCGTTCGGGACGGCGCCAGTCGATACCTTCGAGCAGCATGGAAAGCTGGGCCGAGGTAAGGTTGACCTTGCCCGTCTTCGTCACTGGCCAGACAAATTTGCCGCGATCCATGCGCTTGGAAAACAGGCACATCCCATGGCCGTCGAACCAGAGCAGCTTGATCAGATCGCCGCGCTTGCCGCGGAAGGCAAACAGCGCGCCGGAATGCGGAGACTGCTCCAGCACCTGCTGGACCAGCACCGCCAGCCCGTCAAAACCCTTCCTCATGTCTGTCGCGCCGCAGGCCAGGTAAACCCGCGTCGAGGGTGGCAGCGGGATCACCGGCCGAGCACGGCGATCACCCGGGCAAGGGCGTCGGCATCGACCATCGCATCCACGGTCAGGCGGACACCCGTCTGCAGTTCGATGCCGATCTGCCCGCAGTACGGTGGCACCGGCGGCACACCATCACGGACGACCGGATCTGCGACCTCAACCTCGGAGAATGTCGGCAAGGCCGGTGGCCGGACGCCTGCAAGTTCTCCCGACATCGCCTGCCGCCGCCACGTATAGATCGGCCCGCTACCGACCTCGTGCCGGTCACATGCCGCGCGAACCGAACCGTCCGGCCCAAACGCATCCCGCAGGATCGCCAGCTTCTGCTCCACCGTCCAGCGACGGCGGCCGGAAACCCGGCCGACCACCTCAATCCGAGTAGTCATACGACCACTCATATGACTACTTGCTCGATCCGCCTCGCTATCGTCCATCCAGGCCACCCCATCAAAAGGAGCGGCTATCAGCGCTTCAATCCCGCGACGTGCAAGGCGGCCTACAGAGCACGGTTACAGCTGATCAACCGACTTTGCTGGCACGAAGCGCATTGTTGGTCGCTGCACGGCCTCTGCGATTGCCTCGGCATCGAGATAATCGTTATTATTGGACTTGAGGAACGTCTTGACGAACTGGGGCGCCATCAGGCGAACGTCATGACCGAGTGCTGACAGCTCACGCGCGAGATGATGAGCACCGCAGCAGGCTTCCATGCCGACGAGACATTGCGGCATTCCGTCCATATGCCGCATCAGTTGGGAGCGGCTGAGCTATTCCTTCCACTGGATCGCACCGGCCCCGTCGACGGCTACCAGGTGGAATGAGGTCTTGCCAATATCGATGCCGACCACTGCTACGTTTGCCATAAATGATCCTTCTTGATGAGACGGTCAGAATGCACCCAACCGCTTCGCTCCGTAAGGAGGCGGACCATCCCACAATTGGTGACGCCCGCTGCCAAGCGAGAGGCGGTCGCCCGTCTTCAGGCATTCCAGAAGACGAGCGAGCGGTGGGCGTGTCGTGTCATATGCGCTGACCGGAAGAGCATGCGCTACCGGTCGCAACGGGATGACGATGCCGGGCTTGGATCGAAGCTGCGCGAGTTGGCGCAGCAGCGGCGCCGGTTCGGCTATCGCCGTCTACATATCCTGCTGCGACGAGAGGGTATCGTGATCAACCGGAAGAAGACCTAGCGGCATTACCGGGAGGAGAAGCGGGCGGTTCGGCCGCGGCGCAATAGGCGTCGCGCCATTGGTGCACGGGCTCCAGCTCCAGTCCTTGCAATACCCAATTAACGCTGGAGCCTAGACTTCGTCCATGATCAGCTCGCGTCAGGCCGTCGGTTCCGGGTCCTGAACATCGTCGATGACGTGACCCGGGAGTGCCTGCGTGCGGTGCCCGACACCTCGATCTCGGGTCGCCGTGTCGTGCGCGGCTGGCCGATCTGATCGCCGAACGTGGCAAGCCCTGCATGATCGTCAGCGACAACGCCCTGGGTCAGGAAGCAGCGGCGGGTTTTGGCCAGCAGATATCTATGCGCCGACAAACATCAGCGCTGCATGCATTCTGAGCCAGATGGCTTCCACCGTCAACGGGATCGCTTCCTGCCATAGCAAACACAGGATTCAGCGATGCCGGAGCAGCCGTGGTCCTCACCGTCCTTAAAACGAGATACGCACCCAGGTGGAAGGCCCGAACATTATCTACAGGGTCGCTCTCGCGCCCTCACGGCACTTGCAGAGAGGGGTCCTTCCACCTGGCATCCGGCCGTTCGAGGAACGGCCGGTACTCTGTCCCCGTCTTGATGACGGCGTGAGCCACGCGCGCCATTTTGGCGGTGAGCGCCGTCATCGCCTTGCGGCGGCGATCGGCATCGTCCGCGTGCCCGGCGGTATATCGTCCGAGCTTGTCGCGGAAGCTGTTGTCGCGCTGACGCGCGGCGACCTGGGCGGCCATCCAGAATGTACGGCGCAATCGGGCATTGCCGTACTTTGATAGCTTCGTGCGACCGCGGAACGTGCCGGACTGGCAGGTTGCGAGATCGAGGCCGCAGAACTTGAGGAACTGGCGGTGATGGTTAAAGCGGCGAAGGTCGCCTGCCTCAGCCAGGATCGTCAGTGCGTTGATCGGTCCGATGCCGGGGATATTGCGCAGCAGCAGGTAATCGACATGCTCTGCGAGCCGGGCATGGGCGAGCCGTTCGATCTCGTCGCGCTGGTGGATGAGGCTGCGACCTTGCTCGATGACCATGCGAAACATGGTGATCGCGACCGAGTCCTCGGGCACCGGCAACGCCGCAGAACTGCAGGCGGTCTCGTATACATCGTTGATCAGCCGGGCCTTGGAGACCTTACGCCCGATCAGTGGCCATGCCTCCGCGGAGAAGGCTTCCCGATCAAGCGCGGTAATGCTGGCCGGGGTCGGAAACCGCTCGATCAGCGCCAGGAACCAGTCTGACCGGCTGTTGCCCGCAAAGCGGGCGATCTCGGGAAAATAGAGCGGCAGGTAATGGGTCAGGATCCGATGCCAGGTCTGGGTCTTCATCTTGGACACAACCTCGTGGGTCTTCGACAGCTCCTGAAGATCGTTGATGCCAGCGGCGAGCGGATCGACATAGCGCTGGGTAGCGCCGATGCGGAGCATGTGCAGAATGACCTGCGCGTCCTTCGAATCGTTCTTGTCCCAGCCGTTGTGCAACGCCTCGCGGGTTCGGGCCAAGGCAACCGATGAGATGAGGCGCAGCTCGAACCCCGCGGTCAGCAGGCGGTGCGCGAGGGTCCGGTGATAGTTCCCGGTTGCCTCAAACCCGACAATGATAGGGCGACCGATGGCAGCGAGCTGCTCGGCAAAAGCGTCATAGTCCTCCTTGGTCGCCATGACGGTCATACGTCGGCGCCGGCCGCCTTCCGGTCGCTCGATGAGGACCTCCTGCCGGTTCTTGGACATATCGATCGCTACCAGCACAGCGCCGGCGGGTGTAGAACAGAGCTTGGTCATGGTCGGTCGGCCTCCAAAGTGTTGTCTCGACAACTTCACTTTAGACACCTGCTGGCCGGCCATGGCTTGCCCTGATGAAGCCTGCGGCCGCTACGCGACCTTGTCTTCAGCAGGGCCATAGCGGCTCCCGAAACGGTGCTTCCCAATGTGCTAAGGCACGGAGCTCACCAGCAATGCGGTGCTGGCATGGTGCGGGGAGATCGGGTTGGAGTGGCATTACATCGCGCCGGGCAAGCCGGTGCAGAACGGCTACGTCGAGAGTTTCAATGGCCGGATGCGCGACGAGTTGCTCAACGAAACGCTGTTCCTCGGCAAGGACCATGCCCGCGTGGAGATCGCGGCATGGGTGGAGGACTACAACCACGAGCGACCGCACTCAGCCCTTGGCTACGAAGCTACGGCGGCATTCGCCGTCGAACTGCATAATCAATGGCCTGCTCGGCTACGCCCTACGGGCTCCGCTTCTCGGGCCATTGATTACCCCGCGCCCATGCGCAACAAAACGGTCCAGCTCTATTCCCAGCTGGTGGAAAGCAGGGAGTCACATCACTGCCCAAAAAAATGAAATTGCAACCGATCCGGATGCAATGCGACGATGACGCGCATTTTCGTATAGAACGATTGCCATGATGGAGCTGTCGGAGCGCACGACTGACAATCCCGAGCCAGGTCTGTTGGGCCTGACCGACAAGCAATGCGAAGTGCTCGATCTGCTG
This sequence comes from Novosphingobium sp. HNCC26DJ243, assembly GCF_057180545.1. Taxonomy (NCBI): domain Bacteria; kingdom Pseudomonadati; phylum Pseudomonadota; class Alphaproteobacteria; order Sphingomonadales; family Sphingomonadaceae; genus Novosphingobium; species Novosphingobium sp. HNCC26DJ243. The sequence goes on along the minus strand of NZ_JBXUGN010000010.1, from coordinate 21,909 downwards.
CTCGAGCACAAGAGCAACAAAGAGATTGCCCGCATTCTTGGCATCTCGCCTTCGGCCGTCGACCAACGCCTTGCAGGCGCGCGCTTGCGCCTGGGTACGCATCGCCGCGGCGACACGGCACGCGCCTACGCCAGCTTTGTGCGTGCCTGTGCAAATCACACAGGCACGGCCGCACAGGTCGCATTTGGTTCCGCAATGGGCGAAAGCCCGATCGAAGCCGGGTCGGACGATCTGCTTCTGCTCGAAGATATAGGCGTCACCGGACCCTATCCCTTCTGGCCGGAGCAGCCGACAACACCGACCGGCTTTCGGGACTTAACTGTACCGGCGAGTCTGTGGGTTCGGGTCGGCTTGATCATTGTCTTTGCGCTGATCATTGCCGTCGTCGCCCTCATCGGCATGAGTGTGACCCAGAGCCTGGTTTCGCTCCTCCGCCAGTAAAGCCCCGTCTGGTCAACCAAGGCGCCGCCCGAGCGGCAGGGGATCTTGTTTTATGTCGATGTCCGTCAATGTTGCCGCGATGCGGCTTGCCCGCGAAGTTCCCAGCGCCGAACTCGCGATCGATGCCGCACTTCTGGCCACCACGAACGTGCTCCAGACCATGCTTTCAGCACGTAACGAAGGTCTCGTTCCTGCGCATGCCGGGCAGATCGCCTTGGCGAAGCTGATCCAGAGCCAGAAGTCGCTCATGGAGGCCAGCAACGATTTTCTTCGCGTTCACCGCGAACTTGCCGCACTGGGCCGCGAAATGATGGTTTCTGATGACGATTATTGCCCCCCCATCAAGGGTGAAATCGACTCAAGCGTCGATATGGCTGCATAAAAGCGCTTGACGATCCAGGTGCGGCCGTGGCGATCTGCAGCGTGTGCGATACACGCTGCAGATCATACTCCTGGTAGTTGCGGTACTTTTTGCCTGGCGCAAAGGCGGAACCGACGAACGGGTCGGCGCAGCGATCTTGCTGGGCATGTTCGTCGCCTCCGACGCCTATCGCTGGGCGATCGCAGGGCCCGGACGCTACGACAGCACCGACCTGGGTTTTTTTACCATCGATGCGACAGTCCTGCTCTTCTTGGTTGGCCTGTCATTTTACTCGAACCGATGGTGGACTTTATGGATGGCCAGTGCCCAGCTCATCGCACTGCTCGCACATGTCGTACGTATGCTAGATACCGCATACGCCCCCTTCGCTTATGCAGTGATGATGCGCGCGCCGTCATGGCTGGAACTCATCATCCTGATTTGGGGAACCGCCCTCTGGAATTCCAGGCGACGGGCACCGATGGTCGGAGCTTCTGCGCACGCGTCCTGAAGTCCGTCAACATATGGCCTTTGGCACCTACCCTGCCCCCAACGGCTGTTGCCCCATTGGCGCGCCTGTCTCCGAGACTTAGGCACCACGTTATCCTGAATCTGGGCGATGCGTCGCGCGAACGCCTTCTGACCTTGTATTTCTCCCACTGCGGCAAGCAGATCGGTGACAGCCTCCTCGAATTCGGTCAGCGCTCGCGCATCGTCTTCGATGCTTCGCGTATTATCGAACATGGCCTCGCCCTGCAGGCCCGCAGCCTGGTGATTGCTCACAATCATCCGGGCGGAAATCCCATGCCAAGCAGAGCGGACCTGGTCTCGACGCGGGAGCTGGCGCAGCGCGCATGGACCCGCGGTCTCGTTCTTGCAGAGCACCTGATCGTAGGACGCAGGACAATCTACAGCATGCGCCAAGCGAGGATGGAACCATGATCGACAGGTTGCACCAAACAGGACCAGACTTCAGCACCGATCATATTCTCGCGCCCTGGCATGGACACCAGCGGTCGATCGCCGCTGAAGTTGCAGAACATACGCTGCGCTTCAGGCGACACCGCGACAAAGTGTTCGGTTCATCGCGCCTGTTCAATGACCCTGCCTGGGACATCCTGCTCGAAATTTATCGCTCATCGGCACGTGGGATGTCAGTGACCGTCAGCGACACGGCATCGTGTTCTGGGATCGCCAGCTCTTCGGCGACGCGTTGGATCAGGATTCTGGAAGGGGCCGGCCTTGTTCACCGTAACGATGATCCGGACGACAGGCGACGGGTCATGCTGAGCCTGACTTCCACGGGATCTGCCCTGATGGAACAGGCCCTGGCGGCATGGCTGCCGGGCGCCCGTCCCCAGCCCGAGCCGACCGCCAAAAGCGTTCCCATATTCTTTTCTGCAGAAGCGCAAGCCGATGTCGACGTTAACGCATTCGCATCTTTGCGCACAATGGCAGATAGAATTCACTCCAGCCAGCTTTCTGGGCTGGTCATCAGGTGCCTGGCGGAATTTGAGAAACGGGAAGCTGCGCCTGACGCAACCCGGATGTCGAACCATATCGACGTCGAGATCGAACGCATGTTGGGTATTGGTGCCTACGAGAGCGCGGTCCTCCTCGTTGGACGCACCTTTGTGCGGTCCTGGACACCTTGCTTTGCAAAAGGTGCCGGACTCCATGCTATCCCAACGTCGTGCGAACTCGGGCTTGCCTTATTGAGAGACCTTCTCGACCATGTCATCAGCAGGCCCGCAGTGCTGGTTGCCGGCTGACCCGAGAGGCATTGCCGGATCAGCCGACCCATGAGGGCAATATTGGGCCTCAGGCAAAATATTGCTCAAGTCCGAGAGTTGCCCGTGGCGTCAAGGCGACCCAATGACGCCTTTTGTCAAACAAATCCTGCGTCCGCTGTGACAAACCCATCTTTTCCAGCAAGGCAAGCCAACGCAGCGCCGTGGATTGGGGAATGGCAGCTTCGCAACCCACCACTGATGCATTGAGCTTCTGCCCACGAAGGTCGGCAACGTAGAGTTCGAGCAGGATATCCCAAGCAGGATCGGCAAAAATGCCGCCCGCCGGAGCAATCAGTTCCGACCTCCGGCGGCGATTGCGCTGTTCTTCGCGCACTCGGTTCAGCAACTCGGTCTTTTGGTCGACGCGCGTTACTAGCACATCGCGCGGTGCGCCTGAGGACGCCGAAGGCAACGTTGCCTCGCCTGCATCAGACAGTCGCAGCAGGAACTGCGCAACGTCGGCAATCTGATTCCGATTCAGGCGCTCCATCACTGCCCTCGCTAATGCCGTCTTCAGATATGGTGCTACTTCTACTAAGGAATCTCGCTGAGGAAGAGTGGCTAGTCAAGCACTTCGAACCAGATATTTGCTCGTTTTTGGAATAATTTGGTGGGTCTTCATAGTACAAGATCGCCAACCGGGCCCGGACAAAAGCACATGCGCCCAATATCAATGCTAACGTGACGCAAAGTCGGGCCTTGAATTGATTGCAACATGGCTGGTGACGCAGTATGCCCCTGGCGCGTAGCGGCGACCACGGACCGACGAAACTTGACTTGACAATTGCCCCACCCGAAATTGGCTTAGGCAAATGAGGCAAAGGGCATGCCAACGAAGTCGCGGTGATGACTTGGCGCATCCCGATTACTCGCGCTGATTATCCTTCGCTGGCCCACAGCTCAATCAAGGCAATTTGGTTGCAAAGCGGACCAATCCAATTCCAATACGGAGAGGTTCCGGCTAGAAGCCTCGAATTCAGCGGCTTTCGCTAGCATTTCGTTCTCATTCCGGAGTTGTGCTTCATGCTGTCGAATGCACTGATAAGACTGCAAGAAGCACTCGAGATCATCGACCAGCATGATGCCCACCTGCCCGGAATCTATGTGGCCAATGCAATCGAGGCGTTGACCAATCACATTGAAGCGCTTGGCGTTAGCTGCGAAAGTGACCCGTTGCAGGCAGGAGCTTCGACCCACTGATATTCTCCTGGCTTTAGATGATAAGCTTGGCCCATGCCCTGATTATCGCTTTCAAAGGCGGGCGCTGTGAACCGCCCCGGGATTGCCGGAGGCCCTAACTCCTGAGAGGAAGGGTCTACGATGAACAAGGCGACGAACAAGTTTGCACCGGAGGTTCGCGAACGGGCGGTGCGCATGGTTCTGGATCACGAGAACGATCATCCCTCCCGCTGGGCAGCGGTGAGTTCGATAGCCGAGAAGATCGGTTGCTCGGCACACACACTGCTGAAGCGCGAGAACCGCGAGCAGCGGCAGGCCAACGAGATCCTGCGCAAGGCGTCTGCATATTTTGCCCAGGCGGAGCTCGACCGCCCGTTTAAGCGATGACCTGCTTCATTGATGAGATCGCGGTGAGGATGGGGTCGAGCCGATCTGCCGGGTTCTGCCGATCGCCCCATCCACCTGCCGTGAGCGTGGGGCCCAGCACCGCGATCCACAGCGCCTGTCGCCACGCACCCAGCGCGACGAGGCGATGAAGCCGGAAGTGCGCCGCGTGTTTGACGCCAACTTCAAGGCCTATGGCGTGCGCAAAGTGTGGCGGCAGATGCTGCGTCAGGGCTTCGATATTGCCCGCTGCACGGTGGAACGGCTGATGCATGATCTCGGCCTGCAGGGCGTGATCCGTGGCAAGCCGGTCAAGCCCGCATGCGCCAAAACGTCCCCGATACGCGCCAGCCGCATGATTACGCGAACCTCGGTCCATTCGCCAGACCCGATCATGACGCCCCGGACTTTCTCAATGCGATCCGCTCACGCACCCCATTTCGACAGCGGCTACTATGATTGTATTTCCGGAAAGTCGTCTAGCCAGCTTCAGGCTCGATGTGACATGCTACAGGTCTCGCCTTCACGCAAAGTTTGCAGGCGGCGCCGCTGCGAACAATGTGCCGACTAGCGATCGCGCCCAAGCTGACACCTTCATGCGGACTTTGACCGGCAAAGCGACCTACGCCGAAGTCAACAGGAATGGGCGCCTGAAGTCAGCGTTCTTAGTTGACCCTGGCCCCGAGGGCAGGGGTCATCCGCTTTCGTCGACGGAATTGGCCACTCTGCTCGACTTTGATGCATTTGGTCGTCAGTGCGATAGGCAGCGGACACACGATCGAATTCAGCAATCAGGGTAACGCTGAGTCCATCGCCGCTGCCGCCGAGAGCTGTGGCGCCAGCCGCTGATCGACTGGCACGATTTGCTTTGTGCCTGGGAAGAGCGGCACCTCGATCATTGCAAAATAAGGTACAGCGGGGCGCGAACCCCGAGACCGACCTTCATTCGTTCAAGATATCGCTCCGCAAAAACCCTAGCTGCGGGCTGCCTCTGGGAAAAAGAACTCGCTGATCCGCATCAGGCCTTCGTCGCTGACATAGGTCGCCAGTCCGTTTTCACCTCGCTGCGCCAGGATCACCAAGCGTTCGCTCTCGAGAACGCGAAGATAACGCAGCGCAATCGCGCCACTGATGCCAAGCTCCTTTGCAAGATGATCCGAGTAGGCAGGTTGCCCACCGATATTTTCGATCAGGGCCGTGAGCAAGAGGCGCCAAGACTCACTGACAAGTGGCGCGGCCCCAGAATTTGCAGCCAATCGCTTGATCGCCGCGAGTTCGTGACGCGCGCGGCGCATGAGCAGCACAGAGGAAGTGTAGGAATTGTGCAAGATTGTTGCCAAATCAGGGACTTGCCGCAGATTGCTGCTATAAGACGAATTGCACATGATCGCCACTCCTTGATAAATTCAACGAAGCGCGACCTCTTGCTCCCATGGATAATGCGTGTTGGCCAGCCGTCAACCTGTACTGCAACACAGGTCCGGATTTTTCGGGCGTCGACAATGGCGCGCAAGGCCAGCGGCCCTGCGCAAGCATGATTGCAAAGCGCCGCCCGAGACACCGCAATTTGAACTGCAGCACCCTCGGTGCGCCGAGCGACCCTTGTTCCTCCAGATGCCTTGCGCTTTTACCAACGGCTATGCTCGAAACCCGACTGGTGACAGCCGACCCGGCCCTGCAGGCGCATCGTGTTGCGTCGTTGCTCCGCCATGAACTACGCTTTCAGGATCGTGATTCCCCGACCTATCAGCCATGGACGATAGTTGGGGCCGATCATGGACCGTCCGATTGGCCAAGACTTCGAGGACGCCGCGTCAGGTGGCTATTGCTACCCATGGGCGGTACGGCCCAGCCAAATTGACCGCGATCATAAGTCTTTGTGTTGTCAAGGCGGGCTTGCCGTAGCAGCTGGCCGGCATATGTTTCTTCGTCCCGCCAGTTACCGCTTGTAACTGTTGACCGACCAAACAGCCGCTATGTTGCCGACGCTAACGGAAACGCGCGCAGCAATCTCGGGCGGCGTAGATAAATTTGAGCCAGTATCTGGCGAGGGCGAGATGGACCATTCCGAGGAAACTTTTGGTAAGCTGGTCGTAGCAGATGGCGATTGCGCGGTTGATCTTGAGTTGGACGTACCAAACCAACTTAACATAACGTCGTTGCCTGCCCCTGCACCGACCACGACGATCATGGGTTCGGCTTCGCTAACCCGATGAAAGGGACGGTCCCTATATCGGCTTGCGAGAGGGCACTCCGGCTTTTCCGAACGGGATCGCTACGGGTCTGCCAAAAGCCCCCAGTCTCGATGTGTTCTGAATGCGCCGCAAAGCACCCGACGAGTTTGTTGTCGGCACGAAGTGTCTTAACCGAGAGAAGAAAGTACAATTCGGTTCCGACCACCGGATTTGGCTTGGTAGAGTGCTTCGTCGGCTGCTTTCAGGGCTTCTCTGGGGTTTTTGTGCGCAAAGACGTCCGCAATCCCGCCGGAAAACGTGATCCGGCCAATGGGATCGTCATTGGACCGGTTGACGAACTGGCGACTGCCAAAGTTTTCTCTGACTGCGTCGAGCTTTTCCCAAGCCTCTTGGGTTGTTTTGCCCCGGAAAAGCATGACGAACTCTTCGCCGCCATGTCGTGCGACATGACAATTGTCGTTTGATATCCGGGAAAGAGCATCACCAATCGCTTTGATAACTCTGTCCCCGGTGTCGTGTCCATGTGTGTCATTGACGCGCTTGAAATGATCAATATCGCAGAATGCGACACACAAATTATCTGCTTCTTGGCGAGCTTCGCGGTAATGACGATCGAGAGCCGCCTCAAATGCGCGTCGATTTGGCAGACCGGTAAGGTGATCAATCTCAGCATCATGCTTGGCTTTGTCGAGTTCCCGGCGAAGCGCCTGCGCTTCGTCTTCGCTTCTCTTCATTTCTGCTGCGAAACTCTCGGTCCTTGCCACCATTTCCTTTGCCAGAATTTCCAAGGCTGCCAGGGTGCTGTCAGCATCAAGAGCCGTCGCGCGCGATACCTGCGCTCTGATCTCGGAATTGTAGGTTGCAGCAGCGTCCCGCGCCGTCTTGGTCGTGGACGCGAAAGTGTCGAGCGAATCCTCAAGGCTGCCAATAATTTTTTTCACACCCTCCTGCATTCCATCAGGTGTTTTGTTCACATCAAGCCACTCTTGCGTGATGCTCAAACCGGAGGCTCGCCTATCGAGAATTTTTCGTGCCAAGCCGACGTCAACGCCTGAAAACGCACTATGGGCAGCCAGCAGATTACTAGCTGTTACCGCTAGAGTGTTGTCCAAGAGAAATGCCGATATCTCATCGAGCAACATCTTTTGGGCAACACCGTACGCCGTAAGCGGACCCCGCGCCGACTGCTCACCGACTTGGCAATTCAAAGTTTGAGCGTCCGGTTCACGCTCCTGCCCGCCACCAAAAAGGCGCAGGAGGCGCAGGCCTCCAACCGATTCATTTCCCATGTCAAAACCCCACGTTGGCGATCCCAAGTCCTGCAATCGAATGCAGCTTACAGGATTAACCTTCTACCTGAACGGGACTAAGGCGAACATGCTTACGGACTGGTTCAGGGGCATTGGGTAACTTTACTTGTAAAAGCGGTGGCGCTGTGTCTGTGCGGAAGTCGTTGTACTTCTACCACTGGAACTCCTTAACGGGCCAACTCCGGAGATCGTCTGCAAGCGCCGCGCTGTGTCGGCCTCAGCGGCGAGAACCTTGATCTTTCCTGATCGAGCAGGTCGCCACTTGGAAACTGGTCCGCCTCAGCCGATGCCCAGGCACTGGACAGCTCGCGCAATGGCCAATGCTGGCCATGCCCCAGCATCATTGGCATTAGATATCTCTCTAGATCAGTATTTTGCACAGCTTTCTTGATAACGTTTCAAGCTTTTCTATGACAAAGCCTTCCCCGCTAAGCGTTTCGATGCCGTCGCGCTCCAGGTCTTGCCGCCAGTCCGGGCCTTTGGCCAATCGGTCTAAGAAAAAGCCAAAATGAACTGCTCGCGCGCGACCCGGCACGAAATGCGCGCGGCCTCGGACGACCTTGACCCGTGACTGCGAGCGCCACGGTGCGATCTGTTTTCAGTATTCAATATGCAGCCGGGAATCGCGGTCGGACGCAACATCTTCAAATACAGTGGATTGGATCCTGGCAAAATTCGCACGGCGAAAGCTGAATGTCGGTAATTGGCCTGCGAGCCGCCACCGATGGCCATTACGACCCGGAACCCCTCCCCTTTTCTGGCATGCCGCTCGCAACGAAGACACCAGCGCTGACCGTCAAGCGTGCGCCCGGGTGGCATCAATCCATTACCGTGTGCCACAAATGCAGGCAACGCCTGAGGTGCCCTTGCCCTGACAGGAAAGCGCACCGTCGCTTCCGCCGATGGCTCACTTTTGGGCGGGCCAGCGCGGCTCCAGTCAGCATCATGTCTTTCGCAAAGGATTGTCTTCATCATCAGTGATGCCTGATTGCTCAAGCAAAGTGTCAATAGCATGACTGATATAAACTGCTGCCATGGCGTAATTGTTATGTGCCAGATAACTTTCTATTTCTGCAAGTCTATATAAGACATCGGCCATCTTCATGGCGCGTTATCCAAAACTCATCGCGTCGACGACGGGTATCATTTTCTCGTAAAATTTCTGCATGGCAGCCTCAACGGCATCATGCCCTTTTTGTGAGATATTGAGCCAATGCCGACGACGATCTTTTGCATCGGGACTTCGGACCAGAAGACCCTTGTCAGTAAGCAGTGCAAGCCAGCGCAGAGTTGTTGCAATGGGAATGCCGGACACATGCCCGATGTCCGATACGCTCAATGGCTTGTTTTCGCCGTCCGCAATGTAAAGCTCGATCAAAATGCGCCAACCCGGATTGCAGGACGGAAGGAAAGGCAGCAATTGCTCCCGATCGAGAAAATTCGACCGCATCGCCTTTGCCGCCGCCAGCGCGTTTGACTTGCGTCGCCATGGTGCAGGCTCACGGATTCCGTTGGCAGTCTCGAGCAGATTGTTCAAAATGCGACTCACGCTTGCAATTTGCATACGTTCGACCTGATCCATACCCACGATCTGGCTCCGGATGGAGGGGATGCTCCGGGAATGGACGATCTCGTGAAAATCCACAGAGGTCTTTGCCCCAGGTCAATATTCGAAATTGTCCGCGGTATTTGCTCAAGCAAGGCTGCAGTTCTAAAATCACGTCCGTACGGAATTCTTATGCGATCAAGGCGCACCAACCCCCGGTCATGCTGATTTTCGGAGCGCACGCCCGGTGCCAAAAATGAAAGCGCAAGCGGCCAGATCGCAAGCCCCCTGCTCTACCGACGCCGTCACCGGACCAAAAACACGTTCGGTAAACCAAAGGATTGGTGGCGAATCGGCACCCACCAAGACCGACGCGCCCACCGATTCATCTTCGCCCATGATACTCCTCGCAACCGTTACTTTCAGACTCAATCACTGGGCTCTAAGGGTGGTAAACCTTGTTGGTTATTCTACAATATGGCCGAATAAAGTGAGGCTTGGCACTTTTGCTTTTCGATCGATTCAGCCAGACTCTCATGACCACAAAGCGAGGGGAATATATGTATCAAGCTTGGATCGCCTTCAGCATTGCTCTGGCTACCTTTGCCGCGCCTGTGGCTGCCCAGGATGCAGCGTCGGCCCCTAATGCAGTTGCGCCTGCCAGTCGTGCCCTGCCTGCCAGCACGATGGTGCAGATTGCCTCTGATACCGAGATTTCGTCGAAAAAAATCGAGGTTGGCCAGAAGTTTTCGTTCTTCGTCACGACCGATGTGGTCGAAAATGGCGTAACAGTCATTCCTCGCGGCGCGAAGGTGGAAAGCACGGTCACTTTCAAGACAGGAAAGGCGATTGGCGGCAAATCCGGTAAGTTTGAATTGTCGTTCGACAAAATCACGGTGAACGGCAAGAGCTACGCGATGCGCGGCACGCACCGCCAGGAAGGCAAGGGCAATACCGTTGCTGCACTCTTCGGATCGATGTTCGTCAGCGGTCGATCAGCTGTGATGCTGCCCGGCCAAACCGTGCAGGCATTTACCAACGAAGCAATTCCCTACTGATGCAGCCATGGGAGCGGTGCGTTCGCCGCGCCCATTTTGGCAGGCGGGTCGCAGGCATTGGTCTTGCTGATTTGAACAAATCGATCTGTGAATCTACACCTTTGGTGCGCGAACGCCCCCCCCACAGCATATCAATTGACGATCGGTTCCTCACCCGATCGGGCATTCTGCAGCAGATCGATCGCAAGGGACACATAGAGTGCCGGCTTGACCAAACCTTGCTCGTCCAGGGCCTGGAGCGCAAAGCACAGCGCATCGGTTACCCGATCCAGCACCGCGTCTGTAGATTCACCGCCTAACATGGTCATTCCCGCACTCGTCACCTGAGCTTCATAGGCAACCTGCGGGATAGCATCCCGCGTCTGAAAAATGCTGTGCCAATGGTCATAAGGGAAATTGCTGAGCCGCATCGGGATCACAGTTGCTCAAAAGTAACCTTTACTTATAAGATATTATGTCTTTACCGCACTTTCCTTGTCATTGCGTTTTTACCATTTTTGGTTATTTACCAACTCCTAACCATAGAAAAAGGTTGTCAATCGCGGCATCTGTCATTCTATGGCGGATCAATGCCGTCGCTGCGGCTGAAAGCACATCGTCGGAAACAGTCTTCATGAACAACGGTCCAGAAATGCCTGACGGCCCACAGGGCACAGGCTCGGCCTGCGCAAATGTGCAAGAGTTGCATGGCAGGATCCAGATCGAGGACTGCATGCCCTTTCTTGTCACATCCAGCAGCGCGATCTATCGCATCACCTGTTCGCCGGGCATCGAAGCGGCAGCCGGTTTCGATGTGCAGGTTTGCGCCCGATTCAACGCACCCTTCGAGATTGAAATCTCGGGGTGGAAAGTCACGTCAGAAAACGCGGGCAAAGGCCGCCGTTCGCCAGTCGCCAGAATGTTTCGCAACTTGCTGCGGGCGCCTCAATGACCCGGATCGCCCGCCTCGCTGCGGGACCTCGGGATGATCCCGCGGCTCAAGCCGCGAGCGGCTCGTAGCTTTTGGCCTGCGCATAAAGACGGACGGCATCGGCAGCATTGCGTGCGCCGAGCTTGGCCAGCATCTTCATGCGGTGGATTTCGACGGTCCGCGGACTGATCTCGAGATCCCGGGCAATCAGCTTGTTGCTCAATCCGGAGACAACTGCTTCCAGAACCTGGCGCTCGCGGACACTCAACCGCGAGACAATCCCATGAGCTCTGACAGCACCTTCCCAAATGCTGCTGCGGCGCGCCACATCGTCGGCCACGCCGGCAATGGCGCGATCGATCGCCTCGACATCTTCAGGCGTGAGGACAAAGTCCAACGCTCCGCCCTTGATCGCGGCGACCACCTGTCCCGCAGAGGGTTTGTCGCAGTAGGCAATCACCGGACACCATCGGCCTTTGCCGGCAAGGCCCGCGATCAGCTGGGGGACCGCGCTACAGGGACCAGCATCATGAACGAAGATCACCCCTTCAGTTGGTATTCTCTCAAGAAGTTCGGCCATGCTGTCATAAATCTCGGCGTGCATCCCCTGCGCAAAGGCAAGGCGGGCCAGCCGGGCGCGGCGGCCGGGATCCTGATCGATAATGTGAAGGGATGGGTGCTGGGTCATGGAGTGATCATGCGAACAGCTTTTCTCGCAGACCAGCGATATCGGCCTCACTGTTGCGACAACTTGGTGCTTTAATCACTTAAGGCGCTGCTTTATAATTCTTTTATTACCCCCAACATGGGTATTAATTGCCTAGCGTTAACCATCGTGCAGGTGCTGTCGCAGCTGTGTCGCGCCATTTTCAAGGCGGGGTGTTGAACTCGCGGTGCGCCGTCGAATGATCACCTTGTTCAGCCAGATGACGCAAACGGACGCGTCTTGAAATCCGGGAAAGTGCCAGGATCGGCATGGCGCTATCCAGGCATCGCTTCGCATGTCGGCGCCACGAACCGGGCGGCAAGCGCGAGAGGCTTGTTGACCTTTTGCAGTTTTGCCGCAATCGAGACGGCCTGATTGCGGCATTCGCCGCGACACATTCGTGACGGAGTTTTTCCAAGACGTGACCACGGCCATATCCAGCCAAACGCGCAAGGGGATCATTCTGGCAGGAGGATCGGGCACCCGCCTCTATCCCTTGACCCGCGGCGTCTCGAAGCAGCTCATGCCGGTCTTCGACAAGCCGATGATCTATTACCCGCTGAGCACGCTCATGCTGGCCGGCATCCGCGACATCCTGATCATCACCACGCCCGAAGACGCGGTGCAGTTCCAGCGCGTTCTGGGCGATGGTTCGGCATTCGGCGTCTCGCTCTCCTATGCCGTCCAGCCCAAGCCAGATGGCCTGGCGCAAGCATTTCACATCGGCGCCGATTTCGTCGGCGGCGCGCCGAGCGCACTCGTCCTGGGAGACAACATTTTTTACGGCCACGGCTTGCCGCAATTGCTGCAGAACGCCAACGATCGCCCCAGCGGCGCGAGCGTCTTCGCCTACCGGGTGAACAATCCCCAAGCCTATGGCGTGGTTGCATTCGACGAAGCTGGCCGCGCAAGGTCGATCGAGGAAAAGCCTGCGCAGCCGCAATCGAACTACGCCGTCACCGGGCTCTATTTCTACGACAATACGGTGGTCGATCGCGCCCGCGATCTCAGGCCCTCCCCGCGCGGCGAACTCGAGATCACCGATCTCAACCGGCTCTACATGGACGAAGGCCAGCTCTCGGTCGAAATCATGGGGCGCGGTTACGCCTGGCTTGATACCGGAACCCACGGCTCCCTGCTCGACGCTGCAACTTATGTGCGAATCACCGAGGAGCGCCAGGGGCTCAAGATCTGCTGTCCCGAGGAAATCGCCTGGCGTCAGGGCTTCATCGGCGACGCGGAACTTGAAGCGATTGCCCAGCCATTGCGCAAATCGGGGTATGGCGAGTACTTGCTGCAATTGTTGGCGCAAAAGGGTTCGCTGTGAACATCATCGAATGCAACATACAGGGCCCGCTGATCATCGAGCCGAAAGTCTTCGGTGATGAACGCGGGTTCTTTTTCGAAAGCTGGAACGATTCGGCATTTGCCGCAGCCGGGCTCGATCTCAGGTTCGTGCAGGACAATCACAGCCGCTCGCAAAAAGGCGTGTTGCGCGGCATGCATTTCCAGAATCCCGGCCCACAAGGCAAGCTTGTGCGCGTGGCGCGCGGTGCGGTCTATGACGTTGCGGTCGATCTTCGCCGCTCGTCGCCCGATTTCGGCAAGTGGACCGGCGTCACGCTCTCGGCCGACAACAAGCGCATGTTCTGGGTGCCCGAAGGGTTTGCGCACGGCTTCCTGACGTTGGAGGATGACACCGACTTTCTCTACAAGTGCACCGCACCCTATGCGCCGCAGTTCGAGGGTAGCCTGGCTTGGGACGACCCGACGGTTGGCATCGAATGGCCGCTGGACGGAATCGAGCCGAAGCTGTCGGCGAAGGACGCAACCGGTCTGTCGCTTGATCAGGTAACCACCTTCCCATGAAGGCGCTGGTCACCGGGATCAACGGACAGGTTGGCAAGGCCCTGCTGGCCAGCGCACCCGATGGCTGGACCTGCGTCGGCCTCGACCGCCAGGCGCTCGACCTGACCGATGCTGACGCCATCGCGCGGATCGTTGAGGCCGAGCGTCCCGATCTTGTGCTCAATCCTGCTGCCTACACCGCGGTCGACAAGGCCGAGAGCGAGCAGGCACTGGCACATGCGATCAATGCCGGGGCGCCTGCCGCGTTCGCCACAGCGCTCGCCCGCACGGGCGGTCGTCTCGTCCAGGTGTCGACCGATTTCGTATTTGATGGAACATCGGGCACTGGATACCGCCCGGACGATGCACGCAATCCGCAGTCCGTTTACGGGGCGAGCAAGGCTGCTGGCGAGCTTGGCGCAGGCGCGGATGCGATCATCGTTCGCACAAGCTGGGTCTATGCGGCCGGAGGCGCCAACTTCGTGCGTACGATGCTGCGCCTGATGCGCGAACGCGAGACGCTCAGTGTCGTCGCCGACCAGATCGGTTCGCCAACCTGGGCGACGGGCCTTGCGCGGACGCTGTGGGGCCTGGCACTTGTCGGCAAGCCCGGCATCTACCATCATCGCGATGCGGGCGTTGCCAGCTGGTATGACTTCGCCGTGGCAATTGCCGAAGAGGCGCAGGCTCTTGGGTTGCTCGAGCGCATGCCACGGATATTGCCGATCGCGACGACCGAATATCCCACCCCGGCCAGGCGGCCCTCATTCTCGGTGCTTGATGTCAGCCTGACTCGTGCAACGCTCGGAGATGAGCCGGTTCACTGGCGCAGCAACCTGCGGACCATGCTCGAAGAGGAAAAGGCACTTGGCTAATCTGCTTGTCACCGGCGGTGCCGGATTCATCGGCGGCAATTTCGTCCACTACTGGGGCAAGGCCAATCCCGACGATGCCATCGTCGTGCTCGATTGCCTCACTTACGCCGGCAACCGGTCGACAATTGCCGATGTCGAACAGGCTGAACTCGTGGTCGGCGATATTCGCGATACGGACCTGGTCGAAAATTTGCTGCGCGAGCGCGACATCGCAACGGTCGTCCATTTCGCCGCCGAGAGCCACGTCGATCGTTCGATCACCGGGCCCGACGCGTTCATCGACACCAACATTCTCGGCACCAACAGCCTGCTCAAGGCAGCGCGCAGCGTCTGGCTCGACAGCGGCAGCGGACGCCCCCATCGCTTCCACCACATTTCGACCGACGAAGTCTATGGTTCGCTCGGACCCAGCGATCCGGCCTTCAGCGAGACGACCCAATACCAGCCCAATTCGCCCTATTCGGCATCGAAGGCCGCGTCCGACCATCTCGTGCGGGCCTACCACCATACGTATGGGCTTGATGTGACGACCACCAACTGCTCGAACAACTACGGGCCCTATCACTATCCCGAAAAGCTGATTCCGCTGTTCATTCTCAATGCGCTCTCGGGCAAGTCCTTGCCGATCTACGGCGATGGCATGAATGTGCGGGACTGGCTCTACGTCGAGGACCATTGTCGCGGAATCGAGGCAGCCCTGCGCAACGGCAAGCCGGGTGAAACCTATAACATCGGTGGCGGTGAGGAACTGCCCAATATGGCCGTGATCGACCGGATCTGCGCCGAGGTCGACCGCGCCTTTGCCGAAATCGACGGCCTTGCCGAGCGCTACCCGGATGCGCCTGCGGCCAAGGGTCGGCCCACGAGCGAGCTCAAGACTTTCGTCGAGGATCGCAAGGGGCATGACCGCCGCTACGCGATCGACGAGACCAAGGCGCGCGCGGAACTGGGTTACGTGCCGCAACACGATTTCGAAGCCGGTCTTCGCGGCACCTTGCGCTGGTATATGGACAACGAAGCCTGGTGGCGCCCGCTGCAGTCGCGCTAGAGCACGATTCGTCATGCACGTCGCCATGGTGTCCTGCATGCAAGTCCTGGTCTGTCTGGCGAGCGAAAGGTTTGCGCCTTGGCATGAGGCGAGCGCATGGCCCTGTCCGCCATTGCGTGCCGGATAAGCCCCCCTTCGACGCCAACCACCATCACCTGCAGTCGGCATCACTGACAGGTGCTTCTGGCCGATTGCACAGGTTTGCAATGACCTGCGCTCATCAGGCAAGAACACACACGCCTAGGCTATTGCGAAGCAGAGCGACCGATCGTCAGCCCGGTGCCGCCCTCGAATCCGGCTCTTTCTCACCCGCGCCAGTCCCCAGCCGACGAGGCGCCCGCACCAGACATGCCCGGGGCGTTGTCATTCCGGTTCGGCATCTGGCTGCGACGCTTCAGCCTCTGCCTTGCGGTTTGCCTTGTTGATCTGATTGACGCGTGACCGTTTGAACGCGCGCTTGAGTTCGGGATAGTCATCCATCAACAATTCATTGGCGATCCACTGAACGCGCTCGCGCACGATTCGGGCCGGATTGCCGGCAATCACGGCGTTCGTCGCGGAAAAGGCCTTCGTTACAACGCTGCGGGCGCCGACGATACAATCATGTCCAAGGCTCGCCGATTTGGTCAGGTAAGCACCTTCCCCGATCCAGCAATGATCTCCAATCGAAATACCGGACGAAACATCGAGATAGGTGTGGGTGTCTAGATCGAACAGAAGGTGAGGATATTCTCCGGTCCGAATAATGATCGAATTGGAAAACATGCAGTGCGAGCCGATAACCAGGCGACTTTCCGAATTGGGAAGAACAAACCGGGAATATTTCGCGATAGAAAACCAATCCCCGACTTCCACGACGCATTCCGAGCTTTTCCACCGCTTGCTGCCAATGTCTATTTTAAGGCCGCTCAGGAGGGATTCAGAGCCAATCACGATGCGGTTGTTGTTGCCGAAAATATTGATCCTGAGCATTTGCGGCTGACGCGTTCCGCCAATCTTGACGACATTGCCCGTCCCCTGGATCACGCCGGCAACTTCGACATTCTCGCCCAGATCGACCGCGTTGGTGGTGGGGTCCCAGTTCAAGTCACGCATCATTTTTCCCGGAGCCCTGCCGCTGATCCATCAACCCGTTCTTGCGAATTAATAATTATCGGTTCCAAACCGACTGGATGGTCATCGGCGGAGTTGGCATGACGAACCGATCAACGTCCAGTCGCCACCGTGTGCCTGATCCCTCGAAATCCGGAACGGCTGCAAACCCCAGCTTGGCGTAATGATCGGAGACCATCGCGTTCTTTGTCGTCGGAATATAGTCTCCTTCCAGCCACCGGATAGATCAGGAGGAGCGTTCCCCGATCGCCATCCAAGGCAGCCATGGCGCGAGCAAAGTCGCAATCAGACGCGGGGTCAGGAAACCAGCTTGCCCCATTTGGAATGAAATGCAGCTCGATCATCGCAATCGCGATCGATTCCAGGAATTGCTGCTTTCATTTCGCAAAAGCCATTCCTGATACGCGCGAACGTGCGCGAAGCTGCGCCGACATCTGGTAGCAACCCTTCAACCTCCCGGCCACAATGCGCGCATTGGCGTTTACCGCGCCAGGCTCGAGATGGTCTGGCAGGTCCGCAAAAAGCGCTCGGCGCTTTCTTTCCGACAAGCGATCCAGGCAGGCTTTGGGATCGGACAACGTCAGTTGCCGGACTTGCGTCTATAGGAACATGGCTGATCGACCTTGATCAGGGGATCAGTGATACCATGCTGGCTGCGGAAATCATCGACGGCCTTTCGGCAATAAGTCCAAGTATCTTCATGAACGCACCCGCCCACAGCGAGCAAGAGATGCGCGCAAGATATTCTAAGCGCCTGCAACATGCACAACGCATAGCTTTTCGTGGCCTGGTGATCTATTCTTGAGGAGTCCTGGGATCCTGCCGGGACGACGTCTTTTCCCGTACCATGGTCATCTCGGCGCGGCGCAATTGCTCGTCATGCAATGCCTGCGTCTCGCGAGAACTCTCGCGATGATGGACAAAGCTGCGTATATTGCCAAATATCGTAACGCGCTGGCCTGCCGTCGTCATTTGTACCGTGCCTCCAACCCCGGGCAGCGCGATACCGCCGCTCACCCCTCACGTCAGCCTCGTACGACTACGTGGCCATGGGCTGCCGCGTCCCGTACCTCACCAAAGCGCGCCATCGGGAAGCCGGTCTATGCGCGGGCCAGACACTCGCCAAGCCGGGTACCCCCCATCCAAACGATTTGCGGATTGATCCGCCCTCAAGTGGACCCTGAACTGTTCGTGAAAGAAAATGCAAGGACTGGACGCGAAATCGACATGATCCTATGCTTTTTTTAACTCGTTTGCGGCTAAGGCAAGCGCCGTCACCATTGCATCAGGAGGGCCCACTTGAATACCAGTACTGTTCGCGCCTTCCCGCTCGCGATCCTGAATGCAAGAAATGCAGCCTTCGACGCCGGCTCCGCGCAAGCGCGCATCACAAAATGTTCAAGCGGCACGCCGCTGTCCCTTGCCGAGGCATTCTGGGTCGACGGCAATATGGTCACGATGGTGCGCGATGAAGCGAATGAACCCTTTGGCTGGATATCGAATGCCGTGCTGGCCAGGTTCAGGACATTGACCGGGCAGCCCCTGCCTGCATCGATCGCATTTGTGCGCGCTGCCATTTTCGGTTGCTTTGCAACGGCCTTGATTGGCGAGAAAACGGGGTACGCGAGCGGAGTTCCAACGCCAGTACTGATTGCGCAGGACGAGCCGAACCGGGAATTCCTGCGAAGCTGAGCCGTACCGGACCAATTGCTTTGCTACCCACTCTCAGGGCACGATCCGTTGCCTGCTTGCCGGATCCCCCGATTCTCTAGGACATTGTGCGATGAGGCTCGCAGCTTGACCGGGGCACAGGCCTGCGCTGCTATGCGGGACACGGCCTCGAATGGCAGTGCCTCGACAAACTCAAGCCTGGCCTGGCTTCCGTTGATCCAGCAGACGCAGGCAATGACGCCGTCCATGGCAGGAAATGTCACAACAATCGTCGAACCGATCGCTACGTGATCTTCGAAACCCTCGATGCGACAGCCCGAGGATGAAATCTCGAGCACGACGGGATCTAAAGGTTTTTCAGGAAAATCAGGGACAGGCGCGACGTCGAGCAGCCTGCCTGCCGAGAGACTGTCACCCCCCTCGCCCCCCGCAAAACGCCTTGACTCCGACTTGTCCATGATCCGACGATTCCACGGCCACGTTGAAATTTCCCTAAAATTCCGGCTTGAGCGAAAAGTTTGCGTGCTGAACTGCGCGTGACAGGACATTGAGGTGCCTCGGCGACAGATCGATCACGCCCAATCATCACCAACAGGCGATCGCAGCCTTCGGAACGGGGCTAGAGGCCACGGCGGATGCTCGGGCCCTGTGTCCGACAAGTATTCCGAAATACTCGGGCCAGTCAGACTGCTTTTCCAGATTCTCGTCTCAAAGGCGAAGCAATTTGCAGCATTGGGAGATCGCGTGCTAACGGAAAGCACAAATGCGCAAACGAATCTTTCAAATACCAGACAATGGTCTGCGCCCCTTTGTGCTCGTCCCTGACTTGCACTTGACTGATACCGCCGCTGCACGCGACACCGAAATTATGGGCGCGCGTTTGCTCGACTTGCTGGATGCGGCAAAGCTGAATTCTATTGCCCCCTTGGACAATCCTTGCCGGGGCTGGACACAGCAATCGGCAGAGATCGCTGCCATCTCGAGCTTTTTTGCGATTGAACCCGGCCTCAGGCTTTCGGATGTCCTGTGGACCGGTGCGCGCGAATTCTGGAATGGCGAGATGGCCAGGGCACTGGCACAATTTGCTTCGGACCAAACACAAGACAGCGTGACCGGGTTTGTTTTTGACCTGGCCGATGATGTCGGGCCGCGCGGCGCATTTTCGGAATTTGGTCGGCCCATCATTCCTGAAGACGGTGTCCGCGGCAACTTTGCAGCGGGCGGGCCCTTTGTCCTCTTGCTCCAATGTCGGCTGGACGCGCTCGGACACGTGCAGATGATCTCCGGTTTTGCCCAACCGATCCTGGACCGGACATACTGCTTTCCGGTCGCAACAGCGTTCGAGCGGGATATCTTAAGATTGCTTCTAGTGCTCCAGGGACGCCTGGAAGACCTCGGCGTCAAAGCGAACATATCAAGGACAATCGACAACAGCTCGCTCGATCATTGCCTTGTGTTCTCGCTGGAAGCGGCTGATGCACAACATTTGCGTGATGCAAGGATTTGCGCCCATCGCACAGATGATGAACATTGTGACCGCAGCAGGGGGCAAGTCGTGGCGTCGCTGGGTAGCCTCGCTGACGGCCGCTTTCTTTCTGAACTGCAAGATGTCCTTGGGCTGCAATAGAACACCAGGTGATCTACGCCGCCCGGCATGATGTGCCATTGCAGGCTCTGAAATGCCTGCAGGCATGCAAGGTCACAACCGATGCAAGTCCAGGGTTGACTTGCGTTTCTTCAAGCAACACTCTTCTGGCAGCTGCACCATCCCCCGCCTCTCGGTGCAGCACGCCGCCCCGACCTGTCCCACCCCACAGGTCGGGGCCTACCGGCCAAGCACCGCCCTTGCAGTTGAAATTTGACTGTTCGTCGATCACGATTTGCTAACGTTTATGGCGTTATCTGGCAGTCCTAGGGTCCAAAACCGATCTACTTCTTGAAAGCTGAGTGCACATTGATTCAGGGAGTCTCCGCTGAAGCACGAGGCTTAGAGAATGTCACTTTCGTTGTTCTGGCTATCGGATAGAGCTTGGGCTGCCATCGAGCCGCACTTGCCGAAGAACCAGCCGGGAGCGCGACGGGTCGATGATCGCAGGGTGACTCGGGTATCATTCAAATGCTCAAATGTGGCGGGCGCTAGGCGGATTGCCACGTTGAATAGGGCCCATCGACGACCGTCTATAATCGCTGGAACAGGTGGAACGGCCTGGGCATCTGGACCCTCATCCTGGCGGCGCTGAAACAGGAAGGCTGGATTGCCGAAACCGGCCAGATCAACAGCAGCTACATCAAAGCCCACTGCAACGCCCGTTGGGTAAAGGGTGACGTGGTGCCGGTTTTCTGGACAGGATGTTAAGCTAATCCCGACCTGATGGATTGGTACTGGGATGAAGACAACGAGGAAGCGCTATAGCGCGGAGTTCAAGACCGAGGGGCGCTGGAAGCGATCCCATGCGACCTGACGCTGGCGGAGGTGGCAGCCAATCACGGCGTGCACCACTCGATGATCGCCTCGTGGAAACGCTGGGCCATCGACGGAATGGCGAGCACGTTCTCCGTGGCTGGCGATGCGGCCAAGGCCGTCAACGAGAGCGCAGTGGAGAAACTGCACGCCAAAATCGGGCAGTTGGTCGTAGAGCGGGATTTTTTTAGCGAAAGCCTTCGGTCGATGAGCGTGAACCGGAGGCGAGCGATGGTTGAACCTGCTCACCACCGCCTGTCGATCTCGGTGCAATGCCTCTTACTCTCGATCAGCCGCTCATCGTATTACTATGCGCCAATGCCGGAAACGGACGAGACGCTGGCGCTGATGACGGTGATCGACGAGTCCTTCATGGACTGCCCGTGGTATGGCAGCCGCCAGATGGCGCGGCATCTTCGCCGCACGGGCCACGAAGTTGGGCGACGGCGGGCGCGACGCTTGATGGCAAAGAGGGGCCTGACGCCGATCAACCAGGCCCAATCACGAGTGGTGCGCCGATGTGAAGTACATCCCGATGCGGCGCGAGTTCCTCTACCTGGTGGCGATCATGGACTGGGCGACCCGCAAGGTACTCGCTTGGCGGCTGTCGAACACGATGGATGCCGGCTTCTGTATCGCATCGCTGGAGGAGGCGCTGGCCCGGTAGGGGAGGCCCGAAATCTTCAACACAGACCAGAGCAGCCAGTTTACCAGCTTCGCCTTCACCAGCGTGCTGCGCTATGCCGAGGTGCGGATCAGCATGGATGGCCGGGGCAGGTGGATGGACAATGTCTTCATCGAACGCCTTTGGCGATCCCTGAAGTACGAGTGCGTCTATCTCCATGCATTCGAGGCCGGCGCCGAGCTGCGGGCTGGCCTTGGCCGGTGGAAACCTATTACAACACCCAGCGTCCGCACTTGGGCTTGGCCGGGAGAACCCCGATCGAGGCCTATCGGCGGATCGGGCAATCTGATCAAGCAAGCTACATGAACGACAACCGGGATTAGCT
>NZ_JBXUGN010000009.1:0-34175 GCF_057180545.1 Novosphingobium sp. HNCC26DJ243 | reverse complement strand
CTGTCATCACGCCCAAGCATGGGCATCAATCGGGCCGTCGGCTCCACTCATAGGTGGAGGAAGGTCGGGGCTCAGACCAGGGCGAGACGTCACCGCCGACATGATCGATAGCACCGTGGTCCGAGCACATCATTGTGCAGTCGGCATAAAAAAGGGACTCAGGAAACCGAGGCTCTTGGCCGATCGCGAGGGGCTTCAGCACCAAACTCCACGCCCGATGCGATGTCAAAGGTCGCCCACTCGGGTTCGTGCTGACACCTGGGTAAAACCACGACATTCAAGGCTTCGGGCCTTTGCTTCGTATGATCGCCGACAGGATCGAGGCCCTCCTTGCAGACAGGGGCTATGACGCCGATGCCATCAGGGAGGAGCTGGCTGCAGCTGAGATCGAAGCCGTCATTCCCGCCAAGAGCAACCGACGCAACCCGGTGCCACACGACCGCGAGAAATACCGTTGGCGCAATCTCGTGGAGCGTCTGTTCAACAAACTCAAGAACTGGCGCCGAATTGCTACCCGCTACGACAAAACCCAAGAGTCTTAGCTCGGCTTCGTCAATCTCGTCTCAGCCCTGCAGTGGATACCCTTTGTCCACGAAACCTAGCAGGTATAAAAGTTCTCTGTCGTCGGGGGCACGGGATCGGCTGTGTTTCAGGAACGCCCAGCCTGCGGCAGCGCTCGATCGCCGCGTTCCATTTGTCGAGCGGTAGAACGCGCCCATGCCGCCGTTGGTCTTGTACCGCCCGACGAGGTTCTTGAGCTCGGTGAACACCGCGCGGCCCGCGGCCAGCATCTCACCTATATGAGGCCAGTCCATGCTCACGTCAGCGATCGCCCCGTCGCGCATATTGCGGCGACATTGCCCAGCGTGTTGGCGAGGAGCTCGGTGAACTGGTTCTCACTCATGACAATCTGGGCATTGCCTTCAGGCACCATCAAGCGATTCTGGTGCGTGCCGCGCAATTTCATGTTGCGGGCGGGCTCGCAGGCGTTATGTCCATGAGCCAACCGGGGCAAAGCAACCTCCCGGTCAGGCTTTGGGACTGCTTGCGCACGAGCCTTGGCCCAAGCGTTGCCTGTCAGGTCCGCTTCGTGCGGATCACAGGTCGTGGGTCCTTGCATGAACGAAACGATTTCCCGCCCCTCCTTCGATGAACTGCTGCGCGTCTCGGCGCGGATCGGTTGCCTCAGCTTTGGCGGGCCGGCCGGGCAGATTGCGCTGATGCATCGCGAGATCGTGGAAGAGCGCAATTGGGTGAGCGAGGACCAGTTCCTCCATGCCCTCAATTTCTGCCATCTGCTGCCGGGACCGGAGGCGCAGCAACTCGCCACCTGGATCGGCTGGAAGCTGCACGGCATGCGTGGCGGGCTGGCCATGGGCCTGCTGTTCGTCATCCCCGGCGCGCTGGTCATTCTTGCATTGTCGATGCTCTATGCATTGGCTGCCGACCTGGGCTGGTTTTCCGCGCTGTTCACCGGGATCAAAGCCGCGGTGCTCGCCATCGTCGTGCAGGCGCTGTTGCGGATCGCGGGAAGGGCGCTGCAAACCCGTTTCAAGCAGGGACTGGCGTTGGCGGCGTTCCTCGCACTGGCGGTGTTCTCGCTGCCGTTTCCACTGGTGGTACTGGGCGCTGGCGCACTCGGCATGGTCGTCGCCTCGCGGCGGCCGGACCTCCTGGGGGTCAAGCCTGTCAGCGCGGCGGCGCCCCCTTCTGCGCGACCATGGGGCGGGACGATTCGCGCCATCGCGATCGGACTTGTGATCTGGGGGTTGCCGCTGGCGGCTGTGTTCGTGGCGCTCGGGCCTGACCATGTGTTGTGGCAGATCGGTCTGTTCTTCTCGAAGCTGGCGGTGGTGACCTTTGGCGGAGCCTATGCCGTGCTGTCCTACATGGCGCAGCAGGCCGTCGACGGCTTCGGCTGGCTTCGACCGGGCGAAATGGCCGATGGCTTGGGTCTTGCCGAAACCACGCCGGGCCCGCTGATCATGGTGACGCAGTTCGTCGGGTACCTTGCCGCGTTCCGCGCACCCGAGCCGTTTTCGCCGCTTGTTGCGGGCGTGCTGGGTGCGGCGCTGACGACCTGGGTCACATTCGTGCCCTGCTTCATGTGGATCTTCGCGCTCGCCCCCTGGATCGAGCGGATGGAGAATGCGCGGGCGCTAAAGGGAGGGCTGGCGGCGATCACCGCTGCGGTCGTGGGCGTTATCGCCAACCTGACACTGTGGTTTGCGATCCATGTCCTGTTTCGCGCGGCGACCGATCTTCAGGTCGGGCCGGTGGACATGCCGGTGCCGGTACTTGCAAGCTTCGATTGGCGCGTCGGCGTGATTGCCGCAATCGCGGGCGTCCTCATTTTCCGCCTGAGACTCGGGATCATGCCGGTGCTCGGCATCTGCGGACTTGCAGGACTGGCGTTCTCGGCGGTCTAGAGCCTGATTTCAGGCCACTTCGACCTGCCGCTGGCGATCGCGAAGCGGCAGGTCGTCGTATGGCGGGTTGAAGCCAAGCGCCTCGTAAAGCTCTCTTCGCAGAAAGGGAAAGGCGTCGCCTGCGTCCTCATGGACGCGGGCGCATTCGCCGAGGAAGCTGTCGCACATGCGGTAGAGGCCGCGTTTCATATGCCGGGGTTCCAGTTGGTTCTTGGCGAATCTGTCTGTCATCGAAAATGGACAGGACGCCCGCAGATTCGCCACTGCAATCGCGCTTCGTCAAACTGTGGTGAGATTTCGGACAGGACGTGGATGGCATTGATCCGGTACAGTGCTGTCACACGACTGTAACGCAGGATGCGCAATGGCCCGATACATGGCGGGAACTGATCAGCGGGCGGAAGAGGGCGGCTTGCCGCCGGTGCAGGAGCGGTTCTTCAATCGCGAGCTGAGCTGGCTCGCGTTCAATCGCCGCGTGCTCGCAGAGGCGGTTAATCCCGACTATCCGTTGCTCGAGCGTCTGCGCTTCCTGTCGATCAGCGGCAGCAATCTCGACGAATTCATGATGGTGCGCGTGGCCGGGATTGCAGGTCAGGTGCGCCGCCAGATCGACGAGCTTTCGATCGACGGCAAGACGCCGCAACAGCAGCTCGGCGGGTTGCTCGATGCGGTCAAGCAGCTTGTCGATGCGCAGCAGGACGTCTTGGCCGGGCTTGCCGGCGAACTTGCCGGCGCAGGTATCCGTTTGATCGACAACGACGCCTTCACCCGCGCCGAGGCCGAATGGCTGCGCGACTACTTCGAAGAGCATGTCGTCCCGGTGCTGACGCCGCAGGCAATCGATCCGGCGCATCCCTTTCCATTCATCGCCAATCAGGGCACCGGCATCCTGTTCCAGATGCAGCGCATTGCCGATGGCGCTGCGGTGAGCGAGATGATCCTGATCCCGCCCGCGCTGCCGCGTTTCGTGCGTCTGCCGGGCGAAAAAGCTTCCTGGATCGGGATCGAGGAACTCGTGCGACGCCATGCGACGTTGCTGTTCCCCGGATTCCGCATCCTTGGCCACGGCGTGTTCCGCGTCTTGCGCGACAGCGATATCGAGGTCGAGGAAGATGCCGAGGATCTCGTGCGCTATTATCGCACGGCGATTCAACGGCGACGTCGCGGCAAGGTCATCCTGCTCCATCTGCAGGATGACTTCGATGCCGATGCCGAGCGGCTATTGCGCGCCCAGTTGCGGCTCGATCACGCGCTGGTGATCAAGAGCCGGGGCCTGCTGGCGATGAGCGGGCTTGCCACGGTGGTCGATGAAGACCGGCAGGACCTGAAATTCGATCCTTACAATCCGCGCTATCCCGAGCGTGTGCTGGAGCATGACGGCGATTGCTTCTCGGCCATCCGCGAGAAGGATCTGGTGATTCATCACCCCTACGAAAGCTTCGAGGTGGTGATCGACTTCCTGCGTCAGGCGGCGGCAGACCCGGATGTCGTGGCGATCAAGCAGACGCTGTATCGCGCGGGGAAGCAGTCGGCGGTGATCGCGGCGCTGATTGCGGCGGCCGAGGCGGGCAAGTCGGTGACCGCCGTCGTGGAATTGAAGGCGCGCTTTGATGAAGAGCAGAACCTGATGTGGGCCGCGCAGCTCGAACGTGCAGGCGTGCAGGTCATCTACGGCTTTGTCGACTGGAAGACCCACGCCAAGGTCAGTCTCGTGGTGCGGCGCGAAGGCGGGGGCTATCGCACCTACTGCCACTTCGGCACGGGAAATTATCACCCGGTCACCGCGCGCATCTATACCGACCTGTCGTTCTTCACCGCCGATCCCCGCATGGGGCGCGATGCAGGGCAGCTGTTCAACTTCGTCACCGGCTATGTCGAGCCCAAGCACACCGAACTTCTGGCGATCTCGCCGATCAACTTGCGCGAGAAGCTGTACGAATGCATCGACCGCGAGATCGCACTGGCGCGAAAGGGCCGACCGGCGACGATCTGGGCCAAGCTCAATCAGTTGACCGATCCCGATCTGATCGACCGGCTCTACCATGCCAGCCGGGCCGGGGTGGAAGTGCGGCTGGTGGTCCGCGGGATCTGCTGTCTCAAGCCCGGCGTGCCGGGGCTTTCGGAAACCATCGAGGTCAAGTCGATCATCGGGCGCTTCCTCGAACACAGCCGAATCTGGGCCTTCGGAAATGGCGCGCGCATGCCGAACAAGCGCGCGCGGGTATTCATCTCGTCGGCAGATGGCATGAGCCGGAACATGGGGCGCCGCGTCGAGGTGCTGGTTCCGGTGAAGAACCCGACGGTGCACGACCAGATCCTCGATCAGGTCATGCTCGCCAACCTGCTCGATACCGAGCAGAGCTGGGCCCTGCATGCCGATGGCGAATATGTGCGGCTCGACAAGGGCGCGCAGCCGTTCAACCTCCACCGCTATTTCATGACCAACCCGTCGCTCTCGGGACGCGGGGCGGCGCTTTCCAGTGGACGAAAAGTGCCTAAGCTTGCGCTGCGGCGCGGCGTGGCCCACCGTGGGTGAGTGACTGACATTCACCAGCAAGGCCGGGCTTTCGCCTGGGACAAGTCCCGCGCGATCATCGACATCGGTTCCAATACGGTCCGGTTGGTGATCTATGGCGGACCGCCGCGTGCGCCGGTCACTCTGCTCAACGAGAAGGTTTCGGCCAAGCTCGGCAAGGGCGTGGCTGAAAATGGCAAGCTTGCGGACAAGCCCGTCGCCAACGTGCTGAGCGCCCTTGCGCGCTACAAGGCGCTTATCGATCTGGGTGGGATCGGGCGCGTGGATGTCGTGGCCACCGCAGCGGTGCGCGATGCATCGAACGGTCCCGCGTTTCTCGACAAGGTGCGTGCACTCGGGCTTGAGCCGCGCTTGCTATCGGGCGTGGAAGAGGCGGAAACCAGCGCCAACGGCGTGATCGGCGCCTTCCCCGACGCGCGTGGCATTGTCGGCGACATGGGCGGAGGCAGCTTCGAACTGGTCGATGTGTCAGAAGGCGCGACGAGCCACGGGGTGACGCTGCCGCTCGGTTCGCTGCGACTGCCGGCCCTGCGTGCCGGCGGTGATCGCACGTTCGTGCGCAAGGTGGGCACGATGCTGGCCAAGGCGGACTGGGCCGCAGAGCCGGGAGTGACGCTCTATCTGGTCGGTGGATCGATGCGCGCCTTCGCGCGGGCGGCAATGGTCCGCCTCGGCTCCCCGCTTGAGGACACGCACGGATTCACGCTTGATGCGCAGAGTGCGCTGGCGGTCGCCCGCCAGCTGATGCGCCGCGGGCAGGTCCTGCGTCCGGTCGATGGCGTATCGTCAAGCCGCCTTGCCAGCATTCCCGATACGGCCGCGCTGGTTTCGGTACTTGTGCGGCACTTGCAGCCGGGACAGCTCGTGTTCTCGTCATGGGGATTGCGCGAAGGGGTGCTGTTCGGTTCCCTGCCGATGGCCGTCCAGACGCTTGATCCTTTGCTGGAAGGCGTGGGCGAGTTCGTCGGCGGGCTAGGCGTACTGCGCGAGCAGGCGGCAGCAACGGCGCGCTGGATGGCGCAGGCCGTGCCTGTCGGAAATGCCGCGCTGGCGCAGGCTTCGATCATGTTGTGTCTGGCCGCCGCAAACGTCGAGCCCAACCTGCGCCGCGATCTGGCGCGCGACTGGGGACTGCGCAAGCGGTGGATCGGCGTGAGCAGCGAGGGTCGGGCCATGCTCGCTGCGGCGCTTCACGCCAATGCCGGTAAGCAGGGCATGCCCGAGGGAATTGCCGCGATTGCGCCGCCCGAATTGCTTGCGCAAGCTCGGGGCTGGGGCTTGGCGACGCGGCTGTGCCGCAGGTTCGGTGCCGGCGCGCAGGCTGTGTTCGAAGGCAGTGCGTTGGTTGCTGACGGTGGCAAGCTCCTGCTCCCCTGCCAGCCGGCCATCGCATCGCTTTTTCTGGACGGGGCGCGCCGCGATCTTGCCGCGCTGGCTGCACATCTCGGCCTTCAAGCGGGCTGATCCTGCGGCTTTGCAGCCCCATGCAAATTTTTGGAGATGGTCGGAAACTTCGTCCACGTTCCCGCGTTGAAACGACGGATGAGACGCATGACTTGGGGGAGGCGACGGCGACAGCGGCCGGCGCCTCCTTTTTATGTCAGGTGAGGTCCGACAGCCCGATCAACTTGCCTTCTGCCGCGGCCTTGTTGCCCTCGCGCCGCAACCGCTCGATATGAAGTCGACCTTCGGGGATCACTTCGTCGGGCAATGCGTCGAGCGACGTCTGGTAGATTTCGGCAAAGTCCTCGGCAAACTCGCCGTGGGTCAGGATCAGGCCCTTGTTCTCGATCATTCCGGCAAGCGTCTTCTGGCCGACTTCGAGCGGGTCCATGCCCAGTTCGAACGCGGTGCCAAACTGTTCAAGTTCGCCAGCATCAGCCGGGGCGAAGCCCGATTGGGCAAAATCGTCAGGACGCTTGAGTGCGCTGGTCCAGGCATTGGTGCGCGTCAGGCCAGGACACATCAGCGACACGCCGATGCCGTGCGGAGCGAGATTGTAGCGCAGGCTCTCCGTCAACCCGCGCACTGCGAACTTGCTTGCGGTGTAGATTCCCGCTTGCGGTCCGGAAAGATAGGCGGCCATCGAGGCGACGTTGACCACATGCCCGCCTTCGCCGTGGGCCTTCATGTGCGGCAGGAACGAGACGAGGCCGTTGACCACGCCGCCGAAGTTGACGCCCATGATCCAGTCGTAATCGGCGTAGCTCGCTTCGTCGGTCGGGCCGAACACGCTCACGCCCGCGTTGTTGACCAGCACGTGGACCTTGCCGACTTCGGCGGCGATCTCGGCAAAGCGCTGTCGATCGGTCACGTCGAGTCGGACATAGCGCGCAGGGGGCAGGCCATTGTCCGCTAGCCACCGCGCGGAGTCCTCGCGGTCCTGTTCCTTGCGGTAGGTCAGGATCAGGTCGATCCCGGCCATGGCAAAGGCGCGGGCAATGCCGAAGCCTATGCCGTTGACCCCGCCGGTGATGAAGGCGGTTTTGCCTGCGAAATTCTTTGCGTTGCCGGTCATGTCGTGGTCCTCTTCCGTTTGGCAGCCTAACAATCGTGAGGATCATCGGCAACCGGCGGAAGTGAAACCCGAACGACTGTGTCAGGCCATCGCCATCAGGCTGGCGTTGCCGCCCGCCGCCGTGGTGTTGATCGAAAGCGAAACCTCGCTGACCAGCATGGCATCGTCGTCTGCCGCAGACAGTACCGGGACAATCGGGCCTTCGAGCGCGGCAATGGCTTTGACCATGGCAAGCGTGAAGGGGCTGTCGCCGTCAACTACGGCGCGGGCAATCGGCCCCTTGGTCTGCCACCCCGGATCGGCGATGATCGGAGTGCCGCCAAGACGTTCGACTCTCGCAGCCAGTGCCTCGAGCCGCGTCTGCTCCTGTGCGGCGACCAGCACTTTGCCGACCGGGCGAAGGGCGTGGATGTTGCGCTCACCGACGGGACCGGCAAGCTCGCGCTCGCCCAGAGCCATTGCCGGGGCAGCGGGCGTCGAAGCGACCAGGCGGCGCAGGTAGAGCGGTCCTCCCGCCTTGGGGCCAGTGCCCGACAGGCCATGGCCGCCGAACGGCTGCACGCCAACGACCGCGCCGATGACATTCCGGTTTACGTAGATGTTGCCGGCATGAGCGCGCGCGGTAACCCGAGCGACCGTTTCGTCGAGGCGTGTGTGGAGGCCGAAGGTCAGGCCGTAGCCCCAGGCGTTTATACGATCGACGAGGTTGTCCATCTCTACGCGGGCGAAGCGGATGACATGAAGGACCGGACCAAAGACCTCGCGGGTCAGCAAGTCGGGATTGGTCAACTCGATGATCGTCGGCGCAACGAAAGTGCCGTTCGCTGTTTCGGCTCCCAGCGGAAGGCGCTCGACCGGACAACCTGCAGCGGCAAGCCGGGCTACGTGGGCCTCGATCGCGTCACGTGCCTCTGCGCTGATGACCGGGCCGATGTCGATATTGAGGCGGTCGGTTGGCCCCACACGCAGCTCCGCCAGCGCACCGCGCAGCATGACGAGCACGTGGTCGGCAATGTCTTCCTGCAGGCACAGTACCCGCAGCGCCGAGCAGCGCTGGCCCGCACTGTCGAAGGCCGAGGCGATGACATCGGCCACGACCTGCTCGGCCAGCGCGGAGCTGTCCACGATCATCGCGTTCTGTCCGCCGGTCTCCGCGATCAACGGAATGGGACGCCCTTGCGGCGACAGTCGCCTCGCGAGCTGGCGCTGGATCAGGCGACCCACTTCGGTGGAGCCGGTGAACAGGACTGCGGCCGTCTCGGGCGCATCGACCAGCGCTGCGCCGATCTTGCCGTCTCCGGGTACAAAAATCAGCGCGTCGTCGGGTACGCCGGCTTCATGGAGAATGCGCACGGCTTCCGATGCGATCAGCGGGGTTTCCTCGGCCGGCTTGGCGAGGACGGCATTGCCCGCCATCAGCGCGGCGGCAATCTGGCCGGTGAAGATTGCCAGCGGAAAGTTCCACGGGCTGATGCAAAGCGCCACGCCGAGCGGGCGTGCCCCGGCGAGCAGGGGCCCTTGCGACGCGTAGTAGCGCAGGAAGTCAACGGCCTCGCGCACTTCGGCTACGGCATTGGCGACCGACTTGCCCGCCTCGCGCACGGTCAGCGCGATCAGTTCCGGCATCGCGGCCTGCATCGCATCGGCGGCACGTTCGAGAATGACCGCGCGCGCAGCAGCAGGCGTCTGGCTCCAGCGTGATGCGGCCGCGATCTGGGGGGCGCGCATAGCGGCCTCGGGAAGGGCCTCGCGAACCATGCCGACGATGTCGGAGTGGTCTGCCGGGTTGCGCACGGGGCGCGGGGCTGACGCGGGCAGTTCGGCCGTCGGTGCGGCATGGCGGACGAGGCGCGAAACGGCAGTGAAACGCTCGGTCAGCCGCGCCAGCGTGTTCTCGTCGGCAAGATCGAGCCCCGCACTGTTCCGGTGATCAGGGTAGAGCGCGCGGGGCAGGGCGATCAGGGGATGCGGCGCACCGGGATCGGCGGCACCGGCCAGGTCGCTGACCGGATCGGCAATGATCTCCTCGAGCGGCACGTCAGGGTTGGCAATGCGATTGACGAACGACGAGTTGGCGCCATTCTCGAGCAGGCGGCGGACGAGATAGGCGAGCAGCGTCTCGTGCGTGCCCACGGGAGCATAGATTCGGCACGGCCGGCCAAGCTTGTCCGCGCCGACAACCTCGTCGTAAAGCGGTTCACCCATGCCGTGAAGGCACTGGAACTCGTAGTCGCCCACGGAAAAGTCCGGCCCTGCCATGCGATAGATCGTGGCAAGGGTCTGGGCATTGTGGGTGGCGAACTGCGGGAAGACCTGATGGCGCGCGGCGAGCAGGCGGCGTGCACAGGCTACATAGGCGACATCGGTGTGTGCCTTGCGGGTATAGACCGGGAAATCGGCCTGTCCCTCGACTTGTGCGCGCTTGATCTCGGCATCCCAATAGGCACCCTTGACGAGGCGAACCATGATCCGGCGTCCAGAGCGGCGCGCGAGATCGATAATCCAGTCGATCACGGCGGGGCAGCGCTTGCCATAGGCCTGGACGACAAAGCCGAGACCGTTCCAGCCTGCAAGCATGGGGTCCATCGCCAGCGTTTCGAGCAGATCGAGCGAGAGTTCGAGGCGGTCGGCTTCCTCGGCGTCGATGTTGAGACCGATGTCGTAGCGAAGCGCAAGCGTGGCGAGCGCCTTTAGGCGCGGCAGGAGTTCGGCGATCACGCGATCCTGCTGTGCACGCGCATAGCGGGGATGCAGCGCGGAGAGCTTGATCGAGATGCCGGGGCCTTCGTAGATGCCGCGTTCCGCAGAAGCCTTGCCGATCGCGTGGATTGCGGCTTCGTAGTCGGCAAAGTAGCGGGCGGCGTCCGCCGCCGTCATTGCCGCTTCGCCAAGCATGTCATAGCTGTAGCGGAAGCCCCGTTCTTCAAGCGGGCGGGCGCGCTTCAATGCTTCGCCAATGGTCTCTCCGGTCACGAACTGCTCGCCCATCATGCGCATGGCAAGATCGACGCCGCGCCGGATCACCGGTTCGCCCGCGCGCGCGATCAGCCGCGTCAGCGCCGAGCCCAGCCCCTTGTCATCAACGCTTGCGGTCAGCTTGCCGGTGACGACAAGGCCCCACGTTGCGGCGTTGACGAAAAGCGAGCGGTCGCCGCCCAGATGCGCCAGCCAATCACCGCCGGCGATCTTGTCGCGGATGAGGTCGTCACGGGTATCATTGTCGGGGATGCGCAACAGGGCCTCGGCGAGACACATCAGGGCGACACCCTCCTGCGTGGACAGCGCGTATTCCTGCACGAGCTGTTCGACACCGCTGCCTTGCGGCTTGGCGCGCAGCGTCTCGACGAGCTTGCGCGCGAGCGCCTCGGCCGAAGTGCGCACGGGCAGGGGCAGCGTGGCTTCCGGCAGAAGAGCCGCCATGCATTCGCGCTCCGGTCGGCGGGCCGCGGCCGTGATCGCGCGGCGCAGATCGGAAGGCTGCGACAGCGGAGGGGCGAAGGCGGCAAAAGGGGTGCGATCTTTCATCGACGCAGCATACGTCCACTGCGAATGGATTTCTGCCCGATTGACGGCGTTAGTGCAGGCGATTGGACTTTATTGGAGCTGCTCCAGATCGTAAGAGCATGGCATGACACTCCCCGATAGGCAACTTGACCAATTTGATCGCAAGATCATCGACGCCCTGTCGCGCGACGGTCGGATGCCGGTGACGGAGCTGGCCGAGAAGGTCGGACTGTCGAAAACGCCGTGTCAGGTGCGGTTGAAGCGGTTGGTCGATGACGGCGTGATCAAGGGCTTTCGCGCCGTGCTCGACATGAAGAGGCTCGGTCTCGATCACATCGCTTTCACCGAGGTGAAGCTTTCGGACACGCGCGAACAAGCGCTGGCCGAGTTCAACCGCGGCGTTATGGCGATCCCCGAGATCGAGGAGTGCCACATGATCGCCGGCAACTTCGACTACCTGATGAAAGTGCGCACGTCCGACATCCGCCGCTTCCGAACCGTGCTCGGCGAGAAGATTTCGACCCTGCCGCATGTGGCCAACACGTCGACATTCGTGGTGATGGAGCCGATCAAGGATCGCGCCTGAGCATCGATCCTGTGGATGGATCGGCATAGATATTACTTGCTTGGTGAATTGTTTGCGAACTTCTAATTGGCAGGGACAATGAGGTCTTGCCCACGGGAGAAGCATGGCCGCCGTTATCGCGGAGCCGGAACAATATCATGAAGAACCTGGATATTCTTGTTATAGGTGCCGGAATCGGTGGCCTGTCAGCCGCTATCGCTTTGGGCGGCAAGGGACATCGCGTGACGATGGTCGAGCGCGATCCCGAATGGTCCGTCTATGGCGTGGGTATCATCCAGCAGTCCAACGTGATCCGTGCGATGGAGCAACTGGGACTGCTCGACAGCTTTCTCGATGCCGCTTGCGGGTTCGATGCGGTAGAGATTTTCCTGCCCGACGGCACCAAGGTCGCGCGTGTACCTTCGCCCCGGCTGGTCGAAGGGCGTCCGGCCAATGTCGGTATCGGGCGTCGCGCCCTCCAGAAGGTGCTGGGTGACAAGGCCCGCGCCGCGGGAGCGGACATCCGCCTCGGCGTGACGATTCAGGCGCTCGATGATGACGGCGCGAAAGTCCACGTGACGTACGCAGACGGCTCGTCCGGCACATACGATGCAGTGATCGGGGCCGACGGGGTCTATTCGCAGACGCGCAGCATGGTCCTGCCCGAGGCCGAAACGCCGCAGTTCACCGGGCAGGCGGTGTGGCGCTACAACTTTCCGCGCGCCGAGGGCCTGGATGCGCTGCAGGTCTACAACGGTCCGACCGGGGTCGGGCTCGTGCCGATGAGTGCGGACGTCATGTACATGTACGTGACAACGCCCGAACCGGACAATCCTCGGTATCCGGTGGAAGGCCTTGCCGCAGCCATGCGCAGCAAGCTTGCGTCATGTTCGCCCGCAATCCGTGCGCTGGGCGAGCAGATCACCGACGACGCCGGAGTCGTCTATCGGCCGCTGGAAGGCATGATGGTGCATGGGCCTTGGAGCCGCGGTCGTGTTGGTCTGCTTGGCGATGCCGTGCACGCAACGACGCCGCATCTCGGGCAGGGTGCAGGCATGGCGATCGAGGACGCGATCGTGCTGGCAGAAGAAATCGGGCGCGCGGACGACGTTGAGGCCGCCCTCAAGAGCTATCGCGACCGGCGGTACGACCGGTGCCGCTACATCGTCGAGAGCAGCCTTGCCATCTGCCACGGCCAGCTGGGCAAGGGTCCGGCTGTCGACAATCACAAGGCCACTGCGGAGATGTTCGCGGTCGTCGCCCAACCCATCTGACTTGTTCAAGGACGATCCCATGAGCCGCGTTACCGAAATCCGCTATGTCGGATATGGCGTCGAGAACTTCGATGCCGAAAAGGCATTCTATGCCGATGTCTGGGGCCTCGAGCCGGTGGGCGAGGACGACGATCACGCCTGGTTCAAGGCGCAGGGCGCTGACGAGCATCACGTGGTCCAGCTCCGCCGTGCCGGCGAGAATCGCATCGATGTCATCGCGCTGGCGGCCGATAGCCGGGCCGATGTCGACGCCCTGCGTGCCAAGGTGGAAGCAGCGGGTTGTCGCGTTGCCAGCGAGCCTGCGGAACTGACCTCGCCCGGCGGTGGCTATGGCTTCCGGTTCTTCTCGCCCGACGGGCTGATGATGGAAATCTCCAGCGACGTCGCCAGAGGGAGCAAGCGCGATCTCGCGCGCTGGGAAGGTGTGCCGGTCAAGATCAGCCACATCGTGCTGCACAGCCCCAACCATCAAGGGCTGGTTTCCTTCTTCACCGATGTTCTCGGCATGAAGGTCTCGGACTGGCTGGGCGATTTCATGTGCTTCCTGCGCTGCAATTCGGCGCACCACCGCATCGCCATCCTGCCCGGACCGCCGTGCCTCAACCATGTCGCCTATGACATGCTCAGCGTGGACGACATGATGCGCGGGGCCCATCGCCTCAAGCTCAAGGGCATCGATATCGGCTGGGGCCCCGGACGCCACACGGCCGGCAACAACACCTTCAGCTATTTCGTCACGCCCGGCGGCTTTGTCACCGAATACACCTCGGAACTCGAAGAGGTCGATTTCGAAGGCCACCAGCACAAGGTTCACGTGCCCGCGCCGCTTGTGATGGACCAGTGGGGCATCGGCACCGGCGGCCCGCAGACGCTGCCGCATCCTGCGCCCAACCCCGGTCTGTTCCAGATGGCGGAGGGCTGACTTATGGCGCTCTACGAACCATTTCCCAACTACATCTGGAACCTGTCCGTCTCGATCGCAATGGAGAGCGGGGGGCAGATCGGCGAAATCGTCGACATGTGCCGCCCGATCATCGAGGCGGCGGCCAATGGTGGCGATGCCGGCACGCCGCAGTTCATGAAGCAGTGGTCTGCCTATGGCGACAAGCTGATCGAACTCGCGGCCGAGGACGAGGCGAGGGGACGCAGTTTCTCCGCCTCGAACAAGCTCGAGCGCGCATCGCTTTACCTGCTTGTGGCCGAGCGCATGCAGGGACACGGCGCGCCGGGCCGCAAGGAGACGTACGCCAAGGCCCTCGCCGCTTTCGAAAAGTCGACCGCGCTGGGCAAGATCAATCGTGAACGCGTCGAAATCCCGTTGGCGACGGGCACAATGCCCGCGCTCTATACCCGCGCCGAAGGTCCGGGGCCGCATCCGGTGGTGGTCTATTGCAACGGGCTCGATAGCTGCAAGGAACTGCTCTACTGGAGCCGCCTGCCCGATGCATTGGCCCGGCGCGGCATTTCCACGCTTTGCGTTGATCAGCCGGGCTCGGGCGAGGCGCTGCGGCTTCAGGGCCTGCCAGTGGATCCGCATTCGGAAAGCTGGGCGAGCAAGGCTGTCGACTGGCTCGAAGGGCAGCCGGATGTCGACCCCAAGCGCATCGGCATGACCGGCATCTCGCTCGGCGGTCACTTCGCGCCGCGCGCCGTAGCCTACGAGCCGCGCTTTGCCAGCGGTGCGGTGTGGGGTGCCAACCACAACTGGCGCGAAGTGCAGGACAAGCGCCTCAACCGCGAGGGTGAGAACCCCGTGCCGCACTATTGGGCGCACGTGATGTGGGCTTTCGGCGCGAAGGATATGGACGAGTTCCTCGAGAAATCGACCGACATGAACCTCAACGGCCACATGGGTTCGATCAAGGTGCCGTTCCTCGTCACCCACGGCGCGCACGATCGCCAGATCAGCGTGACTTATGCTGACGATCTCTATGACCAGCTCGTCAATGCGCCCCGCCGTGAGAAGGTGATCTTCACCGAGCGCGAAGGCGGCGTGGAGCACGTCGGCGCAGACAACATGGCCTATGGCCGCGACTGCATTGCCGACTGGTTTGCCGAGACGCTCGGCGGTACGACCGGCTGAATGACCGGATCGACTTACATACGCCGTGAAACGCGAGTCAGCATAGTGATCAACACGGTGTTGAGCGCGCTGTTCTTTCTTGCGGTGTTCGGAACGTCTGGAGCCGTACCTGTCTGGGGCGGAGGGGGCTATATTGCCGATTTCGGGCCGCAGGGCTTCATGATCGGCCTGATGGCAACGCTGGTGCCGGGCGCTCTGGTGCGCAAGGCGCGGCGGTCGGGCGCGGTCGATCCGATCGAGGGATCGACGCCGCGCCTGCCGGGCGGACTTTTCCTGCGCGGTGTCGTCTGCGGACTGGCGGGCGCGGCTGCGGGAATTGCGCTTTCGGCGTTGATACTTGCCCTGTCAGGTTTGGCGGAACTTGCCTGGACGCCGGCATTGTTGGCAAAACTCGCATTCGGCGCGACATTCGCGGCGGTGATTACGCCTGCCGGCCTGCGCGCCGAACTGATCAAGCGCTGACGGATCACGTGCCCATAAAGGCGCAACGGAGAACATGACCATGACGCGACGTTTCGTCGATCTTTCGATCTACCTCGAGAACGAGGTCATCACTGATCCGCCCTTCATGCGCCCGCACATCGAATACCAGAAGCACGAAGAGACAGTCACCGAACTGGGCTTTTTCTTTCCCGGCGTGACGACTGCCGACACGCCTGACGGAGCGGGGTTCGCCGCGGCCGAGAAGGTCACGCTGACCACGCACAACGGCACGCATCTTGACGCGCCGTGGCATTTCCATCCGACCATGAATGGTGGAGAGCGGGCTATCACGATCGACGAAGTGCCGCTGGAATGGTGTTTTCAGCCCGGCGTGAAGCTCGACTTTCGGCATTTCCCGGACGGTTACGTGGTGACCGCGCAGGACGTCGAGGACGAGCTGAAGCGCATTGGCCACGATCTTAAGCCGATGGAGATCGTGCTGGTCAATACGGCGGCAGGCAAGGCTGTGGGCGATCCCAACTTCGTCAATGTCGGCTGCGGCATGGGCTACGAGGCGACGATGTACCTGACCTCGCGCGGGGTGCGCGTGACCGGGACCGATGCCTGGAGCTGGGACGCGCCGTTCAGCTACACCGCGCAGAAGGTCAGGGAAACCGGCGATACCTCGCTGATTTGGGAAGGCCACAAGGCAGGGCGCGATATCGGCTATTGCCACCTTGAAAAGCTGCACAACCTCGAAGTGCTGCCACCTGACGGGTTCACCGTCAGCTGCTTTCCTCACAAGATCAAGGGCGCTTCTGCCGGCTGGACGCGCGCCGTTGCCATCTTCGAGGAATAATCTCCACTCATTCAGTTGACATTAATCTCAACCTATATAGTAGAGTTCCTTGTCGAGACCATTCCGGTTTCGATTCGAAAGGCCCAAGGCGACCTCGCTCGGGTTCGTGTTGCTTCACGAGCAAGGAATCTACCCCATGAAGACTGCGACTGCCCGAACCGTCTACCCCGCCAGCCGTCGCGCAGCCGCGCGAACGTCACGCGGATTCCATGTCCCCGCCGAAGTTCTCGTGATCGCGGCGCTTGTCCTGGGCGCCAGTGTCAACGCGCTGCACATTGTGTTGGGCTGATCAGGGCGCGAAATCGTCGAGGCTGAAGGCTTCGGCGAAGGCCTGTGCGAGCGTCTGCCGGTCGAGCGCCTCCAGCATCGGCAGACGGCCCAGCCGTCGTACCCCGCCCATCGCGCAGATCGTTGCTTCGCTGTCCTCGTTGGGATCGCCGACGAAGGCCACGCCATGGATGGCAACGCCGCGTGCGCGCAGGGCTTCGAACGTCAGCAGGGAATGGTTGATCGTGCCAAGCGCGGTGCGGGCGACGACGATCACAGGCATTCCCCACCATGCGAAAACGTCGGCGTAGGTCGTGGACCGGGTCACAGGCACGAGCGCTCCGCCTGCGCCCTCGACGACCAATGGCCGCACCGCAGGCAGTGTCATCCGCGCAAGATCGATGACCACGCTATCGAGTTCGGCAGCGCGGTGCGGAGAGCAGGGCGTCGTCAGCCGGTAGGCCTCGGGCAGGACCTTGGCGGGATCAATTCCGCTGAGGCGCGCAACGTGATCGCGGTCGGCTCCATCGTCCAGGCCCGCCTGCACCGGCTTCCAGTAATGTGCATCAAGGGCGCCGGCGAGCGCTGCCGAAAAGATCGTCTTGCCGATGCCGGTATCGGTGCCGGTCACGACGAACGCGCTCACCGCAGGGCATCTTCCAGTGCGGCGGCGAGGGCATCGACATCGTCGCGCGTGGCATTCAGAGTGAGCGAGATGCGCAGGCGCGAGGTGCCTTGCGGAACCGTAGGCGGGCGGATGCCGCGCACGTCAAAGCCGGCCTTCTGCAACCGGTCGGCCACAGCCATGGTGCGCGCATCCTCTTGCAGGATCAGCGGCAGGATCTGTGAGCCGGTGGCCAGCGCGCCATGGCGGCCCAACACCCGTTCG
Organism: Novosphingobium sp. HNCC26DJ243; assembly: GCF_057180545.1. Taxonomy (NCBI): domain Bacteria; kingdom Pseudomonadati; phylum Pseudomonadota; class Alphaproteobacteria; order Sphingomonadales; family Sphingomonadaceae; genus Novosphingobium; species Novosphingobium sp. HNCC26DJ243. Next base: position 16,828 of record NZ_JBXUGN010000009.1, on the reverse strand, counting down.
GCATGGCCGATCAGATCGTGCAGTGCCTCGCGGCGCCCCGGCTCGTCAGCCAGCATCTGGATGGCTTCGCGAACCGCGGCGGCAATCAGCGGCGAGGGCGCGGTCGAGAAGATGAAGGGCCTGCCCCGGTTGACGAGAAAATCGCGAACCACGCGGGGCCCAAGCACCAGCGCGCCTTCGCAGCCAAGCGCCTTGCCGCAGGTCCGCAGAACGATCGTATCCGCGCGACCGTCAAGTTCGGCGGCAAGGCCGCGACCGTCAGGGCCGAAGACTCCGGTCGCATGGGCCTCGTCGATCAGCATGATGGCATCGTGCCGTTCGGCGACGCGAGCCATGTCGGCCACGGGCGCCATGTCACCGTCCATCGAATAGAGCGTCTCGAAAGCCAGCCAGATGCGGCCGGTGTTGCCGCGCGCCCGCCATTCACGCGCCGCATCGTCGAAGCTCTGCGCATCGTTGTGCGCGGCGCTGACAGCGGTTGCCCTTGTCAGGCGCAGGCCTTCGTGCATCGATGCGTGAACGAGTTCATCGTGTATGATCAGGTCGCCGCGCTGCGGCAGGGTCGAGAGCAGCGCCACGTTTGCGGCATAGCCGGCTGAGAAGAACAGTGCAGATTCGCTGCCGAAGAAAGCAGCGGCTTCGTGTTCGAGCTGTTCGTGTTCGGGATCGTTGCCGCGGAGCAGGCGCGATCCGCCCGAACCCAGCGGCACCCCGCGCGCGATGGCGTCCTGCAATGCACGCGTCAGCCGTGGCGACGACGACATAGCGAGGTAGTCGTTCGACGAGAAATCCGCGCCCCGGCGTACGCCGAGCGAACGCAGCCGCGCCTTCTCGCCAAGACCCGCGAGGTCGGCGGTGTGCGCTGACCAGATCTTTCCTGTGCGGGCGGACGTCTCGGCCATCAGGCCGCGCAGCCTCCGGAGCAGCCCCCGACGGACTTCATCGCCCGCATCGGCTCATCGCCTTCCATCGGCTTGAGGCCGAGGCGCGCGAACATCGCGGCATCGGCATCGTCGCCCGCGTTAGCGGCGGTGAGCAGCTTGTCTCCGGTGAAGATCGAGTTGGCACCAGCCATGAAGCACAACGCCTGGGTCGCCTCGCTCATGCTCTCGCGGCCGGCGGAAAGACGGACCATCGACAGCGGCATGGTGATGCGCGCGACCGCGACAGTGCGCACGAACTCGATGTCGTCGATCTTGGCGAGCGGCGTGTCGGCAAGCATGTTGCCGAGCACGGTGCCCTTGACCGGCACGAGCGCATTGACCGGCACGCTTTCCGGGTGCTGATCAAGCGTGGCCAGCGCGTGGATGAAGCCGACGCGATCGGCGCGCGTCTCGCCCATGCCGACGATCCCGCCCGAGCAGACGTTGATTCCCGCGTTGCGCACGTTGTCGAGCGTCTGCAAACGGTCAGCGAAGGTGCGCGTGGTGATGACCTCGCCATAGCGTTCGGGCGAGGTGTCGATGTTGTGGTTGTAGTAGTCGAGGCCAGCCTCGGCGAGCTGCGCGGCCTGGCCCGGCGTCAGCATACCGAGCGTCATGCAGGTTTCGAGCCCCATCTCGCGCACGCCCTTGATCATGGCGATCACGGCCGGCATGTCGCGCTCCTTGGGATTGCGCCAGGCAGCGCCCATGCAGAAGCGCTTGGAGCCATTGTCCTTGGCCTGCGCCGCGGACTGCAGCACCTTCTGCACCTCCATCAGCTTGGTCGCTTCGATCCCGCTGTCTGCCTTGACCGACTGCGAGCAGTAGCCGCAGTCCTCGGGGCAGCCGCCGGTCTTGATCGAAAGCAGCGTGCAAAGCTGGATCTCGCCTGCGCGGTGATGCGTGCGATGCACTTCGGCTGCGCGGAACAGCAGTTCTGTAAACGGCAGGTCGAACAGTGCGGCGATTTCCTCGCGCGTCCAATCCGTGCGCACCGAGGGGTGAACGGCGCTGGCCGATTCTCGCTCTTGAACCATGGTTTCCTGCACCGGTCACGTCCTTGAAAATGCGGCAATCAGGTGGCCCATAACCGAAAATTGCGCAGTGCGCGCCAGTGAATTCGCAAAGATGCGATTTCCGACTTTGCATTTTGGGGGGCATTTCGCGGGTTGAAATGCCGCGCCCCGATTGACAGCGCTCCTTCAAATGCGTTGATAGCCTCGCTCTATCAGGACTGCGATTGCCCGATGCATCTTCGCCAGTTGCGCTATTTCGTGACCATCGCGCGCCTGCGCCATTTCGCCAATGCTGCGGCTGAATGCGGTGTTTCGCAGCCAACGCTGTCGGCCGGACTTTCAGCGCTCGAACAGGAACTGGGCCAGCGACTGGTCGAGCGCGATCGCCGCTTTGTCGGCCTCACCGCCCATGGCGAGGCCATCCTGCCATGGGCCGAGCAGATCCTAGGGGCGGTGGGCAACATGGCCAATGCGGTCGCGGCAGGAGCGATGCCCCTCAGCGGTGAATTCTCGCTCATGGCAATCCCCGCAGCCCTGCCGCTCGTCGGTGCCTTCGGCCAAGCCGTGCTTGCCCAGCATCCGGGGCTCTCGCTGTCGGTGCGTTCGGCCACCTCGCGCGAGATCGAGCGGTCGCTCAACGCCTTCGAGTGCGACGCGGGGCTGACCTATCTCGATCATGAGCCGCCCGGAAACGTCCTGTCCGTGCCGCTTCATGCTGAGCGCTACCTTTTCGTCGCAAAGGCCGGCGGCGTTTTCGACAGGCGCGAGCGCATCGGCTGGTCCGAAGCGGCGGAGCAACCGCTGTGCCTGTTGCACCAGGGAATGCAGTTTCGCCGCATTCTCGACTCGCGCCTTGCCGCTCAGGGCATCTCGACCACGCCGCGCGCCGTGGCGGACAGTTATGTCACCTTGCTCGATTTCGTAAGGTCGGGCGCCTTCTGCACGATCGTACCCGATACCTACGCGAGCCTGCTTTCCGGCCTCGAATGGATACGCTTCCTGCCGCTCGACGAACCGGGCGACATGCGCCGCATCGGGCTCGTGGTAGTCAATCGGACGCCTTTAGGGCCGTTGGCGCGGGTTGCCTTGGCGATTGCAGGAGGCATCGCGGTGGAAGGCGTGGAGCTGTGATAGATATTTCCTATCAGGCTTCGCGTTTTTCAATTTGACGTTTGCTGGGTTCGGATCAAGGCAAGCAGTATGGAGAGACTTGAACAGATCATCGCGGCCCATGCGGGGCGGGAAGGGCCGCTTCTGCCGATCCTGCATGACGTGCAGGCGGAGTTTGGCTTCGTGTCCGAGGATGCGATCCGCGCGATTGCCACCGGACTGAACCTCAGCCGCGCAGACGTGCATGGCGTGGTGAGCTTTTACCACGATTTCCATGAAGCGCCCGAGCCGCGCGCGGTGCTCAAGCTGTGCCGCGCCGAGGCTTGCCAGTCGCGCGGGGTCGAGGCACTGGCAGCGACCTTGCCCGGCGATGGACGCGTGAAGGTCGAAACCGTCTATTGCCTCGGGCTGTGCTCGGTCGGTCCCAACGCGATGGTCGGACACAAGGTCCATGCCCGGCTCGATGCGGCAAAGCTTGGTGCGCTGGTGGAGTCGCTCGCATGACCACCCAAGACACAATCATTGTGCGGATCAGTGACGATGCGCTGGCCCTGGCTTGCGGAGCAGATGAGGTTGCGGCGGCGTTTGTGGCAGCGGGCTGCACCGTGGAGCGGGTGTCGTCGTGGGGCATGCACTGGCTTGAGCCCCTGGCCGAAATCAATGGCATGGGCTTCGGCCCGCTGGACCCGGCTGACGTTGCATCGGTTCTCGGCGGCACATCTTCCAAGGCCATCGGGCGGATCGAAGAGCATCCCTTCATCGCGAAGCAGCAGCGCTTCACATTCGCGCGTGCAGGAAAGACACGGCCACTGAGCCTTGACGACTACGCGGCCCATGGCGGGTGGCAGGGTCTGGCCAGGGCCCGCGAACTCGGGCCCGAGGCGACGATTGCCCAAGTCACCGAATCCGGCCTGCGCGGGCGTGGTGGTGCGGGTTTCCCGGCGGGCATCAAGTGGACCACCGTCGCCAGGGCCGGGGCCGACACGAAGTATATCGTCTGCAATGCCGACGAAGGAGACAGCGCAACCTTTGCCGACCGCATGGTGATGGAGGGCGATCCCTTCATGCTGATCGAAGGCATGGCGATTGCGGCACACGCCGTTGGCGCCGCCAAGGGCTACGTCTATATCCGCAGCGAATATCCGCATGCCATTGCCAAGATGGACGCGGCAGTGAGGTCCTCGGCGCATCTCGTTGCGCCGTTTGAACTCGAAGTGCGCGTGGGCGCAGGCGCTTATGTCTGCGGCGAGGAAACCTCGCTGCTCAACAGTCTCGAGGGCAAGCGCGGCGAAGTGCGAGCAAAGCCGCCGCTGCCTGCATTGGAAGGTTTGTTCGGCAAGCCGACCGTGGTCAACAACGTGCTGACGCTGGCGGCGGTGCCGTGGATCATGGCCAATGGCGCGGCGGCCTATGCGGCCGTCGGGTTCGGGCGGTCGAAGGGTACGATGCCGATCCAGCTTGCAGGCAACATCAGGCACGGCGGGCTGTTCGAGATCGGCTTCGGCGTGACGCTGAGCGAACTGGTGATGACCATCGGCGGGGGCACGGAATCCGGACGGCCGGTGCGCGCGGTGCAGGTCGGCGGACCGCTGGGCGCTTATCACCCGCCTTCCGAGTTCCACCTTCCGTTCGACTACGAGGCTTTTGCCGCCAACGACGGACTGATCGGCCATGCCGGCATCACGGTGTTCGACGACACCGTGGACATGAGCGCACAGGCTCGCTTCGCCATGGAATTCTGCGCGGTCGAGAGCTGCGGCAAGTGCACGCCCTGCCGCATCGGATCAACGCGTGGCGTGGAACTGATCGACCGCATCCGTGCGCGGGCTGGTCGCGCGCCGGACCGCGTCGAGGCGCTTCCGCAGATGCACAATGCGCGAAAGGTCGAGCGCTCGCTCGGTGACGAGATCACCCTGCTCGAAGACCTGTGCGAGACGATGAAGTTCGGCTCGCTCTGCGCGCTGGGCGGATTCACGCCCTATCCGGTACTGTCGGCGCTCCGCAATTTCCCCGAGGATTTCGGGGCAGATGCAGCGAAGGAAGCTGCCGAATGATATTGGGTGCGGTCCTTGCCGGCGGCCAGTCGACCCGCTTCGGGAGCGACAAGGCGCTTGCCGAACTGGGCGGGCGCACGCTTCTGGCGCACGCGGTCGAGGCGCTTGAAGGGCTTTGCGATGCGGTTGTTGTCGTCGGCCGCGAGACTGCGCCCGCACCCACCCTGCCCGATTGGCCGCATGCGAGCATGGGGCCTCTGGGCGGGATTGCCGCCGCGCTCCATCACGCTCGCGATGCCGGGTACGACGCGGTCCTGACCTGTGCTGTCGACAGCGTCGGTATTTCCGACGATCTTCTCGGGCAACTGGGCGCAGCGCCCGCCTACTGCGCGGACCAGCCGGTTATCGGACTGTGGCCGACTTCCTGTTCGACGACACTCGATGCGCTGCTGACAAGCGATGGGCGCCATTCGATGCTGGCCTTTGCCGAGAGCATTGGCGCACGGGCGGTGCGGCTCGAGCAAAATCCTGCTAATATCAATACACCGGCGGACCTCGAGTCTGCGGAGAGGCGATCCCATGGGCTATGAACGTCAGGCAGATTTCGGCACCCCGGAAGTCAGCAGCGAAACGCAGATAACCTGTTCGATCGACGGACGGGACGTCACCGTCCCCGCCGGCACGACCGTGATGCGTGCTGCCGCATTGACCGGTGGTTCGATTCCCAAGCTTTGCGCGACCGACAATCTCAAGCAGTTCGGATCGTGCCGCCTGTGCCTTGTCGAGATCGACGGGATGCGCGGAACGCCGGCCTCATGCACCACGCCGGTCGCCGAGGGGATGAAGGTCCATACGCAAACCCCGCGCCTGCAGAAGCTGCGCAAGGGCGTTATGGAACTCTACATCTCCGATCATCCGCTCGATTGCCTGACCTGCAGCGCCAACAACGATTGCGAGCTGCAGGACCAGGCCGCCGCCGTGGGCCTGCGCGATGTGCGCTTCGGCTACGAGGGTGACAACCATCTCGGCGCACCGACCGACACTTCGAACCCCTATTTCGACTTCGATCCGTCCAAGTGCATCGTCTGCTCACGTTGCGTGCGTGCCTGCGACGAGGTGCAGGGCACCTTCGCGCTGACCATCGAAGGGCGCGGCTTCGGCTCGAAGGTTTCTGCCGGGCTTGATTCAGACAGTTTCCTGTCGTCCGAATGCGTATCTTGCGGCGCCTGCGTTCAGGCCTGCCCGACCGCGACCCTGCAGGAAAAGGCGGTCAAGGAGATCGGCAAGCCCGAGCGCGCGGTTGTCACCACTTGCGCCTATTGCGGCGTCGGCTGCACCTTCCGCGCCGAAATGCGCGGGGAGCAGGTCGTCCGCATGGTGCCGTGGAAGGACGGCAAGGCAAACCGGGGCCACTCCTGCGTCAAGGGCCGCTTTGCCTGGGGTTATGCCCAGCATCAGGAGCGCATCCTCTCGCCGATGATCCGCGAGACGATCGACCAGCCCTGGCGTGAGGTGAGCTGGGAAGAGGCGCTGTCCTTTACTGCAACGCGGATCAATCGCATCCGCGAGACCTATGGCCGCAATGCCCTTGGCGGCATTACCTCGAGCCGCTGCACCAACGAGGAGACCTTCCTAGTCCAGAAGCTGATCCGGGCAGGCTTCGGCACCAACAACGTCGATACTTGCGCCCGGGTCTGCCATTCGCCGACCGGCTACGGTCTGAAGACCACGTTCGGCACTTCTGCGGGAACGCAGGATTTCGACAGCGTCGAGGACTCCGACGTGATCCTTGTGATCGGTGCGAACCTGACCGATGGGCATCCCGTCTTCGCCAGTCGCATGAAGCGCCGGTTGCGGAAAGGCGCGAAGCTGATCGTGATTGATCCGCGCCGCACCGATCTGGTGCGCAGCCCGCACATCGAGGCGGATTTCCATCTTCCCTTGCGTCCTGGCACCAATGTTGCCGTACTGACTGCGCTTGCGCATGTGATCGTGACCGAAGGGCTCGCCAACGAAGCCTTCATTCGCGAGCGGTGCGACTGGGACGAGTTCAGGCACTGGGCCGATTTCGTTGCGCAGGAGCGCAACAGCCCCGAATTCCTTGCCCCGGTGATCGGCGTCGATGCGCAGGCGATCCGCGGCGCGGCGCGGCTCTATGCCACCGGCGGCAATGGCGCGATCTACTATGGTCTTGGCGTGACCGAGCATTCGCAGGGCTCGTCCACCGTGATGGCGATTGCCAACCTTGCGATGGCCACCGGCAACATCGGTCGGCGCGGGGTGGGCGTAAATCCCCTGCGCGGGCAGAACAACGTGCAGGGTGCTTGCGACATGGGCTCGTTCCCGCACGAACTGTCGGGCTATCGCCATGTCTCGGATGCCGCCACGCGTGCGCTGTTCGAAGCGGAATGGGGCGTGCCGATCGATCCCGAACCGGGCCTGCGCATCCCCAACATGCTCGATGCCGCGACCGACGGCACATTCAAGGCGATCTATATCCAGGGTGAGGACATTCTTCAGTCGGACCCCGATACCAAGCACGTTGCGGCAGGTCTTGCCGCCATGGAATGCGTTATCGTCCACGACCTGTTCCTCAACGAGACCGCGAACTACGCGCACGTGTTCCTGCCCGGCTCGACGTTCCTCGAAAAGAACGGCACCTTCACCAATGCCGAACGACGTATCCAGCCGGTGCGCAAGGTGATGGAGCCGCTGAACGGTTACGAAGACTGGCAGGTCACGCAGGAACTCGCGCGCGCCATCGGGCTTGACTGGAACTACACGCACCCCAGCGAGATCATGGACGAGATCGCGCGGCTGACCCCGACTTTCAGCGGGGTGAACTACAAGCGGCTCGATGCAGAGGGCTCGCTGCAATGGCCGGTAAACGACCAGGCGCCCGATGGCTCGCCGATCATGCACATCGACGGCTTCGTGCGCGGGCGGGGCAAGTTCGTGGTGACCGACTACGTGCCGACCGACGAGCGTACCGGCCCGCGCTTCCCGCTGCTGCTGACGACGGGGCGCATCCTCAGCCAGTACAACGTGGGCGCGCAGACCCGGCGCACGGCCAACACCGTTTGGCACCCCGAAGACGTGCTCGAAATGCACCCGACCGATGCCGAGAACCGTGGCGTCAAGACCGGCGACTGGGTGAAGCTCGCCAGCCGTTCAGGTGAAACCACGCTGCGGGCGCTGGTGACGGATCGCGTGGCACCGGGCGTGGTCTATACCACGTTCCACCACCCTGCCACACAGGCCAACGTCGTCACGACCGACTATTCTGACTGGGCGACCAATTGCCCCGAGTACAAGGTCACTGCTGTACAGATCACCCCGTCGAACGGCCCCACCGACTGGCAGGAGGACTACGAGGCACAGGCGACGCGCTCGCGCCGGATCGTGGGCCATGAAGGCGCGATGGAGCCGGCGGAATGAGCGGGCAGACCGTCGAAAAGCTGGCCTACATGGCCAACCAGATCGCGCGCAACATGGCGCTCGATGACCGGCCCGTAGCGTCAGTCGCCGATCACATCGTGGCGTTCTGGACGCCGGTGATGATCGACATGCTGCTGGCGCAGGATAATGCCCACCTCGATCCGATTGCCGCCGATGCCATGAAGCGGATCGCGCAAGGTCGGATCCCATCGCCGCAGACGCGCGCCACGGACCCGGCATTCCACGGTTCAGATGCCGGTTGAAGGTACGCGGGACTTCGCGTTCCGCGAACACTTTGCCGATGGCTCAGGCGCACGGACCATAGAGCGTGCGCTGATCGAGGAAGCGCCCGTCGCGATCGAGATCAATGGCGTGGGCTACGCCGTGATGATGGCGACCCCTGCCGATCTGGAAGACTATGCTCTGGGCTTCTGCCTGTCCGAGCAACTGATCGCCTCGGCAGACGAATTCCTCTCGGCCGATGCGGCGGCTGTCGATGGCGGAGGCTGGATGCTGCGCGTGCAGCTCGCTGCATCGGGTGCAGGCCCTCTGCTCGAACGCGCGCGCCTGCGGCTGGCCGAAGGCAGCTGCGGGCTGTGCGGGATCGAGAGCCTTGAACAGGTCATGCGCCCGCTCGTGCCGGTCTCGGCCCGGCTGGAGGTGGAGCCTGCCACGATATTCCGCGCGGTTGATGCGCTGGGCGAGCGGCAGCTGCTTGGCATCGCCACGCGCGCCGCCCATGCGGCAGCCCTCTGCATGGCCGATGGGACCATTATGATGGTCCGCGAGGACGTGGGCCGCCACAATGCGCTCGACAAGTTGCTGGGCGCTGCGGCTCGCTCAGGTTTGGCGGTACATGACCATTTCATCGTGCTGACGGCGCGCTGCAGCTTCGAACTGGTGCAGAAGGCGGTGATCGCAAACTGCCCGGTACTAATCACGATTTCGGCAGCTTCTTCTCTCGCAGTAGATCAGGCGCGCGCGAACAACCTCAGGCTGGTGAGCCTTGCCCGGAGGGACAGTCTGCTCGAGGCCTGAGCGCGGCCATCGCTTCCAGTGCGCGCGACAGCGAATCCATCGCCACCGGCTTGGTCAGCAAAGGAGCATCCGGCGCGCCGCTATCGGCTTCAAGCGTGCTGTGGCCACTGAGGTAGCAGAACGGAACGCGCAGGCGTTCGAGGCGCTGGGCTATCTCGACCGAGGTATCGGACCCGCCGAGCGAGAAATCGAGCAGGGCGCAATCGACCGCGCCAAGATCAAGCAGCGCGTGGGCCTGCTCCACATTGGCAGCCGCTCCGACGGGTTCATGGCCCAGATCGGCCAGACTCTCTTCCAGCAGCATTGCCAGCAGTGGTTCGTCCTCGACAAGCAGGACACGCATCGCTCAACCCTTCGACTGGCATTGGCACGCCGGGGATCGGCGAGTGTCACAGTACCACGAATTGCACATTACCGCATTTTCCGTGGTCGCAACGTGGTACGGTCGCAAGGAGCAGGCGGTTGGTCGCAATTCGGATCCAAATTTCACGGATCCCGAGACGCGACTTGGGGTTAATGAAGGCGATGGCCGAGAGCGATTCGCACATGTCCGCACGCTATGTCGACCGGCCGTCCGCGGCGGGAAGAGATCGCGTCGCTGCCACGGGACTGGCCATTTTTCTGCATCTATGCGTGCTTTGGCTGGTCATTCACGGCTTCGGCGGAGTTCCGGTGCTGTCAAATCTTTCGCGCGAGACGTTCACGACGCGCACTTTCGATGTCCCGCTTGAACCACCCAAGCCCGCACCCAGCCCCACCGCTCCCGAGCCCGCCGGCGCGTCCGGTGCCGAAGGCCGCAAGGCAAAAGCGAAGGCGACGGTCGCCAAGGCGCGCTTGCCCGCAAGAAAGACACCTGCACCTCCCGTCGCCTCGACCGGCAACGATACGCGTTCCGGTGCCGCGGCGCAGGGCGCGGGGACCGGCGGGGGCGGGCAGGGCATGGGGACCGGCAGCGGCGCGAGCGGCAACGGCTCAGGCGGAGGCCTCGCCCGCAAGGCCGAGAAGATCGCGGGCGACATCCGTTCGACGCGCGATTATCCGATCGAGAGCCAGCAGGAACGCATTGGCAAGCGCGTGGTCATCCTGCTTACCGTGGGAACCGATGGCCGTGTTTCGGATTGCAGGGTCTGGCGCGCAAGCGGCGTACCCGAAGCGGACGCGATAACCTGCCGCCTCGCCCGTGAACGCTTCCGTTTCCGCCCGGCGACCAATGCCGATGGCGTCGCAGTAGAGACGACCTATGGTTGGGAACAGCGCTGGTTTGAACCTTGAATAATGCAGCGCACAATAGCCAAATAAAGCCAGGATTGCTCTCAAGTCGATGAGATGAAGGCGTTTTGCGACGAAAGAGTCGTGCGAGCTGTTACAATTGCTGCGTTGCAATGAAACCGGATCGCGCGCAGTGCGTTCATTCAGCAACGGTCAAGGTCTGCGCAGTCGGCGGACCCCGAAGCACTCGGAACATTATCGCCATGAAGCCCAGCAACGATGAATTCATTGTGAGCGGCGTGCCGCAAGGGTCGGTCCTGCCTTTCCTGCGTGGCGCGCAGGTATCGCCCCGCCATCGCATCGCCCTGATCGGTGGCTATTCACCGCGCAAGTGCGGGATTGCGACTTTCACGACCGACATACACGAGCAGTTGGGTGCCCACCACGGCGACGTCGCGGTGGACCTACACGTGATCGACGATCCCAAGTCGCCGCTCGAGTATCCCGGCGTGCGAGGCGTAATCCTGGCCGACCAGCCCGAGGACTATCGCGCGGCCGCGCGCCGGATCAATGAAGACGCGGTCGATGCAGTCTGGCTTCAGCACGAATACGGCATTTTCGGAGGTGACTGTGGCGACATGGTCCTCGAACTCGTCGATCGCGTGGCTGCGCCGCTCGTTCTCACCCTGCACACCGTACTCGCAGAGCCAGCGCCCAAGCAGCGCGCCGTACTCGAGCATCTGCTGCGCCGCGCCTCGCGGGTCATGGTCATGTCGCGCCACTCGATGGATCTGCTGCAATCGATCTACCATGTGTCGCCAGACCGGATTGCGGTGATCCCGCACGGTGCACCCGATCGCCCATTCGGCCGGAACGAAGAACACAAGGCGCGGCTGGGCCTTGGCGGACGCCCCGTCATGATGACGTTCGGTCTGCTGGGCCCCGGCAAGGGGCTGGAGACAGTTATTCAGGCACTGCCTGCGATCGTCGAGAACCACCCCGATGTGATCTATCGCATCGTGGGCGCGACCCACCCGAACCTGGTTGCGAGCGAAGGTGAGAGCTATCGCGAGGGTCTGGTGGAACTGGCGTCGAAGCTGGGCGTTGGCGACAATGTGCAGTGGGACAATCGCTTTCTCGAAACCGACGAGCTGCTCGATCAGCTCGAGGCCTGCGACATATACCTGACGCCCTATCCCAATATGCAGCAGTCCACCTCGGGCACGCTGAGTTATGCGGTTGCGCTGGGCAAGGCTGTCGTCTCGACTCCTTACGTCCACGCGCGCGAATTGCTCGCCGATGGTGTCGGGGTGCTGGTCGAGCCGCGTCAGGCCGAAGTTATCGCTGCCGCTGTCAACAAGCTGCTCGATGATCCGGCTGAACTTCTCGCAGTTCAGCGTCGCGCCTGGGACAAAGGCCGTGAAACGATCTGGCCAAGCTTCGCAGGTGCTGCGCGGGATCTGGTCGAAAGCGTGATCGTCCAGCCGGTGCGGGCGGTGCCATTGCTGGCTGCGCCCGGATTTTCCGCTGTTGCCGCGATGAGCGATTCAACCGGCATGCTTCAGCACTCGATCCTGACGGTACCCGATCGTCGTCATGGCTATTGTCTCGATGACAACGTGCGCGCCCTGATGCTGATGGGTGTGGCCGATACTGTGCCCCTGGCCGAGCGCCAACGCTGGGCGACTGTCTACGCGTCGTTCATCCAGCACGCGTGGAACCCGGACAGGCAGGTGTTCCGCAACTTCATGACCTTCGAGCGCACGTGGTGCGAGGAAATCGGTTCGCAGGACAGTAATGGTCGCGCGGTCTGGGCCTTGGGCCATGCCGTAAGCCACGCCCCCGATATGGGCTTGCGCCATTGGGCATCGCAGTGGTTCGACATCACCTTGGCTGCCGTCGCTGCGATGGATTCGCCGCGGACCGTCGCCTTTGCCATGCTCGGCTCTGTCTGCGTTTTGCGCACGAACCCCGATCATGCTGGCGCGCGCGAATGCCTGGAACGTGGCGGCGAAATTCTCGCTTCGCTGCTCGCCACGGCCCGACGCCCTGATTGGGCCTGGTTCGAAGCTGTGCTGGGATATGACAATCCGCGCCTCCCGCAGGCGCTGATCGAAGCCGGTGCCATTCTCGAGCGCGATGACTGGGTAGAAAGCGGGCTGTCGAGCCTGCGCTTCATCTCTCGCCAGCAGCTTTCGGCACAGGGCCATTTCCGCCCGGTCGGATCCGAAACCTTCGGCCGCGAATACGACAACCTTCCATTCGACCAGCAGCCGGTCGAAGCCTGGGCGGCGATCGATGCTGCTGCTGCGGCCTATGGTGTGAGCGGCGATCTCGACTGGCTGCGCCATGCCGAAACCGCTTACCGCTGGTTCCTCGGCGGCAACGATCGCGGTGAAGTGCTGGCCGACCTTGCCAGCGGGCGCTGTCGAGATGGCGTAACGCCGCAGGGTGTAAATCTCAATTGCGGGGCGGAATCGATCCTTGCGTTCCAGTTGGCGCATTACGCCATGTGCAGCCTGGCCAACCGCAATGGTGCCACGCGCAACGACAATGCCAAGGGTATGGCCGATACGCTGCCAGGACGGATCAACAACAAGGGTAGTCAAAAGCTTGCAGGTGCTTGAGCAGAGACTTCATGCCGATCCTTCGCGGGTGGTGCTTCGACCGTTTCATCTTGGCTGGCAGGGACCGGGCGGGCAGGGTGCCCGCGCCGGCAAGCTGGTCGAAGACGTTGTCGCGCTCAGCGAGAGCGAAGCCGACGATGAATACACGCGCGTTCTCCACGACTTCGAGGAGCGGCACTGGCAGACCGAGCAACTCTTCGAGGAACGTTACGCGGAGATCGAGACAATGCTCGGGCTCGACGGCTCCAGCCTTACGCCGAAGCGGAAACGCCTGATCGGCGCCTATTTCTGCCATGAATACACTTACGCGGCGGCGGCTTTGATGAACCCGAGCATCGTGCCCCATCCCGACCAGACAGGCATGATCGGCGGCGCGGTCCGTTTCGTGATGAGCCTGCGTGCCGTCGGCGAAGGGCACATTAGTTCAATCGTCTTCCGCGAAGGTATCGCCATGCCGGATGGAACCTTCGAACTCTGGCCACAAAGCCACTTCGCCACGGCGATGCAGGCCAACGACAGCCTTGCCACCATGCGCGAGGATGGGGCGGTCAGCGTCCATCGCCATGCCGAGAGCAGCCTGTCCAACAGCGTGATGTTTCCGATCACCGAGCAGCAGCGCGGCGGCCTAGAGGACTTGCGGCTCGTGCGGTTCGATCACGGGAACGGTGATTTCGAATGGGTCGGTACCTACACCGCCTATTCGGGCGCATCGATCCGATCGGAACTGCTGCGCACGCCTGATTTTCGCCAGTTCGTGCTTGAACCGATCGAGGGAAAAGCGGGCCGTAACAAGGGTATGGCGCTGTTTCCGCAAAAGGTCGGTGGCCAGTATTGCATGGTCGGGCGTCAGGACGGCAAGAACCTGTTCCTGCTGCGTTCGGACCGGCTGGATTGCTGGGACGATGATGGCGTGCTGCTGATGGAACCCGAGTTTCCTTGGGAGTTCGTCCAGATCGGCAATTGCGGCAGTCCGATCCTGACAGAGCACGGCTGGCTGCTGTTCACCCACGGCGTTGGTGCCATGCGCAAGTATGCGCTGGGTTGCGCATTGCTCGATCGTGACGACCCATCCAAAGTGATTGCCCGATCGGCCAAGCCGATACTCACCGCCATTGATGCGGACCGCTTCGGCTATGTGCCGAACGTCGTCTACACCTGTGGCGCGTTGATGGTTGGCGAGCAGTTATTGGTTCCTTATGGAATCTCTGACAGTGCCGTGGGATTTGCGACGACGTCCGTTTCCGAGTTGCTGGCAATGATGGGGACTTTCCCTTAGGTGCGTGCATAAAGGCGCGAGCGTCCATTCTGGTTCAGGTAGCAAATGATCGAAACAGTTCCTGTTGTCTTGTGCGGGGGTAGCGGAACCCGCCTTTGGCCGCGCTCGCGCAAGCAGAAGCCCAAGCCGTTTCTTCCTCTCGTTGGCGAAAGCACCTTGTTTTCTGCAACGGTTCTGCGGTGCGAACGGGAAGCCGGGTTCGGCGATCCGGTAATCGTGACCGGCGCTGCGCATCTCGAGCATGTCGAAGACCAGCTGCCTGATCGCGCCAGCACCCGCATCATCGTCGAACCGCAGGGCAGGAACACGGCGGCCGCGATTGCGCTTGCTGCGCTGACTCTGCCCGAAGACGCGATCATGCTGGTTTGCCCGAGCGACCATCACATCGGCGATTGTGATGCCTTCCGTGCCGCCGCGCGCGAGGCGTCGGAGCTTGCGGCGCAAGGTTGGCTGGTGTCATTCGGGATTGTGCCGACTGCGCCTGAAACCGGCTTCGGCTATCTCAAGCAGGGTGAGCCGATTTCCGGAACGGGCGGACGACGGGTCGAGCGGTTCGTCGAGAAGCCTGATCTGGCGCGTGCGCTCGAATTCCTGTCCAGCGGTGATTACGCGTGGAACGGCGGCATCTTTGCGTTCCGTGTGGGCACATTTCTCGAGGAACTCGGACGGCATCGCCCCGAGATCCTTGCCCCCGTCAGGGAAGCCGTTGCCAAAGGGCATGCCGATGGCATGCGGTTCCTGCCGGATGCGGAAGCGTTCGCTCGGGTGCCCAGTGAATCGGTCGATTACGCCGTCATGGAAAATACCGATCGCGCGGCGATGGTCCCGGCAGTCATGGCATGGTCCGACATCGGCAACTGGCAGGCATTGCACGAGGCGCTCGATCGCGACGCTTCGGGCAACGCCGTCCGAGGAAACGCGGAACTTCGCGACTGCTCGAACGTCATGGTCATGAGTGACGGCCCCCGGGTGTCGGTGGTGGGCGCTTCGAACCTGATGATCGTGGTCGATGGGGGCGAAGTGCTGGTCTGCACGCCTGAAGGTGCGCAGTCCGTCGGCAAATTGTCCGGAGCAGCCAATCAGTGATGCAATTGACCAAGCGGATGGTCGAGAAACCCTGGGGCAAAGATGTCCTCCCTGCGCCGTTTGTCGCGCCCGAGGGCAAGCGGATCGGCGAAGTCTGGTTCGAACCGCCCGCTGAACTGCCAGACATTCTGGTCAAATACATCTTCACCAGCGAAAAGCTCTCGGTTCAGGTCCATCCCTCCGATGCCGAGGCGGCTGCCCTGGCTGAAAGCGACCGTGGCAAGGAGGAATGCTGGCTGGTCATCGATGCCGAGCCGGGCGCAACGCTCGGCGTCGGCTTCCAGCAAGTGATCGGCAGCGACGCCATGCGTCGCGCGGCGCTCGATGGAACGATCGAGGACCTGATGACCTGGTACCCGGTTTCGGCGGGGGACTTCTTCTACATCCCGGCAGGAACGGTCCACGCCATCGGCGCGGGCGTCAGCCTGATCGAGATTCAGCAGAACAGCGATATCACCTATCGCCTTTACGACTACGGGCGGCCTCGGGAGTTGCATCTGGCCAAGGGCATCGAGGTGGCCAAAGGCGTGCCGCTCGACACCTCCCTTCATCGGAGCGTTTCGAGAAACGGTACGGTCGAACTCGTGAATGGGCCGTATTTTGTCGTGCATCGAATCGATGGCATGCCGGATGCAACCTTGATCGCAGCTTATGATGGCCCCTGCCTTGTCATCCCTCGCGCTGCGCCGGTTGTGGTTGGCAGCGATGTTCTCGTCCCGGGTGACTGCGGTCTGGTCAACGGATTGCGTGGCGCACAGTTTCCCGCCGAGGGAGCTACGTTGCTCGTCCGGGCTCTCGTCTGAGACTACTGCTCGACGATCCGGTCCAGTTCGGAACGATCTTCACAGTATCGGGGATGCGTTTTCGCCGCTTGATGGTCCGCCGTACACTTTAGAACTGCGTAAACGCCGTAACAAAGCCTGGCTTCTCGCGTGCAACTCATCAGTAGACTGTGCCTCGGGGTTCTGTGAGAGGAGCCACAGTTCGCACATGCAGCAGCTTGGCTTGAAGATTTTCGGCGATTGTGCGAAACGGGCTTGGCCGGAAGGTTGGTGGGAGCCTGTTGGTACGGGGGGCGTCTAACGCGCCGAGCGTCACATTTGGTAAGGTT
>NZ_JBXUGN010000008.1:0-101623 GCF_057180545.1 Novosphingobium sp. HNCC26DJ243 | reverse complement strand
AAAGGCGATCGACGATGTCGCCAAGGCGCTGCCCAAGCTGGTGACTGACTGAAGGCTTTCAGGACGATCGGCATCCCGCAACGACCGTTCGTCGCGGGATGCCGGTGTCATGTATTGTCGATAGCTTCCTCGTCGCACAGGACCTGCATCAGCGCTTCGGCCTGTCCGACCCGCACTTCCGCCGCCGTGGGCTTGCGCGGCTTGGTCCTTCTGGCAGGCTTCTGCTGTGGTTTGACCGCCGCGTAGTGCTTCAGAAACAGCGACATCACATGTTGCACACCCTCTTCCCTGATTTCGCGGGCATCGTCGGCGAAATAGGCTGAACGCGTGAACGGGCTCGTGATGATCTCGTATGACGGGTAGTAGTCGCACAGGTCATTGGCATGGGCGACCTGCTCGGCGGCGACCCGCAGCACGGACTTGGAGTAGGCGGTCGAAACCGCAACATGCTGGTCGATGGCCGTTGCGTTGAGCGGGACGGGCGAAACCGTGAGGATGAACTTCACTGCCGGATTGCGCTCCCGGATGAAGTCGAGGCTCCACTGCAGGTCGGCAGCAACCTCGCCCACATCGAGGTTGCGGAATTCGTGGATAGTCTCGTCGTACCGGCCGCCGGCCACGCCGGGGGCGAGCGGATAGGCAGCCCCGTCGCGCTTGTCGAGCCAGGTCTCGGTAAGCCCGAGCGTGAACACGAAGACGCTCATCTGCTCGATCGCGCGGCGCACGGCTTCCAGATGGATCTCGCGATCAAGATCGACCTCACGCGGCGAGACGTAGCCGCCCGGAATGATCTGGGGGCGGAATGGATCGACCCAGCGCCGGTCCGGTCGCTGCCAGGCGGTGTCGATCGGCTTGAACAGTCCATAGGCTCGCTCAAGCAGCTGGCGCAGTTGGCGGGTGCTGTAGACATTGCCGTATCGCGCGGAAAACAGGCCATAGTTGAGCTTGGCGGCAATCTTGTCGACGAGAATCGGGTGCGGCTGCTCTGTCACCAGAAAATCGAAGCCGGCCTGGGCAAGAAAACGGGCGACATGCTGCGCAAAGCAGCTGCCCGCCGTGACGACCTTGTCTTCCGGAGCGATCTGGAACGATGGTGTGCCGACAGGGTCGAACAAGGCCATGTCTTCAAGGCCGGGTTCCTTGCGCCAGAACTGGTAGTCCGGGCAACCGACGTAGGGATGGCGCTTAAACATTCAGCATCTCCCGCAGATGGGCCAGGACAAGCTTGCCATACGCTGGGTTGCCGTGAGTCGGATCGCGGTTCCACAGCTTGCGCAACAGATAACCGTCCTCATCCTTTGACGATGGCGGGGCCGGGATGAAGGTGATGTCGAGCGCTTCGTACTCGCGAGCCATGACGTCGCATTGCAGCGCATAGAGTTTGCGCCGCAGTTCCGATGGCGCGATGCCTGACTCGAGAAGGCCGGTAAACGCCTTTGGCAGCATGGTCTTCTCGTCTACGGCCTTGAACGGAGGCGGCGGGGCCAGCGCGAATGCCGGACAGGAGAAGCGTTCCCGCACGAGCATCGCCCGGCGAAGCCCGCTTTGCACGCGATAGGCAACGAGTTCTTCGATCGCGCTGGCAGGCACGAGGCAACGCGCTTCGTCGAAATCGTCAAATGGCGGCCACAGAAAGTCGAAGGCCGGCTCTGACTCAATCAAGCCAACGATGTTGTGCTCGGTCCCGCCGAAAGCAAGTACAAGTCGATCTGGAGATAGACCTGCGAACAAATCGAAATTGATTTTCGATTCGTCTGCGCCTGGCCTTACATCAATACCAATGAACTCATCTTGAAAATCGTCTCCGATCGCCCGTGAAATAGCTGTGCAGTGACTTTCACCCAAAATCAACACTGGCACGTTGATAAGTGGCTTTTCCGCCATGACTGATTGCTGGCTCCGTTTCGATTGCAAATTGCGCAGCGATTGCTTGGTGGTAGCACCTACAGCCGTTGACATGCGGTGACCATAGGTCATAGACCCCCGGGATACGAGTCAAGAAATGATGGAATGCCCGACGCGATGTCCCCCGATATGGTTGTAAGTAAAGACGTCGGTCCGGACGGCAGGGTTTGTCTGTTGCTCGCGGGGGTTCATTGCGGCGGCGATAGTGCGATGGCTGCCATATTGCGCCATCTTGGCGCTGATCAGTTGGCAGATGCTGCGGCTTCGGCACGGTTGTCGCAACTCAATTCCGATATTTTGGCCTCGGCCGGGTCCGGGCCGATATCGGTCGAGCCGCTCAATCCGCGCTGGTATCAATCGGTCCGTCGCGGCGAGTTCGAGGCTCGGGCGGTCGAACTGGTGAACGAGTGTTTTGCCGGTTCCTCTTTCTTTGCGCTTGCGGATTCCGGAGTGGGTCGGCTTGTGCCGTTTTGGCGTGGCGTTCTTGAAAAGTGCGGCGTTCGGGCGGCCGTCGTGAACTTCTACGAGGACCCCGATACCTTCGCGCGTCGGCTCGATGAGGGCATGGGCGTGGGTGGCAATGCTGCGCGAGCGCTATGGCTCGGGCAGGCGCTGGATGCTGAGAGGTCGAGCCGCGGCGAAGCGCGCGCGCATGTGACGCTCGAGGCCTTGATCCAGCAATGGGAAGAGGTGATCGAGCGCATCCAGTCCGAGCTTGGCATTGTCTGGCCGGCGTGGTCTTCGCGCGTGCGCAAGGCGATCGTGGCGGAACTGCTCGCGCAAGCCGATGGCGTCCGGGCGACGGCTGCCGGGCGCAAGCCTGCCGCCGACGATCTCGGCCGGTGGGGACAGGAGACCCAGACGGTCCTGTGGCGTTGGGCCCGTGAAGGCGAGGATGAGCGCGGGTTTGCACGACTGGACGAGCTTGCCGGGCTGTTCGATGAAGCGCGCGATTTTGTCGGCGTCGCATTTGATACCGTTGTCGATCTTGGTGAACAGCTCCAGCGCCAGCGCGCAGAAGCCGGCGAGTTGAAGGCCCGCGTAAGCGAATTGCAGGAGTCCATCGCCACCTTGCAGGCCGCACCCCCGGTGCAACCCGACGAGGACTCGATGGCGCCGCGCGACGTGGCGGTTGACGAGCAGCTCGCCCGCATGGAAGCACGCTGGGCCGAGACATTCCGGTCGAGCCGCGACGCTCAGGAAATTCTTGCCGAGCAGAATCTCGCTTTCCAGAACGCTGTAACCCAACTTTCCGAAGACCTGACGGCGCTCGAGGAGAAGCTGGGCGTCAGTGAAGCCGAAGTTGAGCGGTTGAAGCTAGTCGAAGTCTCTCGCCGTGCAGAGACGCGCAATGCGCTTGCGGAGGCATCCGGCTTGCGCAAGACTCTGAAGGAAGGCGAGGAAACTCTCGTCAAGCTTCGCGAGTTGATCAAGGCGCGCGAAGAGACGATCGAGGGCTTGCGAAACGCAGCTCTGGAACGCCTGGATGCGGGTCGCGCAGTCGCCCGTTCGGGAAGGGCAGGCAAACGCGTTTTTTCGCCTGCAAACCTGCTTGCGATGCTCACGCCAAAATCGCGGCGCAAGACATTGCTGCATCGTGCCCGCCGCGAACTGGTCACGCAGAGCGGAATGTTCGATGCGAAGTTCTATGCATCGACATATCCCGATGTCGTTGCGGCCGGACAGGATCTGCTCGATCACTTCATCAGGTTCGGTGGTGCCGAAGGCCGGCATCCGAGCACCGCTTTCAACAGCAAGTGGTATTTGAACGAGTACCCGGACATTCGCAGCGCCGGGCTCAACCCGCTGGTCCATTTCCTTGAGCACGGACGGGATGAAGGACGTCGTCGTCGTGCCCTCACCGAAAATGCAGGCGGCGCAATGGAGGAGGCGGCACCCACCAGCGCTGTCGGCCAGGGCAAGACGGCGGCCGCACCGGTTCCGCCGCCCGACATCAAGGCGCAGTCCAACGACCTGGAGCCCACATGGCGGCCCCGGGAAAAGGGCTGGGCGGCCTTGCTTGGCAAGACGACGGGGCAGCGCGATCAGGTGGCTTCGCTCGCGGACGTCGGTCTGGCTGGCGAGGCCGGACGCATTGCCTTGGCTGGCAAGACCATCGCCCTTTCGAGCGATGAGGGCCAAGCGGTCCGCAATCGCCTGGCACTTTTCTGCGCGTTGCGACCGGAACTTGGAGCCGCTGTAACGGTGGGGGGGGAGGCAATCCCGGCCCCGGTCCCGCACAACCTTGTTGTCGAGCCGGGATTGGCGATCGATCTTCTGGCCGACGGCTGGTTCGATGGACAGTTGGTCGCAACGCTGCGGTTTGCAGGCGGGTTCGAGGGTGTTGCGCGCGCATTCCAGTTCGCCGACGACGGCGCGCTGCATTGCGTCGGCGAGAGCGCGCTGGCCGGCACCGACGCTGACCTTGTCGAACTGCGGCTGCTGAACCCGCTCAATGAACTGCTCGTGATCTTTTGCACCCGCGACGGCAGCTTGCGCGAATGCATGGTTCTGCCGTTCCCTTCGCTCCTGAGGGGCGGAGTCCAGCATGGCGAACTGGCCGTCATCGAAGCGGCACCCGGTGCGATCGCCAGCCTTTCGGACTATAGTGGCTCGCTCGTGCTGGACCTGCTTGGCTGGCCTGAAGGACCGCCTGAGTATGCGATTTCACGCGTCCTTGTCGACATGCGCGGTGCCAGCGGCATCGAGCCGCTGTTCCGGTCGGACATTCTGGCGTCGCTGGCACGGCGGTTCGGCGTGGTGGTGTCCGCGCTCGAAGGAAGCGAAGCGCCCGAACGCGCGCAGCTAGTCGCGACGCTTGCCGTGACTGCGGCGGCGCAGGTCGCCGGACGATCGTCTGAGGGGGCCGCTCTGGTCCTGCCGTGCGACATGGTGCCTTCGATCTACAGTCTGGTATGCCGCCGTGGGCTGCATGATCTCGCGGTCGCGCGCTATGCCGTGGTGGATTCGGCAACGCTCAAGCCCCGGGCGGATATCAGCCTGCCGTTCAGGGCACCGCTCCTGCCGGAACTCCAGCATCGCGATCATCCCGCGCACGCGCCTTACGTTCAGGCAGGGCTGCCGGTCGATGGCGAAAGCCAGGCCGAGCTAAAAGCTCCCCTCTGCCCGCTGGCCGTCCGACACCACAACAAGCTTGCCTGGCAGATGGACCCGCTGATGCCGGTCTCGCCCGACCGCGATTTGGGTCAGGCTGCGGGTTCCGAAGGTCGTACGGTGTCCGTCATCATTGATGTGACGGGCTATTCCGGGGCCACGGATTCCTGTCTGGCCGGTGTCGCGCACCAGATGGTCGGCGCTGCGGTCGAGGTTATCCTTGCCGGCTGGCCGGGCGACACCGCCTTGCCCGAATGCAGCGTCCCTGTTCGTGGCATGGACGGCCGTGAGCTGACGCGCGCTGCGCGGTTCAATGCGGCGGCACAGCTTGCGCCTGGCAACAGCCTGCTTTTCCTCGACAGCAGTGTCATCCTGTCCGATCCCCGGACCCTCGCGGTACTGGTCGCCATGGCCTCGCAGCAAGGCGCAGCAAGCGCCGCATGCGCGCTGGTCACGGAAAACGAAGAGGAAGACAGCGTTCGCGTACACTCGGCCGGCTACTTCCCGACGCGCATCTCCCTGTGCGGCGAGCCGGTGTTCGAAATTGACCAGCTCGATGTCGCTACGGCATTTCCGGCCGCGACGTACCCGGTTGTCGCAAATCATCTGAAATGCTGCCTGATCGACGCAGATGCCTGGGTTGCACTGGGCGGGTTTGACGCGCGACGGTTTCCGCAGGGCGGGTTCGATCTCGATTTCGGCAGTCGTGCTGTCGCCGCGGGATTCGCGAATTTCTGCACCACCCTCGTCCGGGCGGCGACCGACCTCGTGGCCTATGGCGCAGACTTTCCCGATCCGCTGGCGCATCGCGCGGTGCGCCCGGCCGATTGGCAGGGTATGTTCGACAACGTCACCGTCATCAGGGAACTGCGCCGGTGAAGATCAGGGCGATCGTCCAGTCGCCGCAGTGGCTCGACCGGGCCGGTGTGCGCATCCGCTACCGGCGCATCGCGCCCCGGCTGGAAAGCCTTGGCGGAAGCATCGACGTCGATGTCATCGACAACCTGCCGTCGCAGGGCTTGATCGAAGACGACGTGGTCATTCTCAGCAAGTGTACCGATGCGCGCGCCTTCCTCGTCGCCGACTACTTGCGCGAGCGGGGAATAATCGTCGGGATCGACATGTTCGACGATTACTTCAGTCCCGGCATCAGCCCGTGCCACGGGCACCGCGAGTTTCTCGGCGAGATCGCGACGCGCGTCGATTTCTTCCTCTGCTCGACCGAGCGCATGCGCGATGTGGCGCGCGAATTTGCACCCAATACGCCGTCGCACGTGCTCAATGATCCGTTCGACACGCTCGACAAGGAGCATCTTTCCCGCCGTCTGGCCGCAAAGGCCCGTGCAGCCCGTGAGACCGGTCGGATCGACGTGGTCTGGTTCGGAAACGGCGACAATCCGATCTTTCCCGTCGGCCTGACCGACGTGGCCGCGTTCGCGCCGGTCCTGCAACCTCTGGTGGCATCCGGTTTCGACGTCCGGATGAGAGTTCTGACAAATTTGCGCGCGATGAAATCGGACAATCTCGCGCGACTTCGCGGCTTGCCCATTCCGCTGCTGCTAGAGGAATGGAGCGAAGCCGGGGAGGAGGAGGCGCGCGATTCCTCGCTCATCTCGTTCATTCCGGTCAATCACCAGAACTTCAGCATCGCAAAATCACTCAATCGCGGCATCAGCGCCCTGACGGGCGGCACGCAGATCCTTTCCGCCGGTTTCGATCTCTACAGCGGCATCGGCGAATTCGTCTACCGTGATGCAGACAGCATCCTCGCGGACCTGGCGACGGACACTTTGCGGCTTCGGCCCGACACTGTTTCTGCACTCGAGACTTGCATGGACGGCCTGGCCGATCCAGCCAACGAGGCCCGCAGGCTGTTGACCTTCCTGCGCGGATTGCAGGAGGGATCCAAAGCAGGCGCGCGGCTGCTTCACGCAAATCGCAAGACGCCGCGCGCCATGATCCATGGCCGACGCTCATCCGGCAGCACTTCCAGTTTCTGCCGCGATCGCGATGTCGTCTCGATCGGAACGCCCTTCGGTCTGTTCGGCCGGCGTTATGACATGACATTTGATTTCGGCGCGCGCGGTGGCGGTATCAGGATCTGGGTGGGCTATTCGGCGTCCAAGGTGATTGCGCCGGACTTTCAGGCCCGGTTGATGACCGCAGACAGCGTGGACAGCCCCTATCCGTTCGTGCTGGATTTGCCCGAAGGGCCGGCAAGCCGCTCGTTGAAGAATTTGCGCGCGCACATGGTGGCTTCGCGTGCAGGACAGATGGTGCACTATGTCAGCGTAATGGCCGCCATCGAGATCATTGCTCGCCAAGTCCTTCCGGGCACGCAGATCCTCCATTCCGAACAGGAAACGCCATTGATGGGCCTTTCGCGTCTGGAGCGGCCTGCGCTTTCCGCCGGAGGCGCGCGGTGATGCAGCAAAGCGCGGATCGCCCGGTCGCGGCGTTTCTGTTCGACCTGATCCAGGACGTAAGTGTTTTGCGTCCCATCGTTCGCCTGCTCGCGCAGGAAACCGACCTTGCTCTCGTTCTGCTCGTATCCAGGCAGTTCGAAGGGCGCGACAAGGAATGGATGTGGCGCGCCGAGATCGAGGAACTGGTCCGCGAATGCGGCGCAACCAGCGCGCGGTTCGATAGCCCACTCGTTGCTGTCCAGGTTCTCCAGGGACGGCGCGGCCTTATCTTCTCGGCCAGCGAATCCAATCTGGCGGCCCATGCGATCAACCACCAGGTCTTCCTGTCGATGCCGGCCGCATTCACTCGTATCACCGTCCAGCACGGCTACGAGTGTGTCGGGTTCAACCAGAATCGCGAACAGACGATCGCGCATGGCTCGTCGGTCAGGTTTGCGGCGGATATCCTGTGCGGCTGGGTCCCGCGCGAGGCGCTGCGCCATTTGTGCCCTTCCGAGCGGGACAAATATGTCGAGCTTGGCCCCCCGATGCTGCTCAACCGGCTGTTCGACCGACAGCGGCCTGGTGTGACGAGGGACAGTGGCCTCGTCTGCGAGAACCTGCATTCGGTCCGCATGCGCACGACGGGGAATTTCCAGCAGACCTATCTCTCCACCTTGCTGGCGTTTGCCGAAGCGCAGGATCGCAAGGGTCTGAAAGTTGCCCTGCGTCCGCACCCCGGCGGGCAATTCGTCATCAAGAATAAGGTCGAGCTTCCCCGCAATGTCGTGCTTGCCAACAAGCCGATGTACAAGACCGATCTCGAAGGCTTTGCCTACGGCATCTCCGCGCCTTCGTCGGTTCTCATCGACATGGTCCTGGCCGGAATACCGACAGCTGTCTGGTCTGATCGCGACGCCTTGCTCGACGGCACGGCCTATGCCGAGATGGCAAGGGTCAGCACACTTGATGACTGGAACACCTTTGCCGAGGCTGCAACGCGCGATCCGGCACCGTTCATGGCGCGTCAGGCGAAATTCCTGCGCCGGACCGGGCTGGATGTTGATCCGCAGCTGATCCGCGATCGCCTGCTCGGTCTGGTTGGCGGGGTCCTGGGGCGCAATGGCGTGAATGCCGGCCGCAAGCCGCTGGTGCGGGGGAGTGGCGCGCGCAGGGTGCTGCTCGTCGCCAACGGCATCATTCCCACGCTCCACATCAGCTTCCTCAAGCCGCTTGCGGAACTGGAAGAGCAGGGCCTGGTCAGGCTGGTCACGATCACCGAGAAAGAAATCCTTCAGGCGCGCGCTGCCGACAGGGATGATCCCGATGGCGCTGCAGCCGCCTATGCCCGAGCGCGCGTCGAAGCCGCACGACCCGACCTTGCGGTGTTCTGCCGTTACAGCGGACCCGAAGCCGTGACCATGGTCGGTCGGCTGCGCGAGGCCGGAGTGCCCGTCGTCTTCCATATCGACGACGATCTGCTCAACGTGCCTCGCGAACTGGGCGAGAAGAAGTTTCTCGAACACAATCGGAGCGAACGGACGCAGACTGTCCGATTCCTCATCGATAGCGCCGATCTTGTCTATTGCTCTACCCCGCGTCTGCGCGAGCGCTTCATCGAACTTGGCATCAGTCGGGAACTCGAGGCCGGAGCAATCTATTGCGCGGGAGATGTCGTCGCCCCGGCCGAGTTGCGTGATGTCCGCACGATCGGCTTCATGGGCAACGACAAGACGCCTGAGCTCGAAGCCCTTGTCCCGGTCATTGCCGGGGCCTTGAGCAGGCACCCTGCGTTACGGTTCGAGCTTTTCGGATCGATGGCGATGCCCGAAGAACTCGCGATCTTCGGTGACCGGGTGCAGGCGACACCTCCGATCGGGGACTATGACGCCTTTGTCGCGCGGTTCCGCAGCTTGCGCTGGGACATCGGCCTGTGTCCGCTGCACAAGACCCCGTTCAACCGGGTAAAGGCCGATACCAAGTGGGTCGATTACACCTCGATCGGGGCTGCTGTGATCGCGAGCAGGGACACGGCCTACGATGCCTGCTGCAGCGATGGCTGCGGCATGCTGGTCGACAGCGCGGAAGAGTGGGCAGCAGCGATCGACCACCTCGTGACTGATCCTGCGGCACGCCATGCGCAAGTGCAGGCCGCTCAGGCAAAGATGTGTGATCGTTACAGCCTGGAACGCCTCACGGCACAGGTTCTCGCGATGTTCGATGGTGCCTGCGAGCGCAAGGAAGAGGCTCTGGCCGCCTCGCGCGATCTGGTTCCTGCCTGAGCGATGCGTGGAATGAGCGCAGATTCACGCCGGGCGCGCGCCAGGGTTCAAGTATCGACATCGGGCCGGGGCGGCGTTCCGGCTGATGGCAGGGAGTATGCGGGATGACCCCGAGCACCGGCGGTGTGATTGCCGTTATTGATGAGCGCGGTTCGCGCTATGCAACCCGCGGGGTTGTCCGCTTCTGGATGCCCGTGCCGGGCGAGGCCCGCGAATCCGAACTCATTCTGGTGGACGTCGATGGCGTTCAGGTTTCCTCACTCGAAGTGAGCTACGCCGGCCAGTCGCTCATGGCAGGCGGCGGTTACGTCGAACGCTACGTATTCGAGACGAGGCTGCCTGAAGATGCGTACGGGCAGACCGTCTCGCTTTCCCTGCGGACGGAAAGGGGCATGCCCGTCGGCGTGCCGGACGTGCTGCTCGATGTTGATGGCAGCGGCGATGCCATCCTTAACCGGCTCAATGATTCACAACGCGAACTGATCGATCGCGCGCAGGACTTCGTCAAACGCGGGCGTGCGGGCATGGCGAACCTGGTCTACCAGCAAATCTACTGCCCGGACATTTTCGGCAATCATTCTACTTTGCTGACCGCAGCGCGCGTGGCTGCCGATGTGTTCGACCGTCCGGCGGCCAATATCCTGTTCTCCCGCGCCTCGATCGGCTTGCCCGAACGCTACAGCCTGCTGTCGATGGCCGGGAAGGTTCTTCTGAAGCTTGACCGGTTTTCCGAAGCCAAGCAGATGTTCGACCGGGCAATTGCGCTTGATCCGGCAGCAGTCGATGCACGCAATGGACGCATCAAGGCCGTCATCGGGGAGGAGGACTGGCAGGCTGCACTGCTGGCATCCCACCGGCTGCGCCGCGACACGCCGACAGATCTTCCGGTTTACGCCGACATCTGCGGCACCATCGCGTGGCTTTACCTGAACCTTTCCCAGCCACAGCGTGCGCTAGTCGAAGCCACTGCGGCGCTGAAGCTGCACCCGGCCAGCACGCGTCTCATGCAGATGAAGGGCGATGCGCTGGTGCGCCTGTCGCGATACGACGACGCCATTGCCGTGTACCAGCAGGCGCTGATCCCCGACAACAAGGTGCCGCTGCTGCGCAAGCGGCTCTCCAGTGCGCTGATGCTGTCAGGTGAATTCGGCGCGGCGGCGGATCAGGACTCGGGCCGGATGCACACGCCGACCTTCACCAAGCTCAACAACGTGCCCGAAGACCTGCCCCTGTGGCGAGGTGACCTTCGCCCGGGGGGCAGGCTGCTTGTCTGGGCCGAGGTGAATTTCGGGGTCGGCCAGAACCTGCTTCACGCCTCGATCCTGCCCGATCTCCTCGCCTTGGGTCTCGACATCGTCCTCGAAGTGGAGCGGCGGCTGGTGCCGGTCTTTGCCGCAGCCTTTCCGCAGGTCGAGGTGGTGGAGCAGGTGCAGCCGGGTGAGGCGCGTGGCGACTGGATCAAGACTGTCGCGTTCCACATGCCGATCGGTAGCCTCGTCCGCTATTTCCGTCGCGAGCGGACCGACTACGCTGCGTCGCAGCCATTCCTTGTCCATGACCAGCAGCGCGCAGCCGCACTGCGCGAGGAGCTGCTGACCGCCAGCAATGGCAAACGCTTTCTCGTCGGTTTTTCATGGACCTCGAACAACCCGTACGTCGGTGACGAGAAGACCGTTCCGCTCGCGCAGTTGCTCAGAGCGCTTGATCTGCCAGGCGTTGGCCTCGTCAATCTCCAGTATGGCGAACATACGCAGGAAATCGCAGCGGCAAGCGCAGAAACCGGCGTCCGCGTGCTCGAAGCAAACGGGATCGACCGGACCGACGACCTTGCCGGAATGTGCGATCTGGAAGCCGCGCTCGATATGGTAGTGTGCATCGGCCACACCACGGCGCACCTTGCTGGCGGGCTGGGCGTCCCCAATCTCGTGCTGGTGCCGTCATCTCCCTTTGCGCACTGGCTGGGTTCGGGTGAAACCTGCGTGTGGTATCCCAATTCGCGTATCATCCGGCAGCAGCCGTCTGAGCGCGGCGACTGGCAGACCACTCTTGCCAAGGCGAGCGAGTATCTGGCGCTTACGGTCCTTGGTATCGGCCTTCCCGAGATTGCCGACGATCCGCTTGTCGCTGCAAGGCGCTCCGTAAAAGCGGACCCCGTCGCCATCTTCTGCCGCAACGCGCTCGGGCTCGCGATGGCGGAATATGAATATCGTCAGATCGACGAAATCATTGCCGAGATCGAGCGGCGCTATCCTCGCAATGCCGAACTCCTCACGCTCGTTGGTGACTGTCATTACCGCATCGGCCGGTTCGAGGCGGCGCTGTCGGCCTACCAGATGGCGATGGACGCCGGGGGCGACAACGTCGAACTGACGGCACGCAAGGTGCAGGTTCTGCTCGAATGCTATGAGCTTGATGTAGCGGCCACACTGCTGCGGCAGTTGTTCGCGGCCGATCCCGGCCTGAACGAGACGCGTCCCGATCTGGTCATCATCGATGCACAGATTTCCGCGTGTCAGGATCGCCACGTTGCAGTGATCGAGCGGTTGCGGCCGTTGATCGACAGCGATCCGCTGAACCAGGAAGCAGCTCTGACCATTGCCAACGCCTATTCGGCCAGAGGCGAGCATGAAAAGGCCCACAGGGCGCTTGGGGGCACGCTGGAAGCCAGCGTTACCAGCGAACTGGCCTCGAATCTCGGCATCGTCCTTGGCAGGAGCGGTCACCGCGATCTCGCGACCCGGGTGATCGAACACGAAAGCGCGCGCGGCAGCGATCCGCTCGGCACCTTCTGGCGCGCCCAGTTCGCAAAGGACGCGGCGAAGCGAAGCGCACGCCTGTTCCGCGCCAGTGAGGTAACCTACCCGGTTGCCGCGGCCGAGCGCGTAACGGTCTTCGTCTGCATGGATACGAGCTATTGCCTGCGCTATCTCGGTTCGATCGCCGCTTCGCTGGCTGAGAACTCACCCGAGACCAATCTGCACGTCCACATCGTCAACCCCCATGATGAGGCGAGGGCACGCCTCAAGGCGACCGAGCGGCTGCTGGGACCGGGGCGCGTCAGCTACAGCTTCGAGACCGCGCGCCTTGCGAACTTCACTCCCGAACAGCGCAAGACCTACTTCGCCTCGATCCGGTTCGTCCGGCTCGCTGAACTGATGGAGGCAGCGCCGGGCACCTATTTCGTGATGGATGTCGACAACATCGTGCGGGGTGATCTTTCCGGTTGCCTTACGCTTGCCCGTGGTCCCGACATGCTCATCCGCAACCGGTTCTCGATGCGACCGCACCTTGCGGTGGCGGCGTGCGGGATCGTGCTCGCCAACAGCGATGCTTCTCGCGCTTTCATGAACCGCGCGGCGGAATACATCCTCGATGCCTTCCATACCGGTCACGTGGCGTGGTTCCTCGACCAGATCGCGCTGACGCTGGCGATGAAGGCGTCGATGGAAGACCCCGCCCTGCAGCTTGACGTCCAACAACTTCCGCGCACGCTGCTCGATTGGGATTTCGACGAGGATTCGCTGGTCTGGACGGGCAAGGGCAAGCGGCGCCTGCGGAACAAGCGATATCAGGCCGAGTACAATCGCTACCTCGAAGCGTTCAATCACGCTATGCTCGAGGCGGTCTGAATGCGGGGCAGGCAATGAACAATCTCGGCCAGGTTGCCATTACGATCGTAGGCAACTGTCAGGGCGAACAACTTGCCGCGTGCCTACGCCGAATGCTGCCCGATAGCGAGGTGGAGTTCATCCGCTACTTTGCCCAAGCGGATCTCTGCGCCCGGATGGCAGACCGGTCTGACCGAATCCTTCTCGTCCAGAACCCGATCATGTCATTCGGCTCCGAGGTCGAAAGTCTTCGCGACATACACACCGTTCTCGATTTTCCTGCCATTGTTCATGCAGGCTTCCATCCCGATCTTATCCGACCGAAAATCGACAAGACGCTGATCAAGGGACCAATGGGATCAAACCATTCGGCACTTGTCCTTCACGCATTCCTGCGGGGATTGGACGAGCAGGCCGCCAGTGCCTTGTTCTGCGATGAAGTGTTTTCTGCCGTGGGATACTTCGATGCCCGCGCCGAGTCCGACCGGCATTTCTGCGCGCAACTCACCCGGTTCGGCCTGCTTGACGAAGCGGAATTCGCGCCACTTCTGGCCAGCGGCTGCTTTATGCACAACACCATTCATCCCAAGCTGCCGGTCATTGCCGCGCTTGCCCGGGTGCTGTTGCGCAAGGCAGGCATCGTGCCCGCTCTGCGCTATCCCGAAAACTTCATGGCCGACGATCTGGCCAACAACGTGATCTGGCCGGTCTATCCGGAGATTGCGCGCCATCACGGGCTGCAGGGCGGCGAATACGCCTTCCAGTTCAAGCCGGTGCCCAAGCACACCTTTGACCTGGACCGGTTCATCGCCCAGTCGTTTGTCGCCTACCGCGCCCTCGATCTCGATACCTCGTGCCACGCACGCCTGACCTCCCCTGAATTCCGGCGCCTCGAAGCACCGCCTCCTGCAGCCACCGGCCCTGCGACAAACCCCTACCGCGACCTGCCCGATCATCATTTCTGGCGCCGGGCCGTGGCCGCAGTAGGGCATGACCAGATCGACCCGGTCGTCCGCGCCGCTTTCGTGCTTGAGCGCGACACGGCGATAGGCACGGCCGGAAGCTGCTTTGCCCAGCACATCGCCCGTCGCCTGGCCATGTCCGGCCACCACTATCTCGTGACCGAGGCAGGCGAAACGCTGACGCCCGACGAACGATCGCGAAAGAACTACAGCGTCTATTCCGCGCGCTACGGCAATCTCTACACCGCACGCCAGTTGCGCCAGCTGTTTGAGCGCGCGCACGGTGCCTACATCCCCGCCGACACGGCATGGGAGCGTGAGGACGGTCGTTTCGTCGATCCCTTTCGTCCCGAGATCGACCCCGATGGCTTTGCTACGCCACAAGAGGTGGAAGCCTCGCGGCAGGAGCACTTCGAACATGTCCGCCGGCTTTTCCGCGAAGTGGACGTGCTGGTCTTCACGCTCGGCCTGACCGAAGCATGGCAGTCGTGCGAGGATGGCTCGGTCTTTCCGCTCTGCCCCATGGTCGTATCATCGACGGTGAGCGCCCAGAACTATGCGCCGGTGAATTTCACCCATGCCGAGGTTCTCGAAGACCTCATGCGCTTCGTTGCGATGCTGCGCACGGTCAATCCTGAAGTGAAGCTGTTGCTGACCGTTTCGCCCGTGCCGCTGATCGCGACTTTCGAGGATCGCCACGTGATGGTCTCGACGATAGCAAGCAAATCCATCCTGCGCGGGGTTGCCGACGAGGCTTGCCGCCTTGATACGGGCATTTCCTATTTTCCGAGCTACGAGATCGTGGCCAATCCCTTCTTTCCCAAAAGCTATTTTGGCGAGGATGGGCGTTCCGTGAAGCCCGAAGGCGTGGATCACGTGATGCGGGTGTTCCTCAAGCATTATTCCCGGTTAAGTCAGGATGGGCCGCAAGGCGCCCGGATTGCAGAACTGGAGGAAGAGCAGAAGGTCGTTTGCGAAGAGGAACGGCTGGACCTTTGACCAAAGGCGCGGCAAGTCGCGCGAAAGCGCAGCGGGTCCCTTCCGCTGCGGCGTTATGTTTTCCATGAGAAAGTTTCTATGGCGAAGAATATCCTGATCACGGGCGGCGCAGGCTTCATCGGGCTCCATCTTACCCGGCTGGCACTGGCTGGCGGGCATCACGTGCGCATTCTCGACAACCTCTCGCCACAGATTCACGGTGAGAATGCTGCGTTCGTGCCTCCCGCCGGTGCGCAGTTCGTCCGGGGCGATGTCACCATTCGGAGCGATCTGGAGGGCGCTCTCGAGGGAATTGACACCGTCGTCCATCTCGCGGCCGAGACCGGTACAGGCCAGTCTATGTACGAGATCGACCGCTATTACCGGGTCAATGTCCAGGGCACCGCGATCTTGCTCGATATCCTGGCGAACCGCGAATCGCAGGTACGCAACATCGTCCTGTCGTCGAGCCGTTCCGTCTATGGCGAGGGTGCGTATCTTTGCAGCACCTGCAGCGGCAGCGGCCAGCGATGCTATCCGGGTTCGCGTCCGCCGGCTCAGCTTGCCGCCCACGACTGGGCGCCCAAGTGCCCGACTTGTGGCGCGGATGTCACCGAGACGGCGACGCACGAAGATGACAAGCTCTCGCCAGCGTCGATTTATGCCGCCACCAAGCTTGCGCAGGAGGAGATGATCAGAATCGCCGCCACCGCACAGGGGCTGGCCTTTGCGATCCTGCGTTTCCAGAACGTCTATGGCGAAGGTCAGTCGCTTCAGAACCCCTATACCGGCATCCTGTCGATCTTCTCGACGCGAATCAGGCTGGGGCTGTCTCTGCCCGTTTTCGAAGATGGCGCGGAAACGCGCGATTTTGTCCACGTCGAGGACGTGGCAAACGCGGTGCTCCGCTTCGTCGATCAACCGGCCGCTGCCGGCGCCACGGTCAACGTCGGTTATGGCGAGCCGACTTCGATCATGCAGGTCGCAACCCTGCTAAGCAGCCTGATGGGCTCTAACATTCAGCCACACGTCACCGCGCAATATCGTGTCGGCGATATCCGCCACAATTACGCCGACATCGCTGCGCTCGAGAGCGTTGCAGGCTTTCGTCCCGGCGTGTCGCTTGAGCAAGGCCTCGCCCGGTTCTGTGACTGGGTACAGACCCAGCCGATTCCGCAGGACCTTCTCGACAAGGCCAATGCCGAGCTCAAGGCGCGCAACCTGATGGGCTGATGCCTGCAGAAATGTGCGGTGGAGGGGCCGGGCGCTGAAAAGCCGCCCGGTCAGTCCTCGTTGATGATTGCAGGTTCGGGAAGTGGCTCGGCACCGGGCTGCGCCATGCCCATCAACATGCGCTTGTAGCTCCAGTAGGCTTCGTCCGGATCCTCGTATTCCTCGATCCTGCCATTGCGCAGGAGCAGGAAGCGGTTGCAGGTGCTCTGCAGATATCCGCGACTGTGCGAGACCATCACCATGGTCTTGTCCTTGCGCTTCTCGAACAGTTCCTGCTGGCAGCGTTCTCTGAAGCTTTCATCGCCGACCGCCATGACCTCGTCGACCAGGTAGCAGTCGAAATCGATGGTCATCGAGATGGCAAACGCCAGCCTTGCGCGCATGCCCGAAGAGTAGGTCATTACCGGTTCGCGCAGGTAGGAACCGAGTTCGGTGAA
Source organism: Novosphingobium sp. HNCC26DJ243 (assembly GCF_057180545.1). Taxonomy (NCBI): domain Bacteria; kingdom Pseudomonadati; phylum Pseudomonadota; class Alphaproteobacteria; order Sphingomonadales; family Sphingomonadaceae; genus Novosphingobium; species Novosphingobium sp. HNCC26DJ243. The sequence continues at coordinate 84,699 of NZ_JBXUGN010000008.1, read as the reverse complement.
CTCCTCTACGAACGCCAGCCGGTCGTGGAAGTCGACGCCATAAATCCGGCAGATGAAGCGCAGATTGTCGAGCCCGGTCAGGCGGCCGTGGAAGCCCCCGGTAAAGGCCAGCGGCCACGATACAGACATGGTGCGCTCGACGCTGCCGCTGGTGGGTGGCTCGGCACCGGCAATCATGCGGATCAGCGTTGATTTACCTGCGCCATTGCGGCCCAGGATGCCTACACGGTCACCGGGATTAACGACGAGGTTTATCCCGTCGAGAATGGTGCGTACGCCTGCATTCGAGGGATACTGCTTCACGAGGTCGATGACGCGGATCATTCCTGATCTGACCCCTTGCCGGCCTGGCGGATCAGGGCAAAACCGGTGAATGTCAGCACGAGATTGAAGACCACGACATAGTCCACGTAGTAATGCGCGATCATCTTGGTACCGAACCAGCCCTCGCGGATGATCTCCACGCAGTTCAACATCGGCAGATAGAGCATGATCTCGCGCCCGCGCTCAGGCAATGCATCGGCGATGAACGCGGTTCCCGACAGTGGCAGCAGGATATAGGTCATCGGCGGCCACAGCTTGGCGACGACATCGAACTTCTCGGACAGGCCGCCCAGGGTCAGCGCAAGTCCGGCCCCGAACCAGGCAAGCAGCAACCAGCCGCCGAGCACTTCCAGGACGTCTTCGGGCGGGAGAACCCACTCGGCCGCCCAGAAGAACAGTCCGAGCGCCACGAAGCTGGTCGAAGCCGACAGAAACTCGAGCATGAGACGCGCGAGATAGACGTCGGGGATCTGGACCTGGCGATGAAACAGCAGCGAACGGTTGCTCTCGAGCGCCCCGATGCAGCGCGCCGGCATGTTGCGCCACAAGATGAGCGATGAGTAGCCCGTCAGAGCAAACGCCTCGATCGGCAGGTCCGACCCGTGGATCGTGCGGGTTGCCGTCCATAGCGCGGTGACCACGCCGGTAAACAGCATCGGCTCCACGAAAAGCCACAGAAAACCGATGTTCTTGCGGCCGTAGCGCGTCAGGATTTCGCGGAGAAGCAGTGCCCACAGGACGCGTCCCTGCAGGCCGATGCTTTTCGTCAGCGAGGGCTGTCCCCCGTTGAGGGGGACGAGGTCATTGGGCATGTTCTTTGATGCCGGCCAGCAGCATTGATGCGATGCCCCAAGCCAGCAACCCGAGTGCCAGAGTTGCCAGAATGCCGCGCCAGCGACGCGGTTCGATGGGGGAATCAGGCAGGTTCGGCTGCGCAATCCGCTGGACGTAGGCTTGCTGACGGCGCGCGTCGTTCCGCGATTCCTGGAGCGATGCCAAGGCGGCGCCGAGCTGCTTGTCCGCAAACTCGTTTTCAAGGAACAACCGCTGGTATTGCGCCGAGTTGGCAGCAAGCGACTTGTCGCTGCCCGTCAGGGTGCCGGTCTGGTCGCGGATCTCGTCGTTCAGCGTACGGATGCGGTTCTCGATCGCCGGGATCTGCGGGTTGAGCGGCGTGAACTGGCGCAACTGGTTCAACTGCGTCCGCGCAGAAATGAGCTCATCCTGCAACTTCGAGATCATCTCGAGCTTGGCCGTCGCCTGTATTTCCGGATCGACCACGCCACGCTTGTTGCGGAAATTTGCCAGTGCAGCCCCTGCCTCGCGTGCCTGACGCTTGGCATCGTCAACTTCGACGAGCGCGAACTTGATCATGTCCTCACGACCGCGCTGGTTCATGCGGTTGATCGTATCTTCCGACATGCGCAGGATCTGCTCGTTGATCGTGCGAGCGTCCTCGGCGGTATAGGCCCGGACCGTCAGCGTCGATATCGAAGAGGTGACGTCGGTCTCGACCTTCACCTTGTTCAGATAGTACTTGTAGAGCTGTTCGAACGAGCTGCCGTATCCAAGCGTGCCGAAGCGTTCGACAAAGAAGATGTCAGGACGCTCGACGGCTTTGCGGAAAGTGCCCTTGGTCTCGATCGCGCGAAGGGCATCGCGCGATTCGACGTAGGCCTTGGCCGCAAAGGACTCATTACCACTGCTGCTGATGCCGGCGGCGCCCGCAAGCGCAAGGCCAATGCCCGAGGCGGCAGGCTTGTCCGGACTGCGCACGACGAACTTCGACTCCGAGACGTAAACGTCGGAGGCAAGAAAGCCGAAATAGAGAATTGAAATGGCAGTGGGGATTACTACGCAGATCAAGAAGAGCCGGTTAAGCTTCTTCGCCCCATCAAGGATATTCAACGCCATAGTCCAGACATTTCTTTCGGCTCACTCCCACGCCCACGGGGCGCGATCGTAGCCCACATGGCGTCAAAACCTGATCTTTGCAAATCCAATCTCGCCCGACGCGGTGAACCGATCCAACCTTCGCGCAAAGCCAACTCGACACTGCGCCGCTCGCTCTGTAGTCGTGGTGGCGCAAGAATTTCGATGGGTGCAGGGTGAAAGCAGGTAAAGTGCTGAAGGCGTTGTTCGGGTATCTTTCAGATACGGCGAAAGACCCGCAGGTCGATCCGGCGCCGGTCGCTGCAAATGAGGTTGCGACGCCCGAAGCAAGTCCGACGGCCGCTGGCGCGCACGATGCAGTCGAACCTGCGCGCCCGGCCGAAGCGCCAGCCCTTGCGGACGGGGCCGACACGGGAGGGCAGACTGCCGTCCCAGAGAACCGGCGTTTGCGTCTGACTGGAGATCTGGACGCGAACCAGATCGAGATCGGCGAGAATATCGTGATCGTCGGGGAAATCCGGGGGCATGGCAATGTCATCCAGATTGAGGGCACCCGCAACCCGCAGAAGATCTACGTCAACATCCACGGCAACCACAATCGCCTGGTGATCGGCCGACGCTCGCTGATGCAAAGCCTTCGGGTCGACATCGGCTCAAGGCGGTGGCTCAGTTCGCACTCGCGCCTGATCATCGGCGAACATTTCTCGATCGGCAGCAAGGGGCGGTTTCTCCTGCCCAATTCCGGTAATGTCGTCGAAATCGGAAGCCATTGCATGTTCTCCAGCTCGGTCCAGCTCCGTGGTGGCGAGTACCCGCATCTGATCTTCGACAAGGAAACCGGTGAGAATCTCGACCAATCCGACGGTATCTACATCGGCGACCATGCCTGGGTCGGAGAAGGCGTGTTCATTGCCAAGGCGGTGACGATCCCTTCGGACACGATCGTTGGCGCCCGCAGCGTCGTGACCAAGCGCTTTGACGAGCAGAACACGGTCATTGCCGGAAATCCGGCGCGGGTGGTCAAGCGAGGCGTCCAGTGGGTGGCAAATGAATTCGTTCTTGAGGCAAGCCACCCTGATCTCGTGGACAAGTTCAGGGAATCCCGGACAAGCAGATTGAGTGCTGAACAGCCCGAGACTGCCGCAAACGCTGACGACGCGTTTCAGGAACTTTGACAGCGCGCAGCTTCAGTTCATGGGCAGCGCTTATGAGTTCGATTGAAATCGATCCCTTTTCGCCCTAACCGCGAAGGGCAACAACTGGAATTGCAATGACCCAACGCCGGAATTCAACCGACTTGACCTCGACATCATCCAGCGTGAGCGCGTCTTGCCGCTCGCCTTTCGTCCGGCTTGCGCTGGTCGGACTGTTGTCGACCGCGCTGGCCGCCTGCAGCACGCTTGGCAGCAGCGGACCAAATGCGCGCAACATCCGCAAGGCTGATTCGACCCAGGTCGTCGGCGCGGACATCAAGGTCATTGATGTCGATGAAAGCGTTGCCCGCGCACTGATGGCAACTTCGCAGGGCGAACGGTTCTCCGACGTGCTTGGCGAAGGACGGCCCGTCGGGGCGGTCATCGGTCAGGGCGACGTGCTCAACGTGACCATCTGGGAATCGCCGCCGGCCGCGCTCTTCGGGATGCTGGGCGACAAGACCGACGTAAAGGCCTCGACCGATCTCGAAACGGCGAAGATGACCGACATGCCGCAGCAGATGGTCGACGGTAACGGTACGATCTCGCTGCCCTTCGTCGGTACATTGCGCGCCGCAGGCCGCACCCCTCGCCAGCTTGAGGCCGATGTCGCGGCGCGTCTGCGCGGCATTGCAAACAAGCCGCAGGTGAGCGTCGGCATCATGCGCAACGCAACCGCCAACGTCACGGTCGTGGGCAAGGTTGCAACCAACGGCCGGGTTCCGCTGACGCCGCGCGGCGAACGGCTGCTCGACGTTCTGGCGGTCGCTGGCGGCGCAACCGAGAAGCTTGAGCGCACGACCATTCAGGTCACGCGCGGGCCGCGCGTCGTTTCGATGCCGATGGAAACGCTGGTGCGCGATCCGCAGCAGAACATCCGGCTGCAGCCCGATGACGTGGTGACGGCGATCTACCAGCCATACAGCTTCACTGCGCTTGGCGCGGTCGGCACGCCGTCCGAGGTCGATTTCGAGGCGACCGGCATCACCCTGTCGCAGGCTTTGGGCCGGATCGGCGGGCTTCAGGACAATCGCGCCGACATCAAGGGCGTGTTCCTTTTCCGGCTTGAGGATCCCAAGAACCTCGATCCCGCAACGGTCGCCGGTGCCAGCCTGACGCCCGACGGCAAGATGCCCGTGATCTATCGCGTGGACCTTGCCGATCCGCGGACGTTCTTCCTCGCGCAGAGCTTCCCCATGCGCAATCGCGACGTCGTTTATGTCTCGAATGCTCCGGGCGTGGACCTGCAGAAGTTCGTCTCGATCATCTCGCAGACGGCATTCTCGATCATCGGCATTTCCAACGCGGTGACCGGAAATTGACGTGGCAAGGGGTGGGGCCCTTTTGAAAAACCCCTACCCCATCAGCCCGCGCATGGCGTTCGCTGGTGGTCTGCGAATGTTGCGCACGCTCGGCGTCGCAACGCTGCTGGGATTGTCGTCCGGTTGCTCTGCAGCGCGCGAGAGCGGGGCACTGACTCTGGCGCAGTTCGGGGCCGTCGGCGATGACAAGGCCGACGATACGAAGGCGCTGCAGAAGGCGCTCGCCGCCTCGAACGGTCGCTGCCTTGATGGCCAGGGGCGAAACTATCGTGTCCGAGGCACTCTGCGCGCCGCTGGAGACCTCTGTCTGGTCAACACTCGGTTGCGACAGGACGTGGAGCGTTATGACACTCGCCCCTTCATTCGGGGGGCCTGCCCGATCGTGCGCTCCGCCGATGCCGTGGCGAGCTGTTCCGACCCCCAACTTGCTCAAGGTGCGCCAGACAGGCTCAAGTCCTACCTTTCCACCCGAACGCTCCTGATCCGCCCTGAATCGGATGCACCACGCACCAGCGTCGTCCTGCGCAATGTCCGGATCGACCGCGGCGATGATCCATCCTCGGGCGCGCGAAGCGAGGCGGCAGGGATCTGGATCGGCTATGCACGCAGCGTCGTGCTTGAAGATGTGGAGATTACCGGAGCCGGCAAGGGCTTCGGCCTGATGATCGTCGATGCGGACAAAGTTCGCGTCACGCGGCTCAATATCCATGATCTGGTCTGGGCTCCTTACGCAGGCGACGCCGAACTGACCATTCCACGCGTCTCCGCGCAGGGTTGGAACACCGCTCCGATCCGCGAATTCCGCTTCGCAGGTCAGCAAGGTGCCACAGCCGACGGTTTCCTCGGGGTACGCGTCCAGGAGCAATTGACCTGCGTAATGATCGTCCGCACGACCGACGTCGTCATGCGAGAGACCCGGATTGCCGGCTGTCGCGCGCGCTTTGCCGAAGGTGATCTCCCGTGGCAGGCAGATGGCATCAGCATCGGTGAATCGACCTCGGGCGTTTCCATCTCTGACTCCACCATCACTGATACGTGGGAGGGCATCGACATCGTCGGCGGCGGCTCCGGCGTGCGTAACGTGGCGATCGATCGCGCCCGCATCGACAACAGCTTCGGGTACGGCGTGAAGGGGGGCTATTCCCTGAGCAACGTCTCGCTGACTCGCAGCCATGTCAGCAACTCGGGGCTTGCAGGCGTTGTGCTGTATGGGCCGGTGTCGGGTGCCGTGGTTTCGCAGACCGCGATTGATGGCGTGGGCCTGGTCCGGTTTGGCAAGGAGATGGTCCAGCCCTGGAAGCAGGAACGCGCTGGCGTTCTGGTCGAGCAGGGGAGTTCCGCTCAAACCAACAAGTTCTTTCCAAAGGACGTCACGCTTGATCGGGTCGTGGTAAACGGCGGCAACGCCTGCCGTTTCGGCTTGCTGAACGCGACGCCTACCCGCCTGAAACGAAACGATGTGCGGGCAGAGGGCTGCGAATTGTCGAGGCAGGAACCAACGTCAGCCGGCGAATAGGCATCCGGTGCGGATCGCTCAAAGCGATCTGAGCCACTCTTCGACCATGGCGATATGCTGCTGCCAAGTGGGGGGCGAAAACGTGGCCAGCGCGTCAATCTGGCGGTTGCGATCGCTATCGTCGCCTGTGTAGGCGGCTATCGCGTCGATCCACGCCGCGTCGTCGCCGACATCCAGCAGTAAAGGCACGTCGCCCGCGATCTCGCGATAGACCGCAAGATTGTTGGCGATCACCGGCGCGCCCAGCATCATCGCTTCAAGAACCGGCAGTCCATAGCCTTCGATATGGCTCGGCATCAGGACTGCGCGGCAATGCGCGATCAAGGCCGCTAATTCCCCGTCGTCGCAATGTGAGAGTTCGACGACCTTGCCATTGCCGTTCGGCCCAGACTCAACCGACTGCTGGTCGAGTTCGGCAAAGACTTCGTCAGCCATCCATCCGCGCTGCCCGACGAGGACAAGGTCGGGCGTATCGGCGCCCATTTGCCGGCGAAGGAATTTCCACACGCGCAAGAGAAGTGCGTGATTCTTGCGCCCCTCGATCGTGCCTATGCAGAGAAAGTAGGGACGGCTTCGTGGCGCCGCGCCGCCGGTTTGGCTCAGGGGTTCGATCCCGAGGTGCGCCACTGTCGTAGGGGGCATGGCGAGGCGCTCGCACTCGGCAAAGCGGGCAAGTTCCTCCCGCGTGGCGACCGAGTTCGCGATGATCCCCGCTGCGCTGCGCAAGGCCTGCCGCATCCGCTGCGCATGTCGTGCGTCTTCTCCGGCTCGGCAGTATTCCGGGTGCGTGATCGGGATGAGGTCGTGGATGAGGTACACAGGCCTCATGCCCGATCGGGCAAGCCACTCGACAAGGCCCGGCGCATTGAGCCCGGTATGCCCCACGTTGAGCAGGAAGCGGTCCCGCACATCGGGAGCAGAGACGGCGCGGCGCAAAAGGGCAGAGACGATCAGCAGGGCAAGTCGCAACCGGAACGTCCGCCGGGCACCCGAAGCGAGCAGTCTGAACAGCCTCTCGCTGGGGCCTGCGTGCATGACCAGCCGCAGGTTGCGCCACTGCACAAGAGCGAGCGAACGCGAGGCCAGCGCTTCAAGATAAGCCTGGCACACGCGATCGATCCCGGTGGGCAGGCGGTCGCCACCCAATCGCCAGAGCAACCGGCTGACGTCGAGCACGTAAGGACGATCGCGAGTGGGGAGTCCCGTCACGCCAGATACCTGTCATGCAAGAAGCGCCACGCCCGTTTCAGTCCATCGGGACCACGCAGCAAGGCACGCAGCAATGGCCAGAAATCGGTCCTGACCGTTGTCCGGTCGTCCAGCTGGCAATAGATTTCCCAGAACGCACCCAGGCCCACCGCCTCGGGAAGGTTGAATACGCCGTGGAAGCCGAAAGTACGTTTGGCCACATGGTCACGCTCGAAGGAAAAGCGTGCCGCGCTCGCGCGGTCGGCAAATTGCATGCCGCGTTCCTTTTCTAGCCAGTCGCGATTGAGGCGCGCCACGACAAGGTCTTCGGCCCGGCCATCGTCGACGAATTGCGGCTCGAGGCAGCATTCCATGAGGCGCTTGCTGCGCAGCGAAAAGCCACCGTTGCCCACGTCGTGACCGTCGGAGAACTGCGGCCACGGGGCCCCGATGTAATCGCAGTCAAGAAACGCTGGGTCCCAAGCGCCGGCATCGAGAATGAAGCCATCCCATTGCACGATCAGGCAGTGGCTCGTCTCCACCCAGCGGACCAGATCGTGCAGCACAAAGCGCGAGTAATCCGCTGACGAGTGCAGGCGCGGAATTCGCACTTGCTCGATGCCGTCAGGAAGGGCGATCCCCTCGGCGTCGCTGAACAACAGGGCCCGTGCGAAGTCGCCCTGGGCGAGGCATCGGACCATGGCGCCGATCGTCGCCTCGACATTGACGCAGGCAGCAGCGCAGAGCGTCACCTGCGGAAGGACCAGCGGGGGCGCTGCAGGCGTCCTCACAGGCGGACCACGAACTGTTCGCCGAACTGGCTCAGCTCGGGATGGTGGTAGGGATCGTGAATGCGGTCTGTCGCCCACTTGCGCTTCAGCGCGGCAAGCTCACCGGCGAATCGTGCCTTCTTGACCGGGCTGTCGTCGAGCCCGCGCGATTTCGATTCGTGATGGATAAGGCAGGCCCGCGCTTCGTAAAAGCTCTGCCATCCACGCGCGTTCAATTTGAGGCAGAGATCGACATCGTTGAACGCGACCGTGAAGTTTTCGCCGTCAAAGCCGCCCACCGCTTCGAAGCGGTCCTTGCGCACGACAAGGCAGGCCGCCGTGACCGCACTGATATATTGCGGCAAGTGCGCGCGGCTGAAATAGCCCGGCTCCTGGTCGGACTGCATGCGATGCGCATGCCCCGCACCACCGCCCACGCCGATCACGATGCCCGCGTGCTGGATCGTCCGGTCGGGATAGAGCAGCCTTGCGCCGACCGCGCCGACATTCTCGCGCATGGCGGCAAGCGCCATGGTCCGCAACCAGTCGGGATCGATGACCTCGATGTCGTTGTTGAGCAGGCAGATGAGCGGTCCCGCAAGCGATGGCACGATGGCATTGTGCAGGGCCGCGTAGTTGAACGGACCGGGAAATGCCTCGACCCTCACGCCCTCGCCCCGAAGCTCGTCGAGGTAGGCAATTGTGGCAGGATCGTCCGAATCGTTGTCCACGACGGTGACGTCGAACGAGGGATATCGTGTTGCCGCGAGGCCTGCCATGCACGTGCGCAGCAGCGCAACATGATTGCGGGTGGGGACGATCACGCTGACGTGAGGGAAATGGCGATCGTCTGCCATCGCCGGGACCGGAGGGACGACCGGGGCTGGGCGGTTGCGGCGATGATGCAGTACGAGCGGGATATGCACCGGCTCGGTTGAAAAGTCGAACGCGTCGTTTGGCCAGATTCCCTTTATTGCTGCAGGATCGCAGGCAAACACGCAACTGCCTGCCAGATAGTCATGGTGCTGGAACAGCTCAATGTTCCAGTCCGGCTTGAAGTGCGGCTGCCGGCGTGCGCCTCTGGCATCGATCAGGTCGTCATCGGCATAGATGACGGTGGCATCGGGAGCGCGCGCGATCCGTTCACGATATGCCTTGATCGCCGCCGGGGCGAGACGATCGCCGCAGCCAAGGGCCAGGATCCACGGCTTGCCAGCCGCTTGACCAAGCCATGTTGCCAGCGCCGGGATATCCGCCAGGGGATTGGCGTCCCGGGAGTTGCTCTCGTTGCAGCCAAGCAAGGCCACCCGAGGCCGCTCGCCCTGCATTGCTCTGATCGATGCCAACGTATCGGCCAGTCCGTCTGATCCAGAACGACAATCGATCACGACCGTGATCGCAGGAGCATCGACTGTCCCTGAAACTTCCGCCAGAAGCGCGGGCTCGCGCGAAGCCATCCACAAGGCATAGGCGCGGGGCGAGTGGCCCATCAGGGCCGAAAACCTGTGCCGTGACCGCAATCTCAGGCCGCGAATGCGCCAGCCGACGCCTTGAAAATACAGGCCGGGCTGCGCCGTCATCGCATCAAGATGCACGAGCGCGCGCAGCAAGGCTCGGCGGACCCGGCCCTTGCCGTCGCCGTCAACCTTCCGCGGATGCGCGGACGGTGCCATGTGGTTCAGACGATTCCTCGCTCTGCGAGGATGCGTTCGATCACGGGCACATCGCTCGGGTTGTTCAACTCGATCGAATCCCAGTCGAGCGGATCGAGATGGACAAGGCCGACGGTCAGGCCAAGATCAAGGAAGCGGAGCTGCTCAAGGCCCTCGAGCTGTTCCAGTTGGCTGACCGGAGCGGCACTGTAGAGGCGCAGCGCTTCAGGTCGGTAAGCGTAGAGGCCAAGATGCAGGCTGACCGGCGGGAAATCCGCCAAGGCAGCGTCCTGCGGCAGGTAGGGGATCAGGCGCTTAGAAAAGTAAAGCGCGCGGTCCGTGCTCGTGCCGACCACCGTGGTGCCGCCGACGCGCCCGTTGGCAGCGTCCTCGGCCAGGTGGGCATAGACCGAGCGGGAACAACGCACGGCAGGCGTGGTCATCACGAAATCGCGGTTGCCTTCAAGCTTGCGCACGAGATCATGCACGACATGCGAAGGAGAGAGCGGAGCGTCACCCTGCAGGTTGACGATCACTTCCGCCACATCGCCCAGTTTCCCGATCGCGTCGGCGCAGCGCTCGGTGCCGTTGGCGCAACTTTCGGCCGTCATCACCACCTGGCCGCCAAAGCCGTGCACTTCGTCGGCAATGCGCTGGTCGTCCGTCGCCACCCATACACCGGCGCAACCTTCCACCGCGCTGGCACACTCCCAGCTGCGGCGGATCAGGGTCTTGTCGATGCCGGTTGCGCCCTTCAGCGGAACCAGAGGCTTGCCCGGGTATCGTGTCGATGCGTAGCGGGCGGGGATGATGATTGCGAAACTGGGAAGCGACATTTCCAAACGATATCCTGTCAGCCGAGGCCGATGCGGACAAAGTCGTGGAGATGGACGATACCACTCGGAGTCCGCCGGCGTTGATCGTCGATCTCTACCACAAAGGCGGTCGAGATCTTCAGATCGTTGAGCAGTTCCATAGCGGCTTCGGCGCTCATGTCACCATCAAGGCACTTGGGCACGGTTGTCATCACGTCGCGGGCGGTGACTGTCGAAAGCGAGGCGAAATGGCGGCGAAGGTCGCCATCGGTAATCACGCCCAGCAGAAAGCCCTGATCGTCCACGATTCCGGCAATGCCGAAGCCGCGCGATGTCATGACCGAAATCACGTCGGGCATCCGTGTTTCAACGCCTACCAGCGGAAGCGAGCCACCCGAATGCATGATTTCGCGGACGGGCAGCAACCGCAGTCCGATCGCGCCGCCGGGATGCAGGATCTTCATGCCATCGCGCGAGAAGCCCCGCATGTCCATGACGGCCATTGCCAGCGCATCGCACAAGGCAAGTTGCAGCGTGGTCGACGTGGTGGGAGCAATGTTGGCGCGGCAGGCTTCGCGTGCCGCAGGGATGCAGAGCTGGACGTTGGCGTTGCGCATCACCAGCGATTCCCGACGCGAGGCGATGCCGATCACGGGCACGCCGATGGCCTTGGCGTATCCGAGAAACGCATGAAGCTCTGACGTCGAACCCGAGTTCGAGATGACCACCAGTACGTCGCCGGGGACCAGCATGCCGAGGTCACCGTGCGCGGCCTCGCCGGGGTGGACGTAGCCCGCAGGCGTACCCGTGGCAGAAAACGTTGCGGCGGCCTTGCGTCCGATCTGGCCCGACTTGCCCATGCCCGTGACGATCACGCGCCCGCGCGCGTCAAGGATTGTGCGGCAAGCCTCGACAAACGACTCATCGAGGCTTTCCTCGAGTACCTGGAGGGCCTCGGTCTCGATCCGGATGACTTCGGCGCCACGGGCGAGGATCGCCTTGCTATCATCTCGCGACAAAACGTTTACGCTTTCCATGGCTTCTACTCTTGTGAGTTTTGGAACGGATTTTCAGGTCAGGCAATCTGCAACTCTTTCGATCGTCGAGCGGTTTCCGGCGACGATCCCTTCTCCAACAAATCAGCGACCCGGCAATTGATTCCGATCATTATTGCACTGCAGCATTTTAACAGAAACGTCGAGCCGTTGCGATGCACAAACTTTGTGCGCTTGATCACAGTTCCCAGACAAGAAACGCATTTTTCGAAGTTTCCGCTGAATCTGCCTCAAGGCTCAACTGGTTCAAAATGGACAAAACTTCCGGAGGCGTTGGAGACAAACCGCGCATCACGGACTCGCGAAGTCGCCCGCCGGGGTGCGCACGCCGACTGCGCGCCAAGGCTGGCCTGCCACATGCGCGAACCTGTCGCGCAGCGCCCAGACCCAGTTGATCCGGCGTTCGGCTATGCCCGGCAGGCTCAGGATGTCGCCTCCGATGAAGGGAAGGAAGGGATTGCGGCGGGCGTATGACCAGATTTCAACCCGCTCGGTCGAACGCACGGAGCTGCCCCGCGCATGGAATCCGACGGTGTCGGCCACGACAAGCGTGTTTGCAGGAACGCTGAGAGCCTTGGCGGCAGGCAAATCCATGGCATCGAGATCGGCGCTCCCGACCCTTGGCGAGCCTCGGGCGGTCAGGCGGTCGAGTTGCGCTGCCGGGATCATGCTGCGGCGATGTTCCCATGCAAGGCGCAGCGGCGTGAAGCGATGGGACCCCGGCACATAGGTAAACGGTGCCTCGTCGTGCTCGACGTCGTTGAGGAAGAACCAGGCCTTGAGCGACGAATGGAAGGCATCGGCGTGGAGCGCTTCCTGGGGATCGCCGTTGGGCTGTGCGGCTTCAGGCGGCACATGCGTGACGATCGTCTGGATATAGTGCAGCGGCTCGGTCCTGAAGCTCGCGACATAATGGAAAAGACTGCGGATGTCCTTGCGGGTCAGCAGTGTGCGCAAGGCGGGAATCGTCGCGAACATCTGCGGGTCGATCGCCAATCGCCGCGTGATGGCATCGCCCTGGACCATTTCCCGGGCTGCGCCATTATACTCCAGAATGGCCTGCCGCAGGCTGCCGAACTCCGCTGCCGGGAGCAGGTCAGGAATGGCGACAAACCCGTCACGATCGAATGCCGCCCGCCATTCCGGTCGAACATGGCGGGCGAGCCGCCAGCGCCGGAAACGGCATAGTGCAACGGCCAGCTTTACGCGGCCAAGATGAAGTCCGAGACGATTGAGCCGCTGCGAGCCGATGATCGGATTGTCGAGAAAGCTCTTGGCCGAAGTCGCCAGCTGCAGCACCCAGACCGGGAACAGCAAGACACTCTTTGGCAGGGCGTGCAGTTTCATTCGAACCTGTTTTTATCTTTGGCATTTTCGCCTCCCACGCGATTTTGTGCAATGCAACCTAAAAGCGACTGGCCATTTGCAAATTGCGACGAATTGTTGGCCTGCTATTCTGCCTGCCTCAGCACCACCGTTGTGTGGCTGACGACAATGGCCTAGGGATCGCACGCCGCCTGATCGTGTACCGGCGGACTGACGACAAGGCGCCCTGCGGCGCGCGTGATGGCGGGACGATGCGACCAATTATGGATGGGACACGGCTTAAACTCTTGTCCCTGCATGCTTTCCTTGTAACCGGACGGCGTCATGGATGAAGCACTCGATCGCGCGGTGGCCAAAGCCATGCGCGAGGCTGCACGACGCGCTATCCTGCCGCGCTACGTTCCCGGCCAGGCCCTGGCAGCAGATTTCAAGTCCGTGGGTGAGGCCGTGACGGCGGCCGATCGCGAGAGCGAAGCGATCCTTACGGAACTGCTGCAACCGCTCCAGCCCGGTGCGCATGTCGTCGGGGAGGAAGCCGCTCATCACGATCCCGGGCTCCTCGATCTTCTGGGGCAGGGCACTTGCTGGATCATCGACCCGCTCGATGGCACCGGAAACTTTGCGGCGGGTCACCAACCCTTCGGGATGCTTGTGGCGCTGGCCGATCAGGGCGTACCGATTGCTGGCTGGATCCTCGATCCCGTCACCGACCGCTTCTGCGCTGCGCAGGCCGGATGCGGCGCGACGATTGACGGCAACCTGTTCCACGTTCCGCAACTGGCCCCGCCGCGCCCGCAGGTCGCCGTGACCAAGCTCTTTGCAGATCAGGCCTTCCGCACCCGGGTCATCGACGCGCTCGGGAACACTTTCGACATGGTCGACAGTCCGCGTTGTGCTGCCGACCAGTACCCGCGCGTCGCAACCGGCGGGAACCACGCGACCATGTTCACGCGCACGATCGCATGGGATCACGCGGCCGGCGTGGTGTTCCTCAATGAGGCAGGTGGACGGGCCCTGCGGCAGGACGGCACCCCCTATCGCTGCGAAGAGCCCGATGCCGGGCTGGTCATCGCCACCGACGCATCACACTGGCAAGCCGTGGTGGACGCGCTCGACGAGGCCGGGCTGCAATTGGCCGGAGCGCACCTTGCCAGCCGCTAGGCCCGCTGATCCGTTCCTTCGCGTGCCGCCCTTTCCGGGGCAACGCGCGCATCTCCTCGCAACTGCACGGGACGAAGGCGGCGATGAGGGGCCAGACCCGGGCCGCATTGTGGCCGCCCTGCGCCGCTGGCGGGTCGGCTCCACGTTCTGGGCCGCTGCCGCCGCGCTTCCGCTGGGTCGCGATGTCATCCTTTGCGCTTCGTCTGATACCCGCATTGCGGCACTGGTCGACAGGGCCAGAGAACTCGGGCTGCTTGACCGGGCCGTCGTGCGAGGCAGGTCGCCCGATCCCGCGATTCCCTCGATTCCGGTCGAATGCGATCCGTGGCAGGCCTGCGAAGGTACCACCATCCTGGCTGACGCGGACGATGAATGGGCGCTGGTTGCAGCACTGTCTGCGCGCCCGTTGATCGTCGAGGGCTCTGGCCGATACGCCGACCTTGGCGTTGACTCCCATCTCCGAGAGGCTGCGCTTGAACGGGTCGTTGCAGCGCAGTTGATCCAGGCCTGGTCCTGGGTCGATCCCTGCACGGGGCAGAAGTCATCTCTGCCGGAAACGATCGCGCTTCTCGGCCATTGGCGCGGCTTGATCGAAGCCAATCGAGGGACTGCGGCGATTTTCGGCGTTGCGAAATGGAAACGGGTCGCGACCGATGCGCTGCTGTGGGACGGCACTGGGCCGGTCCGTTATGCCAAGGCATCAGCAGCCACGGCGGCTGCCTTGCCTGCCGGTTCGCTGGCCGTGGCATGGATGGCACGCACTGACGCCGCACTGATGGGCTCGCTTCAGGGCGCAGGCGTGCGGGTCGGTGAGATCGAGGATGGCATGATCCGTTCCAACGGTCTTGGCGCCAACTGCGTGCCTCCGCTGTCGATCGTGGTCGACACGAAGGGGCCGCATTTCGATCCGTCGCGACCGAGCGAACTCGAGATCATTCTCCAGACATACGAGATCGACGCCGACCTTTGCCGTCGCGCAGCGAGCCTGCGAGAGAGTGTGGTCGCTCGCGGGATCGGCAAGTACGGGCATGACGCGATTGTCGTCGGCCAGCCAGAACGTTCGGCGCAGGGCAAGCGCACCGTGCTGGTCACAGGGCAGGTCGAGGACGACCGGTCGATCCTGTGCGGGGGTGCAGGACTCGACAATCTTGAACTGCTGCGCCGGGCACGGGCGCTCGAACCCGAGGCCTGGATCGTGTTCAAGCCGCATCCCGATGTCGAGGCCGGGCACCGCAAGGGCCATGTGCCCGATGCCCGCGCGCTGCACTTTGCCGACGAGATCGACCGCAGTTCCTCGATTTCGGCGCTGCTCGCCCGGGTCGATGGGGTTCACGTCATCACATCGCTGGCCGGGTTTGAGGCCCTGCTGCGCGGTTGCGCGGTGACGACCCATGGCGTGCCATTCTATGCAGGCTGGGGCCTGACCCGAGACATGGGACCGGTGCCGGCTCGCCGTTCCAGAACGCGGACGCTCGACGAACTCGTCGCGGCGGCACTGATCCTCTACCCGCGCTATCTTGACCCGGTGACCCGCCTGCCGTGCCAGCCTGAACTGCTCATCGAACGCATGACTGCAGGCCAGGCCACGGTTCGTACTCCGCGCATCCTCTTTCGCGAAATGCTTGGGCGCCTGCGCCTGTTGTTGCGGCCCAGATGACCTGTTCGGGCTGACTTATTCGGGCAGCATGGCCCGTCCTTCAAGCCGGGCTATGGCATGGCGCACGACCTTTTCCAGCGCCTCGTCGGAGAAGAAGCCTCCGGGAATCAGGCAGCGCTCGATCAGCACCCGGCGGAACGCTGCAAAGGTTTCCTCGTCCGGGGCAACGGGCCTTTGCCAGAAGGCATCGAGACCATCCTGGAAAGTGATGTCCGGAATGTCGTAGACGGCATGTCCAAGAGCGACGACCGGTACGCCCATGGCAAGACCAAGGGTTCCGCTCGTGCTGTTTATGGTGACCATGCCTTGCGCCCTCTGGGCAACGGGTACGATGTCACCCCAGCTCAGGTAATCGACGCGGTCGGCAACGCCGAACCGCGCCGCCATGTCGGCCGTCTCAAGGCGCCAGTCGCGCACGCCGTTGTCGAGCGGGTGCTCCTTTACGACCAATCGCGCATTGGCCGGAGCATTGGCGGCAAATGATCCGATGATCAGCTTCAGGGCATCGGCGATCCCCGCAAACGGAGAGTGCAGGCGGATCTGGGCATCGGAATCGAGCTGCAGCGGAAACAGGAAATACGGCGCTTCCGCCGTCTCCAGCCTGGCAAGAAGTTCGGCGGCCTCGGCAATGCGCTCCTTGCGCCGGCTAAGCTTGCGCAGCCACCCCATGCCCTCGACAAGCGGATGCCAAGGGCGGTGGTTGTTCCAGTGGGGATAGTACCACCGCGAAAGGACGTCGGCGAAGTTGTAGAGCAGGCCTTCGGTCGCGCGACGGCGGAACGAGGATTTGACCTGTCTGTGTTCGGGGACGGGCGGCAGCGTGCTTGCCGTTGTCCGGTACCACTCGGGGTCACGCGGCAGGGTCGAGTGTCCGTTGACGCCGCCCAGTTCAAGCGTGACCCAGTCGGGCCGAATGTAGCCTTCCTCGAAGACATGGACGGCAACGCCCAATTCCCGACATACGCGGGTTGCGATGAGGTGGTGATCGCGGCAATCGCCGAAGAGAACGACGTCGCTGATTGCTTTTTCGCGAATGAGGTTGGTGAAGGCGTCGGGCCAATCGGCAAGCGAACCGCGGTAGTCGATGCCGCCCGGGAGACGCCAGAACGCGCGGTCACCGCCGTTGAAGTTCACCTTGTAGACCCTGTGGCCAGCCTTGATAAGGCCCCGGCCCAAGACCCGGAACAGCGGGCCCATCAGGCCTTGCAGCAGAACTATGTTCCGCTTCTCTCCGAACCGGACTGTATTGTCTGTCATGCTGGATGTGGATGCAGCGTGATTCGCGAATTCGGACACCGGTCAGGCTTCCCTGACAATCGATTTCAGCAACGCGATTCCAATCATTTTGCAGCAAAACAAGAACATCGAACCGGCCCCGGCCCTGTTGGTGCGTTAGCGTCAGCCCCTCATTTCGGCAAGCTGACTTGCCCTGACATGAACAGCCCGGAGCAACCGGGGGTTTGTTTGATGACAGTCGTTTGTCACCGGGGTAAGGGCAGTCGTCGGTCCAGGGTACCATAGAACGTTACATGCAAAGTCGCGGATGCTGATAGAACTGTTGATTGTGGGAGGCATGCTTGCGGCATCGGTTCTGCTCGACGCGGCGGTCTTTCCGCGTTCGTCGGGCGTCGGCCCGGTTGCTCTGCGGAGCCTTCCGGGCGTGTGGTTCCAGAGCCTGCTTCTTGCCACAGCAGCCGGTCTGTTCCTTGCCCTGACCGGTAATCCGGTCGCTGCCGCAATCCTGGCCCTTGCCGCAATGGGCCTGCTTGTCGTGGTATCGAATGCCAAGCATCGCGTGCTTGGCGAGCCCCTGCTTTTTTCGGACCTTGCACTATTCGGCGCAGTATTCCGCCACCCGCAGTTCTATCTGACCGCTCTGCGGACGTGGCAAATCCTCGCCATTGTTTTTGGTGCGGTGACTGTCGTCTGGCTGCTGTGGCGCCATTCGGTTGCAGATGCGATGCCGCATGCGTTGGGGCTGGCGCTGCTGCTGGCGGGTCTTGGCGTGATTCACGCCAGCATGCGTACGCGCTGGGCCCGATCGTTGATGACCCGGCCCGACGCGGAAACCGATGTCATGCGGCACGGCCTGCTGGCGACACTTCTGGTCTACTGGCTGCGCTGGCGTGCATCCACGAAGCCCCCTGCCGCGCCTGCTTTGGCGGAACAGAACACCACGGCTTCGGACGACACGCCGCAAGTCGTGGTCATCGTCCAGTGTGAATCCTTCGCGGATCCGCAGGACATCTTCGGGGCTGAAGCCGATCCGCTGGCTGCACTGTCAGCGGCGCGCAAGTCGGCCTGGCAGGCGGGCAATCTGCAGGTCAGCGGCTTCGGTGCCTACACGATGCGCACAGAATACGGGGTCGTGTTCGGGCGCGACGACGCTGCGCTTGGCTTCAGGCAATACGATCCATTCCTGACCGCGCTGGACGACCCGACCTATGCCTTGCCCAACCGCCTTGCCGGTCTGGGCTGGCGCAGCCTATTCCTGCATCCTCATGACATGCGCTTCTACGGGCGCGACAGGATCATGCCTGCAGGGGGCTTTGCCGAGCTGGTAGGGCAGGACCGGTTCGCGCCACCTGCACCGGGCGAGGGGCGCTACGTTACCGATGCAGCCATGGCGGACGTGATCGTTGAACTGGCGCGGGCGGCACAGGACCAAACCCTGTTGTACGCCGTGACGATCGAAAATCATGGGCCATGGAAGGCGTCTGCCGATGGCTCTGTCGACCTGGCAGCCAGCTACCTCGCGCTCGCCAGAAACAGCGATGCAATGCTCGAACGCCTGTCGTCGGAGCTCTCGCGGCTTGGGCGCCCGGCAATGCTCGTGTTCTTCGGCGATCACCGCCCGAGCATTCCCGGCCTGTGCGATCCCGGTAACGCACGCCATACGCCTTACGTGATCATGCGCTATGACGCTTCCGGACGCCCGCTGACCGGCGATGGCCGCCAGATCGATCTTACGCCGGCCCAGTTACACCATGAGGTACTCGCGCTTGTTACCGGCGGACGGGCCGCCTTCTAAGCGGGCGGGGCGAGCGAGGGCAGCAGGCGGGCGCGAAGCCACATCGGCAAAAGGCGATCCAGCAGCCTTAGCAGCGCAAAGGGCCGGGGCATGATGGCATGAGCCTGTCCCGCTGCCGCAGCCCCGGCTATGCGCCGCGCTGCATCGTCTGCGCCCAGTATCAGCGGCTTGGGACCCGGCACGCGGCGCGCCGCGGCCGTATCGATGAAGCCGGGCGATGCTAGCGTCACCGACACGCCATGTGGACGCATCGCGATGTGCAGAGCCTCTGCAAAGCGCGCGAGGCCCGCCTTGCTCGCTGCATAGGCTGCGGCGAATGGCAGTGCGTGAAAGCTGGCGGCCGATCCGATCAGAATGATCGTGCCACGGCGACGCGACGCCATTCGCGCAGCCATTTCGGCGGCCAGCGTCGCCGGTGCCGATAGGTTTACCGCCATGACGCGCGCGACAAGCTCCGGGCTCTCGAAAGCTCTCGCGCCCTCGCGGATGTCGCCGACACCGGAAGCCACGACGCACAAGTCGAAGGGCTGGCGCTCATCGTGTTCGCGCATCGCTGAAAGGGCGGCATCGATGTCGGTAATGTCCACAGAATGCATTTCTGCCTCGGCGCCTGCCTGACGACATGCGGCGGTGATCGCCTCAAGTCGCGCCCAGTCTCTGCCCCACAAGGTGAGGGTGCATCCCGAACGTGCATAGTGGCGCGCCAGCGCGCCGCCGAGCTCACCCGATGCGCCGATAACAAGGGCGTGGGTGTGGCTGGCTGACATGGATGGGCCCGACATGGAGGAAGTGAGGTCCGACACGATGCGGACATCGGGCAAGAGGCGTTGCGCGTCAACAATTCAGCAACGGCGATTTTATCATCCAATCCGGGGGAGATTCCCAAGCATCGCAAGTCTGCCCTTGCCTCGGGCGGAGCTGGATCGCGGTCGGACCAGTCAACGATCCGCGATTACCAGACTCTGTTGCAAAAACCGGTGTGATAGTTGCGGAATTTGCCAAATATTCGATTCTGCGCAGTACTTTGGTCCGCAGGGCGTGCTTCGAGTGCTGCGGGACACTTATCACTTGACACCCGCGCGCACTTTCTGTTCCGACTGCCCGAATGAATGATCGTGGCCGAAAACCGCAGCGCGTTACACTTTTCGAGAGCAAGCAGCTTGAAGCCCTGACTCTCATCTCAGCGAAATCGTTTGCGATTCTGTGGGCTCTGGGTCTCCCGCTGATTGCCCTGGCGGGCTGGAATACAACCGATGCGGTTACCGCCTGCATTCTCGTGTTCGTGGGGCTGCTGGTCTGGTTCCTGACCGAATATGTGGCGCACAGGTTCCTGTTCCACTGGGATACGGATGCGGCCGTGGGCAAGTGGCTCGTGTTTCTGATGCACGGCAATCACCACGTTTCTCCCAACGATCCCTTTCGCAACCTCATGCCACCGATCGTCAGCATTCCGGTCGGTCTGCTGGTCGGAGCGATCTGCGTTGCCATTGTCGGCCCTTCCGGCACCTGGATCCTTCTCGGTTTCATGTCGGGTTACGTCGCGTACGATGCGGTGCACTACGCATGCCACCAGGCGTCGATGCGAGGCACGGTGGGTCAGGCGCTCAAGCGCCACCACATGCGGCACCATCATATCGACGAGGCGGGCAACTACGCGATTACCGCAATCTTTCTCGATTATCTGTTCGGCAGCGCCATCACGTCCGTCGCGGGCAAGTCGGCCGCGCGGCACGGGGCGCGTCAGGAACCGCCGACAACGTGACGCGAACCGCCTGCGTTTACCGGGGATTGCATCATGGCTGAACTTGTCTCTCGATCCACGCTGGCGGTCTGTGTTCTGCCGCTGCTTGCGCTTGGCGCGTGCTCCGGGCCGATCGAGACGCGCGCAGGCTTGCAAGGCGCTGGCCTGCCGCAAAGCGCCACCGTCGCCTTGGCGGAAGCGGATGGCCCGCTATCGGACAGTGCGCGTCATGCTGTTGCCAGCGAACTTGAAAGACGCGGCTTTACGGTTTCGCGCATGTCGGCCTCGGAAGCGGGCACCATCCGCATCCTTGTCGCGCTGGCAGAACGGCCAGCATCGCTCGCGGTGCTGGGCTCGGACGGCGCGGTGGTGTCACCCGCCAAGCATCGCAAGTTGCTTCAGGGGTGCGCCGACCGGACGCAGCGCCTTTCTCTCGTCGCCGAAAGCCCGGACGGAACCGTAACGCGCGCCTGGGCAGAGGAATATCACTGCAAGGCGACCCTTGCAGAAACGCTCCAACCATTGGCCGCACGGGCCGTCGCGCGCCTTGCCGGCGATGATCCGCAGGGGCGGCCGCTTCGTTTCGGTCGGGACTGACGATCAGTCTTCCGGCTGGGCCAGCGGCAGGATCATCCTGAATGCCGAGCCATACCCTTCGCGATAGCTGTGATCAACCTGGCCGTCATGGCGCAGCGCTGTCGTCTGCACGAAGGCAAGCCCCAGCCCGAGACTGCCGGTATCGTCTGCAGCACGCCCCTCGGCATATAGCGCAAAGGGATTGGCGACCCGTCCGGCGGGCATTGCCGGTCCGGGACCATGCACGCACAGGACCGCACGGTCCTGGGCAATGGAAACCGCGTATGTCACCTCGCTTCCGTTCGGCGCAAACTTAACCGCGTTCTCAAGCAGGTTGATGGTCGCGCGCAGCACCATGCTGCGATCCCCCATGATCCAGATTTCGTCCGGGTCGCTGGCTTCGGACACCGTGACTGTACGTGCCCGGGCCCGTGGCCAGACCATGTCGGCGGCCTCGCGCGCGATGTCGCAAAGATCGATTGGATCGAAAGTCATCGGACGCCGCCGCGCGCGCGCCAGTTGCACGAAATCGTCGGCCAGACGCAGCGCATGGCGGGCATGCAGGCGAATCTGTTCGACGGTGGCCTCGGTTACAGGCGTGGTACCCGTCTTGCGTTGCGCAATCTGTTCGGTTTCGAGCAGGGTCACGATTGCGGCATTGGGCGTACGGATATCGTGTGACAGGAACTGCAGAATGTCGTCACGCTCGTCGGCGATGCGTTGAAGCTCGGTCACGTCGGCGAACGACACTATGCGCGAACCGTCGGGCAGGTCGGAACTGGCCTGCATGAAGCTGCGGCCATCGGCATGGCGCAGCAGCGAATGCTCGGCGTCGGGCGCAGGAGAGAGTTGTGCGGTAACGTCCTCGATCCGCGCGCCTGACAGTCCATCGCCGAACAGGGACTGCGCCTCACGATTGGCCAGGTCGATCCGTCCTTTGGCAGACACGATACAGACCGCGTCGGGCAGGCTTTCGATCGCACGAGCCACGAAAGCGTGCAGCGTCCGGATCTGGTCGATCATGGCCGCAAGCCTGTTGGCCTCCTGCGATATGGTATCGCCGCCAAGCAGGCGCGAGCGCGGCGCGTCGATGACGCCCGGATCAGCGGCGAGCCGCGATGTCTGCGCCATGACAAACCGCGAGACGACCGACAGCCTTCGCCATCCCCACAGCACGTGAACGAGCAGAAGCCCGGCAAGCGCCGTCGTGGGTGGGACCCACAGATGCAAGAGCGGCAGGGCAGCGAAGCTTGCGGTCGTCACCGCCACTGCCAGACCGCAAGCAAGGGCGAAGCACGCCGATGGTGAAAGGCGCAGGAAGCCCACCATCAGGATGACAAGAGGGACCAGCGAAAGGAGTGCGGCCGTCGTGCGCGTCGGTGTCCGGATTTCTGCATCGGACAACTGGGTGTTGAGGACATTCGCCAGGATCTCGACGCCTGACTGCAAGCTGCCGGCACGCGCCGGGACATTCTGCATGTTGCCAAGGCCTGCTGCCGTGGCACCGACGAGCACGAGCTTGTTCTCGACCAGCGCTGGCGGGACTTCGCCTGCCGCCAGGCTCGCAAACGATACGCGGCGGAAGGCACCCGGGCCCGCATAATTTATCAGGAAACGCGATTGCGCGACCGGGCGGTCCAATGGCTTGCCCTGAACGACTTCGAGCAGGAGGTCGGGCAGCGAGGGCAGGGGATCGTCGGCAGACCTGCCTGTCCGCCGGACGACGCCATCGCTGTCGGGTTCGAGTTCGGCGGTGCCTGCGGCCGTCACGGAGCGCAGCAGTGGCGCTGAAGGCAGCCAACGCGACACCACGCGGCCGGTGGCGTCGCGTTCGATGAGGGCCGGCAGGAAGACCGGTTGCACGCCACGCAGCGCCTCGGCCAGCGCGGGGTCGTCTTCCGCCTCGTCAAGGAATAGGACGTCATAGGCGACGGCTGCGGGTCGATATCGGGCCAGCGTTTCGAGCATCCGCGCGTGTTCACTTCGCGGCCAGGGCCATCGCCCGGTGGTCCGCAGGCTAGCATCGTCGATTTCCACGATCAGGATGCGGTCGTCGGCGGCAGCCGTCACCAGCCGGGAGGCCACGTCGTAGAACCTGTTGTCGAAGACGCTCAAACGGGCGTTGATGGTTGCGAGCCAGACGATGAGTCCGGCGGCAAGCGCCACCAGAGCCCATTCGACATGGAGGCGGCGGCGGATCAATTAACGTTCCGGCGCCGCAACGGTGATTTTCTCGAAGGGCAGCCAGTTCTCGACGATGCCCTCGTTGGTCACCTGCCGAACGCCCACGCGCCAGCGATAGACGCCCGGTCCAAGATCGCGAAGCGCGATGCCTTCCTGCAAAAGGCCCGCCTCGTCGATCAGCAGGGGCCTGCCTTCTTCGATCGATCCCAGCTGGAAATGGTATATGCGCCGGCCCTCGCCTTCGCCGCCCCAGGCAAAGCGCATCGTATCCGCATCTGAAGTTGCAGCAGCGGTAAGCCCGGCCAGCACGCGTCGCATGGAGAAGGTCTGTGCCATTCCCTCCAGCCCCGATCTCGCGATTGCGCTCACGCGCACGAACAGGCTTCCGTTGGGTATGTTCGCGAACGAAAAATCGGCGCCTTCTCCCGACGCCTCGGCCAACACCTTGGCAAAGCCTGCGTCCTCGGCAATCTGGATGTGATAGCCGCGTGCCTGCGATTGCGGGGCCAGCACCAGCTTGACCAGGGGATCGACCTGCACCTTGCCGGGGCGCAACAGGTCCGGCGCAGCCAGCAACGGCTCGGTTGCCACACCACCATCGGGCGTGATGACCGCGCCCAGACCAGGGGTCAGGCTTGTCGAAGTGCCCTTATCGGATCCTGCGGCGACCGTGCCTTCGAGAACTTCGGCCAGCGCGGCATCGCCCTCGAGCCCGACCCGGAACTGTGTTCCACGAACGGCGGCAATCGCGCGCGGCGTCCTGACGCGAAAGCGGTTGTTCGGATCCTTGCCCAATGGCGATACCTTGGTCTCGACCTTGCCCGCATCCACCACGAAATCGTAGTCGATGCTGCCCGTCAGGATGATCCGGCGCAGCCGCTCGATCCGCATGCGCGTCAAAGTCGGCAGCGAGGTCCGCGATCCGTTGGGGAGCGACAGGGTGACGAAACCGTCCCGTCCCGTTTCGAGCGCGGTGCCTTGCTGGATTTCAATGCCCACGGCGGGCGCAATATCGCGACCGTTGCTGGTCAGGTGGACATCCCCACGGACCGCCACCAGCCGCGCCTGCAACGGCTCGCTCTTGAGCAGCGACAGCGGAATGCGCAGTCGCGTGCCGACCGGAATGCGGTGCGGGTTCGTGATGCGGTTGGTCTTCTGCACCGCGGCGTAGTCCGCTGGCCGGTTGAGATACCGCTGGGCAAGAGTGAACAGGTTCTCACCGCGCCGCATGTCGTATACCACGACCTCGCCCGTCGCCTGCGGCACGCCGACGGCGCTGGCGGGAAGCCGATTGGCTGCAGTTGCAGGCCCTGCCGCGAGGCTTGTTGCCACAATCGCAAGCGACAACAGGCCGCCAAACGCGCCGGGGCACCGGGTACGCTTCATCAACAGGACTCCAGCCGATAGCCGTAATTGAACACGGTCTGCAGGCGGTAGCCCTTGTCCGAACGCAGCTGCAACTTCGCGCGAATACGCGAAACGTGCATGTCGAGCGTGCGCGTGGTCAGTTCGGCGACGGATTTCCAAACCGCTTCCATGAGATAGCCGCGCGAGAGGGGCTTGTGCAGGTTGAGGAAAAAAAGATGCGCCAGCGCAAATTCCTTGGCCGTGAGCACGATCTGCTCGCCATTCAGGGTCACGCATTCGTCCTGCCGGTCGAAGACATAGTCGCCGAACCGTTCGTAGCGCCCGACTTCGGGCCGCGCGCGAGCGCGCCGAAGCACCGCACCGACGCGGGCCGAAATCACCACGGCGGATTCGGGCTTCACGATGTAGTCATCGGCGCCGGCATGGAGCGCTGCCGCGACATCGTCCTTGTCCGATCGGCTGGTAAGCATGATTACCTGCGGGCAGGGACGAATGTGCTGCTGCACCCATGCGAGAACATCCATCCCGCTCAGGTCTGGCATGTTCCAGTCGAGAATCAGGAGGTCGAAGGTCTCGCGGCCCAGCACGCTGAGAAGGTCGCGGCCACGACGGAACGCTTCGCAACGAAAGCCGTCCGCATCGAGCAGGCGCGAGACGTAGTGCAGCATGGTGTCGTCGTCATCGACGATCCCGATCCTCATTCGACCCCCGTAGTCCTGCCCGCCGCTGGTTTGCGATCCTGCCGTATTAGTCTGGATTCAGGCCAAGGTAACGCCGCCATTGCGGGATTTACATCTGTTTACAAGCAAGTCGCTGGTTTGTCCGCTAGAAGGCCGCCGGGGGCGTCGAAGGGAACGGGCAATGCTGGGTGTTGGGCCTGATGCTGGGCGTGATGCAGAAGGAATCGTGGATCACGAGCTTGACCTTCTTCTGCTTCGTCTGCCCGTGCCTGCCCGTCAGGAATGGACTGCAACTGCCAGTGCCGTCAGGACCGGTACGGGCATCGACGCTCCACCCTGTGGGGAGACACGCGAGGTAAAGGACAAAACCGGCGCGGGAAGACGGTTGGCGATCGCAGGGCTTTTTTCGGTCCTGATGTGGGGGGCGATCGTGTTGCTCGTCGCCGTCGCGCTTTAGGCCGCGTGCCTCAGGGGTGGCAGATCAACGGAATACCGGAACGCCCGCAAGGCCGACCGGACTGCCCTGCAGCCAGCCGAGGATGGGCTGCAGGGAACCACAAGCCCTCGGGTCGTGACTTGTCGGACTGCCTGCAACGCCTCGCGGGCGGTCCGACATTTCCCGGATGACCGACATGGGCAGGCGCGCCTGACAGCGCCAGCTCAAGCCATGCCGGCCCAATCCACTGTCGTCCGTCAGTCGGTGAAGCCGCGCTCGTTGGCGGCGTCGAACTTGCGCACCGTGATCTCTATACGCTCCGCCCAGCCACCGAGCACTGCTCCGATCGCGGGCTGGGCAAGGTGCGCCGCAAGCGCAGCCTCGTCGCGCCAGCGTTCGTAGACCAGCACCGAACCGGTGACCCGGTCCTCGATCGCGAAGTGATAATCCAGGCAGCCGTCTTCCTGCAGCGTATCGGCTACAAGCGACTTCAGGGCTTCGTCGAGTTCGTCGACCAGTTCAGGCCGCGTCTTCAGGTTCCCGGCAATTATTATCATGGAATCTCTCCATCGGGGGGGGGACGTCGATCACCAGGCCGGCGAGTCACCCGAAGGAACGGCGGGACCGGTCAGCCAGTTGCCGGTGATGCCGATCTTGATCTCGCTGCCCCGTGCTACCTCGGTGCCGGGATCGGGCGTCACGAACATGATGCGGTTGGGGGCCCAGACAGAGCCGATGATTTCCTCTTCGTCACTGGACAGGACTACGCCTGCCGTGGCGCACATTTCGCGCGCACGCTCACGCGTCTGGCCGCGGACCTCAGGCACATATGCCTTGTCTGGGTCCGGATGAACCTGCAGCACGCGCGCTGCTTCCCGCACCGCTTCTTCGGCTGCCAGCTTCTCGTCGAATTCCGGCCCCCGATAATCGATTTCCCAGTCGAACGAGATCATGTTCTCGAGAATGTCGGGCAGGTAGGGCGTCATCCGCAGGTGCGACCAGTGCGACATGTAGCGGTCCATCGCCTCGTAGCTGTCGATGTCGCAGCAGTTGGCAAAGTCGAAATCGCCCGAATGATAACGCGTCTTGACGCAGAGCCCATGGCTGTAGTCGCGCACTTCGCGATTGAGATGCGAAAGCTTCTTCACCTCGGTGAGAAACGTTTCGATCTTCTCCTGCGGCGCATTTTCCTTGAACTTGATCATCACGACGTGACGGATCATTCCCATTCTCCCAGCAAGCCCGCCGCGCCCCGGTTTTCCATCGAGTCCGCAAGGCAGGCAATGATGCGCAAGACTAGATCAATAGGCCCGTTATCATCCCTGTCCTATTGAACAGGCCGCAAGGTTTGCTGCCGCCCTGGTCGGCGCCTCGCCGTCGCGGATGCCTGCGTCGAGAGGAGAGAGGCCTTGACCCCTCGACGTAAATTCGATATTATTCGAAATATGGAATCAATCTCTGCCACGCCAGATGTCATTCGCGCCCTGAGCGCGCTGGCGCAGGAGCATCGCCTCGCCGCCTACCGCCTGCTCGTCCAGGCAGGCGATGCGGGGATGCCGGCGGGCGAGATTGCCAGCCGCCTGGAAATACCTTCGTCCTCGCTGAGCTTTCATCTTGCTCAACTGGCCAATGCCGACCTGGTCATTCAGCGCCGACAGAGCCGGTCCATCCTCTATACGGCAAACTACGACGCCATGAACGGCCTCATGGCCTATCTGACCGAGAACTGCTGCGGCGGAATGCCATGCGGCGCAGATCTCTCCTGTCCACCGAGCGCTGCCGATGTTTCTCCGCGAACACCGGACGCCAGCAAGAAAGCTGTTGGCCAATGATTTTTGAGGCAGAGGCGCCGACGCGCCTTTCGTTCCTCGATCGCTATCTGACTCTGTGGATTTTCGCAGCCATGGCAGTCGGAATCGGTCTGGGCACTTTTGCGCCATCGGTCCCGCGCGCGCTGGGGGCCATGTCGGTCGGGTCGACCAGCATACCGATTGCCAGCGGCCTGATCCTCATGATGTTTCCGCCCCTGGCCAAGGTGCGGTACGAGGAACTCGGCCAAGTCTTCCGTGACGGCAGGATTCTCGTTCTGTCGTTCGTGCTGTGCTGGGTCATTGCGCCGGCTTTCATGTTTGCGCTGGCGTCGTTGCTCCTGCCCGACAAGCCCGAATACCTGACCGGGCTCGTCCTCATCGGTATTGCGCCGTGCATCGCCATGGTTCTGGTCTGGAATCAGCTCGCCCAGGGAAGCCCGGAATATGTCACGGGTCTCGTCGCGTTCAATTCGCTGTTCCAGATCGTATTTTATGTACCCTACGCCTGGTTCTACCTGAGCGTCCTTCCGCCCCTGTTCGGAATGGACGCGCAAGTCGTCAACGTGGATTTCGCCACGATCGCCAAGGCTGTCCTGACCTATCTCGGAGTGCCCTTCCTCGGCGGCTATCTGGTGCGCAGGGTCCTGATCAGAGCGCGCGGCACCGAGTGGTACGAGGGCCGGTTCCTGCCCGCGATCAGCCCTGTCACGCTCGTTGCCCTGCTTTTCACCATCGTTTGCATGTTCAGCCTGAAGGGAGGCGAGATCATTGCCCTGCCGCTCGATGCAGTGCGCGTGGCAATCCCGCTGGTGATCTTCTTTGTGGTGATGTTCGTGCTCGCATTCGTCCTCGGCCGAGCCAGCGGCGCGGACTATGCCCGTACGGCCTCGCTTTCCTTCACGGCGGCATCGAACAATTTCGAGCTTGCCATTGCCGTTGCCATCGCGGCCTTTGGCCTTGCCTCGCCGGTCGCCTTTGCTGCCGTGATCGGGCCGCTGGTCGAAGTGCCCGTGCTTATCGCGCTGGTCAATCTCGCGCTGTGGTTCCGTCGCAACTGGTTCGGTGGCGGACAAGCCCCGGTTCTCGCCTGACCGTCATCGAAGAAAGACGAGGAATGATCATGGCCCCGGACATCGTCATCTATCACAACCCCGAATGCGGAACGTCGCGCAACACGCTTGCGATGATCCGCAATGCGGGCATCGAACCTCAAGTGATCGAATACCTGAAGACGCCGCCGTCCCGCGCACTTCTCGAAATCCTGATCGCCCGGGCCGGAATCGCGCCGCGCGCCTTGCTGCGCGAAAAGGGCACACCCTATGCCGAACTGGGCCTGGATGACGAAAGCCTGTCCGACGCTGCCCTGATCGATGCAATGATGGCACACCCGATCCTGATCAACCGCCCGCTGGTGGTATCGCCGCTGGGCGTCGCGCTATGCCGCCCCTCCGAGGTCGTCCTCGATCTCCTGCCCCAAAACCAGCAAGGCGCCTTCGTCAAGGAAGATGGCGAGGCAGTCGTCGATGCCGACGGAAACCGTGTCCGGTAGGCATTCGGCGATGTGACATGCCGACATTGATCTGCACGCCAGCGTGGCGGCTAGCGCGATAGCCTAAGGCAACAAGGTGTGTTGGCGGAGACGGAGGGATTCGAACCCTCGGTACCGGATTTACCAGTACGACGGTTTAGCAAACCGTTGGTTTCAGCCACTCACCCACGTCTCCGGATCGCAGCGGCGAGGCGGCGCTATAGCGAGGGTTGTCGGGGGCGGCAAGGCCTGTTCCGGCAAAATTCCGCGACGGCCTGATTTGCCGGGAAATCCGCAACTATCGAGCGCTTGGGCGCATTTCTGACTCGGCTCATCGCCGGTTCATTGTCGTGGGCCAAGGGTTGGATTCTGGTGTTATGGAGGGGCTTTTGCCACTGGCATGCCAGGCGAAGCGGGCGCTGTCGGGACGGGATTGACGGGAATGAGCATGATTCACAGGACGGTGCGGTCGGTCGCCACGGGTTTTGCCGGAGCGTTCGCTCTGCTTGCCACCAGCGCCTTTGCGCAAGTGCAGACGATAGATCCCAATGCCGCAATCGACAGCGATCTGGCACCAGCGGGCTCCGCTCCAGCAGCAAGGCCGGTCGGGCAGGAAGCGGGCAGCACGCCCGCATTGCCGGCCGAGACCCCGGCCCTGCCGCCGCAGGAGCCGGCGACTGCTCCAGTGGGCGCACTTCCCGGTGGTCCTGCCGCCGAAGCGGGCCCACGCGCCGCGCCCAAGGGTGCCGGGTACCACGAGGACGACCTGATCGGCGCGGCCGAAGGTGTCTTCGGGAAGGGGGCTTCGGGCCTTGCCGACATTATTCGGGACCTGCTCAAGAAGCAGGGTGAGCCCAACGCCTATATCGTTGGCCGCGAAGGCGGCGGCGCGCTTGTCGTGGGGCTGCGCTATGGGTCGGGCACGCTGCACCACAAGGTCGAGGGCGAACGCGCGGTCTACTGGACGGGCCCTTCGATCGGTTTCGACGTCGGTGCCAACGCGGCAAGCACGTTCGTGCTGGTCTACAACCTTTACGACAGCGAGGAGCTGTACAAGCGGTTTCCCGCGGGCGAGGGCCAAGCCTACCTTATCGGTGGCTTCCACGTGAGTTACCTGCGCAAGGGCGATACCGTGCTTATCCCTGTGCGTTCGGGCGCAGGGCTGCGGCTCGGCCTCAATGGCGGATATATGAAGTTCTCGCGCAAGCAGAACTGGTTCCCGTTCTGACCGGACGCCCCCTTCGCGGGCAAAAATTCGGCGTGGCGGCAGCATAATTGCATTGCAGGGGTTGCCCGCGCGGCAATCCGGCTGCATGGAGCCGCCGCGTTTGAAGCCCGCCTGCGAAGGATAGCTGGACCATGCTCGAAAACCTTGCCCCTCAGCCCGCCGATGCGCTGCTGGCGCTGATCAAGCTCCACAATGCCGATCCGCGCGAGGACAAGATCGATCTTGGCGTCGGCGTCTATCGCACGTCCGAGGGTGCCACTCCGGTGTTCAAGGCGATCAAGGCTGCAGAAGCCAAGCTGCTCGAATCTCAGGATTCGAAGGCCTATCTCGGGCCTGAAGGCGACATGGGCTTCGTCAACGCCCTGATCCCATACGTGTTCGGCAAGGACTTCGATCGGGCCAGGGTCGATGGCATGCAGGCCCCCGGCGGTACCGGCGCGGTGCGTCTCGCGGTCGAGGTGGCCAAGCGCGCGGGCGTGAAGCGCATCTGGATGGGAACGCCGTCGTGGCCCAACCATGCGCAGATCGTTTCGGCGGCGGGCGTCGAGCTCAAGACTTTCAGCCACATGACGTCTGACGGCTTTGCCGATCTGGAATCGCTGAAGGCGGCTCTGGCGCAGGCCGAAGCGGGCGATGCCGTTCTCCTGCATGGCTGCTGCCATAATCCGACCGGCGTTGATTATACGCCTGCACAGTGGGACGAGATCGCCCCGCTGCTGAAGCTGGCCAAGGTTCTGCCGATCCTCGACCTTGCCTACCAGGGTCTGGGCGCCGGCATGGAAGAAGATGCCTACGGCCTGCGCAAGGTGCTGGACGTGGTTCCCGAGGCCCTCGTCGCCTATTCGTGCGACAAGAACTTCGGACTGTACCGCGACCGTGTCGGTGCGTTTTATGCGGTCACCGCCGACGCTCCCGCGCTGACCAATGCGCTGGCCAACGGATCGACCATCGCGCGCGCCTCGTGGTCGATGCCGCCCGATCACGGTGCGGCCGCTGTGCGCCTGATCCTGGGCGATGCAGACCTTACCGCGACGTGGCTGGCCGAGCTTGACGACATGCGCGATCGCATGCGCTGGGTGCGCGATCGCCTTGCTGCTGCACAGCAGGTGGGCGCGGTGAACATGGCGCCTCTGGGCGTGCAGAACGGTCTGTTCTCCATGCTGCCGATCAACGGCGAGCAGATCCTCGCCATCCGCGAACGCCACGGTGTTTACATGGCAGGTTCGGGCCGCATCAACATTGCCGGCCTGACCACCGGCAACATCGACAAGTTCATTGCCGCGCTGGGCGACGTCGCGGCCTGATCTTCCGACTGTACCGAGAACGGGTAGGGCGGGGCCAAATGGCTCCGCCCTTACGTGTTGGTCAGAAGTTCGCGTCGCGCGATTTGCGCCGCGTCTCGGCAAAGCCGTCGGCGCGGAACTTCTCGAAGGCCACGCGACGGTCGAAGCCGGGATCCTTGGGATAGTCCTGATATTCGGCGATGATCTCGTCGAAGATATCGCGCAGCTCTTCCTTGTGATCGGGATGCGAGAAGATGTGGAGCCGGTTGGCCTTCATCGCCTCGATCACGCGTGCGCCGATGACGTCGGGCTCCATGCCGAATTCGTGTAACCCCGCCAGCCGCTCGACCGCAGCGGGATCGACCGGCTTCATCGCGCCCTTGAGCGTATCGGGACGGACATCGTCGCTGGCAAAGATGTAGCTTTTGACGAGGCCCGGACAGAGCACCGAGACGCCGATCTCGTACTGCAGCAGCGAATAGTGCAGCGATTCCGACAGTCCGCGCACTGCGAACTTGGTCGTATTGTAGATGCCGGGCGAACCTCCGGCGACAAACGAAGCCATCGACGCGGTATTGACCACGTGGCCACCTTTCTGCTCGCCCGATTTCACCCGCTCCACCATGCGCGGCACGAAGGTCATCACCCCGTTGATCACGCCATGAAGATTGACCCCCATCAGCCAGTCCCAGTCGTCGTAGGATGATTCCTCGATCGTCTGAAAGAGATTTACCCCGGCGTTGTTGCACAGGATTGAAACGGGACCGAACCTTGCCTCGACCTCGTCGGCGGCGGCCTTGAAGCCGTCGCGGCTGGCAACGTCGAGCTGGACGCCCATCACCTCCCGGTTGTCTAGGCTGGCCAGTGCCTTGTCGATCGCATCCTGGCGAATGTCGGCAATGGCGACCTTGCAGCCTTGGTTAAGCAACTGGCGGACAAGGCCGATGCCGACCCCGTTTGCTCCGCCGGTCACGAAGGCCGTGCGTCCGGCAAAGTCCTTCATGCCGTGCGTCCTTCCTTCAGTTTGTTCTGCCGCGCGATCTCGTCGGTTATTGCCGGATTGCGGAACAGCATGGCGAAGGTCTGCTTGTATTCCGGGTTCTCGGGCAAATGCGTCTGCACGGCCGCGGTCGTGGCAAGTCCGCGCTCTTCCACGCCGGTCAGGAACTCGGAATGGGTGAGGATGTAGAGTTCGTCGTTGAGAATGCCTTCGAGCACGCGTTCTCCGACCTGCTCCTTCGTCTGGTAGAGATGCATGAAGTTGCCGCCCGAGGCGCGGCGCTTGTCGGCTTCGGCATAGCCGGTGTCGGCAAGTTCGGCCGGGCGTGTCTTGGCCGCGTCGGCAATGTTCGATTGCACGGCGCCCGGGCAGAAGGCCGAGCAGATCACGCCACGCGGCTCAAGCTCGGGGCGCATGCATTCCATCATCGAGGTGACGGCCGCCTTGCCCGACGAATAGATCGTGGTCATGCCCACCGGTACGAGCGCCGACATCGAGGCGGTGCAGACGATGTGCCCGCCTTCGCCATGGGAAAGGATGCGCGGCAGCATCGTGACGATGCCGTTGACGGTGCCGCCGACATTGACGCCCATGACCCAGTCCCAGTCGGCAAAGGTGGCAAGTTCGGTCGGTCCGACTACGGCAACGCCGGCGTTGTTTATGAGGATGTGGATCTTGCCGAACTTCGCCTCGACCGCGTCTGCGGCTTGGGCAAACTGTGCGCGATCGGTGACGTCCAGCTTCACCGCCAGCACGCGATCGCCGCCGCCAAGTTCCGATACTGCCGCATCGAGATGATCCTGGCGGATGTCGGCGATGGTCACGTTCATGCCGGCTCCGAGCAGCGCCTTGGCAATGCCGAGGCCGATGCCGCTGGCACCGCCGGTGACGAAGGCGGTCTTGCCTCCAAGATTCTGCATGTGCCTCTCCTTGTTCTGATTCTGCTTTTGATATTCACCAGCGGAGAATTGTATGCAAGACTAACAATTGGCGACGTCAAAAAAGCTCCCGAGTCAATCGGGTCGTACGCCGCGGAGAGGAGAGACAATGGCTGGTGCAACTGCGCCCGTGGCGCCCGAGGCTGGATCGATCGAGGGGCTTGCTGCCGAAGGGGCTGGTACCAATGGAGCGAGTCAGCGTGAGTGGCCGAGCACCGGCTCTGCCTACTGGGCTTTGCTGGTCATCGTGCTCGCGACATTCATCACGTTCTTCGATGCCGTCACGTTCGGCATGCTGGCGGAAAGGATCAAGCACGATTTCGGGCTGACCGATTCGCAGCTTGGGTTCCTGGCAGGTCCGGCCAGCATCATCTGCTACTTCTTTGTCGGCATACCGCTGGCGCGGCTCGCGGACATCTATCCGCGAAAGTACGTGCTGGCAGGAGGGGCGGCCCTCGTCGGCGTGATCATCTCGCTGGGCGGGCTGGCGCAGAACTTCGCGCAGTTCGTCGGCAGCCGGTTCTTCCTTGCAGCAGGCGGTTCCGCGCACGCGCCATCGTCCTACTCGTTACTGGCCGACGCCTTTCCGCCGAAGAAGCTCACCCGAGCCTTCGCGCTGCTGCAGTTCGGCTTCATCGGCGGCACGACGCTCGGGCCCCTGATCGGTGGCATGCTGGTGATGATGTCCACTGACTGGGCACCGACGCATCTCGGTCCGCTGACCATTCTTGGCTGGCAGTGGATCCTGATCTTTCTGGGACTGCCGGCCGTGCTTGTCGGGCTGCTGTTCCTGACGGTGAAGGAGCCGCCCCGCATGGCGCCCGCGCACGACGCGCTGCATGTGCCGCGCGATGCCGGCGTTGGACGCCGTGTCCTCACGTTCATGGGCCTCGACGCATTCCGTGCGATCAATGCCAAGCCGCGCGTCTACTATCCCCTGTTCGGCGCGCTTGCGCTCAGCGCTGTCGAGACTTTCGGCCTCCAGTTCTGGCGCGTGCCGTTCATGGTACGGACCTTCGGCTGGAACGAGGGCCAGATCGGCGCGGCGCTCGGCCTGACGATCCTTGTGGCTTCGCTCTCGGGTCTGCTGTTTGGCGGGATCTTCGTCGAATGGCTCGCCAAGCGCTACAAGGATGCCAACGTCCGGGCGGCGACCGTTTGCTTTGCCGGAACCACGGTCTGCACGATCGCGGCAATCCTGATGCCCACCGCATGGGGCTCGCTGATCCTGTTCGGCCTGTCGGGCATGTTCGGCATTGCCGGAGCGGTGCCGCAGAACGCAGCGGTGCAGCGCGTCGCGCCCAATGACATGCGCGGTCAGGTAACCGCGTTCTACCTGTTCATGTTCACCTTTTTCGGCGCGATGGGCAGCTTTGTCGTCGGAACGGTGCAGGACGTCGTCGTGGGCGATCCGGCACAATTGTGGAAGGCCATGCTCATCACCGCAGCCGTGCTCATGCCGATGGCGACGTTCCTGATGTTCCGCGCGATCCGCCCTTACCGAGAGGAAGTCGAACGGCTTGAAGCCCAGGGGCGCTAAAAGGGCAATGGCTCCGGCACGGGCGTTGACAGGCTCTTCGTCCTGCCGCAGATTGTTAGTAAGACAAACTAATTAGAATGGGAGCAGGACGTGTCCGACACCGACAAGATTGCCGCGCTTGAAAGCCGCCTCGCAGACCTCGAGCAGCGCCTGACCGTGCGCGAGGATGAACTCGACATCCGCAAGCTGCAGCACCTCTACGGCTACCTGATCGACAAATGCATGTATAACGAGACAGTCGATCTGTTCACCGAGGACGGCGAAGTGCGCTTCTTCGGTGGCGTGTGGAAGGGCAAGGAAGGCGCACGCCGGCTTTACGTCGAACGCTTCCAGAAGCGTTTCACTTACGGCAACAACGGCCCGATCGACGGCTTCCTGCTCGATCATCCGCAGCTGCAGGACATTATCCACGTGCAGCCCGATGGCGTCACCGCATTCGGTCGCGCGCGCTCGATGATGCAGGCAGGGCGTCACAAGGACTATGAAGGCGAAGAGCCCCACCTCAAGGCGCGCCAGTGGTGGGAAGGCGGCATCTACGAGAACACCTACAAGAAGGTCGACGGCGTGTGGCGGATGCACGTGCTCAACTACATGCCGATCTGGCACGCCGATTTCGAAACCGGCTGGGCCAAAACTCCGCACGAATACGTGCCGTTCCCGAGCCAGACCTACCCCACTGATCCGACTGGTCCGGATGAGCTGATCACCGACCACTGGCTCTGGCCGACGCACAAGCTCAATGCCTTCCACATGAAGCACCCGGTCACGGGCGAGGAAATGGTCGCGCAGCGCTGGCAGGGCGACATCGACCGCGAGAACGCCAGAAAGTAAGAGATTGCGGGCGGGGGCACCGTTCCTCCCCGCTCCTGCCCGCAAACCCCGGATGGAATTGAAATGACCCAGTATCCTTCGCTGCACATGATGATTGATGGCGAGCGCATCAGCGGCGGCGGTCGTCGCACGCATGCGGTGGTCAATCCCGCAACGGGTGAGACCATCGGTGACCTCCCGCTTGCCGAAGCCGCAGACCTTGATCGTGCGCTTGAAACAGCGGCAAAGGGCTTCCGCATCTGGCGCAAGTCGAGCCCGCAGCAGCGGGCAGCCGTGCTGCAGGGTGCCGCCCGGCTCATGCTCGAACGCCAGGAGGAACTTGCCCGCATTGCCACTCTGGAAGAGGGCAAGACCATCGGCGAGGCGCGGATCGAAGTCCTGATGAACGTCGGGCTGTTCAATTTCTACGCAGGCGAAGTGTTCCGTATCTATGGTCGCACGCTGGTGCGCCCGACCGGCATGCGCAGCACGGTCTTGCACGAGCCGGTTGGTCCGGTTGCGGCATTTGCGCCATGGAACTTCCCGCTCGGCAATCCCGGCCGCAAGCTGGGCGCCCCGATTGCTGCGGGCTGCTCGGTGATCCTGAAGGCGGCGGAAGAAACCCCGGCATCGGCACTGGGCGTGCTTCAGTGCCTGCTTGATGCCGGCCTGCCTAGGCAAGTGGCGCAGGCTGTGTTCGGTGTGCCCGATGAAGTCAGCCGCCACCTGCTCGGCTCGCCCGTGATCCGCAAGCTGTCGTTCACCGGGTCGACCGTTGTCGGCAAGCATCTGGCGCGGCTCGCCAGCGACAACATGCTGCGCACGACGATGGAGCTTGGCGGACACGGTCCCGTGCTGGTCTTTGCCGATGCCGACATCGATCGCACGCTCGATACGGTCGTCACGCAGAAATATCGCAACTCCGGCCAGGTCTGCGTTTCGCCCACCCGGTTCATCGTCGAGGAAAGCGTATTCGACCGTTTCCGCGACGGCTTCGTCGAGCGGGCCCGTGCGATCAAAGCCGGCAATGGCCTCGATGAATCTTTCCAGATGGGCCCGATGGCCAACCCCCGTCGCCCCGAAGCGATGGACCGCCTGATAGGCGATGCCACCACGCGCGGCGCAAAGCTGCATCTGGGCGGCGAACGCCTCGGCAATGCCGGGTATTTCTACGCGCCGTCCGTGCTGTCTGAAATTCCGCTCGATGCGACGATCATGAACGAGGAGCCGTTCGGGCCGGTTGCCCTTATCAACCCGTTCCGTGGTGAAGAAGCGATGGTCGCCGAGGCCAACCGCCTGCCCTATGGCCTTGCTGCCTATGCCTGGACCGACAGCATCGCGCGCCAGCGGCGTCTGGCAGACGATATCGAGACCGGGATGCTCGGCCTCAATACCGCGATGATCGGCGGCCCGGATGCACCCTTCGGCGGTGTGAAGTGGTCGGGCCACGGTGCCGAGGACGGACCTGAGGGCGTGCTTGCTTGCATGGTCATGAAGGCCGTGCACGAAGGCTGACAAGCCCGTTTCCATGGAGAGGATGCCAATGACCGACGAACTCAAGACCGGCGGTGACCGGGGCTATCTGCGCATCGCCACCGAGGAAGCCTTCGCCACGCGCGAGCTGATCGACGTCTACCTGCGCATGGTTCGCGATGGCACGGGGGACAAGGGGCTGGTCTCGCTCTGGGGCTTCTATGCCCAGTCCCCGTCCGAACGCGCAACCCAGATCATGGAACGGCTGCTCGACCTTGGGACGCGCCGCATTGCCGATATGGATGCGACCGGGATCGACAAGGCGATCCTCGCGCTGACTTCGCCCGGCGTGCAGCCCTTGCTGGACATCGACGAAGCCAAGGCGATTGCCGCGCGGGCCAACGACACGCTCGCTGCAGCCTGCGAAAGGTATCCCGACCGTTTCATCGGCATGGGCACGGTCGCCCCGCAGGATCCCGAATGGTCAGCGCAAGAAATCCATCGCGGTGCCAGGGAACTGGGCTTCAAGGGCATCCAGATCAACAGCCATACCCAGGGCCGCTATCTGGACGAAGACTTCTTCGATCCCATTTTCCGCGCGCTCGTCGAGGTAGACCAGCCGCTCTACATCCACCCCGCCACGTCGCCTGATTCGATGATCGGCCCGATGCTTGAAGCCGGGCTCGACGGTGCGATCTTCGGTTTCGGCGTGGAAACGGGCATGCACTTGCTGCGCCTGATCACCATCGGCATCTTCGACAAGTACCCCAGCCTGCAGATCATGGTCGGCCACATGGGCGAGGCGCTTCCCTACTGGCTCTATCGCCTTGACTACATGCATCAGGCGGGCGTCCGTTCGCAGCGCTACGAACGCATGAAGCCGCTCAAGAAGACCATCGCTGAGTACCTCAGGTCCAACGTTCTCGTCACCAATTCGGGCGTGGCGTGGGAGCCGGCTATCAAGTTCTGCCAGCAAGTCATGGGCGAAGATCGCGTCATGTATGCGATGGACTATCCCTACCAGTACGTCGCGCAGGAAGTTCGCGACATGGATGCGATGGACATGAGCGCGGAAACGAAGAAGAAGTTCTTCCAGACGAATGCCGAGCGCTGGTTCAAATTGTGACGCAGGCAGCGGAGAGGGACTCGATGACGCAACAGCCGCGCCGCACGCCCCCCAGCGTGAAAATGGCACCCGGCGCTTGGTACGCGCTGATTCTCGTTGCCCTCACCAATGCGATGAGCCTGCTCGACCGGCAGATCCTCGCCATTCTCGCGCCGGCGATCAAGGCAGACCTCGACATCGGCGACGCCGAGATGGGTCTGCTCTACGGCACCGTCTTCGCCCTGTTCTACGCCCTGTTCTCGCTTCCCGTCGGCAGGCTTGCCGACGGCTGGGTGCGTACGCGCCTGCTCGCCATCAGCCTGCTCTTCTGGTCTGCCGCCACCGGTCTTGCCGGACTTGCCAGCAGCTTCTCGCTGCTCGCCCTCTCGCGCCTCGGCGTCGGCATAGGTGAAGCCGCAACCCAGCCTGCCGGCACGTCGCTGATCTATGACTTCTGGCCAAAGCACCGACGCGGCTTTGTGATGTCGGTGCTCGCATCGGCGATTGCCCTCGGTCTTGGCGGCTCGCTTATCCTCGGCGGCGTTGCGGCCGGCTGGTGGGATGCAACATATGCCACGGGCAATGCGCCGCTGGCCCTCAGGGGCTGGCAGTTTGCCTTCCTCGCCGCAGCAGCGCCGGGCTTTATCCTCGCTGGCTTCCTCTGGTTTCTGCGCGAGCCTGTGCGCGGGCAGATGGACGGCATCGAGACCGCGCCCGAGGCACATCCCTTCCGCAACAGTCTGGCGCTGCTCGGCGCGGTCACACCCGGCTTCCACTGGCTTGGCATGAAAGGCAGGGGGGCTAGCCCCACCATGGTGCGCGGCAACTTCCTCGCTCTGGGGCTGATCGTGATCGCCGCATACGCGCTGACCATTCTCAGCAACGCGATAAGTCCCAAGCCGGTGATGCTGCTCGGTGGCATCGCGCTCAACCCCCACGCGCTGCAGTGGGGCGTGATCGGCCTTGGCGTCTTCGTCATCGTCAACCTGATGCAAGGCATGAAGCTGGGCGATGCGCAGGCCTTTCGCGTCATCAGCCGGTCGCCCACGTTGCTGATGTGCATTGCCGTCGGCACGCTGCAGTCTTCGCTCAATTACGGAATGATGGCCTTCAACCCCAGCTTTCTGATCCGCAGCTATGGCCTGACCATGCAGGAGACCGCGTTGCAGTTCGGGCTGCTTTCCGCCGCCATGGGCATCGTCGGGCCGCTGGTTTGGGGCCCGCTGTCCGATTGGCTGACCCAGCGCTTTCCCGGTGGCGGTGGGCGCGCGTGGGTCGCGCTGTTCGCGATGGCCGCATCGCCGGTCCTGTCGTTCTGGGTCTATTTTGCGGGCGATGCCGGCAGCTTCTATGCCCGCTTCGTCCTTTACGCCTTCATCCTGACCGGCTGGATGCCGCCGCTCTACGCGATCATCTACGATCAGGTGCTGCCCCGCATGCGCGGCCTTCTGTCGAGCTTCTACCTGCTCGTCATGACCATCCTTGGCATGGGCATCGGACCATACTTCGTCGGCCTCATATCGGATTCGACCGGGAGCCTGCGCACGGCCATGCTTTCGATCAACGTGGTGGCCATCCCGATCTTCGTGCTGATGATCCTCATTGCCCGCCGGGCGGATCGCGACGAGGCAGGCCTGCTGGAACGGGCGGCGGGCTGACCGATCAGGTCACCCGCCATACCCACAGCTTGATCCCCAGCGGAAAGCGCGCGCCTGCGCACACAAAGATCGACCGGTTCATCCATTCGTAGCGGCCCTTGGGCGCAATGAATTCGGGAACGGTGCGGAAATAATATTCCGCGGGATCGACATCCTGCCCTGCGGCGAGCCGCTGCATCACGTCAGGCGGGCCGTGGCGCAACCCGCGATTGCGGATCTGGATCACCACGCCATCGTCGGTCTCGAGCGCATAGATCGCGTCGGCCACGGTCACCCCGTCGCTCCGCGTCAGCTGCCAATCCGCGGCGTTGCCAATCAGCTTGCCGCTGATCAGCGGTCCCTTGACGCGCCCACCGCCGACGATCGGAATGATCCGCCGCGTCCCGTCGCAGGTTTCACCGATGGCCACCGGAGGCTCGAGCTCTCCGGTGGCCTCATAGACGAACTCGAGGCCGGGCTGGATCAAGCGGCCAGTTCCCGCGTGGCAAGTCCGATCGCGTCCGCGTTGGCCCAGTTGCCGTGCAGGCCGAAGCGCAGGCGGATGGGGATGTGCACGGTGGCGACAGGACCCTTTTCGATATCGAGCGCGTCGAAGATCAGCAGGTCGCTGCACTGGTCCTCGAGCCGATTGCAGACCTGGACGATCCAGCCGTCGCCTTCAGGCGCATCCTTGGAACGGGGCACGAAGCAAGGTTCCTGCAGGCTGGATACCGGCCCGCACCACCAGTGCTGTTCGCGCCCGCTCTCGAAGTCCTTGAGGAAAAGGCAGTTCATCAGCAGGCCGCCGGCGCTGCCGCCGCGCAGTTCTACAGGGCGCCGCATGTCCATTTCGAGGAACCAGCCGTAGCGGGTCTTCGATCCGGCAAAGCGATCGTCGATGCGGGGAAACTCTGCGGCAGTATCGGTCAGCCTGAC
Source organism: Novosphingobium sp. HNCC26DJ243 (assembly GCF_057180545.1). NCBI lineage: Bacteria > Pseudomonadati > Pseudomonadota > Alphaproteobacteria > Sphingomonadales > Sphingomonadaceae > Novosphingobium > Novosphingobium sp. HNCC26DJ243. The sequence continues at coordinate 43,522 of NZ_JBXUGN010000008.1, read as the reverse complement.
GACCTCGGCGAAATCCTCGCCATTGCTCGCCATGTCCACCACCCAGTCGGTCGGATGGCTCATCGCCTCCATTCCGTTGAAGGGTGCGCCGTGCACGTCGGGGAAGAACGGGAACATGTTGTTCTTCGCCTCGCACGTCAGGAAGTGGATTTTCGTTCCTTCCTGCCAGGCGTTGAGCACGTGGCTGGCAAAGCAGTTGTCACGCTTGAACCAGCGGATGTCGGCATCGGTCACCTCGTCGCGGCGGGGAATGATGCCGAGGTAGACAGGCATCGTGGTGTCGAAGCCGAAGTGCGGCTTGCCCTGTTCAAGCCGTTCCCAGCTGCCGATCGACGGCACGATGTGCAGCACGAGGTAATCCTCGGTCATGCCGAAGTCGTGCATCATGCAGTAATAGGGAACCTTGAACCACACTTCGCGGATCAGTTCGCCCGTGGGGCCGACTTCCATGTAGGTCACATCATCGGTGCACAAGCCGCTTGCGGCATAGCCGATGGCAACCATGTTGCCGTTCCTGGGATCGACCTTGGGATGCGCGGTAAATGTCTGGCCGGTCATCGCGCCGCCGAACTTCTCGAAGCCGATGGTCTCCATCGTCGCCGGGTCCATAACCAACGCCGGGCTGTCTTCCTTGAGCGCCCAGAGTTTGCCGCCGAACACGAAAGCATTGGTGTTTGCTGTCGACCGGATCTCGCCCTTCACGCTCTCGTCGTCGGTCAGCGGATTGCGGTAGTTGCCGAACAGCGCCTTGCCGGCTTCATTCTCCAGCTTCCACTTGTCGGTCTTTGCCCAGCGCTGGCGAAAATCGACCTGGCCATCATGGATGTGAAAGCGGGTGATCATGCCATCGCCGTTGAACGATATGTCATCCCCCATACGGGGAGGAAACTGCGGGTCGGGCTGGACGCGATAGAACGCGCCGTTTAATCCTTCAGGAATCGTGCCTTCGTGGGCAAGATCGGCGATATCCGCTTCGATCCGCGACGGCGTGTTGAATCCCGTGAAGTTGGGTGTGTCTGGAAATTGTGCCATGGCATCCTCCTTCCGATATTGTATGTAATGCTAACAATTAGACAAGCGCATTCGGGCGCAACTGGGGACAGGGCATTGATCAGGGACAAATTCGCCGATGCCATCGCACCGGTCGGTCACACCGACGAGGCGGACATTGGCGAGATCAACGACATCCTCGGATTTCACATCCGCTTGGCGCATGGCGCGTGCCTGCGCCATTTTACCGAAACCTTCACCGATCTCGACCTCACGCAGAAGCAGGTCTCGGTGCTGTGGCTGGTCGACGATCATCCCGGCATTGCGCAGACCGATCTTGCGCAGCGCCTGCGCATGGACCGTGCCACCACCATGGCGATCATCAACCGACTTCAGGCCAAGCACTTCCTGCGCCGTGACCGGTCGGACCAGGACGGCCGCAAGCAGGCGCTTCACCTGCAGCCAGCCGGGATCGAGATGCTGGCCAAGGCCAAGCGCGCGATCGGCGAGCATGAGGCATGGGTCAAGAGCCGCTTCACCGACAAGGAAGTGCGGCAACTCATCGAACTGCTTTCCAGGATCCACGAATAAGTTATAACAAATAGCAATAATCCAAGTTGGAGAGGAATCGGGCCGCATGTCACAAACCCCGCGCGAGGTAATCGAGCAGACGCCGATGGGCGTTCGCCAATGGATCGTGGTGGTCCTGATGGTGCTGTTGAACGCGCTTGATGGGTTTGACGTACTGTCGAGTGCCTTTGCAGCGCCGGGGATCACCGCCGATTGGGGCATTGCCCGCCCGGCGCTGGGCGTGGTGCTTTCGGCCGAACTGCTCGGCATGGGCTTCGGCTCCGTGCTCCTGGGCGGGGCGGCAGACCGGTATGGCCGCAAATTCACCATGCTTTTCTGCCTCGTGCTGATGGCGATTGGCATGTATCTGGCGAGCACTGCGGTGTCGGTTCAGCCGATGGTTGCCTACAGGTTTCTCACCGGCATCGGCATCGGCGGGATGCTCACCACCACCAACGCGGTGGTCGCCGAGAGCACCAATAGCCGTTGGCGCTCTGTCTCCATCGCGGTTTATGTAGCGGGTTATCCACTGGGCGCGATCATCGGTGGAATTGCGGCATCGGAATGGCTGCTACCCAACTACAGTTGGCATGCGGTGTTTCTGTTCGGCGCGGTGGTGACCGCAGTGTTGATCCCGGTCATTCTGGTGCTGGTGCCCGAAACAGCGGCCTATCTGGTGACGAAGCGCAATCTGGCGGGCGTGAACCGCACGTTCGCCGCTTTCGGGAAGCCCGCCATCAGCGATCTGCCGGTGATCGTGGCCGGCACCGTCAAGCCGCGCGTAACCGACATCCTGTCCAACCCCAAACTGCGCCCGGTCACCTTGCTGTTGGCATTCGGCTACACATTCCACTGCATCACTTTCTATTACATCCTGAAGTTTGGTGTGCAGATCGTGTCTGATTATCCGCCGGGCTATCATCCAGCGCAGGCGGCCACCGTGCTGACATATGCCAACATCGGCGGGTTTCTGGGCAGCGCGCTTTTCGGCTTCGCGATGGCGCGGCTGGGGGTCAGGTGGCCGACCGCGCTTATGTTGCTGATCGGCGCGATGATGGTGGCCTATTTCGGCACCGGGCGTGATACGCTGAAAGCGTGGCAAATGGCGACGATGATCGCCGGTTTCTTCACCAATGCGGCGATCAGCGGCTATTATGCCGCCTTTGCGCGAGGCTTCCCGGCTTATGCGCGGGCCACCGGCACAGGTTTCGCGCTGGGCGTGGGGCGGCTGGGTGCTGCGGGAAGTCCGTTGTTGGCGGGCGCCCTCTTTGGCTGGTTGGGAGACGGCCAATTGTTGACGGTGTCGATCATAATGGCGACGGGCTCGGTTATCAGCCTCGCATTGTTTCTGATGCTGCCCGAGCGCGATGGCGACGACGTGATGTCGGAGCAGCGTGCCGAATAAGTTCACTTCATCCAAAGCCATTACCCGATGTAAAGCCGCACCGCTTTGGCCTTTGCGCGCAAGGGTTGACCTGTTCACCCAGGCAGGCCTTGATATGTTGGGCGTGTCGGTGATTTCGGCGATGGAATCGGTCCTCGCGGCGCTGCTTCTGCTCACCTTTCGCCAGAAACTTTGGCGGAACTCGGAGGGACGAAATGCGTGTGACCAGAAGCCTCGTTTCGCCCCTCGTCTGCATGGCCCTGTTGTGGGGGAGTTGCGGGGGAGTTGCAGCAGAGCCCCGACAGAATTCGCGAGAGTTGGAAAGTGCCTCTCCGCTGGTCTGGGACGGCCATAACGACGTTCCCGAACAGTTGCGCGAACGACGCAAGAACGTGCTGGAAGGCTTTGATTTCAAAGACTCACGCGCCGCTGGCATGATGACTGACTTGCCGCGATTGAAAGCCGGAGGCGTCGGCGCGCAGTTCTGGTCGGTCTATGTCTCGGCCGAACTGCCCGAACCGCAGGCGGTGCAGGCAACGCTCGAACAGATCGACGTGATGAAACGCCTCATCGCGCGGCACCCGGCCGAGATGCAGTTCTGCGGCGATACCGCATGCGTCGAAAAAGCTTGGAAATCAAAGAAGATAGCCTCACTCATCGGCATGGAAGGCGGTCACTCGATCGGCGGCTCGCTGGGCGTCCTGCGCCAAATGTATAGTCTCGGCGCGCGCTACATGACGCTGACGCACTTCAAGAACACCGCCTGGGCCGACAGTGCGACCGACGCTCCCGCGCATGGCGGACTGACGCCCTTCGGCATGAAGGTCGTGCGCGAGATGCAGCGCCTCGGGATGCTGGTCGATCTTGCCCATGTCAGCGAGGCGACGATGGCCGATGTCCTTGCCATGGGCGGGCCTCCCGTCATCGTCAGCCATTCGAACGCCCGTGCAATCAACCACCATGCGCGCAACGTTTCCGATGCGACGCTCAAGCTTATCGCGGCCAATGGCGGCATAATCATGGTCAACTTCTATCCGCCCTACGTTCTCGAGGCCGCAAGGCAATGGAGCGCGGGGCGCGAAGCCGAAGAGGCGCGCGCCAAGGCGCTTCATCGCGGTGATCCGGCGGCGGCAGAAGCCGCCCTTGCTCAGTGGGACAAGGCAAACCCGATGCCACGCGGCAGCGTATCCGACGTGGCCGATCACCTCGAACACATTGCCCGGCTGACAGGCGTCGATCACGTCGGTCTTGGCGGCGATCTTGATGGTGTGGAAGCGACGATCGGTGGGCTCGATGACGTCGCGTCCTATCCGGCGCTTTTTGTCGAGCTGGCGCGCCGTGGCTGGTCGCAGGCAGATCTCGAGAAGCTGTCCAGTCGCAATATGCTGCGCGTGATGAAGGCGGCCGAGACCTATGCGGCAGCGCACCGTGGTGATGCGGAAGAGGAGAGCGAGACTACCTTCTGATCTTATCAGATGTTATCCAGTTCCATCTGGCGGCATGGCCTTCGCGAAAGCTTGAGCGGTGCCCCGCGCTGGTGCATCAAGCGCCGGCTGGCCGCTGCGGCCCAATAGGAGAGACCTGATGTTCACCCATACGTTCCTTGGCACCAACGACATCGAAAAGTCGCGCAAGTTCTACTCCGCCATCATGGAAACGCTGGGCCACACGACGGCCGTTCCCTTGCCGCACGGCACCGCGTTTCCTTCGGCGAATGGCTCGCTGATCGTGGCAAAGCCCGCCAACGGCGAAGCGCACACCGTGTCCAACGGCTACACGCTGGGCTTCAAGGCGGCTGATTCTTCGGTAGTCGACGCATGGCACGCGGCCGGCATTGCCAACGGCGGAACCTGCGAAGGTGAACCCGGCGTGCGTGTCAACGCTCCAGGCCAGCAGTACGGCGCCTACCTGCGCGATCCCGACGGCAACAAGATCTGCACCTTCGCGCCCAATCCCAACGCCTGATGTCCAAAGTCTGACGACAGACCGGGCGGGCGCGGGACATGCCGCGCCCGCCAAGGCTCTAGAGGTCGGTGATGCCGTAAGGCACCAGATCGCGGGCGTGGGGGTCCACCACGATCGCCCGGTCGCTGGGCGGAAAGGCGCGTTGGTCGCAGGCGTCGCGCGGGCAGATGCGGCAGGAAATGCCGATGCGCGTCACCGTTTCCGGGCGCTTGAGATTGAGCCCGTCGGCATAGATGAACTCGTCCGCCAGCGCGGCTTCGCAGCCAAGCGCCACGGCATAACGGCGCGGCGGTCGGTAGAATGACCCGCTCGGCTTGACCAGGCCCTTGGCGATCGAAACATAGCGCACGCCATCTGGCATTTCGGCGGCCTGCACGTGGATGCGATCGGGAATCGCCACGGCTTCATGCACTACCCATAGCGGGCAGGCCCCGCCGAACCGCGCGAACTGCAGGCGCGTGGCAGAATGGCGCTTCGTGATGTTTCCTGCCATGTCGACACGGCAGAAGAACATCGGAATGCCGCGTGCCTGCGGGCGCTGCAATGTGGACAACCGGTGGCACGCTTGTTCGAAGCTGGTGCCGAAGGTCTGGCGCAACTGGTCGATGTCGTGGCGCAGTTCACGCGAACGCGTGCGGAACCATTCATACGGCATCAGCAACGCCCCGGCAGCGTAATTGCCGAGGCCAACGGTCAGCAACTGGCGCGCCGCCGCTGATTGAAGCGTCGCGTCACCAACGATCGCCGCGATCTCTTCGCGCAGGGCGAGGGCCGCAAGCTGGAAGGCCATCTGAAAGCGTCCGCTCTCGATCGGCTGGTTTGGATCGAGCGTCAGCCGCCGCGTTGCCGGATCGAACCGTCGCATCGCGCCACCGCCGGCATATTCCACGCTGACCCCGTTTGCCTCGAGCCAGTCGGCCATTTGCGCCAGCGAAGGCGAAACGCCCGTACCGGCGAGCCGCAATGCCAGCCGCTCGGCCGCGCGGTCAATCGCATCGACATAATTGTTGGCGTGGTGGAACCAGTCGCGCACTTCCTCCCACGGCAGCCGACCGCCCGAGATGTTGTCTGCACCCAGCGCCTCGTCGATGATCTCCAGCCGCTGCATCGAGCGGCGGTGCTGGTCATGCAGCCGGGCAAAAGCCTCGGCAAAGGCGGGGTATTGTTCGGCCACGCGTTCGATCTGTTCGCTCGACAGACCGCCCGCAAGCTGCTGATCGGTAGCCGCATCGCGCAGCGCGGCGAGCACGGGCTCGACCCGGTCGGATGTAAGATCCTCCCAATCCACTGGAAAGTTGGCGCGCAAACGGTCGGTCAGCGTCGGCGTCAACGGGCGCTCGTCGTTTTCGAGCTGCGAAAGATAGGATGCGCTGATCCCCATCAGCTGCGCCATCTCGCCCTGGCGTAGCTTTCGCGTCGTGCGCAAGGTGCGCAACTGCTGTCCCGCAAAGAGGCGGCGTCTTACCATTTTACCGTGTTCCGGCCATTTCAATCTGTTTCGATTTGCAAATTTCGTGTTCGCAAGTTTGCAGAATAACATTGGACTTGGCAAGCGCGCTGGCGCATCGCGCGAACTCGGAATTGCCGCTGATGCGAGGGTTTGAACGATGTCTGCCAATATTGCCGAGATGGAAAAGCGCCGGCAGGCGGCGCGCATGGGTGGCGGACAGAAGCGCATCGATGCCCAGCACGCCAAGGGCAAGCTGACCGCGCGCGAACGCCTCAAGGTGCTGCTCGACGAAGGCAGCTTCGAAGAGGTCGACATGTACGTGGAGCACAACTGCGTCGACTTCGGCATGCCCGAAACGGTCGTTCCGGGCGACGGTGTGGTGACCGGCTCGGGCACGATCAATGGCCGCCTCGTGTACGTCTTCAGTCAGGATTTCACCGTGTTCGGCGGATCGCTGTCCGAGCGTCACGCGCAGAAGATTTGCAAGGTCATGGACATGGCGCTCAAGGTTGGCGCGCCGGTGATCGGTCTGAATGATTCCGGCGGCGCGCGCATCCAGGAAGGCGTGGCATCGCTCGGTGGCTATGCCGAGGTGTTCCAGCGCAATGTTCTGGCCTCGGGCGTGGTCCCGCAGCTTTCGCTGATCATGGGGCCCTGTGCCGGCGGCGCAGTCTATTCCCCGGCGATGACCGACTTCATCTTCATGGTGAAGGACAGCTCCTACATGTTCGTGACCGGGCCCGACGTGGTCAAGACGGTGACCAACGAGATCGTCACGCAGGAAGAACTGGGCGGTGCGGTGACGCATACGACCAAGACGTCCGTGGCCGATCTCGCGCTCGAAAACGACATCGAAGCCCTGCTAGCCGCGCGCGATTTCTTCGATTACCTGCCGCTGTCGAACCGGCACGATGTGCCCGAGCGACCGACGTCCGATCCCTATGACCGCCTCGAGCACAGCCTCGACACCATCGTGCCCGCTTCGGCCAACCAGCCCTATGACATGCAGGAAGTGATCCGCAAGACGGTCGACGAGGGCGAGTTCTTCGAGGTCCAGCCTCGCCACGCGGGCAACATCATTGTCGGCTTCGGGCGCGTCGAGGGCCGCACCGTCGGCATCGTTGCCAACCAGCCGATGGTGCTGGCAGGCGTGCTCGACATCAATTCCTCGAAGAAGGCCGCGCGCTTCGTGCGCTTCTGCGATGCATTCAGCATTCCGATCCTGACCTTTGTCGACGTTCCCGGCTTCCTCCCCGGCACTGCGCAGGAGCACAACGGCATCATCAAGCACGGCGCCAAGCTGCTGTTCGCCTATGCCGAGGCGACTGTGCCCAAGATTACCGTCATCACGCGCAAGGCCTATGGCGGCGCCTATGACGTGATGGCCTCCAAGCACTTGCGCGGCGATTTGAACTACGCTTGGCCGACCGCCGAAATCGCGGTGATGGGCGCGAAGGGCGCGGTCGAAATCATCTTCCGCGGCCTTTCGGCCGAAGAGCAGGCGGTGAAGACCAGGGAATACGAGGACCGCTTTGCCAACCCGTTCGTGGCCGCGAGCAAGGGCTTCGTTGACGAGGTGATCCACCCGCATTCCACTCGGCGGCGCGTGGCTCTGGGTTTGCGCAAGCTCAAGACCAAGAGCCTCGAGAACCCATGGAAGAAGCACGACAATATTCCGCTGTAATCGCGGATTTCGCTTGGAAAGACTGACATGACCGAAATCTTCATCGTCTCGGGCGCGCGAACCGCCATCGGCTCGTTCGGTGGTGGGCTTGCCTCCATGCGCCCCGCCGAAACCGGCGCCATTGTCATCAAGGAAGCCATTGCCCGGGCCGGGATCACGGCGGACAAGGTGCAGAACGTCGTGATCGGCACGGTCGTGCCGACGCAGCCCAAGGACGCCTATGTCAGCCGCGTCGCTGCTGTGAACGCAGGCATTCCGATCGAAGCGCCCGCGATGAACGTGAACCGCCTGTGCGGTTCGGGCCTGCAGGCCATCGTCTCGGCGGCGCAGGGCATTGCGCTTGGCGAGCAGGACATTGCCATCGGCGGCGGCGCCGAGAGCATGTCGAACGCGCCGCACATGATCCTGACCGCGCGCAACGGCCAGAAGATGGGCGATCAGGTGCTGATGGACGCCATGCTCGGCGCGCTGCACGATCCGTTCGAGGGCATCCACATGGGCGTGACGGCGGAGAACGTAGCCGAACGTCTCGACATTAGCCGCGAGGCGCAGGACGCACTTGCCGCCGAGAGCCATAAGCGCGCGGCAGCCGCCATCGCGGCGGGCTATTTCAAGGACCAGATCGTCCCGGTCGAGATCAAGACGCGCAAGGGCACCGTCGTGTTCGACACCGACGAGCACGTGCGCGGCGAGACCACGGTGGAATCGCTCGCAGGCCTCAAGCCGGTGTTCAAGAAGGACGGCACCGTCACCGCGGGCAACGCCAGCGGCATCAACGATGGCGCGGCAGCGGTCGTGCTGGCGAGCGGAAAAGCCGTTGCCGAACACGGGCTCAAGCCGATGGCCAAGATCCTCGGCTGGGGCCACGCGGGCGTGGAGCCGAACGTCATGGGCCTCGGTCCGGTCAAGGCCGTGCCTGTGGCGCTGCAGCGTGCGGGCCTGACGCTCGACCAGATCGATGTGATCGAGAGCAACGAGGCGTTTGCGGCGCAGGCTTGCGGCGTGGCCAAGGAACTGGGCTTCGATCCGGCCAAGACCAACCCCAACGGCTCGGGCATCTCGCTCGGCCACCCGATCGGCGCGACCGGCGCAATCCTGACCATCAAGGCGATGTACGAACTGCACCGCACGGGCGGGCGCTATGGCCTGATCACGATGTGCATCGGCGGCGGGCAGGGCATCGCCATGGTTATCGAGAAGGTCTGACTCGATGAAACTTGGCCGCCTCAACCACGTTGGCGTTGCGACGCCCGACATCGATGCTTCCATCGCGTTCTATCGCGATGTGATGGGCGCGAGCGAGATCACCGAGCCGTTCGTGCTGGAAAGCCAGCAAGTCCGCGTCTGTTTCGTCAGCACCCCGGGCGAGAACGGCACGGCGGGCACGCAGATCGAGCTGATCCAGCCGACCAGCCCGGACAGCGCGGTGGGCAAGTGGCTCTTGGCCAACCCCTTGGGCGGCCAGCACCACCTCTGTTACGAAGTGCCCGACATTCACGCGGCCAAGGCCTGGTTTGAAGCCCAAGGCAAGCGCGTGCTGGGCGATCCCCGCATCGGTGCGCACGGGACGCTGATCTTCTTCGTGCACCCCAAGGACATGGGCGGGCAACTGACCGAGATCATGGAGACGCCGAAAGAGGCGCATTGAACGCCCTCCGATCGTGTCGAGCGAAGTCGAGACACGGGCAGACGGAGGTTCTCGACTTCGCTCGAACCGAACGGGTTTTAGAATGACCGACAAGACACTCGTCGACTGGCAGGCCGCAGCCGCCAAGGAAGTCAAAGGTAGGGACCTGACCTGGGCCACGCCGGAAGGCATCGCCGTCAAGCCGCTCTACACGGCCGAGGACGTGACGGTGGATCCGGGCCTGCCGGGCTTTGCGCCGTTCACGCGCGGTGTGCGCGCCTCGATGTATGCCGGGCGTCCGTGGACCATCCGTCAGTACGCGGGCTTCTCGACCGCCGAGGAATCGAACGCATTTTACCGCCGCAACCTTGCCGCAGGGCAGAAGGGTCTCTCGGTCGCCTTCGACCTTGCGACGCACCGCGGCTATGACTCCGACCATCCGCGCGTGGTGGGCGATGTCGGCAAGGCGGGTGTGGCGATCGACTCCGTCGAGGACATGAAGATCCTGTTCGACGGCATTCCGCTCGATCAGATGTCGGTCTCGATGACCATGAACGGCGCGGTGATCCCGATCCTCGCGTTCTTCATCGTTGCGGGCGAAGAGCAGGGCGTCGACCGCAAGCTGCTCGACGGGACCATCCAGAACGACATCCTCAAGGAGTTCATGGTCCGCAACACCTACATCTACCCGCCCGAACCCAGCATGCGGATCATCTCGGACATCTTCGGCTACACCAGCCGCGAGATGCCCAAGTTCAATTCGATCTCGATCTCCGGCTACCACATGCAGGAAGCCGGTGCGACGCAGGTGCAGGAACTGGCCTTCACCATCGCCGACGGCATGGAATACGTGAAGTACGGCGTCGCCTCGGGCCTCGATATCGACAAGTTCGCCGGCCGCCTGTCGTTCTTCTTCGCCATCGGCATGAACTTCTTCATGGAAGTGGCCAAGCTGCGCGCGGCGCGCGTGCTGTGGCACCGGGTGATGACGAAGCTGGGGGCGCAGGACGAGCGCTCCAAGATGCTGCGCACGCACTGCCAGACTTCGGGCGTGAGTTTGCAGGAGCAGGACCCCTACAACAACGTGATCCGCACCACGATCGAGGCGATGGCCGCTATGCTGGGCGGCACGCAGTCGCTCCACACCAACGCGCTCGATGAAGCCATCGCGCTGCCGACCGACTTTTCCGCCCGCATCGCGCGCAACACGCAGATCGTGATCCAGGAAGAGACGGGCATGTGCAACGTGGTCGATCCGCTCGGCGGGTCGTACTACATTGAAGCGCTGACGCAGGACCTGGTCGACAAGGCCTGGGAGATCATCGAGCGCGTCGAGGCCGATGGCGGCATGGCCAAGGCCGTGGCCGCTGGCTGGCCCAAGGCGATGATCGAGGAAGCTGCTGCCGGACGGCAGGCCCGCGTGGATCGTGGCGAGGACGTGATCGTCGGCGTCAACAAGTATCGCCTTGCCAGTGAAGACCTGCTCGAAACGCTCGAAGTCGATAACGACAAGGTCCGTCAGGGCCAGATCGCCCGACTGAAGTGGGTGCGCGAAACGCGTGACGAGACCAAGTGCCGTGCGGCGCTCAATGCCTTGACCGAGGGCGCGAAGACGGGTGGCAACCTGCTCGAACTCGCGGTTGAGGCTGCGCGGCACCGCGCCACGCTGGGCGAAATCTCCGATGCGATGGAAGTCGTGTTCGGCCGCCACGGCACGTTCCCGACGCCGGTCAAGGGCGTCTATGGATCGGCCTATGCGGGTGACAATCGTTACCAGCAGGTGGTCGATGGCGTCGAAGCCGTCACCCGCCGCCTTGGTCGCACGCCGCGCATGCTCGTCGCCAAGATGGGGCAGGACGGGCATGACCGCGGCGCGAACGTCATCGCCTCGGCCTTTGGCGACATGGGCTTTGACGTGACCTCCGGCCCGCTGTTCCAGACGCCCGAGGAAGCTGCGCAGCTGGCCATCGAGAAGGACGTCGACGCGGTCGGGGCATCCTCGCTCGCCGCCGGGCACAAGACGCTGATCCCCGAACTGATCGGCCACCTGCGCGCAGCGGGGCGCTCTGACATCAAGGTCGTGGCAGGGGGCGTGATCCCGCCGCAGGACTACGACTTCCTGCGCGAGGCAGGCGTACAGGGTATCTACGGTCCGGGTTCGAACGTGGTCGAATGCGCGGCGGACATGCTGCGGCTGCTGGGCCACAACATGCCGCCGGTGGATGCATAAGCAGAATGGCTTCCCACACACTTCGTCATGCTGAACTCGTTTCAGCATCCATCCTTCCCCGCAGTGTTTCGGTCAGTGCGGCGCGATGGACCCTTAAGCGAGTTCAGGGTGACGATCTTTTTGTTACAAGAGAAGCTTCCTCGCCAAAAACACTGCGTCACCCTGAACTTGTTTCAGGGCCTATCTCCCCCGGCACGCGGAGCGATGGGGGCGAAGCCGAATCCAATTGCAAGGTCATGCCAATCCGGATTTGCACTCTGGATCAGGTTGATCTTCCACTGCCGGTGCCAGCGCTTGAGTTGCTTCTCGCGAGAGATCGCGGGGACCATTTCGTCGAAGCGCTCGAAATAGACGAGGCGGTAGACGGCGTACTTGCTGGTGAAGCCAGTGATCACGCCTTCGCGGTGCTGCCACAGCCTGCCGATAAGGTTGGACGTAACGCCGATGTAAAGCGTGCCGCGCGGCTGGCTGGCAAGGATGTAGACGCAAGGTTGTCGCTCGTCGCGCATGGCTCCGTGTTTGCGGAAGGGTGGACCCTGAAACAAGTTCAGGGTGACGGAGATTGGGCCGTTTCTGCAGCATCTCTCTCAATCGCAGGCCCCCGTCATGCTGAACTTGTTTCAGCATCCATGTGTGGTCCAGCGATGTCCGTTCGTGCGGAGAGATGGACGCTGAAACAAGTTCAGCGTGACGAGGGTGGGAAGGCAGCGCGATGAGCGACAGGGCCTTGGCATTTCTGATTTTCGTTTTGTGGGCAACGGCGAGCTATTTCGCGGTTGGCTACGTCGTAGACCATTCGATCATGCCCGCGCAAAGGGCAGCGGCGCTTAGTCTGGGCGGGTTCTTCCTCGTTCAACTGATTGCCGGAAAGCTGACGAGGAAACTATAGTGTTCAAGAAAATCCTCATCGCCAACCGTGGCGAAATTGCCTGCCGCGTTATCAAGACCGCGCGTCGGATGGGTATCCAGACCGTTGCCGTCTATTCGGACGCCGATGCCCGCGCGCCCTTCGTGCAGATGGCAGATGAAGCCGTGCACATTGGCCCGTCACCCGCCGCGCAGTCCTATCTGATCGCCGACAAGATCATCGCCGCGTGCAAGCAAACCGGCGCAGAGGCGGTGCATCCGGGCTACGGTTTCCTGTCGGAACGCACCAGCTTTGCCGAGGCGCTTGAGCGCGAGGGCATCGCCTTCGTCGGGCCTCCGGTGAATGCCATTGCCGCGATGGGCGACAAGATCGAGTCCAAGAAGCTGGCCAAGCAGGCAGGCGTCAACGTCGTCCCCGGCTTCGTCGGCGAGATCGAGGATACCGAGCATGCGGTGCGCATCTCGGACGAGATCGGTTATCCGGTGATGATGAAGGCCTCGGCTGGCGGTGGCGGCAAGGGCATGCGCCTTGCCTACAACGAGAAGGACGTGCGCGAGGGCTTTGAAGCCGTGAAGCGCGAGGGGCTGAACTCGTTCGGCGATGACCGCGTGTTCATCGAGAAGTTCATCCTCAACCCGCGCCACATCGAGATCCAGATCCTAGGCGACAAGCACGGCAACATTCTTTACCTCAACGAGCGCGAGTGCTCGATCCAGCGCCGCCACCAGAAGGTGGTGGAAGAAGCGCCTTCGCCGTTCGTGACTCCGAAGATGCGCAAGGCGATGGGCGAACAGTGCGTCGCGCTAAGCCGCGCGGTAGGGTACTACTCGGCGGGCACGGTCGAGCTGATCGTCTCGGGCGCTGATCCGACGGGCGAGAGCTTCTACTTCCTTGAAATGAACACCCGCCTGCAGGTCGAACACCCGGTCACCGAAGCGATCACCGGTATCGACCTTGTCGAGCAGATGATCCGCGTCGCCTATGGCGAGAAGCTGCAGATGACGCAGGACGACATCAAGATCGACGGCTGGGCGATCGAGAACCGCGTCTATGCCGAAGATCCCTATCGCGGCTTCCTGCCCTCGACCGGGCGCCTGATCCGCTACAACCCGCCGCTGGCCGGATGGACCGATGATGGCGAGGCCAACGGGCGGCGCGGCGTCGATGGCGTGCGCGTGGACGATGGCGTCTATGAAGGCGGCGAGGTTTCGATGTTCTATGACCCGATGATCGCCAAGCTGATCACCTGGGGGCCAACGCGCGATGCAGCGGCGGACAAGCAGATCGAAGCGCTCGATGCGTTCGAGATCGAGGGGCTTGGCCACAACATCGATTTCGTTTCGGCCATCATGCAGCACCCGCGTTTCCGCTCGGGCGAGCTGACCACCGGCTTCATCGCCGAAGAGTATCCGGATGGGTTCACCGGCGCTGCAACGTCTGACGAGCTGAAGCAGACCTTGGCGGCCTTGGCGGGCTTCCTCGCTACGGCACGGTCCGACCGGGCGCGCCGCGTAGATCAGCAGCTGGGTGACGAGCTTGATCCGCCTTACGAATGGGTGGTGAAGATCGGCGGGGACACTTACGCTGTCATGCTCGACGAGGACGAGGTGACGGTGGACGGCAAGGCCATTGACCTCGCGCTGGAATACACGCCGGGCGACCGGATCGTGCATTGCGAGATCGAAGACCAGCCACTGTCGGTAAAGCTTGAACCCACGCGCGCCGGGTTCAAGCTGACAACGCGGGGTGCGATCCATCAAGTGCAGGTCCTGCCCGCGCACATCGCGCCCTACACGCAGCACATGATCGAAAAGATCCCGCCTGATCTCTCCAGGTTCCTGATCTGCCCGATGCCGGGCCTGCTCGTCTCGCTGAACGTCGGCGAGGGCGATACGGTCGAAGCCGGGCAACCGCTTGCCGTGGTGGAAGCCATGAAGATGGAGAACATCTTGCGCGCCGAGAAGGCGGGCAAGGTCAAGTCGGTCAACGCCAAGGCGGGGGACAGCCTGGCGGTGGATGCAATCATCCTTGAGATGGAGTGAGGCAATCTCCCCTCGCGCTTCCCATGGGAGCGGGAGGGGGTGCCTGCGCCGCTAAAGCGAAAAGATCTTGCCGGGATTGAGCAGCCCGTCCGGATCGAGCGCGCGCTTGATCGTGCGCATGACATCGACCGCGCCGTCGCCCAGTTCGGCCAGGAGCCATTCCTGCTTGCCCAGCCCGATGCCGTGTTCGCCACTGCAGGTCCCGTCCGCTGCCAACGCACGCTCGACGATGCGCGCATTGATCGCCTCGACCTCGGCCTGCTCGGCAGGGGAATTCGGATCGATCGCGAACAGCACGTGGAAATTGCCGTCGCCCACATGCCCGACGATAGTCGTCGGGATTGCGGTCCGATCTAGCTCTGCGCGCGTCTGTGTAATGCATTCGGCCAGCCGGCTCATCGGCACGCAAACGTCGGTAGTCCAGCCAATGGCGCCGGGACGCACCGCCACCGAGGCGTAATAGGCCTCGTGTCGCGCGCGCCACAGCCTGGTCCGGTCCTCGGTCCGTTCGGCCCAGGCGAACTCGCCGCCCCCATTGCCCGCAGCAAGCGTCCGGATAGTCTCGACCTGTTCGGCAACGCCTGCGGGGCTGCCGTGGAATTCGAACATCAGCGTGGGCGCCTCGGGAAGGTCGAGCTTCGACCAGCGGTTGACCGCGCGCACCAGCGCCGTGTCGAGCAGTTCGATCCGCGCCATGGGCACGCCGCAGTGGAACGCCTGCACCACGGTATCGACCGCGCCTTCAAGAGTTTCGAAGGCGCAGCACGCGGCCATGATCGCCTCGGGCACCGGGTGTAGCCGCAGCGTAATCCCGGTGATGATCCCGAGCGTCCCTTCCGAGCCCACATAGAGGCGGGTCAAGTCATAGCCCGCGGCAGATTTCTTGGCGCGTCTGCCGGTGCGGATGACGTTGCCTTGCGGCGTCACCACTTCAAGCCCGAGCACGGCCTCGCGCATCGTGCCGTAGCGTACCGCGTTGGTTCCCGATGCACGCGTCGCGGCCATCCCGCCGATCGTGGCGTTCGCCCCAGGGTCGATCGGGAAGAACAGGCCGGTGTCGCGCAAGTGGGCATTCAGTGCCTCGCGCCGGATGCCGGGCTGTATCTCGCAGTCGAAATCGGCATGATTGACGGCCAGCACCGCATCCATGCGCGACATGTCGAGGCTGACGCCGCCCGCCATTGGCAAGGTATGCCCTTCGAGCGAGGTCCCCGCGCCGAACGGCACGATTGCAACGCGGTGCTCGCGGCACAGGTTCACGCAATCGACCACGTCCTGCGTCGATGTCGCAAAGACCACGGCATCTGGCAGCACGGTGGGAAAATGCGATTCGCTCGCCCCATGTTGCTCACGGATCGCCTCCGACGTCTGGCAGCCATCGCCAAAGCGTGTGCGCAGCATTTCGAGGAAGCCTTCAGGCAGCGGCGCGGTGGCGGGCAGATCGTGCATGGTCATGTCTTCGTCTAGCGCGCCCAAAGTCCAATTGCGACGGGCACTTTTTTTGCGCCATTGCGATTTCACCTATGGCGCATCGCCGTTCAGCCGGGATACAGCGCCACAGCGAAATAATGAAGCGAGCCCGGCAGGTCCGGGTGGGGCATCGTAACAAGGCAGGGTAGGTCGATGATCAAGTTCAAGGGTGCTTACGTCGTGGTGGGTCTTGCGGCCTCGGCTCTGGCAAGTGCTGCGATGGCGGGTGCGCCCGCAGGCGATCCGGTTGCAGGCAAGAAGGTATTCATGCGCTGCATCGCGTGCCATGCGGTAACGCCCACCGCAGGGCCCAAGATGGGGCCGAATCTTTCTGGCGTCGTCGGGCGCAAGGCGGCTGGCGCAGCAGGCTTCAAGTATTCGGCGGCCATGCAGAAGGCCAAGGTCAAGTGGGACGATGCAACGCTCGACAAGTGGCTGACCAAGCCTTCGGCAGTCGTCCCAGGCACGTCGATGGCCTTTGCGGGCATACCTTCTCCGGCTGACCGCGCCAACGTCATCGCCTATCTCAAGAAGCCCAACTAAGGCGTAACGATCGCGAAGGCGGGGTCCGGCTTGTCGAGCCAGCCAACCAGGCGGGCAAGGGCAGCCGGATCGCCTTCGATCTTCGCGTCGCCCGAGGCGACTTTCGCCGCGAGTGGCTGGCCCGCAAAAGGCTGAGGTTCACGGTGACGGAAGTTTGACCATCGGCAAGGGCCAGCGTGGTTTTGTCCCAAACTGCTTTGCCCTCTGCATTGCGGACCAGACGGTCCCCGATTTCTTCGTCAAAGCCGCGTGTGACCTCGCTTGCCGCTTCGGCATGCCCGAGGTGTTGCAAGGCTAAACGGCGCAGACGAGCAATGCGTGGCGGATTGGATTACGCCATGCCTTTCCCACACCTGTTCTCGGAGTACCAGAGACATTGCGCCCTTAATTGCTCAACTAGCAAAGGTGCGGGCGATGCGAGGTCAGCCGAAAAGTCTGGCTATCCAGCTGCGTCGACGCGGTTCCGGCGCCTGCCCGGTCAGCCGCATCAGATAGTTGGCCAGAAGCATGGCCTGATTTCGCGTCATCAGCAGATGATGCGTGTCAACCGCACCAGGCGCAATTGTTCCGTGCGTGGTCGATTGTACGGTCAGGTGAATGTTTCGCGCAAACGTGCGATGTCGCCAACCGATGACGACGCCAGCCAATTCATGCGATGCGTTGTCTGGCCCATTTCCGACCGTTGCCATTTTCGCCTCTCCCATAATCCCCGATCCGGATGGAATCGAAAGTTTGGAGAGGCGTCAAGCCACTTTGCTGCAGGAACGGCCGGATGGCCCGGCCGGTTACGCGTCAGGCAGCGAGTTGGTAAGGCGCAATCTCGCCGGCGAGGTAGAGCTTCTTGGCCTTGGCGCGGCTCAATTTGCCCGAGCTGGTACGCGGCAGCGTGCGCGGCGGAACAAGTTCGACCACGCAGTTCATGCCGGTGATCGAGCGGACCTTGTCGCGGATCTGATCGCGCAGCTTGATGCGCTCCACCGGGTCCGAAACGCGGCAGTGGACGAGCACGGCGGGCGCTTCCTCGCCGTTCTCGGTTTCGACCGAGAAAGCGGCGATATCGCCCTGATGGAAGCCGGGAAGCTGCTCCACCGCCCACTCGATGTCCTGCGGCCAGTGGTTCTTGCCGTTGATGATGATCATGTCCTTGGCGCGGCCGACGATGAACAGGTAACCCTTTTCATCGACGTAGCCCATGTCGCCGGTGTCGAGCCAGCCATCGACCAGGCATGCGGCGGTCGCTTCAGGATCGCGGAAGTACGAGTGCATGACCGACGAGCCGCGGCACCACACCTTGCCGATGTGGTGGTGGGGCAGTTCGTTTCCGCTCTCGCCACGGATCGCCAGCTCCATGCCCTTCACCGGCACGCCGCAATTGACCATCGCGCGATAGCGCGCGGGTCGCGAAATATCGCGCGGCGTTCCCGAGAGGCGCTCTGCCTCGACCAGTTCAACGCGGATGCCTTCTCCCGGCGGCATGATCGTCACGCCCAGCGTTGCCTCGGCAAGGCCATAGCTTGGCAGGAAGGCGTCAGCACGGAAGCCGGCCTCGGCAAATGCGTTGACGAAGTTCTGCATCACGTCGGGACGGATCATGTCCGCGCCATTGCCTGCCACGCGCCAGCGCGAAAGATCGAAACGGTCGGCAACGTGGGTCTGGCTCGAGATGCGGCGCGCGCAGATGTCGTAGCCGAAGGTCGGAGAATAGGAGAGTGTCGTGCCCGTGTTGCGGCTGACCAGATCGAGCCACGCCAGCGGACGGCGAGCGAAGTCTTCGGTCTTCAGATAATCGACCGAGACGCCGTTGGCGATCGGCGAGAGGAAGCAACCGACAAGGCCCATGTCGTGATACCACGGCAGCCACGATACCGCGCGGTCCGGGTCGGCAATGCTCATGCCGTGCGAATGGCCGGCAAGGTTTGCCATTAGCGCGCGGTGCGTCACGGCCACGCCATGCGGGAAGCGGGTCGATCCGCTCGAATACTGGAGATAGCTGATCGCGTCGGGATCGGGCGTTGGCAGCGCGGTATCGGCAGCGGCGGCTGCGTCGAATACGTCCCACGACATTCCGGGGCATCCCTGGCGCGCAGCGGCGGCGGCGGCCATTTCGGCAATTTCGCCGGGGAACAGGAGCATCTTCGGATCGGAGCTGGCAAGCTGGATCGTCAGCTGATCGATGTAGTTTTCCTTGCCGCCGAAGCTCGTCGGCAGGGGCAGGGGCACCGGCCAGGCACCGGCATACATGGCGCCGCAGAACAGCGCGGCAAATTCGGGCCCGGTTTCAGCCACGAGAGCAACGCGGTCACCCGCGCCGACGCCCAAGCCGATCAGCTTCCGCGCGGCGACCAGCGCATCCTCGCGCAGTTCCGAATAGGGATAGGGCCGCGCAAGATTGCCGCGCGGATCGTGAAAATTGAAGCCCAGCACGCCCTTGGCGGCGTAGTCCAGCGCATCGCAGAAGGTGTCGAAGTCCGCATATCGACGTGGCTGCACGTCAATATTGGGTGTGGGAACGAGAGTTGCCTGCTCAGCAACGGCGTCCGAAACGGTCATGCGATACCCCGATGTTCTCTTCTATTCGTCCAGCGAGCGCATTTCCGTGCCCGCAGGTGAACGGCGCATTACTGGTCCGTGACGGTAAAACAACCATGCCACGGGACGGACGTTCTCATTTAACGCTGACTGTGGCACGAATGTGGCGAATGCCTCGCAAACTCCCACACGATCCGGCCGAGCGCCGCGAACGGCGCCTGCCAAGGCCGCTCGATGCCGCGCGCATGGAGGAGATGGCGCTGGCCTATGTCGCCAGGTTCGCCACCAGCGCGGGGAAGCTTGCCGACTATCTCAGGCGCAAGCTGCGCGAGCGCGGCTGGGAGGGAGAGGCCGCTCCCGACATCGCGGCGCTGGTCGGGCGATTCGTGGAAATCGGCTACGTCGACGACGCGACCTTTGCTCGCGCAAAGGCGCAAGGGCTGCTTCGGCGCGGATATGGCGCTCGGCGAATCGATCAGGCGCTCGGCGCTGCCGGGATTGCCGAACCCTTGCGCGAGGAAGCGCGTGGCAACGAAGGCGAGCGTCGTCGCGCAGCTCTGGTCATGGCACGCAAGCGCCGCTTTGGCCCGTTCGGGAAGGGCGAAGCGCTAGACCGGGCATTGCGTGAAAAGCAGGTCGCGGCCATGTTGCGCGCCGGACACCCCCTTGATCACTCGCGCGAGGTGGTGAATGCCCTGTCGGAACAGGCACTGGAAGAATGGGTCGATGAAACAGACGATTAGACTGGCAACACTCGCGGCGCTTGCCCTTATCGCGGGCTGCTCGCCCGGCGCGGCGGACGCTGGCGCGCGCACGGCGACCGAAAGCGCAACGCCTGCAGTCCACCCGGTATCGGGCCTTCCAATCTCGCCGGTCAAGGTGACGAGCGGTGCGAAGACCCACGTTTTCCGTGCCGAAGTTGCCCGCACCGGTCCGGAACAGGCCAAGGGCCTGATGTTCCGCACCGAGATCGGCGATGACGAAGGCATGATCTTCATCCGCAATCCGCCCGATTACGCCGCGTTCTGGATGCGCAACACGGTGATCCCGCTCGACATCATTTTCGTCGGGCTCGATCACAAGATCATGAACATTGCGGCAAACGCCGTCCCTTATGACGAAAAGCCGCTTCCGGCCGCCGGCCTGACCAGCGCCGTGTTCGAGATCAATGGCGGCCTTGCGGCAAAGCTCGGGATCAAGGCTGGTGACCGCGTCGACTGGTAGTTGTCGATCAAAGGGAGCGGTGCATCTACCCGCTTGCCGAGACCCCCACTGAAAGGCTAAGCGCGAGCCCCATGAGCATCCTCGGCAAGATCTTCACCTGGTGGAATGGCGCAACCGTGACCACCATGCTCGACAGCGCCCTCAAGGGCGAAAAGGTCGGCACCGACGCGCAAGGCAACGCCTATTACCGCGCCAAGAAACCCTATCCCAAGGGTCACCCCTTTGCCGGGCGAGAGCGCCGCTGGGTGATCTACAACGGTTCCAATGATGCCAGCCGCGTGCCTGCGGAATGGCACGGCTGGCTGCATGGATCGTTTGATGGCGTACCCGAAAGCAACCTGCCGCCTGCGCGTATCTGGGAAGTCGATTACACGCCCAATGCCACGGGCACGTCGGCGGCCTATCGCCCGCAGGGCGCGCTCGAACGCGGCGGCAAGCGCGCCGCGGCAACCGGCGATTACGAAGCGTGGGTTCCGGAAGCCTGATGCCTCAGGCTGCACCGTCGGCACGGCGCGGGTTCGCTCTGGCGGGTCTGCTGGCGCTTGCCGCATGTGGCGAAAGGGAAGCGCCGCCGCCCCCTGAGGCGACCGAGACCGGCTCGGCCGTGGCGACAGTGTCGGGCGCGGTGGTCGAAAGCGAATTCGGCACCCCGGTCAAGGATCGCGTGGCGACGATCGGTTTTCTCAACAAGCGCAACAATATCACCGAGGATCTGGTGCTGAAGAGCGGCGAATCACGCCGTATCGGCAACGCGATCGTCAAGCTCGCAACTTGCGAGAAGACCGCCCCGTGGGAAGACCCCGCTGAAACCGGGGCTTTCGTCCAGTTGTTCGTACAGGAACGCGCCTCGACCGACGAACCGCTGGCATGGCGCAAGGTCTTTTCGGGCTGGCTCTATCGCAATGCGCCCTCGCTCAACGTCGTCGAGCACCCGGTCTATGATGTCTGGGTCAAGGATTGCGCGATGACGTTCCCCGGTGAGGACGCGCCAAAGGAAGCGGACCGCAGTGCGGCAAAGCCTGCGGGCAGCCCTGGTGGCGCTGCTGCGCCGTCGCCAACGCCTGCGCCAACCCCATCGCCCAGTTCCTCGGCCAGCGCCCGGCCTGCGGCCGATTCGGCAGGCGAATAGGCGCGCTGCGCCTGCGACAGCAGTTGCAGGTACTGGCTCTGCGGTATTTCCACTGCGCCCAGTGATGTCAGGTGGGCAGTGGTGAACTGGCAGTCGAGCAGTTCGGCACCGACGCGGCGCAGGGCAGCAACCAGCCAGGCGAGCGCAACCTTCGACGCATCGGGCTCCCGGCTGAACATCGATTCGCCACAGAACACGCGCGAAAATCCGACCCCATAAAGACCGCCCACCAGTCTGCCGTCATGCCAGCATTCGATCGAATGGGCATGGCCATGCTCGTAGAGCGCAATGTAGCTTTCACGGATGCGCGCGCTGATCCAGCTTTCCTCTGCCCCGGGGCGAGGCGCCGCGCAGGCATCGATGACCGCCTCGAACGCGGCGTTGCAGGTCACATCGAAGCGGCCACGGCGCAGCGTGCGGGCCAGCGACTTCGACATGTGGAAGCCGTCGAGCGGCAGGATCGCGCGCATCCGCGGCTCGACCCAGAACACCTCGGGATCGTCGCGGCTGTCCGCCATCGGAAAAATCCCCGCACGATAGGCCTTGAGCAGAAGCTCGGGCGGAATGGCGAGGGGATCGTTGCGCGACATAATGCAAGAATGTGTTTCGGTCGGTTGCATCCCCCGCGTCAACCCTCTAAGGGGCCAACCCGAGCACAGGAGTGTAGCTCAGTTGGTAGAGCATCGGTCTCCAAAACCGAGGGCCGTGGGTTCGAGTCCCTCCACTCCTGCCACTCGTCTCAGGACGCGGGCGTCTTCTGCGAGAACCCTTTTCCATTCAGCAATGGCGATGGCGGCCCCTTAAGAAATGGCGGCGCTGTAAAATGGCAAACCTGTAAAAAAACGGGGCGGCCCGCATGTGCGTCCGCCCCAAGGCAACGTCTCATGCGTCTGGTTCGCTTGAGAACGGGCGGCAGCTTATGACGTGTCGCAGCCCAATGCCATAGGGTACGAGCCACTGGGCGCGTTCCCGAAACGCTTCGCGCGAAAAACGAAGGGCGGACCATTTCAGGCCCGCCCTTGCGGCTTGTCGTCGCTGGAGAGGGAATGCCTAGAGGCCGCCCAGCGCCCCCGAAACTGCGCCACCGGCGCTGCCGGTCACGCCGCCGCCGATTCCGCCACCGTTACCCATGGCGCTTCCGCCCAAGCGGCCGCCCGCACTTCCCGAGACTGTCGTATCGAGCGCGCCAGACGTGGCAACATCGTCGATTGTCCGGCCCGCCTTGCGCTCTGCACGGTCCGTGGTCCGCTCAAGTCGGTCGGCGGTCCGCTCAGCGGCGCGCTCGGTCGCGGTCCGTGCCCGCTCTGCGCTGCGCGTCGCCGCGCGGGTCTCGTTGCGCGCATCGGCGCTTGTCGACACTGTCGACCCAATTCCGGTGTCCGTGGTTGTGTTCTGCGTCTGCGCCGTGGTGCGCACATCGGTGCCAAGACCGACATTGGCATTGGCCGAGCCTGCCGAGGGATGGGCCTGTCCGGAAACCGTGCCGCGCGCTCCGGCGCTGGTCGATGTCTGTGCGTTCTGGGCATGCGCAGTGCCGGCAAACGCAATCGCGGCCAGCGATGCGATCGAAAGAATCCTGATGTTCATCGTATTTTTGTCCTTTCAGCCCCGTTTTGCGCCCCCATCGTTTTTGCGGATACTCAACGATCGTCCAAAGGCGTCGTTCCTGGGGGCGCGGTCGTATCGTCCGCTTCCAGGCGCATCCCGTCGCGCGAAGGACAGGACAGGCTGCGTAGTGTGTGGGTCGCGGGGATATGGGCGGGCACTTGCCAAATTCGAGGCTCTCGCCTAAATGGCGGGAACTCCGACATCGGAAAATCGCCAGCCCCTCCCGGACTTGTCCGGGGCGGCGATGACCCCTAGGCGGAAGAAGCGAGTTTCATCCGGCATCAGCCGAAATCATCAAGGCGTTTGAGCAATGGCCAAGACCACCCCAGGCGAGTTCTTCAATCAGGTGAAGGCAGAAGCGCGCAAGGTCGTCTGGCCGACCCGTCAGGAAACCACGACCACCGCGATCTTCGTCGGCATCATGATGCTGATCCTTGCGGTGTTCTTCCTCGGCATCGATTCGCTGTTCGGCGCAATCGTCCGCTTCCTGCTCAGCCTCGCCTGATCCGATAACCCTCAGGACCAAGAGAACAAAGCCATGGCCCGCTGGTACATCATTCACGCCTACTCCGGTTTCGAGAACAAGGTTCGCGATTCGATCATCGCCGAGGCCGAACGGATCGGCCTTTCGCAACTGGTCGAAGCGGTCGAAGTGCCGACCGAGACGGTCACCGAAGTCAAGCGCGGCAAGAAGGTTCAGGTCGAACGAAAGTTCATGCCGGGTTACGTCCTCGCCAAGCTGGCCATGAACGACGATATTTATCACCTCGTCAAGAACACCCCCAAGGTTACCGGCTTCCTCGGCACCAACAGCAAGCCGCAGCCGATTTCAGACAAGGAAGCCGCCCGCTACTTCGGCGCGCGCGAGCAGGCCGCTGCCGAACCGCGCAAGAGCGTGGCGGTCGATTACGAGATCGGCGATTCGGTCAAGGTCAACGCCGGCCCGTTTGCATCGTTCAACGGCATCGTCGAGGAACTCGATTTCGACAAGAGCCGCGTCAAGGTCTCGGTCTCGATCTTCGGCCGCGCAACTCCAGTGGAACTGGGCTTCGAGGAAGTCGAACTGGTTCGCTAAGCGGGCCTGGTACTTGCAATTTCGGGCCGATGCTTTATCGGCCCGCGCTTCTCGGGCGTAAAAGCCCGTGATTCCGTGCGGGAGCACCGGAGCGATCCGGGGCGTCTGACCGCTCACTCTGAGGTTCGCGCAAGCGGGCCGACAGGAAGAAAGGAGGCCCGTCGTGGCCAAGAAGATTGAAGGCTATATCAAGCTGCAAGTTGCAGCCGGTGAAGCAAAGCCTGCTCCGCCGATCGGTCCGGCGCTGGGTCAGCGCGGCGTAAACATCATGGAATTCTGCAAGCAGTTCAACGCTGCCACGCAGGAAGTCGAGAAGGGCACCCCGCTCCCGACCGTGATCACCGTCTATGCCGACCGTTCGTTCACGTTCGTCACCAAGACCCCGCCAGCCACGTTCTTCATCAAGAAGGCCGTCGGCATCAAGTCGGGTTCGAAGACCCCGGGTAAGGCTTCGGCCGGCACGATCACCCGCGCGCAGCTCGCTGACATCGCACAGGCCAAGATGAAGGACCTGAACGCGAACGACATCGACGCCGCAACGAAGATCATCGAAGGCTCCGCTCGCGCGATGGGCCTCACCGTGGTGGAGGGCTGATCACATGGCCAACCTGACCAAGAAGCAGAAGTCGCTCGCCGAAAAGCTGGGTGACAACCAGAAGCTCTATGCCGTCGATGACGCCATCAAGCTGCTCAAGGACCTCAAGAGCGCCAAGTTCGACGAGAGCCTCGAAGTCTCGCTGAACCTCGGCGTCGATCCGCGCCACGCCGACCAGATGGTCCGTGGCATGGTCGTGCTGCCTTCGGGCACCGGCAAGGACGTCAAGGTCGCCGTGTTCGCCCGTGGCGACAAGGCCGAAGCGGCTCTGGCCGCTGGTGCCGACAAGGTCGGTGCCGAAGACCTGCTGGAAGACATGCAGAACGGCAACCTCGACTATGGCCGCGTGATCGCGACGCCCGACATGATGGGCATCGTCGGCCGCCTCGGCAAGGTGCTGGGTCCCAAGGGCCTGATGCCGAACCCGAAGCTCGGCACCGTCACCCCGAACGTCGCTGATGCGGTCAAGGCAGCCAAGAGCGGCCAGATCGAATTCCGCGTCGAAAAGGCCGGCATCATCCACGGCGGCATCGGCAAGCTCTCGTTCTCGGACGAAGCGCTGCGTGCCAACTTCGACGCTTTCGTCGATGCGATCGTCAAGGCGAAGCCTGCCGGCGCCAAGGGCAAGTACCTGCGCAAGGTCGGCCTGTCTTCGTCGATGGGTCCCGGCCTGAAGATCGACGTTGCCCAGGTTCACGCCGGCTGATCCAGCCAGTGCTGACTGAAAAAGAAGGCCGGGGAGGGAGACCTCTCCGGCCCTTTTTCTGTCCGCGCCACTCGTCTAGGAGCGGGGCATGTCAGATCCCGAAGCGTCCCAGAACCCGGTCACGATCGCCCGCCTGCAGGTCGAGGCGGTGATCCCGCCCGAAAAGCGCGGGCCCGGCTGGGATCGTCACTGGCGCGAACTCGAACACTACGCCGAAGCGGCAATGGACTGGACGGTCAACCCGCGCGATTGAGGTTGGCGCGGGTATAGCATTCGACGACGAAACTGATCGCGCGGCCATCTGCAAGGCGCAGCACGCCGCGATGCGAGAGGACGGTGCCAGTGGGGCATTCGGCACTTTTCCCTCGCACCGAGCCCAGCCGTTCACGCCGGAAGTGGAGCGGCGCAACCACCTTGCCGAACGGCATGTCGGTTGTCTCGAGAGTCCGGTTCATGTCGGGCGTCAGGCGCGACGGAACGTACCAGTTCTGTGCAACCGACAGGACCGTGTCGCCGCAGGTGAGCCGCACGTGGCGATAGGCAACCGGCTCGTCCGCAGTCACGCCAAGCTTGCCGCGGGTCGCAGGCGACGGTGAAACGCTCGCCGCGCGGTCGGCCTGGGCGCGGATGGTCGGAGGCTGTGCGATCTCCTTGGCGGCGCACCATTGCCCCAGCGCGGCTGTAGCGCTGTCGTTGGCAGCCAGCGTTCGTTCAAAGCGCGGCAGGTCCGCCCCGGCACAGCCTGACAGCGCGAGCGCGCCGGCCAGGGTCAAGCGCCTCACGTCAGGGTGCTGGCGCGGTCGCCGGGACGGGATCGGGAAGGCGCCGGGCGGTCAGGATCTTGACCGGCTGGGCCAGTATCTGCCCGCGCATGATACCTTCGCCCTCGGTCTCCGAGATCGGTGCGGCAAAAATGGCCCTGACTACGTCCATGCCCTCGACCACTTGTCCGAAGGCTGCATAACCCGCCTTGGCTTCAGGGTCGGACGAGTCAGGCTGCGCATCCAGCCCCGGCTGGTCCGAAACCATGATCGAGAAGTCGCCCGTGGCCGTGCCGGGGGCATAGCGCGCCATCGACAAGGTGCCAGCCTTGTGCAGGATGCCCGTCTGGTCGGTTGGTTCGTGGGCTATCGGGGGCAGGTTCCGGCGCGGATCGCCGCGCGTGCCGCCCTGGATCAGGCCGTTGGGTTGCTCGCCCCACTTGAGGTGCATCGCACGGTACAGGACCGTGCCATCGAACCGCTTCGTTTCGGCATATCGGACGAAATTGGTGGCGCTGGCAGGCGCCCGCTTCACGTCCACCTCGACCACGATCGGCCCCATCTCGGTGGTAAGCGCGATGCGCACCTTGTCCGGGAGCGGGGCCTTTGAAGGAACGGCATAGCTTGGCAGCGCAGGACGGGCTGGCGCAGCGCGCTTCTTCACCGGCGTTGCGGCCATCAGCAGCATGGCAAATGGCGCGAGCAGAGCTAGGCGTCGATCGAGCATCGGTTCAGATCCCGCCTGCGACCGGAAAACGTCCCATTGCCGCGAGACCCTTCTCGAGAGCGTGGGCGCAGGCCTTCAACTGATCTTCGCTGACCGAACGGATCACGAAATTCGCGCCTGTCTTGCCTTCGCGGAAGAAGGGATAGCTGCCGATCTGGCAGTCCTCGAAGGTCTTCTCGGTCTCGCGCAGCAAGTCTGCAATCTCGCTTTCGGCAACCCAGCAGCCGATCGTGGCCGAAAGCAGTTGCAGTCCGCCTTCCAATGTCCCGGTCAGTCCGTCAAGCATCTGCGCGGTTATGCCCGGCACTCCTGCCATCAGGTAGACGTTGCCGACACGGATGCCCGGAGCGCCCGACACCTTGTTCTCGATCAGGTCCGCGCCTGCCGGTACGCGCGCCATGCGCAGGCGCGCATCGTTGAGGCCGCCGCGCGTGGCGTAGTAGCTCTCGAGAATCGCCCGCGCCTTGGGATGGACCACAACTTCCACGCCCAGTGCCTCGGCCACCGCGTCGACTGTGATGTCGTCATGCGTCGGGCCGATCCCGCCGGTAGTGAACAGATAGTCGTTGCGGGCGCGAAGCGTGTTCACCGCTTCGATGATAGCTTCCATCACATCGGGCACCACGCGCACCTCGCGCAGGCGGATGCCCTGCACGCCAAGCCAGCTCGCAACCTGGGCGATATTCTTGTCCTGCGTGCGGCCTGAGAGGATTTCGTCGCCAACGACGATCAGGGCGGCGGTCCAGATGCGGGATTCGCTGGTCATGGGGCGCGAGCGTAACGCATCGCACCCTTGTGCAAAAGCGCTATTGCACGGGTTCCGCCTGCACCTTGTGCTGCAATGCCGCACGGGCCTTGCCCAGTTGCAGGACACCGTCCTCGATCGGGTCGTCGCGCATCCACACGCGATCGCGCACGTAGTCCTGATTGAGCCGCCAGCGCATGTCGCTCGCGCTCTTGGGCAGGAGATGCCGCGCGCGGTTGATGTAGCCCGACGAGAAATCGTAGATGTTGTCCTCGTCGAGGCCGTGATTGGGCGCAAGCCGGGGCACTGCGATGTCGCTGCCGTCGGCCTTCATCGCGTTCAGGACGTCGCAGACATAGCGCGCGTTGATGTCGGCACGCAGCGTCCATGAGGCATTGAGATAGCCGAACACTGCCGCCAGATTGGGCACGTTCGAGAACATCGCGCCCTTGTAATAATAGCGATCCGCGAAATCGACCGGCACGCTGTCCACACTGATCGCGATGTTCCCTGCCATGACCATCTTGAGGCCGGTTGCAGTCACGATCACGTCGGCATCGAGGTGCTTGCCCGACTTGAGCTGGATGCCGGTCGCATCGAAGCGGTCGATCTGGTCGGTCACGACGCTCGCCGTCCCGGCCTTGATCGCTTCGAACAGGTCCGCATCCGGCACCAGGCACAGGCGCTGCTCCCACGGGTTGTAGGGCGGGGTAAAGGCCTTGGCGTCATACTTGTCGCCCAGAATGCCCTTCAGGCGGTTGGTCAGGAATTCCCGGACCTTCTCGGGCCGTTCGCGCGCGCGCTTGAACAGCAGGTTCTGCATCTTGACGTTCTTGAACCGGGTGATGCGATAGGCAAGTTCCTCGGGCAGGATCTTGCGCAGAAAGTTGGCGATCGCGTCCTTGGCGGGGCGGGTGATGTACCAGGTCGGCGTGCGCTGGAGCATCGTCACGTGCGCGGCCTTGTCGGCCATGGAAGGCACGATTGTGACGGCGGTGGCTCCCGATCCGATCACGACCACGCGCTTGCCTGTATAGTCGAGGTTCTCGGGCCAGAACTGCGGATGGACGATCTCGCCCTTGAAATCCTCGCGTCCGGCAAAGTCGGCTTCGTATGGCTTGTCGTAATCGTAGTAGCCCGCACCGAGATAGAGCCAGCGCGCGGTCAGCCGGCTGCGCTGTCCGTCGCCCCCTTGCGTCGTGACAACCCAGTGCGCGGCGGCGCTGTCGAAATCGGCGCTCAGCACCTTGCTGTCGAAACGGATGTGGCGACGGATGTCGCGTTCGTCGGCAATGTGGTTGAGATAGTCGAGGATGGCAGGACCGTCCGCGATCGATTTTTCGTGCTTCCAAGGCTCGAAGATGAACCCCAGCGTGTGCATGTCGGAATCCGATCGCACGCCCGGATATCGGAAAAGGTCCCAGGTGCCGCCGATCTGGCCGCGACGCTCGACAATCGCGAAGCTGCGGTCGGGGCAAAGCATCTTCATGTGCGCGGCCATGCCGATGCCCGAAATGCCTGCACCGACGATCAGGACATCCACGTCTGCCGTGGTTGCAATGGACTGCTGAACGCCCAAGGTCTCTCTCCGTCTTCTATTTACAGAAATGTTAGCACGTCTTTGCGCGATTGCGAGTCCGTTTGCACTTTGCCACTGGTGTAAGCATGACCCTGATCGCAGCACGCCGCTACAGCCACGGAACCGCGCATGATGAAGCGATCATGCTTGATGGCACGCCCGCGCCGGAATTGCCCGCGCACACCTTCGACTGGATCGGCCTGTGCGAGCCGAGCGCGGCGGAGATGGATCTGGTCCGCCAGCAGTATGGCCTGCATCCCCTTGCCGTGGAGGACGCGCTCAATCCGCGCCAGTTGCCCAAGGTCGAAGTCTACGGGAAGACGCTGTTCGTTGTTGCGCGCACGGCCGACCTCATGCTGGGCGAGGAGATCGTCTACGGCCAGACTGCATTCTTTGTCGGGCCTGGCTACCTGATCAGCGTTCGCTTCGGCAGCACGCGCGCGCATTCCGAACTGCGCGAACAGCTTGAGACGCAGGCCGAGCGCATGGCCGAGGGTTCGGACTACGTGCTGCACGCCGTCCTCGACTTCATCGTCGATGGCTACCTGCCGTTGCTCGACGGGCTTGAGGACATTGCCCAGCAGATGGAAGAGGCGGCGATCGACGTTTTCCCCGAGCAGTCGGTCATCCGCCGCATCTTCCGACTGCGCCGCCAGCTTCGCCGGTTCGAACGGGTGATCGGTCCGATGGAGGAAATGGTCGAGCGGCTGGTCGTTGCCGATCTGCCCTGCATCGATCCTGCTGCGCGCATCTGGTTCCGTGACGTGCTCGACCACGTGCGCCGTGCGATGGCGCGGATGCGCGGCCTCAAGGAAACGCTCGCCGCCATCGTCGAGACCGCGAGCCTGCTCGAACAGCACCGCCAGGGCGAGATGACGCGTTCGCTCGCGGCTTGGGCAGCGATCCTTGCCGTGCCCACCGCCATT
This sequence comes from Novosphingobium sp. HNCC26DJ243, assembly GCF_057180545.1. Lineage (NCBI taxonomy): Bacteria > Pseudomonadati > Pseudomonadota > Alphaproteobacteria > Sphingomonadales > Sphingomonadaceae > Novosphingobium > Novosphingobium sp. HNCC26DJ243. Next base: position 13,095 of record NZ_JBXUGN010000008.1, on the reverse strand, counting down.
GCCGGAATCTACGGCATGAATTTCGACTATCTGCCCGAATTGCGCTGGCATTACGGTTACTTCGCTGTCTGGGGCGTGATTGTCACGATCTGCGGCGGTTTGTGGCTGCGATTCCGCAGCATCGGCTGGCTCTAGCCCGCGATGTGGACAACATCCGCGAGCAGGATTGTTACGGTTTCGTGACTGCCCTAGGCCGACGGCACCGGAGCCGTGAGTCGCCCCGGCAAGCATAACGGCAACACGGGAAGCTTTGCGATGTTCGGCTGGTTCCAGCGTCTCCTGCCCAAGACGGGCGACTTCTTCGGCATGTTCGAGCGCCATGCGGCGGCCTGCGTCGATGCAGCCGATGCCCTGGCCAAGCTGACCCGTTCGCAGGGCGATGCCGCGCAATGGATCGGCCGCATCCGCGACCGCGAACACGACGCGGACGACGTCATTCGTGAAGTCCTGTTCACCGTGCGCCGCACTTTCCTCACGCCGTTCGACCGCGGCGCGATCACCTCGCTGATCGGCGCGATGGACGATACGATCGACGAGATGCAGGCCGCAGCTTCGGCCATCGAACTCTACGAGATAGCCACATTCGAGCCTGAAATGCAGGCCATGGCCGACAAGATCGTCGAGGCAGTGAACCTGATCGCGCAAGCTATTCCGCTGCTGCGCGATGTCGAGCGCAACGGCGGGCCCCTCCACAAGCTGACCGAGCGCATCGTCCAGCTCGAAGGCGAGGTCGACCTCATCCACCAGGCGGGCCTCAAGGCCAATTTCCAGCGCCATCGCACCGATGGCGACATGGTCGCCTTCATCGTCGCGCGCGAGATTTTCAAGCACCTCGAGAAGATCGCCGACGCCTTCGAGGATGTGGCGAACGAGATCGACGCGCTGGTCATCGACCACGCCTGACGGCTTTGGCCAGGAGCATTCCCGATGCACGAGATCGCCTTTCCGCTGCTGGTCGGCCTGATCGCGCTGGCGCTGGCGTTCGACTTCCTCAACGGGTTGCATGATGCCGCCAATTCGATCGCCACGGTGGTCTCGACCCGGCTGATCTCGCCGGTTGGCGCGGTGGTCTTTGCAGCAGCCGGCAACTTTGCCGCCTACTGGCTGGTCGGGCTTCACGTGGCCGACACGATCGGCAAGGGCATCATCAACAAGGACATCGTCACCCCCGCAGTCGTGTTCGGGGCGCTGGTGGGCGCGATGTTCTGGAACGTCGTGACTTGGGTGAAGGGCATCCCCTCCTCATCGAGCCATGCGCTGATCGGCGGCCTGCTGGGGGCGGGCGTGATGCATGGCGGCCTGGGCGCCATCGAATCCAAGAAGACGATCGAGACCTTTTTCGCGATCTTCCTGTCGCCCACCATCGGTTTCGTCCTGGCGATGACGTTCGTCCTGCTGACGAGCTGGCTGTTCCGGGGATTCCAGCCGCGCCGCGCCGAGGGCATCTTCAAGGGCCTGCATCTCGTTTCGTCAGCAGCCTATTCGATCAGCCACGGCGGAAACGATGCGCAGAAGACCATGGGCATCATCACCGTCCTGCTCTATTCGACCGGTTATCTGAAGGGGGAATTCCATATCCCCGAATGGGTGGTGATCTCCTGTTATCTTGCCATATCGCTCGGAACGATGTCGGGCGGGTGGAAGATTATCAAGACCATGGGCACAAAGATCACGCGCCTCAATCACCACACCGGCTTCTGCGCCTCGTCGGCGGGATCGATCGTGGTGTTCGGGGCAAGCGCGCTCGGCATTCCTGTCTCCACCACCCATGCCATCACCGGCAGCGTGATCGGCACCGGCGCCGCCAGACGTGCCAGCGCGGTGCGCTGGGGCGTGGCGCAGCGCGTGGTCATGGCCTGGTTCATCACCATTCCGGCCAGTGCCAGCGTCGGCGCGGCCTTTTACCTGCTCACCAAGTTGTTCTGATCAGGTCCCGCGCGTAAATGCTGCTTCCGGAGGTGGCGGCTTGCGGAACAGGGGCACGCGCTTGAGCCATAGCTTGAGCGCTTCCCAATGGATGCCCGCCGTCACCTTGAGAGTGACCAGCGGATAGGACAGTGCAGATCGCAATAGGGCAGCGTCGGTAAGTTCTTCTCGCCGGGCGGTATGGATCGCCGATAGCAGGGGGCCTCCGGCATCGGAAACGATGATGCCGATGCCAAGCCGCTGGTCGGGCACATGAACGCGGAAGGCGTATGCCATGTCCATCGGCAAAAATGGCGAGACATGAAACCGCTTTTGCGCGCTCTGCCGTACTTCGCGGCTCGCCGGATCGGCCGCGATTACATAGCTGTGCCGTTCATCAAAAGTGTTCGAAACCTCGTAGATCACCGCCTGCAACGCGCCGTCGCGCGCATGACAGAACCACGTGCTCAACGGATTGAAGGCATAGCCCATCACGCGTGGCATCGTGAGCAGCCGGATCGCCCCGCCACCGGGCTCGATTCCAGCGCTGCGCAACAGTCCTTCAGCGTGGGCTCGCAAGGGCGTTCCGTCTCCCGCGCCGTAGTCACGGTCATGGAAGGCGAACAATCCGAAGCGATTGTGCGCAAACAGGCGCAGGCGCTGGGCGAGCGCCTCGATCCGGTCGATGTCGATCAGCACGTGCAGCACGCGGTATCGCAGCACATGGACGCGCGGACGCAGGCGGCGGTGGAGGACATGGCCCAGATAGAGCGCGCCGTCCTCCATCACGCCGGTTCAGGCGCGCGCGCCCGGTGCGTCACATGGATACGCCCGGATTCGTTCTCGACCTGCCATGGACGGCGCAAGGCCCCCAGTTGCTCGGCCACGGCCAGGCCTGCCTGAAGCCCATCCTCGTGGAAGCCTGCGCCGAACCATGCGCCGCAGAACCACGTTCGCCGCCTACCCTGCAGCGACCACAGGCGCGGTTGGGCAAGGCCCGCAGCCGTATCGAAAACCGGGTGGTGATAGATCTCGCGCCTATGGACCAGCTCCGGGTCGGGCTCGACCAGCGGATTGAGCGTCACGAAAAGCTCATTGTTTGTCGGCAGATGCTGCAGCCGGTTCATCCAATAGGTCACCGAAAGCTGGTGCTCATCGGCGCATCGCTCGGCCGCGTAATTCCATGCCGACCACACCTTGCGCCGACGCGGCATCAGTCGTGCGTCCGAATGCAGCACGGCCTCGTTTCTGCGATAGGGAAACGCCCCCAACAGCGCGCGTTCCTCGGCGTCATGGTCAACCAGCATGGCCAGCGCCTGATCCGCATGCGCAGCGATCACCACGTGATCGAACCGCTCAAAGCCGGCTCCGGCGTCGATCTCGACGCCATTTGCCAGCCGCCGCACCGCACGCACGGGCGAGGACAGGCGCACGCGATCGGCGAACGATGCGCTGATTCGCTTCACATATTCACGGCTTCCGCCCTCGACCGTGCGCCACATTGGCCGTTCGCGGAACTGCAGCAGCCCGTGGTTCTCGAAGAACCGCACGAAGGCTGCTGCGGGATGGTAGGGGATGTCCTTGACCGGGGTCGACCAGATCGCCGCTGCCATTGGATAGAGGTGATCGTCGCGGAATGCTGCGCCACAGCCCAGACCGTCGAGATAGGCCCCGAGGCCCTGCTCTCCCATATCGGGCAAATCGCGCGGCGCAGCCTTGTAGAACCGCACCAGGTCGCGCAGCATCGACCAGAAGCGCGGCGAAACCAGATTGCGCCGTTGTGCAAACAGACCGCGCAAGTCGCCGGAATACTCGAGCCTGCCGTGGTCGAGCGATACCGCAAAGCTCATCACCGTTTCGCGTGTCGGGACGTCAAGATGCTGCAGCAATGCGGTAAGGTTCGGGTATGTGCGGTCGTTGAACACGATGAAGCCGGTGTCGACGGGCACGCCACACGCTTCCACCGTATTGCTGTGTCCGCCAAGCCGGTCGGCCGCTTCGAACAGGGTCACCTTGTGGCCCTTGGAAAGCAGCCACGCGGCGGACAGGCCGGAAATTCCACTTCCGACAACGGCTATATCAAGCGCGCCTGTGCGGCTCATCGACACGAATTCCCCCTCGCACGGCCAGATGGCGGCGCTATCCCTACCGCTTCCTTGCCTGTTATAGAGCGCTCCCGTGCGGGCAGGTTGACACAAGTCACACCTGCGTGGCTAGCTTCCTTTCGTGAGCCTCCTTGCCCCTGCCATTGCGCTTGTCGAACGTGCCCCGTTGCCAGACTGGTTGACGCGCGCCGGCGTGGATTTCCTGTGCAACAAGCGCCGCCGAGCGCTTCATCGCGACAGGCCTGCCGTTGCCGTCTTCGCCGCATGGATGGCGCAGCGCCCCGTCGCCGAACATACCGAGGCGGCAAACGAGCAGCACTACGAACTGCCACCCCGTTTTTTCGAACTGAGCCTCGGGCCGAACGCCAAATATTCGAGCTGCTTCTATCCTGCGGGCAGCGAAACGCTGGAGCAGGCAGAACTCGCGGCGCTCGAAGCGACGGTCGAACATGCCGCGCTTGCCGACGGCCAGGACATTCTCGAACTCGGCTGCGGCTGGGGCTCGCTCAGCCTCTACATGGCAGCTCGCTTTCCGAATGCGCGCATCACCTCCGTCTCCAACTCGCGGCCGCAGGGCGAGCATATACGCGCACGCGCGGCCGAGCGCGGCCTGCCGAACCTGACGGTGCTCACCGCGGACATGAATGCCTTTCGACCTGACGGTCGCTTCGATCGCGTCGTCTCGGTCGAGATGTTCGAGCACATGGCCAACTGGCGCGAACTGCTGGGACGGATCCGAGGCTGGATCAGGCCCGAGGGTCGCCTGTTCCTCCATGTGTTCAGCCACGAGCGCTATCCCTATCGCTTCGACACCGCCGACAAGTCGAACTGGATCGCGCAGTACTTCTTCACTGGCGGGATCATGCCCAGCCACACCATGATCCACCAGTTCGCCGACCTGTTCGAGGTCGAGGCGGACTGGCGCTGGGACGGCACCCATTACGAACGCACCGCGCTCGACTGGCTGGCGCTGTTCGATGCCAACATCGGCGAGATCGAGCCAGTCCTGCGCAGCGTCTACGGCAAGGATACCCCGCTCTGGATTCGGCGCTGGCGGCTGTTCTACCTCGCCACGGCGGGCTTGTTCGGCAATCGCGAGGGGAGGGAGTGGGGCGTCAGTCACTGGCTGATGAAACCTGCATGAAAGCACTTGGCTTTCCTCGGGCGAATGGCAAGATAGTTGCCAGAGAAACCGACCCGGGGAGTTTTCCACGCATGAACAATCGTCTGCGCACGGTGGCCAGCGCCGCCGTCATCGCCCTTTGCCTTTCCGCTGCGCCGGTCGCGGCTGGCCCGGCAGAAGACCGCATGATCTCGCAGCTCCTCGACGAAGGCCTCAACCGGTCCGACGCGATGGAGACTGCATCGGAACTGATGGACCGCATCGGCCCCCGCCTGACCAATTCGGAGAACCACCGCAAGGCCGAGGAATGGGCCGTGGCAAAGTTCGCTTCATACGGTCTCAAGAACATCCACCGCGAGCCGTTCGAGTTCGGGCTCGGGTGGAACCTGAAGGCGTATTCGGCGGCGATGACCACGCCGCGCAGCCTGCCACTGACGGTGTTGCCGGTCGCATGGTCGCCGGCCACCGGCGGCACGATCAGTGCGCCTGTCGTCGTCGCGCCGATGAGCAAGGTCGAGAACTTCGACGCGTGGAAGGGCAAGCTTTCGGGCAGGATCGTGCTGGTCAGCCTGCCGGGCGATACGAGCGAATCCAAGGAACCGCCGTTCAAGCGCCTGTCGGCCGCCGACATCGCCGAGGATGACGTCTACACTCTCCCGCGCCACGATCCCGAAGCCACCGCCCTGCAGACCGCGCGGCGTGGCTTCCTGCGCAAGCTTTCGCTGTTCCTGAAGTCCGAAGGCGCGCTGGCCATGGTGCGCATGACCTACCGCGATGGCAAGCTGGTCCACGGCGAGGGCTACGACTTCACGCCGGGCGAAACGCTGGCATTGCCCGCGATCGACATGGCGCAGGAAGATTATCGCCGCTTGGTGCGTCTGGCCAGGACCGGAGCTGCGCCGCAACTTGCCATGAACATCGACGCCAGCTTCGATGAAATGGACCTGATGGCCGACAACGTCATCGCCGAAATCCCCGGGACCGATCCCAAGGCGGGCTACGTCATGGCGGGCGCACACTTCGACAGCTGGATCGCGGGCGACGGCGCGGCCGACAACGGTGCGGGCAGCGTCGCGGTGATCGAGGCGGCTCGCCTCCTGTCGAAGATGGGCGTCCGGCCCAAACGTACGATCCGCTTTGCGCTGTGGAGCGGCGAGGAACAGGGCCTGCTTGGCTCGAAAGCCTATATCGAGCAGCATCTTGCCACGCGCCCGGTCGATCCGGCGCTCAAGGGCATTGATAGCTACTCGGCATGGCGCAATGCCTATCCGATCACGCCCAAGGCCGGGTATGCCGATCTCAAGGCCTACTTCAACATGGACAACGGTTCGGGCAAGTTCCGCGGCATCTATGCCGAGGGCAACATCGGTGCGGCCTCGCTGCTGCGCGAATGGCTCGCGCCGTTCAATTCGCTCGGCGCGGACAAAGTCGTGATGAGCAAGACCGGCGGCACCGATCACGTCTATCTCCAGGCGATCGGTCTGCCCGGCTACCAGTTCATCCAGGACCCGCTCGACTACGAAAGCCGCGTCCACCATTCGAGCATCGACACGCTCGACCACATGCGCGCGGACGACATGCGCCAGGCGTCCGTCATTCTGGCGGGAATGCTGCTACAGGCTGCAATGAGCGACAAGGAGCTGCCTCGCTCGCCCATGCCGACAAAGCCGGATGCCACCGATCCGTTCAAGGTGCAGGACCCGAACCAGTAATATCGCCTGTTATCCCGCCACCTCATGCCGAGCGTGGCGGGACGGGCTTGGCTCAGCCAGCAATCACGCCGTAAAGGTCGTGGGCGTCGGCGTCTTCGATCAGCACTTGCGCAAAGTCCCCGGCCTTGAGGCTTGCGGGCACCTCGCGCAGATAGACCGCGCCGTCGATCTCGGGTGCATCTGCCTGTGACCGGGCCGTCGCGCCGATATCGCCGTCCTCGTCGGGCTCGCCCACTTCATCGATGATCACCGGGATCGTGCGGCCGATCTTCGCGGCAAGCTTGGCCGCGCTTATTGCCTCGGTCTTTTCCATCAGGCGGGCGTAGCGCTCTTCCTTGATCGCTTCGGGCACCTGGTCTGGCAGGTCATTCGCCGCAGCGCCGGCCACCGGTTCGAAACGGAACGCGCCCACGCGGTCGAGCTGCGCTTCCTCGAGCCATTCGAGCAGATATTCGAAATCGGCCTGAGTCTCGCCGGGGAAGCCCATGACGAAGCTCGAACGGATCGCGATGTCCGGGCAGATCGCACGCCAGGCCTTGATCCGGTCGAGCACCTTGGCCTCGTTTGCCGGCCGCTTCATCGCGCGCAGCACGTTGGGGCTGGCGTGCTGGAACGGGATGTCGAGATAGGGCGTGACCAGCCCCTCGGCCATGAGCGGGATCACCGCGTCGACATGCGGGTAGGGATAGACGTAGTGCAGGCGCACCCACGGCGTTTCGCCTTCGGGAGTGCGCAGCTTGCCCAGCTCGCGCGCAAGGTCGGTCATGTGCGTGCGCACGGGGTTGCCCTTCCACATCCGCTCCTCGTGGCGCACGTCCACGCCATAGGCCGAGGTATCCTGGCTGATGACCAGCAGTTCCTTCGTGCCAGCGGCAACCAGCTTCTCGGCTTCGCGCAGCACCGCATCGATGCGGCGGCTGGCAAGCTTTCCGCGCAAGGACGGGATGATACAGAACGCACAGGCGTGATTGCAGCCTTCGGAAATCTTCAGGTAGCTGTAGTGGCGCGGCGTGAGCTTGACGTCGCCGGGCTCTGCCTGCGGGATGAGGTCGATGTAGGGCCCCATGCTCGGCGGCGCGGCCTCGTGCACGGCTTCGACAACGGCCTCATACTGGTGTGCGCCGGTCACCGCCAGGACTTGCGGAAAGCGCGCGCGGATGGCTTCGGCCTCGTTGCCCATGCACCCGGTCACGATCACGCGGCCATTCTCGGCCATGGCCTCGCCAATTGCGGCAAGACTTTCTTCCTTGGCGGAATCGAGGAAGCCGCAGGTATTGACCAGCACCACATCGGCGCCCGCGTAATCGGCGCTCATGGCATAGCCATCGGCGCGCAAACGGGTAAGAATCCGTTCCGAATCAACAAGGGCCTTGGGGCAGCCAAGGCTGACCATGCCCACCTTGGGAGCTTCGGGAATTTTGCGGGGGGGAATCTGGGTTGCCATCTCGGGGCGGCCCATAGGCCAATTTTGCCTGCGCGTCACGTGCGTTAGGCTGTGATTGCCAAGCGGGCTTTGCAGGCGTAGCAGATTGCGCTGCGGGGCGCGAGAGAAGGAACATCATGGGTCCGGTCAACTGGCTTGCCGTCGTCGTTGCAGTTTTCGCGGCCCTCGCCGTATCCGCCGCGTGGTACGGCCCGCTGTTCGGGCGTGCGCGTCTGGAGGTTGTCGGGCCGGGTGGCCTCGGCATTCGCCGCTCGCCCTGGCGCACGACGGCGATAACCGCCGCGCTGCTGCTCGTTTCCGCAACGATGATGGGCCACATGTTCGCGCGCGTCGGGCCTGACACCCTCGCCGTGAAATGGTGGCTCTATTTCATGATGTCGGGCGGGCTCGCCATCGCCTTCGTCATTCCCTCGCTATGGATCAGCTACACCCAGCAGCGCATCAGCACGCGGCTCGCTCTGATTGACGGCGGTTTCTGGATATCCGCCTATCTCGCGATGGGACTTGCCTTCTACCTGCTCGGCTAGGAAGGCGTCGGCACGATTTCGACGATTACGTCGCCCTGTTCGAGCCTGCCAGCCGCCTCTTCCCAAAAGCCGATCGCAGCACCTCTGCGGTAGATGCGCAGTCCGCGACCTTGCGTGGCAAGGGCTGAAAGCGGTTTGCCCACTTCATCCGCGCTGACTGGCCGCTCGACGAGCTGCACCCGCCCCTCGATCGAGGCGAGATCGGTAAGGTAATCGGCGACGTGCGTGCCGTGGGCTGAGCCGGCCAGCAGCAGGCCAGTGAAGCGCACAGGGTTGATCACGGTGCTGGCGCCCGCCTGCCGCGCCAGGCCTTCGTTGTCAGCTGCGCGAACCACAGTGCTGATCGGAATGCGAGGCGCGAGGTGCCGCGCGGTTAGCGTTATAAGGATCGATGTGTCGTCTCTGCCCGCCGATACGAGCACGGACCGGGCGCTCGCGATGCGGATGTCCATCAGGAGCGCATCGCGCGTCGCATCGCCGCTCATCACGTTGCAACCGATGCCGGCCGCCTCGGCCAACCGCGCCTCGTCGCGATCGACAACCACGATCCGCGCAGGATCGGTGCCGCGCGCCACCAGCTCGGCCACGGCCTCGGAGCCCGAAATGCCAAAGCCGAGCACCACGATATGGTCGGTCAGGTTCCTCTGGATCTGGGCCATGCGCCACCTTTCCCAACTGCGCTTGATGATGAAATTGTAGGCGGTGCCGACAAAGATGAAGAGAACCGCGATCCGGATCGGCGTGACGATGACGGCTTCGATGAGGCGCGATCGATCGCTGACCGGAGCAATGTCGCCAAAGCCCGTCGTCGTGATCGAGATCATCGTGAAATAGACGACGTCCAGAAAGCTGATCGTGCCGTCATGGCTGTCCTTGAGCCCGTCGCGGTCGATCCAGTGGACGAGCACGACGAAGCTGATCAGCGCGAATGCAGCGCCCAGCCTGATGCCCAGATCCGCCCAGACCGGAACCTTCAGCGCGCGCCGCAGCATGGTCCCCGGTGTGCGCCCGATCCGGCGCAGTCCAGGCAGGTTAAGCTGCATCACAAGCGCGGCGGCAGGTACAACTCGGGATCGCGTGGCACGTTGTTGCGGCGCAATTCGAAATGCACGCTCGGGCGGACGGCTTCGCCGCTCCGGCCCACCAGTGCGATGCGTTCGCGCGCCGTCACCACTTGGCCCTCCTTGACCGTCATCGTGCCTAGATAGGCATAGGCGGTGACAAAGCCTCCACCATGATCGATCAGTATAAGCTGTCCGAAGCGTTCCGGTTCCTTGCCAGCGTAGATCACCGTGCCGGCCGCCGCCGCGCGCACCTTGGTGCCATAGAGCGCGGCAAGGTCGATGCCGTTGGAAGGAATTCCCGAAACCTTTTCGCCGAAGTGCGAAATCACGGCGCCTTCGGTCGGCCACTGCATGCGCGGCGCATCGGATTCGCGCGGGGCAGGCTTGGCGCGCGCAGGCAAGGCCGGACGCAGTGTGGGGGCAGGGCGGGGCGTGGAGCGCGCGACCGGTGCGATGGGCGCTGCTCCGGGCGCGGGTGTCGGACTTGCTGTCGGCTTCGCGTATTCCGGTCGCCTAAGCACCTGCCCAATGCGGATCATGTAAGGACTGGGAATCGCGTTGGCCTCGCCCAGGGCCCTCATGTCCACGCCCCAGCGCCGAGCGATCTGGGCAAAGGTGTCACCCGGCTGGACGACGTAAGTCCAGGCGACGATGGGTGCGCGCCCGTTCTGTTGCGCTGCGACGGGTGCCGCCGCCAGCAACAGCACTGCGGCGGCAGCGCGCCGCATCAGGAGAGGGGCATGAGGCGGGTAAGCCCGCCCATGTAGGGATGCAGCACTTCGGGCACGTCCACCGATCCATCATCGCATTGATAGTTCTCGAGAACTGCCACCAGAGTGCGTCCCACCGCAAGCCCCGAACCATTAAGGGTGTGTACGTATTCGGTGCCTTTTGCGCCGTCCGGGCGGTAGCGCGCATTCATCCGCCGCGCCTGGAAATCGCCGCAGTTGGAACACGACGAGATCTCGCGGTACGCGCTCTGGCCCGGCAGCCAGACTTCGAGGTCATAAGTCTTGCGCGCGGTAAAGCCCATGTCGCCGGTGCACAGCAGCACCTTGCGATAGGGCAGACCCAGAGCCTGGAGAACGCCTTCGGCGCAGGCGGTCATGCGTTCGTGCTCGGCCTCGGAATCCTCGGGCCGCGTGATCGATACCAGTTCGACCTTCTCGAACTGGTGCTGGCGGATGAACCCGCGCGTATCACGCCCCGCCGCGCCTGCTTCGGATCGGAAACAGGGCGTCAGCGCGGTCATGCGCAGGGGAAGCTGGGCGTCGGCAAGGATCTGGCCTTGAACCGCATTGGTCAGGCTGACTTCGGCGGTGGGGATCATCCAGCGTCCGTCGGTGGTCTTGAACAGGTCCTCGGCAAACTTGGGCAGCTGCCCCGTGCCGAACACCGCCTCGTCCTTGACCAGCAGCGGCGGAATGCATTCGAGATAGCCGTTCTCTCCGGTCTGGCGATCGAGCATGAACTGCGCGAGCGCGCGATGCAGCCGCGCCATCCCGCCCTTCAGGAACGTGAACCGTGCGCCAGAAATCAGCGCGCCGGTCTCGAAATCAAGGCCGAGCACCGGGCCGAGATCGGCGTGTTCCTTTGGCGTGAACGCGAATTCGCGCGGGGTGCCCCAGCGGCTGACTTCGACATTGTCCGCCTCGTCCGCACCCTCGGGCACGTCGGCGGCAGGCAGATTGGGCCAGGCGGCAAGCGCGGCGTTCTGCTCGGCGGTCAGCCGGCGTTCGTCTTCCTCCAGCTCGGGCAGTTCGGTCTTGATCGCGGCGACTTCGGCCTTGAGCGCCTCGGCGGTGTCCTTGTCGCCCTTGCCCATGGCCGCGCCGATCGCCTTCGATGCCTCGTTGCGGCGCGCCTGCACCTCCTGCATCCGCGTGGCGATGTCGCGGCGGCGCGTATCGAGTGCGAGGATCGACTGCGCTACCGGTTGCACCCCGCGGCGGGCGAGGGCGGTGTCGAAGGCTTCGGCGTTTTCGCGGATCAGGCGGATGTCATGCATGGGCGCGGCTATGCCGCCTCGATCCGCACGTGGCAAGACGCCGCGCTACGGGCGCGGACAGCTGTTCAGCCCGATCAGCGAATAGAGCGGGCAAGTGCGCAACAGCCCGGTGAGCAACGGCACCAGCCCCACATAGCCCCAAGGCGTCTTCGGCCCGACGAAGACCAGCGCGAGCAGCACTAGCCCAACCACGATGCGCAGTACGCGATCGATACCGCCGACATTGGTCTTGAACATGACCTTTACCTCCATCTGAAAGGTCACACTTGCCGAGCTATATTAGAAGATCCTTGATCTCGCGCAAATAGCCGGACCTGGAAGAAAACCGTTCTAGATTGCGCCTCGGAATTCGCGCAGCATATGCTTTGCGATCGGGAGTTGCAGGATCTGCGTTGTGCCTTCGTAGATGCGATAAATCCGGGCATCCCGAAAGAACCGCTCCGCATCGTATTCAGCCAGATATCCCGCACCGCCATAGATCTGGACGCAGCTGTCGCCTGCCCTGCCGGCTCTCGTACGGCAGATGGACATCGTCGAGGACGATATCGGATATATGGCTGCCGGCCTGATCCATCTTCTTGTCGGACTTTCCGATCGTGATGCCGGGCGTTTCAAGCGGAACGATAAACGCAGACACATGCGCATTTTTCGGAAGGTTTTCCTTCGTGGTTCGCGCCATAACCAGCGCCACGCTCGCTGACGGGGCATTGGTGATGTAACGCTTCGTGCCATTGAGGATCCAGCCGCCCTCGGCTTCTACGGCAAATGTCTGCAGGCCAGCGGAATCCGAACCCGATCCCGGTTCCGTCAGGCCAAAGGAAGCGATTTTTTTTTGCTCGCGATGCGCGGCAGCCAGATGGCTTTCTGTTCGGCAGTTCCGCCATTCTTGAGAGCCGAGCAGAACATGCCGATGTTCATTCAGATAATCGACCGAAAGGCGGGCATGGCGTAGCTGCGAGCATGGATCGAGCGGATGTATTGCTGCACGTTCAGCCCGGCTCCACCGTATTCTTCGGGTACCGTGAGACCGAACAGACCGAGTTCCCGCAGTTCCTGCAGGATATCGTCAGGAATTTTGTCGGTTTCCAGGACGTCGCGTTCGGCCGGCAGCAGGCGTTCGCGAACATATGGTCTGAGCCCCTACCTTCCTCCACCTATGAGTGGAGCCGACGGCCCGATTGATGCCCATGCTTGGGCGTGATGACAA
>NZ_JBXUGN010000007.1:0-156945 GCF_057180545.1 Novosphingobium sp. HNCC26DJ243 | reverse complement strand
TACCTTACCAAATGTGACGCTCGGCGCGTTAGACGCCCCCCGTACCAACAGGCTCCCACCAACCTTCCGGCCAGGCCCGTTTCGCACAATCGCCGAAAATCTTCAAGCCAAGCTGCTGCAGGTGCGAACTGTGGGCGCCACTCAACACGCTTTGGTCTGTTCGGTCAAAGCATGCCTCCGCGTCATCACGGTCCAAGCAATTCGTGTTGTTTTGTTGGCGAGCACCACTGTAGCGATCGTCGCAGGGTTGCGCTCAAGCAGGCCCGCCATCCAGGGTGGCGACCCGGATTCTTACGCGTCGTTCGCATAACGGCAGTTGAACCGACCACCCGAAGCCGGCGAACATGGCCATCGCCCTGCTTGGTTATTTCCCCGAACCGCTCTTTGTCGCCCGAGCTGTTCGCACGAAGTGTGAGCCCAAGCCAGGCGTCAAACTGACGGCCTGATCGGAACAGTGAAGCGTTGAGCAACGCAGCCGCGATGGCCGAAGCTGTGATCGGGCCGATCCCCAGAGATCGTAGCCAGCCTGCGGCTCATCTCTTCGTTACGGTGCCAATCGAGGATTTTCGCCTCAAGCCGATCGATCTCGCTCGCTAGTGCCCTCAGCTGAGCGGCAATGCCGTGAAGCGCCTAACGCGCGTGTGCGCCTAGTTGACAAAAGATTGTAGCCATAGTCTTGGGGCTGCGAGCTTGAGGAAGCTCTCGAACGACAGGACGGTCTTATCGTAACGCGTTATAATGCGGCGCTGTTGCGTCATGAACGCACCTAAAATCCGGATGAGTTCGGCCCTGCGCAGCTTGCGACTGATCAATTGTGCATCATCGGCAGCGATGGCGTGAACCTGAAACACATTCTTCGCCAAGTCCAATCCAACGGTGACAACCTCCTGCTCCATCTAACTAATCCTGACGTGGACCCACAACGACCAAATCATTGCACAGCCACCTTGGTGAGGGAGTCGTCCACGCCATCACGTCATCCCGGGAATATTCGTGCGCATTAGCGGGAATTGAAAGGAACATCAGATGCATTCGGCGCGCAGGTCAGGATTCTCGCAAGTCCTGACAATACATACTGGCGGTCTGCCTGTTTACGTTCCCGCGGCGATATGGTTTCCGCGGCGTTAACGGCTCGTTAGGGCAAATTGCCTAAACCATATTCGCAAGAGAGCGCTGCGGCTTTGCCGAACGCGATTGCGCTACGGGTCTGCCGAGCGCTCTCCCATCCCGACCACGGTGCACCTTGCCTGATTGAACCAAGCCATTGATCGACAGCTTTGGGGGATTACGGTCGGCGGCCAGAATCAGAAAGACCTGTCGCTCTCCGATGGTGCTCCGCGCGAGCAAGTTCACGCAAAAGATGGAAGGTCAAAGCGAATTGCTTGCCCCCCGAGAGTTCGCAGCGAACGCCCCCAGCAATTGCTCCTGCTTTGCTGCGATGTCGTTTTTGCGTCCCTTCCCCCAACGTAAAAACGCGCAGACGCCGCAGCTCACGCCGGCAGTCGATCAGGCAAGTCCGCAACGTCCCGCCGATTGGCCACGCCCAGCACGCAACGATAAAGGCAGACAGCAAGCAACATGCCATTCGCCCTGCACCCTTGATGTGCCATCCCATACCGCCTAAGCGCATGGGATGGCCGTATATCTCCACGAAGAAGACTTGCCCGAGGGCGTACTGGCAACCGGAGCGGTAGCCGTCGATACCGAGACGATGGGACTGATCACGCCGCGTGATCGCCTGTGCGTCGTCCAGATTTCAGACGGTGGCGGTGACGAACACCTTGTCCGGTTCGGGCCTGGCAGCAGCTTCGATGCCCCCAATCTCAAGGCGGTCCTGGCCGATCCGGCCCGGGTCAAACTCTACCATTTCGCCCGCTTCGACCTTGCGGCAATCGAACACTACCTCGGCGTGACAGCCGCGCCGGTATTCTGCACCAAGATCGCCTCGAAGCTGGTGCGGACTTATACCGATCGCCATGGTCTCAAGGATCTCGTTCGCGAACTGCTGGGCAAGGAAATCTCCAAGCAGCAGCAGTCGAGCGACTGGGGCGCGCCGACCCTGAGCGATGCGCAGCAGGAATATGCCGCCTCGGACGTGCGCTATCTCCATGCGATGCAGAAAATCCTCGAGGAACGGCTTGCCCGCGAAAACCGCACCGAACTTGCGCAGGCCTGCTTTGACTTTCTGCCGATGCGCGCGCGCCTCGACCTCGCAGGCTGGTCCGACCGCGATATCTTCAGCCACGAGTAAGATGTCTTGCTCCAGGCAACCAGCATGACCTTAGAAGCCGACATGATGCGAACCCGTCGGCGCCGCTTTGCAGCGCCAGGCGGTTTTCACGACAGACTGGTTCATTTCCTGGCGCGCGCGCTGCCAGCTGCGGTAGGCGCCTTGATTGCGGTCATGGTCATCGCGCCGATTTCTCCACGCGGCGAGATCAGTTTCCTGCTCGACCGGCGCAAGGTCGCGGTTCTCGAGGACCGGATGCAGGTATCGAGCGCGATGTATCGAGGGCAGGACAATGAAGGTCGGGGCTTCTCGATCACGGCCGGCTCTGCGGTCCAGCGGACCAAGGCCATTCCGCTGATCCAGCTCGACCAGCTGACCGCCCGGATCATGCTCGATGACGGGCCGGCCCAGCTGACGGCCGGAAAGGGCGACTACAATTTCGGCAACGAGATTGTCGATATTGCAGGCCCGATCAATTTCCAGACATCGGACGGCTATCGGATGACGGCAACGAACGTCGATATCGACCTCGGAGCCAAGAGCCTCAGAAGCCGGGGGCCTGTCGAAGGCCGTATTCCGGCTGGAACATTTTCTGCCGACAGGATAAGCGCCGATCTGTCGGAACGCTCCGTCACGCTTGAAGGGAACGCCCGCCTCCGCATGGTGCCGGGCAGGATGAAGATGCCATGACCACGCTCGAGATCTTCCGTGCCGCCCGTCCGTTTCGCATGGCCGTGATCGGCTTCGCCGGGGCGACTGCACTGGTTGCAGGCGCCAATGCGCTGTTCGCGCAAGGTATTGCCGGGCACGACAGCAAGGCTCCGGTGAACTACGCGGCTGATCGCATCGAGGTACAGGACAAGGCCAAACGCGTGGTGCTTTCCGGCAATGTCGACATCTCGCAGTCCGATCTTCGACTGCGCGCTGCGCGCACGACGGTGGCCTACAGCAATCCGGGCGAGATCAGCATCGATCGCATCGATGCAACGGGCGGGGTACAGGTGACGCGCGGAGGCGAAAGCGCGCGCGGTGATGTTGCGGTCTACGACTTCGATCGTAACGTCATCACGATGACCGGGAACGTCGCCTTGCGGCGCTCGGGCGACACGCTGAACGGAGGCCGTCTTGTAATCGACCTCGATTCGGGTCTGTCGAGCGTTGACGGACGTTCCGGTTCTGCAGGCTCGGCCGGGGGCGGTCGCGTTTCAGGCACATTCAACGTCCGTCAGAAAGACTGACCGAGCATGACCGCCTCGACAAGGAGGCGGTGTCCGACAGGATAGGAAAAGCTTCTCTCCGGACGGACATGACTTTCGGAACTGATGAGCCTTCGCGCAAGCAGGGCGCGCCTGCCGTCGCAGTTGCGTTTCGGTCACCATCACACTATCGTTGAAGCTCTGCTCGATCTTCGTCGTGAGAGCAGGGCTGCATGTCAGCAAAAAAACACTGGGCTCCGGCTAAGGTCGGGTGGCCTGCGAAATACAATACCCACGGGGAATACGCGGGGCGCGATTCCCAGTGTTCTCGCGCGACGAACCGCCTGGCTCGCCGCCGAGGGGCAGGCGCGCCTCGATGTGATGACATGCGAACATGCGAGCCCTTCCCCGGTATCGCGCCGCGAACAGCTTGGGGGATTTACGGCGATCCCGTCTTCGGCTTTCGGCCGCGAGCAATCCTGGACGTGGGCGCTTCCATTGAAGGGACGAGCCTCGACCTTATGGAAAAGGTCTTTCCCGACGAAGACGCGTGTCTGCGCCATCTTTTCGACGTCCGGTTTGGCCAGGGATTTCCGTGCCTGGCCTGCCGTCGCCCTGCCACCTGGTACAAGGTTGGCACAAAACGCTTTTTCAAGGCCCGATGCTGCAGGAACGTTGAAATCTACCCTGCGGCAGGCTCGATCTTCCATCAGACGAGAGTTCCGCTGAGGGACTGGTTTCTTGTCATGCTCTACTTCGCAAATTCACGGACGGGCGTTTCGGCAACGCTCGCGCAGCGTCTGCTCGGCGTTTCGCACCAGGCTGCATTCCATCTTTGCGACCGCATACGCACCCACATGGCTCTGCTTGAAAATCGCCGGAAGATCGGAGGGCCAGACCAGCATGTCCATATCGATGAAGCGCTGTTTCGCGGCGTACTTTCCGAAAGTGGTTGTCACAACAAGGTGATCATCCTTGGCATGTGCACGCGCGGCGAACTCGTTTCGACGATCATACCGGACAGGAGACAGGCCACGATCCTGCCGCTTGTCGATAAACTGGTCGCCAAAGGCTCGATAATTGTGACCGACGGTCATGCATCATACCGGTCCTTGCCAAAGCAGGGATGGAAGACCGTTACTGTCAACCATTCCAGGCAGATCTATGCTGATGAGAACGGCATCAGCCAAGCGCAGATCGAGTCCTACTGGGGGCACATGAAACGCTATCTCAGAGTGAGTCACTTGCGCGTGGATCGCCGCAACCTGTGGAAATACATAAACAGCTTCAATTTTGTCTATAATCGCCGCAACCGCTCCTGCGACACTTATTGGGACATGCTGTCATCCTTTCCGAATTTTCCTGACATTCCTGCGCCTCACGAACATATGGACGCCTGCATCAGCACCCCGGTCGGCCTATGACGAATCTTACGCCTCCCGCAAAACGGCCGGTGCCTCAAGTCCGCCAGGCCGAGGCAGCATCCCCTTGTGGGGCGGATGACTCGTTCGGCCGTTTCGCCGAGGCGTTTCTCGGCAAAATTCCGCCCAGAATGCGTTGGGCGCCGCCCGGACGGGAAGGCACCAGCATCCATGCTGTTCGTGCCGCGCTGCCAAATGACACCGCAATAGTCGACCACATGTTTATGGTGAGATACGCTGGCCGGGTCTTTTGTGATACCTGCGGCAAGCCGGTCATAATGTATCGCATCCGAAACTTCCGCCGCTATTCCGGCCGTTGCTGCAAGTACATTTACCTGACGCCCACCTCGGGCACCCTGTTCGACCGGACGCGCATCCCGCTGACACACTGGCTCCATGCCATGCTCTACTTTGCGAACTCGAAAGTCGGCGTACCACTCAGTATGCTCGGGAGACTGCTTGGGCTCGGCAAAAGCACGTCCTTCAAGATTGCCGATCACATACGTGAGCATATGGCGCTTCTCGAGGCAGGGCGCATGGTGGGCGGGCCCGATGTCCGCGTAGGTATATCGTTCACGACGGTCAAAGGTGTCAGACATCGTCACACCGGCAGAAATGTAAGGACAGTGGTCATGGCGATCTACGACCGCCACCACATTGTGACATGCATAATCCCAAACCGTCGCATCCGGACGATCACGCCGATCCTCCTCTCACGCGTCGCACCCAACTCTGTCCTTGTCTATGAAGATCAAGCAAAACTGCGCCATCTGTCAGGCCACGGCTTTTACACGAAGCTGATCCGCACATTCCGGATCGAACTCCTGGAGAGATATTGCGGTATCAACGGCGTTGTCGAGGTCTACTGGATGCACCTGAGGAGAGCCCTGCGTGACAACCATGTCCACTACGACGCGGCCCAACTCTGGAAATACCTCGGCGAATTCAATTTCCGCTTCAATCGACGTGACCGGTCCCATGAGACATTCTGGGATATGATTTGCGCGTTTCCGCCGATGTCCCGCGCGAAACGCCTATTGCAGCAGCCAAATGATGCCGCGCGAAGGGAGAGCCTAACGCCGTTTGCGCAAGATCATGCTGCAAACACGCCCTGCGACGATGACAAATGATGCCGATCGTGTTCTTCGCCGCCCTTCACACCTGCGAGTTTATTACGCATGGATTTGCTGCATTGCAGCATTTCTATATATTTCAGCTACTTTGTGGCCCGTAAGACCCACCGACTTATCAGAACCCAGATACTGCCCAAACGCACCGATTTTCCGAATTTGGCGCGCTGATTGTTATCGCACTTTGGCACTGGGAAATTCCAAAATCCGACCCACACCAGACCCGGTTAGCGATGGCTCAGGCGAGATCGTCGAGCGCCATCCCCAAGGCATCCGCCAGCTTCTTCAGCGTCTCCACCTAACCGGTCTTCGTGCCAGCCTCGATGTTGGCAATCTGCACGCGATTGACGCCAGACCGCTCGGACAAGGCGGACTGGGTATAACCGCGATGCTCACGCCAGACGCGCAAAGGAGCCTCACCGGCAACGATCCGACGCGCCATCTCGGCGGGCAGCAGGTCGTCCTCACCCGAAGCCAGCGCCTCGACAGCACGGTCATAGGCCCCCCAAGTCGAACATGCCCTCTGCGATAGCGAGAAGGCGCCAGTACTCTTCGGCAGGGATCGAAACCATTTCACCCCTGCTTGCCTCCTACGCCCCGCAAATGCTGCCACGCGAGCCGATTTCCAGCACCGCCAGCACCTCACCATTCCGCATGATCACCCGCCAGTCGCCAACCCGAAGCCGAATGCCCTCACGCCCCTGCAACGCCTTGGCGTTGCAGGGGCGTGAGGCAGGATCGGCAGGGTATTGATCTACCTTGCCCATGATACGCTCGGCGGTATCCCTTGGCATCTTACGCATGGTCTTGAACGCCGAGCGGCTGTAGCTGACGGGGTTCACAACACGATTTGTAGCTGATGGCTACGTGTTCATCAATGCTGCCTGACCCATCGCTGGCAAGCCTAGCCAGCGACACAAGGTATTTTCCATTTCAGGATCAAGCGGCACACCTACTGCACCAGCGCGGTCAAGCAGCGCGCTGAGGAATGCCTTTCCAACGTCCTCTGCCGATGGCGAAGTTCTGGCATCCAATTGCACGCCGCCGAAATACGTACCGCGAATGACGTAATTGAGCGCAGTGCGGGATGTATGCACACCCTCTTTCGCCAATTCATCACGTGCCCAAATCCCTGCTTCCGTCAGGTTGAACTCGTGAGCGGCTGCGTAGGTCGCCAAAATCCGAAACACCTTGGGCCAATCTTCGCTCGCAATTCTGGGCAATTCCACGGCGCGCGTGAGCATCACGTTCGGACCGGGCAACGCACTTTTCGTACCCTTCGTTTCAGGCGGCTGGTGCCGCTCCTCGTCCCACAAGTGGTGGTTCGAAAAGTGGACATTTGGCAGTTTCAAGGAGGTCACGGCCGCGCGGAATGTGCCTTTGCCGAGCCAGTTGCTGTCCTTTGCCATCGGGCAGATTCGTGCCACTTCGGAAGCCAAGGCAGCAAGGTTGAGGGGGGCGGTGGCAGAAGCGTAACGCTGATTGATGAATTGAGCGAAGCTGTCCGAGGCATCTTTGGCCACGTTTGCATCGGTCGCAAGAACAGTCATGGACGCTGGCTCCTCCGTGGCGTCTGACTGCCCTTGCAGCAGGGCCTCAAGAGCATCAAAACCTAACAGTTGATCCGCCAGAGCTGTGTACGCAGACGAGAGGTAGCCGGGCGAAGCGATCGTGATCAACCGGTCTTCGGCCCTGAGGCGCTGCAACAACGGTGTGAAATCCGAGTCGCCCGAGGCAAGTACGAATTCATCGAAATGAGTGCGATGGTTCAGAAGGTCCAAGGCATCGATGACGATGCGAATGTCCGCTGCGTTCTTGCCACCCCGGGTAAGAACCGGGCAGTCAATGACTTCAAAGCCCGCCCGCACAAACCCCGGCCGAAACTTCGAATAATAGTAGCGCTCGTTTTGGCGGGCCGGGTCCAGCACGTATCCGGCGGGATTCAGGTAACACCGGGCAACCAGCCACCGCCTTGGAGATGCGCTGAGATAGCTGCTGGCAAGCATTTCCAGCCAGTCTGCCGGTTCCGACGCGAATTTGACGGCAGCATTGCGATCCAAATCCCACAAGGTGCTGAAGACGTTGTCGAAGTCGAGAAAGATAGCGGATTTGGTCGACATGCGCGGTTCCGGTGAGACAAACTCGCCTAGCCTTATCCGATACGGCCGTTGATTCTACATGAATCACACCTGGATCTGGCTCAAACACCTCTCCCAGACTGCCTGCATCAATGTCGTGTCGTCGGCGTGAGAAAGTCATGGGATCCGAACTTCCAAGGCGCCTGCCAGAGCTGCGTTTTGATGAATAGCCGTTCTGTGGCGCCTCGATGCTCCTCCCGCAGTCCCACCCACACCAACGGCCGCAGCACGTGCATATAAACCAGCGGTCGGAAATGGTAGTCCAGCTTCAGCACTTCCTGTCAGGCCATTCACCAGCGAGGTAAAGCGATCCTGCGAAATACCGGTCTGCGCTTCGATGTTCAGGATGTTGAGAAACACAACCCAGTTGCCCCGTAGGCGATCGTCAAACCGGGTTTGGGCAGCGTGATCGAACTCGCACAGAAATAGTGGTGAGCACAGCCCATAGGGCGGCTGGTCGCTGCGCCAGCACCTTTCCTGCCTTGGTCAGCGCCATTTTGCCCTTGTAGTTCCGCACCAGCCGGGCACCGAGCCAGACTGGCAATCGGCGTCCCTGATCCTGCATACAACGCCCCCCGTGCCCCCAACCGTTTTCGATCCTCGCCACAGCAGCAGCCTTTGCCTTAAATCCTTGGGCAAACCAACGCGCGTTCCATGCCAGCGACTTACTATCCATCCGGGGCCAACGGGGCCTTTCCGCCATGGCGGCAGACGATGACGCGCCTATATCTTGGCCCGGCAGATATTCCGGCTGGGTCCGGTCATAGCGAAACTGCCGTGACACTGCGCGAAGACAAATGGGCGGTAGGCCCCTCCCCTTCCTGATCAACCCTGGCGCCTGCTCTGCAAGAGGCAAGCGTCAGCGTCCTCAGCCTCCACAAGATCCTCGACCTTGACGGCCAGTTGTTCACTGGCACACAGGCCGGTGCCGTAAGCGACCAAATGCAACGCCCTGTCGCGCAGGTTCGTGAGGGAATTCCCCAGTATAGCTGGAGCCGCCCGCATATTGGACGCAAGTGGAAGGTCGACCAGCAGATCTTTGACGCTTCCGCGGAACCGCAGTGGCCGGCCCTGGCGTTGAACTCGGCCCTTTTCCCGCCGAGGCGCCTGCAAGGTGAGAATGACCATCTAAAAGGAAAGTCTGCAGAGCCGACGCAAACGCGCTGATGGAGGCTCGGTATCGAGCCGATAATGAAGGCGCGGCACAACCTGCGGCACCATTGTGTCGCTGGTTGTGCCGCGCGATCCACCAGAGATGCGCGAATCATGGCAGGCTGTGCCGGCAGCGTCGGTCGACCATCGATCTGGCACCAGGTGTCGAACGCCTCAATGTCGCTGCGGAACGCCCGCACCGAGTTTTGGGGGCGCTGCTTGGGTAATTGCGGCAGGGAGATCTGGTGTCGCAATGATGCGAGGCGCCCCGTGCCAGCAAGGACCGCTCGACACCGCAGGAACTTTGCACTTCATTCAACGAAATCCTGAGGGGAAGAATGGCCATGACCGAGCTATCTGGCCGCTCATCATGGAAGCCTGTTACATGTGATAACTGCACTTATCGCATGTGCATCGAACGAATGTACCAGCACTTGTGTAGCAAACGTCGTTTCACTACATATCTTTCATGGAGCCGTTTCACCCGCTGGCCAACGATACCGACGCGGACTCGTCCCAGGTCGCTGCGGCGCAGGCCGAATGCATGCTTGCGCTGGGCCGTCTGGACGGATTGCTAGCCGGACTCGATGGGCCTGAAAAGCGGTTGTTTTGCTGGAGTTTGCTACGCAACGTTTTACTCTGTGCGCTGCGCCAGGCCGGGTTTACCGACGCGGATCTCAGATTCGACGCCTGGTTCACAGGCACTGGCCGGGCGCCCGAGGAAGGCCCCCTCACCGCCTGCTCTGCGCGCGCGATCGTTCAGGCAATCCTTGCTGAAGTGGTTCTCCATGGCTGGGACCCGCTCGCCCAGGCAGCGCGGCAAGTTCAGGCCATGGGCCGATTTGCGGTCGAGCACGCCGACAGTCATGATAACGACTTCGCGCGTGACGCACTTGAACGCGCACGGATATTGGTCAGCCAGGCCGCGACAGCCAGCGCGGGCTCCCTCCCCTTCCCGGCATTGAGCAGACTGACATCAATGGCGGCAAGGGATCCCCAATTTGCGCCGCTCGAGCGCGGAACTCGGATCTTATCGATCGGGAGGCGCGATTTTGCTTACGAGCAAACCAGTCCGCATACCCCGCTGTGGGCAATCGACATAGTACTTGGCTCCCTGCTCGCCAGTTGCGGGACCTGGCACATTCCCCTCCCCTGCCCCGGCGTAGTTTCAGCACATTCGCTTGCCGCGCAGCATTGGGAGGGCGAGCGCCAGATAATGCTCAGCGAGAGCATCACGGCCATGGCAGAGCGCCTGCTGAGGGGTGCAGAAGCAGCGCGTTACCGCGCCACCATCGCCAAGGAGGCCTGCGGGCGTCTTCGCTCTAATGCAAAGGCTCCACTGGTCTGGATGGCCGCGATCGGCTTCGCCCCGCTCGGTCTCGACCAAGTCATCAAAGGCTTCCACGTGAGCCGCCGCGGCACCTACACTATCAGCGACGCCCTGATCGCGGCCGGCCTTGTGATGCGCTCGACGAACAAGGGAATGGTGATCCTGACCGGGCAGGAACCGCGCATGGCCAACACGCACTTACCGGACTATCGATCAGCCTCGCGCCCCTCCCCCACCCTTGCGCAGTTTGACGAAGCCATGGCTGAGATCGACCGCCTGCTGGCTCGAATTGAGGCGCCTCCGGTGTGATATCTGCTGGAAAGATGGCCATCGCCAGGGCAAGGCGTGCGGATAAGCGGAATCTCGATGTGCTTGTCTGGACCGTCGACCTTTTTGTCTGACGTGAGGATCTGAGGGCCGTCAGCCAGGACTCCCCTGCCCCCTTTACCGGCAATGCGATTGCGTCGTTCAGGCACTTGGTCTCAGGCAGCTAAGCTGCGGGAGCTGATGGCCTGATCATGACCATGTTTAGCGTGATGAGCGGTCGATGTGCGGTCTTTGGCTGGCCCCGCCTGCTTCCCAATAGGAGCGCAAACAGGCGCCTTTTGAGGCTTTCTGGCTCGGCAGTTCTATTGCTGAACTTTGTGATTGGCGCGCGTCTGCCTGAGTGATCGGGGGCAGCAGGAGCCGCTCCCGAACGGGGTCGCCGCAAGGCCGTTGGCCTTTGAAAGACCGCGTGGCTTGGCCATGCGGCGCCTGAGCCGACTTTGGTCCGACCTCGAGCGGGTCCACAGGCGACTTGTCGCGTCATGAACCGCGTTTCATCTGTCGCTGAACGTCAATCCCGTGGGTAATCTGCTGCCGCATGAGCGCCAATGCTGCGTCACGCGTCGGGTGGCCTCCCCTCCCCTATGGTTGGATGGGATTATGACCATGAACAATCGTGATCTTTGCCGATCGGCTCGTGTCGGGAAACGGCATCGCAATCGAAAAGTCACGCACCCGTTGCCGGCCGAACCAGGCAAGTGCGTCGATCCCCTCTGTGGGGCGACGGGTATGTTGTTGGCTAGGTGGAGGCGATCCGGCGCAATGGCCCTTGGTCAATTCCCGATTAAGGGCACGCCCAAACGCGTGGGTCGCCGTCCACAGACCGGCGGAGCAATTCTCGATCTGAGCGTTACGCAAGTTCACTTCGGCTGCCGCCATGGCCGTCAAGGACAGGTTGTGCCGAAGTCGCCTTGGGCGTTTGGCATTTCCACCGGGTCGGGTGTTCCCGCTTGCCTGCGACTGGCGGGATACGTGAATCAATCCGGCAAGCAGGATCGGGACGAGCAGGTCACGACAGCGTCGCGGGACCGTCGGACTCGGTTGAGTCAGGATAAAATATCGTAAATTCAATGGGTTATCGCTGTGCCGCGCGTTGTGGCGCGGGTTATGGATCGCGGCACGACTGTGTCGCGCGTTGTGCCGCATGGGTGGCAACGCTGCACGCCTGTGCCGCGCGTTCGTCGCACATCGCCCGAGCGCTTTGCCCAGCGCGTATTGACGCGCACACACACGCACATGCAACAGTAGCCGCGCATGCGCTGGTCCATTGCACAGCGCCCCAACACGCGCTATGAAATGTGCCAGGACGTGGTGCCGCGCCACATGCCGCGCTGCCCGACAAGCAGGAGATTCGCGTTGCCAGTTATCACCATCGCACAGAGCAAAGGCGGCGCCGGCAAGACGACCCTCGCACTCGCGCTCGCATCAGAGTTCGAGGCGCTCGGCGGCTCTGTGTTCATGCTTGACGCCGATCGCCAGAACAGCCTCCTGAACTGGCACCGTGACCGTCTCGCCGCGGGGAGGGGAGGGGACTCAAGCATCATCGTAGAGGATGCCTCCCAGCTCCGCGACGCCGATATTGGCGCGGCCATCAACAAAGCCCGGGAAATCGCGCAACTCGTGATCGTGGACTCCGAAGGCACGTCCAACTTCAAGACGGCTTATGCAGCGATGGATTCTGACTTTGTCGTCATTCCCACGCGCTCATCGCGCCTTGATCTGGAACGGACAGTCGAGACCAGCGAAATGCTGGACAAGATGTGCGGCGGCGTACCTTACAGTGTGCTCATCACACAGACCGGGCAGGTCGCGCGATCGAAGGCAGAGTGGGAAATCGACAGCCAGATCAATGCGGCTTTACCAACGTTTACCGAGCAGATGCACACTCTCGACGCCTTCCGGGCCATGTCCAATTTCCGCATGACGCTCGGCGAAGTCGAAAGGCACAAATTGGCAAAAACCGAGAAGGCACGCCTCATCGCGCAGAGCATCCTCGCCAATATCCTTGATAAAATTCAGAAAAGGGAGATCGTGAATGTCTGATCGCAACCTTGCTGGAAGCGCGATGGGGGACATCATCGGCTCCACCCGACAACGCCTGGAACAACCCGAAAACCCTGCAGAGCGCCTCAAGAACCTCGTTGCGGCCACCACTATGGCAAAGCCGGCATCATCGCCACCGCCGCAGGCGCGTGATCGCGCGCCAGCAGCGCTTCCCGGCAACTATTTTCCGCAGGTGGCCCAGGACCACGGCATCGTTCCCAAGCGCAAACCGCAGCGAGGACCAGCGCGCTCCCTCCATATCAGCATGCGATTGTCGCCACCAGAGCGCGACCGGCTCGTAAAGTGGTGCGATGAGCGCAATCTCAGCCTGCCTGACGGCATCATCGCCTTGCTTGATCTCGCTGATGGGGAAGGGCAGGGGGCTTGAACGCTTGCAGAACTGCCTCGCACCCACGTCAATCGATGTTTATGTGAGATTTTGGGGGAGGGGCTCACGCTCGCCCGCGTGCGGACACGAAATTACGGCAGAACCCTTCCCACGATTTGTAGAGCGCCTGACCGCTCAGCGTGTCGAGCTTTGGCCCCATCGTCTTGCGGAATGCCTCGGCCACCAAGTCCTTGTCCCATCCTCCGCCAAAGTCACTCACTATGGTCAGGATCCGCTGATCACCGCAAAAATGCAGGGACTGCGCAGGGAACAGCTCGCGGGCAGGGCGCGTGGGCACAACACGGACGATCTGCTCGACAGACCCGTCCCGGCGCGCGCGCCGCCCCACCTTCGGTCGGTCCAGCTCCTTGGCAGTCTCCTCCTGTTCGACCGGATCCTTGGGGCAAAATGTCAATTTCACCGCTTCCACTGGCCGCCCTCGGCCAGACCCGCGCACTTCGTCCCACTCGACCGTGAAATCGGCCAACTGGTCAATCTCGGCCTTCGACTTTACGAGGACATCCCGGCGAAATTCCGCGAAATTCTTGAAACTGCCGTCGGGCACTCCCAGCCTGCGCCGCAATTCCTCGACAGTCATTCTCACGACCCGGTTCTGGCGATTGATGATGAGGCAGCCCAGGTCATAAAGAGTCAGGGCATATCGCGACTGCAAGGCGAGCATGACCCCCAGATTGACCCGCGCGTAGTAATCTGATCGCTGAATGACGCGTTTGAAGTTATCGGAGAATTCAAACTCGACGACACTCATGCCGTCTTCCGAAATCTCCTCAACGCAACTCGCCAGGAGCGACTGTGACATGATCGCCGGCTTGCCCTTTTTCGTTGTAGTCCTGATTCGCACAATCACGCGCAGAAGTTCATCCATAACTGGCTGAATTCGTTCATTTCCCTTGTGGGACCCGCGCAGTTCCTTCTTCGTAATCGTGAAGGTCTTGATCTCTCCGGCGTCAGGCCCGGCCTTGCGCAACATCAGCGCGAAAGCCTTTCGGGCAGCTGCACTCAACGAACCTGTCTCGAACTCCGATTCGACGAGTTCGCCAGGCTTACTTACAAAGTCGAGGTCCTTGCGGCGAATCACCTCGGCCACACGCAAGGTGCGACTGAGGCCCTCCAAACCTGGAGTAACCTCGATATCCGTTGTGTCCGAATCGAGCTCCATGTGAGTTCGATAGCATCAACATGTCATAAAGAGAACACACCCCCACCTACTCATAGAGACGCAACTTTTCCGGCTTCCCGCGACCGGATATATCCTTGCCGATCCGGCCGGCCACATGGCCCCCATCCGCTCACATAAAGACGTGGCTCCAAAGCCGATATTGCTCCATCGGCGCTTTACCCCCGATCGCTCACACAAACACGCCTCAATCCGGCACGATCAAGCAAAGAGGTTCTGGTCATTGAACGGCCCCCCCGGCCACTCACAGAAAAGCATCGCTATATCACTGATTGATAACTGTTTTTTCCAATGCCCCCGAGGGCACATATAAACACGACTGCGGCAGGGGGACGATCCACCGCAAAGCCCCCGCTTTCTCACACAGAGAGGTACATCGCGGCGTGCACGCCCCCCGAAACCTCACAAAGACACGGCCCACGGGCGAAATGTAGGCAGTTTCAAGATTCACAACGGCAATTCAGAGATTTCCGGGCAGAAGTTTCGAATATCTCGCACACATCCCCCGACTACTCACACAAACCCCCCTGATCTCATATGACAGCCCCCATCCACTCACTCAAAGCCCCCCATACACTCACGCTAAAGCCCCCACCGGCTCGCATAGAGGGGGGTTAACGCCTTGTTTCTACGACTTTAAACCACTCTGAATCTTAGAATCTGGAATCATGGAAGCTCCCAAGCTGCGCTTGGGCGTTTTTTGTTCAAAGGATTAAAGGTCAAGAGAGGGGAGGGTGGATTGATGCAGGTGGTATGTCCATTGTTCGCAACAGACCCTCCCCTGAACTTCGCGTGCTGATCGAGCGTATTGGCGGCCGTTGGTTTGGTGACACCGCGATGTGCCCCTGTCCATCGCATGCCGACGCGACGCCATCGCTTTCGATCCGGCAGGGCGACCGCGGCATTCTCGTCACATGTCATGCTGGATGCGAAAGAAAGGCTGTAATACAGGCGCTGCGTGCACTGGCCCAAATTCCTTCGCTTCGTCCGGCCGAAATCTATCGGCCATCAACCCACCGTGAAACTGCCTACCTCGCGATCTGGCGGTCCGGGCGATCGGTGGATGGAACCCTTGCCGAGCGTTATATCCGAGAGGTGCGGCACATCTGGGGACCGCTCGACGACCTTCGCTATCATCCCAGATGCCCCTATGGCCAAGGGGCTAGCGTCCAGTTCAAACCGGCACTTCTCCTCGCCATGCGCATGGCGGGCACGATCGCAGCGATCCAGCGGATTTTCCTAGAACCGTCGACAGCGGCCTGCACCGAGAAGCGCGTCCTCGGTCAGGCCATTGGCGCTGCGTGGACCAATGGCCTGCCAGCCAAGACCATCGGCATGTGCGAGGGCTTCGAGACCGCGGCTGCCTATACGTCGCTCACGGGTATACAGGCCTGGGCGACGATGGGTGCCAAACGGTTTCACCAGGTCGACATCCCGGCCTCGGTCGAAACCGTGATCCTGCTGGCCGACAACGACGCCGAAGGCAGAAGGGCGCGCGATCGCGCAGCCGAATCCTACCGACGCCCCGGCCTTGCAATCGAGACCGAATGGCCGCCGGGCCGCATGAACGACTGGGCGCAGCTCCTGAAACGGTGAGGGGAGGGGGGCTGGAGCGGGCGTGCCGCTGATCGGCACGAGCCCAGGAGTTCTCCGCATGACCACAACAATCCCGCGCGCAAGCGCCATTCTCGGCGCTGCGCGCGCACTTGCCGCCAAGTTGCTCCTCGCTGTTCCAATCGACCGCGCCGCTCTGAGCCAGGCCATGACCGAGAGTGCAGGCGGCAGCGACGCGGAAGGCGCGTGGCAGCAGCGCGACAGTTTCGAAGCGCTGGAAGTCGCGCTCTCCCTGGCCATTCCCGAGCTGGTAGGCCGCACGGACGTCGGCGCGGCGATCGGCACGCTCGAGGCGCTAGCGCGCGAACTGCCAACCCACACGGTACGCAGCGAGGACCAGATCCAGTTCCAGCAATTCTCGACGCCGCCGCCGCTGGCCCGTCTGGCCGTTCATCTGGCGCGGCTCTCGAGCGATGACATGTTGCTCGAACCGAGCGCAGGCACCGGGATCATCGCATCGCTTGCCAAGGGCGCGGTCAGGGACCTGATCCTCAACGAACTCGAGCCAAGGCGCGCCGACCTGCTTGCGGCCGTGTTTCCGGACACAAAGGTCTACCGCCACGACGGTGCGAAACTCAGCGCGCTGCTCTCCGGATCTGAACGGCCAAGCGTCGTCCTGATGAACCCGCCGTTCTCGGTGTCGCAATCGCGGGGAGAAGACCCGAACACCGCGGCCCGGCACCTGCGTGCGGCCATCGACCACCTCCTGCCGGGTGGCCGGATCGTCGCGATCATGCCGGACTGGTTCTCACCCTCGGCCAGGTACGAAGAAACCTTCCGGCGCACCCTCGAGGGCGCGCGGGTCGTCCTGTCGCTCCGTCTGGACAAGGGCGGCTATGCCAAGCACGGCACCGGGATCGCCGTTCGCGTGCTGGTGATCGACAAGGTGCCAGGCGAGATCGGCGTGTCCACGATCAATCGCGGTTCGGTCGGCGAACTCTTCGCTGCGCTGCCAACGCTGCCGCTCCGAGCGCCACTGCGTGACCCGACACAATCAGCTGCACCCCGACCCAAGCTCAGCCTGTTCCGCTCGGTGAAGACCGGTCCAGCCCGGCCGGTGATCGTGCGGGCGGCAGTCCCAGGGACTTTGGCCAATGACGTCCGCCCGGTAGCCTACGAGGTACTGGCCGAACCTGCCGCGATGGGCGAGCAGCGCGGGGTCTATGCCGATTACCGGCCCTCGCGGGTCGTGATCGCGGAAGGTGGCGAACACCCGACGCACCTCGTCGAATCTGCCGCCATGGCTTCGATTGCCGCGCCGAAACCCAGCTACGTGCCCTCTTTGCCCGAGCGGACCGTGACGGCAAGACTGCTATCCGCCGCCCAGCTCGAAACCGTGATCTATGCCGGCGAGGCCTGGTCGCGCGATCTCCATGGCCGTTTCAGCCATTCGTCCAGCGAAGTGGCGCTCAAGGAAGACCCGGACGGCCAGCTTTACCGTACCGGCTTTTTCCTTGGCGATGGCACCGGGGCGGGGAAGGGGAGGCAGGCCGCCGCCTGCATTCTCGACCAGTGGCTCAAAGGCAATCGCCGCCACATCT
Source organism: Novosphingobium sp. HNCC26DJ243 (assembly GCF_057180545.1). Lineage (NCBI taxonomy): Bacteria > Pseudomonadati > Pseudomonadota > Alphaproteobacteria > Sphingomonadales > Sphingomonadaceae > Novosphingobium > Novosphingobium sp. HNCC26DJ243. The sequence continues at coordinate 139,237 of NZ_JBXUGN010000007.1, read as the reverse complement.
GGATTTCGAAGAACGCGCCCCTGCTCGAGGACGCTCAGCGCGACTGGACAGCGATTGGAGGACTGCCGTCGGATATCCTTGAGCTCTCGCGCTGGAAGATCGGCGAGGAAATCACAGCGCCCGAGGGCATCCTGTTCGTGCCCTACGGCACGCTCAGAAGCTCGCGTGTCGAGGACACCCGGCTCGACCAGATTGTCCGCTGGGCTGGCGAAGACTTCGAAGGCGTCATCGTCTTCGACGAAGCCCACGAAATGGGCGGCGTTGCGGGTGGGGAAGGGGCCTTGGGGCAGAAGCAGGGTTCGCTTCAGGGCATCGCCGGGGTCCTGCTCCAGAATACGCTGCCGCGCGCCCGGGTGCTCTACGCTTCGGCCACAGGCGCATCGGACGTCAACAACCTCGCCTATGCGGTCCGGCTCGGGCTTTGGGGGCCGGGGACAGCGTTTGCGAACCGCGAGCAGTTCATCAGCGAGATCCGCGATGGCGGCATTGCCGCGATGGAACTGGTGGCCCGCGACCTCAAGGCGTCAGGACTGTACCTCGCCCGGGCGCTGAGCTTTGCAGGGATTGAGTACGATATCCTGCGCCATGACCTAACCCCCGAGCAGATTGCGATCTACGACACCTATTGCGAGGCCTGGACGATCATCCATCGGAACCTTGAGGCCGCGCTCGAACTCACCGGGATCGTCGATGGCCTCGAGAACAAGACACTCAACAGCGGCGCCAAGGCGGCGGCGCGCAGCAGGTTCGAAGGCACCAAGCAGCGCTTCTTCGCGCAGGTGCTGCTCTCGCTGAAACTTCCTTCGATCTACCCCGAGATCGACGGGCATCTCGCGAGCGACGAAAGTGTGGTGGTCCAGCTCGTCACCACGGCGGAATCGATCCTCAACCGGCGGCTTAACGAACTTGATCCCGACGAGCGCGAAGCGCTGGAACTGGACTTGTCGCCCAGGGAAACGATCGTTGACTACCTCACCCGCGCTTTCCCGACCCGCCAGATGGAAGAATACGTCGACGAACTTGGCGATGTCCGCTCGCGGCCGATGTGGGACGAAGCCGGCAACCCCGTCCACAACCCGCAGGCAGAGGCGGCGCGCGCTGGGCTTATCGAGCACATCTGTGCCATGCCGCCGATCCCGACCGCGCTCGACGCGCTGCTCGAACACTATGGTGTGAGCGCGGTGGCCGAGGTCACGGGACGCAGCAAACGCCTGGTCCGTGATGGCTCGGGCCAGCAGCGGCTCGAAAGCCGTTCGTCTCGGACCAATCTTGCCGAAACCACCGCGTTCATGACCGGGGCCAAGCGCATCCTCGTGTTCTCGGATGCGGGCGGCACGGGCCGCAGCTATCACGCCAGTCTCGATGCCAGGAACCAGCAGCGCCGGGTCCATTTTCTGCTCGAGCCCGGATGGCGCGCGGACCGTGCGATCCAGGGGCTGGGACGCACCCACCGGACCCATCAGGCCTGCCCGCCGCTGTTCCGCCCTGTCACCACCGACTGCAAGGGCGAGGCGCGCTTCACGAGCACGATCGCGCGGCGCCTCGATGCATTGGGCGCACTGACCCGCGGTCAGCGCCAGACCGGCGGGCAGGGGATGTTCGATGCTTCCGACAACCTCGAGAGCATCTACGCCAAGCATGCCCTGCACGACTGGTACGGTCTGCTTGCCACCGGAAAGCTCAAGAGTACGAGATTGTCCGAATTCCAGGCGATGAGTGGGCTCGAACTGACCGATCAAGATGGCGTGCTGCGCGAAGACCTGCCGCCGATCCAGCGCTGGCTCAACCGCATTCTTGCCATGAAGATCGCCGTCCAGAACGCGATTTTCGACGAATTCCTGACCCTTGTCGAAACCCGCGTCGCGGCGGCCAAGGAGGCAGGCACTTTCGACATCGGGGTCGAGACAATCTCGGTCGAGGCCTGCCAAGTTCTGTCGGACACAGTAATCCGGACCGACCCCGTCACCGGTGCAACCTCGCACCTGCTCGAACTCTCGCTTACCCAGCGCCGCAAGGTTCTCTCGCTCGAACGCGTGCTCAAGCTGGCGTCCCACGAGGACAAGCCGCTGTACTTGCGCAACGACAAATCGGGGAAGGTGGCCCTGGCGATCCCGGCACCGTCGCACATGGACGAAGAGGGCAATACCATCCGGCGCTTCGAACTCGTTCGACCGCTGCGCAGCGAGTACTTGCGCGCCGATCGCCTCGACGAGTCAGCCTGGGAGCCCGTGTCCAAGGCCACGTTCAGTGCCCTGTGGGAGGAGGAATATGCGGCAGACGAAAGCCAACTGGTCACGGAGACCGTCTACCTCGCGACCGGTCTACTGCTGCCGATCTGGGGCGCACTTCCCAAGGAAGACCTCACGGTCAATCGCATCGTCGACAAGTCTGGTGCTTCCTGGCTCGGCCGTCATGTCCACGATCTCTACGTCGATGCGACCCTCGAGAAGATCGGGGTTTCCCGCAAGGCACAGACCGATCCCGCCAAGATCGCCGCCGGCATTCTTGGCGGAGGCACGTGGAAGGCGCCGCATCCCCTCAATCTTACGATCCGCACCGCCCGCGTGAACGGTTCCCGACGGATCGAGATCGTCGATGCCGAAGCCGCGCGCATTCCCGAACTCAAGGCCAAGGGCTGCTTCACCGAGATCATCGCCTACAAGACGCGCGTGTTCGTGCCGCTGGACGGCGCCGAAGCGATCATCGCAAGCCTGATTGGACAGGCAAGTTGCAAGGAGCTTGCGGACCGGAACAGGTATGATAGACTTAGTCCATAGAACTTAGCTAAGGTAATCGGAAATGGAAACGGTCAACATTCACGAAGCAAAGACGCATTTGTCGCGCTTGCTCGAGCGCGTGCTGCGCGGGAATGCGGTCGTGATCGCCCGGTCAGGCAAGCCGATCGCGAAAATGGTGCCAATCGACGCTGTTGCACCGTCCAAGATCAAGCGCTTGGGGTTTCTCAAAGGGGAAATGCGCGTGCCGGAAGATTTCGACCGTATGCGCGAAGGTGAAATTGAAGCGCTGTTTGAAGCCTGAGCGATGAAATTTCTCCTGGATACACATGTCCTCTTATGGGCGGCGGGCTTTCCGGAACGATTGACGCCTGCCGCCCGCAAGCTGATCGACGATGAAAACAACGAACTAGTCTTCAGCGCTGCCAGCCTCTGGGAAATCGCGATCAAGAATGGGCTCGGGCGAGAAGACTTCACAGTCGATGCACGCGTATTGCGCCGGGCATTGATCGACAACGGTTACATTGAGCTCGCCATTTCAAGCGAACATGCCGTTGCAATTTCCCAGCTGCCTCCGATTCACAAGGATCCATTCGATAGAATGCTGATTGCGCAGTCGATCGTCGAGGGCATCACCTTGCTCACATCAGACGAAACAGTCTGCCGGTACTCCGGACCCATCCGACAGATCTGAGTGTTCCGCTCGGGTCGGATCAATACTGGTCCGAGCCGTCCGAAATCAGTTCGTCCATCGCCTTCGACCGAAACTTGTCGCGCGATGCCTTGTACGCGAACACGTCCTCGGCCTTGAGCCGCCGATGCCGTCCTACCATGCTGTGCGGGATGTCACCCTTCTCGATCAACCTGATCAGGTAAGGGCGGGACATGTTAAGCAGGTCTGCTGCCTGCTGGGTCGTCAGCATATGATGGATCGGCACGAGCGTGACGGCATCCCCGCTCCCGATGTGACGCAGCAACTCGAGGAACAAGTCCGACATCGCCGGTGTTAGCGTGATTTCTACCGGCTTCCTGGTCTTGGGATCGGTCGAGTGCAGTTTGGCTTCGCCGGCCTTCTGCGAGGCCAGGATCCGCCGTAGCTGGTTGGCGATCTGGCGATCATCGGCAGAGGGCAGCCTGTTGCCAAAAGGCAAGGCATTGGCTGGCAGTGTCATCGTTTCTCTCCGCTGATGGCGATGTTCCCTGGCGCATATTCGCAATAAACGCAACCGAGTTGTGCAATCTGGGTTCCGCGGACGATCCGGCCCCGTGAGGCATAAATCCGACATTTATGCCTCATGGGGCCGAGCGGGCCCCCTTGGGACGCGCGGTCGTGACCGGGAATTCGGGCAATCCTGAAACTGTGAGGGGAGGGGGGCTGGAAGGGATGAGCCGAAGGGCTCGGCCAAGTCCGGCTTTCAGGAGCACCCCCATGAACGATATCGAGTTGATCCCGCTCGGCAAGCTGCGCTTGTCCGATGCCAACGTCCGCAGACAAGACAGCAACCTCTTCATCGAGGAACTGGCCGCCAATATCGAGGCCAAGGGCCTCCTCCAGAACCTGATCGTCGTGCCCGCCAAGAAGCGGGGCATGTTCGATGTGACCGCGGGCGGACGTCGCCTGCGCGCACTCAACTATCTGCTCGGCGCGGGCAAGCTCCCCAAGGATCACCCCGTCGCCTGCCGCGTCCTCGACATCGATGCCGCCGAGCAGTCCGAACTATCGCTGATCGAGAACGTCATCCGGCTCGACATGACGCCGACCGACGAGATCCGCGCCTACAAGCACTTCGTCAACGAGGGCAGTGACCTTGACGCGATCGCCAAGCGGTTCGGCCGTACCCGCCGGTTCATCGAAGGCCGCCTGCGGCTTGCTGACCTCGCCGATCCGATCTTCACCGCGCTCGAGGAAGGCAAGATCACGCTCGATGTCGCCAAGGCCTATGCGACGACGCCCAATCATGATCGCCAGATGATGGTCTGGAACGAGCTGTCGAACAGCTGGCAGGGCAACAACCCCGATTCCATCCGCCGCATGGTCACGCACAGCGCCATCCGCTCGTCTTCGCCCATGGCCAAGCTCGCGAGCGAAGCCGAATACCTCGCCGCCGGCGGCAAGATCGAACGCGACCTATTCACCGAGGACGGCGGCGAGACCTGGATCGATGCCGAGATCGCGCAGCGCATTGCCGGCGAGAAGCTCCAGGCCTTTGCGGCCGAGGTCGCCCAAACCTCCGGCTATGCCTGGGTGCGCCCGATCCTCGAAACCCGCGTCACCTACAACGCGACCGAAGACCTCCACCAGGTCCATCTCGAACCGGCACCGCTCACCGACGACGAACAGATCGAGGCTGACAAGCTGCTCGAGACGATCTCGGCGCTCGAAGCGACAAGCGAAACCCTCGACGAGGATGACGAAGCCGCCGCCGCCGAGTTCCAGGCACGCTGGGATGCCGCGAGCAGCGCCTACGATGCGCTCCACGACAAGCCCCCGGTGATACCAGAAGAGATGAAGGCGAATGTCGGCTGCTTCGTGATCATCGGTGCCGACGGTCAGCCCACCCTCGCAAGCGGCCTTTACAGCGACAAGCCGCTCGAACGCCGCAAGGCCCGCGGGTCCGACGCGGGCGAGGGTGCCGGCGGAGCAGGGGAGGGCGGTAGCGCCGCTCCGGCCCCCAAGCCGTTGTCGCAGAAGCTGGTCGAAGAGCTCGCTGTACAGCGCCGCGACATTCTGGCGATCAACCTCGCGTCCAACCCGGCGACTGCGCTCGACTACCTGATCTTCGCCATTGCCGACTCTCGCGCGCTCTACAGTGCGCAGGCCTTGGGCACGACGCTCCGCGCCCCGTCGCCCTCGCTCTACCTGGCCAACTACCCTGAAAGCCCGGCGCACACGTTGATGGCCGATATGCGCGAGACGCTCGACTTGTCGTGGACCGAGCACCGCCGCACGGTCGACCGGTTCTCCGCGTTCAGCGCGCTCGACGACGATGCCAAGGCAAGCTGGCTCGCCTGGTGTATGGCGAAGACGCTCGAGGCAAGCATGGGCATCGACAAGAAGACCGGTCAGTCCGGTCCTGAGCCGATCGACCTGCACGATCACCTCGCCGCGCTGATGGGGATCAACGTCGCCAGCCACTGGCGGCCAACCTCGGCCAACTACTTCGACCGCGTGAGCAAGCAGGCGCTGCTCGCCCATGTCAGCGAGGTCGGCGGACCGACCATGGCGGCGAGCTTCATGGGCTCGAAGAAGGGCGACCTCTCGGCCTCATGCGAGAAGCTGTTCGCCGGTGAGACCATCGTTGCGCCTGAGGTTAGGCAAGCTGCGCTCGCCTGGGTTCCCGAGGCCATGCGCTTCCGGGTGCTTGCCGCGAGCGAGCCCGATGAGGAAGCGCCGGTTGCGCACGAACCGGAAGCCGAAGCCGACGAGCTGGACCCTGCCGAACCGCAGGACGCCGAAGCCGGCGAAACCGTCGGCGCCTGATCCACACCGCTGAAAGCGGGACCGCAGTCCGTCCAGCGCATCTTGCTGGACGGGCTGCGATGCCGTGCAAGCTTGAGGCGACATAAATGACCCGCCAACCCAAACCAGACGTTGCGCAGGTCATAACCGACCTGATCCTCGAGAAGATCGCCGCCGGTACGGCCCCGTGGCTTAAACCCTGGTCTTCAACCAGCACGCGGCCGCTGCGCCACAATGGTGTCCCCTATTCAGGGATAAACACCTTCTTCCTCTGGGCGGTCGCCGAGAGCCGGGGTTACGCCAGCCCCTACTGGATGACCTTCCGACAGGCGCTCGAACTCGGCGCCCATGTCCGCAAGGGCGAGAGTGGTTCGTTCAGCGTATTCTACAGTTCGGCGCGCAAGACCGACACCGATCGCCAGACCGGTGAGACGACGGAGAAGACGATCCGCTTCATGAAGTGGAACCACGTCTTCAACGCCTCGCAGATCGAGGGATTGCCGGCGCACTACTATCCCGAGCCGCCCGACCCCAAGGCGATTGGCGCACTTTCGGCCGGGGTGCAGGCATTCCTCAACGAGATTCCGATCCGCGTGGTCCACGGCGGCTACAGCGCGCATTACACGCCGAGTACCGACACGGTGACGCTCCCGCCGCCACAGGCGTTCCATTCGATCGAGGCTTATTTCTCGACTCGTTGTCACGAACTCGGCCACGCCACGGGATCGGCCAAGCGGCTCAATCGCCAATTCGGTAAGCGGTTTGGTGACGACGCTTATGCGTTCGAGGAAATCGTCGCGTCGCTATGCCAAGCCACACTCTGCGCTGAGTACGGTCTCCCCAATGAGATTCACGACAGCCACGCGTCCTACATCCACCACTGGATGAAGATCCTGCGCGGGGACAAGACCGCGATCCTCCACGCAGCCGCCAAGGCCGAGCAGGCGGTCAAGTGGCTGCGCCAGTTCGATCCAGCGCTCGCGGGCGATCTCAAGGAGGCGGCCTGACGGCGCCCGCAGTGCGATGGCCCGGGCCCGCTCGCATGACGAACGGGAAGGGGAGGGGGTGGGAGCCCGATGCGCCAGGAGGCGCAAAGGGAGACTTCACCGATGAACTACGATCTCGACTTCCGCTATCGCCGGGCCCTGCAGCCCGATGGGCTCGCGACCATTGCCACGGCGACCCAGGCCGTCGTCGACGCGATGCAGGACGCGCGCAACGCAGGGATTGACCCGGCACGCGATCCCGCGACCATCCTGCTTGCGCGCCACGTCGGCCGCATCGCGCTCGGCCATGCGCCCGATGAAACCTTTGCCGAAGATCTGCCGCTGCGCCGACAGTGCCTCGCCAAGATCGACGAGCTGAAATCGAAGCCTGCGCTCGTGGCGCTGGCACGGCGGGGCATCGGTTACGATCCTGAAGCCAAGCGCGCCTTTCACCGCGAAGCCCGCTCGGCGCTCCGGGTGGCAGCGCGCCACCTTGGGCTTGAGCCCGACCAGTTTGATCTGCGCAGCAACTTCGCCGGTCCCGCAGTCTCGGGCGAGATCACGCTCCACGGCGACGAGATCTACGTCCAGGTCTCGATACCCTGCGTTCGCCCGGGCCGCGAGGTCATGTTCCGCCGCTGCAAGGGCCGCCAGGACTACCTGGGCGACCGGAACCACTTCTGCGACATCGCCGTCCTCGCCGCGCCGCTCAGTTTCCGCGCGCTCGTCGTTCGCGAGACCGGCCTTTCCATCAATCCGCGCCAACAGGCGCTCGTCTAGGAGACAAGCCCATGGGTTGGCTGTTCATGTCCCGCGGCGGCATGGCCCCGTTTGCCACGCCGAAGGCCTATCTCGACAACCAGTGCACATACCCGCCGGACCCCGAGAAGGGCCGGGAAACCGGCCTGCGTGTCCTGAAATCCACCGTTCGCTCAGGCGCTTACTACGCCGCCTGCCAGAGCTATGACTTTGAAGCCCCGCGCGAGACATTCGCGATCATCTGCCTGGTCAAATGGAACCCCGGCGCGCGCAGCGGTGAAGTGTTCGGGTACAAGGATCTCACCGAAACGATGGGGCCGTACAATTACGATTGCCCCGCATCGATCCTCGATCTGCTGGGGCCGCCCGGCAACGAATACGCCGCCCAGTGGCGCGAGCAGTGCCGACAGCGCTTGGCGCTGTCTACGCGCCGCAAGCCGGCGCCGGGCGACATGCTGGTGCTGGCCGAGCCGCTGACCTTCACCGACGGGCAGAGCGAGCGCAGCTTCCGCGTCGTCCAGTCGGGCCGCAAGACCATCCTGCGCCGGGTGAGCGACGGGGTCGGGGTGAAGATCAGCAAACTGATGAGCCGGGCGTGGACAATCGTGACGCCGCCCGCAGCCCCGCCAACCTCGTGACCTGCACCCAAGCGAGCAGCGCCATGACCGACTCCGCCCCACTTCAGCGCTCGTCCAAACGGGCGCGTCTGTGCAGTATCGAGAACGCCAACCGGATCGCCACCAGGGTAGCCGAGCACGTCCAGGGCGACACCGCCGTGGTCAAGACTGGCAACCCGCTGCAGCCCTTCCGCGTGGTGCTGGCGAGCAAGGCGGCGCCGGGGCGCACCGTCTCGCGGGTTGTCACCTGCAACGATGACCAACCGAACGATCAGTAGGGGCCTGGACCGCGCTCGACGAACCACGATTGCCCGAGCTCGAAATCCGGGCTGGCCGATACGAGCGGCCCGTCAGGCGCTTCGCTGACATAGGGCGAAACGAGGTCCTTGCGCCGCACCCGCATGCGGCTGAGCCAGGCCGCGGTGCGGCCACGCACCTTGAGGATGGTCAGCAGCCAGTCCATCGCCTCCGCCATCTCGACCACGCCGCGCCCTGCGAGACAGTAGTAGATCGCCCGCTGGAAATCGTCGCACTGGGTGCTGAGGATTCCGGCGAGCTTCGCCCGTCCGCCGGGGGCGTTTTCATGCACCAGCGACACTGCCTCGCGCAGTTCCCGGACCGACAGATAGGCATCGTCTACGCCGACCCCGATGCACAGTGCCGAGATCGCCCGGCGCACCGGCGGCAGGTTCTCGTCGCACGACGCATCACGCAGGCCGATGTCGAGATCGAAGTGGTCGAGGTGACTGGGAGCGGGCATCGCGTAATCCTTTCCAAGAGAACGTAGCGTGAACGTTCAGACCCCGTCAACCGGATAGCGGAGGGGAGGGGGCACGCGGCGGGGGATCAATCTTGAAAGGAACAACCCATGACCCACCTGCCCCATCCGTCCCGGTTGCTGCTGACCACACTGTCGAGATCGCCCTGCTCAACGACGCGGCCCGCGCAGGTTCGCTGCCTACTTCGCGCACAGTGTTCACGCGGGCGCTGGCCGACTTCCTTGCTGGCGACGCCGTGGACGCAGGCACCCGGCAAGCCAGCCTGTTGTTGGACCAGGCTGCGCAGCGCAGGCTCATAAACGAAACCCCTATCGATCCCAGCAATGACCCTCACGGCGAGCGTGACTTCGGTCTCGCAGTCGCTTGTGTTCGTCGAGGTAAAACCGGATTGCCCCAATATCGCGCGGTCTGAGCGGGCGTTTCGGGCTCACATTTTGCCCCGCATTCCAAGGGCGCCGTTCGCGCACGGCGGGGTCAAGATCGGAATGTCCCATTGTGCTTCTCCAGTAGCCAACATGGCCGTCTGGGAAGATGGGAATTGCTGACGCGGATCCTTAGTCAAGTGTCGCGCGACACTTGACGTTCAGCGATGTTTGCATTATGAGTGGCGCATGGAAATCGAGAGCATCCGGCACAGAGGGCTGCGGCGCTTCTTTGAAACTGGCAATGCCAAGGGGCTGGTCGGTGATTTGGGGCGGCTGCGCAAGATGCTTGCTTACATCGACGCTGCCGAAAGTTTTGCAGAATTGGCGGTCCCGCCAAACTTTGGACTGCATGAACTGACCGGCGACCGGAAGGGCACCTGGTCAATGACCGTGACGCGAAACTGGCGCATGACTTTTGGCGTGGATGAGCAGGATGCACTGATCGATCTGGATTTGGAGGACTGTCATGGCGCTTAGGATGCACCCCTCGCTCGCCGTCCATGTGGGCGACTGGCTGAAGTCGGAAATCGTCGAGCCCGCGCAGGTCAGCGTTACCGCCCTGGCCGAGCACTTCAGCGTATCGCGGCAGGCCTTGAGCACCTTACTCAACGGCAATGCCTCGCTTTCCGCCGATATGGCAATCCGTTTCGAGAAGGCCTTTGGAGTAAAGGCCGATACGCTGTTGCGGATGCAGACGACCTATGAGCTTGCGCAGGCACGCGAACATGAAGGCGAGATTAAGGTAGGAAGGTTTGCAAAGGCAGCCTGATCCGCCTTGGTAGCTGCCGATTGAACCCAAAGAACGGTGCGGTCATCCGTACGTGCGCCCTCGCGCACCCCTATGCGGCTCCAGCGTTTCAGCGCCAAGGAGTAGTAAGTTGCCCGATCATTGCCTGCTTTCCAACAGTTCAGGCCCTGACACCAATAGCGCGGCGCCGCAGAACGAGGTGCGCTAGGCTTGGACCATGACCCAATCTACCGAAGGCTCTTGCCTGTGCGGCGCTGTCCGCTTCCGCATCGTAGGCGCGTTCGAGAGCTTCTTCCTGTGCCGTTGCGGACGCTGCCGCAAGGACACGGGATCGGCTCATGGAGCTAACCTATTCTCCTCAACGGCGCGGCTCGAATGGCTTGCGGGAGAAAGATCGGTAAGGATCTATCGCCTTCCTCACACGCGCCACGAGAAGAGCTTTTGTGGTACCTGCGGGTCGTCACTCCCGCGGGTGCAAGACGGTGTGGGCATGTTAGTCGTGCCAGCGGGCAGTCTCGACGACACGATTGAGCTTCGGCCGAATGCTCACATCCTTGTTGCTGATCGCGCCACTTGGGACGAAGACCTAGAGAGCCTGCCGATGATCGAGACATTTCCGAGCTAGTCGGACCCCGCCTTGAACCCGGACGTTCGCGGTCCGATCCAGCGTGATCGATTCCCGCCCTTCGTTCAGCCCGCCTCAGCAACGGCGGAAAAACCTGGTCTGGGACATTCCTGCCGTTCATGGCGCACAGCTTGAAAGGCGGCTTTCGGCGAGAGCAGGCGTTGCAAAGCGCAGTCAGCGCTCTGTCACTGTCCGGTCCATAGGTGCCAGCTTCGCCAGCAGCCGGTTCTGAGCCGGAAACGAAACTCCTGCCTCGCGCATGGCCTGCTGCAAATGCTCAACCAGCGCATTGAGATCGGCCCGTGTCGTACCCAGGCCCTTGTGCGCAGTCTTCATGTCCCGCCCGGAATAGGCACATCCAGCGTTAAGGATATAACAGAACTGCTCGAACAGGGTGCGCCGCAGCCGGACCATGTCGTGCTCGGCGAAAATCGCCTTGATGCGCGGATCCGCAAAGCTGAGATCGAGTGTGCGATCGGTGATGCGGCGGATGCCGGTTTGCCCGCCAAAGGCGCGCGCCATGCTCTCGCCGCTGAACGGGCGTGCTCCGGCATTGGCATCAGCATGGAGATAAGGATCAAGCGGAATTTCACCGGTCACCGGATCGCGTTGCTTGCGGACCACGCCAAATTCCTTGTCCCAGTCGACCGCAGCTTCAGTGTCGGTCGGAGCAGGTGGTTCGGGCAGAGGCGCAGTCGCCAGCAGCAGGGGCAGGAAAAGCGACATCGTCAGCCCTTTCAATAGGCGAGCTGCAGTGAAAGCAGCCCGCCCCTCTGTTTTGCGAACGTCGCAACCGACCCTACGTCGACATAGGCCGCAGTCACGGTAGCGTGCCGGCCCACTGCCCAGGCGGCGAAAAGATCCTTGGCGTCGTCTTCGCGCGCGATGCCCAGGTTGTCGGGCCGCGTGCGCCATTCGCCGCCGATCACCAGCCGCGGTGTCACCAGATATCCCAGCGAGCCTTCGAACTGCACGCTCCGTCCAGACTGATTGTCGCCGCCGAAACCCAGAAGCCCGAACTGGTTGGCCTTGGTCAGCCGTGCCGTCGCATTGACGAGCACACTCGCGCCAAGGAAGAGCTTGGTCGCGCTTACGGTTAAGTCCGTTCCGGTTGAGGCCTGCGCCCCGACGGCCCGCACCACTGCGCCATCCAGGTTTCGCTTGTGCTCAACGCTGACGCTGATCTGCGGGAGGAATTCGGGACCATAAATGAGGTCACCCGCAAGCCGCACTTTCGCGGAAAAGATGTCCTGGTTGAACTGGAAGCCCTTGCCCAGCCCCAGCGCTGCGCCGACGTTCCGCGTGTTGAAGTTCTGCCGTGCATAGGCGAGCTCCACCCGGTCGCCGATGCCGATGGCAAGTCCGTGGGTGTCGAGGCGGAAGTCAGGCAGTTCGAGCCCGCTCACATGCGCCGAAACGCCAGCCGAGCGGTCCGTTCCCATGCCGGAGATCGTCGCCCAAGTGGCGAGGCCGCCGCCACCACTCCCTTCGATCGTGGTGATACCATTGGTCAGGATCAGCTTGCCGCTGTCGAACGCGATGGCCTCGCGCGCGGAGCATGGGGCGGCGAACCCGAGCGCCGCCTGCGTCAATGCCATCGTGATGAAGAGTCGATACTTGGTCACGCGCCGCTGTTAACCAAGATCTCCTTTCCGATTGGTAAAGCAAACCTTTGGCGTAGTTGACCGAATCTTAGGAGAGTCCTGCCACAACGCCGCCATGGAGAAACGTTTCCTGCGACGGCTGCCACTGGGGCTTGCTTGCCTGTCTGCCGTATCGGCGACCGAGCCGCAAACAAGCACCGTCCAGTTCTTCGATCAGCGTGGCATGCCCATTGAAGGCGTCGTCATTGAAGTACCCCCGCCGCCGGGGAGCAATCGCCCGCTCGCCTTTTCATGGCGGAGCGCCATGGCCCAGCGCAACCAGACATTCGTGCCCGGGACGCTGGTCGTGCCGAAGGGCGGCGCCGTCGCGTTTCCCAATCTCGATACCGTGCGCCACAGCATCTACAGCTTCTCGAAGCCCGCGCGCTTCCAGATCGATCTCTACGGCCGCGAGCAGACGCGCTCGCAGCGCTTCCCGCTGACCGGCACCGTGGCGCTAGGTTGCAACATCCACGACAAGATGCGCGGCTACATCCGGGTGGTCTCGACGCCCTATGCGGCCGCGAGCGATCTAAACGGCCGCGCACAGATCGAAGGCCTTGGCCCCGGCACTTACCGCGTCACGCTGTGGCACCCGCGTCTGCGCGGCAGCGGAAACGAGGCGGTGCATAGCGTGACGATCAAGCCCGGCGGACCGACGCGCCTCACCCTTGAACTGCGCTGATCCGATGGCCCGCACGTTCGCTTTCCACACGCTTCTGAGCCGCATCGCGCGTTTCCGCCCCCGCACCTTGCGCGCCCGCATCGCCGTGCTGCTCATGGCGTTGCTCGCCGGCGTCATGGCCGTCTCGGTACTCGTCGCGGGCAGCGGCATCAGCATCTTCGCGCAGCGCGTCGCCGAACGCGACATGTCCGCCAATGCCCGCGTGTTCGAACAGCTGATCGCCACGCGGGAGCGCCAGATGCGCGAATCAGCGATCGTGGTCGCACGCGATTTCGGTTTCCGCGAAGCCTACGCCGTCGCCGACCGCGCGACCCTCGGCTCTGCGCTCGGCAGCCTTGCCAGCCGCACCGGCGCTTCGCTTGCCGCTGTCGTCTCGCTCGATGGTGCGGTCGTCACCAGCCCCGGCGCCCCGGCGCTCGATGGCGCTGCCCTGCTTCCAGCCCTTGATGCAGGCAAGGATGGCGGCGTAATCGCGCTCAACGGACAGTTCGCGCTTGCGGTCGCAGCACCCATCGAAATGCCCGATCTCGCAGGCTGGCTGGTGCTGGCCCAGCCGCTCGGCACGCACGACCTCAGCGCGCTAAGCCGCCTTTCGGCCGTGCCGATCCAGGCGCAGGTGAGCCCCGCCAGTGCACTCGGTCCGCAGCAGGCCGCGCTCGGACTTGGCACCATAGGCGAACTACCCTCACCGCAGGGCAGGCAGCTTGTGCGGCTATCCGCGTTGCCCAGTCTCCAGCGCGGGCTTGAGCCCCGGCTGATCCTCAGTCACTCGCTCGATCAGGCAATGCAGGCCTACCGCGCGCTCAACGCCGTGCTTGTCGGCATTGCGCTGGCAGGCACGCTAGCCGGCCTCTGGCTTGGCCTGCGCATTGCGCGAAGTGTCACGCGTCCCCTCAGTCAGCTGGCCGAAGCCGCAAGGCGCTATGCCGGGGGCACTGTCGCCAAGGTCGAAGTTGCCGGCGATGCCGAAGTTGCGGCGCTGGCGCAAAGCTTCAATGCGATGGTCGATGCGATCGAGGAACGCGAGCGCCAGATCGTCCACAGTGCGCTCCATGATGGCCTCACAGGTCTGCCCAACCGGCGCTTCTTCATCGAAAAGCTTGATCGCGCGGTTGCGCGCCAGAACGCCGCGCATCGCACTATGGTCGTCTTCGTCGATCTCGACAACTTCAAGGTGATCAACGACACGATGGGCCACCCTGTCGGCGATGCGCTGCTGCGCGAGGCCGGGCGGCGGCTGCAGGACCAGTTCCCTGATCACATGGTCGCCCGCTTCGGCGGTGACGAGTTCGGCCTTCTTGTCACCGGGCTGAGTGACGGCACGGATCCAGCTTCGCTGGCGCGCACCATCCACAGCGTGCTCAACGAGAATATCACCGTCGGCGGACGGTCGATGCAGCTGTCCGCCAGCTTCGGCGTGGCGGTGGGGCCGCAAGACGGCAAAAGCGGCGACGAACTGCTAAAAAATGCCGATCTGGCGCTCTACCGCGCCAAGAGCGAGGGCAAGGGCACGTACCATTTCTTCGAAGCCTCGCTCGACGAGGAAGCGCGGCGGCGGCGTCAGCTCGAACTCGATTTGGTCCGCGCGGTGCGCGAGGGGGGCTTCGAGCTGCACTTCCAGCCGCTATACAGCATGACGCAACAGCGCCTCAAAGGCTTCGAGGCATTGATTCGTTGGAATCACCCCGAACGCGGCCGCATCAGTCCAGCCGATTTCGTCCCACTCGCAGAAGAAACCGGCCTCATCATCCCGATTGGCGAATGGGTGATCCGCCACGCTTGCGCGCAGGCTGCAGCATGGCCGGGCGAGCTCTCGGTCGCCGTCAATATCTCCCCGCGCCAGTTTGCGAGCCCCGTGCTCTCGCAGACGATCGTTCAGGCGCTTGCCGCCTCGGGCCTGCCTGCAGATCGGCTCGAACTTGAGATCACCGAAAGCATTTTCATCGGCAATGTCGAACGCACGCTCGGCATGCTCCATGGTCTTCGCAGTCTCGGGGTGCGGATCGCGCTCGACGATTTCGGTACAGGCTATTCCTCGCTGAGTTATCTGCGCAGTTTCCCCTTTGACAAGCTCAAGATCGACCAAAGCTTCGTGCGCGATCTGGGGAGTGACGCCAGTGCCCACGCGATCATCCGCGCGATCACGACGCTCGCCTCCGCTCTGGGCATCGAAACGCTGGCAGAGGGCGTCGAACTGGAAGCAACCATGGATGCCCTGCGCCGCGAGGGCTGCGACCTCATCCAAGGCTACCTCATCAGTCGTCCAGTGCCTGCGCACGCCGTTGCCGGACTGGTGGAACAGATGAATGGCGTCGGTGCGCTGCGCTGGGCCTGTTCCTAACGGGGTTGGCCAACTTCCTACTTCCCGGCCTGCCAAGGGCTTGGATACGGAACTTTGATCGACGCGACCAACCGGAACCCTCGGTGTACATCGCCATAGTACCACGGTAGGAAGTCCAAATGTCAGCTGCTGCCGGGAGCAGGCGTCCGCGTTGAACGAGATGAACGACCGGCTCTGGTCTCGTGCTGCTATGTCGGTCGCTCCCGAGGGGTGGCAAATGTCGCCTTGAAAGCAGTCCTTCGCGGCGTGGACTTGCCTTACCGAAACCGGTCATCCATTCATCGTTGTCTTGCGGGGTTGTTCGATCGCGCCTTTCGGAGGAAAGTCGCGCGGAAAGAGGGCGAACGCCGGATGAACCAGCATGACCTGATGGTTTCAGTGCTCACCGCCGCGGGCGGTGAGCCGATCGAGAGTCACACGAGGCCCGGCTATACGGGCAAGATCGCTGATATCCTGTTCCCGGCGGACGATGTGATCGTCGAGGTCAAGTCGCTCACCACAGACCGGGCGGCATCGGACGAGACGTCAGAGGCGGTTGGCGAGATGTTTTTGCGCCATACGCATATGGGCGCACCGGTGATATTCGGCACAGTGACGGTGAAGTTGCACGATCTGCCGCCCGCGATCGCCATGAACACGCTACGGATCGCTGGTAAAAGGGTCTTGGCTGAGGCGAAAGCCGCGAACGCGCAGCTTAAAGCGACGAAGGCTGCGCTGGGTCGGCCAGAGGCGATGGGGCTGCTGGCACTGATCACCCCGCCATTTCGGCTGGATCGGCATTCGATCGTGGCCTTGGTGGGCGATGCGATGCGTGACAATCGGTGCCGCTCCATCGACCAACTCTTCCTGGTCGAAACCCCTCTCGCGGCGCCGGAGCCCTATCGGCGGTGGGGAAACAGCTTTATATCTTTGCATTCGCGGCCCGAAGGCGATCGAAGCCTACCGCAGCATCTCGTCGAAGCGATCGGACACGCCTGGGGCAAGATCACCGGACAACCGGCGGGCCGAGGAAATGAAGAGGACTATCACCGCTTCGGAGCGACGTCCTGACCCGCCTCGTTTTCGGACGTGCCGAACACTAAATACGCACCCCGAAAGCGGTTGTAGATTCAGCCCAGAATCTCTCGCGAGAAGTCCCCGATCCCTGCCCTTGTGTGTCAAAACCTATAGCTTCGTTCGCGTTGCACAATAGGTAGGTCGCCCGAAGGGGAGCGCACCAAATGCTCGTTTAATCCTGCAGCTCGGCCAATCCGGTTACCGGCGTCGGCTCTTCCCGGGGAAGCGCGGATTTTCCCAGACATCAAAGGTGTCGCGCACTTCGTCTTCGCCTTCATCGTCGCTGTCATCGACGACCAGCAGCGTCATTTTCCACCCATTCGCCAGATTCAAAGCCTGTTCCCTGATCGATGATGGGTGGTTGAAGTTGGCCAGCCAGACACCCCTGTCAACGTCATCCGATTCGACCCCATTGGTCTGATGGCGGGCAGACAGTGAATTGTGGGGGAGCGGCGTGCCGATCCGGGCTTCGACGAACGGAAAACGGGTTGGCTTATAGATGCGGCGCAATGTCCCATTCTGCGAGAGCAAGATGGCGCACAAATCGTGATGGTAGGTCGAATAATGGATTGCCGTTGCTTCCTTGCTGACGTCGTATTTTGCCGCCAAATCGACAACATGACGAAGATCAGGACCACCTTGTGAGCGCATGTCCGCCTTGAACCTTGTCACCGGCATCAGGATCCCGGCGCTGAACCGGTTCGCTTCCGCTTCCATTCGCTGGCTGCGGTTGTCGCGGTCGGCCTTGCGAATGTTCATGTCCGATTTTGAGCAGGTAAATTGCCCCGAGTTACCAGGCTGGTGCGCCGAGATGAGATAGTGTCCGAGCTCGTGACCGATCGTATAACGCTGCCTCAGTCGATTGGCTTTGCCGTTTACCAGGATGACACCGTCCCGACGCTCTGGCTGCGTAATCAACCCGCCTTCGAAGTTGTCGGTTGTCATTCGGTGGATGGCAGTGATGCCAACGGCCGTCGCAAGTTCCTCGATCGGAACCGGAGTCGGAAGATCAGGGACCTGTCGCAGGATCTCTGCGATGATACGTTCGGGGGAGGTGCAGTCAGCAAGCTCGACCCGATCAATCTGCATCTGTTGCCTTGCCCCCACGCTTCTTCATGGTCTCGATCATCGCTTCGATGAACTGCCTGTCCTTGGGGTCGAGTTTTTGGAGATCGCGGTACATGACGACCATTTGCTCGTCTTCCGCGTCAGATGGGTCTTCGCCAACCAGCGAAGCAATCGTAACCCCAAAATGTTCGGCCAGGCCTTTCAGAAGTTCGATCGAGGGGTTCTTTGTCGTTCCCTTTTCCAATTCCCATATGTGAGCCTTCGAAGCTCCCACTGCATCGGCAACCACCTGAAGGGATTGTCTCCGCTCTGTCCGCAGCTTTTGCAATTTCATCGCGAGCGACATGGCACTCTCCCAGCCCCCTAAGAGTAACACACCTGCGCGCCTGTAGGAAAGCCGCGGCGTTCGGTCAATCGAACATTTGTGGCAGATTGGTTGACTGCTCTGGTCGTTCGGTGTATCTTACGATCCTGTAAGGTGAAGTCTGCCGATCTTGGACTTTGCCACTTGCGCCAAATAGGGGGCATAATGACCATTTTCGATCCGATCCGTCCGCGCCCCGAGCGGCTGCCGAACCCGAGCTTCGCCGACGCGATGCTCATGGACGTGGCACGCCGGGTCCAACTTTCACCCACCAAGCACGACGAGGCGCAGCAGCATTTCGAGGCGCTTTGCAGCTATGTCGATCGTCCTGGCAGCCCGCTGCAGGATAAGGTGATCGCCTGCTACCCAGGGGGCAGCTTCGCGACAGGAACGGCGATAGCCTCAAGCGTTTCGAAGGATCAGCATGACGTCGATGTGGTCATGGAACTTGATGTTCCGACCAACAGCGATCCCAAGTGGATTCTTGACCTGTTTTTCGAAGCCATCAACGCCGAGCCGGGCTCCCGTTATCACGGGCGGGTAACGCGAAATTCGCGGTGCGTAACCGTCGAATACGACGATGGTGTCCGCGTTGATTTGATGCCGATTTCGCGGCTGACGGCGGCGCCCGAGAAAGCGGGGCATCTTTTCCATTTCAAGCAGCAGCCGCTCGAAAGCTACCACAAGCCCGTCAATCCTTGGGGCTTTGCCGACCACTTCAACGCGCAGACGGCATACGATCCGGTCTTCGCTGCAATCTTTGAATCCCGATCACTGACGGACGGGCGGACGGTCGCGAAGGCCGACGTCGATCCGTTGCCGGACCGCGTGCCGCTGTCGGAAAAGGCTGCTCGCGTCGTCGCGCTTCAGCTGATCAAGCGCAATCGCGATGTGCGGTTTCGCAACCGTTCGAAGCGCAAGCCGCCCTCAGTGGTACTGGCAGCACTGGCGCTGGAAGTGGCCCCTGTCGGCGCAGGCTTGCTGGAGGAGGTCGTCTCGATTTCGCGGCACATTGCACGGCGCTTGCAGGAGCAGAGTGCACACAATCTCTGTATCGACGTCCGCAACCCCGCTTACATCCCGGATGTCTTTACCGATCGTTGGCCCGGCGCGTTGTCGGACCAGAACGAGTATGTGCGTGATCTGGAATATCTGGTCCGGCAATTGGTTCGCCTGCGGACGGAAAACATCTCGCTGACTGAAACAAACACGATTCTCGACGATCTGTTCGGAGAGACGGCGGCGAAGTACGCGATCAAGGAACACATGGAACGTAGCCGTCTCGCCATGGAGAAGGGCGCGATGCGGTTCGGTCCCAGCGGCAAGGTCCATGCGGGCGTGACGGCCGCTGCTATCGCAACTAATTGCACTCCGGCTCGGGCAAGCACGAACATGGGCGGCGAATGGTTCCTGGACTGATCCCGATCGAGACCCAGATCGCTGCGATGGAGCAACGCTGGCCTGACTTTGCGGTTGTGCAAAGGAGCCAGCGCCGAGCGGTTTGGGAAGGAACGCTCGAGCCGGTCTGCAAACGCTATCGTGTGCGGATCGGCTATGAAGTCCCGCTTGCGATCGAAAACTTCTCCATTCTCAACGTGCAACCACGTGTTCAGGTGCTGTCGCCACGTCTTGAACGCCATCCTGAATATGAAGAAGGCCCGATCCCGCACGTTTATGTAAACCGTGCGGAGCAATCCTTGCCTTACTTGTGCCTGTTCGATCCGTTCAACGTCGAGTGGACGCCATCGGACCTGTTGGCCGAAACGACGTTGCCTTGGGCCGCACGGTATCTCTACTTCTATGAAGGCTGGTTGCTCACCGGAAAATGGTCGGGCGGTGGTCGGCACCCGACAC
Organism: Novosphingobium sp. HNCC26DJ243; assembly: GCF_057180545.1. Lineage (NCBI taxonomy): Bacteria > Pseudomonadati > Pseudomonadota > Alphaproteobacteria > Sphingomonadales > Sphingomonadaceae > Novosphingobium > Novosphingobium sp. HNCC26DJ243. The sequence goes on along the minus strand of NZ_JBXUGN010000007.1, from coordinate 119,092 downwards.
AGGAGGAGTTGGATGGAACCCAGCGACCAAAGGCCATTGCGGCGGTCTGATGGAACGCTTGGTGAGCGGCGGCGACAATTGCCGTGGCCGGTTGGCAAACGATTCCGGATCCTGTCCATCGACGGCGGCGGCATTCGGGGTATCTTGCCTGCGTCGATCCTGGCGGAGTTCGAACGGCAGTATCTGGGCGGAGACTCCGCCGGTGACTATTTCGACCTGATCGCGGGTACATCCACGGGGGGAATAATCGCCCTCGGGCTTTCGATCGGACTGCCTGCTTCCGAAATCCTTCAGGTATATCTTGAACACGGCGAAGAGATTTTCCCATCAGCCAAGCCGCCCCTGGAAGGGCTCAAGCGTCTTTGGGCCAAGGTTCGATCGCTGGCATATTACCAGTATGACCGAGACCCACTTGAACGTGAACTGCGCCGGATTTTTGGCGCGCGCGTGTTTGGGGATGCCCAGCGCCGACTTTGCATTCCTTCGTTCGACGGCTTCACCGAGGTCAACATATTCAAGACACCGCATCATCCCGATTTGAAGCTCGATTGGCGCGAAGAAATGGTCACAGTCGCGCTCGCAACATCTGCTGCTCCCACCTATTTCTCGATCTACAGGGATGGGCAGCGACGGTTCGCAGACGGAGGCGTGTGGGCTAACAATCCGGTGATGGTCGCACTGGTCGATGCGCTCAGTTGCAACGAACTCGACCGCGATCAGATCGATATCTTGTCGCTGGGTTGCTGTGACACCGAAATGACGATTTCGGATGCACAGGTCCTGCGCGGAGGCTTGTGGCACTGGCGCGATATCGTTTCGTCAGCAATGCATCTGTCCAGCCAGAATGCGCTTGGGCAAGCTGGGCTACTCATTGGCCGTGATCGGCTCATTCGCTTGAATGCGCCACTGCTGCCCGGCGGTCCGATCGGTTTAGACGACGTGCAGCGGGCGAAGGCAGAGCTGCCAAATGTGGCAAAGGAACTGGCTTTTACGAATGGGCCAGCGGTGGCGTCCCGGTTCTTCAATGAGAAGGCCCAGCCTTACGTGCCCTTTCATCCACAAGCGGTTTGATCGGCTTGGGCCGGGGGAGATGGGTTGCGTCACTATCCGCGTCCGAAATCCGTCTACATTTTTCGGACAATGGCGATTTGGATCGTGTCCGAAGTTATGCTACATATTTCGGACATGGACAAAATCCCGCAAAGACTGAAAGCGCAAATTCTCGACCGCGTAAGCCGAGCGGCGGCGAACACTGTCTGGACACCGGCCGACTTCCTCGACCTTGCAGGCCGTGATGCAGTCGACAAGACCCTCCAGCGTTTGGTCAAATGGGGCGAGCTGCGCCGGATCGATCGTGGCCTCTATGACAAACCGCAGATCAACACCTTGACCCGGCAGGACAATGCCCCCGACCCCCGCGCGGTCATCGACGCCGTCGCGCGGCGCGATCAGATCCGTGTCTTGGTCGACGGAATGACGGCCGCCAACGATCTTGGCTTCACCAATGCCGTACCGGCGAAGATCGTCGTGCACAGCGAAGCGCGCGCCAAGTCGATCAAGCTCGGTAATCTCACCATCGAATTCAAAACGACCGCAGCGAGCAAACTCTATTGGGCGGGACGCCCGGCCATGAGGATCGTCCAGGCGCTGCATTGGCTGCGCGATACAATGTCGACGGACGACACGGGACAATGGCGCCAGCGTCTTGTCACCCTTCTCGGCAATCCCACCCACGGCTCGGCGCTACGCGCTGATCTTGCCGATGGGCTGCCGACACTCCCGGCATGGATGCAGGAGCTGCTCCGTCCGCTCGTCTCGGAAGCGTCCACCGAATGAACTCCGCCTTCGACGAAGTGCTGCGCGCAGACACGGCCACCCGCACGGGGCTCTATACGGCGACTGCGCAGCGGCTCGGCACGACCCCGCAGAATGTCGAGAAGGATTTCTGGGTCTGCTGGACCCTCGATGCGTTGTTCAACGGAATCGAGGACGGACCCCGGTTGCTGTTTAAGGGCGGAACTTCGCTGTCGAAGGGGTTCGGGCTGATCGAGCGGTTCTCCGAAGACATCGACGTTACGGTCTTCCGCGATGATCTCGGCGTTCCCGCGACCATCGCGGAATTGGTTGCACTGAGCCGCAAGAAGCGGGAGGCCGCGCTCGATGCAATCAAGGACGCCTGCGAGACCCATATCAACGGACCAATGAAGGCGCGCCTCGCGCAAATCTGCGCCGATACCTGCGCGCGCGCAGGCCTCGAAGCGCAGTCAATTCGGGTGGAGGCCGACGCCCGGGATGCCCAGACCTTGCTCCTGGTTTATCCCAGCATCACTCCCGAGGACGCTTACATCGCCAAGTCGGTGAAGATCGAGTCGGGCGCAAAGTCGGCGCTCGATCCCAATTCGATCCGAACCATTGTGCCCTATGTCGACGCTGACGCCGTTGACCTCGACCTCGCCGTTCCGCGTATTACTGTTGTCGATGCCGAACGGACCTTTTGGGACAAGGTCGTCATCCTTCATGGCCTGAGGCGATGGTTCGAGATCCGAGGGCAGCTGCGCGGCGACGGCCAGCGCATCTCTCGCCACTATTACGACCTGTTCCGCCTGGTCCAATCGGAGATCGGCCAGGCGGCCTTGGCAAACCGCGCGCTTGGCGAGGACTGCGTTGCCCATGCCCGGATATTCTTCAATCGCCCGGACTTCGATCTAGCCACCGCGCAGGCCCCGACATTTGCCTTGTGCCCGGAGGGAGGGATGACGGATGCCTTGCGCCAGGACTATCGCGCCATGAGCACGATGATCTTCGGCGAGCCGCCGCCCTATGACGCGGTCGTTGAGGCGATCGCAGAATTGCAGAATTCCTTGAACGCGGCCGCATGAAGGGGTTCCTCCAGCGCTTGTTCAGCGGCGATAGTCCGAGCGATAAAAGGTCGGCGCAACCAGGGTTCGCCAGTTCGCTGGAAATAGAACCCTGGTCCCATGGCTTGGTCAGGATCCCTGCACTCGACTTCTTTGGCCCCTACGCCGCATCGTCAAATGGGAATTTTCACCTCATTTGGCTGGACAGAAACCCCGACGGCACAACTGGCGGTCATCGGCATGAGGGACACGGGATATGGACTCTTTTGAGCGATGTTGGCGCGACAATGGCTACGGGTCGTCTTGAGCGACCGCAGGATGGTCATGTTGCCGACAACGGCACGTTCGTGCTCAGCGATTGGATGTTCGGTGATGGATTGAATGGCCGCCTTTGCGCCTTCCGTCCCGACGGACAGAAGCTCCTCGAGCGTGAGTTCTCGGCGAACCTTGGACCCAGCGGGATCTTAGGCGACGGCCGTTTTGCAATCTGCCAGACACTCCATGCTCCCGGTAGCCCTGACAGCAATCGTCATTTTCTGTTCGATCTCGAGGTGGGGCAAGAGATCGCGAGTTGGATGCAGGAGTGCTCGTCCCACTTGGTCTGAGAGTCGGTCTCACTGAAGTTCGGCCCGCCTAGCCAAGTCAATCAGCGACTGCGACAGGACACACCCTCTGAACGAACGTCAGCTTAACCCGATTCTCCTTCTACAACCGGACTTTCCGGAGCGTCTTCAATCGTGGCCATTCTGAGTCCCACGAACTGACGCCCGCTTTTGGCTAAGCCCGCCATTCGCAGACCAACCCGTGAATGTCGGTTTGTCCCAGTTCCCCCCTCTCAAATGGCCGAGCGCCGTCCTGGATGAACGAGAAGTTTGCTTGGCGGGCCTCAAGCCGGGAATGATCGGATTTGAGGCGGCATTTGCTGGTCCGCTGGTCGGCTCCCGCGGCGGTCGCTCCCCACCAGGTTCCGTCGTCCGGTAGTGAGCGCATGAACGTTCGTTCGCGCCAGAACAGGTCATTGCTCGCGTGAACGCTTCGCACCGAGATGTACGATTCCTAATGCATTTCGGGATCGTAATTACGCATGATGATTGCGGTGAAGATCAATAGACCTGCAGGTGACAAGGCAATGAGATAGCGCAGTGCCAAAGCGCCTTCGGGCGTGACCGGGCTGGCCGGTTCGAATCCCATAAGCGCGAGGGTGCTGAACGCAAGACCGACCGACAGCCCGATCGCAAGCTTCATGGTGCCGTTGAGCATCGAATAGAGCAGGCCCGATCGGTTCAGGCCGGTCGCTTCACGTTCGCTTTCGGCAATTACCGCCATCATCACGCGGGGCATAAATGTGGTGATCGGCAAGAACAGGCCACACAAGAGAGCTGGAATTGCCGCGAGCAAAGGCACACCGGCTGGCACAAGCAGGTACGTCAAATGCACCGATGCATAGATGACTGCAGCGATTGACAGCGAACGCGCATTACCGGCCTTGATCGCCAAACGTGCCAACAGTGGCGTGCCGACAAGTGCCATGACGTTTTGCGCCATGATCAGCGTGGTCGCAATCGAGGCAGACAGGCCCAGCGTTCGCGTGAAGTAGAATAACGCGACCGTATTTGAGATCCCTACCGTCAATCCGAGTGCGAGATCTGAAAGCAAGATTTTCCATACGCGCCGCTGAATCAGAAGACCCCAGTAATCCCGCAGCGAATTGGCGCGTGTTTCTGCGGGAGTGCGCTCGGGCATTGCGCTTAGCGCAAGGAGCACGCAGATCGGCACGATCAGTAGAAGCGCAATGCCGATGACGCGGACGGCATCGACGAGCTTGCCGTCTGTCAGCCATAGCAGGATTGGCGGGATAGCCAGAACGGTCAATTGACCAAGCGAGGCAAAAATCTGCCACCACGCAAAGACACGGGTGCGCTCTTGAGCATCGCCCCCGACTGTCGAGGCCCATGCGAGATGGGACAGCACGATGACCGAATAGCCGATGAACCCGATGGAGAGCCAGAGCCACAGCATCGTGCGCGTAAGGCCGTGCCCTGCAAAGAACAGCCCCTGGACCAGCAACAACAACATCGGTACCGACGCGGCAAGCCAAGGGCGGAAAGCGCCCCATCGCGTTCTGGTGCGATCGATCATGGCGCCGATCAACGGATCGAGCGCCATGTCGATGACGCGCACGCTCATGAATGCAACCCCGATGAGCGCGATGTTGATGGTCGTCGTTTCGGCGAGATAGGCCGGTAGATAGACCATCAGTGGCAAGCCGAAGGCGTGAATTGCGAATGCCGGAGCTGAGAATCGCAACATCTGGCCGAAGGCGGGGCGGGTCGCTCCGGCGAGCGACACTGTCATGCGGGCTGCCCCGCCGTCGCCTTGTTGGCCCCGGACTGCCCTTGCTGTTCAAGATCGCGCGCAATTTTTGCAGCTTGTGCATTCGCGGCTTCTGGAAATCGGTGCATGCACGCCACGACCAGCAGCGAAAGGCAGGCCGGTACGGCGCCGATGAGAAGGCGCAGCGGCATCGCGTTTGACGGGTCCGATGCTTGCGAAGGTTGGAAATTCAGCCAACCGAGCAGCGTGAATGCCAGCCCCACAGCAAGTCCGAGCGCAAGCTTCATCGAACCGTTCAGTGAGGCGTATAACAGACCGGTACGATCGCGACCGCTTTCGAGGCGGATGGCGTCGGCAACGTCTGCCATCATGGCACGCGGCAGGAACCAGGCGATCGGAATGCACAAGCCGAGAATCGCGACGGTTGCGGCGGTCAGCAGATAATTGCCAGGCGGTTGCAGTGCGACCAGGATCTGCATGATGGCCTGGAGCAACGCTCCTGCCTGCAGTGCGCGCGCCTTGCCGATCCGTCCCGCCAATTTGGTGAAGAGCGGCGTCCCGATAAATGCCGCCGAATAGGCCACCAGCACAAGTGCGGACGCTGACGCGCGATCAAAGCGGAGTTGGCCCATGTAGTAGAACAGTGCCACTGCATTTGCGACACCGGTTGACAGCGCAATCGCAAGGTCTGCCAGAAGCAGCCGGATCACTCCGTATTTTCCGCAAAGACGGAAGAACGCTCCCAGTTCGGTAAACTGGCCGCGCTTCTCGCCCTCATCAACCACAAGCTTTTCGGGCATGGTCTTGAGTGAAAGTGCAATGGCGCAGGGTATCAGGATAGCCATGACCCATCCTGCCACCTGCATGCCGAAGGCCTTGTCATCCGGGCGCATACCCGATGCCAACGGAAGGATGGTCAGGATCGAGAACTGTCCCGCCGTGGCGAATACCTGCCACCACGCAAATACCCGCGTGCGCTCGGAAGGTATCGACGAAAGTGTGGCCGTCCATGCAAGATGCGACAGCACGATCATCGAAAAACCGATGAAGCATACCGCGAGCCAGAACCACAGGTATACGATACTTACGCCGCGTTCAGCCTGCAGAAGCATGAAGATTGAGACCATCAGAATTGGCGCGCTTGCGGCCAGCCAAGGCCTGAACCGACCCCAGCGCGTCCGCGTAGCATCCATCATCGCTCCCAATACGGGATCGATTGCCATGTCCACAATGCGAACCGTCATGAACGCCACGCCCACCGCCGCAACCGGAAGGCCCATGGCGTTGGAATAGAATTCAGGGAGAAAAACAATCAGCAGCGTGGCCAGCGCCTGAATTGCCAAGGCCGTCATGCTGAAGGCTGCAAGCTTCGCTTTCCCGATTCTCTTCTCGCCAACCGACTCAATCGATCTGCTCATATTCACGCATCCCGTTGCGCTTTTGCTGCGCCTTGATTAATTCGAATATTGGTCATACCGTGGTTTGAGCAAAACACCAGACGTTTTGACCAATGATGTGAAAGGCGGAAAGCGGAATGGCAGCCAATGAGTATCTGGACGTTGACAGTAGCGGGATTCCCCATCGTGAAACCATCGGATTTGCAAACGATCATGCAGGATTTGGTCTACGCAGCCTGGTGATGGCGGAAATCGGGCGCTACTGCGGCCAAATTCTCGATGTTGGCGCTCCATCCGACGAGCCCGTCGATTTTCCTGATATCACTGCCAAGGCAGTAAGCATGATCCAGCGTGGCGAAACCGAACGCGTGATCCTGCTCTGCGGCACCGGGGCCGGGGCCTGCATCGCCGCAAACAAGTTCAAAGGCATCCGAGCTGCCGTCGCCCATGATACATATGTCGCGCGACAGGCAGTCGTGCATGACGATGTAAACGTGCTGTGCATCGGCGCGTGGATCACCGGGCCACAAATCGCGCTCGACATCATCCGCCATTTTCTTGGCGCAACGTTCAGCGAGAACGAGAACTTCCGGCGGCGAGTAGCCAAGCTGTCATTGCTGGAGAACGGTGGCGGAGATTTGACCCATGACAGCTGAGGTTGTCATTCTGGGCAGTATCAACGTCGATCTGATCGTCAGCGCGGCGCGTCTTCCGATGGCCGGTGAAACCGTTTCGGGCGAGGGGATCGAATATCAACTGGGCGGAAAAGGCGCAAACCAGGCCGTCGGCGCGGCACGGGCAGGCGCACCCACCCGTTTTCTTGGCTGCGTTGGCGAAGATGAAGATGGTGGCGCCATGCTTGCGCGGCTTCGTGGCTACGGCATCGACATTACTGCAGTAAGGCATGTGCCAGGCCGCACCGGTTTTGCCATCGTTGCCACGTGCCCGAGCGATAACCAGATAATTGTCGTGCCCGGTGCCAATTGCCAGGTCGACGAGGCACTGGTTGGCGACGCGCGGATTGCAGAAGGCGATATTTGCCTTGCTCAGCGGGAAACGCCCCTGGCCGCCACGCAGCGCTTCTTCATGACCGCACGATCCGTAGGCGCAACGACCCTGCTCAATGCAGCGCCCGCAGATGAAGCCGTTCACGCGCTGCTGCCCTTGGTCGATATTCTTATCGCGAACGAGAGCGAATGCAGGTTGCTCGCCGGGCTTCCGCAGGCCGATCCAGGCAACGATACCGACCTCATGACGATTCGTAGCGGCATCGGTCTCGCGCGCGATCAGGTTCTGATCGCCACCTTGGGTGCGGCGGGCGTAGCCATCGCCAGAGCGGACGGCATTCATCGCATCGAAGGCGAATGCGTCGACGTGCTCGATACAACGGGGGCCGGAGACTGTTTCTGCGGATATCTGGCGGCAGGCCTCGCCCAAGGCATTTCGCTTGAAACGGCCACGCTAAGAGCCAATATCGCAGCGTCCCTGGCGGTACAGTCGCGCGGTGCCGCCAGTTCGGTGCCTCAAGACTCGACTGTTGCAGCTATCCTGGGAGCACGTCGGAGGTTAAATGGTCGCGAATATTCCAAGGTTTGATGCAGAAATCGAACTTTCCCAGCCCGTTACTCCCAAAGGCTATGACCACGTCGTCGATTTTCTGAGCGAGCAGATGCAACTGGGCAAGCTCAAGGTCGGCGATCGACTGCTGCCTGAGCGCGATCTTGCAATCAAACTGAACATCAGCCGCCCGGTCGTGCGTGAGGCTCTACGGTCGCTTTCGATGATCGGCGTGCTGGAAATCCAGCAAGGGCGCGGGACATTCGTGCGCGCTCCCGATTTCTCCGCACTCGGCCACCTGTTTACATTCATGTTCATCCAGAGCGGTGAAGCGCTCGACGACATCATGGAATTGCGTCAGGCCATCGAGTTGCAGGCGATCCGCCTTGCCTGTGCTCGTGCGCGGACTCAGGATATCGCGCGCATTGGTGATGCCATGGAGCAGATCCGCGCCACCATAGACGATGCCGATGCAGGTGGCATGGCGGATTTCGACTTTCATTCGCGAATTGTCGACGCATCGCATTCCACCGCGCTGATCAATATCCATGCAATCGTGTCACGGATCTTGCGCGACAACCACGTTCAACGCCGACGGCGCATCGCGATGGGCGACCAACTTCATTCCTATGTCGTTGATCACCACGAGGAGTTGTACCGCGCCATAGTAAAGCGCGACGCAGACGAATGCGCGCGTTTGCTGACCCTTCATTTTGCCATAGGCGACAAGCTTTCAGCCGATGGAGCGGGCACTCAATCAAGGCCAGCGTCCTAGCGACGGCCGCATGAGTGCCTATCGGCTCTCCACTATCCCATTGAGATATATGGATACCATCCTGTCCTGCGCAAGCTGATCAAATTATCGCTCCAGGACGCTTGCAAATATCTGTCCGTGGTATTACCAATCCTGAGGTCAAGGCGGCGACGCCTGCTTTCTGGCAGGCGCCCGGCGGCCATACCGCCACCCTTTGGTCAAATTGCCCTCAAGGCCTTCAGCGCCGAGGGAACAGGAGAGGAAAAATGAACCCGATGATTCGTTCGATGAGGTCCGTTGCTCTGGCGACATCTGCGCTCGTGACACTTGCGGCCAATTCCGCAGCCGCGCAGGACTCGGCAGCGCAGCAAGAGACAAGTGGCGTCGGGGCCGGCGACATCATCGTCACCGCAAACAGGTCTGAAAGCCTGGCGTCCAAGACCCCGATCGCGCTTACGGCAATTTCCGGCGAGGGACTGCGCTCAAGTGGCGTAACCCAGCCTATGAACCTCGCAGAGCGCGTGCCGAGCCTTGAAGTCAACCGTTCGCGCGGTGGCCTGAACTTCACTGTTCGCGGCGTTGCGACGACCGATACTTCGGAAAAAGGCGACAGTTCGACCGCGTTCCTGCTCGACGGAATCTATATCGCCCGCGCGCCGATGCGCGACGCCAGTTTCTTCGACATATCTCGCGTTGAAGTGCTGCGCGGTCCACAGGGCACACTTTACGGGCGCAACACCACTGCGGGTGTCATCAGCGTCGTGTCCAATCTGCCAACATTCGACTTCGGGGGTTCGGTCGATGCGAGCGCTGCCAATTTTGACACGTACCAGGTAACCGGCGCTGTCAATCTGCCAGTCAATGAAAGCGTCGCACTTCGCGCTGCGGTGAATTACGAGCGCAACGGATCGTTCCTGCGCTCGGGGCCGGGTGTCGATACGAGTTACAAGAAGGCGCGCGAAATTGCCGCCGGCCGGCTTTCCGCGCTGTTCAGGTGGTCGAGCGGCCGGTTGGTGTTGCGCGGGGACTATGCCGACATTGGCGGGGCGAATTTCTATTCCGTGCCGCTGGGCAATTTCTTCGATCGCCCTTCGGGCGTTGGCGCGACGCCGGTCTACAATGCCTCGCGCAAGACCAACGGGCAACTCCGGACGATCAACGCGACCCTGCCTTGGCCGATGTATCGCAACAATTCCAGTTGGGGCGTAAGCGCGGACATCGAGCAGGAACTCGGCCCAGTCACCGTCTACTACCTCGGATCGTACCGAGAACTGGATCGGGACGAGCAGTTCTCGAACTTTCTTTCGAACGGCGTAAATGCCGCGCGCCAGCAGACGCAGGAACAGGATTGGCAGCAGTCACATGAACTTCGACTGGCCCTGACCAACGTCGATCGCGTGCAACTTCAAGTCGGCGCGTTCTACTTTCAGGAATCATCCGACGTGGTGCAGCGCGCCAATCTCGGCATCAACACCACGCCCAATGGCGAGGCAGGCACTACGCTCATTTTCGATATTCGTCCGAGTGCCGCCGAGTCCTATGCATTCTTCGGCCAAGGCACTTATGACCTTACCGAAGCGCTGCGCATTACCGGTGGAATCCGCTACACGCACGACAAGAAGACTCGCCGCGGCTTCGGCAACATCGTCTGCAGCAACAATTTCTTCAACTGCACCGTTCCAGCCGGCACCAACGAAACCGAACATTCGAACTTCGCTTCGTCGAAGATCACGTGGAAGGTCGGCGTGGACTATGATGCAGCACCGGGAACGCTGCTCTATGCAACCGTTGCGACAGGATACAAGGCGGGCGGGTTCAACAACGGCTGTGCACAAGGCACTGCACCCGGATGCAGCGTTGCGCCGTCAACGCTCTACTTCAATCCAGAGTCGCTGACGTCTTACGAAGCGGGTGTGAAGTCGCGCTTTGCTGGCAACACTGTGCAGATCAATGCTTCGGTCTTCCATTACGACTACAGCCAACTGCAATTGACGCAGGCTCTTTCGCCGTGCCCAAGCACGCCGAACCTGCCTGCGAGCACGTGCAGCTTCACCCGCAACGCCGCCAAGGCCAAGATCGATGGCGTCGAACTGGAAGCGGTGTTGATGCCCAGCCCGCTTGACCGGGTGGACCTGACTGCCGCTTACCTTGACGGCCGCTATGACGAATTCCAGATCCGTCCGACGATCAACCTGGCAGGATCTCCGCTCAACCGCGCCCCGCGCTGGACTGCGAGTGCATCCTACCAGCATACGTTCCTTCTGGGCGGTGACTATGAACTGGTCGCAGGCGCTCGTTCGCGGATCAGCGACAGCTACTTCATTCTGTTCGAGGGCGGCGTGAACTTCTATCGCCAGCCGAGTTTTAGCCAGACCGATCTGACACTGACACTGAACGGTCCAAACCGTCGCTGGTACATCCAGGGTTTCGGCAAGAACCTCGAAAACAATATCATTTTCAATGATGTTCAAAGCGGAAACTTCCAGCAGATCAGCATTAACGATCCGCGCACATATGGCGTACGCGCCGGATTCAAGTTCTGACACTTTCCAGCGAACGAATTCCCTCCCCTGGGAGGCGGCCTTCGAACCCTCCTCTCGAAGGCCGCCAAAGGTGGCTTGAAACAGACATCGCCGATCGGAGTATCGACATGAAAAAGCCTATAGCTAGCGCGCTCGCAATACTTGTAGCGAGCATGGCAATTCCGACAAACGCATTGCACGCAGCCTCGCCTCCCACTCGCGACTACCTGAACGATAAATTCGACGTGGAGCGTATCCTCGATTGGGGTGATCGCCCGGTGTGGTCGCCCGACAGCAGGCGGATCGCGTTTACCGTCAGCGACGCAAAGCTGAGCGCAGCCTATGAAATCGACGTGGCAACCCGCAAGGTGCGTTGCCTGACGTGCCGCTGGGGTGCAAACGGCATGGTCGCGCGCATCTATTATCTTGCGGATGGCAGCTTCCTGATTGCCGGTCCGGCATCGCTCGATACGGCCGAAGCCTCTATCGGCGTGGACTCCGATCCGAAGCGGCATCCGGCGTCGACCACATACATGTACTGGATGCCAGCGGATCTTTCGCTGCCCCCGCAACCGCTGGGCGCAGCGCCGCTCGGTGAGATTGCAATCGACTACGATCATTCCGCTCCGGGCGAAACCCGCATTGCCTGGGGCGAAAGCCAGCCGAAATACCGGATGGTCATGGGCAACATCGTCAACGACGGCAAACGGGCCTATCTGACCAACCGCACGCTGCTCCATTCCGATCCTGGCGTCGATCCCAAGTCGCTCGTAACGATGATCGAGACTTACGACTTCATCGACGATGGAAAATCCGTGCTGTTCTTCACCATCGAGAAAGGACGTGCCTACAACGGCATGTATAAGCTCGATACGGCGACGGGCAAGACGACATCGCTGCAGACTGACGAGCAGCACAACGAGACGCACAGCTTTCCAGACGTCCGCTATGGGCTGGAGGAATCGAACCGCGCTTCCGATCCCAGCGGACCCTATCGCGGATTGTCAGGACACCGCCCGTCCTTGCTCGCATGGTCGCTAAAGGCCGCGGGAGTTGCCGACGCCGAAGCGATGGGCGAGCGTTATGGCGGCAAGACGTTCGATCTCTACATTCTTGACTGGAAAACCGGGAAGCGGCGCCGTTTGACAAACGTCAGCGATCTGGGCGGAGAAGCCCACCAGTCTTCGCCTGCGCGCGACGGCACTCACATCGCCTTTTCCATGACGCCTCCGCCATCGGGGCCATTCGCCGGCAAGGGAGGCCTTTACATCGGCAAATTCTCGAACTCGAAATAGACCTGACAGCTGACAGCCCCGCCAAATGGCGATTTCGCCGTATGGCGGGGCGTCACGCATTCAGGTCGCTTTTCGTTTCGCAATACAGGGAGATCAATGATGACGCCGGAGTATCGCAAGCAGGTTCTGGACACCGTTGCAAAGCTGCGTGTGACTGATATCCGCGATGGGATGGACTGGGTCGGGCTGCATCACTTCGGCACTGTTTCACCGGAAATCCGGCCTTTGTGGCGCACGCAGGCGGCAGGATTTGCCCAGACCTGTCGGCAAATCCCGACACAGCGGGCAATACCTACGATGAGCCCGGAAGCCTATACGAAATGGGCTTATGAATACTGGTACGGCCAGCTCTACGATACCGGTGATTTCCGCGACAATTTCCAGGAAGGCGATTTTCTTGTCGTCGATACTTGCGGCGCGAGAACGCCTGCGGTGGGTTCGTTGGATTCCATGGTTTTTGCCGCTTGCGGCATGAAGGGCGCGCTTACCAATGGCGGTACCCGCGATACCGACGAGGCGCTGATCCAGAAGGCGCTGCCCGTGTGGAGCCGTTGGATCGTGCAGCCCATGTACCAGGGGCGCGTTGAATGGGGCGGGCATTCGATGCCGGTCGAAATCGGCGGTCAGCTCATTCGCCCCGGCGATTTGATCGTGGCCGATGGCGACGGGGTAATCGTCGTACCGCCGGACGTGATCGACGACGTGCTCAAGTACGCTATCCAGGAGTCGGAGAATGACCGCGCCGGTCGCCGAATGCTTTACGAACGGCTTGGTCTGGAACCGGACGACAGCATTCAATCGCAATTCGATGTAGAACCGCACCCCTATCCCCTCAGGACAACCGCCCTTGGGCGAATGCTCGACAGGTTGAAATAAACCAGTTGTAGAGCCCGTCAGCGGGTAAACACTCGGAGGACTTGGCCCAACGGGAGAATTCACTCGGGTCACGCACCTGCCAGGGTCCGATATTTGCAATCTGCCTTGGCACCTGGCCGGGCGCATGATGGCTGGAGCGCACCCTACGCCGCCACGCGGCAGCAATGGAATTTAAACCATTGGTATAAGCTGAATTTGTTCCTTCTATGAAGGAGCAAGATCGATGTCAACGAATGGCCATGTGGTAACGCCAAGAGCGGTCGAACTTGAAGGATCGAATCGGCGTCGTCAAAACGGAATTACGAGCGAGAAAGTCAGGCTCGACGGCAACATCGCCCGGCGCAAGGTCAAAGCCAAGGAGTTCTTCTGGTGGAATACCGAACTGCCCGGAGTTGGCCTCAGGGCCTTCGCTGCGGGCTCGAAGAGCTGGTTCGTTCAGTTCCGCCAGCGTGGCAAACAAAAGCGGGTCACACTCGGCCGCCCACCCGAATTAGGCGCGGAGGAGGCGCGCGTCTTGGCACGCGCGCAGTTGGCCAAGGCTGCGCTTGACGGGCTGCCAGCAGCTCCAAAGTCTAGGCGTGCGCGCGGCAATGCGACCTTGTTTCGCGACTATGCTCCGCGCTTCTGGGCCGACTATGCCCGGCATTGGAAGCCCTCGACCCGCAAGGGCAATCGCGCCCGCATCTTCAAGGATCTGATCGAGATATTCGGTCACCAGCGGGTTGATGCGATCCGCAAAGCCGACATCCTGCGTTGGCGCGATAGCTGGGCCAATCGCTCAGGGGCATTCAACCGCACGATCCCGATCCTGTCGGTGATGATGGGCTACGCAGAACAATTGGGATTACGACCGCGCGGCTCGAACCCGTGCAAGGGAACCCCGCGCTTCAAACGTAAGCTGGTCGATCGATTCCTCAGCGCCCGCGAGTTCAATCGCCTTGCGGCAAGTCTGAGTGCATTCGAGGAGAGCGAACCGGTCGCGGTCCAGGCTATCCGGTTGCTGATCTATACTGGCGCGCGGCACGGCGAAGTGGTGGGACTGCGCTGGGAATGGGTGCAGCCGCCGCGCTTGATGTTGCCGGACAGCAAAACCGGAGCGAAAATCATCTACCTCAACCGGCAGGCACAGGCCGTCCTTGCTGCCATGCCGGCCAAGGCCGAGACCGGCCTCGTCTTCCCATCGGCGCGTGGTGACAAGCCAATTGCACTCAGCATTCCCTGGCTTGCGATCAGGCAGCATGCTGCCTTGCCTGATGTCCGGTTGCACGACCTGCGGCACAGCTTCGCGTCAATCGCCATCGCAGATGGGATTTCGCTGGTTGTGATCGGCAAATTGCTCGGCCACGCACTCGCCGAAACCACCGAGCGCTATGCGCACCTGGCCGACGAGGCGATTGCCGATGCCGCCAAGCGCGTTTCGGGTTCGCTCGCCAAGTGCCTGGGGATTGCGGCATGACCCGCGTTAGCCTTGCTCGCATCATCGCGGATGAGCTCGCGACCCTGCGCCGCTTCGATCCGGGCGCGAGGCCCGGCGGAAGGCCGCGCCGGGTGGTCTGGTCGGAGAAACAGCCCGGCTTCGGTGTTCGCTATTACGCGTCAGGACGAAGCACTTACGTCGTTCAGTCGCTAATGAACGGCGTAACCCGAACCATCACACTTGGTAACGCCAATGTCCTGAGCAAGACCCAGGCTCTGACCGTCGCGCGGCGGATTCTGCTGCGTGCCCAGGTTGGCGAAGACCCGGCGACAAAGCGCAAGGAAGCCCGAAAGGTCCCGACTTACGACGACTTCCTGACGCTGTACTGGAAGCAGGCCGCCGCGAAATGGAAGCCGAGCACGTTGAAGACACATAACTACTATCGCCGCCGGCATCTTGACCACGCTTTCTTCGGCATGTTCATCGACGAGATCGAACAGTCACACGTGCTGACCTGGTTCAACAAGGTCTCGGTCAATGCCGGTCCCGGCGCAGGCAATCGCTGCTTCGAGATCCTGCGCTCGATGTTCAACCATGCTGAGCGGTGGGGCCTGCGTCCCGAAGGCAGCAACCCTTGCGCCTACATTCGGCCCAACAAGCGCCGGAAGTGCGAGCGTTTCCTCTCCAATCAAGAGATTGCGCGACTGGGCGAGGTGCTGAGCCGCAAAATCCATAGTCATCCGCTGCACGCCTCGATCATCTATTTGCTGCTGCTGACGGGTTGTCGGAGCTCCGAAATTGCGGACCTCACCTGGAGCGAGGTGAAGGGCGGGCGGCTGCTCTTGCACGACAGCAAGACTGGTCCTCGCACAGTCTGGCTCGGCTACGAGGCGCGGACGCTGCTTGCCTCGCTCGAACGACGCGGCGGATCCGATCCAGTGTTCTGGAACAAGCTGACCCGGCGTCCTGTCGGCAGCATCGACGTGTTCTGGAAAGGCGTGAAGGCCGAGGCCAATCTGCCTGGAGTTCGGATTCACGACCTCAGACACAGTTTTGCCAACCACGCCGCTGCTCGCTCCGAGACACTGCCGATGATCGGCAAACTCCTCGGCCACGCACGGTTGCAGACCACCTCTCGCTATGCGCATCTTGATGACGGCCCTGTTCTCGACGCAGCGGAGCGGATCGGCGAACTCATAGCCGATGCTATGGGCGAGGATCATTCATTGAACTATAATACTATGTGTGATATCAGGGCGCTGATCCATGACCGGTAAGCCGCGAACCCGCATCTACAGAACCGCTGGTTCGCGAAGTTCGCAAACCGGGAAGGGATCAGCGATGCGGCGCTTGTCGCGGCCATCGATCTGGCCAATCGTGGTCTGATCGACGCCGACCTCGGTAGTGGCCTGATCAAGCAGCTAGTCGCGCGAGAAGGCGGAGGCAAGTCTGGCGGTTACCGCACACTGGTCTTCTTTCGTCACGAGGAGCGGGCCATTTTCGCCTTTGGCTTTGCCAAGAGCGACAAGGCCAACCTCAGCGCGGCTGAGCTCAAGGTCTACAAGCAGGCCGCCAAGATCGTGCTCGCACTGACGCAGGCGCAGATCGATACCGAAGTGCGCGAAGAGAGATTGTTCGAGGTGAATGACGATGCCCAGGACCTATAAGAGCGAGGCGCTTGCTGCCGTTCATGAGATGATCGAAGGGCTCCACGAAGGTGGGGCCGTCGACAAGCGCACCCTTCGCCAGTTCGACGAGGCTTGCCTTGTTCCAGCCACGCCACTTCAGCCAGAGGAGATCAAGGCGATCCGCGAGGCTGAGCATGTCTCGCAGCCAGTGTTCGCGCGCTATCTCAACGTGTCGAAAAATCTTGTCTCCGATTGGGAACGGGGCAAGAAGCGACCCGGCGGGCCAGCTCTGCGGCTGCTGTCGATTGTTCAGCACAAGGGATTGGAAGCAATCGCATAGTCAGCTTCGTTGGACATTCCTGAAAGTCAGGTCCTGATATGGCAACGCGGTAAGCTGCCATTCCAACTGACCGAGCTGGTCGGGTAAGTTGGCTCCCCAATTGTCGGTGTCTAGCGATCCGCTGTGCGTTCCTCCAACCTTCCTCAAGGTACCAAGTCACGATCTGGCGATCCCGGCGAGGTTCTCGCGACCAGCACTGTCACCGAATTCACTGCTATGAAATTGATGTCTGCAAGTTGCGCTGGTTGGACCACCACAAGATGGCGAACCGAGCATGCAGCCTCGGGGATCGAAGGGGCAATCGAGCGAGGAGGGGAGTCCCGGAAGCACCTTCCGTCGCCTGTCGGTGGCTTCCTACTATTACCTCGCACGCTACGCCGCGCGCGCCTTCTCGCTGCTCCATGAAAGTCTCACCGAGGCCAATCTCAGCCTTTTATATCGCGCGACCGCGCTATCGATACTGCACGATCTGGATAGGCTCCAGGTACGTATCGAAGGCAATGGTCTGTGCTTTTCAAACAAGGGAGCCAGGTTGTCCGTTGCATGGCAAAGAAAGAACCTATCGGAGGGTCTGTAGATGCGAACATCCATCAAGTGCGGACATTTTTTTTGCCATCCGATTGCAAACGGTGTGACAGAAAAAAGCATACGATTTCGCGCGATGCGTCCGGGCCCGCAGGATCGGTATTTGAACCTGCTCGCTTGCCTCCAGACCACGCATGACCACCGCCATGGACTGTCCAGTTCTCGCAAGAGGCCTGGCCAGCGGTTGATTGGTAGAGAGTACGAGTGAAATCCCGTCCTCCGTGCGATCGCCCGCGGCGCAGCTGACCTGTGATCGGCCGGTTCGTCGATCCGGCAAACGCGCCAACAAATGCGTTCGAATTGCTGACGTGGACAACCCTGTCGCGGTCACCATGAAAAACGATTGTCGGCAACGCTCGGGCTGCTTTGCTTCCGATCGCCTGGACGCCGCCTTTTTGCATTGCCAAAAGAGCGCCGTGAAGCGTCCTGACTTTGCCGCTGGCGACGGCAGAGTGTATGCCCACTGCAGCGTAAATATCTGGATAGGCGGCGGCCGTGATGGCGGCGGCGGTTCCGCCAGCCGAGATACCAGCGATGTAGATCCGAGTGCGATTGGCCCGGCACGCACGGGTGACATGTAGTGTAAGCGCAGCGATGGCTCCCGGTTCACCGCTTCCGCGCCGCTGGTTCTCAGGTCGGTGCCAGTTCCAGCAGCGGTTGAAGTTCACGGCAGGAGACTGCTCGGGGTAAAGCACCAGAAAGCCGAGTTCATCCGCCAATGCATTCATTCCGGTCCCCGTCGCAAAATCAGTCGCTGATTGGGTGCAGCCATGGAGCATGACCACCAGTGGCAGCCTGCGGTTTTCCGAGCCTGTCGGGGTATAGAGCCTGTACGCAATCGCCCCGTACCCGCCATCATGACGGCCAGTAATGAAAGACCCCGGAGCTTGCCGCGGCGGCCGCGCAGGGTAGGCCCCGGCTCCATCGCTTACTGGCTTGGCCTGTCTGCGCTTGGCATTGGCTCGCTTGCGCTTGGGTTTAGGGGGCGAAATTAGTGCGCGCTGAAGAGTGACCATAGCCGCGAGCGGCTGACCCTTTTGCGATAAGCGCGATGCCTTTTTGATCGCGGCGAACGGATTCTTCATGTCAAAATCCAGCCCGGGCAGCAAATCGGTGCCCGGTTACACATCAGAACGTGTGCAGTGCAGCATTGATCCCGCAGTGCAATGGAGATGACGTCATGTCAGCGCTTCGATGCTTTGATGAAAGGGCGCATCTGGGCCATATCTGTTAAAAATTTGCCGATCCAGCTTCGAAGAAGCAAGGTTTCCAGCTTGCCGGCAAGCCGTTCAGTTTTGTCCATTCGTGGCCGTATTTACCCGGACCGACCGGAAAAGCAGTTCGAGGCGCTTGTGTTCGGGACTGCAAACCTCGATCTCCCCGAGCACGGGCCTCACCATGTACTTATCCCACTGGACTTGGGTGGCAAGAAATTCGGGGGATCCTGCGATGCAATGATTTTCACATGCTTCACGGCATCAATATCAACGATATCATAAACTTAGCTATATCGTAAAAATTACGTAGGGTTACATTCATCTCGTTCACGGGCATAGCCACTCCTATCGGTCAGCCCTGATCAGATGCCATCAGGCTTGACGCCAGATTGTTCCAGCCAGAACAGGTTCTCCGCCCGCCGCCTAATTTCTGAAAGCATGTGGGGGTCGCAATCCTGAAAGAGTGTTTCGGCCAGCGCCATGCGTTTGTCGAACGAAACACGCCCATGGTTGAACGATGGGTGCTTTACCAGGACCAACGCCCTGCTTTCGCTCGCCTTCGCTTTTTCGGAACTTTTCGAGACCTGCCCAGCACTGGCGCCTTCGCGGGACTCTTCAAGAATAGCCTCGACGGCGTCACCGAATTCGTCGTGCCAAGTCGCGGTAGAGACCGCTGTATGAAGCACGCCATCAATCATGAAGCTCGCAATTGTCGCACCAGTTTGCCCGTCATGGGGAGCAAAACTTTCGCTGGGTTGCCTTCAATAGGTCAGGCGAACGTTCGACGCCCATGTCGTCCATCTCATCCCGCGCAGCTTCAATCTCACCGGCTAGGTCGAAAGCCTGCTCAACAAGATAGATTATCCGCGGCGCATGGGCACGGATCACTCTGACCGCGTCATCGGAACTCAATATTACAACTGGTGTGGATCCGTCGTCGCGTGTCTGCGCTGTCGCCTCGACGAGAACGGATTTCGAGTTTGATGCCGCATATTTGATCGCAGATCCCAGATTCGCAGCTTCGTTAAATGCCATATTCATTTCCAATCTGCGTGTCTGGTTACTCTGCGACCGCCCGATCCTGCGAAGCCAAATTTCTGTCGCCAACCTCATCATGCCTATCGTTGGACTTGAACTACCAAAGCAATTGCGCTGGCTGGGCTGAAAGAAGTCCGGTTTGCGCACAGCCATCCCAAATAGGCAGAGTGGCGGGATAGACCGCCTGCAATGGCATCCAAGTCCCGCTTCGCATTCCGCAAGCACCGCGCAGCATGGGATAAATCTCCCCCTGCGGGCAAAGCCCGCAGCTTCGGCCTGACGGCCGGGAGGGAAGGGGGGTGGGAAGAGAGTGACCGGACAAGGGGTTCGGTCGCAATCGATCCACCTAGGAGACAAGTCCATGAACATCGGTGAAATCCGCAAGAACGCCAACGGCCAGCTGATCGGCTCTGTCGAAACGCTCACCATCACCCGCACTATCGGCCTGCGGCCGGTGACCTCCAGCAACCCCCGCGCACCCAAGTTCGAAATCGTCGCGCTCAACGACCAGCGCCGCTGGGTGATCGTCGGCGCGCTCTTCGAACTCTCTTCGAACACGACCGGCGAGAGCTTCTACCAGGGCAAGATCGACGATCCGTCGATGGCGCAGCCGCTCTACATCGCCGCGTTCCCGCGCGAGGATGGCACCATGGCGATCGCCTGGCAGCGTCCGCGCCGCCGCAACACTCAGCTCGGTTCGGCCGAATACGGCGAGAGCGACATGTTTCCGGCCGACGACGCCGGCGGTGATCGCAGCACCGAAGATGCTGGTGATGGTCTGGGTGACAGCACCGCGACCCCGCCCGCCAAGCGTGGCCGCGCCAACGCCAAGGACGGCGCCGAACAAGATGGCGCGCTGCCGCCCCTCGTCGACGCCTGATCGGCAATCCCGACTCCAACCGGCGGGGACCCCAAGCGGGTCCCCGCAACCCGAGCAAAGGCCGCGGATGAGCCCCCCGCGCGGCCTGAGGCGGAACGCCGGCATTGCCCCCCGCCCGGCGTTCCGCCTCCTTATTTGCATGGGGAAATCCGGAGACCAGACTGCTGACGATGAGCGAACGCTTCGCTTTCACCACCCGGCGCCATCACGCCTTTGAAAGCACCGGCAATGCCTACGACGCCACCCAGTGCGACATCCGCACCGGCGACACCCTTATCGTGCTGCCTGAGAAGGTGGTGGGCGTCGCCAGCCCCACGCCGTTTGTCGTGACGCAGGCGCATGGCCATCTTCATACGCTGTCCGCATCGCGCGGCGCCGAGACGCTCGCAGATCTCGCCCGTTCGTTACACGTCAGTTCGGACGACTTCGAACACGCCGCCGAGATCGCCAGACGTTTGGGGTTTCCGCTCGATCCCCAGATCGAAGCGTTGCTGCCGCAGCCGGCCGCCTAAGCGGGCCTGAGGTCAGAGCGGCAGCGAGGATTGCTCGGGCGAGGGGACGGGTGCTGGTGCGTCCACCGCATCGGCGATCACGCGCGCCAGTTCGAGCGCGGCATCCTCGCGCAGGCAAGAGCTCGGCGCAGTGATGCCGACGCGCGCCCAGCCCCGGGCAGCGAGGATCGCATGCGCGACCGCGGACGTATCGATTCGATCCATGGCGATTATGGAACGTAGAGAAAACATATTTACAAGAGCGCCCCTGCCAGATTGACACGGGCACCCGTCCAACCGAGCATCGGGTCATGTGCAACTTATCCCACATGACCAAGGGGCCTGCTGAAATCGCCCGGCTGTTCGGCGCGCGGGCAGGGTAAGGCGCGAACTTCGCTGCCGAAGTCTATCCCGGCTATCCCGGGCTGGTCGTCGCCGAGAGCGAAGTCCGCGTGATATCCTGGGGCTTCCGCTCGTTCTCAAGGGCAAGAGCGGTGAGCCACTGAAGCCCAAGCCCGTCAACATCGCGCGCGAGGACAAGCTCGGCACCGCCTTCTGGCGTGCAAGCTTCGAGCGCCGTCGCTGCCTGATCCCGGTCACCGCATGGGCCGAGACCGAAGGCGCGAAAGGCGCGATGACCCGCACCTGGTATTCGTTGGCGGCCGACCGGGAACGGGGCCAAGCCTATTCGATGGTGATGGTCGACCGCACCTCCGAGCGCTGGGCCGCCCGCCGCAGATGACTTCGAGGGGAGGGGGACTTGAGCGGGGGTCGGATCAACGATACCTGCAAAAGGACCTGGCCCATGGGCGACCGCGCTTCCGGTCACATCACCATCGGCGGCGCCTTGCCGCACGAACACCTTGCCACCTTCGCCGCGCATGCGGCTGACTATGACCTGCGCACCGACTGGGATGGCGAGCCGTTCGATCCCGAAGCGCTCGTCGCTGGTGAGCCGCTCGAACTCTACGGCACCGAGCTCAATGGCGGCCAGATCCCCGAGATCGATGCCTTCTGCTGCGAGCACGGCCTGCCGTTCCGCCGCTGGTCTGGCGGATGCTTCGGCGCATTCCTGCCCGAGATCGTCCTGTTCCCGCCGTCGTGGATCAAGAGCTTCACCCGCCTGCGCGATCTGAAGCGCGCGTTGGCCCGCGCCGAGCTGACCATCCCGCCGTTCGTCCTGCTGGAAGGAAGCCAGCCATGACACACAGCCGCTACGCGGGAGGCGCCGATACGCGCGCCGCACTGCTGGCCCGCTTCCCGTTGTCGCGGGTGAGTGAAGCCTTCCACGACGATATGCTCGGCGTCCTGCCGCCGGTCCATATCCACGGCATGACCGGGTTTCTGGTCAGCGAAGCCGTGGCCGAGGATGTCCATGCCCAATTCGTCGAGCGCGGTGGCCGTTTCTACGGGGCCTATGTGGCGCTGCGCGATCCCGCCACCTGGATCACCGACGCGGCGATTCTCTCGTTCGAGACGGCGCATTCCGACCCGCCGGTGCTGGACGGGTATCCGGACGATGCCGACGGCCATTGAAGGGGAGGGGGCTTGGAGCCGGTGTTCCACTGGGGAGACCAGCCATGCTTCGCTACTATTCCGGGATCGGCGCGCGCGCCACGCCGCCCGAAGTGCTCAGTCTGATGACCCGCGCCGCCTTTGCGCTCACCAAGCGCGGCTATGTCCTGCGCTCGGGCCACGCGATCGGCGCCGACAGCTCGTTCGAACGCGGGGCTGGCCGCGACGCGCAAATCTTCCTGCCTGCGGAGGGCTGGCGCGGCTCGGCGAGTTCCCTGCATCCCGAGGCGCTCGGCGCCGAACTCTGGGGCAGGGCGCGCGACATTGCTGCTGCGCATCATCCCGCGTTCGTGGGGCTCTCGGCCTTCGTCCAGGCGCTTCACACGCGCAACGTATTCCAGGTGCTCGGGCCTTCACTCGATAGCCCTTCGGAATTCGTGCTCTGCTGGACCGCCGACGGCGACGCCGCGGGCGGCACCGGCCAGGCGCTGCGCATCGCTGCGACATACGGCGTCCCCGTCTTCAATCTCCAGCGGAGCCGCGAGCGCGCCCACGTCGAGCGCCACCTCGTCCTCTGATCCTTCAACCCCTGAGCATTTGCGTCGTTCTTACCTGTGGCCCGGCGTCATGACGCATGGGGGCAGCGGCGCTGCGCGATGCCAAGCGAAAGCCTCGAACATGTCGTCTCGTACGCTCTCCCTCGAATTTGCCTGTAACCCGGACGAGGCTGCGCGCTTCGCCGCCGTCGAACTGTTCCTCGCCGACCTTGCGGCGGACCCTGATGCGCTCCCGCCGGGCGAAATCGATGCGGTGTTCGGCGCCAACGCGAAGCCGACCATCGTCGGCCTCGTCGGCCATCCCGAACCGCTTGGGGTCACCTGCCGTTATGATCGCGATTCCGGCGTGCTCACGCTTTTGGGCGTGGACGGCCGCCCCAATCTCGCGGCGCTCCCGGTGCTGCTGCTCTGGCTTTACCCCGAGAAGCTGCCGATCGCCTACTCGGTCCACGTGACCGACCGGCCGAACTGGCGGTCTGGACGATCGTTTCGCTTCAGCGGATCGAGATTACCCAGAATCCCGATGAGGTGCCTGCGCGCCTCGAAGCGTTGCGCGCGGCTGTGCCGACGCCGCGCCGGCTCGATCTCCTGCCCACCCGGCCGCTGCCCCGTCCGGAAGACTGAGCCGGTTTCAGGCAGCGACCTGCGCTTCCCAGCGTCGTGGCCGCGTGACGCGGGCCGGGAGCGGCTCGCCTTCCTTCCAGAACTGGTGCGCGACGCCTTGCCCAGAAAGCAGCGCTTCGAGCGGTTCGGCCACCTCATTGTCGCGGTCGTGGATATGGACCGCGCAGGCATCCTCGCCGGTGTCCTTGAGCACCAGGCTCGCGATTGGGGTGTCGGCGTCGAGATTGACGCGCAGGCCCTTCACGAAACGGCGCTTCTCGGCGACCGCCTTGGCAATGAGGTAGCGCTCGTCACTGGTCTCGTAGGGCAGCCATTCAGGCGTGACCGGCATCAATGCGACCTCGATCAGATCGAAGGTGCCTTCGCGCCGCCGCGCGAACGAGCCCGCGATCACGAGGTGATCCTGCTCGCCCTTGCCGCCGTGCTGCGCCTGCCACAGCGCGAGTTCGCCCGCGAAGCGCTTGTGGAAACGGCGGGCCATGTCCGGGTCCATCACGAAGGGCATGTCGCCGACATGGCGCAGGACGATCCGCTCCGCGCCGTGGGCGGCCACGATCTCCTTGATCTCGCCGACCACCACCATCATCTCGTCGCGCGAGCGGTAGACCCGTTCCAGCGCGGCGCGGCGGCGGGCGCGAATGTCCTCCTTCTCTTCCAGCTTAAAGCTCTCGGGCACGAACAGCACGTGGGGCAGGGCTTCCTGCTTGGCCCGGCACGAGGCCGCCGCCTCGAGCAGCGCGCGGCGCACCACGAACCAGCTGCGCTTGCCTGCCATCTTGGGATGCCAGTGCGTGAGTTCGGCCCGGTCCCACAGGACGTGGAGCAGCCCGCGCATCGACAGCTTCTGTCCCGATGACTTCACCGTCGGCTTGTCGTTGGTCAGCGCTGCCGGCGCGAGCCGGGCTGACCCACGCGACAGTGGGAAGCCGAGCTTGAGCGCGGTCTCACCACTCGTCTCATCGTCGAGGATCGCGCTGCCGCGCACCTGGCCCATGCCGGTCAGGTAGTCAGGCGCCTCGTAGTGATCGCAGGCTGTCGCATGGCGCGCGCCCGAGCCCGGCCAGCGCGCCAGCACATAGCGGTCATTGCGGTGCGAAATGTAGAGCGGCAAGTCGGTCCCCTTGCGGCATTCGCACAGGACCTGGGCCTTTTGCGCGTAGGCTTTGGCGAGCAGCTGCTGAAGATCATCGCCTTCGGCCACGCTGCGGCCGAGCACACGGTATCGCTGGATCATTGGGTATCTCCAATTTCTCGCGATCGACGCTGCCCGTTCGACCTCTCGCGCATCTCCTTCAGGTTTCGCGGGCCCCGCATGGGCTCGCTGGGGTCAGTCTATGCCGGGTGTGCGCCTCCGGCAAGATGGCGTGCACCGGTGCTGCTGCCTGCCCGGATCAGCCGTGCAGGGTCTCGCCGCGTTCGAGCATGGCGACGAACGCGGCGATCTTGCGCGCGCGGGTCTCGGCCCGTTTGACCGCACCGATGCGGTAAAGCACCGCATAGCGGTTAGCGCCCGTCAGCGTGGCGAAGAACGCCACTGCCTTGGGGTTGCGAGCAAGCGCTTCGGCCAGATCCTCGGGAACCTTTGCGGTGCTCGCCGGAGCATAGGCCGCCGCCCAGCGGCCGTCGGCTTTTACGCGCTCTACTTCCGCAAGCCCGCGCGGGCGCATGCGCCCTGCAGCGATGAGCTCCTCGGCCCGGGTGCGGTTGACCTCGGACCACTTGCTGCGGCCCCCGCGCGGCGTGAAGCGGATCAGCCAGCTCTCCGCATCGTATTTATCGAGCTGGCCGTCGATCCACCCGTGGCAGAGCGCGGCATCGATCGCTTCCGCCTTGCTCAGGCTGGCAATTGCAGCCCCCTTCTTCGCCATGCGCAGCCACGCTCCGGCGGCTCCCTCCTGCTGCTGCCCCAGCCATTCCTCGAATGCGGCTTGGGCCGCGAACAGCAGGATCGGCAAGTTTGCGCGCATTTCGGTCATCGCCGCGAGCCTAGCGGCCCCGGGCACTCACGGCTAGGGCAACGCTGGACCGCCTTCGGCTCACCTTGTGCCAGGTTCTCGGCCACGCCCTCGGCAAGACCGAGGCACAGGGCTGCTTCCTCGCTGGTCAGGACGATCTCACTGGCGCTTTGATTGGCGAGCTTCTTGCCCAGAACTGCCGACACGGCCTGTGCCACCTGCAGAGCGCTTGGCATGTCTGAATGATCAACCATCGGGTCTCCTCCTTGGGGATTGAACACGGCCCTGCCTGCGGCAGCGGGTCCCGGAAGATATCTGCGATGGCGGTGATACCGGGCTTCGGGCGGGTTGGCGAGGGCGCGGCAGGGAAGGGGCAACCCGCTCTACTTGGCTGGCGCGCGTCGGCGCTGTCGCACCGCCGCCCACCCAAGCTCGCCGGCATGGATGCCGGCCCTGCGGGTGACGATCAGGGCCATTGGCGCGAAGGACAAGGGGCGCTAGGCTGGCGGACATGCCCGTCCTTCTTGCCGCCGCCGTCCTGTGTCTTTCTCCAACCGTCCACGACGGCGACACCATCCGCTGCGGCCGCGAGAGGGTACGCATTGCCAACATCGATGCCCCCGAACTGCCCGACAGTCCCAAGTGCCATGACCGCCGAGCGTCCTACGCATGGTGCGATTATCGTGCGGGCGAGGCCTCGCGGGCGGCGCTGGTCCGGCTGCTGTCGCGGGGCCGCGTGATGATCGAGCCGCTCGGGACCGATCCCTATGGGCGGACGCTGGCCACCGTCTCGGTGGGCGGCGTTGATGCCGGTGACTATCTGATCGCCCAAGGTCTCGCCAAACCCTGGCGCTGAGAGTCCACTGCAGTGGGCGGCTGCGCGGAACTCGGACGCACTGACTTTCGCAGGTCCGGTGCCAAGGCCTGCGGCGGTGTCGGCGGATGGAGCTGGGGTCGGCGCACCACATTCTGACGTTCCCGCCGGGCGGGGCGGGCGGTGCCGGTGAGGGCGGGGCGCGCATGCGCCGCGCGGCAGATCCGGGGCGGGGCTGACAAGCGACCAAGGCTGACGAGTCCTGGGTCTTGCTCAATTCCGGCATGAATTGACGAAACCGCCCTTCGTTTGCCGATGAACCCTGCAGCGCCAGTCCCTGGCCGCAACCCAAAAGCAGCGAACCGTGAAGCCCTGCGGGCTTGCCGCACCACTCCTCGCTTTTGGGTTTCCCTCACGCCTGCGTGATTCTTGGCACTCGGTGCGGGCCCGGGCCTTTGGCCCTGCCTGTGGTGTTCATCGGCGGGCGGTTCCGCCGAATTCAAGACCGGAGAACACCCATGAAGAACCTCGTCATCCTGATCGGCCGCATCGCGTCCGCCCCCGAAACCCGCCACGCTGGCGAGACCGCCATCACCTCTTTCACCCTCGTCACCGACCGCCCCAAGCTGACCGGCGGCAAGACGGTCAAGAACGAGGCGGGCTACACCGAGACAATCCCCGAGTTCCACCGCATCACCGCCTTCAACGGCCTTGGCACGTCGGTCGCCAAGCACAAGAAGAAGGGCGAGCTGGTCGAGGTCCAGGGCCGCCTCCACTACTCGAAGTGGACCGACCGGGAGGGCGTCGAGCGCTACGCGGTCGAGATCGTCTCCGAGGAAGTCCTCTTCCTCTGATCCGAGGCGGGAGGCGGCAGCGCCGCCTCCCGCTGGGCCAGGGCTGATCTCGCAATTGCTCATGTACTCAGTGCGGCGAGCGAAACACCGGTTGCGAAAAAGGCAACGCGTCGCGTCTCTTTCGCACTTGCAGCATGAGAATCCTGGACCCATATGAACAGTGCCTTTCAGGCATCCTCTCCCAAAACTTTCCAAGGGGCCGGCTCACGCTGGCCCTATTTTTTTGCCTTCCGGATCGATGGCTTGCGCCCCTTCGGGCATGGCATCTGTGACACTCTGCCCTCGGGCGGAATGTCATGTTGCGCTGTGCGCGTGACATGTCCGGAGGGCAGACCATCGCTCATGCCATCACGATGGCTGAAGCGGTCGCGGGGGAAGGGCCGTACACTTGGCCGCACAAGTCACGTGGGGGGCTCCGGGCGAAGTGTCACGGGCGACAAACGACATGGCAGGGCACAAAGGGGATTCACAGGATTCACCTTTTGTGCTCAATACTGCTCGATGGAACGAGCCCACGAAATCACCGGTATCGGCGGGATCTACGCGGTCCTGGTCGAGACATCGAACCGGCCGCGCTACGCCTTCCTCGTCCTCCAGCTGGTTGCCGAGGCGGCCGATGGACGAGGGCAGGCCGGTCCGTTCATCGCGCAAGGCGGTGTGCCCGTGCTCCTGCGCGAGTGGCTCTGCTCGCAGCTCTTGCCGATGAGCGAACAGCGCGCACGTCGCGCCGCGTTGCGCGCGCGCGTGGCCGCAGCGCTCAAGGACGAACTCACCGGCGATGCCGAACACGACGCGCCGCGCATCGACGCGGCGGTCGAGGAGCAGGTCCAGGCGGTCGGCCGAGCCAACGTCAGCCGTGCGATTTCCGATCTGGTGCGCGCCGGATTGATGACCCGACATTATGCAGGCTACGCGACCAATCACAGGAACCGCGGGGGTGGACGCCATGCGGTCTACGTGGTCAAGCAGCCCGTCCTTGCGCTGCTTCGCAAACCTGCGTCGGTGCAGCGAAAGGATCATGGTCCGGCCAATGGCCAGGGTGAACTCTTCGCGGCCTGAACCCTTCGTCAAGCGCCAATCGTTGTCTGACGCGCGCTTCGGCGGCGCCCCACTGGCGTGAAGACGAACGATCGCCTAGAAAACCTCCGATCGTGGAATGGAAGGGGTCTCGCCAGCATGGAAAACGAAGCATTGCTAGAAATTGTTGCTGACATCGTGTCTGCCCATGTCAGTTACAATGCAGTTGCCGCCGCCGACCTGCCCGGCCTGATTCAGGCGGTCTTCGATTCGCTTGTCGTGCTTGGACAAGAACCGGCGCCCACAACGGAAGAACGCAAGCCATCCGTCTCGGTGCGCGCATCTGTCAGGCCTGGCACTCTTATCTGCCTTGAATGCGGCGTGAAGAAGAAATTGCTCAAGCGTCATCTCCGTACCGAGCATGGTCTTACACCAGCGGAGTATCGGTCGCGCTGGAGCCTGCCAGCAGATTACCCGATGGTCGCGCCCGACTATGCTGCAAAGCGCAAGGAACTTGCGTTCACGTTCAGTCTGGGCCGCAAACCGGGGCAGAGTCCAAAGGGCAAGGCCAAAGCCGCTTCCCAAGTTGCACCCGAGGCTCAGCCCGAGGACGAGGTGGCTGCGGAAAAACGCAGGAAGCTGGGCGTCACCTTCAGCTGAGCCCGAGGCGCGGCCTTTGGCCCGACCTTAACATCTCTCGCCAGATGCCGCATTATTGCCTCAGTATTCGGCAAATGGTCGGGCACATGGCAAGCGCGGCATTCCTGAGCAAAGTCATCGGCGAGAAGGGCATTTCGCCCGATCGGCTGTCGGCGGCCTTGCACATCACCAAGTCCGAATTGGCACTCGCGGCCGGACTGTCGCGCGATGCGGTCTCCAAGGCGGCCCGCTCGGGCAGCGTGGTCA
Organism: Novosphingobium sp. HNCC26DJ243; assembly: GCF_057180545.1. Taxonomy (NCBI): domain Bacteria; kingdom Pseudomonadati; phylum Pseudomonadota; class Alphaproteobacteria; order Sphingomonadales; family Sphingomonadaceae; genus Novosphingobium; species Novosphingobium sp. HNCC26DJ243. The sequence goes on along the minus strand of NZ_JBXUGN010000007.1, from coordinate 89,661 downwards.
CCCAGGCCCGGCTGCGCGAGGTGAGTGAAATCATCAACCGGGTCATTCCCTGGGCGGGCAGCGAACTGGCCGCCTATGCCTGGTACCGCTCGCAGCCGCTGCCATCATTTGGCGACGCGACGGCTGAAGAGCTCGTGCGCCAAGGCCTGGGCGAAAAGGTCCGCGCCTATCTCGGCAGGATTGCCGCCGGCGGATTTGCCTGATCTTCAGGCAGACTGGGCATGACGCTGACTTTCAGCCGGTTCAACGGACTCGTCTACCGCGCGCATCATCCGGCCTGGGCCTGTGATCCTGAATCCGGCGAAGGCGCCAGGCTCCACGGTGGGCGTTTCAACCGGATCGGCTCAGGCTGTTTCTACGCGGCGCTGAGCCTCGAGACCGCCTGGCTGGAAGCCCAGCAGGGCTTTGCCTTCAAGGCCCTGCCACTGACCATCTGCACTTACCGGGCCGAGCTTGGCGATATCCTCGACCTGACTGACCCCGCTGCGCGCGCGCGCGCGCGCCGGGGTTAGCTTGCCTGAGCTGGGCTGTGCGTGGGAGCGCCTAGCCGGCGACCGCAAGGCCGTTCCGACCTGGGAGCTTGCCGACCGGCTGATCGCCGGTGGCTGCACCGGCCTGATCGTGCCGAGCTTTGCCTCGCGCGCGACATCCGATGACCGCAACCTCGTCCTTTGGTCGTGGAGCCGCGAAGCGCCGCAGCGGCTCGCGGTGATTGATGACGAACAGCGCTTGCCGCGCGATCAATCATCATGGCAGTATGGCGAAAAATCCGGCTAAGTTATTGATATGACTTAACATAAGATATATTATCAATTCGGACGATCTTGCCACATCATGCCGCTCGTGACATGTTTTTGATTTTATGGCATAAGCCTCGCTTGATGCCCTGAATGCGCCGCCTCGCGCCGCGTTCAGATCTGTGAGGAGCTATGCCATGACCGTGCAAGTGACGATCACGCCCAACGGCCGGATGAGCCTGCCGGTCGATATCCGCAAGCGGCTTGGCCTGGCTGGCGGCGGTGCGCTGCTGGTCGAGGAAACCGAGGATGGCGTTATCCTGCGCACAGTCGCGCAGTCTATCGCGCACGCGCAGGCGCTCGCCAAGAAATTCACCGGCGGCAAGCCCGAAGCCTCCGTCGATGCCTTTCTTGCCCGACGCCGCGAGGAATCCGGCGAATGAGCGAAGTCGTGCTCGATGCCTCTGCGCTCCTTGCCCTGCTCCGGGACGAGCCCGGAGCAGCCAAGGTCGCCGACGCTATCGGAGACGCGCGGATGTCGAGCATCAACTATGCCGAGGTCGTCAGCCACTTCATCCATGCCGGTATGCCCGCCGACCAGGTCGATGCAATGCTGAGGCCTTTGCCGATGACCGTGGTCGCAGCCGATCAGGCTCTCGCCGTGATCGCCGGGCGCTTGCGCGCCGTAACGGCCGAGGCCGGCCTGTCGCTCGGCGACCGGTTCTGCCTTGCACTTGCCCGGCGTGATGACCTGCCCGTGCTGACTGCGGACAAGCAATGGCGGACCGTCGCCGATGCCGCGGGCGTCACCGTTTCCGTTATCCGCTGAGTCCTGCGGAATGGCGGCAGCACCTTCCAAGAAAGGCAAAAGCGAACCTCTGAAGCAAGCAGGCCCTGATCTCAATCGCTTCCCAGATTGTGCCGAAATGCGCGAACTGGTGTCGTCAGCTGGTCGTGGTACGAGCGCCGAGGAGTTAAGGCGTGCGCAGGACCTCGCCTATGATGCCTGGGAAGAAAAAGACCGGTCTCGGCGCAATGCCCTTGCCCGCAGGGCGTTAGCCCATTCACCGCTTTGCGCTGATGCCTGGCTTCAGCTTTCGCAATTGCGCAATCTGTCCGATGAGAGCCGCCGGGAATATATCCTGCGCGCTGTCTGTGCCGGCGAACTCGCCATTGGCGAGCGCCGCTTTGCCCAAGGCAGGGGTGAGTTCTGGCTGGTTGTGGAAACCAGACTCTACATGCGCGCGCGCCATGCGCTGGCCGAAGATTTGTGGCTTTGTGGCGCGCGGCAGGAGGCAATCAGTCACCTTCGCGAGATGCTCGGACTGAACAAGAATGATAATCAGGGTTTGAGATACGTTCTTTTGACCTGGTTGATCCGGGCTGAAGAAGACCAGACCGCGCAGCTGCTGCTTGACGAACACGGCGAGGAAATCTCGACTTTCATGGAGTTTACGCGCGTGCTGCTCGCGTACAAGGAGATCGGAGATAGCGAGCAAGCTCGCTCCAAGGCGGCGAACGCGCTGCTGGCGAACCGTCATGTCGCCGAATATCTCGCCGATCCGGGGCTCTGGCACGCCACCAGCGACCATTATTCTCCCGGGCAGGAGAGCGAAGCAGCCTGGTATGCTCAGGAGCTTGGCATTGACTGGTATCGCACGCCTGGCGCGATCGCATGGCTGGTTCAGCAATGCGACAAGGAACCCCTCCGCAATCGCGACGGAGAGACTCTGCACTGATCATCTTTCGCATCGCTTTGACATTTCCGTTCGGGAATTTTTGCATGAACTGATGCCTAGATCTGTGCATTTGTTCCCGAGCGGGAATAAATGACTTGAAATCGGCCACAATCGAGCCGAACTTCCCGCTCGGTAATATGGACAGCACTTCACTTGGTCTCCTCGTGCGCCGCGAACGCAAAGCGCAGAACTTGAAGCAAGCAGAACTTGCGGCAGTGAGCGGCGTTGGTGTCCGCTTCATTGTCGATCTCGAAGCGGGTAAGCCCACGCTGCAACTCGGCAAAGCGCTTCAGGTCATCGCGACGCTCGGCTGCGACGTCCAGATCGTCTCTCCTGCGAGCCGCCGGTCATGATCAAGAGGCTCCGCGAGCGCGCCGGGCTGCTCGTTGGGAAATTGTGATCGCCGCGCCATTCGCAGCGGCCAGTCCGAGGAATTGTGCTTTAAGACGCCCATTTCCCGAGAAAATGAGATTTAGCGGCCGGTCCGCCCGAGATTTTGCGATTTGCCGTGCCGGCTCGCGACAGGTCTTGCTGAACGGTTTCTGATCCTTGAGGACTGCGCACTCTTGTTAGAAATATCGCCCAATTTTTCTAACAGGAATGGCTGTCCGACTGTTACAAAACCTATGACTAGATCGTTCATAGATAGAGGTTTTGTAACATAAGAATCCGCTCAACGGCGGCGAACCTGCCTGTACCGCGACGGGTCGATTGTCAGGACGACATATATCCCAGCGCCGTCCTGCAGATTGATGCAGTCAGCTGCCCTCGCCGACATCTCATTGGCGATCCCGGGTTGCCCAAGACCTAACTGCTCACTTCCGCTGCGGTCTTTTCGCCGCCCAAAGCTCAAAATGTGGCTTCAACGCATCGGGCAGTTCTTCGAAAAAGGTATTGTCCATTGGATAGTGCCGCATTGTCAGCCAAACGGCGTCGAGCAAGGCAGTGCCCTGCTTGTGATCCTTGGGCTTCTTTTGCGGGTCGCGTTCCGGTTTTTCCGCCATCCACAGTTTCTGCAAGGCAAACCATCGCGGATCAGGAACCACCATGCGCGCCGCTTCGCCATCGCGCACGCCGACGACCCGATCAACCCGCCGACCGTTCAGAAGCCATTCCTGCTCCGGGAGCGGGATCGGTCGCGGGCGGTCTTGCGCAATTTGCCCGCCTATCCGGCTCGGTGCCGAGAGGATCTCCACTTCATATGCTTTTGCGTTGCGTGCCTGAAATGGCCGCTCGGTGTTCACCGAGTAGGTCATGTCTGTTTCCTTGAGGACCTTCCACAAGGTGGGTCGATCTTCGTCGGCATTGAGTCCGGTCAGTGCCATATCGAAATCCATGGTTTCTTGCGGCGCATCGCGGATGAACCCGTTGGCTTCGAGCGCGTAGGCGATCAGCGCGTTGGTGCCGACGACCATCGCCTGGTCCCCAAGAAATCGGAGTCGATCGGCCTCGCGCAGAATCTTGCCGGCGTCAGCAGGAAGCATGGGCAAACGTAGCGCCCGATAAAGACTGGCCTGTTCCGTGAGCGTCTCCTTCGAAAGCGCAAGACGGTCTTTCAGTTCGGCTTTTTCGGTTTTGTACTGGTCGAATTCCGCCTGCTTCTCCGGATCGATCGGCCCCTTGCTTTTCATGCTACCGCGACGATCGGTGACTTCGTAAAGGTACTCTCGCCCAGAAACCTCCTTGATCCGCATATTGTAAGGCATATCGTTCAGCGTGCGCAGCGCATCCATCCAGACGTGATAAGCCTGGTCCAGATTGACGATCACCCTCGCTTGTTCGTCCGAGAACGGTTGGAAGTTCATGCATTACCCTGCAATTGGAGGATTTGACCAAAATGCAGGGTAAATGCCGTAATTGCAAGAGTTACCCTGCAAAACGCAAAACTCGTCGATTTGCAGGGTAAAGATGCTTGGCGCCCTAACCTCTTATCGGCCAGCGGGCGCAGTTGATGTTCCATGTTCATCAGCGTCAGCCTGATGCCGTCAAATGCCCTCACTGGCATTGGCCTGATCGAGCAGGTCCATGAATGTGCGCGCCGCGTCGCGGTCGCGCGCGTCCTTGAACGCGACATCGAGGTCCGGCGCCGAACCCAGCATGTAGAGCAGCGACCACATAGCGAACCTGCGCCCCTTGTCTGTCTCGAGACCGAACTCGACCAGCATGCGCTCGATCCCGCTGGCCATGCCTTCGGACGAAACCGCTCCGAGATCATCGGTGCCGAAGAAGCGCCGCATCTGGTCGTCGAATTCCATGGCGGTACTTCCCTCCAGCGATGCAATTTGCTGCCTACGGGAGCCATTTCAGATTGAGCGGCCCTGTCAAGAATGGCGCACTCGGTCCCGCACGCCCTGCAGGCGCGCTCCTGCGGGTGCGGCGTTCCCTGCATTGGGCCGCCGGCACTCTTGCCTCCGGCACCGTCGCCGTCCCGCGCCCGTGCGATGCACCGGGCCACGGGCCGACTGACTTGCTCCGGCAAGGGGTCCGTCATTTGTTGCTGGCCGCGCCGACGACGACGCAGCCAGGGCGCCCCGCGAAAACCCACCAACATCCTTCGGCCACCGCAATCAAGCGGGGCGAAGAGAGCATGGCGTTTTGCGGTTAACCCCGAACGCCCAGACGGGGTTCGGGGGCAAAACCGTAATCTCTCTCTCATCTCGGTGGCTGAGCGAAATCAGCATCGCCATAGCATGACGCCTGGGAGATTGGCGGCCGTCAAGGATCGCGGGTGCCCCCCGATTTTGGCCTGCTGCGGCTAGTGCCTTGCGAGCAAAAATCGGCTCCCCCCACGCCCGCTCATCGCGGCGGCAGCGCGTGCGCGCCGCCGTCCCTGACTGCCTGACTCCGGCGTCCTTCCGATGGGCATCTTTCATCAGCGTGATGAGAGACTTATTGCTTTGGAGGTTATCATGACGGACCGTTTCTCGAACTTCGCCGACCTTGCCGAACACTATGCGCGCGAAATCGCCACGCCCGACTACGCCCGGGCATTCATGGAGCAGACCGAACTGGCCAAGCTCTCGATCGAGCATGAGCCGAGCGCTGTGGAAATGCCCGACCCCGAGGTGGCGCAGGCGGCAATCGAGATGATGCTCGCTACCGTCTTCGACCTGTTCCGCGACACCCGGATGGAAGACTTCGGACCCGAAGTCGCATGGGGTGTGGCCAACAGCTTCCATGTCGTCGCCAAACGCCTCGACACCAGAGAGGATTCCATGGCGAACCGGTTGCAGGAAAAGCTGCGCGAATACGATCCAAGCGAGGTCTACGCGACCGACCTTGAGGACCTCACCATGCAGGCCCGCAGCCTTGCCGAATGCCGCGATGCGATGGAGTGCATGCGCGACCATGCCGCGCGGATATACCTTGTCGAAACCGGTCGGCCCTTCTCGCCGGTGCGTGGGTCCAGGGTCTCGTCCAAGACCAACGCCTCGATGATCGAAGCACGCGACTATCTCGCGGCACAGAAGGCGCAGCGGCGCGAACAGTTTGCCCCATCGGGTCCGGTCGTGGTGTTCTCGGGCGGACAGCAGTTCACTGACATTGCGCTGGTTGAAGACTATCTCGATGCGATCCATGCCCGGGTCCCGTCGATGGCGCTTGCAACGACCGCCCAGAACAAGGGCGCGGACGTGATCGCGGCGGCCTGGGCATCGCGCCACAATGTACCGGTGATCCTGTGCAAGCCCGATACCTCGCGGGGACCTTCGGCGCCCTATCAGCGCAACGCGCGCATGCTCGCCTTCAAGCCTGTCGAGGCGGTGGTGTGCAGCGGTGGCGGCATCCAGGCGAACCTTGCCGACCGGCTCCGCGAAGCACGCATTCCTCTCCACATCGTGCGCGACGCTTCGGTCCAGAACGAGGCTCCGACGGCGCGGACCAAAGCAGCAGCGCAAGCTGAGCGGCCTGCGATGAAGCGCACGGCATGTGGCACCGTCAATGGCGATGACCTCCCGCCATTCTGAGCGGGGCCTGCTCCGATTGCATCAACCAGAAGGGTGTCCGGCCTCACCGCCGGATGCCCTTCTTTTGTGTCGACCCGCACGCACACTGTCATGGCCCGGCTCGCTCGCTTCTTGCCCCCGCCAGTAATGGCCTGACGGCCTGCTGGCGCCTAAGCATCGCTACTGGCGATGCGGCAAACAAGAACGCTGCGAAGGCTTCGCATCGGTCGGGCGGGCGAGACCCGTGCCTGGGACCACCGGGGTGCTGCCCAACAGTGTTAAATACTCTCGCAGACTTCCAAGCATGATGGCCGCCATTGGCCCGCGTCAAGAAGGGCGGTTCCCCCAATTTTTACGCCTGAAGAAGGCGAAAAAATCGGCTCCCCCACCCCCGCTCACGCGGCGGGCCGCGAGCGGCCCGTTCCTGACCCGGGCCAAGCTCGGCCATCGGGCAAGAGACCTCTTTAATTTCTTTGACAGGAGGCTCACATGAACGCTCTTACCAAGACCCTCGAAATCCCGGCTTTCAACGCCATCAGCTACGACGCAGCAGTGCGCGCCGCGACGATCCGGGCCCAGCACAGCTTCTTCGACCAGCATGTCATCGAGGACGAGTTCGGCTGCTATCTCGCCATCGACGAAGGCGACTACAACGCCCTGCCCCAGGACCTGATCGACCGGATCGTCCATTCCGTCCCAGGCATGATGGCCGACGACTTTGATGAAGCGAACATCGCCCGCGCCGCAAGCTTCATGAGCGTGGTGATGGATCCCGAATGGGACGCGGATTGCCCGTTCTGAAATGATCATCGACCGCAGCGCCGGAGGGCACCGACAAGGGGCTCTCCGGCCCCCTTTTTTGCGTGTCCAAATAAAGCACAGCCGGGGCCCCTCGACTGCCTGCGCAAGGCAGGCAGTAACTTTGGGAACCCCGGCTGCGCTGGCCTCTGTCGAGACCGGTTTCAGCTTGCCCGAAGGCGCTTCTCGGCTTCGTCCAGACCGAGCTTTCCGAGAGCGGCGAAAAATGCTTCTACCCTCTCGAACGGCGCCTTGCCGAGAACTGACTTGTGCATCAGCTCGACGCTTGCCGCCCGCTCGCTATCCCGCAGTTTCGCCTCGCGCGCTACCAGCGCTTGACGCTCCTTTGCGATTGCCTGTCTTTCGGCTTCGAGACTTCCTTTCCTGGCCATGGTTGTACCTCGTGGGTTGGTGCTGAAACCTCCCGGCCTGAGGATTCCAACCAGCGAGTGCAGTGGCAAGCCTTTTGCCACTAGCCCGCCAAATAAATCGTGCGGTCCGTCCTGTAATCAGCGGCAGTCGCTGGTCTCCAGGCAGGTGGTCAAGGCCCGAATCCATGCGCATCAAAGACCAGTAACCACCCACCAGACACGAGCTATCGGATCAAGGGGAAGGATTGCACACCCTACACGGCAGGGCCGTAGGGAAAATGGCGGAAATGCGTGTGTGTACAGAGTGGGTATTTGGTAATACATCGTATTACAGTGCTGTAGCCTGCCGGTAAAGTCCCGGAATTTCGCGATTTCAGCGGTATTACAATGTAATACGCCATTCGGTCCCTAACGGCTTTCTTGCCAAGGCTTCCCGGATCGCCTAAAACCCATCTCGCGCAATCTCCACCAGGCCCTTTCGAAGGGCGTGGTGATGACAGAAACAGTTCTGATTACCCTCCGGCTTCCGCAGCCGCTGGTCGAGGCGGCGCAGGCTGCCGCAACAGCGCAAAACGTCTCCCGATCTAACTTGCTGCGAATCGCGCTCGAGCAGTTCCTGGGCGTCATGTCGGGCACCAGCGAGGCAGACCGGCGCCGCCAGTTCTCGGCCGAGTATCTGTTCCTGGTTGCAGACCTCATCGTGCAGCGCCAGTACCCCGATGCCCATAGCGCGCTGATCACCGAAGCCGAACGCCGGATGGAGGCGCTCTGTGCCGCGTCCTGATACCTGGTCCGACCGGGCGCGGCCGGGCAAGCTGCAGCACCATTCGGCGCGCGGAAACATGCCTCGCAATGCCGGCGATTTCACCCGCGGCTCGCAGCTCATCACCCACGAATTCATGATGTGGTTCGCCTCGGCGAAGATGCCCCTGCTGGTGTGGTTTTTTACCTTCGTCGTGGCGCTCTCGATCGTCCTCGCGCTGCTCCTCGAGAGCCAAGAGGTTCAGATGATCCTGATGCGGATCTACGCTGCCGGATGGAGCTTCATGGAGTTCAATCCGCGCAAGATCCTCAACCTGACGCTGCCTTCGGGCGAAGTGATCCCGGCGCCTATTTCGATGATCTCAAGCCACCCCGATGTCGTCATCGCCTGGAACAAGTTGATGCGCGCCATTCGGGGCTCGCTGTTCATTTCGCTGTTCGTCGCCGTGCCGATCGCGGTGTGGTTCGTCGACTTCTCGAAACGGCGCGGCAAGTCGATCCTGGAGGAGCGTCACCAGCGCGGCGCGATGCTGGTCGATGCCAGTGAACTTGCCCACGTCATCATCGCCCATAACCGCGATATGCTGGGAGCAGAGATTGCCGAGAGACTGCCTGGCAAGACCTTCGACGACGTCATGAAAATGAGCCTCGCGCAGCGCAAGCAAGCCGGCATCCACCACGTCTATTCGATCGCGGGCGTGCCCTTCCCCTGGCGCACCGAGCAGGCCCACACCATCATGATCGGTTCGACTGGCACGGGCAAGACAACGCAGATGCGCGCGCTTATCGCGCAGATGCGCGCGCGGCGCGACCGGGCCGTCGTGTTCGACCTGACCGGGGCCTATGTCGAGGCATTCTACAACCCCGAAACCGACACCATCCTCAACCCGATGGACGAGCGCTGCCCGTCCTGGTCGGTGTTCGCCGAAGCGAAGAACCATGCCGACTTCACCGGGATCGCCGCTGCCCTGCTTCCCGCCGACGGTGGCGGCGCAGAACCCTTCTGGATGCTCGCTGCGCGCACGCTGTTCGTCGAGACCTGTATCAAGCTGATCAAGCTTGGCGAGGCCACCAATCAGGCACTCGCGAGCCGGCTGATGATGGCCGACCTCAAGGAAGTCCACAAACTCCTCGAGCACACCGTCGCCGATCCGCTGACCGCGCCCGAGGCGGCCAAGATGGCTGAATCGATCCGCGCCGTCTTCAACACCAATGCCCAGGCCCTACGGTTCCTGCCCGAAGGCAAGGAGGCGTTCTCGATCTCCGACTGGATTCGCGCGGAGAACAAGCCGGGTTCGATCCTGTTCATCACCTCCTCGCACAACGAATTGGTGCTGAACCGGGCGCTGCTGTCGCTCTGGATGAACCTCGCGGTCCACACCCTGATGCGACTGCCGCGCACCCGAGACCTTCGCACATGGTTCTTCTTCGACGAGGTCCATGCCCTGCACCGCCTCCCCGCGATCGAGGATGGCCTGCAGACCGCGCGGGGCTTCGGCGGCGCTTTCGTGCTTGGCATCCATTCCTTTGCCAAGCTGGCCGAGACCTATGGCAAAGAAGGGGCTCAGAACCTCGCCTCACTCGCGCGGACCAAGTTGGTTCTGGCGGCGGCCGACCGCGACACTGCCGAGCACTGCTCGGACTATATCGGGCACCGTGAAGTTCGGATGATGGATGAGGCCTACAGTTACGGCTATTCCAACATCCGCGACGCCGCGACGATCACCCCGCGCTCCGAAGTGCAGCCGCTGGTGCTGCCCGACGACATCATGAAACTGCCTTCGCTGCGCGGCTTCCTCGTTTTCCCCGAAGGCTTCGATGCCGCCCGGATCAAGCTTACCTACAAGGACTATCCCAAGGTCGCCGAAGGCTATGTCCTGCGCGCCCATGTCGAGCCGATCGAGTTCGTGCGCGATGCCGATGATGACGCGGAAGGTGAAGCCGGCGGGCGCGAAACCAAGGACGAACTAGAACTCGCCCCCGCACCCGAGGTCGACGACGAACCGGCCAAACCGCACCCTGCACCCCGAGAGGGAGAACTGTACGTCGCAGCCGCGCAAACCGAGCCGACGGCAGGGCCGCAGCCTAGCCTTGGCCGCTCGATGATCGCCAGCGCCGAGATCGTGAAGAGCGCGGCGGCTGCGCGCGCCGGTGAGCCCGAAACCGCATCCAAGTCGCCCCGCAGTGCTCCCGCTAAGGTGCCCGCTCAGCGGTCCTCGCAAGTTTCGCGGGAACTCACCGAAGCGATCGACCGCGAAGCCACAGCGGAAAACGAGAAGGAGCGGTCGCGAGAGCCTGAACTCGACGCCCCCACCCCCGATGACGGATGGGAAATCTAGGCCATGCACTCCATCGCATCCGTCAGGTCGTCGAGCGGCGCCGCCGATTATTTCGCGAACGACAATTACTACACGGCCGATGAAAACGCGGAAGCCGGGGTCTGGGGCGGCGAAGGGGCGCGCGCACTCGGACTTGAGGGTCAAGTCGAGCGGGATCAGTTCGAGGACATCCTCAATGGGCGCCTGCCCGATGGCGAAATGGTGGGTCAGGTCGAGGGGCGACGCCTGGGTCTCGATCTCACCTTCTCGATGCCCAAGTCGGCCTCGATTTTGGCGCTGGTGAGCGGCGACAAACGCATCCTTGATGCGCACCTCGCCGCCGTCAAATCGACCATGTCGCAGCTTGTCGAGAAGCAGTTCGCCGAAAGCCGCAACTACGACCGCTCCCGCAGCGGCGAGCCGCAGAAGACGGGCAACCTCGTCTATGCGCTCTTCGCCCATGACACGAGCCGCGCGCTCGATCCGCAAGGGCACATCCATGCCGTGGTCGCCAACCTGACCCGCGATCCCAGAGGCACCTGGAAGGCGCTCTGGAACGGCGAGATCTGGAAGAACAACACCACGATCGGCCAGTTCTACCATGCCGCCTTCCGCGCTCAGTTGCAGAAGCTCGGCTACGAGACCGAGGCGGCCGGGAAGCACGGCTCGTTCGAGATCAAGGGCGTGCCGAGCGAGGTCATCAAGGAGTTCAGCCAGCGCCGCGAGGACATCCTGACCAAGGTCGCGGAACTGGGCATTGCATCGCCCCAGGGGCAGGACCGCGTGACGGTTAGCACCCGCGACCCCAAGCTCACGATCGAGGACCGCGCGGCGCTGGTCGAGACATGGCAGGATCGCTCGGCGAAGCTAGGGTTCGACGGTACGGCGCTCATCGCCGAAGCCAGGGCGCGCGCCGAGGTACAGGCGCGCCCAACGTTCCGCGAAACCGCAACCGCCGCACTCGGCGAAATCTCCACCCGGATCGGCGCGGCGCTGCGCACGCCGAGCCCGCTGGCGGTGAGTGGCGCGGCAGCCCTGTTCCTGCCTGCGGATACGATCAAGGCGCAGCACGCCACAGCATCCGCCATCCGCCATTTGTCCGAGCGCGAAGCGGCGTTCTCGCCCCAGGCGATCCTCAGCGCTGCCTTGGGCTTTCAGATCAAAGGTCTCGAGGGCAGCGCGGTAGTCGAGCGGATCGGCGAACTCATGCGCGAAGGCCATTTGATTCCCGGCAAGTCGGAGCGGCTCGATGGCCACTTCGATTTGGTGACCACGCCGGCGGCGCTCGCCATGGAGCAGCAGATTCTTGAGCGGATCGATGCCGGCAGCGGACAGGGCCGCGCGTTCATGCCGCCCGAAATTGCCATGGCGCGGCTACAGGACGCGGCGCGCGAACTCGGCCAGAGCCGCGCCGGGGTCGATACCTGGCAGCTCAACGAGGGCCAATTGGCCGCAGGCGTCGCGATCCTTTCGGGCACCGATCGCTTCCTCAATGTCCAGGGCGTCGCCGGTGCGGGCAAGTCGACGCTGCTCGGCGCGGTGGGCAAGGTGCTCGGCGATGAAGGCGTCAAGCTCGTCGGGCTCGCCTTTCAGAACAAGATGGTTGCCGACCTGCGCGGCGGGGGCGGCCAGGGCATGTCGGCCGAGCAGATGCGCGAGGCGGGGATCGAGGCCTATACGATCGCGAAGTTCCTCAGCACCTATGCTTCGGCTGCGGCAGCCGGTTCCGGCGAACGGTTCGAGGCGGCCAAGGCGGCCTTAGCCAATACCGTCATCATCACTGACGAGAGCTCCATGGTCTCCTCGCGTGATATGCTACGCCTGACCACGCTCGCCGAACAACTTGAAGTGGCCAAGGCGCCGTTCATGGGTGACCGCCAGCAGTTGTCGGCGATCGAGCAAGGCAAGATGTTCGCGGTCTCGCAGGCTTCAGGCCAGGCGACTGTGCGGATGGACGAGAACATCCGGCAGAAGAACTCCCCGCTGCTTCTCGCTGTCGCCGGGCTCTCGAACGAGGGCCATGCCGGACTCGCGCTCGAACTCCTCGCTGCGCACGGCCGGGTCATCGAAGCGGGTCCCGACCACGTCGCCCGCGCCGCCGAGTTATGGCTGTCGTTGTCACCAGAAAAGCGTGAGGCGACCGCGATCTTCACCGCCGGGCGGGACGACCGCGCCGAGATCAACGCGCGGGTCCAGTCGGGGCTGCTCAAGGAAGGCACGCTCACCGGCGCCGGCGTTGCGCTTTCCACCCTGCAGAGCGCCAACGCTACCCGCGAAGAACTGCGTTTTGCCTCGACCTACCGGGTCGGCCAGGTGCTCGAGGCGCGGATGGATGTGCGCGAGATTGGCCTCAGGCGCGGCGAGTATGAGGTCAGCGAGGTGCGCAAGGACGGCAAGGTCGTGCTCGAGCGCGATGGCAAGCGAAAGGTCATCGATCCGGGCCGCATCGACCCCGACCACCGCTTCGACCGGCTCGGGCTCTACGAGCAAAAGCAGATCAGGATACATGACGGCGAGAGAGTGTTCTGGCGCGACAAGGACGCAGACCGCGACATTGCCAAATCGACCTATGCCACGGTGCTCGAAGCACGCGCCGAAGGAATCCGTGTCGAACTCGCCGACAAGCGGCAACTGGTCCTCGCGCCCGGCGACCCGATGCTGCGCCGCCTCGACCTCGGCTATGCGCTCAATGCCCATATGGCGCAGGGGATGACCAAGCCGGAGGCGATCGAGGTGATCTCGTCCGCGCAGCGCAATCTTGCGACCCAGCGGACCCAGAACGTCCTCAATACGCGCGCGACCGACGACATGGTGGTCGTTACCAACAACCTCGATTCCCTTAAGCAGCAGCTTGACCGCACCCCCGGCAACAAGACGTCCGCGCTTGAAGTGACCGGCAAGGTCGAGGTCGAGCCGCGCCATTCCAATCCGATCGATAGTCGGCAGGTCCCCGAACTCCGCATGAGCCCGGAGCTCAAGGCCAAGCTCGATGCAGTACTGGGGCCTGCGCCCCAAGCGCCGGTGCGCCAGCTCCCCGTCCCTGAAAAATCGCTGGGGCTCGATTTGTGAGGGCGCGGCTCACCGTTTCGGCCGAGGCCGCAGCGCGGGTGTTCGACCGCGCGCATTCGACGCTGGTCTGGCTCGCGGTCCTCGTCGTCGTCCTGCCTGAGCCTTCGGTGCGGGGCTTGGCGATCGCAGCGATGGTCGCGGTGGCCCTGGCGGCGAGCGTCGTCGCCTGCCTTGCCAAGGGCGGCCCCCCTCACCCCCCAGCACCGCAATCTGGAGACTGATCATGGCCTATGAGCAAGAGGAAATCGGCGACTTCGCCAGCGAGCGCGATGCGCAGGACTGGGCAGAACGCAACAACATCGATCCCACCGATCTCCATTTCCGCGCCCGCGGAAAGCGGGGTGTCACCCTGAGCGTGCGCCGGTCGGCGCTCGGGGATTCTTCGAAAGCCGACCTCTCGTTCGGTCGCCGAACCGGCTTTTTCTAAAACCCAAGGAGTCTGAAGATGAAGCGATATCTCTGCCTGATAGGAGCCATGCTCGCCGCCGCGGCCACCCCTGCCCTAGCCTCGGAAGCGCGGCCCTCGGCGCCGACTGCCCCCGTTGCTGCCCAGCGAACCGCCGATCATCAGGTGATGTCCGAGCAGGTTCGGCAAGGCCTCAGCCAGCTGCGCGAGACGCTCGAGGCCCGCAAGCGCGAAGCCAAGCAACGGGCGACGGCCGCCCAGAATGAAGCCAGCGGCCTTTGCTCGGACTGCCCCGAGAAGGACGCCGAGGCCCATCACCATTCCGTCAGCGAAGAGCGCAAGGCCGACTGCCCTGAGTGCACCGACCGCGCGATCTACGCCTGATGGGGTGCGGCGCGGTTCGGGCCACCTCCCACCGGACCGCGCCGCTTTCCCGGCCGCATTCCTTGCATTTCTGCATCTGACACCCGAAGTGCGCATTGATAGGAAGCTGTCGTTGGGATTTTCCCTCGTCTCCTGCTAGAGACTTCCTTGCTTGGAATCGCTCCCGGCAATGCCCCCATCAACCTCGACCTAGTCTTGCCTATGAACCACCCTGCCCGCCTTACAGCCAACACGATCACGGGAACGCTCGAGGCAGGTCCTCGAGGGCCGATCCTTCGCGATGCCGACGGCGTAGCCTGGCGACTGCATTTTGGCGAAGAACCGGTGCCTGATCGCCTGGATGGAAAGGTGAGTGTGCGCGGCAAGATCGTTCAGCCCGACAGGATCGATGTCGAATTCTGGACGCCGCTGGCCGGTGAGTGATGAAATTGGGTTAGCAAAGTCTGGCCGTCCTCGCCAGCTTGTTGAACGCGAAGGGATAAGCCGGGTATTGCACTGTAGAGTGCGGTTAGATTGCTTTCACGCAGTCAAACGTCTTCTCGCTCGGGGCACCTACCTAACTCGCACCATTTTAGAGGCAATATTCGGCAAATTTAACATGGTGAAATATTGACAGATTCTTGCGTTTGAACAATCGTTTGCGCGATAATGGGCTTCGGGGGCGCCTAGATGCGAATGCGGCGACTGCTGATCGATCGAAGCACGCTCGACCTGATCGCCGCCGATGCCCAGGACTTCCTGAACGTGCTCAACGCATCCGGCCTTCATCAGGCGTCGGCAATGATGCTCGCCGTGTTGGAGCAATTACAAGCCGACCGGGCAAACCTGCCGGACGAGCGCGGTGACGCCGCGCAATCCCCCTAGCCTAGCTGAGATTGCCCGCCGGCACGCCGAACGGGATGACCCTGCCGTCCGCGCCAGCTTCACGCGTCCCCTGCCCGTAGACCCTCCCGTCCAGTTCAAAGGTCGGCGCGAACCGGACGATCGTCGCCACATCGGCTGCCTCCACACCCGCCAGGGCCGCAAGCGCGCCAAGCACGCTCTCGCGCGAGGAATAAATGTCTTCGCGCATCAATAGCCGCGCCATCGAGGCCGAGCGTTCGCCAATGGCAGCCGCAATCTTCTGATGCATACGAAAAGACTGTTCGGCATCGTCGGCCCGCTGCGACCAGACAATCCGGCGATGAAGCGCGTTGGGAAGCACCATGCGCGCCATATCGGGCATCAGCGTAATGCGGGACATTCGCATCACTTCAACATGGAAGCGAAGGTTCTCGAGCACCACGCGTTCAAGCGCGTCGGGATCGCCCGGCGCTCGTTCGCGGGCCTCCAATGCCAGCGCGCCCAGCATCGATATTTCTGCGGCGGTTGCGCGTTCTGCCGCTCGGTATGCGGCGAGCCCCTCGAAATTGGCGCGCATCTCGAAGAGATCCTCGATCTCTTCACGGCCCCAGGTGCGTACCGCAAATTCGCTCCGCCCCTGGCGGGTGAGGTAGCCTTCATGGGTGAGCGCATTGAGCACTTCAGCCACTGCGGCCGGGCGGCAAGCATAGACTTCGGCCACGTCGGCCTTGGAAATTACCTGCCCGGGCAAATAGCGCGCGGACAGGACCCCGAACCTGATTTCGAGGAACATGAGTTCAGAAAGAGACTGCGCTCTGGTCAACCGACCTCCCTTGTAGACGGGTTCTTGCCCGCCGCATCATTGCAGGCATCCTAGCACAAGATCGATTTGATTTCCGAATCCGGGTGGTTCGGATTATCCGGATTGTGTCTTCAGAGAGCAATTTGAGGCATCGGTGGCGAAAGCAAAATTGCCAATCCTGCGAACGATTGCCTGCCCGGCGCAGGTTGTCTTCGCTTTGCTTAGAGAGCCCCACAAGCGGCAGCGCTGTGATAATCCCGGCCACCTTCCTGGCTTTCAGGATCTTACTGAAGGCGATGCGCCGCGCTTCGCGCAAGAGCTCATCGATCTCGGCCTTGTTGGCCGCGATCACGGCCGCTTCACGATCGTCGACTGGACCTTTGAGCGCATCGTCGAGCATCTGGCGCTTGCCGGATCCATCCAGGCCCTGGCTGCGGCTCAGGTGGCTGCACTGCAGGGCAAGGTTGATTTTGCTTACCTCGAAGACATCAACGCGGCGCTCAAATCTTACGAGACGCAGGCGGATAACCTGCTGCAAGGCGCCTTTCTTGATTACCAATGGCATCTCGAACTTGTCCGCCTCAGCGGCAACCGGGTGGCCCTTGCCACTTATGCCAAGGCGATCCCGCCTGCGGTCTGGATTGCCGGAGCCAACTACTTCCAGCTCGACGAGGCGCGAAGCTCGCTGATCGAGCATGACCGCCTGGTCGCCTACATGAAGGCGGGGGATACCCTGCGTGCGCGGGCCGCAGTGTCGTTTCATGTTGAGGAAGCAGCTATGCAGATCCGCCGAGCAGGGGCGGCGCGGATCGAAAGCTATCCCGTAGACACTAGTACGGCAGTTCGGCTTGGACAGAATTGAGCGACATTGCGGGTCAGGCGGCAGCATTCGACCAATGCACGAACCCGCTGCGCGGGAGGGTCGCTTGGGGTGGCTTAGAGTAGTATTGGTTAGGCTTTAGGCAGGGCGGCGCCGCCTTGCGACCGTGGAGTTCCTTCAACGCAAAGGAACTCACGATGGATGCTGTCACGACCGCCGCCCCGAACACTTCGCTCCGCCAGCGGATGTTGCAGGATATGAAGATGCGTGGCCTGGGGGAGCACACGCAGAAGGATTACATCCGCCACGTTCGGCGCTTCGCTGCTTTTCTCGGCCAGGGCAAGGGGCGCAAGGATCGCAACGCCATGCTCTCATCGCATCTGCTGGACTTGCTCCGTCAATGGTGGCGCGAAGGCAAGCGCCGCGGGGTGATGTTGCCACATGGATGGCTGTTCCCCGGCTGCAGCGGCACGGACCCGATCTCGGCTCGCCAGTTGCACCGCGTGGTGCAGGAGGCGGCTGAGCGCGCCGAGATCCACAAGCGGGTAAGCCCCCATACACTGCGGCATTCGTTCGCCACTCACCTGCTCGAGCAGGGTGTCGATATCCGCGTCATCCAGGTCTTGCTGGGACACGTGAACATCAACACGACCGGCATCTACACTCAGGTCTCGAGCAAGACCATGCGGGCGGTAGCCAGCCCGCTCGACCAGATCGTTGCCGTGTTGGAAGGCAGGGCATCTCCCGGTTGAACCCGTGCGCACCGGCCACGAGGTCGCCGATATCTTGCGGAGTGCCGGGCCCGCGTATCGCGCTGCCCATGCCGGGCATCTCAGCCTCGGCCAGCTCAAGGTCATGACGGCCATCGAGAATTGTCGCACCGCCGCGCTGGGCGGTCACGTCGAGGCCTGCAACGACTGCGGGCAATGGCGGATTGCCTATAATTCCTGCCGCAACCGGCATTGTCCCAAGTGCCAGGGCGCTGCCGCGCGGACCTGGCTGGCCGCGCGCGAGGCCGATCTGTTGCCGGTGGGCTACTTCCACGTCGTGTTCACCGTGCCCGCAGAGGTTGCCGACATCGCCTTCCAGAACAAGGCGGTGGTCTACGACCTGCTGTTCCGCGCAGCCGCGGACACGATGCTGACCATCGCCGCCGATCCCAAGCACCTCGGCGCGCGGGTCGGCATCACCGCTGTGCTGCATACGTGGGGATCGGCGCTGACGCATCACCCGCATGTCCACATGATCGTACCCGGCGGCGGCATTGCGCTGGACGGCATGCGCTGGATCTCGTCGCGCTCGGCCTTCCTGCTGCCGGTGCGTGTGCTGGGTGCGTTGTTCCGCCGGCTGTTCCTTACTCGCCTATTGTCGCTGTTCGACGCCGGCAAGCTGGCCTTCTTCGGCACCTTGGCGGGCCTCGCGACACGCACGGCCTTCCTGAGGTATCTGTCGCCGATCCGGAAGAAGCGCTGGGTGGTCTATGCCAAACCACCCTTCGCCGGGCCGCAGGCGGTGCTGGCCTATCTCTCCCGCTATACCCACCGCGTCGCCATCTCAAACCGGCGGCTGATCGGCTTCGACGAGGGCGGTGTGACGTTCCGGTACAAGGACTACCGTCGCGACGGTGCCGAACGCCAGCAGGTTATGACGCTGGCGACGGACGAGTTCATCCGCCGCTTCCTGATCCACGTCCTGCCGCGCGGCTTCCACCGCATCCGGCATTACGGTCTGCTCGCCAGTTCGGCGCACAAGGACGCCATGGCGCTCGCCCGCAGGCTGCTGTGCCTCGCCGCGCCGGTCGCCGAGCCCGAACCCGACGAACCGGCCGACAATCGCCCGCCATGTCCATGCTGCGGCGGGCACATGACGATCATCGAGACCTTCGCCCGCTGGTGCCAGCCCCGCGCTCCGCCGCAGCCGGCGCCGCCTGTCCGGACGCACGCGCCATGATCCGGCATGGCTCACCCTGCACGACGGTCACACCCATGGTGCCCTGGCCCACGACCCAGCGTATGCCCTTCCCAAAATTGCGCCGGGCGCAGGGCACACCGGCCAGCAAAACCAACGCCCCCAGCAATCTGGCACCCTACGAAATCCGGTTGATCGGACCCGCAGCGGCACTTCTGGATCGGCAGCGCTTACCCGCCAGAACCATCCCAGAGCCCATTTACCCATAGACCAGCGCGTGGGGCCCGCGGGTTCCTGCACTGGAGGCTTTCGAACGCAAGCGCCCGAAACCCTTCACAGGTCCGGCCATTCTTTCGCGTGGACCCGAACGTCCGCTCATGCCCACAGCAGCCTTTCGCGGATTGCCGCCGGAGGAGATTTCCTCGCCGTTTTGACAAAGGGCGGGCACCGTTCAAGCAGAAGCGGCAATGGTTCGCCGCCGATTCCTGCCAACATGGTATCGCAGATGACGCCTGCACAGCGGCTCAGCCCGCGAACGAAGCCAGTTTGAGCGCTTGCCCTTGCTATCTCATGGCTGAATTGGTCAGGCCCATGAAACGGCACGAATGCGCCTAGGCGGTCTTCAATTTCGGGCCAACTTTTCAATATTGTGGCAGCGGCATCAGGTTCGTCCACGACCAGCCCTTGCGTCAGCACCATCTTCGCGCTCTCAAAACTTCCAGCGCCGGCGCACAGGATCGCGCCGTTGGGTGCATGGTCGGCCGAGAGGGCCACAACGGCGGGAGCGACTCGCGCAGGATCAAGCTGGAGCAAAGCATCCGCAGCATACAAACCATCGGTCATGCGCGTTGCTGCCGACGGGGAAAGGCAATTGACGCGGATGCCATATTTCTCCCCTTCCAGGCGAAGCGTCTGCATCAGGCCCACCAGCGCCATCTTCGCGGCGGCATAATTGGCCTGCCCGAAATTGCCGAACAGACCCGATGACGAGGTGGTGAAGATGATACGCCCATGCCGGCGCGCGCGCATACCGTCCCAGACCGCAATATAGCATCAACGTGCCCGGCGGTTCGTTGACGATCCGGGGGGAAAGCAACTGGTCGGACCGTGTCTATTTCTCGCCCTTCAACCTCGATTATGTGTCACAGCCCGCTTTCAGTACCCAGAACGCCTTCGTCACCTACCGCACCAACTCCGGGTTGCGGCTGACCGGCTTCGTGCGCAATATCGGCAATGAAACCATCCGCGCATCCGGGCAGGTCGCAACGACCCTCCTCGGCTCGCCGGTCATCGGCTTCGTCAAGCCGCCGCGTACTTACGGACTGACGATCGCTTTTGACTACTAGGCCAAGGCTCGAACGGTAAAGCGTGGCGGCGAAATCTGTTGAGGATCGACAGGGCCGTCACTGCAAAATTGGTGCGACCTGTTGCCTCGCGTCGGCAATTCTTCTCAACGGCTGCCGGGCCCGCTTTCGGCAGCCGTTGAGGCCTAGAATGGAAGTGGCATCTCGATGAAGTGTACGTAAAGATCACCGGCGAGATGCATTACCTGTGGCGGGCCGTTGATCGCGAAGGGGAGATCCTTGGTTCCTGCGTCACCAAAAGGCGTGACAAATCCGCGGTATTGCGGTTCTTGAAGTAGGCCCTGAAGCGGCACGATCGCGCCGAGGAGAGCCACCCAGTCGTGCTTCGATGTTACTTCCGCTGCTCGCGCCGCCGTGTCAGGCTTTTGGGATATGGCGCCGAATAGCGACCAGGGCGAACAGGACGACGGCCGTGCCGATACAGATCGCGATGAAATATCCGTCCGCGCCTGCGGATTGGAGCGCCCAAGCGGCGGTGAACGCGCTCATCACTGCACCAAGCCGCCCCACACCACTCGACACTCCGATGCCCGTGGAGCGAAGTGGCGCCGGGAAAATGTGCGCTGCAAGCGAAAAGAGCGCGGCCTGCACGAGCCCCATAAGGGCGGCTTGCATCGCAAGCAGGAAGAATACTGCGCTGGGATGGGTCGCGAACAGCACGTCCGCTTGGGTCAACGCCAGCGCGCAAACGATCGCCCCCAAGCAAAAGATGGTGAGAGGCCAACGCGAGCCGAAGCGCATCATGATGACCGCTCCAAACAATATTCCCACCAGCCCACCAGCGCTCGAAATCGCGGATGCCATGCCCCGGTCCGCCACGTCCATGCCCAGCAGCGACAGCGTGGAGGGTAACCAGCTCTGATTGGTGTAGCTGTTCAGGAGTGAGAAGAAGAAAGCGACGCACAGCGCGATCGTGTCGCGACGATAAGGATTTCGGAAAATTTCCGAAGTGTGATGCCTGGCGACGTCGAGAGCTGGGGCCGGGAAGTTGGCCAGGGGGGCGACGGTGATGTTCAGCTGCGTAAGCGCGCGCCGCACGCGTTTTGGATCGGCCTGCTTGTCGACGAGGAACTTGGGCGACTCAGGCAGCACGCCAAGGAGGAACAGCGAGAAGACGAGTGGCGACGCGCCGCCGATGACGAAAAGCGTTCGCCAACCGAGTACATCCATCCACTTGGCCGATACGGCCCCGGCAACAATCCCGCCGACTGGAATGCAGGCGACCGCGCTCATCACCACCATGCTGCGCCAGCGAGCCGGGGTGAATTCGGCGATCAGCGTCAGAGCGACTGGCATGAAACCGCCCAGGCCGATTCCGGCGATGAAGCGAAGGATCATGAGGTGCATGACGCTGTCGGCGCGGGAGATGAGCACGGACGGGACTGAAAAGCAGATGATACAGGCGAGGATCACGATCCGCCGCCCGATGACATCGCCCAGCCTTCCGGCCAGGACCGATCCGATAGTCACTCCGACCAGGCCAGCGGCGAAGATGTTCGCAAGGACATCTTTCCCGATCCCGAAATCCTGCTGGATGCTCGGTGCGGCAAGTCCCAACAGCTGATTGTCGAAGGCGTCGAATACCATCGCCGAGGCAATGAGCACGATCAGCAAGAAGCGCTTGGCCGACCAATTGCTTTCATCGAGCAGCGTGTCGACGTTGAGGGGGGGCACCGCGTCTTCCGCCATATCGTTTCGCTCCTTCGCGGTACCGGTCATGGGAATCGATCGCTTACGAGAGCGGGTTCGCCAGCTCCGCGGTCATGCAATTTTGCCGAACCTAGCGGCTGCCGCCCGCGGATCAGGTCTGCAACCTTTTCCGCGATCATGATCACTGGCGCATTGGTGTTGCCGCTGACCACCGCTGGCATCACGGACGCATCCACCACGCGCAGGCCTTGTATGCCGCGCACCCGGCACTCGGCATCAAGAACGGCATCAGGGCCGATGCCCATCGCGCAGGTTCCTGCCGGGTGCATCGCCGTCCCCACGGTATTTCGCACGAAGGCGTCGATCTCGTCGTCGCTCTCGATGGGAAGTTCAGGCGTGACGCGCTTGTCGATCATGCTCGCGATCGGCTCCTGCGCGAAAAACCGGCAAAGGAAGCGCACGATCCCGCGAAAGTCCATGCGGTCCCGGGTGGCACCAAGCAAATTGAAAAAGAGGCGCGGGGGATCCTGCGGGCTAGGCGAACGTAGCGATACCGTGCCGTGACTTGCGGGACGTAGAAGGACCCCCGACGCCGCGATCTGATGGCCGACGCCGGAGCGCAGCCCGGGCAGCCAGAGACGGGAATGCATTGCCACGGGCGTAATGATCGTTTGGGCATCGGGACGCTCAACTGACGGATCGGTCCGAAAATATCCCATCGCGGAAACCGGGACGGTGGCGACAGGTCCGCCCCTGTTCAGGCCCCAGCGCAGGACCGCAGCGGCCATCCTGTCCAGGCGCAAAGCGGTTTCGAAGCCCACCGGATCACGCAAACCAAGCACGAGATTGACCGCGTGATGATCCTGCAGGTTCCGACCCACGCCCGGCAGGTCATGGATCGGGTTGACGCCGGCGGCCTTCACCTCGGCGGCAGGCCCAATGCCCGATAGCAGCAAAATCTGGGGCGAGTTGAATGCACCGCCAGCCAGAATGACTTCGCACGCCGCGTGCAGGCGCTCCACCGAACCATCGCGCTCGAATTCGATACCGATGGCGCGGCTCCCCTCCATCAGCACTCGGCGCACGAGCGTGCCGGTGACAAGCGAGAGGTTGGAGCGCCGAAGGGCGGGATGAAGGTAGCTTTGCGCGGACGAAGCTCGGCGGCCGGCCTTGATCGTGAAGTCCGGCACGCCGAAGCCCTCGATCCTTTCGGCGTGAAAGTCATCGAGTATGGGAAAGCCCAAGCGTGTCGCGGTTTCCATCAACGCGGAATGAATCGGTTCGTCGGGAATGTGGCGCGAAACCGTTAACGGGCCATCGCCGCCATGGAATGGCCCGGCACCGCGCCAATCGCTTTCGGCCCGCCGGAAAAATGGAAGGACGTCCGCGTAGCTCCAGCCCGCCAGCCCCCGATCGGCCCAACTGTCGTAATCCTGCGGTTGGCCGCGTGCGTAGAGCATGCCGTTGATCGAAGACGTGCCGCCCACCACCCTGCCGCGATGCGCGGGCACGCGGCGACCGGCAGCAGACGGTTCGGGCTCGCTCTGGTAGTTCCAATTCACCGCAGGATCGCGATAACTGTCACGCCACGCCAGGGGCATGGCCATGCGCAGCGCGCGGTCCATCCCTCCGGCTTCCAGCAGGACGACCCGCTTACGACCATCTTCGCTCAGCCGCGCGGCCAGGACGCATCCTGCCGAACCCGCCCCGACGACGATATAGTCGCATTCCGGGTTTCGCTGAGTGTCGCGCCGCGGGCCATTAGAAGGGGTCATCTCGCCACCGCATCGAGTGGACGCTTGC
Source organism: Novosphingobium sp. HNCC26DJ243 (assembly GCF_057180545.1). NCBI lineage: Bacteria > Pseudomonadati > Pseudomonadota > Alphaproteobacteria > Sphingomonadales > Sphingomonadaceae > Novosphingobium > Novosphingobium sp. HNCC26DJ243. The sequence goes on along the minus strand of NZ_JBXUGN010000007.1, from coordinate 65,943 downwards.
CCGTCCCAAGTTCAGAAAAGGACCGCATCAGGTACATGCGATCAGTCTGCCCTGTTGCTCGAAGGACTGCCGGATGGCGTCCAGACACCGTGTGTTGGCAAGCGCGTTATCTAGATCAACCAGTGGCTGTGTTCCGCTTCGGACCGCGCGGGCGAAGTCCGCAAACTGCAGTCCGTACTGCTCGATCGCGGGAAACACGTGCTCCGTCGTCTGGCCTTGGGACGTCAAGAACACGCGCGAGCCTCCGGGCAGGGGGTGTATTGGTGCGAAAACCTCGATATTCCCGCTCTCGCCGACGATGTGCATGCGCCGAGTGGGCGCGAACTTGCGCGACACAAAGAGCTGCGCCCAGCCTGCGTCGAACTCCATCTGCGCGGCAATGGTGACATCCCGCCCGTTCTCGTTAGCCGCGCAGGCCGACACGGTCTGCGGCTCTGCGCCGAAGATGGTCCGGATCAGATGAACTGGATAACACGCGATGTCGAGCAGCAGGCTGCCTTGCCCCGGCATGGTCGCCGTCACCGGCGGCAAAGGGACAGAGGTATGCGATTGGACCAGCCGGACGCCGCCGATTGCCCCCTCGGCGATGCGTGATTCGATCCATTGCCACTGCGGCTGATGCCGGACCATGAATCCTTCCGCCACCCGCAGCGACTGCGAGGCCGGGTGGTCGCGCACGCGCTCGACCTCCGAGGCGTTCATGCCCAAGGGCTTCTCGCACAATACATGCTTGCCCGCATCGAGCGCACGCAACACGACATCCACGTGCAGCGCATGCGGCAAGGCCACATAGACTGCCTCGATCGCATCGTCGCCAAGGAGGTCGTCAAGTTTCGCAAACGCCGCGTCGAAGCCGTGTTCACGTGCGAAAACGCGCGTCCGCTCGTCGTCCCGGCCCCAGACGCCGACAAGACGGGCGGTTCCGCTGGCGGCCGCCTGCTGCGCGACGGTCCTGGAGATGGGGCCGGCGCCGATAAAGCCCCATTTGATCGGGTTATGCGGCATCTCGATTTGCTCCGGTTATCGCCGTCTCGGCTTGATACCTTGCCCGCTTAATTCGCGCGCGCAGGGTAGTCGATAAAGGCGATCCGACGACCGTCTGGCGACCATGTGTTCACGTTCAAGCTGCCTTGCCCGCCGAACAGCCGGTGGACATCGCTCGGCTCGCCCCCGTCGGCAGGCATGCGCCTGATCGTAACGGCCACATCGGCGGGATGGCTGATCGTACCCGGCTCGTACGCCAGATAGACGAGGCTGGTGCCGTCGGGCGAGAGGTGCGGGAACCAGTTGACGTTGTCGTCGAAGGTCAGCTGCTCGACGTCCGAGCCGTCGGGCCGCATCCGGAAAAGCTGGGAGTGGCCGGGGCGCTTTGCAGCAAGCTCGGAGTTGAAATAGATCCAGCGTCCGTCGGGCGAGTATTCCGGTCCATCCGCGCCCACGTCGCGATCCGAGATAGCGACGTCCTGCCCGCCCGCCGTGGGCAGCAAGGCTACATAGCGATGCCCACGCGGTTGGTCGCCTCGGGGCTCCACCGCCACATAGGAAAGCCACGTCTCGTCAGGCGATACGCCGTGGAGCCAGTAAGAGTAGGGTGTCGCGTGGTCATTCGAGAGCTTGCGCGGCTCGCCCCCCTCGATCGGCACGACATAGAGGTGGCCTGACGCGCTCAGATAAATTCTCTTCCCGTCAGGCGACAGGACGTGATCGTTGTTGCACGTGTCGAGCGCGCCGGTGCCGATATGCTCCATCGCCCCGCCCGAAAGCGGCACGCGGTACAGCAGTCCTTCCGAATTCACGACCAGGGAGCTGCCGTCCGGGGTCCAGTTCGGCGATTCGATCAACCTGTCCGACACCAGGATCGTCGCGATCTCACCGCTCGCGAGATCCAGCGTGAGTACGCGCGAACATTGGCCGTCTTGCAAAGCCTTGCGACCGGGCGAACGCCCCGTTTCGAGCACAGTAGTCAAAACATTCTCCAATAATTCTGATGTAAGTTGAGGGCTGAAGTGCTGCGGTACTGTTCAAATCGGCTCGGCACGCACCCCGGCGAGGCCGGTGCCTGTCACGGAGCAGCCCACACGCATCCGGGCCGAGCCGCACAGCGCCCCGCCGCCGTCCAAGACGGCGACGGTCACGCTGGTGCGGTGCCTGCTCAGAACCGGAAGCCCGCACGGGCGCCGATAATGCGCGGTTCCTGGATATTCACGTTGCCGTTCCCGAATCCGCCGACCGTGATCTTGTTCTCGATGTTTCGAACGAACGCGCCGATGAAAAGACGATCGCCCTCCGCCGTGTAGGTGACATTGATATCGCTCTTCGAGAAGCCCGGCTGCCGATAGAGCCGGCGCCCGCCGATGTCCGTGATGTAATAGTCCCCGCTCCAGGTCGGACGCACGTTGAGGTCAATCCTCCCTCCGTTCCCGATCGGGATCGTATGCGTATAGCTTAGCGACGCCGTGCCCTTGGGCGCGAAGCTCAGCGGCTGACCGTTGAAGTTGAAAGTCGGGAACTGGATGGGGTTGGGCACGAACTGGACGTAGCGCGCGTTCAGATAGTTAGCCGATATGTCGATCCGGTCGCGATCGGAAAGCTGTGCCGCTGCCGTGAACTCGATGCCGTCGACCTTGGCCTTAGCGGCATTGGAGGTGAACGACCCTGGCTGCTGTCCAGGAATTTCGAGGATTTGCGACACCTGCAAGTCGTTGTAGTTGTAATGGAACGCCGCAGCGTTGACGCGCCAGATTCCCAACCGGAACTTTACCCCGGCCTCGTACGCGATCAGAGTCTCCGGCTTGTAATACAGGGTGTCGACCGGAACGACGCACCCAATTGCGTTTGGAGTTCCGGGCGCGCAACCATCGTTGAAGCCGCCGGCCTTGTAGCCGCTGGCGACGCTCGCGTAAACCAGGCCGAGCGGCGAATCCCAGTCCATGCCAGCGCGCCACGTCGTTCTGGTAAAGCGCGCCTCCTGCTTGTCGGACGAGCGAAGGCAGCGCAGGCCGATGCAATTCTGGGTGCCCACGGGGATCGAAGCCGCATTGGGATAGACCGCCGTCCCTGTACCGGTGCGCACCTTGTGGTCCTTCGTGTACCGGATGCCACCGGTCAGGTGGAGGTTGGGAGCAAGGTCGTAGGTCAGTGTGCCGAAGACAGCCTTCGAATCCGACCCTGTGGGATCGACCCGAAGGAACTCCGCCACGGCGCCCGGTGCGCCGCCGAACGAAGCACCGAAGGAGCCCCCTCTGGTCACGAGCGCAGAGATGTTCTCCTTGAAATAGTACAGGCCGACCTGACCATGCAACGGTTGCCCACTACCGAAAGCGGCGCGCAGTTCGTGCGAGACCTGGTCAAAATCCTGCGGGTCGAAAGTAACTGGATAAGTGGTGCCAGCGAAGAACGAGAAGTCCGTGCCAGTGTAATCCGACTTACGATATGAGCCCAGATACGAGAGCTGGACGGGTCCGAAATCATACGTCGTGTCGGTTCGGATGCTCCAGGTCTTGAAGTTTTTGCCCAGGTTTGCCGGGGGCGCGAGCGTCAAGAGCTGCTGCTGTGAGACCGGGCGCTCGATCCTGAGCGGGTTCTCACCGGCCACCAGCGGAGTGTTGTAGAAACGATCGGTTGTCACGAGTGATTGGGCGCCCGGAAGATCTCCCTTATCCTGTGAGAAATCACCGATGATGATAAAGGTCAGCCGGTCATCAAGCGCCTTACCTCCCAGCGAGAGGCGACCCGAGATTGCGTCGTACATGCTCGCCGTCTGGCCGGACGCCGTCCGCCAGTAAGCGTTCTGCTTGCGGTAGTTCACCGCGGCGCGCAAACCGATGCCATCCGTGAGCGGAACGTTGACGACGCCATTCGCCACGCGCGTGCCGTAAGAGCCGAACGACACGTCGCCCGAAACGCCGAATTCGCCGGTCGGCCGGGCCGAGATCACGTTGATCACACCGGCGGTCGTGTTGCGACCGTACAGAGTTCCTTGCGGCCCGCGCAGTACTTCGACGCGGCCAACGTCGAACAGGCTGCTCTGTACATCCTCGCGCCTTGCCAGATAGATGCCGTCAATGAGGAAGGCAGCCGACGGATCGCCCTTTTCGGTGATGTCCGTGCTGGTCACGCCGCGGATGGTAATCTGTCCTGTGCCGGTAATCGCGAGGTTAGGCACACTACGCGTGAGATCGCGCGCGTCCGTCACCCCGAGGTCCCGGATTGCTTTGTTGTCCAGGACTGTCATGGTGACCGGCGTCTTGGATAGAAGCGTTGATTGGCGGGTTGCGGTTACGACAATGTCCCCCCCTTCGCCTGCTTTTTCACCGATCTGGGCAGAAACGTCGGCCGCAGTCACTGTTGCATCGGGCGCGGCCGCCCCGGGCACTGCGCCAGTCTGCGCGGCTGTGCTCGTCGATGCGATCGTCATTAGCGCGGTCGTAGCCATCGCTTTGATCCACAGGGGAGCAGCGGCGGCGCGGTTGCCAAGAATTTTCAACATATCCTCCATCCCAATGCACTCTCGGAGTTCGTGCTGAGATTAAGCCGACCCGTGGAGCCAAGACGCCCCTCTATGAAGGCGTTAATGTAAAGGATATCATTCCAAAAAAATTTGGCAATGGGTCTGTGTTTGACCATATCCCAATCCTCAATGTCCAAAAAACCGTTGAATTTACTGGCTAATAGAGGAATCTGGCGCGGCGGCGGACAGGGTGCAGATGAAATTGCGTCCCAACTCTCTTGCCATTCGTAAAGGGAAGAATGATTACGTTTACATCGATTCGCCCGGGGAACAGCTGCTTGGTTATCGAACCGCCTGACCTGTCCCTGACCTGTCACTGCTGCCAGGGGCCTGTCGTCACGAGACATTGAACGGAGAGGGAGTTGAGAGATGAACGCGACTAACATGGTGCACTTCGGAACCGTGAGTTCCATTGGATGCACGCAGCGACTATGGTCATCAAATGTCCACTGAGAAGCACAGCATCCAAGATGTCGCGAGGCGGGCGGGCGTGTCGATTGCGACTGTTTCGCGCGCATTCCAGCATCCAGACAAGGTCGCGCAATCGACACGCGAGGCCGTCGAGGGAGCTGCGCGCGAACTCAACTATACGCCGAACGCCCAGGCTCGCAGCCTGCGAACGGCCAAGACCAACCTGATCGTTACCTTCATTCCGGAAATCGGGAACTCGTTTTTCTCCGATGTAATCGGAGGAGCCGAAGACGTGGCCAAGCGGTACGGTTACTCGCTCTTGCTCGGCGACGCGCGCAACGGAAAGGCGGACGAGCAACGTTACGGCGACATGGTCTCCTCGCGGCAGGTCGACGGTATGCTAACCATGGTAGGCAGAGTTCCGCCGATCCGCGGTAACGGACGCGTTCCGGTTGTGAATACATGCGAGCCCATAGACGTGCCGGGCATTTCCAGCGTCGGCATCGATAATGCTGCCGCCTTTCGCGAAGGCATCGATTACCTGATCTCGATAGGCCACAGGGACATCGCCTTCATCGGCGGGCAGTCGAAATCAACGCTGGCCCGGAAGCAGGGTTACGATGAAGCTTTGGCCAAAGCGGGGATCTCCCTGCGTTCCGAGCTATGCAAGATCGGGGATTTCTCCATCGCAGCAGGCCATCGGGCGGCGAACTTGATCCTCTCCTACGGCATCCCGGTGACAGCAATTGCATGTTGCAGCGACGAGCTCGCCATTGGCGCAATGCAGGCAGTAAAAGACAGCGGCCGAACGGTGCCGGATGACGTGTCGGTCCTCGGCTTTGACGACATAGCGTTTGCCAAATATACCGATCCGCCGCTCTCGACGGTAGCCCAACCCAGAGAGCAATTGGGCAGTGAGGCTATGCTGATTTTGGTGCAGCTCCTGGCGGATAACAGTCTCCCGTCAAGACAACTCATCTTGCGCACTCAACTCGTTATCAGAGGATCGACCCGCCCTCGAGTTCCATGAACTGCACGGTCCAGAGCATGAATGCGCTCGCGTTGGTTGCAATGTAACCGTCGGCCAGCCTAGCCAACTTTCAGTCAGCCACGTTTGAGGAAGGCGGGTTGGATCTGCTAGCCGCGCTTGGCCAGGGCAGCTTGGCCCGCCATGGCCATCCACCTGCAAAACCCCAGCCAAGTCGCCGACATGTGCCTCTGCTTGCCCAAACTTATGGGCGGCGGCGTAGGATGTAAGCGACCATCGGCGGATCACCTCAGCCTTTCAAAGACCGTTGATCGTCGCGGCCAAGGCGTTGTCATAGCTATCGCCGACGCTGCCCACCGATGGCTCGATCCCGGCCTCCGCAAGGCGCTCGGCATAGTTGATAGACACGTGTTGGCTGCCGCGCGCGCTGTGATGGATCATGCCACCACGATGAACTGGTCGCCGACCATGAATCGCCTGCTCAAGCGCGTCAAGCACAAAGCTGGCATTCGCCGTCCTGCTTACCCGCCAGCCCAAGTTATAGCGGGCGTAGGTGAGCCGATGCAATCGGATCAAATTCTTCGCTATGTAGATAGCACTGTCGGCCGAGGCTAACTTTCCATCGCCGTTTTGGCGAGAAATCAGCCCCTTGCTTCACACGGTCACCGCCTGGGCAAGCTCGACGGCGTTAATGATGTGAGCCTGGGTGTATTCGAGCATTCCCGCCTCACCTAGCTCTCCGCCAAGGCCAGACTACTTTGCCCCCTGAAGGGAATGTTGGCATCAATGGCGAGATGCTGGTTGACCCAGACTGTACCTGCATCAATCTGGCGTGCGATCTCGATGGCGCGCGCCGTATCCTTGCCCCACTGTACCATCAAGGCCATATTCGGAATCGTTAGCCCGAGAGATCACGTCCTCGATCTCACTGAACTTCAGTACCGGCAGAACCGGACCAAACTGCTCTTCGCGTATCAGCGGTGCATCGTCCGCAAGACCCACTACAATCGTCGGCGGAATAAAATAGCCAGCGCGATCCAAAGGCGCTCCTCCGACCAGTATCTGTCCGTTCTCACTTGCGTGGGCCGGCAACGCGGACACCTTGTCGTACTGCATCTTGTTCTGAACAGGACCGATCGTGACGCCCTGCATGGTGCCTTCATCGACTACCGCACGACGCGCTGGCTCACTGATTTCGATCAGAAACTCATCATAAAGTGATTCATGGACATAGGCACGCTTGATCGCGACGCAGATCTGTCCCGCGTTGGTCATCGCCCCTTGGTAAACTTTCTCGGCAGCCAGTTTAGCCGGCATGTCATCCAGAACTATGGCGGCGTCGTTGCTACCCAGTTCCAGCGTCACCCGTTTTAAAGTCCCGGCGCTCGAGGCCATTACCTTCTTTCCCGTGGCAGTCGAACCGGTAAAGGCAACCTTTGCCACGTCCGGATGACAGGACAAGATAGCGCCCAGTTCGTTCTGGTCGACAATGATGTTGACGACGCCCGCCGGCAGCACTTCGCGCAGGATTTCGCCCAGCATAAGTGTGGTCAGCGGTGTTGTCGGCGCCGGCTTTGCAACCATCGTGTTGCCCGTGACAAGACAAGGACCGGGCTTGTTGCATAGCAGGATGATCGGGAAGTTCCACGGCGTGATCGCGGCGCACACACCCAGCGGGGTGCGGTGCTCGAAAACGAAGTTGCCGCCCTCGTTCCTCAGAACCTTTTCCGTCACACGCATCTCGGCAAAGCCCCTGAGCGTAAGGACAGCACCCATGATCTCAAAATGCGCCTGATCGAGCGGCTTGCCCTGCTCGGCGGTTAGCAAGCGGGCAAAATCCTAGGCGCGCTCCAACAGCCTGTCAGCGATCTGCTTGACCAACCCGGCTCGCTCGTCCTGAGGTATTACTGCACATGCGGGGAAAGCGCGCTTGGCCGCCGCCACGGCTGCGTTCAATTGCGCCTCGTCTGCTTTGGGGCAGACGGCGACGGACTGCTCGGTCGCCGGATTGATTACATCGAAGGAGCCGGTACCGGCGACCAGTTCACCGTCAATCAGCAGACGAAATTCGGTTTGCATGGCATTCTCCGCAGAGGCGAATTTTCAAATTAATTAGGTCCAGCCCTCGCAGGGGCCCGTTATTTTCCGCGGTCGCTAGCACCGGTCTTGCTCGCAGCAATCCATTTGCCCAACGCCTTTAGTTCGGCGTTGCTGATCTCGGTCGGACGGAAAGCCGGCATGGCTACATGGACGTGTTCAGCGTGACGTCCGGGGCTCGGACGACGATCGGCAACCAGAACACCAAGATGGAATACTCGTTCCTGCAGGAAGTGGGGTATCGCTATCAGGGCTTCGTGAACTTCTCGATTGCGGGCTTCCACAACAAGCTGACCAATCACCAAGTCAACACCATCGTCGACCAGGACGGGGTGATGACCCAGTCGCAGATTGCCGCTGGTGGCAAGACGATCTGGGGTGCCAACGTGGAAGTCGGCCTGCGTCCCTGGCACAACTTCAGCCCGTACGTCTCGGGCCAGTACCTCGACGCCACGACCGACGACGACATGCCGATGGGCAACGACTTCCTGCCTACCAAGGGCAAGACCTCGGTGCGCAGCCCTAAGTTCATGGGCGCCGCGGGCATCACCTATGACGATGGTTCGCTATTCTCGGTCATCACCTTCCGTCATGTCGGGTCGCAGTATTCGACCTTCATGAACGACCAGAAGATGCCATCGTACAACACGATGGACTTCTCCATCGGCTACCGTCTGCCCGACATCGGCCCGATGAAGGGCCCGACGGTTCAGTTGAACCTCACCAACCTGACCGAAGGTGCCTACCTCGGCGCGGTCGCCAGCCCGACCGGTACTGCGCTGGGTGCAATTGGCCGCAACGGCACGAGCATCGCGGCCTCGCAGCCGGGCTACTACATGAACTCCGGCTTCGTCGCGATGGGCTCGATCCGCACCGACTTCTAAGCCACATACCGAACCCAACCCACCTGCGGCGGCGCTCTGTAACGGAAGGCCGCCGCTCTTTTTGAATCCTTCCTTTTCAGAGCCAGGCAGTTGCGTATCCATTTGATTGATGCCGGCGGAACGATCACCTCGATTCCTGGCGACAATGGAGCCCTCAGAGGTGCCACCGGCCCCGGCGATCTGGAGCGATTGCTGCCATCGGGCCTGCCATCGGTTTCCGTCGAGAAAGTCTATTCCGGCCTCAGCGAAGCGATGACTTACGCGGATTTCGCAGCGATCGCCCAGGCAATTCGCATCGCTGCGGGCGATCCCGAGATCGCCGGGATCGTCGTGGTGCATGGGACCGATACGATGGAAGAATCGGCCTATTACGCCGATCTGCTCCATGATTGCTCAAAACCGGTCGTGTTCACCGGAGCACAGCGCGCCGCCCAGGCCCCGGATTTCGACGGGCATCGCAATCTTCAGGACGCCGTAACTCTGGCGGGGCTAGAGGACGCACGGCACCACGGCGTGCTCATCGCATTCGGCGGCCTCGTCATCCCGGCAGCACGAGCGTGCAAGGTCCATCTGTCGCACATCCAGGGCTTCTGGGCCCGCGACGGCAACAGCGGCAGGATACAAGGAGCGCACATCCACCACCCCAGGCCGACGAAGCGCCTTGCCGCCTTCAAGCGCGGTCCTTTGCAAGACAATGTCGCGCTTGTGACTCTGTCGGCCGGTATGTCAGGCCGACTGATTGATGCGGCGGTGGCAGCGGGGTACGCCGGGATCGTCATAGCCGGGCTTGGTTCCGGCAACGCGCCGCAAAGCGTCTGCGATGCGATCATCAAGGCGATGGCCGGGGGTGTCTTCTTGGCGCTGGGCACGCGCTGCCTGAGCGGCGACATCGATGGCAATTATGCAAGCGGACGCCGCCTGCTCGACAGTGGCGCCATCGCCTTGCGCTCGCTGCCAGCCCCCTAGGCGCGCATACTTCTTTCAATTGCCCTTAAAATTAATAATGGCTCGATAGACGAGATAATTCGCAATGCATCTTTAGTAAATTACTGAATAAGCAAACAATTATAAAGTTGAGTAAATTGAGTATTTTTATTATTAGAAAATGCATGCAGATGGGTTTATGCTAATTCCGGAATGGCCCTTTGAAATAGACATCGTCCATCGACTGGTCGCCGCCAGTTAACGATCGGCAACGTCCGCCATAACTGGACGTCCGTGATAGCGCTTGCGAACGTCGGGAATGTCCCGATGCCGTTGAAAAAGTCGGTCTTGCAGTCGGGGTGACGGTCTGATTCAGCATCAACATGCTGAAGGACGCCAAGCGATGATGGGCGAGCGCCGGGTGGCGCAGGAAGCCCTTTTATACGAGTTCAGTCTGGATCGACACGTTCCGGCCGATCATCTGCTGCGTGCAATCGACCGGTTTGTGGACCTGTCGGACATGCGCGAGCACCTGCGCGGCTTTTACAGCGCGATCGGTCGCCCTTCGATCGACCCTGAGCTGATGCTGCGGATGCTGATCGTGGGGTACTGCTTCGGCATCAGGTCGGAGCGCCGCCTGTGCGAGGAGGTGCACCTCAACCTGGCTTACCGCTGGTTCTGCCGCCTGGGTCTCGACGGTGACGTGCCGGATCACTCGACATTCTCGAAGAACCGGCATGGCCGCTTTCGTGAGAGTGATCTGTTTCGCCAGCTGTTCGAAGCCACCGTGCGGCGCTGCATCGATGAAGGGCTGGTCGGAGGCGACGGCTTCGCTGTCGATGCCAGCCTGATCCGCGCCGAGGCCAACCGGCAGACCTATGTCGAGAGAACGCAAGGTCTTGGCGCTGGTCCGGCGGGGCGTGCCGTCGAGGAGTATCTCGCCGTACTCGACGATGCCGTTTTCGGCGGCGCAACGCCGGTTGAGCCCAAGCGCGTTTCGCCCGTCGATCCTGCGGCTCGCTATACCCAGGCGCACGGCAACCGCGCCGACTTCTGCTACGCCACCAACTACCTGATCGACGTCGACAATGCGGTGATCGTGGATGTCGAGGCGAGCACGGCGGTGCGCCAGGCCGAGGTGACCGCCGCCAAACGGATGATCGAACGGGCAGCCGATCGCCATGGACTATGGCCCCGCAAGCTGATCGGCGACACCGGCTATGGCTCTGCGGGCATGCTCGCCTGGCTCGTCCATGAGCGTGGCATCGAGCCGCATGTGCCCGTCTTCGACAAGTCCGCCAGAAGCGATGGCGCTTTCGAGCGCAGCGACTTCACCTTCGATCACGAGGATGACAGCTATATCTGCCCGGCCGGCAAGCGCCTGAGGCCGCGCAACCGCAACTTCACCTCGCCGCGCCCGGAAGCCGACCAGGACGGCTTCATCCGCTACCGAGCGCGGCAGCAGGACTGCCGCAACTGCGCGCTCAAGCCACAATGCACACCCATCCTGCCAGCTCGCAAGGTGACCCGTTCGATCCACGAGGGCGCTCGCGATCTCGCTCGGGCCCTGTCGCAGGAAGATGAATGGATCGCCTCACGCCGCGAGCGCAAGAAGGTCGAGATGCTGTTTGCCCACCTGATGCGCATCATGCGGCTCGACCGGCTGCGATTACGCGGACCCAATGGTGCCCGGGATGAGTTCCACCTCGCCGCAGCCGCCCAGAACCTGCGCAAGCTCGCCAAGATCAGCATCGCCAGGCAGATGGCGATGACATGAGGTCAGGTGATTCTGCTCAGCCATCTCGATCAGCACCCTTAGCTTCGTCGAGAAGGCGACTTTTTCAACGGCATCTCCCACTTCCTGTCATTCGCGACGCTCGGCAGGAGAAGGAATTTATGGCACACGTCGACGGACGCAATTGACGAAGCGCGCAGCTCGTTGATTGAGCGTAACCGCCTCAACGCCTGCATGAAGGCTGGCGATCCGCCGCGCAGGTGAGACGCGGATCCAGAGTTATCCGGGCACTTCAACCTAGGATTTCAGCGCATCGGCGCTGCGAGGGGAGAGGGTGCGGGCTTAACGCGGGGGGCTCGACCTGTTCCTGGCACATGATTGAAAATTCAGTCCGATTGGGGTAATAATGGCCGGGGCGAGGAGACCCTCGATGGACCAGGATCGTTACGGACTGGATGGAATGCCGATTTATCCTCGGCCTGGTTACTTCGATCATGTGACGGGGTATCGCTTGCCGACATACCGCGGCAAATCTGGCCGCTTGGGCCGAGGGGCCACCGCAATGCTAGTCATTATGATGATCATTGTGGGTATAGGATTGGCTGTTGCCTCCAACCTATTCGGATAAAGCTTAGGATGATCGTCTAGCGACATGCAGATGGTCGCGTTCCGGTTTGTCGGGAAATCGCTCGAACTGTACGGCATAGCCCTCGCCTAGGCGGTCTCGAACCTGCTTTGCCCAGCGCTCGCCCTGTTCATCAGAAATGTTGTTGCCTCTGAAGTCGAGCGCCCGGTCGGCGTAGTGCGCGGATCCAGTCATGTGCTGGGTGCTGTCATTGCCCGAGGTGACAACCGGCGCAGGCAGACCAAGTGCGCGTGCCTCGTCCGCGACCACGCCCAGCGCAGGCACCAGCCCGCCATCCATACGGCCGAGTCGAGCGCCACGCTTGACCGTCATGCCAAGATCGCGCGCATAAGTCGCCCCATCGACGGGGCCTTCGGGGATGGCGAGCAAGGTTCCTCCCTCAAGCGGGGGACGGCACGAGCCTATCGGCGCGCGGAACCGGAGGAAGTGCTGGCGCTTGCGGCATGCCAAGACTGGCGTTGGTGCCCAGCGAACCTGAGCCAGAGATGTTGGAGACGTCAGTCAGCTCGTTGATCCGGTGCGCCCGTAGATCGCCAATCAGGTCATCCATGATGTAGGCGATGGCCTGGTCACGGCGGGTGAGGTCGCGATAGTCGAGCCGTGGGTTCGAGATGTCCGGCAGGTGCCATTCGGGATGATCACGCTGGAGCGTCTCGTAGCGGTCCTGGATGAGGTTCGACATGTCGCTCGAGATCTGGAAGCCATGACTTTCGGCATAACTAGCCTCGGACATCATCCTGCTGCCGATCTCGCGATAGCGGGCGGCGGCGGCACGGCGTTCCTCGGCCTCGCCAACCCGCCAATCACTGCCATCGGTGCTGGTCCGGGAACTACTGTGATCTGCGTATTCCGAGCTTTGGCTATAGGTTCCTGACGACTGGATATCGCCGCTCGATCCGCTGACGACAACACGATCGCTTGTTTCTTCCGACTTGTCTGTGCCGCGTGTGGTCTGATTGGTTGCAGAGCGTTCGGAGCCGGCACTGGCACTATCGCCACTTTCGCGCCTCCCGCTGAGTCCTGCGGAAAGTGAGGCTGACAGGCCACTACCTCCTTCTGACTCCATGGGTGTGCCGACGGTGCCAGTTCCAGTCAACGAGAGGCTCGAGCCAAACGTTCGCCTACTGAAGTCACTCGACGACCGGTTGTTGCCTTCCCGCAAGATCAGATCGTTGTTGGTGACCTCGCGCGTCGAGTTGCCCTTGGCCCCTTCGACCACCACATTGCCGCCGACATTGTGAGTGTCGGAAGAGCGTGAACCGCTTTCGCGCCGCGCGCCAGAAACGTCGCTGGTTGCGGTAACAGCGCTGCCGAACTGGCCCTTCGAACTGGTCCAGCTGGTCGATGTGCCGTTCTCGATCTTGTCGGCTTCGCTGAGATACCATTGCCCCTGCGACCTGAGATCTGTCGCATAGCCGCGGGTCATCGTCGGCTTGAACGGTAGCTGCGACATCGCGGCATTGGTATCGATGACCGAATGGCCTGAGCCGTATTCGTTGAACATGCGCCCATCCGCCTCGCGGAAACCCGAATGCCCGGCACCTGACAGGAGGTTTGGCGCCATGTTCCACTGTGACATCTGGCGGTTTTCGGCGTTGAGATTGCCGTAGCTGACATCGCCGTAAGCGTAGTTGCCGGTGGTCCGCTCGAGCGCTGCGGCGTCCGATCCGGTTTGGACCGGGGCGAGCATCGAACCCAGGTTGTTCGCCACCGACATCGTCCCGCGCATGACCATCAGCGCCAGGACCGGCACCGACATCATCAGGAACCCCGCCATAGTGGCGACGTCCTGGTTCACCGCGTCAATCCCCGCCCAGTTGGCAAGGCTCACGCTTCCCGCCGAAACCGCATTGGTCTGGCTCGCCAAGCGATCCATGATGAAGGAGTGAATGAGGACGTAGATCGGTCCCCAGGCCGAGAGATAGAAGAAGCCCGAGAAGTAGCCCTTCAATGTCGCGATACCGCTGCGCGGGAACAGCAGCAGCGGGAAGACGATCGGAAAGAGCGCGTAGAATACGACGGTCAGGACCACGCCGAGCACTGGAATCCAGATCAGGCCCTGCTCGGCCGCGGTCGTCATGGCGTTGCGCGTCTGGGTGTCCGCGCGCTGGAGCGCGAAGGAGTCGGCGTCGGCATTGCCGAAATCGAGCTGTGCGGCCTCGAAGGCATCGACCATGCTCTTCTGCTTGAAGAACTGGTTCCGGGTCATCGCCGTGCCGGTGAGCAGCTGCGAAACGACCGGCACGTCGGCGGCAAGCTTCGCGCCAGCGGCGGCTTCGGTGAGCTTGGGATACATCGAGTGCGCGAACGGCAGCGCATAGGCGCCCAACTGCGCATCCCACTGGTTGTTGATCAAGGTCCAGGCCTGAGCGCAGGTCTTGCCCTCGATATCGACCGTGCCCGCACCTGTATCAGTCAGATACTTCATGCCGCGGTTGGTCGCGGCATTGACCCCGAGTTCAGCCCAGAGATCGGGCGCTTCGCTCAAAAGCTTGAGGCTCTTGGTCCCCAGCAGAATGTCGTAATAGGCGCAACTCTTGAGGTAGCCGTCGAGATTGGCCTTGAAGACGGGGTCACGGATTTCGAACCCGCGCACCTTGTCCCACATCCGCGCCCCATAGACGAAGCCCCCGGTCGAGTAGTTGAGCGATGCGGGCATGACGAAGACCGTCTCGGCGGTGCGGGTCAGGTAATCGCTGACCTGGCTGGTGAACGAGGCCATCGCGGCGAGTCCGATCGGCACGTTGGCGACAGTGGCGGGCGCGAGGCCCGGATTGACGCGGTCGGTGACCTTGACTGTCACGTTCGGGACCATCAGCACGAGGTAGATCAGCGTCGACTGGACGAACCAGCGAAACCACGCCCGCCAGTCGAGGTCCATGGCAGTGATGAGGAGCGCGTAGATCAGCCCCATCACCATGCAGACGCGGATCAGCGACTTGAACCCGCCCGATCCGGTCCAGGCGGCGATCGCGTTGAAGGTGTTGACGAGGTAGTCGCCGCCCCCGACCGTGAAAACCTCGAGCATGGCCGAGGCGCTCCTACTGGACCTGGCTGCCGAGCGTTCGCGAGAAGCGAAGCGCGGCCGACATTTGCGGAGATAGCTGGGTGCGGAGGGTCTTTTCCAGCATCTGGGTGCGCTGGATGAGCGCGAAAGTCTGGTCGAAGCGCTGCGAGGTGCGCGCCGCGATCCCGAGGAAATTGCGCCGCGTCTCGTAAAGCCCTTCGCGCCATTCGCGCAGGGAATCCGCGTCGGCCCCGTTGAAGTCCGAGCGCGCATTCACTGCCATGTCGATGAACCGCATGGTCATAGTGGTGACGAGATCGACCGCGACGATTTCGGAGAGGTCGTTGATCTCCTGGGCTGATATGCCAAACTCGGCCGCCGCGCTCACGGTGATGATCTTGTAGACCGGCACGCTCGCCATGCCCAGGAGCTGGATCTCTGCCGGGGTCAGCGAGGCACCCGGATCACGCACTTTCAAGGCCATACTCTCGATCAGCGTGCGTACCCGCGCCTTGATCGCAGCGTTAGGCCCGATGACCATGTCGGTTTCGCTGGGCGCCATGCACTTGGGGCTGTCGCCGCCGCAGCTCCAGTATTTGTGCGGTGCCTGCGAGGTGCCATCAAGCATGGCGCTGATCAGTGCGGGATCGGCGGGGCCGATGAACTGGACCCGAGGCTTGCCGCCGTTGCCTTCAGGATCGTAAATAACTGTGCCAACCAGAGTCATCAGAAACTCGCGGAACTGTGTGTCGAACCCGCCGTACTTCTTGCCCAGTGCCTCCCAGGTGTAGTTGTTGGGCATCCCGGCCTGTTCCTTCATGTCCGGGTCGGAATTGGCGCCCTTCAGGGCTTCGCGCTGGCCGCCATTGTTGCACTGCTGGCGCGCGCGGGCCCAGTCGGACACTGCGCCCTGGCTGTTGGCGATCGCCTCGCAGATGACCGAACTTGCCGTATCGCTCGTAGGCCAGAGCCCGCCGACCAGCGCCTGCGCGGTCTCGCACGAGGAGATGTTCATCTGATTCATCTGCTGAACCTTCTGGGCCAGCTCATCCATGACCTTGCCGATCTCGGGCGAGATTGTGTCGATGGCGAGTTTGAAGGCGAAACCGAGTGCGTTGTTTGCGGTGGCCTTGAGCATCGCGACAAGCTCGGCGGTGTTGATGAACGAGAAGGACCCGGCGAACAGGTCGATGCCCCCGCACCCGGCCCGCGCATGCGGCAACTGGATGTTGAAAGGCTGGATGTTCTTCTGTGGAAAGCGCGACCACACCGAACCCATCGAATAGTAACCGGCCGACTGGCCCTGGTAGGCGCTCGGGCCAGTGACGTTGGCCTGGACTCCCATGTCGGACATGAAGCTTTGCATCTCGCCTTCGACGCCGGCGGAGGCGGGACTGGGAGACGCGAGCAACACGGCGGCGCCGAGCACCGTGCCAAGCGTGCGCCGCGAAACCCGGTGGAGGCCACTGGCGAAAAGACGCGGGCGCATCAGTAGTCGCTCCCGGGCTTGACTTGCGTTAGCTGGAAGACGCGGTCCATGATCTCGTCCTGGCTGAGGATTCCGTAACCGATCGGCATCGGCTGCTTGGTGACGGAATCGAACAGGACCAGTGCGGGCACTTGACGGTCTGTGCCGAGCCCCAGTTTCTCGTACTGGCCGCTGTCGACCATGTACCCGGGGAAGGTCGCCGAAGGCCCGCCGTCGGTCGAGACCGCGAGCACCGCAAGGCCGTATTTGTCCGAAACTGCTTTGAGGATCGGCGAGAAGATATCGCAGGCCCCGCAGCTCGAGGCGAAGAAGTAGAACACCCCGTAGCGCTGCGAGAGACTGGCCATGACGCGGTCGCGGTCGGACTTGCGCTCATCGATCCACGCGCGCTTGCCAAGCGTAGAGACCGGACGCTGTAGCGTGTAGTCGAGGCCCGGGTCCTGCCACAGGGCGCGCTGCCAGACATCGGCGAACATCGACGAGCGGTCGAGTTGCTCGCGCTGGAAGCGCACATAGGCCGTGACGTTTTCCGGGCTCGGTTCGAGGATCGCGCGCGCCTTGAGTTCCTCGAGCTGGGTTCCGATCGCGGCGAGGCGCTCGCGCGCCGGCGGCTGCGCGGGTGCAGCCTTGCGCGGTTCTTGCTTGGGCTTCTCGCAGTAGAACCAGGTGCCGAGCCTGCGCTCCTTGCAGTAGAGCGCGTCCTCTGACTGCTGGACCTCGACGCCGTCACCGTTCGACGCGCGCAGCGGGGCGGTTCCGGCAAGGGCCAGGCTGGAAGCAGCAAGCAAGGCAATGCATTGGCGGTGGGTCATGATCCTCCTCCGTGAATTTCTTGATCCGTGACATGAAGACAGCGACGTCGAGCAGCCGGCGGCCGCCATCGAGCATGCGCACGAACGCGCTGTAGAAGCCGCAGAGCGCTTCGGTTCCGGCTTCGCTCAGCGTGTAGGTTCCCGCCTCAAGGCGCGCCGAGCCTCTTGCTGCGATGGTCTTGAGCTGGCCGTTCAGCATGCGGCAGCGCACCGGCTTGTCGAGCCAGGTGGAGACCTCGCCCGCGATCTCGCGTGCCGTCAGGCTGCCGCGCCGGGCGAGCGCCATACCGATGCAGAATTCGAGCACGGTCATGTCGGCTGCGGAACCGACCTCGCTAAGCGCCACAACGCTCGCCCCGGAGGAATCGCGGACCGGTTGGCCACGAGGAATTGGGCCCGCTTCAGGGCTTGTGCGCGGCATAATAGGCCTCGATCTTTGCCTGGATTTCGATGAGCGCGGCGGCTTCGTCGGGGAGCTTCGCCGCATCGACGAACTCCGCGTAGATTTCGGAGAAGTCCATCACCGAGAGGTCGAGTTGCTGGAACTCGAAGATGGTGAAGCCATCACAGACGGGCTTCTTGGGCGTCCCCCAGCTCTTGCCGAGTTGCGGGCGGCCCTGTTCCTGGAGGATCCGGCTGATCTTCGACTGGAAGCAGCAATAGACGTCGCGTTTGGAGAGGCAGATGCCGAGGAAACTCGACGAGCAGTAGGTCCCGATCTTGTGGCAGAGCCCGGCATCGTCTTGTCTGTCGAGCAGGACCTCCGAGGGGCTGCACAGCAACGGCACGAGAAGCGGCACGCCTTTTCCTGAGCAGCAGTTGGCAAGGCCAAAGACCTTGTGCGCACAGCTTTCGGCCGTCCCTTTGAACAAGGTCAGTGTGGACTCGTCGAATTCGGAATTGGCCTGACCGAGCGCGTTCAGCGCCACGACCGCATCCTTGAACTCGTCGGATGCTTCGCGGACGATCGGCTCGCAGTTGCCATTGACGCAGTAGACGTCGCCGCCGCAGATGTACTGTGCTGGCTGCTGGGTGCTTCCCGGGATCGGGCACTTGTAGACACGCTCGGCTACCTTGCACGAGCCATCGCCGCTTGGCGGATCGTCGAGGCAAATCTTATGGTCGAAGGTGCAGCCGGGTGTCGCGTCGAGCTTGCCGCAGTCGTTGCCGCCGCCAATCACGGTTTGGCATTGATAGGTCTTCGTGCTCTCCCAGCAGGGCCGCGTTACCGGCACGCCGTCGATGAGACGGGTCTCACCGGGCGCAGTGCAGGTCTCGCTGGCGAGTGTGCACGAGCCGAGATCAACCGAACAGGCATTGTCGGCCCAGGTTTCGGTGAACCACTTCGAAATCGAGCTTTCGGGGACGATCCCGGCGACATTGGTACTGCAGGCATAGACCTCTTCGGGGGCGGCCGGCTCGGCGCAGGTGAGGTAGCCTCCGCCCCCGAAGGGATCCCCGATGAGGTCCCAGGTTTTGCAAAGCTGCCTGTCGGTCAAGCCTGCTGCGTTCGGGCTAGTCCGGGTGCAGCTGGTTTCGCTCGCCAGTGAGCCACATTGCTGGAGCCCGGCCACATATTGCAGCGGGAAGCCGGTCACCGGATCGAAGGTCAGCGCAGCGGTCAAACCTTCGTTGTTGCAGCGGTGGACGTTGCTGACGACCTGGAAGGCATTGGCCGGCGGCGGCTTGGCCACCGTGCCCATGAGGAACACGTTGGGATCGGTGACGGCCGCGTCGCAGTCGTAATAGTCGACAGCGAGATTGTACTGCGGCACCGGGTAGGTCCCGGTTTTCCGGCAGAGGCTGCTCCCCTCAAGCGAGGCGCAGGCAGCAAAGCCTGGGCTTGTGACGCAGATGTACTGGTAAAGCGTCTCGTTCCACGCCGCGACCGAGAGGCTGCGGGTGCAGGTCTTGGGCTGTTCGACCACCGTCGATCCGACGTTGCAGGTCCACTCAGCCATGTTCGCCCCGCCGGAGCCCGGCGGCAGCGGCACGCAGTTTCCCGTCGAGCCGTCAGCGTTCATTCCCTGCAGGTAAGCGTTGGGGTCCTCGGTGACTGTGGTGGCGCGAGCGAGGTCGCTGCGCTTCACATCGACCGTCGGCCTCTGGCTTGAATTGGCGGTGCGATAGGCATCGCTATTGTAGCCTGCCGTCGCGCCATCGACGACCATATTGCCGGGATTTTCGTAATACTGGGTCGGCCCGGGATGGTTCGCCTGATAGCCCGGAATCTGACCGGCAGCGCCCGGTGCGTTGGTGATCCCCTGGTTGGCGCCCCGGACCGCCGATCCGAGGTCGCGGGCCTGCGTCTTCGCTTCGTCCCAGGTCATGGTGGCAGGCGCGGAAGGAGGTGGGGGTGCTGGCGGCGGCACGCCGGGGTCGATTGCGGGCGGAAGCGCGGGTTGCGGCTCGATGAGGTCGTCGGGCGGCGGGATATAGACCTGCGCGTGTGTACCGGTTGGCGCGAGCAGCGTGATCGTGAAGAAGGAGGCGGCAAGAAGGGCCGCAGTTCGCCGACGATTGCGCAAGCCCCGCCCATCCATCTCACTGGCCCTTGGTCAGTTGGGCGAGCGCAATGCGCGCCACTCCGGCGCCTGGCCCCCGGCCGCCGGCGAAGGTCTCGAGCGCGTATTGGACGGTGACGTTTCCGGTGATGCGGTCATGATCGGGTGCGCTGCTGATGCAGTCGAGCCCGTCGCAAAGCTCGTATTCGCGGCCTGCGGCAACGAAGGTCGGGGCGGCGCTGACCTTGAAGGCGCGGAACAGGCGCGGGTCGATCGCCAAGTGAGCCTCCTGGCCCTCGCTGGTCACCACCCGCTTCAGCCCTTCGGCGAAGGCCTTGGTGCTTCCACCCGGAAAGCCGCGGAAGACGACCACCCCGCCCGCCCTCGTGGTGTCGGCAATCAGCCGGGAAAGCGATGCCTCGGGCATCGACAGGCTGGCGAAGACGATGAACATCGGCCCCTCGCCCATCGGCGTCCTGGTATTGGCTGCCGCCCCGCTCAGGAGTTCGTCGAAGTCGACTGCGCCGTCCGGCCCTTTGGGCAAGTCGGCAGGATTGATGTTGGCGACAGCCGCCATGCCCTGTTCGCGCAGTTGCTCGGCTTCGGCGCGGTGGGCTTCGCCCTTGCCCGCAACAGCATCGACCAGGGTCTGCGCATCGGCCGTGGCCTCGGTTCCGCGTGCCCTAATCGCCTTCAGGTCGAGGCCCCCGACATCTTGGGCGATGGTCTGTGCAAGAGCGGCCGAAACGGCGCTCAGGGCGAGGAAGCCCGCAAGCCCAATGAGCCGGGATTTGTGCGGGAGCCGCGCGAAAGTCATGGGTGTCCTCACAGCATGCAGCAGTTGCGCTTGCGCCAGACGAGGTAGCCAAAGTCCTCGCCCTTGACGGGGTAACCCTTGCCAGTCTGGGGAATGATGGTGGTCGCGCCAACCGGCGCGCAGGCATATCGGCCCTTCACCGTCGAGATCGGGTTGGTCATCTGCAGCCGGTATTGCTGCTTCCTCATCACCGGCATCAGGTACTTGTGGCACAGCGCCTTCGAACCCATCGTGCCCCAGGCCAGGCCCAAGCGGTGCATCTTGTAGAGCATGCGTGTCGCTACGAGCCGCGAGGCCTGGATCGGGGTGACGTGCGCCGAGACGTGGCCGTTCAAGGGATACATCCCGCCGTTGCAGCCCGCGCACCAAAACATCTGGTCGATCGGAAGCTTCGCGGTTGCCGCGACGCAGTCCGCGGCGCAGGCCGCGGTGGCGATCGGGTTGGCGAAAAGCGCGACCTCGGGATTGATGATCGAGGTCAGCGCCGAATCCTGCCACAGCGGGTCGATCTCGGTCACATAGGCGACGTCGAAAGTGGTCTGTTCGAAACAGAGGAAATCGGTCAGGATCTCCATCCAGTAGAGCAGCGGATAGACGTAGTAGTGTGACTGCCACTGCGACGAGTTCTGCGTTTTGCCGCCGATCTGGCTGCGCCCCTGAACGTGGCCGTGGCCGATGTCGAAACCGGGATTGAGCCGGATCCCGCCGAGGTTGGGAAAACACCACGACTTGTTGGTGACATCGACGAGGCGCACCGGCTCCCAGAAGCCCACCGAAATTCCGATGTGCGGGATCGGCGAGCCGCAGGCGCACAAGGGGAACGAGGGGTTTTTGGGGTCGGGCCGTGAACCCTTCCAGATCGAGAGCCCGCCGATCGACAGCGGAAACAGGCACGACCAGCACACATCGGTAATCGGATTGATGAACTTGCCGTGGCACGAGACCGTGTCGGCCCGGGCGGGCGCGGCCGCGACACCGGCGAGCGCCAGCACGGCGAGAAGAACAGCGATCAATCTTGTAGCCCGTTTCATGACTGGCTCTCCCCGCGACAAGCCTCGTCGGCGAGGCTCTTGGACCGGAAGTAGATCAGCCCGTGGACTGGGACGGCGAGCACCAGCAGCAGCGCGGGCACCGCGCCCCACTCACCCAGCAGCGCCTTCGAAAGGGGCAGCAGCAGGACAGCAAGCGCCAACCCCCAGCACAAGCCCATCCACCATCGCCGCATGTGGCGCAGGCACGGAGTTTCGGGGGCGGCCATCGGGGTCATGAGGAAGGTGATCAGCGGATGGGTCATGAGATCTTGCCTTCGCCCGCGGGCGCGGCCGGCGCCGGCGGCAGCGGGAACTCGCTGATCTTGAGGTTTGCGCCCGCGGTCGAGACGACCGCCGGGGTATGGCGAATGCCGAACTTGCCCGTGAGCGTCCCGCCTTGATCAAAGTAGAACCGGCGCTGCCAGGGCTTCATCGCGTCGAAAGGCGAGCCCGAGACGAAGATGATCTTGGCCCGGGCATCGCTCCAGGTCTTGACCGCCCAGGCGAGCTCCGCTGCGTTGTCGCCGTCGATAAAGACCAGCGCCTGGCTCAATTGCACCATGTCGAGCGGATTGACCCGGGTGCCGCGCGCCGCGATCAGATTGCCCTTGGCGTCGACGATATCGTCCTCGGTGACAATCGAGGGATCGAACAGCCACTCGCGCTTGGTGGTAGCCGGGGTCATGCCATCGACCCGCTTGGGCCGCCGCACGCTCGCCACAGCCTGTTCCTGCATCTCGCGCTGCAGCCGCTCGATACGGCCGTTCGCCTCAAGGGTCCTGAGCTTGGTCTCGATCGTCGTGAGCAGATCGGCCTCGATGATCGGGAAAGTCTGGCCCATCTGGCCATAGTCAGCGGCCCTGACTGCCGAGATCCGCGGCCAGCCTATCAGCAGAGCGGCACTTGCCGCGGCGGACAAGACGGCGATCCGGCTCACAGCAGCGAGTCCCCGGAGCCGATGATGCGTGCCGAACAGACGAAGCCGATGTCGGCATAGCGGCTATCAAGCCCGTCCTTGTGCTCGGTACCGACATAGTAGCAGTGCTCGGGAATGCGGCCTGTGGGGCCCGGCTCCAGCGGCTCGCCGCGCGAACTGACCGGCTTCAGCCGCGAGACTTCGGCGCCGTTGATCCGCACAACGCTGCCCTCGCGGGTCACCATGTCTCCTGGCATCCCGTAGACGCGCTTGGCAAAAGGCGGAGAGACCTTCCCGAAATGCGCAGTGATGAGGCGTGTCTGCGGCGGGGCAAACACCACGAAGTCCCCGCGTGCCGGGCGGCGGTGCTTGTCGATCCAGAAGGCCCAATTGGGAAGCGACCTCGTCGTATTGATGAGAATTGCATGGTCGTCGCGCCAGCTCGCCAGCGAGGAGTTGGCCGCAAGCGCCGCCGCAAGCGCGCCGATCACCAGCCAGCGGCGGGCATGCGATGATCGCGAGGCCAGGGGCTCAGTTGACGGGAGCACTGGCCTGTCCTCCATAGGCGGCGCCCGGCATCGGGGCCGGGGCGGCTCCCTGCGGGCTCCCCTGCCCGTTCATCGCCGCACGCATGGCACCCATGACGTCACCGGCAGAAGCATTCGCCGGCTGCGGCATCTTGATGTGCCCATAGACTTCGCGGCGGACCTCGGCGGTGATGTCGGGGACATTGCCCGCCAGCACGGCTTCGCCCACCAGTACGATCTGGCCCGCCGCGCCGCGGCGCTCGAGGTTCTTCTGGACCTCGCCCATGAATGCGCGGGTCTCGGTAGTGACCTGCTCGGGCGGTGTGGCCGAGCGGGCCTGGGCCTGGATATATTCGCCCACGATGCCGGAAAGCTGGACCTTGGCGATGGCCGGTCGGTCCCCAGCCCCCAGCACGGTCTTGGTGACCCAGGCGCCCCACAGCCCTGCGGCAACCAGCGTGCCGACAAGCGCGACGGGAATAAGTCCGATGCGGGCCCGGGGCGCGGGCCGGGGCGTGCTCACCTCGGCCTCGAACAGCGGGCCGGCGCCTTTGCTGGCGGACATGCTGGCTGCATGACTTGAGGGCGTTCGGGGGCTTCTAGCCATGGGGGATCTCCCTGGAATGTGAGGTGGCCGCACCGCCCGCCTGCGTGAGCGAGTGGCGGCGAAAGAAGCCGACTGCGACGAAAAGTCCGGCGCTGGTCAGCCAGAAGAAGCGAGAGAAGTGGTCCTGGCGCTCGGCGCTCGCGGCGACATAGCGCGAGGCGAAGTTCTCGAGCTGGAGTACGGTCCCGCCAAAGCTGAAATTGCCGAGCGCGGCGAAGAACAGCAGCCATAACGCGGCGACGCAGCCCAGCGTGACCGCGAGCCATCCTGCGAGGCGCAGGCCGTGGTAGCAGGCATCGGCAAGGTGCCAGGACTGGCGGGCAGAGGCGTGAGGCGTGATCATTCGGCCGCCGCCGCCAGTTCACCGTCCGTGAAATCGGGAGCACCGAGCTCAGGCGGGATGAAGTCCGGGAAGGCGACCCGCTCGATCGCATCGGGGAGCGGCAGGCCAGCACGGACCTTTTCCTCGATCTGCGAGAAGACCCGCGGGCTCGAGGAATAGAGCGTTGCCGAATAGGGATCGAGCACCAGTCGTCCGACCGCGAGGGTCTCCGGGCCTTTGATCAGGACGTCGGAATATTCGGTGCCGTTGCGTTTTAGCGAGCGCAGCAGGCTTTCGGTATAGTGGTCCATCTCGAAGCGCTGATGCTTGGCGAGATCGTTGATCGTCTCCTCTTTCTGCTGGAGGACGATCGACCAGTCCGAGTTCTCGAGCGCGGCGAGCGAGCCTTCCGACTTGTAGAAGTCATTGAGAGACTGGGTGGCGGTGATCAGCGAGCCGCCGTACTTGCGGCAGGTCCGGGCATAGGTCTCGATCGCCTGGCCCATCTGCCCGCCGCCGAGCAGCTGCCAGGCTTCATCGATCATGGTGAGCTTGGGCACAGAACGGTCGAGATCGCGCATGACGCGCAGCGTCAGGAACATGAGCGCTGTCAGCGCGACCGAGCGAAGTTCCGGCTTCGATGAGAGATCGGAGAGTTCGAACACGGTGAGCCCGGCGGACAGGTCGATCGAGCACGCGCCTTCGAAGAAACGGCCATAGGTGCCGCCGGTGAGGAACGGCGACATGGCGTCGGCGAGATCGCCTGCATAGGGCGAAGGCAATGCGCGGAGCGCAACCGCGACATCGTCGATCGTCCCGGCGCGCTGCTTCTCGCGCCAGACCTTGCTCACCGCGGAATCGATGAGGCCGCGCTCGGTATCGGACAGCCGGTCCTGCTGGCGCGCCATCTGGCCGACGATCGATTTCAGCATCGCGAGGCACTCGACCTCGTAGTCTTCGCCATCCTCGTCGCTCGACAGCGCTTCACCGTCGATCATGTCGAAGGGATTGAGCGAGAAGCCCGAAGACAGTTTGAACTCAACGAAGGCGCCGCCAAAGGCCTTGGCCATGTGCTCGAACGAACGGCCATCATCGATCACGATGACCTTGGCCCCGGCCCCCGACATTGCCGCGCAGACGTCCTGCAGGAAGACCGACTTGCCCGAGCCCGACTTGCCGAAGACCGCGACGTTATGATTGCCGGCGGCATTCTGGAACGGCGACCAGAAAAACGGTTGCCCGCGCCTGCCGATGAGCAGGACATGCGGGATGTGACCGCCGGTATGCTCGCCCTGGAGCGGCGCGATCGATGCCGCGGTCGTCGTGAGCATCGTCTTGAAGCGCTTCATGCGCTTGAGGTCGGCCGAGAGGCCATTGGGCAGCGACAGCGGCATCGCCGCGAGAAGTCCCATCACCTGGAGGTAGCGCTCGTCGATGAGGTCCCATCCGCAGGCCTTGTAGACCGACTTCACCATGCGCTCGTTGATGTCGCCCTTGCCGAGAGGCGAGAGCGCGCCGACGCCGTAATAGACCTGCGCAAGCTTGCGGCCCTGGCGGATCTGTCCTTGCACGTATTGCCATTCGTCGCGCTGTTCTGAGAGCTGTGGCAGGAACCGCGCCGAGCGGCTGTCGGCGAGGCTGGTGGTGCGCATGACCTTGAGCCCGGCGCGCGAGGCGACCGCGTCCTCGTCCTGATAGACAAGCCCGAGCACCGTCATGACATTGCAGCCGAAGCGCAGCTTGTCGTTGATGACGTCGCCGATGATCTTCTGGACGTCCCACGGTGCCCACTGCTTGGGCAGGTTGCGCACCGAGAAGAAGCGCCAATCGAACTTGTCGGGGACGACCTCGCCGATGACCGGCGCGCCGTCCTGGCGCTCGCCGGTGGGGCGAAAGCGCTCGGTGTGGAACACGATCCGGTCGGGGGTGACCTGGGTTTCCAGATCGCGCCGCACGCATTGGACGTTTATCGGATCGAGCTCGGAATAGTGCTCGGGCTTGTCGGCGTTATCGACCGCCGGGCAGAGAAAATCGTCGAAGAAGGCGATCAGTTCAATGGGACCCAAGTCGCGTGCCGGGATCGACAGCGCCTGAAGCGTACCGCGCAGGCTTTCGCGCACCGATACGAGCGTGTCGGCCCCGATCGGACCGCTGAGCCGGGCACCAATCGAGAGGATCACGCGGGTATTGCGCAGGTAAAACGGCGCATCACGCGAGATCGACATCCAGGCCGCCCGGCGCAGCCAGCGCGCGCGGTGCATCGCGGCGCGGCCGTAGACGCCCTTGGCGACAACGCGTGGCATCACCCAATCGGCAATGCGCTCACCGACCGAGGGGCTTTGCCAATGAATCAGCTGGATCTCGCAGCCGGGCGGCACTGCGTCAGAAAGGAACTGGGTGAGAAGTTCGCCGCTGCGTTCGTCGGCCCCCATCATCGGGGCAAGCTCGAGAATGAACCCGATCGAGTCCGTGTTGATGAACATGCCGTGCTTCTTGTCGAAGCTGCGATAGGGCAACCAGTTCGAGAGCATCGGAGCGCCAAGCACTGGGCGTGCCGCCTCGGGATGCGCGCTTTCGCCGAACAGCATGTCGAGGAACCGATCCCAGAAGCCGCGCGAGGTCATTGCCCCTACTCCTCGACCTTGGCAGGGAAGGCTGCCGGCGCATTGGCTGGCGTTAGTTCACCCGCGGCCGCCGATGGCGCTTCAGCACTTGGGGCAGCAGGCGGAACAATCGCTCCACTGCGGGCAGAACCTGTGGACTTTGCTGCCGATGGGGTCGGCGCTTTTGCGGTGTGGGCGAGCCGCGCCTGAACTTCGGCACGGATGACATCGACCGCGTTGGCAGACTTGAGCGCAGCGGCTTTGGCACGCGCTGCCGCAATCGCTTCGGGCGTCGGGAGGGCTGCCGGAGCGGGGTCATCCGAAGCGGCGCTGGCATCGGTCATGGGAGCAGGAACCCCAGGCACTGCCGCTAACGCCGCGCTGGCGAGGCTAGCCGCCCGGCTCTCGACTTGCTCCCCCAGATTGGGCTCGCCCGACGACAGCTGCATCCAGGCGCCATCGTCGACCACCGCGTGAACGATACGCGGCTCATGGAGATTGCCGCCGCCATCGACGAAGGACGGGAATACGACCTTCAACACACGGCGCTCGCGATGGATCATGCCATTACCGGAAGCAGCGAGCCTGCCCGAACCGGAAGAGGTGCAGGCAGCTGTGACAGGCCTGGCTGCCGCCGGTTGACGAATATACGGCCCCGCCAGCGAATGTCCGGGGGTCATGGGCCGGGCATTCCGGATCACCGACAGTGCCTGATCGTCGATCAAAGTTGAAGGCGCGCAGGTTCCTCCCGGTGCGCTGCAGGCGAAGCTTCCCTTGATGTTGCCGCCGAACAGCGAGGTGCAGGCTGCAAGCTGGGTCGCGGCGAGGCCGACCGCAGCGATGCTAGCCGCCCGGACCAGACCGCTGGGCGAGCGATGCTCAGCGAGCATGCCAAGGCGCACGGCAAGGCGCCAGAACGCGAGACTTGAGCCGAGCGAGATCGTCTCGGCGGCAAGTCTGGCATGGCCCGCCGAGCGGGCCCAGGCGCGTCGGCGCAGCTTTGTCAGTTCGAAGGGCGTAAGCTCCCGGCCGATTGGCTCACCGAAAGCGAGCACGAGATCCTGCCACAACCGGATTGCCTCGCCGCGTTTCAGCTCAACGCGCGGCAACGTGATTGCCCCGCCCGAGCGCCGCGCGACCGCGCGCACGAGGCTCGCTTGGCTCTTCGGGTCAAGCGCGGTCACGACTTGGCGCCCATCAGCCATTGCTCGAGCACCTCACGCGGTCGGTATCCTTCGATCACCGCGCCGTCCGATCGGACGATCACCGGGGTTCCGGCCAAACCCTGCTCGCGGGCAAAGTGCTCGTTGGCATCGAGCGGCGAGGTGTCGCAGGTGCGCGTGTCGGTGATCGGCGTGCCGGCATAGGCGGCCTTGATGGCTTTGCGCCGATCGCGCGCGCAAAACACCTGATTGGCAAGATCGCGGCTGCCGAGCACCGAGATCGGCCGCTCGATCACGCGCACATTCATGCTTTCAAGCACGCCCGACAACGCCCGGCAGTAGCCGCAGCGGAAATCGCTGAACACGGTGACAGACGGCCCCGAGCTTGCTCCCCAGACAATGCCGCCCGCCTCGGGCAGTGCGGCGAGCGACATCGTCCGGGGGGCACCGCTCGCCGCCGGCGTGCTGACGCCGCGGCGGGGGGTCTCGACTTCCTGTGCTTCCTGCTTGCTGCCCGCAGCGCCGCCCACGAGGAGATCGGGATTGACCTCGAGCAGGCGGACCGCGGTCAGGTCCTGACGGGTCTGCATGTCGTAGACACGCCCGATGAGCAGGTAACGCGCGGTCCTATCGACGTAGAACAGCTGGGATCCAGCGGTCACTTCGCAGACCCCATCAATCAGGTGGCAATTGACCCGGCTCACCTGGGTACGCGGCAGGCGCTGCTTGAGGAGCGCCGTGACGGCCTGGTCGGCCTCGGACGGCGAGTAAATTGCACTTGGCGCGGCGTTCCCGGCGCCCTCAGCATTCGCATTTGCCCAGACCAGCGATCCGCCGCTGCCGAGCACGATTGCGGCCAGCGGCATCAGGGTTTGGCGAAGGCGGGGTCTGCCCAAGTTCAGTGGTTTCAGCTTCATTGCACCCTCCTCATCCGTTGATGAACACGCCTTCGAGAAACACGATTTCGACGTCGATCCCGGTCGGCATTTCGATCACGGGCTGGTACTGCTCGGCCCGCTCAATCAGGTATTTGCTGACCATGTCGCCCGAGGTGGCGATGCCTTCGCCGAGGCCGCCTTCGAGAATGTCGCCGGGCCCGAGCTTCTGGCGCTGGCCGTTCACGTTGACGTTGGTGCCGGTGAGCGTCGAATTGGTGTTGGCGGAAAAGCCGCGCCCAAACCCGCCCGCGAGCCCGGCGAGGAAGGCCTGGCCGATCAGCGAGCCCTCGCGGCTCACCACCCTGCCCCTGACCCCGGTTTTGCCGCCAAAGGCGATGAAGCCCTTCACGTCGGAGACCGCGTAGCGCCCATTGGGCTGCGGGCATGTCATCCGCTGCAGCTTGACGTAGACCTTCTCGCTCGAGAGGTCGCCGCGGGCTGCGCCGTTGACCAGGCAGCCTGCGATATTGGTCGTGAGCAGCCGCCCGTTGTCGTAGACCGAGCGCGCGGGGCCAGTAATGCGCAGCACGACCGGTAAAGGATCGGTCTGGCTCTGAACGCCGGCAGCAGCATCGACCCCGACGATGACCTTGGCGACCGCGATCGAATTGGGCGGCAGGTAATTGGCGCTGTCGGTGAAGACCGTGTTCCCCTTGGGCACTGGACTTGCCGTCCCACTGGTGCCTTCGCCAAACGAGACCAGGCTCACCTCGCTGCTGCGGCCTCCTGGCATGCCGGCTGCCGCCATCGCCGCCTGACCGGCAGGGGTGCCCGGCGGGCTCTGGTAGCTCGGCGGACTGGTCCGCCCATAAAGCGCATTGGGTCCTGCCGAAGTCGCACCTGGTCCGACAACAGGCTGGCTCATGATTGGCGACTGGCGCGCGGCGGCGAGCGCAGCCTTCAACTGCTCGTTTTCGTTCTGGTACGCCGACAGCACCCGTTCGGTATCGGGCGAAATGCCTGCTGCCCCGCCGCTGTCTCCGCCCCATGATCCGCTTTGGGCCTGGTTCTGGGCAAGCTGCGCTTCCAACTGGTCGGCGCGCTGCGCGCGGGCGGCGAGCGCGCGCATGCTGTTGTCCATCGACATCATCTGTGCCTCGGACTGGGCGCGCCATTCCTTCTCGGCCATGTTCTTGTTGACCATCTCGTCGACCGAGACGTCGGCGACCTGGCGCTTGACGTTGCCATCGCCGCTCCTGTTTTCGCCTGCGAAGATCCACGACGAACCGATGATCAGGGCAGCGAGCCCGCCGGCACCAAGCAGCAGCATCTGCTTCTTCCTGACCGCTTCGTTGGCGACGATCGCATCGCCAAGCGGCGACGCATCGCTGCCGTCCGGATCGGCGCCAAGGCCATCAGCCGAAGGACCATCGAGCGCCTTGGGGCCTTTGCGGAACGGGTTCTTCCAGTCCATCACTGGTCTCCATTCGACTGGATCAGGTAGACGGCAACTGCCTCGCCGGGAGCAAGTTCGCTGACCGGGGTCATGAAGGCGATGCTGCCGCGGCCTGCGAGCAGGTTCTCATCGAGCGGCATGGGACCTTTGCCCATGTTGCGAACCTTGAGGATCAGGCCATGGAGCTCCGTGCCGCGGTATTCGCCGACTTGCTGGACCTCGAGCTTGCCGACTGCGACGGGCTCGAGCACGCTTTGCCGGATCTCGAACCCTTCGATGGTCTCGCTGCGATACATGGCCTGGGCGAGGCGTACTGCGGTGTCCTCGGGCGAGGAGCGCACTTCCCAGTCGCGCGCGGCTTCGGCTTTGACTGCAGTGTTGGTGACGAACACCTGCTCTGCATCATTGCCCCGAACCTGGCAGAGGAACTTGTAGACGAACCCCTTTCGGGTTGTGCCGAAGAACGAGAGGTTGGGCTTGGTGAAGCCATCGGGCACAGAGATGTAGATGTCGCCGCGCACTGGCTCGTTGACGATCTTGAAGTCTTCGGCCGGGTTGCCCGTGGTGATCTTGGACACCGACGCGAACTGGTCTCCGGCGAGGCTGATGCGGGTCAGGTCCTTGGCCGAAGCGGTGCAGGCGACCGTGCCGTTGTCGGCCGCCGGGATGCTTTGATCCGCCATCGCGGGGCTGGCCGCCAGGCAGAGCACGCCGCAGCAGATGAGCGCCGCGCCCACCGGCCGCACGGTAATCCCCAAGGGGCGTCCCGCCAGCACAGTCCCGGCGCCGATCGCGCCCCAAGCCACAACGGCCATCACATGTCTCCCCCATCGGTGCCGCTGTTGGCGCTCGCGTTCGCGATGACATTACCCGCCGCATCCCTGGTGACGCGCCCGAACCCTGCGAGCTTCAGGCTGACGCCCGAGTAGCTCCACACGTATCGGAAGGTCCGGGCTTCGGAGGTGACCTCCTTTGAACCGACAACCGTGTGCAGCACGCCATTCACTTCGCTGGTCAGCGCATCGGGATCGACGGAGAGGTTCTCGATCGTGAAGAATTGCGAGACATTCGAGCCGTTCTGCTCGCTGAAGATCTTCATCAGTTCGGCCTTCATTCGGCCGTGGGTCTTGGGATCAGTGATCTCGAGGATCGAATCCATCCAGTATTGGAGGTTCGAGGGCGAACGGTTTAGCGTCAGCAGCGCGGCATCGCGCGTGACGAGTTCGAGATAGTCCTTGTCGACGTGGCTCGATGACAGCGTCAGCGGCTTGGCGAGCACCGGCTGCAGCACGATCTCGCGGTCGCGGCACGCGGCGGTCAGCGTCAGCAAGATGCTCAAGGCAAACAGGCCCGTCGCTGTAATGGCCAGCAGATTGCGCTGCTTCAGCAGCCGCTGCGCCTGGCCGTGAGAAATCGAGAGGTCCATGACTGTGCCGTCCTCAACCCGCCATCAGGCGAAGATGGGAGGGCGGCGTCGCTCTCAGCCCCATGAAGGCACCGGGCAGGTACCAGTAGGCTGAATGGATGATCCACGAGACGGCTCGTCCCGCCTTCAACTTGCGCAATCCCCACCAGGCCAGCACGCTTGAAATCAGACCGATGAAAATATGTTGAGACAGGATGCCCCACGCGAACGGGATGATCATTGCGAGGAACTCATCGAGTGTCCAAAACCCGATCAGCTCCGGATCATCGAGGTGCGCGGGAACCGTGTAGCGATTCATGAGCGGCACCACCCTCTGTGATGTCCGACCGGATGTACGGATGCATTGTCCGGACGGAACGGGGTTGAAGGTCAGATCGTCGCGGTGACCGCTGCGGTGACGATGGGCACGCCCGTGCCAGCGCCGACGCCGACCCCGACGGGGATGGCGACCTGCGCGAGGCTGAACCGGCCCGATGCAAGTCCGACAATGCCGCTGGCCAGGCTCAGCACGGTGATGATCTTGCCACCTGATCCCTGCAGGAAGCCTGTAAACTTGGTGAGCGCCGTAGCGAAAGTTGCATCGGTCCCTGCGAGGGCCATTTCACTTCCGAAGAGCGTAGCCAAAGCAATCACGGCCGCACTTTGGAGCAGAAACGGCCCAGTCTTTTTGATTACCATCCTCAAGTCCTTTTCTGGATGCCGAGACATTCACGGCATCGGAAATGAACATGGGAAAGCCGGGGCCATCAATGATCCTGCTCGGGCCTGCATTATTCAAAGCATACTATTTCCCACATTCCCGATTTCTCAGGTCGAGAAAATATCGAGCCCGGAAATGGATTTCCTTTTTGCAAATTCGTGTTTTCCAATTTTGGAAACATCTTTGTCGAAAGGGACTTTTCTGTTGCTCCGGCCGGAAACACTTGCGTGATTCGCAGGTCCATCAGCAGGGTCGCCAAACCGGGAAACTGATTCCATAATGGCTGCAAATCGCGACCTTGGAGGTAGCGCAGGTGACCCCCGGTATCCGCAATATTCGAGTGTGCTTGAGCCAGCAGTGTTTCAACCTGCTGGCCGACGCTATGTGCGCATATTCCAAACGAACCGGGCGTTTCCAGACAATCCGGACGACAGTCCAGGCAGCCTGTGAAGGCATTGGAAGTAAAGACGTTTCGCGAGAGGATGTGGAGACGTTCTTCAGCGAATACTCCGTTGATGGTGATGTCGCGGTTTGGCTCGAAATAAGACCGGCATGGGCAGCGCAGTATGATTCACTTCGTGAACAGGTAAAAAAATTTTCAGGAAAGCAGGGCGCGGATAAGATAATGGTTCCGCTAACGGTCTTTATCGCGACGCGGGAAAACCTGATCTAGAGGCATGAGTTACCGGCATGCGACTACTTTAGCCTCTTGACAGTCTATGGCATCCCATAGAACTTTTGTCATGGGAGGGATGGAAAATGCCTCACATGAACTTGACGCCTGACACGGTATTTGCACCAAAGCTGCTTTCTCGAAGCGAGCCCTTGTTTGCCTTTGCCTGTTCCAAGCCCGCGGCATGCGAACAGGAACAGTACAAGCTGTTGATCAATACAGAGCTAGCCCGGCAAGGGACCTTCTGTGCCCATCTGGCCGACCGTATCAACATGCCACGCACGCGAATGCACAAGATTCTCAAGCAGGGCAGCCCGCTCTCCGACAGCTTGCGAGATCAGATCTTTCAGGAAATGGGAATAGATCACGTCCGCGCAAAGATCAGTGTGGCTCTGCTTAATGATCACGCCGCATATTTCGACCAGGCGGTGTTTCTTGCTGCTGAAAACCTGAAGGGTTTCTTTTTTGAAGCCAAGACAGCCCAGCGTGGGTCAATCGAGATCGAGATTCGGCCGGCTGTCGTCCACCAGGCCGCTCGACACACGTATGACCTTCTTGTCGTACATCAGACGCGCGTGCTGCAATTTGACCACAACCTGCAACGGTAACTCGTACCATAGCTAAGGTGCCCGGCAGGAGCGGACCCACTTTGACATCAGCGGTGACCAGATCTCGCTCGGCCGATCGTTTCAGGGGAGGCTGCGTCGGTCCGGCTGCGGAGCATTCTCTCGCGAGGGCGTCCAGCCGTATCCTCCGCGGCGACTTGCCGTCTGCGCCAATGCTTGAAAAGTCGAGCTCACAGTGGTCTGGCGCGTAAGCCGCGCCCAATTTCTGGTAATGGTACGAACATAGGTGATTGTCTCCGGGATCGCGGGAAGCAATCCCGCAGCCAACGATCTTCGTTCCGGTCCGGCGTTATAGGCCGCCAGCGCAAGATCGATCCGCCCGAAGCGCTCAATCTGCTGGCGAAGATACCGTGCCCCTGCTCGCATGTTGGCCTTTGCATCAAACGGCAGCCTCAAACCAAGAAGGCGCCCTGTCTCCGGCATGATTTGCATCATGCCCTTCGCCCCGGCGCTACTGACCGCTTGTGCGTTGTAGCCGGATTCCTGCGCAATCATTGCATCAAGCAAGAGCACTGGTACGCCCGCTTCACAGGCGATGGCCGCTACTGTGGCGAAGTACGCTGAGCGACGGGTTTCGACGGCGGGCGGTAGCCACCCCGCAGGGGTATAGCCATATGTCGAACAACCGGATTGGCGAAACCGGTCGGTGGCAAGGCGTTCATCATGCAGGCGTCGTTCAAAACCTCGCTCACGCACGCGCACTGCCGAGGCCCTGATCGTTTCGGCTCCCGCAGATGCAAATGATTGGCCAAGCGATTGCAGATGGAGGCGAAGCGCTGTTTCCAGCGGACTCTCCAAGATTGTCCCGGTAATGTTCGGCCCGGCCACTTGGTCAAACCGCAAAAGCGTCACCTCGCGCGCATCGGCGGGCGATACTGACACCCACGCCAGATGCATCACAATCCAATATTTGCAAAAAGTCACGCAAGCCCCCCGATCGGGCGGGCTGACAAGACCGGGGACGCGCAATACCGCACCAAGCAAAAACTGCAGGTTGAGTCAATTGCGAAGGGTCGGGGCCTCAGCGACGAGACTACGCAAGGATGTAGTTCATCGAAACAAAAGCGAGCCTCGAGATCAGGGACCGGAGTGCCTGGGCTTATTGCTGAACCGTGGCCTTCTTGCGACCAAGTCCGATAGCTTTGGCGATCTCCCTGCGCTTTTCGGCATAGGCCGGGGCAACCATGGGATAGTCTGCAGGAAGATTCCAGCGAGCCCGATATTGTTCGGGCGTCATATTGTAACTTGTCGCAAGATGCCGTTTAAGCATTCTGAGCTTCGTGCCATCTTCCAGGCAAACGATGTAGTCCTTCTTCACCGACGATCGGATGGGAACGGCCGGTTCCAGCACCATTTCTTCTGCAGATGCATTGCCCTCGACGCCGGCAAGTGCCCGGTACACATTCGCGATGAGGGTCGGAAGGTCGCCAACCGCGACATTGTTGTTGCTCACGTGCGCCGAAACGATATCCGCAGTGAACATGATTAGCGCGTCGGTCTTTGCCTCTTGCTTGACAGCCATATCCATTTCTCCGCTTAATTTCATCGCAATCGCAGGATGCTGATCTTTGGGCTCAAAGTCCAGACGTTGATTGAATATGGCCGAATGACATTTGGGATTGGCAGGGCGCGCGCCAAATGGTCATTGCGTTCGGACAATACTTTATTTGTTAGCGGTAATCCGACGCAAATGCGGCAGCGCAACCGGGGTGTTCAAAGTAGGCACGCTCGACAACAGGCGGCGTGTCCATCTCGCGGTCGACCTCAGCGGCAGTCGAGGGCACGTGCCCTTGCTTGTACCTGCTGGCTCTGGCCTCTTTTCTGCCCCAAGCTGGCTTTTGCCGAACATTTTGCGCCGGGCGGGCTTGACGGTCAATCTGGCAAGGTGGTCGGAGCCTGAGGGAATTGAACCGCATTGCCAATCAGGAGCCGCCTCAGGCAAACGCAAGATGGGAAGCACGCCTATTTTCCTCGCGCTTGCAAATTCTTACAGGCCGAACGCAAGTTCCGGCAACGGCAATTCGTAACAGATGCAATTAGATTCGTGCATCGCTGTTAACAAAGTGATTAATCACAATGACAAGTGGCAGAATTATGGTTAACCTAGCTTGCAGGTATACCATAGCGGGCGAGTGGTGTCGGGGCATGGATCAGATTCTGAGAATGCAGCTCGCCACTGTAAGCCGCATTCTCAGCAATTTGCTCGAGCCGAGTTCGGATGACTTTCAAGACAGACCATGGCGCCAAAAGAAAAATGCATTGGCGGCGGCTAAGGCAATCCGGGCGAATCTTGTCGACCGCGAGCAGCAGGTGGCATTCCTCCCCTCGTGCAATCCTGGTTGGCGCATTCTCGTTGAACTTTATATTGCACAAGGCGAAGGCAAGCCGTTGAGTATATCCGATGCCGGGCATGTATCCGGCATTCCCATTGCTACGGCTTTGCGATGGCTGACCTTGCTCCAGGAACACGATATGTTGGAGCGACTTCCCGATGTCAGAGACCGTCGCCGGTACTGGCTCAGCCTTTCCCCCAAAGGACAAAGCATTGTCGAGATCGCCGTGCTGAATCTGTTCGAAAACATGGCTAGCGTTGCCGCCGTGAACACCTAGCCGGATTTGGCTGGCAAACTCCTTAGAATTTTCGGCATGTTCGGCTCCAGTACGGGTCGTGGGCAGGCGACTTGCAGCGCATTGAGCGCTCGCAGGCACCTTCGTTTTGACGATTGCGACATCCGTGGGTGCAAAGCCCTGGTTTGACCGCGCCAGTAAAATCGTACCCCGTCCGTCGGTCGCAATGCTCACCACATCGAGCAAGCATTGACCCTTCCCACATCCCGAGACACTCGGATTTCAACCTGTCGCGTGATCAATCGTTATCGACCGGCCCGACAGCCCGTTTTGCAAGCCCAGAGCCTTTGCTGCCTCAATGCCGGGCTGCCGATCGACCGACCGCGTCATCGGGGAAATCCCCATGCCCCTCCGAAATCGCGACAAAAGCCGCATCCAGATGCGCTGCAGCCAGGAACAGCTGGTGCCGATCGAGTGCATCTCTGGCGACTTCGATCAGGCCCAGTATGCCTTTCAGTTCGCATCCGCCTGAAAATGCAATGATTTCAAGTGAAGATTTCATAGGTCAACCCCGAATGCACAGTTTGCCGAAGGTCCGATTTGCCGAGGGTCCAATTTGGCTGTTGGCTACTAGCCAATCCTGTCTTCAGGTGAAATGAATAGTCGATTCAGGCGACTGACAAGTTTGTAAATAATTGTAAATTTTTCGAGTTGGCGCGAACAAATCCGGTGCGCTGTTTGGGTCGATCGTGGGAAATCGGTATTTCGCGTTATGGAGAGGGACACCATCGTGGCGAGGTATTCGCTGGTTCTGGAACACTGCCGTTCCGTTACGGACCCATCCCTTGCCATGGGCATGACCCCATAAAAGGAGGGGCAACGGGCATTGCCGAGTGCTTAATCCCCCGATAGGGAATCATCGATAAAAATGGCCCTCGAATGACAAACCATTTAACCAAGCAGGGAACCGTGGATCGGCGAATAACGCGCGCGTGCTTTCGTGCTGCTGCAAGTGCTGCAGCTTTTGCAGCGAGCATATGGGCTGCGCCAGCCTTGGCAGCCAACTGCTACGTGGCCTCAGCGCAGGGCTCAACTGGGCCTGCCGATTACGGCACTTACTGCTGGATCGATTTTTCCACGTACAACGACACCCAGGCGCGTTCTACGAGCGGCCAGGCATTCAGCCTCGTTTTGCAGGACGGTTCGACCCTTGCTTTCCGCATGAAAGTAACCGGTGCAGCCATAAATGCCGCTTCGTCACCATCATGGAGTGGATCGGCCGTCGGCAATACCGCCTTCCTCGGGGTTGCGGGACGTCCAATTGTCTACCAGACGGCTGCCGGTACCACGACAGTCACCTTCTCCGGCATCAGTGTCACGCCGCCTGCCGGTGTGCAGGCAGTGACACAATACATGTTTGTTGCCGGTGACGGCGAATCGTCCAATGGTGGTGAAAGCCTGTCGTTCCAAACCAATGGGACGCCTTGGACCTTGTTGGATCAGGCAGGACCGATAACCGGTTCTGTCTATCCACCAACAACAGGGCTGGGAACGCAGACATTCACCGAATCCGGTGCCAACGGTACGGTTGGTGCCTATATTGTCGGATCAAGCACACCGACAACGGTGACGACCACCCTGGTCGGCGGAGGTCTTCAGGGGGCGATGTTTGCCGTACGCTTCGCGACAATCCAGCTCAACACCCAGATTGTCGGCGCACGTATCGATGCGTCCGACCAGTTCACGTTTTCGATCAATGCCACTGCGGGCGGCTCGCCGCTCTCGAGCGGAACGTCGACCGGTTCCGGGCTGGGCCCCTTCGCCGCGGCCTCGCTTGCCAGTACCTCGGCAGTGCCGGTGACCCTCATACAGTCAATGGCAAGTGGAAGCGCGAGTGCGCTAGGGCAATATCAGACAAAGCTTACGTGCAGCAATGCCTCCTCGTCTTCCACGCCTATGCCCAATGGCGTCACTACAACATCCTTTAAATTTGGCTCACTGCAATACGGTGACACAGTTGCATGCAACTTTGTCGAGACCGCCTTTCCCCATCTGCAGCTTACAAAGGCGCTGGGAGGGAACCGGCGTTATACCAACGATCAGTTCATCATGACCATCAATGACGGTGCGACGACGGTTGCAACGACGACGACCGCAGGGGCGAGTGCGACAATCTCGAACGGCAGTACGCAACTGGTGCAGGTCACTGCGGGCAAGTCTTATGCACTGGCAGAGATAGGCTCGGGAACCACAAGTCTGAATGAGTACACAGCGTCCCTGAGCTGTGCAAATGCCAACACCAGCTCTTCGACCTCCTTGCCAAGCGATCCCGCGACCGCCACCGTCACGCCGACAATGGGCGATGTGATCCGATGCACGATCACGAACACTCCTTTGGCGGCAAACGCCCGACTGACAATCGACAAGACGGCAACTCCCCTGTCGGATCCGGTCAATGGAACTACCAATCCCAAGTTCCTGCCAGGCGGGCTGGTTAGGTACACCTTCACTGTCGCAAACACGGGCAGCCGCACGGTTTCATCAGGGTCGGTATGGCTGATCGATGCCCTGCCGTCACGGGTCTGGG
The DNA here is from genome assembly GCF_057180545.1 of Novosphingobium sp. HNCC26DJ243. NCBI lineage: Bacteria > Pseudomonadati > Pseudomonadota > Alphaproteobacteria > Sphingomonadales > Sphingomonadaceae > Novosphingobium > Novosphingobium sp. HNCC26DJ243. Next base: position 27,036 of record NZ_JBXUGN010000007.1, on the reverse strand, counting down.
TTGGTAATGCTGCTTCGCCGACCTTCTTAAATGGCTCGCCTGCGAGCGGGCTGACATTCACGGCAGCCACCGATCTTCGCTTCTCCAACGCAAGCAGTGCGCCCGCCTCGTTCGCAGCCTGCACCTATACGCCGGTGCTCGACTACGATCCCGATGTTCGGTTCGTCTGCCTCAATCCCAAGGGAACCATGGCCGCCTCGTCTGGAAACCCTCCAAGCTTCAGCCTCAGCATTACCGCAAAGGTTAATTAGCCCTGGCATCGAGACTGGCAAGTAGCAGAGCTGGATCGTCGGTGATCACGCAAATCCCGTGGTCCTCGCAAGCAAGGTTTGCGGTCCGTCCCGTAGATTGCCGCCGGCCTTCAGAAGCCGACACAGTCTTAGGCTGGAAAATGCCGCCGGCATCGAGCATGGCATGAGGCTGCTCACTCTCGTGGGAGTGGGCGCTGGCGGCAAAGAGGACGCACTAAGTCGCACCGGCGTGCTTGACGCTCTCCCTTGCGGCAGCCGGGGTGTGGCGTGAACGCGGGGCCAGCGATCAGCGTGGGTTGCGATGCTCGCGCGGATCTGGCCTTCGTTGCAGTCATGCACCTTGGTGCGCGACTGCCATGGCGGCGGGTTATTCCGGCGGTCAAGGTCTGGTTGCAGGAGACAAGGCGTCCGGGCTGAAGATTGGTCTGCCCTCGCCTCTTTGCCAGTGTTGCCTCAGGACGTCGGCAAGGTCAGGGCTGCATCAATGCCCACTTGCGCGGCGCACAGCATTGCCGGTCAGGACCCCAGGCCGAGAAATCCAAGGGTGGAAGTGTCAAATTTGGCCTTGAGAGCGACAAAGACGCCTTGCTGGGTGTTGCGTGAGGCAGAAAAATCCCGGTCTCGAAAGCCTGTGAAATTGAATCCGACAATTGCGAGAACGTCGCGCGCTGGCACGATCCCGATCGTCGGAGCTAGCGCAAACTGCGTTACTCCGTCGCCGAGCATCGTGCGGATCGTGGCGCTGCCACCGATCTCCAGGCGCGAACCAATTCCAATATGAGCGTCAAGTCCGCCCAGCAGCGCGGTGGCAGCCAAATCGTAGCCCTGATAACTGTCAAACGTGTAGCGAACCGCGCCAAAAACGCCGATTTCACTACGCTGCGCGTAGCCTTCGTCATTTCGGGTCCTTGGTGACAGGTTTAGCGATACGCTGCCGATCACCCGGTCGGAACTGGCGTCGCCATCGACATCAAGCGCGGACGAGCCGGCAGCACCTGCGAGGCCATTCAAGGCACTCTTGACGCGATCCCGGCGAAACTCGAGCTTTGAAAGCAATGCGACAGGTCCGTCTGCCGGCCGGTGTGCAACAGCCACGGCCCCGTCGAGCACCTGTGACGACGTTCCAAAGGACCCGTTTGACTGGGTCCAGGTGATACCTGAGCCAAACGCCGAGCCATTGCCCAGTTGCCGGATTGCACCGAAGGTGACACCCCGGCGGTTGGCGAACTCCCCGTCGCGCCACTCGCTACGCGTGCTCACGGTCCAGAGGTGCGCGCGCCAGCTTGCTCCGAAGGTGACGGCGGTGAAATCTTCCGTGATTGTCCCGTTCTGGCCGAGGAATCCTCCGCTGGACGCAGGATGCTGAAGATTGAGAACGGCTTCCCGACTGATTCCGCCAATCGCCTTGTTGCTGTCGAGCGTTGCGTCAACGGACAGGTGGCGCGTAACCTCCAGCGACTGCGCCATTCCGAATGCCGCGAAGCTTCGGCTTCCCAGTTCTGCAATGTCCTGCTTGCCGAGTGCAGACACGATCCGTGCGCCGCGCCATGGCGAAACTTCAAGGCCAGCGCGGGCCATTCGGGTGTCGGTCCTCGCGCCTTTGGCGATTTCATAACTGCCTACCAGCTTGACGTCCGACGTCAGCGAGTAGCGCAGCGACAGCGCATAACGCGAAGGCTGGTCGACAGATTGCGTCTCCCCCAGTCCGATACTGGCGCTGCCCTGAACTTCCAGTCTGTCGTCGAGCAGCTTGCGGCTGACCGCCCCGTCCAGGGTGGTGGACATAGCGACGGTGCCATCGGCAAGGCGGTCGCGCATGGTCGAGAACCCACCGCGGAAGGTATCCTGACCCTGACGATACTCGGCCACGACCTGTCCGGCTTCGCGATGTGAGGTATCTGACAGGCTCTCGTCTTTCCAGACGGTCGCCCCTACCGAGAGATCTTCGGTTAACCGGTAGCGACCGTCGACGCCGATCTTGCGGCGGCCCTGCTCGACCCCGTTGGTCTGGCCGACGCCATATCCGGACTCCACGGAGCGTGCATAGGCAAGCAGATCGGCCCGACCATCATGACGTTCGATTTCAACGAGCCAGGCCTTGCGCATGGCTCCGCTCCGGCGGCTTGCGGCCAGTTCTGTCCGGATTTCGGTCGAGGCGTCGATGCGGCCTTTCAGATCTAATCCGGCCATCGTGGTCCGCACACCGTTCCCGGTATCGGTCAGCGCAGTCGCGCCGATACGAAGCTTTCCATTTGCAAGAGTGCGGTCCACGCGCACGCCAGCATTGATCGGCCCTCCGGCGGAATTCTGGTCGATTTCATAGTCGATGATGATGAAATTGGGGTTTTGCGCGAAATCCCTGCTCAAGACCGGCGCTTTGAAGGTGATGGTTCCCGCCAGAAGATCGATGTTGTAGTCGACAAACCGGGTCAGTGTCTGGCTGTTGAGAATAACCTCTGGCCGAAGTCGATCACGCGTTTCCAGAACCACGATCTCGCTGTTGGCGATGATGCTGCGGCTCGCGAGCTGATAGGGACCAGTAATGCCCGCACCCTGGATTTCGTCGCGTTGATGTGCAGATGCAATCCGGGCGGCAAAGCCTTCGGCGTGCCATGTGCCGACCTGCCCTTCGGCCTTGATGCCGGTTGCCACACGCTGGTAGCGGGTAAGAAGGGTATCGTTGAAGCCGGCCTGAAAATCGCCAAACAAGGCGTAGAAGGCGCGGCTTTCGACCCGCAGATAGAGCTTTTCCCGGCTTGCTGCGTCGAAGCGGCGGCTCGAGCCGTCTGCGAAAACTGTATAATAGGCACGTGGATCAATCATGCCCAGCAGGCGCTGGTCATCGCGCTGCTTGCCGCTGTCATAGGCAAGCGTGAGCAGGGTCGAGCCGAGGACACGGCCTTTGGCATAAACCGCCACCCGTGCGTCGTTGCCGAGATCGCTGTCAAAATGGCCACTGCGTTCCATGGCGTCAGCGATTGTCTTGGCGCCGACCGAACCTTCGGCCAGGCCGACGAGGGTCCATTCCTGATCCCCCGGGACGACCCATGCGTCCAGCGTGCGCTGGCGGCGCTGACGGCCATCGGCGAAATTGAAGGTGAGCTGGAGCGCACCACTGACCATCGTTGGGGCCAGTTCGATCAAGGCAACACCGTCATCGCCCTTGACAGTCCAGCGCGGCGTTCTCTGACCAAATCCGGTCAGTGCACGCGCCTGCAAGGCATCAAGTGTTTCGGCGCTTTCATAGGGCGCGCTGAGTTGAAGTTCGCCTGACACCCCGGCATGAACCGGGCGACCGTCGCGGTCCAGCATCCGCACCGCGATGACCGGCTTGGTGCGGCCGTCGGCGACAAGCTTGGTCCGTTCAGCGACCAACGACGCGTCAACGGCAACCGAGGAAAAATGCACATCGCGGGTCAGGCGTTCGGTGACCACTCCGTCCGGATTGACGATCTCTGCAACGAGGTGGCCAACCTCGCCTTCGATCGGAATGCCACGCCACATGCTGACCACCCACGCGCCGTTTGCCGATTTCTTCATCGAGTCAAACGCGACGGCCGGTACGGGATGGCCATCTATTGAAAGGCGTACTTTCTGCGCAGGTGCATGCCGGATCACCACGCGGACCGCTGGGGCCCGCGGGTTGTGATCGGGTCCCGGAAACAGAAACGCAGGGGGGCCGTCACCAAGCGTGAGCCAGTCGATATCGGCACCGGCCGACTTGCGATCTGCGCGCGCGTTATCGTCAAGCTGGTCGGCGGTGGGCGCCTCGCCGGGCTTGGCTGCAACAGGTGGCGGCATGTCGGAAGGCATCTGCCGAGCATCGTCAAGGCGACGATGGGCAATGTGCTCGGCCAATTCGGACATTGCCGCCTCGGGCAATTCGGCGAAAAAATCTGCAACGGCCAGGCTACCACCCTGCCCGGTCACAAAGCGTGATGTCGCACTGCCGGCGGTCCGTGTCGAACGTGAGCAGTCGGTTAACCGGCCACCGTCGGGAAGAGTCTGCGCAATGACGGCGGCGACGTGATTGCCAGGGACGAGCCCATCGAAGTGATAGCGACCATCGGTATCGGTTACGGCGAAGCTGCCGTCTTCAAGCATGACGCGGACGCCGGGAATTCCCGAATGCGGACCAGCCACGGTGCAGCCTCCTGCAGTGACCCGGCCGATCAAGGTCATCCGTCCGGCGATGGTATCAGGATCGATGGCTACCACTGCACTGGCAAAGCTGCTCAAGCCGCGCTGATCGGTGACTTGGGCCTTATTCACGGCCTGTCCTGCAACTGCAGAGGGCAAAACCGTCATAGCATAGGTAACAGACCGCTTGCCGCCAGGAGCAATCTTGCCCAGCTGCACGGTGATCGTATGACCGTCGGCGGCGAGTGCAACCGTACCCGGGGCCGGCACAACACCATCAACGCGAAGAGAATCCACGCGCAGCCGGAGCGACGCAGGAGGCCGATCGATGACCGTCACTCCAAGCTTTGCATGGCCGGCATTTTGATTGGTCGCAATGACCTCGTAGAACACCACGTCGCCAGGTTGAGCCCGGTCGCGCGAGGCAGACTTGACCAGGCCGACCGCGACTCCCGGCCTGTCCAGCGGTACGTCTATCTGCAACGCGCTCGCGCCGGTCAGCGTGAAGGCCTTGCCATACGAGGCATCGGTAATCTGGAGTGCGTCCCCGTCAGGTTTGGTCATCCCGAGCAGATGCCCCGACGTCGCCGTCGAGGGCGAGGCATATGGCTGTGGCGCCTCGACAACAAGACGATAGCTGCCCGGCGGAGCAAATGGGAAGCGGTACTCACCGGGCGAGAGTTGGTAAACTGCGCCTGCGCCGTCCTCGACTGTTCCACCTGTAGTTACAGTCGATGGCCAGACCGTGACGCCGTCCGGCGCGAATACCTTTGCCGGCCGGCCGCTGGCGGCATCAACCATCGTGACCCGAGCGCCGTCTACCGCGGTTCCATCTTCGCTGTCGAAGACAAATCCAAACGGATCAGCAAGCACTTCAAGCGCGCCGGTGACCATTGGTGTCAACATGCCTTCGGAGCGGATGGCAATGGTCACCTTCTCACCGCTCGAAATTGACAAGAAGCAATCATGATCTGCAGGCGTCGGGCGCAATGAGCGTGTCGGCATCGCTCCAATAAAGGCACCAGTATCGACCCCGGTCTCACGGACCACGATGGCTTCAGTGTCACCACCGCTGGTCGTTATGTCCGCCAGTAGCGTATCGAGCGCATTTGGGTTGCGATTGGCGCCCGGGGCAAGGACACGGAAGTAGACGGTATCTCCGGCATGGAGCGCTTCGGTCTGAATGACATTTGCACTCAATGTGCCCACCGATTTGGTGGTGACGCTCTTGCCTGCAGGCGAAAGGCCGCAAGTTGAAGGATTGTAAGTGATCCGACTGGCACCGTCCCCGCCCGGCACGAACATGCTGATCGTGATTGGGTGATGCGTGACGTCGAATACGACTGCATTGGATGTTGTAGCGAAATGGCCCTTGCCGTCGCTCCATGTCGCCTGCGCTGTATTTGCAATCGACTGCGCGTCAGCCGTCGGGGTCAGGACGGAGGACACAGCCATGACAAGAGCGGTCCAGGCCGCTTTGAAACTGGGGTGTCGAAGCATCCTGGTTCGCAAGGTCCCGGCGGCCGACAGCAGGATGCGTTGCCGCCTCCCTGCTGATCAAGACCTGTCCTCAGTTGATCGTGGCGCGGAAGCGCAGGGTTTCGGTCGCGCCTGCTGCAAGATCGGCGAGCGTGCCAGTCACCGTGGCTGACCCGGCAGTGAATGTACCACCAGCGGACCCGTCAGTGTTGCAGGTATAATTCGGCGCTGTCCCGCTTGCGGTTCCGTTGAGAAAAATGCCGTAGCTCGGAACATAGCTGACGGTGCTGGGCAGGACGTCGGTGACTGTCAGGGTTCCAGCAGTCGCAGCACCTGCCGCATTCGCGACCACGATGCAGTATTCCAGAGTCGCGCCAGGAATAGCCTTGGGCGATGAAGTCCCGTTGATCGGATCGTTGACCAGCGTGCTGATCTTGGTGATCGTCAAAACCGGAGCGGCGACCGTATAGTCGCCTTTGGCAGCATACCTGCCATCGCGTGATGCGTCTCCACCGTTCCCTGCCACGTCAGCAAAGACAGTGTCGATACCCGAGGTATTGGCGCCGGTGTTCTGGGTGAATGCAGTGCCCGCACTGTTGCTCGCGCCGCCGGTTGCGGCCTGAGCTGTTAGAATGATGCCTGCGACCTGGCCGTTGGTCTGTTCGATCGGAATATCAGACACGACAAACACCGTACGGTTGGTATCAGGCAGGACCTCGTCGAGATACGTGATCTGAAGATCGCCTGCGTTGAACGTGCCGTCGCTGTTGGTGTCGGCGTAGATTTTCACGTTGGTCGTGTCGAAGATGTCAGTTCCGCCGTGCGCGGCAGTGCCTCCGCTTTGCTGGGCCGCGGTAAGCAGGAAATCGACAGTGTCGTTCGACGTGTTGGTCAGGACATATTTGATCGCCGCCGCACTCTGTGCTGGCGATACAGATGTTGTCGCATCCGAGGCAATCGTGAGGTTTATCGACCGATCAACCGTGACCGAGTTCGAGGCCGTCTGCGCCGTTTGCGACACGCCGCCGACCTTGTAGTTGACCGTGACGGTGTTGACGATCACCGTACCCGCAGAAGATCCGGCTGCCGCGAGCGCTGTGCTGGAGGCAAAAGCGATCGCTCCGGCTGCGGTAGCAGCCAGCAGCTTCAGGTTGCGTGGCATAGTATTCCCCCTCTGCGTTCAGTACGCGCAAGCTGCACGGCTCAGCGCACGACTCCATGGTATTGGACTGCTCCCGTACCGCCCGGCGCAATTGCCGCGACAGTCCAGCGGACATGCGTCACATCGGTGGCCTGTGCTGCGCGTTCACCGCCCTGCCCGTCAGCAACTTTGAGCGTGTCAATGGGCCCCCAGGTCTTGCCTCCATCGACGGAGACAACAGCGCTGGTCGACTCGTCGGTGGCATAGATGACGCCTTGCGGCAGAGGGTTGGTCACCACGAAGTTGTTGACCGCCTGCCTGCCATTGTTCGCGAAATTCGTGATGAATATGAGCTTGTCGCCGGGGACGACTTTCTCGGGAATCACAAGAACGTGGCGCTCCATTCCGTTCTCGTTGACGACCTTGTCCTGCTTCACTTCGCCGTTCAATACGACGCTCTCGGGCGCTGCAAACGCTGGAGCAGACACCAGCAGCAGACCTGTGGACACGATGCACGCGAATGTGACTTTGTTCATGGTTCATCTTCCCGAATGACGCGACGTGAGAGGTGCAACAAGGCACCCGCTTTAGTTGGTGCTGTTGATCTTGACCTGGAAGGTGACAGCCTTGTCGGGCGAACCTCCGGCCATGTTCCCCAATGCAACATCGATCCCGGCCGAGCTTGCCTCGCCGGCATCGCCATCCGAACCGTCGGACAGAGACGTGGTCCCGATCTTAAGAGATCCCGCCTGGTACGAGGTGCCGGCAGGGATGACGTCAGTGACATGCAGACCTTCGGCCGTGCCAGTGCCGGTGACATGCGCAACGATCCGGTAGGTCACGACCGCACCAGGCACTGTCGAAGTTCCTCCGAACTGGTCGGCGATCACGGCCGTCTTGGTTAGGGACACTGCAGCAAGGCTGGCGATGACAGAGCCAAGTGCATTTTGCGTGGCACGCGAAGAACCGACAACGGCATCGACACCGGTCACCCCTTTTCCAGCGAACACGGTACCAGGCGTGCCGGATCCGATGATGGAGGTCGCGGTCAGACGCAATTGGCTCGTCTGTGCGTCGGACGCGCCGTTGGGCAGGCTTACGACAACAAAAACCTTGAGCTTGCCATCAGCGGTCATCGACGGTGTAGCTGCCGAGCCGGTCACAACGGCATCTATGCCAGGATCGTACTGGCCATTGGCATTGCTGTCGACAGCGACGGTCTCGATGGTTCCGTTGAAGGCATTGCCGGAAACCGCTGGGTCGACAAGTAAATTGAAACTATCGGCACCATTGCCCGTGTTGGTCACTTCATAGGTCAGCGTTGCCGCTGTCGAAGTAGCCGTTACCGGCGACGTGTCCAGACCTGCGACAGCAACATCGAGCAACTGGTCGACCTTTACTTCGACTGTGTTCGACTGGACGCTGCCTGTGGCTGTGCCAGAGTTGTATGTCGCAGACGCCGTATTCTGGATGAGCGTCCCGGCGGCCACGCCGGCGGCATAGGCAGGGCCCGCGACAAGGGTTGCAAGGGTCAGAGTGCTGACGGCGAGAAGGGTGTGGTGCTTGTTCATGGCAAGCGTCGAATAGATCATTGGTGGTTAATGAATGGTAATATCCTTAGCAAAATTACGTATCGATGATTAACCCGTTCAGTGCACTCACGACGCAGGGTTGTAATCCTTGTCATAATGGTTTTAATTCTCGCCGCTATCCTGACTATCTGATTATCACCCAAGTACATGAGCTTTATAGAAAATTTTGATGGATTTTCCAACTTCGCCACTGGCGTGACATGCCGCATGTCATGAGCGTGAATCGCGCTTCCGTACATGGACTGAAAGTAATCGCTACTATAGTCCAAAGGTATGATTTAGCGCGATATTTTTGCGTCCACGTGCAGGTAAACGGAGCTCCCCGTCACGCCTCCGATGATGTGGTCGTGGACGCATCGCCAGCAATCTCCGACATTGGGCGCGACCTCATTCCTGCGCAAGGCTCGCGCTCGCATACGATGTTTGGTGATCGCAACGCGTCATCGGCGCCTAGATCGTAGCGCGCGACCGGTCAGTGTCTCATTTCCTGTGTCTTGCAGGACAGTTCGAGTCGAAGGTCCACCTCAAGTGCCAATTTACGCCTGTGATGGCGTGCAATTCAAAGCGCACGATCAGGGCTTGCCGACACGCAAGTGCGCGAGACGCCACAAAGGGTGCTCGTCAGCTTCAACAAGCGAGTGTCGCGTGAAAACGCATTGGCCACCCGAAGGACCTTGAGACAGAATACCCGGCGCGAAAATCAAGGCATTGCAGGATTGCGATCGCAACATCGTCCACTGCCCCGCACGATGGCCCCACACCGCTGCGACGAGAGTGTCCAGCGACGCTGTGCCATCGTGCGGCCCATTGCGACGACTGTTTACGATCTCGTCTCGTGTTGGGCATGAGCAGCCTGGCGTTGGCGCTTCCCAAGGACAGGCTACTCCAGCGCCTTTTATCGTGCTCCATTCCAAAGCGAATGCGAGCAAGGCTTCACGTCTTTGGCAGGCCCATCAGGCTGCCTGGGACAACCTGCGATGGCTGGTCTCGCGGCTGATCCGGAATTGCGCCACCAATCTGTTCAATTCGTTGGCTTCGGCTGCCAGGTTCTGTGCTGCGGCGTCTGACTCTTCGGCCATCGCCGCGTTTTGCTGGGTAACCTGATCCATCTCGCGAGCGGTCCCGTTGATCTGCAAAACAGTTGCAGACTGCTGAGCACTGCCTTGCGCGATCGTTTCAATCTGCGAGCGGATCTCAGACATGCGTTCAAGAATCCGTGTGAGGGCCATACCCGTATCGTTGACAAGCGCGACGCCTGTCTCGACTTGTGCGCCTGATTGCGAGATCAGGCTGCGGATGTCGGACGCAGCTTCCGCGCTGCGCTGGGCCAGCGCCCTGACCTCGCTCGCGACGACCGCAAAGCCCCTGCCCGCTTCGCCGGCTCGTGCCGCCTCGACGCCTGCGTTGAGCGCGAGCAGATTCGTCTGGAACGCGATCCCGTCAATCAAGGCAACGATCTGCGAAATCTCATTCGACGATGCTTCGATCGTAGCCATCGCCTGCGTTGCCTTGCCCACGATCTTGCTGCTGTCGCTTGCTTCGGCAAACGCCTGGTCAACCGAACCTTTCGCAATATCCGATCCGCTAGCGGTTTCACGCAGGAGGACCGACACCTGGTTCATGGCCGCAAGGGTTTCCTCGACATGCGCAGCTTGACGGACGTTACGCCGGGCAAGATCATGGGAAGCCGCTCCAATCTCCTGGGCGCCAGTGGAGACGCGCGCGGCCGAGCGCGAGACCTCCAACAAAGCATGGGCAAGCGTTTCGCTGCTTCGGTTGTAGGCGGTGCGTAGCCCATCAAGGCCGTCGACGAAGGGTTGGTCAATCCGACAAGTGAGATCGCCCTTGGCCAGGGCATCGAGTCCCAAGGATATCTGTTGAACGGCTTGCGCCTGATCCTGCTGCGCTTTCTCGCGCTCCAAAGCCGATTGACGAAACGCCTTGGCCGCCTTCTGGATTGCGCCGACTTCATCGTCGCGATCGACTGTCGTTTCCGCAGAGAAGTCGCCTTGCGTCATATCCTCGAGCTGTGTGGACAGCACCGAAAGCGGAGAAACCACCATCTGTCGCAGCATGCGAAGTGCCCAGGCCAGCAGCGCTGCAAAGAGGATCGAAAGGACGAGTATAAATATCTGGGACAGCGTGCCCAGGAATCTGGCATGGTCGTTTGCGTCGCGCGCCATGCTCTCGATACGGTCGGCAACCGTCTCTTGCTTCACTTCCAGTTGATGAAACACAGAGTCGAAACGGTCGAGGCGCTGCGCGGCCGATCCTGGATCCGTTTGCGTCAATTCGGCAATCTCGATCGAAGCGTGCGTGTAGGTACTCAGTTCCTCGCCAACGCCAGCCAACGCTATCGCAACATCGGGGGCAAGGTGCAGTTTTCGGTTGGCATCGATTTCCGATTGCATCTCCGCGCTGTAGTCACGGACCTCTTGTACAGCGGCATCGCGCCCCGGGATATCTGCCAGTGTCGTAAGGTACAAAGCCCTGTAGACTGATCCGCGAATGCCGTCATGAAGCATGTCTGCTTGCATATGATGTCGCATCGCCTCCGACGCGACCCGCTCCTGGTCGCCCGCTGCAACGAGGCTGTGTTCGATAAAGAGTGTTGCTCCGGCCTGGACCGCGAATGCACTAGCGATCGCAATGCCACCACGCTTTATCCGCATACTGATAGACATGGCCGTGCGCCTCGTTTCTGATATCGTTTGCAGAGGCCGCCGTTAGCGTGATCGGACTAACCATTCGGCAGCCGGCCGCTCCGACCGTTTGCTTATCCGCGTTTTCGCGCAAGTGCTGGCTGCCCTGAGCAACGTGCTGATTTCAAACAGGCCCAATCCTTAATGGCGTGTTCAGCATAAGGGATCGCATCATTCGAACCCGACCGGCCGCAAGACATTGCCGAGACCTGGAGCGCAACCCCTGTGACCTGCAGCTGGAATGGCGGACGCCGAGGCCAGGCTCCCCGCAAGAATCATTGCAGACCACCACGCCGCGCCTCAGCACCTGTTCATGACCTGCATGGTGGCGCCGATGGTCCCCGACGGCCCAAGCAACGGCGACTGGTCGCAACCTGCACGTGACCCGGGCCCCCGCTTCCGGACGGTGGCCCTGCGCTATCGTCGAGGGGGACAATATCTCGCGCAATAGCACGCGTTGGCCCCGATTTTCATTGAGGAAGCAAGTCCTGGCTCGCGCAAAGTCACGCCCTGCAAGCAATGACGAGATTACCAAAAGGACAATGTACTCCCCGCTGCAAGGTCATGCGGCTGCCAAGCAGCCGAGCGAACTGTCGGCGCATGTTGGCCCTGCTTGGCGCAGTCACCGATATCTTCAGGCTCGACGCATGTGCAAATTGGTTCCGGTCGTGCGCCATGGCCAGGGCGAGTGGCAACCACTCCGTTTGGTCAGGCCTTTCTAAAAGGCCAACTTTTCTATTGCAGAAAGCCAAAATGGTTGTTGTTGGTGAGTTTCCGGATGACCAAGTTCTAATTTCTTCTTGGCAGAATCTTGATGCTTTGGCATCAAATGCTGCCATGAAACGCGTCAGCAAGCGAGATCAGGTCCGGCTGGTAAATGAAATTGAGCTCTTGCTGTCTGATGAGATCGCTCCGGAAGTTCTCGGTTATTGGGTAATGCTCAACGAGCAGTCGCTCGTGAACTTGATGCGGCAAGGGCTCCCGGCAAAAACCTTTGAGTCCGCGTGACGCATTCCCCGATGCGGATTTGGGAATTGGCATAGCTGACGTTCCGCGCAACTAAAAAGCACACCCGTGCGCTCGACATGTCTTGGCTTTAATTAGGCCCAAAGTTCGTCATTTGCCGATGGCGTTATGCTTTGAAAGTGTCGTCTATGAGCGCCCGGTAACAGGCGGTCAAAAACCCGCCAGCGCTTGAGCCCTGACGTGTTGCTGCCATCAGCGCAAGCGACGCAGGTGACACGCGCAGGTCATTGCGCGCTGCGCGCAACGCGGATCACGCTGGCTTGGAGTGGCACATCCAAGACAATCGCTCCCCCGCCCTGGTTTCGACTGATTGATAGTGTGCCACCTATGCGAAACGTTGCAGCGCAAACCCGAGTAACGCAATTTCTGAGGCGGATCGTTGCTGTCTGGCCGGTGGCAGGCTGAACATCGCTCACGATATTGGTGAGTCTGGCTCGAAGGCCGACTGTGCCATAGTCGAGGGCGACAGGCAGTATGACAAGCACTTCGATGTCGAGTGGTTGGCGCCCATTGTTGCCTCGGTCATACGTTACGGTGAAACGGCCAGGCCCCGCCTGGTCCGGCCAGACCGAAGGCAAGACGTCCTCATCGATGACGGAACCGGTGGCGGTAACCGTTCGGCGGCCCTGGGCCGGTACGACCATGCTTCCAAACCGCAGTCTCTCCTGCTGCACGACCTCAAGGTCGCCAATCCGTGGCAGTTCCTGGGCCGACACCGATCGCGGCATGGCGGCAAGGTCGACCGCTGCTGCAAGACAGAGCAAACCCGGTTTGCGCATTGCGGTCGCAGGTCGCAGGGAAGTCTTCGACACCAGCATGTGGCAATTGTAAATCGGTGGCTGTCCGCCGCAAGGATAAACGAGCCCTACCGTCAGCATGGCAACGCAGCGCCAATGCCGCGTTTCGGGATCAGAAAATTCTTAGCGGAACGGGTAAATTTGAACTTAATAAAAGTGCCTTTCTCTGCGCGCAGGGTAATGGTGTCCTTAGATTTCAATCGCTTGCAATAAGATAATCCCACTTTTTTGCTGCTTTGGCACAGCAAAATAAGTAAATTCCCTAAGGGAAGCACTGTAGGACGACCGCCCGGTGCTTGTTAACCCGGGAATGTGATTTTCCCTTAGGCGATGCCGAAGCGGGCATGCTGGAGGGAAACGTTATGTCGCTGATGGAAAAGCTGGTTATTGAACGGACCGACTTCACAGGTACAGTTGTGGGCTTCCCGACAATTGGAAAAGCCATGGCAGCAACCGCCGACGGTCTTGGCGAGGCTCCCGAAGCCTTCGTCCGGTTGACGGTTCACATCGTTTCTAGAAATGAACAGGAGCGTGCCCAGATGGCACGGCTTGTCTTTTCCCTGGGCCACCATGCCGAAGTCTACACCGACATCGAGGAGCTCGTGGAGCATGCACCGACAAGCGGGGTTGTCCTGGCGCGAGAAACCGAGGACGGCTTCTGCCCTGCAGTCGTTGAACGCCTTACCGCTTGCGGACTTTGGCTCCCGCTCCTCGGGTTTGCCGAACAGCTGAGCATCGACGCGGTTGTCCGGGGGTTGAAGTCCGGCGTGCTCGATTACCTGGTCGGCGCTGCCTCCACCGCACAAATCGCGCGCAAGCTTCAGTCCTGCCATGCCGAGGCACTTGAAATCCTCGAAGCTCAGCAGCACAAAGCTGAAGCGCGGCGCCAGGTGAAGCGCTTATCGCACCGCGAATTCGAAGTTTTGTCACACCTGGCCAAGGGGTGTTCGAACAAGGAAATCGCCCGGGCCCTCGAAATCAGCCCGAGGACTGTGGAAATCCATCGCATGAAAATGATGGGAAAGATCGGTGCGCACCACTGCGCCGAGGCCATCCGCATATACCTGGAGGCGTCAAACCAGGTCTGACGAATTGGTCAAAGCCGCGCAAGAATTGAGGGCAGGAATCTTGAATCAGGGAAGGGTGCGACCCGACCTTCAAGAGTTGCGAGACCGGGTCACCGCCCCCTTTGGCATCCATGGTGCTTGGCTCTCGCAACAAAACCTCGAAGGTCCCTGCCATGTGCAAGTGCTATGGCTACACGACCTTGGCAGATGTTTGGTTGGCAGGTCACTGGTGCGGCATCCGCAGTGCGAGCATGGTTGGTTCCGGCGGCCTGTCGAGGCGGTCAATGATGGCTTGTCTGTTGGCTGGCAGGCTCGGTTTCGGTGGTGGGTCCGCAATTCTTTCTTCCCCCCTCCATCGCCTGCTTGAGGCGAAGTGACTGGAGGAAGGCGAGAGCGATCATGGACATCAGTGCGTGTCGGTGCAGACCTGTCCATGTCCGCCCCTCGAACTGGTCGAGGCCGAGCTCTTCCTTGAGTTGCTGATGGGCCTTCTCGCAGACCCAGCGTGCCTGTATGGCGCCGGCCAGGTGCTTGATCGGCGTGTCGGCAGGCAGGTTGGAGAGGTAGTACTTGCGCTCGCCTGTCGAACAATGTTCTCCGACCAGCCAGACTTCCCCGCCAGGCAGATGCTGGGCGCCCATATCGTGGATACGCTGCGGCGGTCCGTTTGCGACCCGCACGCGCATTGCGGCAAAGCAGGCAGCGAGCTTGTCCTCGTTGCCACGCCGCCAACTGACCTGGCGCCACTTTGCTGCCTCCAGCGTGGTCTGTGCCGATACCGAAGTAACGTCGGGTATCGCATTCTTTCTCGGGCGTCCGCGACCGGCAACGGGAAAGATCATGCTGACGTCGGCAGGGTAAACCTTTTGCTTGAACGAAATGCCCACAGCCCAGGCGAGGCCTCGCTCACTCAGGCCCTGCCGGAAGGATGCGGAGAGGCCGTATTCAGCATCGGCAAGGACACAGCCGAAGCGAACGCCTGCGGCACGGATCCTGTCGATCTCGGCCAACGCGATCTCATGTTTGGTCCGGTACGCTCGCAGCTCTTCTGGAACCCCGGCGCGCTTCAGGCGAGCCGCATCGCTCGTCCAGCTCTCGGGCAGGAACAGGCGCAAGCCCACCATCACTGGCACCTTGCGCGATGCCAGCGTTACCGACACGAGCGTCTGGCAGTTGGCGTTCTTGCCGAGCACCGAGGCATACTGCGGCGCCACGCCAACCGAATGCTGCCCTTTCTTGGGCAAGGCCGTATCGTCGATGATCAACCAGGCATCGTCACCACCAACCAGTCGGTCCGCCTCGGCAAGCAACGCCGCCTCAAGCGGAGCTTCGTCCCAGACGCCGCTGCCGACAAAGTGATGAAGCCGGTCGTAGCTGACCTCGTCGTCCCGTGCCGCCATGGGCTGGACACTCTTGCGGTCACCCGGCCCGATCAGCCCCGCGATGTAAGCCGGGCACATCCGACGCCGCGTCTTGTTCCGTAACGCCGAGGCGAACGGCGCAAGCCACGTCTCCAGTTCCTGCCGCCAATTTGCTTCCATCACCAGCCTCCAGAAAAGCTGGCTCCCTTTGAATCAGTGATTTCCCGCCTTGGGAATCCCAAAGATCGCATTTTCTGCCAAAGTAGTGCTAGTAAAAAAGCAGCATAAACCTCGGATCGGGACGCAATGCCCCCCACCCCCGCGACAGGGTAGTTGCAGGCGGCCGGCGTCGATGCCGTTTTACTAGGGTCGCTCACCGTGCATGCCAGTCCAGCACGTCCTTACGAGGCAAGGCGATCGTGCTGCCCAGCTTTGGCGAAAAACCCCGGATCATGTCATCGCATCTGCTCCAGTTCATCAGCACCTGCCAGGCAGGGGCAGCGTCATTGCGTGCGACGAGGAAGTGCATAACACTGCCCGACATCGCCAGTGCCTCGAATTGACTGCAGCCATCAGCTTGCCGCGCTAGCCAATCCAGCTTTCCGTGTACCATGGTTTGAAGGTCGGCCAGGCTCTTGCGCCGCTGTTCGAGATACGCCATTTCGAAGTCACCCTGCCCCATGGCCTTTTCGACGAGATGCTGTGCCTCATCCACCCAATGCAGGGTGTCATGAAACTGGTGCTTCAGCGCATCGGCAGTCTTGTCCCCGCGCAAAAAGACGAGAACATCACGCTCCAGCCTCAGGGCGATTTTCGCAAACTCAGTGTCGCCTACTCGTAAATCCCTCTCGGCCCGGGACCTGGCACACATCGGCGCTTGCACTGGGCGTGGATTGCGAAAAAGCACGTCCCACCAGTGCGCCCGCGCAGCCGTGACTGCTGCGACCATCACTTTGCGAAGAGATCTGCCGTGCGGGTGTTGCGCGAGCCGATCCAGCGGCCAGGTCTTGCTTGCTTGCCCTTCGATCATGAACTTGCCCTTTGTGCAGCCCAAGGCGTGTTCTGATCCTACACCAATTGAAACATGGTTAATGCCTGCCGGACGATTACGTCCGGATTGCCGCCTTTGTACCCGCGATCGGAAGAGGCCTGCTTCAGACCCGGCGCAGGGTTTCGATGGCAGGCGGCAGTGTCTGCACGAGATGCATTCGGGAAACCTCCCATTGGCCCTGCTTGGCAGTGGTAGTCCGGAACTCTTGCAACGCCTGCAAACTGTCTTTCGCAAGCACTTCGTCGAACTTGACGCCGAATTTGCGATCCCGCACCCACTGGACAATGCCGGACTGTTCCTGCCCTGAGGGCAAGGCGACGAACAGTCGGGTTCCAACCGCAAGGATGCGTTCGAATGTGGATGCACAAAGTCCACCATGCGATACGTTATGGATGACTGCACTAAACTCGCCGCAATCGGCGATTCTGAAATGGGTTGGGACAAGTCCACGTACGCGGACGGGATCCTCACGTACATCCTGCGGTGGCGTCTCGGGCGAAATGTCCATCTGACCTTCCCACACCCTTGTGCGAAAGAATATTTGTACTGCCTGAAATCTTAACAGGTCCCAAATTTCATTCCGATGAGTGCTTTTATAACGTGCAGGCACTTCTCTGAAAATTTGAAGATTGGCTGCGGCCCGAAGACGGGCGGCGGCGCCGCCCATTCGCTCATCGATTGAACCTTGACCTCCCTACTGTCGTTGACAGGAAAGCGCAGACCAGGTCTCCATCACGCCGGGTGCGGATGACGGTTCATCCGAGTATGTTATGGAGAACGCGCCACGAGACGAACGCGATCCCCCCGAGAAAAAGGACCAGCAGCGCAGCGAATTCAAGCTTCAATCGCACGAAAGTCCTCCCGACATTTGGCCAAACAAGCGAACATTGAACCAAGCGCAGCATGCTCCGATCGCTCGATGTCCCAATCGACTTGCGGTCAGCGCGCGCCTTGCCTCAATCGATTTTGCGCGCACTGAGCGAAGGCTTGCAGCTTGGTCATTGTGCCCCACCCTTCGGAAAGCCCGCATCTCTTGGAGCCCTTTGGCGCTCGTCTTGCAGGAAAGTGGTCGCAGCGCCGTCACCAGCTTGCGAAACACAGAGACGGCCGGAGTCGCAAGCTCCCGATCCAGCCTGACGCCGCAATCGGGAGGTCACGAGGCTGCTTGTCCCATCCCGGGATGGTCGATCGAAGAATGACCGTAGCATCCCCTATCGCACGGACACCCGAAATTTGCCAGATTGACCTTCAAGGTCGTGGCTCTTCTGGACCACGATTGCAGGACACCCCGGACGTGATCGGATCGCACTGGCATTGCCTTATCATCGGCCCGGCATTTCTCCTGGCGATTACCAAAAGCGCTTATGCCGCCCAGGTTCCGGGTGTCGCAAATGCAGAAATCGTCGATCCCGTCGCAATAGCAAGCGTCAGTGCATTGCCGGAAGACGACAAAGGCAAAACACGCCCACGATGCAGTCCCATGCCAGCCTGCCACGACCTGCGTTCGAGGGGGCTTGAGGTCACCAATGGTACGGATCGCAGTTGGCACCTCCTGACTCCCGGCGGATTTTCAAGGTCTGCCATCGTCGCTTTTGAGTGACGACTGATCGCGCTGGAAGGCAAGCTCTCCCCTTGCAATGAGCGCTCGCAAGTCCGGAAATTTAAAGACGTTAGCCGAGACGGCAACTGCGTTCCCGGTCAGGCCAGGGCGCATGACACGCGCGCCAGCTGCGATTCCATGTTGTTGAGTTGATCGTGTGTTTATCGCAATAACGACATCAGGTCAGATACTTAGGGTCTGACCGAACAGTCTGGCGCCATTGCCCCTTTTTCCGCAGAATTGCTGCCTTGCGGTGGATAACTGCTTGTTAAGATCTACGCGCTAACCCTTAGTGGAAGGACATAGGGATCTGTCCTCAGACGGTAAGCATACCATGCATGTTGCAGATCATCTGATCCCGGCAAAGAGGGTTAACAGGATGAAGTCGTTCGTCATTGCTGCGGTTTCTGCCGCTCTCGTTTCGTCGCCGGCATTTGCCGCCGGGAACACCGCCACTACTTCAGGCACCGCCACTGCCACCGTGATCGCACCGATCACGCTGCAGCACACGAGCGGCGCCTCGCTCAACTTCGGCAAGTTTACCACGGGCACGGGTGGTTCCGTGACCGTCTCGTCGTCCGGTTCGGGTTCTGCCTCGGGCGACGTAACTTTCGTCAGCGGCAACGCCAACTCCGCGGACGGTTTTGCCGTGACCGGTGAAGCGAACCGGACTTTTGCTATCTCGACGACCGGCGGGACGGTCAGCAACGGTGCCGCTTCGATGACCTTTACCACCTCCCCCTCGGCGGCCACCGGGTCATTGAGCGGCACCGGTACTGCAAGCTTTGCAGTTGGCGGCACGCTCACTGTCGCGGGCACCGAGACTGCCGGAAGCTACACCGGCTCCTACAACGCGACGGTTACCTACAACTGACCTTCGTTTGTTCAGGCTGGCGTTAGTGCAGTCTGGCAAGTTTCAACTCGCCATCTTCATCTGAGACTCGGCAAGGATCTCCCCGTTCCTTGCCGCCTTTCCCGGGGGGATCATGCGTACGTCAAAGTGGCTTCAAAGCTTTGCTGTGATTGCCTGCGGCGTGTGCTGGTCCTCCGTGGCGCACGCCGACACGCGTGCAGGATCGGCAAGAGCTTTGGTGGTCGCCTCACTTCAGGTGGCAGAGATAGACAACTTGCGTTTTGGCCGGTTTTTCCAGCCGACGTCGGCGGGCAACCTCACCATCTCGGCCACGGGGACAGTGACGGGAACTGGCGGAATGTCCGGCGCCCCTGCCACGGTGCAATTCTCTGGCGGGCGGGGAGCGGGTCATTTCCTCGTCTCCGGCGAGCCGGGTCGCAGCTTTCGGGTAAATCTCCCCAACCGGATAGATATCTCGAATGGCGCGGCAACGATGCGCGTCAGCAATTTTACCGACAACGTGCCGTCAAGCGGCACTAACCTGAGCGCCAGCGGAACCTTTACAATAGCTGTGGGTGCACGTCTTCAGGTCGCTGGCGCCCAGGCGGTCGGCAGATACAGCGGCCAGTACACCCTGACGGTTTTTTACGACTAAACCAAATCCACAGATTTCGATGCCAAGAGGACGACTGTATTCCCTCTTAAATCATACAGTTAATTCGTTGTGTCCATAACGGACCAAAGAAGACGCGTCTGAAGACGTTGCCAAGCTTAGGTATTTGTCCGTAATCCTTGTCAAGGCTCGGTCTTGCATAGGATTTTGGCTTACATGCGTGTGACCTCGACCCTTTCGGCCGGATGGGGTGCGATGGCCCTGCTCGCTTCGTGCACACCCGTCTTCTGTCAGGAAGCGCCATCTGTGGGGCCATCCTTGCCCACAGGCGCAGTGAGCGGCCTTGGCGACATCAACCTTTACCCGAAGAGACTGGTCTTGACCGACCGCGACCGGATCGGAACGATCGGGGTGTACAATCGGACCGCTGTAACCGGCGAGTACGAGATATCCATAAACGACAAGATCATGCGCCCTGACGGGAGCATCATCGACCTCGCGGACGAAGAGCCTTCCGCGATCCCCGCCAGCTACCGGCCAGCCAGCACGATGCTGAAATGGTCGCCGCGCAATGTCCAGCTCCCCGGCAACGAGTCCCAGACCGTCCGGATCATGCCGCGCTTGCCGGCGCAGCTGCCTGCCGGTGAATACCGGGCACACTTCACGATTATCGCCGTGCCCCCGGTCAATTCGGACACGGATTCGATCGAGGCGGCAACCGGGCAACAAGCGTCCACAGGAATCGGGGTGCAAATCCTGCCACGCTTTGGCATTACGATCCCGGTTATCGTGCGCGTCGGCCAGACCACGCTGCAATCAGGCATAAGCGATATCCGCCTCAGCGAAGCACCTGACGGACGCAAAGCCATTTCAGTGACCCTGACGCGAGAGGGCACACGGTCCGCATTCGGCGATATCGTCATCACGACGACCGGAACGACTAAGCCAGTGGCCATTGTCCGCGGGGTTGGTCTCTACACCGAAATCACGTCAAGGACGGTTCTCGTGCCCGTTGATCCATCGCTTCCGGCCAATATGCTGCATGCAGGGGTCCCGCTGTCTGTAAGCTATGTCGACGATGACTTTGCGCCCGGGACAGTGCTTGCGCGCAGGGACTACCGCATACCGTGAAACGGCCAAGGTTGCGAGATGCCGCGGTTGTAACTGGCGCAGGCTCCGTTCTCGCAGTGGGCGCGGTCCTTCTCGACGGCGAGGACAGCCAGGTGTCTTCAGACGTTCGGCCTGTCGATGCCACCCGCGTAACGCTACGGCCATCAATGCCTTCTGTCGCATTCGCCAATCGTGCAAGCGGGAGGCGCGATAGCTCGCCTCGCACGGCGACAGTCGGCAACTCGCGCAAGCCCGGCTCCGGCAATGCAACTCGTGCCGTTGATGATCCGGCACCAACGTCCCGAGCGCAACGCCGCAGAAGCGGCCATTCCGAGCCGGACCAGAGCGGCGCGAACATGGAGCCTGATGTCGAAGGCGCTTTCGGCCGGACCGCTGGCGATGACAGAGCGCAACCCGCGCTGCTACCTGCCACCAATATGCCCTTGTCAGGGCCCATGCGCGCCTCAGGCCGCGACACGGCAGAGACCATGCGCTCCGTGGAGCGAGCTGAACCAGGAGAACGTCCTGGCGACCTTGCGGGAAAGGGCGCCGCGTTACCAATCGGGTTATCAGCCCCGATCGAACCTGAGCGGCCGGCTGCCCAATCGCCGTCCAAGTTTCCTCCCGATCCGGAGGATGAAAGTTCCGACGCTCCGGTTGGCGATCTGCCCAAGGCGGAAGCAGAAAGTCTCTTGAGCGCAAGCCCGCCGGACGAACCTGCGCTATCGCACAGCGCGGATGAGAAGAACAGGAAAGGGAATTCCCGCAGCGCCGTAGACCCCGACCTGCTCCCGCAAACCGGCAGCGCCGGTACGCCGCTGGACAGTCCCGGACGCGACGCTGACGCTTCGGCTCTTGCTGCGGTTCCCTTGCCAGTTCCGCTCTTTGGTTCCCCCTCCCCTCGTTCCGCAGCGGAACCGGAGGCAGCCAACGCCTCTGTCCAGGATCAGCAAGCTTTGCCCCGCCCGGGGTTTTCGATCTTCGAAGATGCCGATCCGCGCCCCGAATCGCGCGCGACGGTGTCCTCCGACCACCACACCGTGCCATTGTCCGAACCAAATGTGTCCGACTCCGGGGACAAGGCCTTCCCAAACGGCATGCCGACAGAAATGAGGCCGTCCGAGCCTGCGTCGGGTCCTCGGCCGCGCATCTCGATGCCCTGGGACAACGCGGGCGCAAAAGGCGAAGCGGTCGGGACGCCGAAGGAAGAAGATGCGGGATCTGACGTCATCGATCCGCTTGCCTGGGATAAGGTCTCTCGTCGGGCAATTCCCGCTCCGGAAAGTCGCTCGGCACCGCGGTTGGCAAAAGCCTCAACGCAGATGTCTGGAGGCGGAACTTCCAAATCAGTAGGACCATTGCCGGCGCCTGCCTTCGGGTTTTCGCCCCCATTGCAGAGCGATAAATGTCCTGGGGCCTGCCCGCAGGCCGGCGGAGGCGAACCCGAA
Organism: Novosphingobium sp. HNCC26DJ243; assembly: GCF_057180545.1. NCBI lineage: Bacteria > Pseudomonadati > Pseudomonadota > Alphaproteobacteria > Sphingomonadales > Sphingomonadaceae > Novosphingobium > Novosphingobium sp. HNCC26DJ243. The sequence continues at coordinate 4,805 of NZ_JBXUGN010000007.1, read as the reverse complement.
CCGGCAAGCGCTTCACTTTCGCATGCGCAACGCGCGGACTTGCCAGCACTGCCAGGGTTGCAGCAGGCGTCTCGCGGCAAGCCGCCGGTCATCACATACGATGACGAACTCATCCTTGCCTTTCGCGTCACATCTGGCGAATTCGACGAGACGATCTCAGGGTACGGCACGCGCCAGGGACTGTATCTTCCGTTCGGTGAAATTGCCCGGCTGCTCGATCTGGCCATTCCGGTCAGCGATGACGGGCATTACGCCAGCGGCTGGTTCATCGAGCCAAATCGCACCTTGTCGATAAACCTGCGCGAGAGATCACTCGTACTCCAGGATTGCCATATAGCGCTCGATCCGGCAGATGCGGTCGCCTTCGACGGCGAGCTCTATGTCCGGTCGGACCTCTTCGCTCGCCTGCTCCCCCTGTCGCTGAAGGTGGATCTGCGCGACCAGGCCGTGCTTGTAACGACACTGGAGGTCTTCCCTTTTCAGGCTCGTCTCAAGCGCGATGAGATGCGCGATCGTCTCGCTGCGCGCCAGACAGCGCAGCCTTCCGATAGCTGGCCACGCGACCCTGCGCCTTGGCACCTTGCAACCTATCCGATCATGGACATGGAAGCGCGAGCGGTCAGTGACGACGTCTTCGGCCCGCGGGGTGAATATGAGTTGCGCGCCGCTTCCGACTTGGCCTTCCTGACCGCGCGCGCCTATCTCGAGGCGACGACCCGCGATGGCGTTACCGGAGCGCGGTTGGAGTTGGGTCGGCGCGACCCGGACGGACACCTGCTGGGGCCGCTCGCTGCGACCCAGTTCGGCATCGGAGACGTGACCACCTTCGCACAACCTATCGGCTTGCGTTCGATTGCCGGCCGCGGCCTGTTTGTCTCGAGCGCCCCCCTCGAGCGCACATCCATCTTTGACCGGATCGACGTGCGCGGCGCTCTGCCGGACGGATACGAAGTCGAGCTCTACCGCAACAATGTGCTGATCGGATCGACCCGATCTGCGATCAATGGCCAATACGCGTTCCTGCAGGTGCCGCTCGACTTTGGCAGCAATGTCATGCGACTTGTGTTCTACGGCCCGCAAGGTCAGACCCGCGAGGAAACAAGGCATCTCAGCGTCGGAGATGGTCGTCTGGGTTCAGGCGAGCTGACTTATGAAATGGCGATTGCGCAAGAAGACGTCACGCTTTTCGGAGTCCGGGCCCCAGGCGTCCTGCCTTCTGCCGATGAGGGCCAGTGGCGCGCCGTCTCCGGACTTGCTTTTGGTCTGTCCAGCAGATTGACAATTGCTGGCGGCCTTGCCGCGACATGGGGCCGCAGATCACCCTTGCCTGGCCTTGCCGGCAATCTGGGGCTGCGCAGCGAAGTCGCAGGCTTTCCCGTGAAGCTGGACGCAGCCTGGCAAGGCAGAAGCAGCTGGGGCCTGCGCGGCGCCATCGCCGGTACAGTCGGTCCCTTTGCGCTCGCGCTTTCGCATGCCGAATATGGCGGCTCCTTCATCGACGAAATACAGTCATTTTCAACAAGCCCTCTGCGCCGATCTTCCAGCCTGGATGTAAACGGGCTCCTTCCTGTCGGCGCCGGCGGCCTGCCGATCATCGGGCGCTACGCACAGCGCACTTTCGCCGATGGTCGATCTTATGCCGAAGGCGCCTTGCGCACCTCACTCCGCCTGGGAACAGCCTTGCTCACCCCTGCCCTCGACTATTCGCGCAGCCGCAGCGAAAACCTGTCTTCCAGTCAATGGCTCGGCAATTTCGACCTCGCAGTTTTTGCAGGCAGGAAAACCAGAGTGCGTGCCGGGTTCGGGATCAATCTTTCGGGCGGTGCCCGGATGACAACTGTCGCCACCGAGATCGACCGCCAGATATCTACGCGAAATGCCCTGCGGTTGAGCGCATCTCACAGCTTCGACGCGCACGCGACGACGTTCGGCCTTTCCGCAAGCCATGAGTTTGCCAAGATACGCTTGGCGCTTGATGCATCTTACACAACCCCTACGCGATCCTACATTGTCGGTATCAGGCTGTCCTCAGGTTTCCTCCGCACACCTTTTGACGGACGCTGGAGACTGCAGCCACCGGGCCTGTCAGGCGGCGGGCTCCTTGCCGCAAGGGTCTTTGACGACGCCAACGCCAATGGCCTTCCCGATTTCGGTGAACGCCCTCTACCTGACGCCCATGTTCTTGTCGGTGGGCGCGACGCGCAGTCCGATGACGAGGGCCTGGCCCTTGTCGCAGGACTTGGCGACGGCTCTCGCACGGTCGTTCAGGTCGATCCTGACAGCTTGCCGGACATCGCCATGGCACCGGCGCGTCGCGGCGCGACTTTTATCGCTCGTGCAGGCCGGATACAGGCCACGCAACTTGCCATCGTCACGCTGCAGGACATCGATGGGCAGGCCGTCTTCGCCGATGGAATGGCGACCCGGGGCGTATCGGGCTTGCGCGTCCGTCTTGTTGCCGAAAACGGGACAGCAATCGCTGTAACGAGAACGAGGGCCGGAGGGTCGTTCCTGTTTGAGCGGATCGCGCAAGGCCGCTACCGCGTCGAACTGGTCTCCGAACAGGCAGAGCAACTCGGCATCAGGCTCTTGCAGACTGCCCCCGTAATTGTCCGAGGAGAGGGCTCGGTCTCCCGGGTGTCGTTATTGCTCGGAAGAGCAGCGCATTAGAACGTTTTTCTCACGAACTCACTCGCCGGGATTCGCTCCGCAACTGCGTTGTAATTCATGTGTGAGCGCCCGCAAGAGCTTTGATATGGCGGCCTGGACAGCGTGTCTATGGCTACAGCAAACTGTATGATTATCTGCTCAATCGCGGCGATAACTGCTGCGCCAATCGCATTGCTTGGTTGACCAGGCGGGCGGATAGCAAAGTGCAGACTGGCTACAAGCCCCTGCCGGGATTTGTAGTGGCAATCCGTCCCCGGGGTTCGAAAAACCTCGAATACCCGGTCCGACGATGGTGCACCCGACCGGGCCTGGTGACGGACATCACCTGCATTCACACCCTGAAGGGCTTCGCCTATTTGGACGTCACAATCGACCTCTATTCCCGTTGCGTGGCGGGCTAGTCGATGCAGGAACGGCAGGCCACCGATGGTGCTGGAGTTGCACATGGCGGTATGGCGCCGCAAGCCAAAGCAACGGGTTCTGATCCACTTGGACTAGGGCTCGCAGTTTATCAGCAGGGACTGTGACGCGCTCATCCGAGCTCATAATTTTGCGCATTCGATGGGCCGGCGCAGCAATTGCCATGACAACGCCGTGGCGGAGAGCTTCTCCTCGTCGCTCAAGCAAGAGCGTGTCCGGCGCCGGACTTACAAAACCCACGAAGAAGCCCGGCAAGACCTGCTCGATCATGTCGTGATGTTCTACAGCCCGGGTCGCAAGCAGGTTAGGCAAAGAATGCTGTCGCCTGTCGAGTTCGAACGGTAGCAGATTTTGAAAGCGGAAGGCGTCTAGAAAACTAGGGGATAGTGACCCCGACTATCCCGTTTATGGGTTCACGACTTGCTTTTGCAATCCGCAGCCTCGCCAACCGTCGGTAGCAAGGCGAGCAGTCGCCCGAGAGCCTCAGCTTGCTAGTCTTACTGGTGGAACCCGGCCCGCGAGCGGCTAAGAGCGCGTCGATGCTGTTTTGGCCGCTGTCCGCCAAGATCTCAGCAAGCATCACCGCTACCGTTTCCCAGAACTCGGCTTCGCGCCATTGCCGGAACCGTCAACGTCGACTCTCCACCTTGACCGCTGGCAATCATCCAATCGCGCTTTCCTGAGCACATCGGTCCAAAGCAGCGGCTTGAACCGAGACCACTGCTCATCGGGAAAACAAGAGAAATCAGACATCTCACTGCCTCCTCGTTGAGGCAATGAATGACAATCGGTGTCGCAATTAGGAACTATTTAACGCGGATAATAATGACGCTGTCAATATTATTGAATTAAGCCTTTTGACTTAAAACAGCCATGCCTATTACGCTAAGCCAAGAAAACATCGAAAGTGTGGCGATAATTGCAAGCCTGCTGCGGATCGAAAAAACTTTTTCAACACTGCTTTGATTAAGATCCCTATTGGCAAATAGCGAGATTATCTGAGTGCCGCTAAACGCGCTACCCAGCACCTCATGTCCGAGCTTTTTTTCGAACTCGATCCCGTAGTCGTTTTGACGTTGATTTATGATTCTGCCGTTGACGGAACCAGCTCCACCTAAGCCTACTACCACATCAGTGCCTAGAGGAAGCTCCCGACTTGTGGTGATGCGGCAGCCAAACGCGGAGATGTCCCGAACGTCTACAATGATTTCTGCCCTGATCTCGGTGAAGCGCACGGAACTCTTTTGGCCGATTTCCTTACGACCACCGCTACGCCGATCGACATTTGCTGCTTGATGCGCTGACTGAGTTACACTTTTCGCCATACCGAGTTTCCCCCTGAATTGTAAATTCAGTCTCGCATAAGAGATATTAAAATAGTTTTACCAAAGCATTCACAAGACTAGGAATTTTCGTCTGCCACGCCTTTTTCCCTGCTTTTATGACGATTTTCATCGCGTGCCGAAAAGACGAACCTTTTGGACGAATGATATGATTAACAAAAAACTAAGCAAGGAAAAGTTTAATCAATTAAATCTCCACGAACCGGCTCTATGTTAGATTCTTGCTTCGATCATTTTTGAGATAAGCTAGCGCTCTCGGACGGCTAATCACTTTTGACCTGCCATGGGGCTTTCCTCCAACTGGGATTAGAGCTGAGCCGTTTTTTGATCCGACACCATTTTCTGGACCACTCCGGGTTGGAGTTTCCCGGT
>NZ_JBXUGN010000006.1:0-234767 GCF_057180545.1 Novosphingobium sp. HNCC26DJ243 | reverse complement strand
CGAACTCACGGGCAAGCTGTAAACACCAGCAGCCTTGCGCAAGCCAGAAAAGGCCTCGCAGCAATGCGGGGCCTTCTTTGTTGTGCCGCTGGATTGATCGCTCTTGTGCCTGCAGATGTCGGACGATAGCCATCGAATCCATGAAACGATCCGTAGTCTGGAGTGTGTGCGCTGCGGCGTGCCTGTCCTCGATGCAAGGTCTGGCGAAAGAGCCTGTGGTTCTCGAACCCAGCACGAAATGGCATGTCGTTTACGAAGACGACAACTGTCGGCTTGCAAGAGCGTTTGGTGAAGGCGAATCCAGAATCATCCTGTCATTCGACCAAACGTCACCCGTCAGCAAATTCCGGCCGACGATTTCGGGCCCGCCGGTAAAGGCTCTGATCGGACCGCGCACTGGCGTCAGCGCAGCTTTCGGGGAAAAGGAAAAACTCGTACCGGTTGGGAGCGCATTGCCCGGCACCACCGGAGCCGACAAGCAGCCCATGCTCGTCCTCAATCCGCTCGATCTGCTTAATCGCCAAAGCAACGAAGATATGAGTGCAGGAGCCCCGCCAACGCCAGATCAACTGAAGTCGATCGAGCATTTCAAAGTGGCCAGAGGCGGCAAGCTGCTTGTCCTGCACATCGGACCTCTGCCGAAGGCGCTTGCGACGCTGGCGACGTGCACCTCCGATCTCGTCAAGCTCTGGGGCCTTGATCCCGAGCAGCAAGCCGCGCTCACGTCGCGTCCCGTCCCCAGTCAGAATCCGGCAAGCTGGCTGAGAAGCGACGACTACCCCGGCTCTGCATTACGTGGGGGACGCAGCGCGACAATCGCCTTCCGTCTCATGGTCGACGCCACTGGCGCGCCGTCCGCCTGCAAGATTCAGACGGCCATCAGTTCCCCGGAGTTTATCGAGCATACGTGCAAACTCCTGATCAGGAGGGCGCGATTCTCACCCGCTCGGGATGCGGCAGGTGCGGCCAGTCCAAGTTACTACGTCAACTCCGTCAATTGGGTGATGCCAGGGCTATAATTGCAAAATACGCAATTGCTTTGCCGTCCTTCGCACTTGCGGGATGGCGCCAGGAATCGCAAATAGGTGAGGCCTTTCAGGCATCCTCTCCCAAACTTTCAAGGGCTGGCCTTCGGGCCAGCCTTTCTTTTTTGCGCAACTGACTCGCAGGTCAGCAGACGCGAAAAAGGGGAGCCTTTTGACTCCCCCTCTCCTTGTTCAGACTTTGAAGTTTGCGTCAGGCGACGAATCGCGACAGGAACGCGTGGCTCTTGGTGACGGCCGCGAGGCGGTCCATCGTGAACGGTGGCTCCTGCTCGACGTAGAAGTGCTCGACACCGGCAGCTAGCGCGGCGGGCAGGATCTTTGCCCACTGCAACCTGCCCGAGCCCACTTCGGTCGGGTCCTGGCTCATCACGTAGTTGGTCTTGGTGGTGGCCTTGACGTCCTTGACGTGGACAGCCTTGACCCGGCCCTTCAGCCTGGCGAGTTCGGCTGCGGGATCGAGGCCCGCGGCCGAAGTCCAGCCAAGGTCCAGTTCGAAGTTGACGAGCGAGGGATCGGTTTCCTTCATCAGGATGTCCCAGCCAGTCGTCCCGCCATCGAGCGGGGCGAATTCCATGTTGTGATTGTGATAGCCGAGCTTGATCCCGAACGGGCGCAGCGCCGCGGCGCGCTCGTTCAACAGCGCGGCAGTGCGCTTCCAGTGGTCGGCACCGGCGGCGCGCAGGGCATCACCGATGGCCACTTGCGGGTTCACGCCTTCGGGGATCGAGAATCCTTCGGGCAGGGGGCACAGCGGCAGGAACACCTGGTAGATGCCCAATGCGTTCAGGCCATCGGCAATCTGCTGGGCAGGGCTCATCAGATTGAGCGCGCCGCCGGTGAAAGGGCCAGGCATGTTCATGTGGATCGAGGAGAAACGCACGCCCGCCTTGTCGGCTGCGGCGCGAAGGTCCGCAGGCGATCGATTGTAGAAGTTGGGCAGCTCGATGTCGGTAAGGCCGATTGCGGCGAGCTTTGCCAAGGTTCCATCAAGGTCCTTCGTCGGCATGTCGCCCAGTGCATAGAGCTGGAGCCCGATCGGCTTGCCGATGCGCTGGAAGAAGGGCTTGCCGCGCATCGACCGGGCAAGGGCTTCTGTCCCGGTCACTGCGAGAGTGCCCGCAGCGCCAAGTGCGGCGAGGAGCGAGCGGCGGTCAATCTTGGTGGTGTGCATCAGGCGATCTCCACGCCCTTGGCGGGCCCATGGGTGTCAGGTCGGAAGGCAACGAGCAGAAGCAGCGCGCCGAGTGCGGCAAGGCCTGCCGGAACGAGGAAGACGGTGGTGTAATCGACCTTGCCGTCCGGCCCCGTCAAAGCCGCGACGATGGCGGGAAAGGCAAAGCTTGCCACCATGTTGCCCACGCCCAGGATCAGCAGGTTGAACAGCCCCTGCGCCGATGAGCGGACGTCCTTGGGGAAGGCCTCGTCAACGAAGATGTAGACCGTGGCGAAGAAGAACGCGTAGCAGATTCCGTGCAGCAGCTGGACCGCGATGATCGCAGGAATGCTGTCGGCCAGGAAAGAGAACGCAAGGAATCGCGCCGCGTGGCCGAGGATTCCGACGATCATCGTCCAGCGCCATCCAAGCCGGGCCAGGACCGTGCCAAGCACGAGCATGGTAAGGATCTCGGCCACCTGGCCCAGGCTCAGCACCACCATCGAGAGATTGCCTGCGATCCCCACGCGGTTGGTGAGGAATGCGTCCGACAGCACGAAGTAGCCATTGTGCACGACCGAATCGATGAAAGTGACGAGGAATAGCACGGCGACCACCGGCTTTTTCAGCAGGCTGAATGCCCGGCGCCATGCCAGCTTGTCGACATCGCCCCCGGTCTTGGGCGGGGTGTGGGGCAGGGTTAGCGAGAAGGCCGCCATTACGAAGGAGATCACCGCCGCGACGATGAAGATCGAGCGGACCTGCGAAGCGTCGGCATGCGCGCCCAGAATGAAAACGAAGGGCCAGCTCGCCATGATCCAGCCGACCGTGCCGCCCGAACGGACCGAGCCGAATTCGGCCGGGTTGGGCAAATGGGTGAAGGCCACGGTGTTGGTCACCGACAGCGTGGGCACGTAGACCAGGCTGTAGATCATGTAACAGGCGAAGAACGGTACGAAGCTCTGGCTGAAGGCCACGCCGAGCAGGGCGAGGCCGCCGATCAGGTGACTGCCCGCCAGAAACCGCTCAGCCGAGAAGCTGCGATCGGCGAACTGATTCGAGAAGAAGATCCCGATGACCGAGGCGATCCCCCAGCAAGTGCCGACCAGGCCTTGCTGGCCGGCGCTGAATCCCAGCATGCCCATGTAGGGGAACAGCTTGGGCGCCCAGGCGCCCCAGACCGCCAACTGAAGCGCCATCATGGCGAACAGGCGAATTTTTAGTGACAGCGTTGACAATTTCAGCCCCTCGATCCCATACCTTTTGTCGAGGATAGTTGCCGGAACGCGGCAAAGACGCAACAGCGAATCGGTCGGGAGAGGTGGAAATGCAGTCATTGCCTTTGGAGAGGCGCAATTTTCTCGGCGCCCTTGCCGGCCTTCTGGGCGTCGCGGCGCTTCCTGCAGGGGCGCTTGCCGCTCCCGCCGCGCCCGCGTTGTCCAAGGAACGGATGCAATTGATCGCGGCCGTGGCGGAAAGCTATATCCCGCGCACGGATACGCCCGGCGCTGCCGATGTCGGGGTGCCGGGTCTGTTTGCGGCCATGCTGGCGAACTGGGCTGCTCCTGACACCAAGACGGCCTTCCTTGGCCGGCTCGACGCCATCGATGCGGCGGCGCGTGCCGAGGCGGGCAAGCCCTTTGCCAAGCTGACTGCCAAGCAGAAGAACGCCGTTCTCAAGGCCTACGATGCCGCGAACTTCGCCGCGCCAGACTACAAGCGCATGCGCGATCTCTTCGTGATACTTTATTACAACTCGGAACCCGGCGCGACCGTCGAGCTGCGCTACGAACATGCCCCCGGCCCGTTCGAGCCTTCCATCCCCATGACAGCCCAGACGCGTGCCTGGGCCGGCATGTCGTTCTTTTAAGCTCGCCAGGGGAGAGAAACATGTTTGACGCAATCGTCATCGGCTCGGGTATGAGCGGCGGCATCGCTGCCAAGGAACTGTGTGAGCGCGGGCTCAAGACGCTGGTCATCGAGCGTGGCCGCAAGCTGGAACACGGCACGTCCTATTCCGACTGGATGCAGCCCTGGCAGGTGCCCAATGCGGGCGGCATTCCCGAAGAAGAGCTGGCGCGCGACTACCAGATCCAGCGCAACTGCTATGCCGTGTCCACCGCCACGAAGCAGTACTGGGTCAAGGACAGCGAGCATCCCTATTCGATGCCCGAGGACAAGCCGTTCTGGTGGATCCGCGGCTATCATCTCGGCGGGCGCTCGATCATGTGGGGACGCCAGACCTACCGCATGTCCGAGATGGATTTCGAATCCAATGCGCGTGACGGCCACGGGGCCGACTGGCCGATCCGCTACGCCGATCTCGCGCCGTGGTACGACCATGTCGAGGAGTTCATCGGGGTATCGGGTTCGCAGGAAGGCCTGGCCCAGCTGCCTGACGGCAAGTTCCTGCCCGCGATGGCCATGAACGACGGGGAAAAGGCGTTCAAGGCCGCGGTCGAAAGCCGGTATGACGATCGCAAGGTGATCATCGGCCGCTGCGCTCACCTGACCGAGCCCAAGGAGCACCACACCGCGCTGGGCCGCAACCAGTGCATGAACCGTTCGCTGTGCGAGCGCGGCTGTTCGCTGGGCGCCTACCATTCGAGCCTTTCGTCCTCGCTTCCCGCTGCCGAGGCGACCGGCAATCTCACGATCGTGACCGACGCGATCGCGCATTCGATCATCACCGACCCCAAGACCGGCAAGGCCACCGGCGTGCGGGTGATTGATCAGAACACCAAGGAAGGCCGCGTTTACGAGGCCAAGGTCATCTTCCTCAACGCATCGACCATTCCTACCGCGCAGATCCTGCTCAATTCGAAGAGCGAAGCGCACCCGCGCGGTCTGGCCAATTCCTCGGACATGGTCGGCCGCAACCTTACCGATCACCTCTACGGGCTCGGCTTTGCGGCGCGCATGCCGGGGCCCGATACCGTCTACAAGGGACGTCGCCCGAACGGGCTGTACATCCCGCGCTATCGCAACCTTCCGGGCAAGACGGACAATGCGGACTTCGTGCGCGGCTATGGCTTCCAAGGCTCTGTCCAGCGCCAGAGCTGGCGGACGAATGCGGGATCGGCGCCCGGCGTGGGCGAGGAGCTCAAGGCGCGCGTCCGTCACCCGGGCGATTGGTTTGCCTTCTTCAGCGGTTTCGGCGAGATGCTGCCCGACCCGAACAACCGCGTAACGCTGCACGCCTCGAAGGTGGACCAGTGGGGCATCCCGCTCGTCCACATCGATTGCGCGCATGGCGAGAACGAGAAGAAGATGTCGCGCGCCATTCTTGACGACGGCAAGGCGCTGGTCGAGGCAGCCGGCGGCGAGATCTTCATGGTGCGTGACAAGCTTGTGCCCCCGGGCCTTGGCATTCACGAGATGGGCACCGCAACGATGGGCAAGGACCCCAGGACCTCGGTGCTCAACAAGTACAACCAGGCTCACGACGTGCCGAACCTGTTCGTCACCGACGGTGCAGCCATGGCTTCGGGCGGATGCCAGAATCCGTCGCTGACCTACATGGCCCTGTCGGCCCGCGCCGCCCACCACGCGGCAGAGTTCCTGAAGGCCGGCACGATCTGACGCTTGTCATGATCGATTGAAACGGAAAGGGCCGGGGAAGCAGCAGCGCTTCCCCGGCCCTTTCTCGTTGCGATGGCGATGGCGATCAGATCCGATTGATCAGGTTTTCGCACCATTCCTGACGGCCCGACTTGCGCACCGGCGCCAGATCACGCGCCACGGCAACATCGGCAATGCTGCCAAGCGAGGCGTCGGGTGCGTGGATGGCGCGACCAAGGTCACCCTGCCATCCGGCATAGCGCGCGGCGCGGAAGGCATCGAGCCTGCCGTCCTCGATCAGTGCGGCGGCCTTGATCAGCGCGTGGGCGATCGTGTCGATGCCGCCGATGTGCCCGTGGAACAGGTCCGCCGCATCGATCGACTGGCGCCGCACCTTGGCATCGAAGTTGAAGCCCCCGTCGGTGAAGCCGCCGGCACGCACCAGTTCCAGCAGCGCCAGCGTCAGTTCCTCGACCGAGTTGGGGAATTGATCGGTGTCCCAGCCGTTCTGGTGGTCGCCGCGGTTCGCGTCGATAGAGCCCAGAATGCCGAGAGCGCGGGCCATCGCCAGTTCGTGTTCGAAAGTATGACCCGAAAGCGTGGCGTGATTGGCCTCGATGTTGACCTTGACCTCGTTCTCGAGGCCGAAGCGCTTGAGGAAGCCGTAGACCGTCTGGGTGTCGAAATCGTACTGGTGCTTGGTCGGCTCGTGCGGCTTGGGTTCGATCAGGATCGTGCCCGCAAATCCGATGCGATGCTTGTGATCGACCACCAGTTGCAGGAACCGCCCGAAGTTCTCCTGCTCGATCCCGATCTCGGTGTTGAGGATGGTATCGTAGCCCTCGCGCCCGCCCCACAGCACATAATTCGCGCCGCCAAGACGGTGCGTGGCCTCCAGCGCGTCACGCACCTGGCTTGCGGCCCAGGCGAAGACCTCGGGGTCCGGATTGGTCGCAGCACCTGCCATGTAGCGCGGATGACCGAAAAGGTTCGCCGTGCCCCACAGCAGTTTGCGGCCGTGGCGGCCCTGCAGTTCCTCTAGATGATCGACCGCCTCGGCAAAGCTCTTGCGGAAATCGCCGATGCTTTCGGCTTCGGCCATCACGTCGACATCGTGGAAGCAGTAGAACGGCACGTCGAGCTTCTCGACGAAGGCGAGGGCGGCCTCGCGCTTGGCGGCAGCATTGGTCGCGTCCATCGGGCCTTGCAGCCAGGGACGGACGAATGTGCCCGCGCCAAACACGTCGCTGCCCGGCCAGCAGAACGTGTGCCACATGCACACGGCAAAGCGCAGATGGTCCTCCATGCGCTTGCCCAGGATTACGCGGTCCTTGTCGTACCAGCGATAGGCAAGGTCGTTGTCGCTGTCCGGCCCTTCGTAGCGGACCGTGGCGAAATCGGCGAAATAGTCGGCGGACATCAGGTTCCCTTTCAAAGACGACGGACGGCACCATAGGCGGCGCGGAAGGCGGCAAGCTTGGGGGCAAGGCGATCAGCGAGATCGACGTCAGGTTCGATCGAGTGGGCGAGCGGTGGGCGCGTGCAGACATCGGCCGGTTCGGCACCGGTCGCCGCGATCTGTGCCAGCCGTGCCGCGCCAAGTGCCGGGCCGACTTCGCCGCCTTCGAGATAATCGAGCCGCACGCCCAGCACCGAGGCGATAATACGCCCCCAGTGCCGCGACCTCGCACCACCGCCGATAACGCTGAGAGCCGAAACTTCGGTGCCCGCCTCGCGCAGGGCGTCGAGCCCGTCGGCATGGGCGAACGCCACGCCCTCGAGCACGGCCGCCGCCAGATGCTCCGGCCCGGTGTCGTTGCCGAGCCGGAGGAATGCGCCGCGCACAGCAGGATCGTTGTGCGGGGTGCGCTCGCCCGAGAGATAGGGCAGGAACAGTTCCGGCCCGCTGGCAGGCCCGGCCTGTTCTGCCAGGGCGAGCAGGCCCGGTACGTCCACGCTGGCAAGGCGCGCCGCCCAGTCGAGGCAACTCGCGGCGGACAGGTGCACGCTCATCTGGTGCCACATGGCGGGCAGGCTATGGCAGAAGGCATGGACCGCGCGCGCCGGATTGGGGCGAAAGTCGCGTGTCGCCACGAAGATCACGCCCGAAGTGCCGAGCGAGAGCAGCGCATCGCCATCATTGATCACGCCGACGCCCACGGCACCTGCGACATTGTCACCACCGCCTGCGGCCACGGGCACGCGGCCCATGCCCCAGCGCGCCGCAACGTCTGCCGAAAGAACGCCGGTCGGCACGGTTCCTTCGTAAAGGCGCGGCATCTGCGCACGCGCAAGACCCGTCGCCTCCAGCATCGCGTCCGACCAGTCGCGCGCCGCGCAGTCCAGCCACAGCGTGCCCGCGCTGTCGGCCATGTCGGACGCCTTGTCCCCGGTCAGGCACAGCCGCACATAATCCTTGGGCAGAAGCACGGTGCGAACCTGCGCGAAGGTCTCCGGCTCGGCCTTGCGCAGCCACGCGAGCTTTGGCGCGGTGAAACCGGGCATGGCGATGTTGCCGGTGATCGTGCGAGTGCGCGGCTCGGTCGTTTCCACTTCGGCGCATTCGGCAAAGCTGCGACCATCGTTCCACAGGATGGCCGGCCGCAGCGGCCTGTCGTCCGCGCCGAGCAGCGTCGCGCCGTGCATCTGGCCGGCAAGGCCGATAGCCCTTGTGGCGGCGCGCAAGTCTGGCGGGAGCGCCATCACGGCGCGCTCGGTTGCCTGTACCCACGAATCCGGATCCTGCTCCGACCACATCGGATGGGGCCGGCTGACGTCGAGTGGCGCAGTCGCCTGCGCTGCAAGCGTGCCGCCTTCGTCCAGCAGCACGGCCTTCACACCCGACGTGCCGACATCGATTCCCAGATACATGCTTGCGTCTTCCCGCTTCCGTCTCCACTATTGAAGTTAGCGCTAACATGGCGGTGATGGCAAGAGCCTGTTTGACCTGCTGGCGCAAGCCGCTAGCAAGGAGGGACGATGGTGTCCGTGAACGTTCCCAATCAGCCCAGACAATCCAGGCGGCGTGTCGGCGCAGGCGTGACCGTGGCTGACGTGGCGCGCGCGGCGGGCGTTTCGGCCATGACCGTCAGCCGCGTCACGAACTGCGATGCGAACGTCGCCAAGACCACTCGCGAAAAAGTCGAACAGGCGATTGCGGCGCTCGGCTACATCCCCAATCCGGCGGCGCGCAGCCTTGCCGGAGCCCGGCAGACCCGCATCGCCCTGATCCACGCCAACCCCAGCGCGGCCTATCTCAGCGAGGTGCTGATGGGCTGCCTTGCGCAGGCCACGGCAAGCGACGCGATGATCGTGGTCGAACAGCACGATCCGCCCGAGGAGACCCGCGATCTCGTCGCGCGCCTGCGCAAGCATCGCATCGATGCCGTGCTGTTGCCGCCCCCCTTGTGCGACGATGCAGGCGTGATCGCCGCGCTCGAGGCTGAAGGACTGGCGCTCGCCCGGATCGCCACCGGCGCGCCCGCCACGGCAGGCCATGCCGTGACCATTGACGACCGGGCGGCTGCCTGCGCCATGACCACGCGTCTGATCGGCCTTGGCCATCGGCGCATCGGCTTCATCGCCGGCCACCCCAACCAGACCGCCAGCGCCCTGCGGCGGGCGGGCTACGAGGCGGCTCTCGCGCAGGCAGGCATCGCGCTCGATCCCGAACTCGTTGCGCAGGGCGATTTCACCTATCGCTCCGGGCTTGTTGCGGCCGGGCATCTGCTGTCGCTTGCCCAACGGCCCACTGCGCTCTTCGCCAGCAATGACGACATGGCGGCCGCCAGCGTCTCGGCCGCACATCGGCTGGGCCTCGAGGTGCCGCGCGATCTTTCGGTCGCCGGTTTCGACGATACCGCCATGGCGACCGCGACCTGGCCCGAACTGACCACGGTGCGCCAGCCGGTGACCGCGATGGCCCAGTCCGCCGTGCGCCTGCTGGTCGAATCGCTGCGCCGGGGCGAGTCGTTCCAGCCGCAGCACGAGCGGCTCGATTACCATTTGATTCTGCGCGGTTCCGACGGACCGGCGCCGGTTTCACGATAACCCGCAAAGGGAAGGGGAGAAGGATGTCAGGACAAACGCAGACCAGTAGCAACATGGGCTTCATCGGCCTGATCGTTGCTGTCGCCACGATCGGCGGCTTCATGTTCGGCTATGATTCAGGGGCGATCAACGGGACGCAGGACGGGCTCAAGCACGCCTTCGGGCTGGGCGAGGCGGAACTCGGCCTTACCGTCAGCGCCCTGCTGCCGGGTTGCGCGCTCGGCGCGTTCCTTGCCGGGCGGTTCGCCGACATCTGGGGCCGTCGCGCGGTGATGATGATGGCCGCTGCCCTGTTTCTGGTGTCGGCGCTGGCCTCGGGCGCTGCACCATCGGCCCTGATCCTTGCCTTTGCGCGCTTCATTGCCGGTGCGGCCGTGGGCGCGGCCAGCGTGCTTTCTCCGGCCTATATTTCCGAGGTGACGCCGGCGCACATCCGCGGCCGCCTTTCGAGCGCGCAGCAGGTGATGATCATCTCGGGGCTTACCGGCGCGTTCCTCGCGAACTACTGGCTGGCGGGCGCTGCGGGTTCGTCGCTCGGCGCGTTCTGGGGCGGCTACCCCGCCTGGCGCTGGATGTTCTGGGTCCAGGCCGTGCCTGCGCTGCTATTCCTCGTCACGCTCATGCTGATCCCCGAAAGCCCGCGCTTCCTCGTCGCAAAGGGCCGCCACGACGAAGCCCGCAGCGTTCTCGGGCGGCTGTTCGGCACCGACACCGCCGATATCAAGCTCGCCGAGATCCGCGCCTCGCTGGCCAGCGATCACCAGCCAAGCCTTGCCGACATCGCCAAGCCCGGCGGCGGCTGGCGTCCGATCGTCTGGGTCGGCATCGGCCTTGCCGTGTTCCAGCAGCTCGTCGGCATCAACGTCGTGTTCTATTATGGCGCGGTGCTGTGGCAGGCGGTGGGCTTCTCCGAGGCCGACGCGCTCAAGATCAACATTCTCTCGGGCGTCGTCTCGATCGCGGCCTGCCTCGTCTCCATCGGACTTGTCGACAAGATCGGGCGCAAGCCACTGCTGCTGATCGGCTCTGCGGGGATGACCGTCACGCTCGGCATCCTGGCCTGGTGCTTTGCGCAGGCGACGACCGGGGCCGATGGCGCGCTGGTGCTGCCTGAAGGCGTCGGCACGATCGCGCTTTACGCTGCCAATATCTACGTGGTGTTCTTCAACATGAGCTGGGGCCCGGTGATGTGGGTCATGCTGGGCGAGATGTTCCCCAACCAGATGCGCGGGTCAGCGCTTGCCGTGGCGGGCGCGGCACAGTGGCTGGCCAATTTCGCGGTCAGTTCCAGCTTCCCGTGGATGGCCAGCAACATCGGCCTGCCGGTGACATATACCGCCTACACCGTGTTCGCAGGAATCTCGCTCGTGTTCGTCGCCCGTTCGGTCAACGAGACCAAGGGCAAGGAGCTCGAGGCGATGGAAGGCTGAAAGCGCGCTGCCGCTCGTCCTTGTGAAAGCAGGCGGCAGCGGCGGTACGCGCTGCGCCCGGGTCAAGCTGTGGTGCCGTCCTGCGCCTTCTGGCGATATTCATCGCGCAACAGGCGCTTGAACAGCTTGCCGGTCGGCTCGCGCGGCAACTCAGGCCGGAAATCGATCTGGCGCGGCATCTTCATGCGCGAAAGCTGCGGCGCGAGCCATTCGGTGAGTTCCGTCGCCAGCGCAGGCCCGGCCTCGGCCATGTCGCGCGGCTGGACGATCGCGACCACGCGTTCGCCCATGTCCGGGTCGGGCGCGCCGATCACGGCAACGTCGGCCACCTTGGGATGCGTAACCAGCAGGTTCTCGATCTCCTGCGGGTAGATGTTCACGCCGCCCGATATGATCATGAAGCTCTTGCGGTCGGTCAGGTACAGGAAGCCGTCCTCGTCCACCCAGCCCACATCGCCAAGGCTGGTCCAGCCATGCTTGTTGGTGGCATCGCGCGTCTTGTCGGGATCGTTGTGGTAGCTGAACGGGCTGCCGCCTTCGAAGAACACCTGGCCCTCGCTCCGCGCCGGAACCACGTCTCCGCTTTCGTCGCAGATGCGGATCGTGCCGAGCAGCGCCCGCCCGACCGAGCCGGGCCGCTGCAGCCACTCCTCGGCAGAGATATAGGTGAACCCGTTGCCCTCCGTCCCGGCATAGTATTCGCGGATCACCGGCCCCCACCAGTCGATCATCGCCTGCTTGATCGGTACCGGACACGGCGCTGCGGCATGGATCGCGCATTTCAGGCTCGAGATGTCGTGGCGGGTGCGGACTTCCTCGGGCAGCTTGAGCATGCGGATGAAGTGCGTGGGCACCCACTGGCTGTCGGTCACCTTGAAGCGCTCGATCAGGGCCAGGGCCTGTTCGGGATCGAACTTCTCCATGACAACCACGGTGCCGCCCAGCCGGTGGACGGTCATCGACCAGCGCAGCGGTGCCGCGTGATAGAGGGGCGCGGGCGAGAGATAGACGGCATCGCCGGTAATGCCGAAGGCCTGGCTGGCCAGCCCGATCAGCGAATTGACCCCGCCGATCTCGGGGTCCTCGGGCAAGGGAATGCGCACGCCCTTGGGCTTGCCGGTCGTGCCCGAGGAATAGAGCATGTCGCACCCGGCGCGCTCGTCCGCAATCGGTGTGTCGGGCATGGCCGCCAGCACGTCGTCGAGCGATTGCGCCCCGCTCCCGCCAAAGCGCAAGTGCGGGATTTCGGGCGCAAGCGCGGCCACTTCGTCGAGCAGGCCTGCCGTCGCCGCCGATCCCACGATCAGGCGACTGCCGCTGTCGCGCGCGATATAGGCAATCTCCGGCGCAGCCAGCCGGTTCGAAACCGCCACATAGACCAGACCCGCACGCTGCGCGCCCCACGTCACGGTGAACAGGTCTGCCGAATTCTCGAAACACAGCGCGATGGTATCGCCGACTTGCAGGCCCCGCGCGCGCATCGCCTGGGCAAAGCGGTTGGACGACGCCTCAAGCTCGGCATAGGTCACGACCTTGCCGCTGCCGCCCATGATGATCGCCGGTCGCTGTGGATTGCGCGCCGAATGGTACTTGGGATGCAAATGCACCGGCAGGCCCTCTCGAGTCATGCAGCTTTTCGCTGCGGTTTTCGAGATCTTAACCGATCACTTAATTTGCGCAAGCCCCGAGAACATTGCCACGCAATCCGTACGTGCACGCTGGCTTAGGGAGTTGGAAGAACCCGATCGATGGGGAAGATCACCCCGTTGGTAGCGACAATCGGTCGTCCGACGATCCGCGGCGCATCCTCGCCATCGCCCAGGCGAATCATGTCGCCTTCCTTGCGGACCTTGATCGGCGCCGCGCCGACGCTGGCGACAGTGATCGTGCCCCCTGCGCGGGCCAGCGCAGTGTCGAGATCGGCCTGGCTCATGTAGCCCGGCGAGACATGGCTGCTCAACAGGGCGACAAGCTGCGCCCGGCCGGACTCGCTCTCGAGCGCGGTCCTCTCGCTTTCGGGCATGGCCGCAATCGCGGCATTGGTCGGCGCGAACATGGTATAGCTGCCGACCCCGCCGAAGGTCTTGTCGAGCCCCGCCGCCTTGACCAGTTTCGCGGTTGACGAAAGGTCGTCCACCTTGTCGAGCGATTGGGCCAGCGGGCTGCTCGCCGCCGGATCGCCGCTGGTCGCCGATGCAGCGGGCGATGCCTCGTCGCCCTTGTCGCAGGCTCCCAGCGTAAGAGCGGCGACCACGATCGCCATTGTCCAACGTGCCATTATTTTACTCCCCTGTTTTTCGCGTCAGACCAGCAGTTCGATCACGGCCCGCACCAGCTGCGTGGTCGGGTCCACTTCGTAGACGTAGCCATCGCTGTAGCGGTAATAGGCGTCCTCCCGGTCGACATAGCGATCACGGTAGTCGAGCGGGACGTTATAGACATCGTAGCCCGCAGGAATGCGCTGGCCGACGCTCCAGCGGTCGCCCGTGAGGAGGCCCGCGATGCCATCGATCTGGCCATTGCGCGGATCGACCGCGAAAATCGCATTCTGCGCGACGCGATAGTCGTAGCTGCCGCCATAGCCGTAATAGCGGTCGTAATACTGCGGCGCTTCATATCCGGTGTACTGCTCGGGCCAGATCTGGCCACCGAACAGGGCCCCGCCCACCAGCGGAATGAGCGTGGCGATCAGCCCGCCATTGCCGACGCGGTAGAGATAGCCATTGCTCGTCCGCCAGTCGTACCCGTCGTCGCGGTACCGGACCGGATACCAGTTCGACCAGCCGTCATAGCGATCGAGCGTGCGGACCTGCCCCGGAGGCAGGCAGCCGTTGTTCTTGCGCGCCAGTCCCGGCGGGCACCAACTGGCAGTCGGGATGACGAAGGACCGGTCATCATAGCGATAGCGCTTTCCGTCCCAGGTCCGGTCGACGAACAGGCGGGAATTGTCACGCCACCCATCGCGGCCTTTCGAAACCTTTATGCGAACGTCGTTTGACCCGGCGCCGCGGTCGCGCTCTGCAACGCGTTCGATCACGCGATCGCCCTTGTCCTTCCTGTCGGGACCCTTGCCGTCGAAGGACCGGTCGTCCTTCCGGTCCGGACCCTTCGCCATTTTGCGATCGTTGCCGGGTGCGGCCTTGTCGGCCCTCGCCTCGGCCTTGCCCGATCCCTTCACGGCATGGCCCTGGGCATGCTCCTTGTGCCCGCCGCCGCCGTTACCGCCGCCATTGCCGCCACCGTTGCCCTTGCCCTGGGCCAGAGCGGGCGTGCCCAGCACCAGCGATGTTGCGCTGGCCAAAAGAAGGATCATCCGCATTGTCGCTCTCCGCCAAAACTGTCGGCGCTGGAACGGTCCGTCCTGCCGACAGGTTCCCGCACGGACCGCGATCGAGCGGGCGCGGCGGAAATGCACTCTTCCCATCGCGCCTGTGGTATGCTCCACGCCAGCCGACCAACGCCTGACCGGAGCCTTACCCTTGATCGCACGCGAATTGCTTGGAAGCGCCCAGGTGCCGGGAGGCGAGGAGCTGCGGCTGTACCGCCACGATCGCGATTTCATGATCGTGCTCGACCGCAACGAACTGATGAGCACGCGCATGAGCGGCTCGGAAGTCGCGCTCGCGGAGTTGAGCTGCGCGCGCATCGCCGGGGCTGCCCGCCCCGCCATGCTGATCGGCGGCTACGGCATGGGCTTCACCTTGCGCGCTGCGTTGAACAAGCTGCCGGGCGACGCCCATGTCACCGTGGCCGAACTGGTGCCCGAGATCATCCACTGGGCACGCGGGCCCATGGCAGAGGTCGCCGCAGGCTGCCTCGACGATCCGCGCGTCCGGCTGGTGATGACCGACGTCGCCGATGTGATCCGCGCCAACGGATTGAATGTCGGCGGCACCGGCTACGACGCGATCCTGCTCGATGTCGACAACGGCCCCGACGGCCTCGTCCGCAGCGAGAACAACCAGCTCTACTCCACCCGCGGCCTGCGCGCCGCCCAATCCGCCCTGCGCCCCGGCGGCGTGCTGGCGATCTGGTCCGCGGCCAAAGACCCCAACTTCACCCAACGCCTCAAACACGTCGGCTTCGACGTCGAAGAAGTAGAAGTCCGCGCCCGCGCCAACGGCAAAGGCGCCCGCCACGTGATCTGGTTCGCGCGATAGGTTTCTGGTGTTTTTTGTTGGTGGAGTGAATGGCAGGTTACGACCAAATCTGGACGCTCACATCAGCCCGTATGAACGTCCAGATCTGAGAAATGCAGCCCTACGGGTTAGACAAGTTGGTCTGCCGTGAGGCGAACTCTCCACCGACATGGTACAAGTTCAGTTCCGGCGGAGGGCAATGGTGCTTGTTTCGTTCAATGTTCACTCATAGCCTCGATGTTGTCGGGGTAGCGGGCGCCCTGAATGTCGATAGCTGCGGCCGCCTGTTCGATGTCGGCAAGGTCGCTGGCCGCCAGGGTCAGGTTCGCACCCGCGATGTTTTCGGCAAGGCGTTCGGCCATGCGGGTGCCCGGAATGGGCACGATCGACGGGCGCTGTGCCAGAAGCCATGCCAGCGCTACCTGCGCGGGGCTGGCATTGTGGCGGGCGGCAATTCGGCCAAGCAGATCCACCAAGGCCTGGTTGGCGGCACGCGCCTCAGGAGCGAAGCGAGGAATGGAATTACGGATATCGACGCCGGGGAACTCCGTCGCAGGGTCGATCTTTCCGGTGAGGAAGCCTTTGCCCAGCGGACTGAACGGGACAAAACCAATGCCCAATTCGTCCAGCACTGGCAGGACATGGGTCTCAGGCTGGCGATACCACAAAGAATATTCGCTTTGCAGCGCCGTCACGGGGATAACGGCATGAGCGCGGCGGATGGTCTCCACGCCAGCCTCCGAAAGACCGAAATGGAGCACTTTGCCCTCGGTAATCAGGTCGCCCACTGTGCCGGCCACATCCTCGATGGGCACAGCCGGGTCGACACGATGCTGGTAGAACAGGTCGATGACGTCGCTACGCAGACGCTTGAGCGAAGCTTCGCACACGCGTCGAATCTGCTCGGGACGGCTGTCGAGGCCGCCATGGCCGGTGTGTCCGGCATAGCCGATGTCAAAGCCGAACTTGGTGGCGATCACCACTTGATCTCGCACCGGCGCCAAGGCCTCGCCCAGCAATTCCTCGTTGGTGTAGGGGCCGTAAACTTCGGCGGTGTCGAAGAAGGTCACCCCCAGTTCTACCGCCTTGCGCAGCAGTGCGATATTGTCGGAACGCTCGCCTGCGGGGCCATAGTGCACCGAGGACATACCCATCGCGCCATAACCGATGGCCGACACTTCGAGCCCTTGGCCCAGAATACGCTTTTGCATGTGTGTGTCCTTTTAGGGGCGCTGCCAGACGACGCGCCAATGTTCGGCCGGATTGGTGGAGGTGATGATAAGGCGATTGCCTTCCATCCGGATCGCGCGGGGCAGATCGCGCCCGACCAGATCGCGCACCAGCGCGCCATCAACATGGAACACCAAGCTCTTGCCATCAGGTGCCAGTTTGAACGTGCCATAGGAGGCTTCGTAGCCTCCGTGGGAATAGGCGTTGATCACGCTTTCCGGCAGCATGACCTGCACCGCCATATGGCCATCTTCCGTCAGCGTCAGCAGGCCGCAACAAGGCGTGGACTGCACCTGCCCATTGGCCCCGGGTTGCTCGAGGCTGGCAATCCGCCATGCGCCCAGAATATCCGGGCGAGTTTGAGCGGAGGCAGAGGCAGTCAGTGTGCCGGTCAAAATGGCAGCCAGTAAGACAAGGCGAGGCAGCATCTGTTTTCCTTTGTGGCCGAGTATGGAGGCTGTTTAGCCGAAGCGTGCCTTTCGGGCTTTCCTGATCCTGCCCGATATTTGCCTGATCCTCTGAATGCTGGAAATCCTTCTTGCCAGCTTGCGCCTGCCTGCGCAAAATCACAGCATGTCGGATACCCCTAGCCAATCGCCATACATCGGCAAGTTGCCTCAAGTTATTCTGGCGCATACGCCAGAGGTGGGCGAGAATGCCACGGCTATCAGCGGCCTTTCACTTTATCGCCGGATTGCCCAAACCCCTTGTTATCGGGCAATTTATGATCCCAGCCTGACGCTGTTCGCGCAAGGACGCAAGGCGGTGAATGTAGGCGGGGTGGATTATCAGGGCATGGCCGGGCGGTTTCTGATCTCCTCGGTCGACTTGCCGGTGCAAAGCCAGGTTATCGAAGCCAGCCCTGAAAAGCCGTTGCTCTCGATGTTGCTCTCGATCGACAGTGCCATGTTGCGCGAGGTGATCGCACAGCAAGAGCCGCAGCCGGTAAGACCGGTGCAAGGCGCTTTGGCATTGGGCGAAGCGCCGCTTAGCCTTATGGACGCCTGCGCGCGGCTGGTCGGCCTGCTCGACCGCCCACAAGACATCGGCTTTATGGCGCCGCTGATCCAGCGCGAAATCCTCTACCGCTTGTTGCAAACCCCGCAGGCCGCACGTCTGCGCGCCATCGCCTCGGCCAGCGATCACAGCCACCGCACCGCCCGCGCTATCGGCTGGTTGCGCCGCAACTATGACCAGCCACTGCGGATCGACGCGCTGGCTGATTTGGCCAGTATGGGGGTATCGACTCTGCACCACCATTTTCGCGCACTGACCGCGATGAGCCCGTTGCAATATCAAAAGCAACTGCGCCTGCAGGCCGCCCGCGAAAAGATGATTGGCGGTCTGGACGCCACCGGCGCGGCATATGCTGTAGGCTATGAAAGCGTCAGCCAGTTCAACCGCGAATATGCCCGGCTATTCGGGCAACCCCCATTGCGGGACATGAAAGCATTCAATGCTTAAAGTGTGATCGACAGCATCAAATGGCAGCTCTCCAACTGAAAGCCGTCCTTCGCGTGCTCAAACGCGAATGACCGCAAAGTCCCAAAAGCAGTCATTGCGCATGTGTCCTAGGTCCAACTCCTTCTCCCACGCCTCAATCCGCTACCCCGCTCCAAATAGAAAAGGGCGCCGTCACCGGCGCCCTTTTCCGCATCCTCTCCAAGATGCTTCGTACTGACCGGGGCGGTTTATTCCGGACCACCGCGTCCTTCGGCCGGGTTGTTGCTGGCATAGACCTTGGCGTTGTCCTGCAGGTAGGGGACCGGGTTGACCGCTTCACCGGCAACGCGGACTTCGTAGTGCAGGTGCGGGCCGGTCGAGCGGCCGGTCGAACCGACGTAGCCGATGATGTCGCCCTTGCGGACCTGCTGCCCTTCGGCAACGGCAACGCGCGACATGTGGCCGTAACGGGTTTCCATCGCGCCGCCATGATCGAGGCTGACGAACAGGCCGTAGCCGCCGAACCAGTCAGCCTTTTCGACAACGCCATCGGCGCTGGCGCGGATCGGGGTGCCGGTGGCGGCGGCAAGGTCGATACCCTTGTGCGCGCGGCGGCCGCCGAGGACCGGGTGGACGCGCATGCCGTAGCCGCTGGTCAGGTGCGAAACGAAGACCGGCGCCAGCGACGGGATCGAGACGCCGGAGCGGCGGATCGTCGTGGGCTTGGCGGCCGAGGGAAGGATGCCGTTGTCGAGCTGCTGCCAGCTGGCGAAGAGGCGGCGGAATTCTTCGTCGCCACGATCGGCCGAGACGCCTGCCTTGGCAGCTTCGGCGGCGCGAAGCGGAGCGGCGATGTCGGCAGAAGCGGCGCTGTTGGCAAGCGCCGGAGCGGCAGAAGAGAAGAAGGCAACGGCAGCGAAGGCACCGAGAGCAGTCTTGAAGGTTTTGCTGTTGAACAACATTACGACCCGTACGACCTTTTGTCTGCGATCCGGTCTTGCCGTTGCGGCATTTTCGACCGGCGCGCGCTGAAACCCCCAGAGCGAGCCCGTTTTGCAACGACAAGCCGGTTAGGGCCTGCCGTTTCGGGTTTATTTCAAGATTGGTCGGAACCCCCCGCCATCTCGTGATTTGGGGGTAGAGGACGGGGGCGCGGTCAGGCAACCCCTGCCATGAATTCGCGCGACAGACCGGCTTGATGACGCGCCGAGTCGTTGAACGGTGGCTTAACGGCCCCGCGAAAGTGCTGCGCGACCAGCCTTTTCCACGCGGTCGGCGGTGATTCCTGGCGCTTTTGGCATATCGCGACGAAATGTGTTGTGCCGAAGCGCACATGGCGGATTTCGTCGTCAAGGATTCGTTGCAGGATGCGCGCCGACCGCTCGTCACCTGCCGACGCGAACCGCGCGATGGTCTGCGGCGATACGTCCAGCGCACGGGCCTCCAGCACCATCGGCACGATCGCGAGCCGCGCCGCCACATCGTGCGCCGTCTCGCGCGCGGCCTCCCACAATCCGTCGTGCGCGGGCAATGCGCCATAGGACGTGCCCAGCGTCCGCAGCCGCCGCGCCAGCAGCGCAAAGTGCATCGCCTCGTCCGCCGCGACCGAAAGCCAGTCGTCGACGAAGCCGCGTCCCATCTCCGCCCCGAAGCGCCCCGCGGCATCGAGCGCCAGGTCGATCGCCACGAACTCGATGTGCGCCAGCGCGTGAAGCAGCGCGATCCTCCCGTGCTCCGATCCGCGCCCGCGCCTGGGCATTTCCGCTGGCGCAAGCAGGACCGGCGCATCGGGACGGGCGGGCACATCCGGCATCGCGCAATCGAAGGTAAAGTCCAACCGGCCGGCGCGCCACATGCGCTCGACCTCGCGCGCGGCCATGACCTTTGCGGTCGGCTCGGCGGTCAGCATCGCGGCGCGGATGGCGCCTGAAAGGGATTGTCGGGTCATGGACTGTCCGGGAATGCGGCAAGCGGGTGGATAATGGAGGCTACCCCCCGTCTACCCCCCACCTACTCCCCTTCTACCGCCTGTCTATCCGCGCGCGGCCGCGAGGACTTCGGCGGCGTGGCCCTTGACCTTCACCTTGTTCCACATGCGGGCGATCTTTCCTGCTTCATCAACAAGATAGGTCGTGCGCTCCATGCCCATGTAGGTGCGCCCATACATCGATTTCTCGGTCCAGATGCCCAGCGCGTCCGAAACGCCCCCTTCCTCGGCATCGCTGGCCAGCGGCGCTGTGAGGCCGTGCTTCGCGGCGAACTTGACGTGCTTCTTGGGCGGGTCCTTGCTGACACCGAGCACGGCTATGCCGGCGCTCCGGAATTCACCGTAAAGCTCCGAAAAGTCCTTGTTTTCCGTTGTGCAGCCGGGTGTGTCATCCTTGGGATAGAAGAACACGACGAGCTTGCTGCCGGCAAAGTCCGATGCCTTGATGGCCGCGCCGTCGGGCGCCGTCATCGCGATATCGGGAAACGCATCTCCCACACCCAGCCGCTCGCTCATTCCTCAATCTCCACAACACTATCAAACACTTGCGCCCAGGCTGCCGCGACCTGTCGCCGCGCTTCGAGTACGGCAGCGAGCAACTCGTCCCAATTTTCCAACCCGCACGATCGCGCCACGATAGCCCGGCTCGCCTCGGGCGGGAACATGCCATCGGGGGCAACCAGCCGGACGACCACCAGCAACCGTGCCATCAGATCGTGCGCCGCCCGGATGCCTTCTGGCAAAAGCCCTGCAATTTCAAGGGCGAGAGCGGCCTCTCCGAGGTCCGGAGTCCGCGCAATGTGATCGCGCAACTGGAGGAAGTGGACCATGAACTCGATGTCGACCAGCCCGCCCCGCGCCAGCTTGACGTCGAGCGGTCCCTTGGGCGGCTTGTGCTGCGCCATGGTCGCGCGCATTTCCAGAACGTCGTCGCGCAGCTTTGGCGGATCGCGAGGAATATCAAGCACCTGCTGGATCGTTGCGCAAAGCCGGGCGCGATCTTCGCTCGGGCCAAGCATCGGCCGGGCACGGCACAGCGCCATGTGCTCCCACGTCCAGGCATCCTCGCGCTGGTATCGCGCAAAGCTTTCGAAACTCACGGAAATCGGACCCTGTGCCCCCGAGGGACGCAGGCGCGTATCGACCTCGTAAAGCGCGCCCGCCGCCGTCGGCACCGAGAGCGCGGCGATCACCCGCTGGGCAAGGCGATTGTAGTAGAGCGTCGCGCCCAAAGGCCGGCGACCGTCAGATTCGGCGGCATGATCGCCGCTGAACAGGAAGATCAGGTCGAGGTCCGAGGCATGGGTCAGCGCCGCGCCGCCCAGCCGTCCAAGGCCGAGAATGGCGAGACTGCTGCCCGGCACATCGCCGTGATTCTGGCGGAATTCCTCGATCGCCGCACGGCCCAGCACTTCGATTGCGGCCTCGGCGACGCGCGAGAGTGCGGCCGCGACCTCGAGCGGATCTCGCTGCCCTTCGATGAGCTGGACGCCGAGGGCAAAGCGCATCTCGCTTACCCGGACGCGGACGGTGTCGAGAAGGCGCTGGTAATCGTCGCCTGCCTCACCGCGCGCGAGTTCGCTGGCGATTTCCGCGACGTCGCCGGGCAGATCGAAGGCGGAGCGGTCGATCAAGGTGTCGAGCAGGTCGGACCGGCGGGCGAGTTCGTCAGCCAGCGCAGGAGCATGGGCGAGGATGCGCATGACCACGGCAAGCAGGCCCGGACGCGCTTCGAGCAGGCGGAAGACGTTGATCGCGCTCGGAAGTCCTGCCAGCAACTGTTCCCAGCGCAACAGCGCGCGGTCGGGGTCGGGCGCTTCGGCAAGTGCGCGCAGCAGTTGTGGGCGGATGCGGGCGAAGGCCTCGCGCGCCTCGGCCGAGCGCAGGCAGCGGTACTGGCCGCCTTCCCATGTCGAGACGCGTTCGGCAAAGACATCGGTGACGGGCGGAGCCTCGACCTGGACCGCACCGGTGGGGGCGTAAGTCTCGATCAGGGCATCGAAGCGGCGACCGACCAGGTCGGAAATCTGCGCCAGTTCGGAGATCAGCGCCGCGCCATCGGACAAGCCCTCGAGGCGCGCAACGCCTTCAAGCGAGGCGGGATCGGTCGGTAGCGAATGGGTCTGGTGGTCCGAGACCATCTGCAAACGGTGTTCGAGTGTGCGCAGGCGATCGTAGCTATCCCCCATGACGCGCGCATCCTCTGCCGAGATGATGCCGGCATCGGCCAAGGCATCTAGACTGGCGCGGGTACCGCGCAGACGCAAAGCGGGATTGCGGCCGCCGTGGATCAGCTGGTGGGTCTGGGCGAAGAATTCGACTTCGCGAATGCCGCCGCGCCCACGCTTGAGGTCATAGCCGGGGCCGATCGCCTGTCCTGCCGAATAGTGATCGCGGATGCGCGTGGTGAGACGGCCGATCTCGGCAATCGCGCCGAAATCGAGGCTGCGGCGCCAGACGAAAGGGCGGATCGTGTCGAGGAAAGCCTGCCCCGCCGCGACATCGCCCGACGCGGCGCGGGCGCGGATGTAGGCGGCGCGCTCCCACGCCAGGGCACTGGATTCGTAGTGCGTGATCGCCGCTTCGAAGGGCAAGGCGAGCGGGCTGACTTCGGAGGCGGGTCTCAGGCGAAGATCGACGCGGAAGACGTATCCCTCCGACGTGACGTTCGACATGATTTCCATCAACGCCCGCGCCACGCGCTGGGCAGCCTCGGCCGGATCGTCGCGTTCGCGCCGGGGCAGGGTGTCCGGGTCATAGAGCAGGATCGGGTCGATGTCGGACGAGTAGTTCAGCTCCTGCGCACCGTGCTTGCCGAGCGCGATGGCAGAGAAGCCTGCAGGCTCTGCATCGGGCACACGGCGGCGGATTGCAGCGGCGATCGCGGCATCGAGCGAACGGTCGGCGAAATCGGAGAGTTCGGTGACAACGCGGGAGAGCGGGAACACGCCGGCAAGGTCGCCGATGGCAAGGACCAGCGCCAGAGCAAGGCGTTCGCGCCGCAGCGCGACGGCGGTGTCTTCGATGCCGCCTCCGGCGGCTCGGGCCTGGGCGAGGGCCTGTTCGACTTTGCCGTTGGCGAGCAGGGCTTCGAGTTCGGGCAAGCGGTCCAGCGCCAGCGACAGGAACGGAGCATGGGCGCGAGCACGCGAAATGGCATTGGGCAGGTCGGTCATTGCGTTGCCGGAATGAACCGGATGGGCGGGGGGATCAAGCGTGATGGAAAGCACGCTGGTTCTCCTCTAAGGCGCTGGGCCTGATCAATCTTGCCCGGACACAGCCACATGACTTCGCAATTCCGCATGCCGCCCGAATGGCACCCTCAGGACTGGCTGTGGATCGGCTTTCCGCATCTGGCAGAGGAATGGTCGGGCGTGATCGACCGGGCGCAGGAGCAGATTGCCGCCTTTGCCAACGCGGTTGCCGACAGCGGGCAGCAGGTGCGGCTGGTCGTGCGCGATGCGGCGAACGAGATGCGCGCGAAGGCGCTCGTATCGGCAGCGGTGACGCTGGAGCGACGCACGTATGGCGATGTATGGTTGCGCGATACCGGGCCGCTGGTTGTGATGGACGAAGCGGGTAAACGCGAGGCGCGGCTGTTCGGGTTCAACGGCTGGGGCGAGAAGTATCTCATGCCGGGCGATCAGGAGATCGGGGCTGATCTGGCGGTGTCGGCAGGGCTCGACACAGCCCCGAAGGCCGACTGGATTCTCGAAGGCGGGGCGCTGGACGGCGATGGCACCGGGCTTGTGGCGACGACGGAGCAGTGCCTGCTCAATCCCAATCGCAATCCGCACCTGACGCGCAGCGATCTGGAGACGCGGCTGCTGCGCGATCTGGGATATGACCGCGTCCTGTGGCTCGGCGACGGGCTGATCAACGATCATACCGACGGCCATGTCGACAATCTGGCGCGCTTTGTCGGCCCCAACAGGCTGGCACTGCCGCGTGCGACCGGGCCGGAAGATCCCAATGCCGCGATCTATGCCGATGCCAGATCGCGGGCGCTGACGGCGGGCGTGGAAGTGGTCGAAGTGCCCTCGCCGGGGCGGATCGAGTGGGGCGACATGGTCCAGCCTGCCAGTTACATGAACTTCGTGATCACGAGCAATCTGGTGGTCGTGCCTGTATTCGGATCGCCACACGACGCGGACGGCGTGGCGGCGATTGCAGAGCTGTTCCCGGAGCACGCGACCGTGGGGATTATGGGCGACGCGGTGCTGGCCGGGGGCGGCGGGTTCCACTGCGCGAGTCAGCAGATGCCGAGGAGCTGATACCCGCCATTCGTTGCCGCATATCGTCGGATGAAGGCCGTGGTCAGGCCGGGGTAGCTTTGACCATGGTCGGCTTGCCCTTGAACGAGATCAGCTTCGAAAAGATGAAAGCGAGCAGCATGGCGGCGCCGACCGCGACGATGCGGACCCATTCGGCGCGGCCGAGCAATTCGGAAACCCACACGAGAATGGTGAGGTGCACGCAGTAGAGCGGCAGCGAGTAGCTGCCGAACCATTCGCAGGCCGGCTGCAGGGCCTTGGGCGGATGCGACTGGGCAACGGCCCAGACGACCAGCGGCAGGAAGACCATCACGAACAGGAGATCGCCGGTCGCGGCGCTGAACGGAAGGCTGGGCACGATCACGATTCCCGCTACTGGCAGCGCGAGCATGAGCCACCATGGCAGCACCGGGCCGCGCAGGCCCTCCTTGTACTTGCGCCCCATCCAGACGCCGAGGACGTAGGACCAGCCGAGGCGGGGCAGGCCCATCCACCAGTTGTCCCAGGTAGGCGCGTCCACGCCCATCGTGTCGGTCCGGTGGATGCGGACAGTCACGATCAGCGCCACGCCAAGCGCCAGCGCCAGCGCCAGCATCCAGCGGGTCGGGATCTTGCGCAGCACCAGCGCATGGAGGAAATTTGCCAGCAATTCGTAGAACAGCGTCCACTGCGGGCCGTTAAGGCGATAGAATGGTCCGCTTCCGGCAAAGCTCGGGATCATGGCCAGATCAAGCGCGAGCCAGAGCAGCAGGGTCAGCGGGTCCATGCCGATCGTGAAGCCACGGGCGACGGCGACACCGGCCCCGACTGCGACGAGCGGCCAGAGACGGATGAACCGGTCGCGCGTGAAGGCAAGCGCTCCGATGCCGGCGTTCAACTTGCGCTCGGTCGAAACCGCCAGCACGAAGCCGCTGAGCAGGAAGAACATGTCGACGAAAAGGTAGCCGCGCACGAACACGCCGTGGATGCGGTAGACCAGATCGAGGTGGAACAGCATGACCACCATCGCGGCAATGCCGCGCAGCGCGTCGAGCTGGAACAGCCGCGGCGCGTGCATTGCGCCACCTGGATGTGCGGCATCGGTCAAATCGGCATCCTCCCCTCGGTCACCCTTGATCGCTTGTGCACCAAGGCGGGAGATTTGCGCAATCAGGGACTGACGGTGCCGTGACAGCGCTGTGCCCAAAACCCATGAGGGATCCCATGAGCGGTCATTGCGAGGCTGAAGGCTGAAGCAATCCAGAGCCGCCATGTATGTGGTTATGGCTTGCCGCGTCGGCCTCGCCTCCTCGCAATGACGAAAACGCATGTCACCGTCAGAGGCCGTGGTAATCCTTGTACCAGCGGACGAAGTTGGGGACGCCCACGTCGATGCTGGTGGTCGGCTGGTAGCCAAGATCGCCCGAGATCGCGTCGATATCTGCGAAGGACTGGCGCACGTCACCCGGCTGCATCGGCATGAGGTTCATCTCCGCCTTGCGTCCCAGTTCGCTTTCCAGAATGCCGATGACCTTCATCAGGTGCTCGGATTTGTGGTTGCCGATGTTGTAGAGCCGGTGGGGCTTTTCGCTGCCACCGGCCTTGACCGCGCCATCGTCGGGCGGCGGGTTGTCGAGACAGGCCATGACGCCCGAGACGATGTCGTCGATATAGGTGAAATCGCGGTACATGTCGCCGTGGTTGAACACCTGGATCGGCTCGCCCGCGAGGATCGCCCTGGTGAACAGCCACATCATCATGTCCGGCCGGCCCCAGGGGCCGTAGACGGTGAAGAACCTGAGGCCCGTCAGCGGCAGGCGATAGAGGTGAGCGTAGGTCTCGCTCATCAGTTCATCCGCCTTCTTGGTGGCGGCATAGAGCGAAAGCGGGTGATCGACGCGATCGTCGACCGAGAACGGCAGCTTGGTGTTGCCGCCGTAAACCGATGAGGACGAGGCGTAGACCATGTGCTCGGCCCCGCGATGGCGCGCGACTTCGAGCAGGTTGAGATGGCCGACGAGGTTCGACTGCACGTAGGCGTGGGGGTTCTCGATCGAGTAGCGCACGCCCGCCTGTGCGCCCAGGTGAACGACGCGTTCGAACTGCTTGCCTTCGAGTGCCGCAGTGAGGCCCGCGTAATCGGCAAAGTCGGTGCGCAGAAAGGTGAAGCGGTCCTTGCCCTGTTCGATCAGGCGGGCGAGACGGGCTTCTTTGAGCGCGGGATCATAATAGGCGTTGACGATGTCGACGCCGATCACCTCGTCGCCCCGGGCGAGCAGGCGGGTGATCAGGGAGTAGCCGATGAAGCCGGCGGCTCCGGTAACGAGGACGCGCATGGGTATTCCTGTTTCAGTGGCGGGCCGCTTCTAGGCCGCGCCGGTCAAAGCTTCCAGTCGGCCCTTTCGCCGAGCACACCCTTCAGATCGGCCAGCGTGCCGCCCGGCGAGACCAGTGCGGCGATGCGGTCGGCGCCGGCGGCGAGGTAATACTTGTGCGGCACGGCCAGGAAGACGAGGTCGTAGGTGTGTTCGAAAGCATCGCCTGCGAGTTCCAGCCCATATTCGAGCAGGGCCTCGGCGGTGTCGGCGTGCGGATCGTGGACAGCGACATCGTGGCCGAGCGTCTGCAATTCGGCGATGACATCGGCGACCTTGGAATTGCGAAGGTCGGGCACGTTTTCCTTGAAAGTGAGACCAAGGACGAGGACCGAGCCGGGCTTGCCTTCGCGTGTTGCGTGAAGCTGGCCCGCGACCCACTGCGCCATGCCATCGTTCACCCCGCGACCGGCAAGGATCACCTGAGGGTCGTGACCGAGCGCTTCGGCGCGGGCTGAGAGATAGTAGGGATCGACGCCGATGCAGTGCCCGCCGACGAGGCCGGGAGTGAAGGGCAGGAAGTTCCACTTGGTGTTCGAGGCGGCGAGCACGTCCCAGACCGAGAGGTCCATCTTCGAGAAGATCTGGGTGATCTCGTTCATGAAGGCGATGTTGATGTCGCGCTGGGCGTTCTCGATGACCTTGGCGGCTTCGGCAGCCTTGATCGAGGCGGCGCGGAAGACGCCCCCTGTCGTGATCGCGCCGTAGAGATCGGCCACGCGGTCGAGCGTCTCCGGGGTTTGCCCCGAGACGACCTTGGTGATGCGATCAATCGTGTGTTCGCGGTCGCCGGGATTGATGCGTTCGGGGCTGTAGCCGAGGAAGAAGTCCTCGCCGCATTTAAGGCCCGAAACGGATTCGAGGATCGGGCCGCAGATGTCTTCGGTGACGCCGGGATAGACCGTGCTTTCGAACACGACGACGGGCTTTCGGCCTTCGGCGACGGCATCTGGCAGCATCCGGCCGACAGTGCGCGAGGCCGATTCGACGAGGCGAAGATCGGGGTTGTTTTCGGCATCGATCGGGGTCGGCACCGTGACGATGTAGAAGTCGCTCGGCGGGCAGACGGCGGCGTCGGAGGTCAGGCCGAGGCTGGACTTGGCAAGGCGCGCGGGATCGATCTCGCGCGTGCGGTCGTGGCCTTCCGAGAGCTCCGAAATGCGCTGTGTATCGATGTCGAAGCCGGTCACGTAAAACTGTTTCGCCAGCGCCACCGCCAGCGGCAGGCCGACATAGCCGAGGCCGAGCACGGTCACGCGCGTGGTCGCAGAGACGAGCGGATCGAGTCCCTTGGGGGTTGCAGGCGAAATCGAAGGGAACTGGACGGTCACGTGACTGGCGGCCTTTCATGGTTGACGCGGGCGTGCGCGCCACAAGCCACCTGCTTAAAGCGAGGCTCTTATTTCACGGTTAACGATCAGGGATTATTGGTCCGGCCATGACGAAGACGATACTCGTAGTGTTCGGGACGCGACCCGAGGCGATCAAGATGTTCCCGGTGGTGCATGCGCTGCAGGCCGATCCGCGCTGCAAGGTGGTGACCTGCGTTTCGGCGCAGCATCGGGGCATTCTCGATCAGGTGCTTGAGATTGCCGGCATCGTGCCCGATCATGACCTTGACCTGATGCGCCCAGACCAGACGCTGGACGGATTGACCGCGGCGCTGCTGACGGGCCTGGGCAAGGTGATGGACGAGGTTCGGCCCGACTGGGTGGTGGTGCAGGGCGACACCGCGACGGCGATGGCGGGCGCGCTGGCTGCCTACTATCGCAAGTTGCCGGTGGCGCATGTCGAGGCGGGCCTTCGCAGCCACAACATCTATCACCCCTGGCCCGAGGAGGTGAACCGCAAGATCATCGGGACGATAGCCCGGCTGCACTTTGCGCCGACCGATGTTTCGGCAAGCGCCCTGCTGGCGGAGAACGTCGATCCGGCGAGCGTGCACGTGACCGGCAATACCGTGATCGATGCGCTGCAATGGGTGAGCGCGAAGATCGTCGCCGAGCCGTCGCTGGCGGAGGGCCTTGCAGAGATCGAGGCACGGTTTGCGGACAAGCGAATCATCGGCGTGACCAGCCACCGGCGCGAGAACTTCGGCGGGGGGCTTGAGAACATAGCCGAGGCGATCCGGCGGATTGCCGCGCGCGACGATGTGGCGCTGGTGTTCCCGGTCCACCCCAATCCCAACGTGCGCAAGGTCATGGACGCGGCGCTGGCCGGCCTGCCCAACGTGGCGATGATCGAGCCGCTGGATTACCCGCACTTTGCCCGGCTGCTGAGCATTTCCGAGATCATGCTGACCGATTCGGGCGGCGTGCAGGAAGAAGCGCCTGCACTCGGCAAGCCGGTGCTGGTAATGCGCGAAACGACCGAGCGACCCGAGGGCGTGACTGCCGGGACCGCAAAGCTGGTTGGCACCGATGTGGAGCGCATCGTTTCCGAAATCTTCACCCTGCTCGACGATAAGGCTGCCTATTCAGCCATGGCGCGTGCCCACAACCCGTTCGGGGATGGGCAGACTTCGCGCCGTATCGTGGAGTTGCTGGCGAATGATGGGTGATGTGAAGCCGGACGTCTGTGTCGTCGGCCTTGGCTATATCGGACTTCCTACTGCCGCCATCATAGCCCGCGCGGGATGCCGCGTGCTGGGCCTCGACGTTTCGCAACGCGTGGTCGACACGATCAATCGCGGCGAGATCCATATCGAGGAAGTGGATCTCGACGGGCTGGTGCATGGCGTGGTCCAGCGCGGCCTGCTGCGCGCATCGACCACGATCGAACCCGCCGACGTTTTCGTGATCGCCGTGCCGACGCCGTTCGAGAAGGACGGGCACCACACGCCCGACATTTCCTATGTGCTGGCCGCTGCGACGCAGGTCGCCGCCGTGCTCAAGGCCGGGGATACGGTGATTCTGGAATCGACTTCGCCCGTCGGCACGACCGAGAAGATGCTCGACCTGATGGCGGGCATGCGCACCGACCTCAAGTTTCCCGGAAAGACCCGCGAGACGCCCGACGTTTCGGTGGCCTACTGCCCCGAACGCGTGCTGCCTGGGCGCATTCTGGAAGAACTAACCAACAACGATCGCTCGATCGGCGGCATCACGCCGCGCTGCGCGCGCAAGGCGCTGGCCTTCTACAAGCGCTTCGTGCGCGGGACTTGCGTCACCACCGATGCGCGCTCTGCCGAAATGACCAAGCTGGTCGAGAACGCCTATCGCGACGTCAACATCGCCTTCGCCAACGAGCTTTCGATGGTGGCGGACCGCATGGGGCTGGACGTGTGGGAGGTCATCCGCCTCGCCAACCGCCACCCGCGCGTGAACATCCTCCAGCCGGGGCCGGGCGTGGGCGGGCACTGCATTGCCGTGGACCCGTGGTTCATCGTGGCCAGCGCGCCTGAAGAGACGCCGCTGATCCGCACCGCACGCAATGTGAACGACGGCAAGATGCACCACGTGGTGAAGAAGGCCGCCGCATTGATCGAGGCCAATCCGGGCGCAAAGGTCGCATGCCTCGGCCTCGCGTTCAAGGCTAACATCGACGATTTCCGCGAAAGCCCCGCGCGCTATGTCGCCGCCAGCCTCGCGCGCCAGTTCGGCAGCCGCATCAACGTGGTCGAGCCTTACGCAGGCGAACTGCCGAAGGAATTCGACGGTACCGGCGCGGTCCAGATCGACATCGACACCGCGCTCGAGGAATGCGGCGTGCTGATCGTGCTGGTGGATCACGACGTGTTCAAGGTGATCCCGCTGGCCGAGCGTTCGGGCAAGGTCGTCTATGACACGCGCGGCATCTGGCCGGACCAGCCGGACGGGCAGAGCGCAGGTGCCGGATTGCGTTTGGCAAGTTGAGCGCCTGCTGACCGGTATCGGGAGCAAGCGCGCACAAATTTTTTTGAGGTCCTCGCGCCTTCCTGAACGACTTGTTCGTTCGGGAAGGCATGAACACTGACGATCCTCCCAAGCACAACATCGTCGTCTGGGCCGCGCTATTTGCCAATCTCGGGATCGGTGCCGCCAAGTTCGTGGCGGCTACGATCACCGGTTCGACGGCGATGCTGACCGAAGGCATCCATTCGATCGTCGACAGCGGCAACCAGCTGCTGCTGCTCTATGGCGAGCATCGCGCCAAGCGACCGCCCGACGCGCTGCATCCGTTCGGATACGGGCGCGAGCTGTATTTCTGGGCTTTCGTTGTCGCGATCCTGATTTTTGCCGTAGGCTCGGTCATCTCGATCTACGAAGGTGTTCTGCACTGGTCGAACCCCGAGCCCCTGCGACCGCCGCTGGTCAACTATATCGTCCTTGCGCTCGCCTTTGCGCTTGAAGGCACATCGTGGGCCATAGCGCTGCGCGAGTTTGCGGTATCCAAGGGCGATACCGGCTGGTGGCAAGCGGTGCGGGACTCCAAGGACCCTGCGACGTTCACGGTGCTGTTCGAGGATTCCGCGGCGCTTGCAGGACTGATCGTCGCCGCGATCGGCGTCTGGGCGAGCCATCATTTCGGCGACCCTCGGCTCGATGGCCTGGCGTCGATCGTGGTCGGCGTGATCCTGGCCGTCGTGGCCGTCTTTCTGGCGCGCGAGGCCAAGGGACTTCTGATCGGCGAGCGCGCGGACCCCGTCATGATCGCCCGGATCAGGGAAATCGTTGCCGCCCATCCGGCGATCTCGGGCGTGAACCATGTGCGGACGATCCACACGGCGCCAAGGCAGGTCTTCGCCGCGATCAGTGCGGACTTCGTCGATGCGGTGACAATGGGTGACGCCGAGCGCCTGATCGAGGAGATCGAGGACGATCTGCGCGCATCCTTTCCGGTGCTCTCGTCGATCTATATCCGCCCCGAGCAAAACGAGCAGGCCGCAACCCTTCCCTCGCGCAAGGCCTGACTGCGGCTACAAAAAAGCCCCGGCTTGCGGGCCGGGGCTTGGATGTTGAACCGGGCTGAGGGAGGGGGGATCGCCCGGTCGCAAATTATAACAAGGTATGAGGATAAAGGTTCCACATGCGTGGATCGCAGCGAACCTTATTCGCCGCCGGGCGACTGGCGTTTCTGCCACCGCGCCCTGATCGCATCCGAGCCTTCGCGACTGCCATCATGGCTCCACCCCGGCGCTCGCACCAGATACGACAGCTTGTGCCCCCAGGGCGCCCGCCAGAAGTCGCCAAGCATGGCGCGCCATTCGTGGAAGGCGGCGTGGAGGAGGTGGAAGCTGCCGAGTTGCTTGACGGTGCCGTAGCGGATGGGGAGGTCGTCCTGTTCGCGCTGGAAGGTGCCGAACAGGCGGTCCCAGACTATGAACACGCCCGCATAGTTGCGGTCGAGGTAGAGCGGGTTCGTCGCGTGGTGGACGCGGTGGTGCGAGGGGGTGTTGAACACGGCCTCAAACCAGCGCGGCATGCGGCCGATTGTCTCGGTGTGAATCCAGAACTGGTAGACGAGGTTGGCCGCGCCGACCGTCAGGATCATCGCCGGGTGGAAGCCGATGAACGCGGGCCAGATGCGGAACAGGAATGATCCTGCCAGCGGGCCGGTCCAGGTCTGGCGCAGCGCGGTCGACAGGTTGTAGTGCTGGCTGGTGTGGTGGTTGACGTGGGAGGCCCAGAACCAGCGCACGCGATGGCCGCTGCGGTGGAAAAGGTAGTAGTTGAAGTCATCCAGCACGAAGCACAGGCCCCAAGCCCACCATGCGGTCGGCACAGTCAGCACCCGGTGGTTGTAGAGCGACATCGCGGCGAAGTAGATCGCGCCTGCAGCAAGCGCGCCAGCCACTGTGCTGCCAAGGCCGAGCGCGAGGCTGGTGAGCGTGTCGCGCGGTTCGTATTTCTCCGGCGCGCGCTTTGCGGCCCAGATCATTTCGGCCAGCACCAGCACGACGAAGAACGGAACGGCATAAGTGACGATGTCGACCGGCGTCATGCGGGCGTGCCTCCGAGGCGACGAAGGCTGGCTGCCCAGACTTGCGCCTGATCGCCAAGGTCGAGCGTAACGGTACCGAAGCGCTTGTCATCGGTGGCGATGGTAAGGAACCGGCCATCCAGCCGCACACCCGCGTGGCTTGAAAGCTGGCGGGCGGCGAAGTGGCTGCCGTGTTGACGGATGAGCAGCACGCGATCGTCGGCGTCGCGCAGCAGCGCGCCTATTCCTGCACGGTCAACGCACGTCTGGCGCGCATCGAAGCCGCAGAGCGCCTCGTCTGCAAGCGCGCGGGCATGGTCTTCGCCGCGGATACGCGGATCGCCGCCGAGGCCCAGCTTGCGCGCCAGCCATGCCAGCGCGAGAATGGCCACAAGCGACCCCGCCAGTTGCAGCGCCATGGCGAC
Source organism: Novosphingobium sp. HNCC26DJ243 (assembly GCF_057180545.1). Classification (NCBI taxonomy): domain Bacteria; kingdom Pseudomonadati; phylum Pseudomonadota; class Alphaproteobacteria; order Sphingomonadales; family Sphingomonadaceae; genus Novosphingobium; species Novosphingobium sp. HNCC26DJ243. Next base: position 201,774 of record NZ_JBXUGN010000006.1, on the reverse strand, counting down.
GCCGGGCATCGCCATAAGGTCGCGCACCTGATCGATCAGCGCCATTCAGGACTCAGCCGGCCTGGGCTGCAAGCATGTCGACGGTCGCACGGATCGGGCCGATGTCGTAGCCAGCGCCTGCCGCCTTTGCCGCAATGTCTTCGGGGTTGGCACCCGCCTTGGCCTGGGCCAGTGCCCAGAGCAGGGTCGAGCGGGTGCCCGAGCGGCAATAGGCGAGGACAGGGGCATCGCCGGCCACATCGAGCGCGGCAAGCAGGGCTTCGACCTGCGCCATCGAAAAGCCGGCGTGCGTCACGGGAATGGCGACGTAGTCCATGCCGGCGGCGCGTGCGGCCGCTTCGATATCAGGACCAGGGGTCTGGTCGTCGGATTCGCCTTCGGGCCGGTTGTTGACGATCAGGCCGATGCCCAGTGCCTTTGCGTAAGCGACTTCGGCGAGCGAGATCTGCGGGCTGGCATAGGTTTTATCGTCTATTTTGCGGAACATGCGGGTCGAGTCCTGCTGGCAAGAAGCCCTCTTAGGGCAGCCGATCGCTTGTGCCCAATGCCTGCGTGCGGGGCAAGGGGGGCGAAAAACCGCCATGATCGGCATGAAAGCCACAGTTTTCGGGGTGAATCGAGCGCTTGCTGTCGATTCCATTCGCGCTGCTCTTTTTTTTAGTTATAGTCTTTCGCGCAAAGGAGAAGGCCGGCCCCTAAAAGTCCGGTACTGATTCCTTCGTCGTGCCGCTGGTCCCCGCGTCCGGCCAGTGGTGCCGTGAAGGTAGGGGCGGATTGAAGGTCTATTGATTTCTATGGGTTTTGACAGAGGGCGGCGCGGTCGCGGCAGAGACAAGCGCGACGGATTCGGCGACGAAGGTGGTTTTGATCCCTACGGCGGTGGCGGCGGTTTTGGCGGCGGCTTCGGCGGCGGTGACCGTGGCGGCTTCGGTGGCGGCAATCGTGGTGGCTTTGGCGGCGGCGATCGCGGTGGCTTCGGCGGTGGTGACCGCGGCGGCTTCGGCGGCGGCGATCGTGGCGGCTTCAGCGGTGGCCCGCGCGGCGGCGGCGGTGGCGGCTTCGGCGGCCCGCGCGGCGGCGGCGGTGGCATGCCTGCCCAGGTCGTTGGCACCGGCAAGGGTGTCGTAAAGTTCTTCAACGGCCAGAAGGGCTTCGGCTTCATTCAGCGTGAAGACGGTGGCGAGGACGTGTTCGTCCACATCAGCGCCGTTGAGCGTGCAGGTCTCGAAGGCCTTGCCGAAGGTCAGACGCTTGAGTTCAACCTCGTCGATCGCGGCGGGAAGATCTCGGCTGCCGACCTTCAAGTCGTGGGCGACGTGATCCCCGTGGCAGCAAAGCCTGCGGCTCCGCAGCGCGAACTGACCGGCGAACGGGCAACGGGCACGGTCAAGTTCTTCAACGCGATGAAGGGCTTCGGCTTCATCACGCGTGATGACGGCCAGCCGGACGCTTTCGTGCACATCAGCGCGGTCGAGCGTTCGGGCATGCGCGAGCTGAACGAAGGCGACAAGCTTGAGTTCGACCTCGAGGTCGATCGACGAGGCAAGTACTCGGCGGTCAACCTGGTGCCGCGTCAGGACTGACCGACCTGCACTGTTCCCCGATCGAATTGACCGGGGGCCTGCAACAATCTAACAACGCGCAAATGGCGGCCCGTGATCCTATTGGGATCGGGGTCGCCATTTGTCGTTTGCGAATCCCTCACCGGATCAGGCCCCCATTGGACAAGTCGGGCCGATTCTCGAGAATGAACAGGAGATGCCAATGTCGATCACCCCGCTGATGCCCGTATACCCCCGGAGTGGCGTGCGTCCGGTGCGAGGCGAACATTGCCACCTGATCTCGGAAGACGGCACTCGCTATCTGGACTTTGCCAGCGGCATCGCAGTGAACCTGCTGGGCCATTCCAACGAACACCTGATCGGCGCGATCCAGAGGCAGGCCGCCACGCTGATGCACGTGTCGAACCTTTATGGCAGCCCGCAGGGCGAGCAACTGGCGCAGCGCCTGGTGGACCTGACCTTTGCCGACACGGTGTTCTTCACCAATTCGGGCGCAGAGGCTGTCGAGTGTGCGATCAAGACCGCGCGCGCCTATCACAGCGCTGCCGGCAACGACCACAAGTACGAGCTGATCACGTTCAAGAACGCGTTCCACGGCCGCACGATGGCAACGATCAGCGCCTCGAATCAGGAGAAGATGCACAAGGGCTTCCTGCCGCTTCTGGAAGGCTTCAAGTACGTTGATTTCGACGATCTTGAAGGTGCCAAGGCGGCAATGGGGCCCAATACCGCGGGCTTCCTCGTCGAGCCGATCCAGGGCGAGGGCGGCATCCGCGATGCGTCCGAGGAATTCCTGCAAGGGCTGCGTGCGCTGTGCGACGAGCATGATCTCGTTCTGATCTTCGATGAAGTACAGTGCGGCGTGGCGCGCACCGGTACGCTCTATGCCTATGAGCAGTATGGCATCACGCCCGATGTGATGGCGACCGCCAAGGGCATCGGCGGTGGTTTCCCGATCGGTGCCTGCCTCGCCACCGAGAAGGCCGCGCGCGGCATGGTGGCCGGCACGCATGGCAGCACTTACGGTGGCAACCCGCTGGCAATGGCTGCGGGCGAAGCTGTGCTCGACGTCGTCGCGAACGAGGCGTTCCTTGCCGAGGTGCGCGCCAAGGGTGAGCGGCTGCGGGGCCGCATCGAGCAGTTTATCGGCAACTATCCCGACCTGTTCATCGGCGTGCGCGGGCGTGGCCTGATGCTTGGCCTGATGATGAAGGTGGAGCCGCGGCCGTTCGTTGCGCACATGCGCGACAATCATCAACTGCTGACCGTATCGGCTGGTGACAACACCGTGCGCGTCATCCCGCCGCTGGTCATCGACGACAGCCACATCGACGAGTTCATGGAGCGGCTCTCGGCCGCTGCTGCAAGCTATGCGCCGGAGGTGCCGGTTACGTGACCAGGCATTTCCTGAACCTGACGGACGCTGGCGGCGACGCAATCGCGGCCATGATCAACGATGCGATCGATCGCAAGGCGGCGCGCAAGGGGCAACCCAAGGGTAGCGCTGATCGCGATGCGCCGCTTGCCGGGCATCTCCTCGCGATGGTGTTCGAGAAGAATTCGACCCGCACCCGCGTGTCGTTCGATGTTGCAATGCGCCAGCTTGGCGGTTCGGCACTGGTTCTGGATGCCGGGACGACGCAGCTTGGGCGGGGTGAGACCGTGGCCGACACTGCCCGCGTGCTCAGCCGCATGGCAGATGCGATCATGCTGCGCACCGATGACCACGCCAAGGTCGAGGAGCTTGCGCATTACGCGACGGTCCCGGTCATCAACGGCCTGACCGACCTTTCGCATCCCTGCCAGATCATGGCGGACCTGCTGACCGTGATCGAACATGGCAAAGCGTTACCCGGTCTCGAGGTCGCCTGGCTGGGTGATGGCAACAACGTGCTCAACTCGATCGTCGAAGCGGCGGGCCTGATGAAGTTCAACGTCCGGATCGGTGTGCCCGAGGGTTACGAATCCGACCCAAGCTTCATCGAGGCTGCCCGCAAGGGTGGTGCTAACGTGCGTCTCACGCGCGATGCTGCCGACGCCGTGCGCGGGGCAGACGTTGTCGTGACCGACACGTGGATATCGATGGGGCAGGCCCACGCCGAGGCCAAGCTGGCGGCGATGTGCCCCTATCAGGTTGACGAGGCGCTCATGGCGCAGGCAAAGCCCGACGCGCTGTTCCTGCATTGCCTTCCGGCACATCGCGGCGAAGAAGTGACCGATACGGTAATCGACGGCCCGCGCTCGGTCATCTGGGACGAGGCCGAGAACCGCATCCACGCGCAGAAGTCGGTCCTGCGTTGGGCCTTTGGCCAGATCTGAGGTCATTGGCATGACTGACCCGAATCAGCCGTCCACCGGCTTCGACCGGCTGCTGCACTTTACTCTGCCTGATCGCGACGCGCGGGGCAGGGTGGTGCGGCTGGGGCCTGTGCTGGACCGGATCATCTCGGCTCACAGCTATCCCGCGCCAATTCGCCAGCTCCTGGCCGAGGCACTGGTTGTGACCGCGTTGCTGGGCTCGCTTCTCAAGGATCAGGACAGCCAGCTCACGCTTCAGGCGCAGACGCAGGACGGCGTGGTTGATCTTCTGGTTTGCGATTACCGCAATGGCGAGTTGCGGGGTTACGTGCGCCATGACCGGGCGAGGCTTGATGAACTGGGGCCGGTGCCGTCGCTGTTCGCGCTGTTCGGCGACGGTTACCTTGCGATCACGTTTGATCTGGCAGCAACTGGGCAGCGTTACCAAGGCGTCGTGCCACTTGAAGGCAATTCGCTGGCCGAAGCATGCCAGAGCTACTTCCTGCAATCAGAGCAGGTTCCGACGCTAATCCGCGTAGGCATAGAATCGAGCCCGGAAGGGTGCGTTGCCGGTGGGCTTCTGCTCCAGCATCTGCCGGATGGGGAGGAGGGGCGCGAGCGTCTTCACGCGCCGCTTGACCATCCCGAATGGGAACACGTCGCGATCCTGGGTGGTTCAATTACGGCGCAAGAACTAACCGATACGGCACTGGATCTCGAAGGTGTTGTCTGGCGACTGTTTCACGAAGAGCGAGAGATACGGGTCGAACCGGGCCAGCCCATCGTACGCGGATGCCGCTGTACCGTTGAACATTACCGTGATGTGCTGGCGAGATTCGCCCCCGAGGCACGCGCCGAGATGCGCAACGATGAGGGTCTCATCGTCGTCGACTGCGCGTTCTGTTCGCGTGAGTTTGGGATCGATTTGCCCTGAGAGACGCACTTTCAGGCAAATCTAACAGCATATTTCACGTTTCATCGACGATACAGGACGTTTCATCGCAGGCTGGGCGATGGTATAGGGCTTGTGTGCGCAGGTCCACAGACCTGACCGTGAGTGCTGTGCGAGAGACCCGGTATGGTAAAGGCATTTCGTCAAGTTGGTTGGTTGGCAAGGCCGACGCTGATGGGCCTTTGCCTCTATGCGGGCTTCACCGCGACGAGCGGCGGTGCCCAAGGACCTGCGCTCGGCATGCTGGACAGACTGGAGCCAGGGCTTTGGGAGATCCAGCCGCGCGACCAGTCCAGCGGGGTAACGCAGGTCTGCATCGACAGTGGCCGGCGTCTGATCCAGATCCGCCATTCGCGCGACAATTGCCGTCGTTTTGTCATCGATGACAGCCCCGGGGCCGTAACGGTCCAGTATTCTTGCCCTGCTAACGGCTATGGTCACACCCACATCAGGTTCGAGAACGCACGTCTGGCCCAGATCGACACGCAGGGGATCGAAAGCGGTCTCCCCTTCAACTTTTCGGCGGAAGCCCGTCGGATCGGAACCTGCAAGCGCTGATCCACGCAATGGTGGCGGTTTCCAGCGAAACCATTGCATCCATGCTGCGGCACGGCTAGCCATTGCCCGATGCCAGCCAAACCTCCTGCTGCCGATGCTCCCCTTGCTGTTGTCCTGCTTTCAGGCGGACTGGATTCAATGGTCTGCGCCGCCCTTGCGCAGGAGCAGGGCTTTCGCGTCCTCGCGCTGACGATCGACTACAACCAGCGGCACCGGGTCGAGCTCGATTCTGCGCGCAGGATCGCGTCAAGGCTGGGCATCGAGCGCCATGTCGTGCTGCCGCTCGATCTGCGTCTGTTCGGCGGATCGGCGTTGACGGCCGATATCGACGTTCCGAAGGACGGGCTGACCGACGATATCCCGGTAACATACGTTCCTGCGCGAAACCTCGTCTTCCTGTCGCTCGCACTGGCCTGGGCCGAAGCTGCGGGTTCAAAGGACCTGTTCATCGGCGTTAATGCACTCGATTATTCGGGCTATCCCGATTGCCGCCCGGAATTCGTCGCGGGCTTCGAAAATCTTGCCTGCATTGCCACCAAGATCGGCAATGACGGCGGGGCGGTGAAAGTTCACGCGCCGCTCCAGTATCTCAAGAAAGCACAGATCGCCCAAGAGGCGGCGCGGCTGGAGTTGGACGCAGGCCAGAGCTGGTCGTGCTACGATCCCCTGCCGGATGGGAGAGCCTGCGGCGTCTGCGACAGTTGTCGTCTGAGGCGTGCAGGATTTGCAGAGGCAGGCCTTGATGACGGAACGAGCTACGCGATCGGCTGAAGATCTGATCAAGACTGACGCGAACGAGCCGGTACCTGCCTATAGCTGGTATGTTCTGGGCATCCTTGTGCTGGTCTACATCCTCAATTTCGTCGACCGGCAGATTCTGTCCATTCTGGCAAATGACATCAAGCGCGACCTCGACCTGACGGATGCGGACCTCGGCTTTCTCTACGGCACCGCATTTGCGGTTTTCTATTCGCTGTTCGGTATTCCCCTGGGCCGTCTGGCAGACAACTGGCACCGGGTTCGCTTGATGAGCCTTGGGCTCGCCCTGTGGTCGGCAATGACGGCGATTTCCGGCTTTTCGCGCAGTGGTTCGCAGCTGACCGCGGCGCGCATCGGTGTGGGAATCGGCGAAGCTACCGCCAGCCCCGCAGCGTATTCGCTGATAGCCGACTATTTTCCCCAGAGGCTGCGCGCCACTGCGCTGGCCATCTATTCCTCCGGTTTGTTCCTCGGCGGAGGGCTCTCGTTGCTCGTCGGCGGGCTCGTCGTCGAGCGATGGAACGCCGCATACCCTGCAGGCGGCCCGCTTGGGCTAGTCGGATGGCAGGCCGCATTCATGGCGGTCGGCTTGCCCGGGCTGCTGCTGGCAATCTGGGTATCTTTCATCCGTGAGCCGGTCCGCGGCGCAATCGATGGCTTGCCCACCGAAGGATCGGACAGGCCCTTTCGCGAATTTCTTGCCGAGCTGCTAAACGTGATCCCACCATTGACGTTGCTGGCAGCCGTGCGTCGGGGGCGCAAGGCGCTCGTCGCCAATCTGGCCATGGCCCTTGTGATCTCCGCGATCGTTTTCGGCCTGGTCAGCTTGCTCGGTAGATCGACATTGCAACAATGGTTGTTCGTCGGGGTTGGCGTCTACGCCGTGTACAGTTGGGCGAGTGCGTTGCGCGCAGCCGATGCAGCCACGTTCATGATGATCTGGCGATCGCGCGCCTTCATCTGCACAACGCTGGGATATGGCATGGTGGCGTTTACCGCATACGCTTCGTCATACTGGGCCGCGCCCTATGCGGAGCGGGTATTTGCCGTGAGCAAAGGCGATCTTGGCTGGGCAATTGGCGCCCCGGCCGCAGTCGCTGGGTTTCTCGGCGTGATCGCTGGCGGACGCATTGCCGATTACCTCCATCTGCGGCTCGTGGCAGGGCGCGTCTACGTCACCCTGTTCGGTTTGATCGCGCCGGTCCTGCCGCTTGTTTTGGCCTATCGCACGGACAGTTTCGCCGTCTTCGTCGCATCGTCGTTTTTCGCACAGGCATTCTCGAGCAGTGCCCTCGGCGCGGCGGCCGCCGCAAGCCAGGCGCTCGTGCTCCCACGCATGCGAGGCACAGCGACAGCCACATTCTTTCTGGCGACCACCTTGGTAGGCTTGGCGCTCGGACCGTTCATGGCCGGATACGTCTCTGCGCGAAATGACAGCAACCTCGCCGCAGGCGTGCTTTCGACGCTCGTCGCGGTTCCGATCGGGATTGCCTTGCTAGTTACGGCGATTCGATGCACGCCCAAGGCGCAGGCTATCCTTGCGAAGGCCGCCAACGACGCTTCCATGTCACGATGACAATGGTCAACCCGCAGGCCTGAGAATGCCGCACGCGAGGCGACCGCCACTGTTGCCGCTGGGATCGGTCTTGTAATCATCAGGCCCGGCGTGGAGGACCAGCGCAGAGCCATCGGCGTCGAAGAGCGCTGCGCGAAGGTCTGCAATGCTGGTGTTCATCGGCACGTTCAAGCTGCCGGTACCATCTGCGCCGATGTCTAGATTTGGCAAATCGCCCAAATGTGGGCCGCTCGGGTTGAGCGTGCCGTGCTGGTGGCTCATCGGGTTAAGGTGCCCGCCTGCAGTAGTGAAAGCGGGCGCTTCACACTTGCCCGTCATGTGAAGGTGAATTCCGTGAGAGCCGGGCGTCTGCGCCGAGGCGCTGACGCGAAGCGTCGCCTGCATGCCAGTCTGCTCGATGGTCGCTACGCCGACCGACTTGCCACCAGCGTCGGCAAGGTTCGCTTTTGCCAGGATCTGGACGGAGTCGACTGCGGAAGGAGCCGTGGCACAGCCAGCAAGCGGAATAGTTCCTGCAAGACAAGCTATTGCGATCTTTTGCATCATGATCTGGCCTCCGCACGTGTGGACACGAGACCATAACGAAAAAGGGGCCGGATTGCTCCAGCCCCTTTTCCGAATATCGGTTTTAACCGATTATTACATGCCCGAACCCGGACCGTACGTGATTTCCACGCGACGGTTCTGAAGTTCGCGAACGCCGTCAGCGGTCGGAACGCGCGGATTGCTTTCGCCAAAGGCCTGGCTCGTGATCGAACCATCGGGAATGCCGTGGGTCGACAGGTACGAACGGACCGATACGTTGCGACGCTCGGACAGTGCCTGGTTGTACTTCACGGTGCCCGAACGGTCGGCATAGCCAGCCAGCATGATCGGAACGCTCATGCAGTTGCCGTATGCGGTAACTGCGTTGTCGAGGATCGTCGCTGCTTCCGGCGTGATGTCCGACTTATCCCAGTCGAAGAACACGATGTACGGACCCTTGTTGCAGACCGGAGCCGGCGGCGGGGGAGGCGGCGGCGGCGGGGGCGGCGGCGGCGGGGGAGGCGGCGGCGGAGCAGCTTCCTCGACCGGGGCAGCGCCACCGAAGTTATACGTCAGCGTGCCGAGCAACGAGTGCGAACGGAACTTGGTGCGGACGTTGGTGCCAGCGTTGTTCACCAGGTCGATGTGATCCTGGTTGAAGAAGCGATACTTAAGGCCCACGTCGATGTTGTCGCTGAGCGGTGCACGAATGCCGGCCAGCGCCTGCCATGCGAAACCGGTGTCCGAATCGACGACGTTGCGCGGAGTATCGTTGTAGATCACCCCGATCTTCGCGCGGCTTACGCCAACGCCGCCGCCGACGAAGCCCTGAATGCCGTCATCGGGCCCGAAGTCCAAAAGGCCGTTGACCATGAAGCTGAGAGCTTCAGCGCCGCCGCCCAGTGCACCCTCAGGCACAACACGCGAAACGGCGTCGTAAGAGCTCTCTTCGGCGCGGCGATAGCTGACTTCGCTTTCGAGGCGGAAGCCACCGAAGTCATAACCAACAATGCCACCGAAGTCATAGCCGGTGCGCGTGTCGAGCACGCCGTTCTGGTTCGAACCCAGCAGGTTCTCGATGTCTTCGACAATCATCGCGCCAGCATCGGCTTCGACATACCAGGAATCATTCCGAGCAAATGCCGGTGATGCCAAGGCAGTCGAGGCCAGGGCCACGCCCAGGACCAGTTTCCGCATTATAGTTTCCCCTTTAAGCGACATCATGCCACGTCGTGCAGTCTGTCTAACGGTTCCAAAGTGGTCATGCAAGCGGACAAACACACCAACTGTTGCATGAAAACAACGAATTGAAACCGTTGTGCCATACAAATAGTCAGCTGAAGACGCCCTCATGTGCCGGTGGAATGCTGCAGACGCGATATGGTTCCGTCAGTTTGCTGAAATAATGCCCGCCGCTTCGAGAGCATTCACCAACGCTGTCAGGCAGTTGCGCGCTTCTATATCCACTACGGTGCCACCGGAAGGCAGATTCGGTGAGGAAATCGGGGCCCAACCACCCGAGTAGTGGCGTTGGGATCCGATTGAACGGTCTAGAATCATCAGCCCGTCCTGAGGCACGAGAAACCGCCATCCACCCTCGGTCCATGCCGCCAGACTGTCGGCGTGACCGGCAAACGCGCCGGTAGGATCTGGGCCGACAATCCATGCTTGGCCCGATACCGGATTCGCCGGTTCGGCTGTCACGAGGCCTTCGACCGAACCGTAAAGCAACACATCGATCAGAGTCAGCGCTTCGTTGACCGTCACTTCCTTTTGCGACTGACCGGAGAAAAGGAGCGGAAAGCCAAATCGCGGCGTTACGGCCGAATAATTGAGTGGATCACTCATGGGTTGCCCTTTCTTCAAATCATGATGCGCGGAGGGGAATGGCCAGCGGGAGCGATTGCGACAAACGACCCAGTTGGCGCACTTCGAATGTTCCGGTCGGCATGCCGGCGCCGGTCAAAGGTTCGATTTCAAGCCTGGCCAAGCCTGTCTGCCAAACCTTTCTGAGTGTCCCGGGTGCAGTGAACGCAATTTCCCATGTCTCGGCGCTTTCGTTGAGCGGCACGTCGACTTCGTCCAGCCATCTCCAGCTCCCACGTGACCGGCGGGTCCATGACACTACGATCGAGCCGTTCGGCATTCGCACTGCCCTGCCATGAACGGGTGACAAGGGCCGCAGTGTCAGTCCCGGATTCGTCACGGGACTGACGACTGGCGTTGCATCGCCCAAGCCGATCGCGACGATTTCGGTCGTGGAGGCGTTCGGGATCAGGGAATGGTCCAGATAAACCAGGCGTTCGTCGATAATGGCGAACGGCTCTCCTGACTCGTGGCCTGTGACAGCCGCTTCGGTTCCGCCGCGACCGCGCAACAGATCGGCAAGCCGCCATCTCTTTGGGCCGATGCGCGTCGCACGTGCGAACTGGATCAATTCCGAGCCCAAGGCGGCGAGGTTTGCGCCCTGCACCAGCTGAGCCCAAGTCGCATCTGCGAGGAGGAAATCGTCCGAAGCAAGTTCCACCTCGACGAACCCGCTTCGATCAATCAGCAGCGGCGAAGCGGGAGGCAGGCTTACCATGGCAATGCCTGCGATTGCGCGTTGTCTTCCCGTCGCACCGGCCGGAAGCATCGTGCCGTCGGCCTGCCGTGCATAGAGCGTTGCCCCTGTCCAACCGCTGCCCGCTCCGCTTGCGGCGACCCGGTACGCGGCGCTGGCTCCGTCACCGCTGCCGTCCCATGGAATTTCGAATGCCGACATGATGGTCGGGGTGGCAATGAGGTCGGGCGCACGGTTCGATCGACCCGGGTCGGTCCCCACGTTTGCGGCGGTGGTAGGATGGACCAATGCGAGGTCGAGCATGACACCGTCGGCTTGCCACTCCCATTGGTCAATTCGCCAGACTCCGTCGACGACGGGATTGCGCACGATCGCGCCAGGAATGAACGCGGGGGCAATCTCGCTGATGCGATACCTCATCGAATCCTGTGCCACTGTCAGGCGCCATGCCGCGCGGTTGGCCAGATCTCGGGCTTCGTGCGCGGCCATAGCGGCAGGCAATTCGATGACATTGACGTCGCCGGGACCGCTGCGTCCGATGCTGCGTTGCAAGCCCGGCTGATAGTCGCGGGCGGTGTCGTAATAGCGCAGCGCGCACTGCCTTGCCGAAGGAAGCGATTCCCGCCTTCGCGACCATCCGCTTGTGCGAGCGTCTTCGGCGTTGTCGCCTCCCGCGACGGGGGGCGGAAGCAAAGGGAGCGTGCCTGCTGGCAGTGTTTCGGCCAGACGGAATGCGAGCGCGTCTGCTTGCACGCTACATGAGAGCGGCGTGACGTCGGACAGCGTCGATAGCACATCGCCGACGCTTCCCTGATCGATCGTGAAACCCGCGAAAGACGCCGTGGAAAGCCCATTGGCCAGTGCTCCGGGCAACAAGCACCGCACGATATCACTAATCGCAACACTGCCATCATCGGCGATTATCTCGAACGTAAGCGAGGGTAAGCGGTTGCCGTAATCGGCGAGCTCCAGGTCCTCGAACACCACATAGGCCAGGTTGCGATAGGCAGGGTTGAGCGCGCTTCCCTCGGCCTGCGCGAGGAGTGGATCTGCAGTTTGGTCGCCGAATCCGTTGTGGACCCGCATCTTGCCCCCGACCTTGAGATCGCCCGCTTCGCCGCGCAGCAGGTTGCCATCGGCCCAGATCCGTCTGATGCCCGCAATCGGGCGGCTTGCCAGTGCGACCGCGAATGACGCCGTATAAGTATAGGACGTCACCGAGGGTCGTCCCTTGCCTCCGCCGGATTTTTCCTTGTGTTCAACCAGTTCGGTCGCCCAGATTACGCTTCCTGACGATCGGATCGTGCCGAAGTGCAACGGCAGCGGGGAGCCGTAGCTGGACGTCTGGACCGACAACTCTTTGAGTCTCGGCCCCTGGACCTTGCGCGCAAACAGACTCGAATCGATCTGCTGGCCGATCAAGGCGCCGATTGCCCCGCCAAGGGGACCGCCCACGAGTGTGCCTACGGTCGACAGGATAAGCGTTGCCATGAGGTTCAATGATCCTTTTCGCCAAATCGCCATTGGCGGACGACAGGCCATGGAAGTGGCCCGGGAAGATAAGTTACCCGACCAAGCCCGGCATGGGCGTGGACGAAGCCACCTGGCACTGCGATAGCGAGGTGCGGCTGGACCGGATTTGCCATGCAGAGCACGACGTCGCCTCCGCTCTCGACGGAAGCAAGCCCGCTCCTTGAAGCATTTTCCAGCCACCGCGAGACCGACATGAGCCGTAACGAATAGCCCTCAGGTCAGTCGGGCCTTGCGCCCGTGCGCCGCATTGCTTCGGCAACCACGCCCACACAGTCGAGGCCTGTTTCCGGCGACCGGCCATGCAGGCGAAATGGTGAACCGACGAGTGTCATCGCGGCTTCGGCAAGGGACATATCTGTCATTGCGCTGGCGGGTAACGCGTGAGCAGGTCGTTACCTGGCAGGAATGGTTCACCCTGAAAGTTGGCCGCATTGGCAAAACGGCTGGAGCAGGTCGTAAGAGTGTGATCGCAGCCTTCACGCAGGATCAGCCGTAATCCAGCGACGATTCCGTCAGACATCGGACGATCGAGTCCCAGCCATTCGCCTTCAACCGACTGAACCCGAATCGGAAGACCTGTCTCCGGCCCATCGACGGCACGAATCCACCCGAATTCGAAGCTGGCAGGATCCGCAACGCCGATTGTGATCCACCGGCGGTCAGCTGAGATATCCAGCAGAAGCGCCTCATGCGAAAAGCGCGCCGGTGAAAGGGTGCATCCCTCTCCGCAAAATTCGGCCCTGCATGTTGGCGAAGTGCGCGGCACCACTTGGCGCGCCAGGTCTTGCTTGATCGACTGTAGTTCGGCGGAAAACTGTTCTCCCTCCCGGCCAACCGATCCTACCGTACCGGTGAACAAGGTCTCATGTTCGAGCGTTTCCCAATCGACCAATCCCATGGAAACGCGTGCGCCATCGAAGCGACCGGCAGACAGGTCATCTTCCCCGATCGCATCATGGCTGAGCGCGCCGGTTACTTCTGCGGAATCAGCTTCCAGGGTTGCCGTTCGTCGCACGGCTGACGGCACCATTCCAGGCGCAGTACGGTGACGCAGGCCCGCGAAAGTGAGATCGCGGTCGTGGCCCGTAAGGCCAAGCGCAACTCCGTCTCGCCGTTCAATCCGCCACCATACCGCCACCGTCTCCAGTGGCTCGCCAAACCAGGTCCGTGTCATGCGTCTTCTCGCAGTTCGACGAGCGGGACGCTGGGCGCTTCGCCCGCAGCGAATTCCGCACCTGAAACGTCGAGGCGATCCTCGGCAAAGCGTACCGGCACATCGAAAAGATAGCCGGCACGCACGACCGCGCTTGCCGGGGGAGCCACGGCGAAAGCGATTACTCCCAGCGGTTCCAGCGTGAAGTTGCTGGTCTCCACGCCGTCGACGCTGACGCGCACGGTATCGGTTCTAGGCCGCGTTATGCGGCGGCGCTGCGCGTCCTCGCCGTCACCGTAAAGCTTGACCAAGGCGAAGCGCGAAGTAGCACCGTCGCCGGTACCGATCATCTGGTCGGCGGGTGTCGCCGTCCCCGTCATGCCGTTTGAGCTGAAATCCGACGGGTCACGGAGACGAAAGCCGCGTGCCTGTCCGCGCCGTGCACGGAAGAACGCGATGAGCTCACCCAGTTCGGCTTCCGACCGGACGCCGGGCCCCACATCGAACTGAAGTCGCGCATCCGACCACAGGCTGTTGCGTCGCTCGAAGCCGGAGGCAGTGATGGTCACATTGGTTGAGAACTCGGGCGTGACCGATGCGTCTCGACCCAGTGCCAGCGGAAACAGGACATCATCGAAGGACTGCATGTTCTCGTCTCCTCGCGCATCGGGAAGGCGGACGTATCCGTCCCGCGAAACCTGGGGCTGCGCCCATACAAACGTCTCGGCCACACCAAGCGCGACTGCCTCGCTCGCGGCCGAATCGATCCGTTGCCACTCGCTTTCGGCATTCTGGGCATTGAGAACGAAGCCAGAGAGGTAGTGCTGCCGCGTGCGAGGGTAATTGAGTCGTGCTTCGGCAATGGCTCGCCCCTGCTTTCGCAGCGCGTCCTTGCCTGTGGTGACCCAATCGTAATCCTCAAGCTGCAACACGTCGAAAGCGGGAGACGCCCAGCCCGTCGGCAGGTTTGCACGCCGCGCCTCGGGCGTTGCGGGGTCGAGTACGGTCGGCAGGAAAGCAAGCAACAGCGTTTCGGCCCCTGCCGGGCCCGCCGCTGTCCTTACCGCCGTGGCAAGGTCCGCAGTGGATTGGGCAAGGATCGCGCCAGCCGCATCGAGCAGGTTCTTCTGGGTCGTTGTCAGCGTGGCGGAGAGGTCCGGTATATCCTCGGGACTGCCGCCAAGCGCGGCCTTTGCCGCATCATCATAGATGCAGATCCGCCGGTCAGCCGTTACCCACCACCACGGCTCGCCTACCTGATGGCGCACTGGAAGTCCGGCACTTTTCATCAGTTCGACAAGAGCAACGCCAACCTTGCGCACCCAGGCCATAGCCTGCGCATTGGCTGGCGAAAGCAAGGCCGAGGGTGGTGACCAGCCCGTTCGGCCAGCCTCGCCATTCCAGGCACGCTGCTGCCAGGCAGCAGGGCAATGCTGCGCCAGAACTTCGTACGACTGAGATGCGATGACCGTGTACCCCATGGCACCGGCTTCAGCCAAAAACGCCTTGTGCCAGGCGAGAGCCGCAGCGTTCATCGCCGGCAGTGCCGGATCGACAACGAAGCCCCCGGTGCCATCGGGCACGAGCGGGAAGAAGTGGCTCATGCCGATGTAGTGATTGATGCTCCCGCGATAGCCCAGGCCCCGAACCTGCCGCAGAAGTCGAGCCGGCGTCAGATTGTAGGCATCGTCATATCCAGTGCACATCGAAAGCCCGTGCGGAGGCACCATGACATCGCCGATCTCGAGCATTGGCTTGTGCCCTTCACAGCGCAATTGGGTAAGCTCGGCCCACCCGGTCGCAGCCGACGTGAACGCATCGGAACCAGACCCATAACCCGGCGGCACCAGCGAGATGAACAGCCGGTCGATATCCGTCACGTGGACCGGGTCGGCCTCCGCCGGCAGCAGGAAGCCGCCATTCAGCTCGGAAAATGGCAAGACCACCAACGCGTCCGTCGGCGATCCACTCGCGTAATTCCAAAGACGCACATACCAGGCACGGGCATTGCCGGCCGCATCCCTACCCTCGATCGTCAGCGTCGGCCCATTGACCGCATCAAGCGGCAGGACGCCTTCGGATCGCCAACGGAAGGAAAGCGTCAGGCGCGAGTAGTCACGCCGGGTATCATAGGCCAGCAGCGGATGATCCCAGGTGTCCTGTGATTCCCAGATCAGCCCTACGAGATCGTCCGCCTTCTGGAAAACCGTGTCGACGCGCAAGCCATCGGGCGCCGTCGTGACGACCGAGGCCATCGCTGGCCTGGGAAAGTTAACTGTCCAGAAGCGAGGGTCGAACCGCTGGATCGTGTCGGCGTGCTGCACCGTCCGGCGCTTGGCGAGCCAGTAGGTCATGTCGGGATCTCCGATGTGTCAGAAGTCGCTGAGTGCTCGGCGCACCGCTTGTGCAACCTGTCGCCCCGACCGGCGCAGGCTATCGGGCTGGCTGCTGCCCTGCGGGCTGACAATGCGGATGGAAACATTGACTTCCTTCCGCCTTCCGCCACCTTCCGAAGCCTCGACGCGCCCGGCGGACGTCGGCACAAACAATTCGGGGCCGCGTTCGCCGACCAGATATCCTCGGCCCGGTGCCACCGGCCCCCCCGTCGCACGACCCGGCAATCCGAAAATCGAGCCGACGAGTCCGGAGAGCAGTCCCCCGATCCCGCCAGATTGGCCAAGCCCCGTTGCACCACCCAGCGACCCGATACCTGCTTGAACAGCTTGCGCAGCAATATCACCGATCACATTCATCGCGATGCGCCGCAGGTCTTCAAAACCCATCGAGCCGCGCCGGATCGCGCCAAGCAGCCCGCGCTCCAGCGTGTCTCCGGCACGACCAAAGCCTTCCACCAGGATCGAATCGAAGCTGCCCCGCATCTGTGCAACGTCAGCCGAAAAGCCCGACGTATTGGCGCGCACGTCGATCATCAGCGTATCGAGTTCATCCGCCACGGTCTGCCTCCATCATTCTGTCCAGCGTGCCCTTGTCGATCGCGCCGCCGCCGGGCTGGTGCATTGCGGCAATCACCGAAGCGAATTCTTCCGGCGTCGCGGACCAGAACACCTCCGGCATCCAGCCCAGCAGCAACGCGGCCTGTCCGCTCATCCGCGCAGCGCCCATGCCGAAACTTTCAGTCACCCGGCGCCCTTCAGGATCTGTATGATCAAGGCGCGCAGCGGCGAGGTGCAGGCCGCGAGGCCTTCGCGAGTAACCGCTTCGGCAAAGGCGTCACGATCGAGTCCGTTGCGCTCGCGCAGGCAATGCCAGAACAGTCCGACCAGCTCGGCCAGGCGTAACTGACCAGCGCTTGCCCGTTCCACGAACGCGAACAGCGGCCCCAGTTCCTCTTCGGCCGCCGCCAATGCGCCGAACGTCGGTCGCAGGACCAGCGGCTGGCCGCCGATGACGATCACGGTCTCCCCGCGGTGCGGATTGGCTGCGTCCGGCATCAGACCTGCGCCACCAGGCCCGAACTTTCGAGCGTCATGGTATAGTTGCGCTCACCATTGAAATCGCCCGAATAGTCGAGCCGCTGCACAAGAAACTTGCCCCGCATCTTCTCGCCGCCTTCGAACGAAAGCTCGTAATCCGCGATCGTACCTGCCAGCGCATTGCCGCGAACCTGGCCCTCGGCCGCGCTGCCCAGAAAAATGCCCGCAGCACTGACCGTCACCGATCGCGTACCGGCGCCCGAAAGCAGTTCGCGCCACCCGCCGGAGTCCTTGCTGGTGATCACCACCGCTTCACCGTTGATCGACATCTGCGTCGTGCGCAGGCCTGCGACGGTGTTGTAGGTGGGCGTCGCGGCTCCATCGCTGATTTTCAGCAGGAACGCGCTTCCCTTTTGGGCTGCCATCGTTGTTTCTCCTTGGAAATATGGGAAAATCAGACCGCGAGCACACGCGCCCGGTATTCGAGCACAACCACCCGCACGGCCTCGCCACGCTGCTCGGCTCTGGCGCGGATCATGCCGACGCTGGCGATCCGGAAGCCGTTCGCGGACTGGTCGACAGGGAGGCTCTCGACGCGTGCTTCGATCGCCGCGACGAGCGCCGCTCCGCCGAGGGGGTCGTCACTGCGGAAATTCAGTTCCAGCGCCACGCGTATTTCGCGCCCCGCCAAGGTCTTGGTTCCCCAGTTTGTGCTCGCGCTCGTTGTAAGGGCCAGCCAGGGCAAGGCAGTGCGCGAAGGCGTTCCCTCGACTACCGCGTTGAGGGCGTCGGCCAGTGCGGGATCGCTTGCCAGCCATTCGATGAGTGTGGCTCGGAATGGAATTTCCATTGGTTCAATCCTGTCCGAATAGGGGCCACAGCAGGTTGGCCTTGCGCCAGCGACGAGCGTCGCGACGACGTGCGACAAGCACCGCCCGGGCTTGCGCCAGCGCCCATGCCTTGTCAGTCAGGCGGCCGGCGATCTCGCCGATATTGCTCTCGGCTCTGATCATGCCAGTCGCATCCTGCGCCAGGGGCGCCACAGCGCCGCGACCACCGATGGCGGCAAGGATGCCGCTTTGCGATCGTCGTCGCGGGCACGGTGCTGATGCGCGCATAGCCGGATCACGCCGTGGCGAATCGCATCAGGAAGGCTTTCCCAGTCGCTTGCAATTCCTGCGGAATAAGTCACGGCAACGCGGGTCTGCTCTATCGGCTTGCGCAGGCGGACCCGGCCTGTGCCGTCCGCCGCAATGTCGAATTCATAATCCGATGCTGCCAAGGCGATACGTGTGCCAGTCAGGTTCACCGCCACCAGCGCCGTGATGGCGCGTACAGGCCGCGCGGAGAGGGTTTGCCATTCGCTGCTGGCCGTGAGCGTTTCCTCACAACCGGATTCGAGCGGCATTTCACCGGTGAACCCTTCGCAAACATCCAGCGCCGTTCGCAGCAGCGCGATCAGTTCGGCATCATCGGCAGACCGGGAAATGCCCAGCCAGGCCTTCAGTTCGGTAAGCGCCGCCGAAGACAGGGCAGGCGGTGCGACAATTGCCCGCATCATGGCAATCTCCGGTCCGTTATTGGGAAGAGGGGCGCCCGCGGCAACAAGGGGAAGGTAGCCGCGGGCGCAGTCGGTGCGCGCCCGTCAGGGGGAGGAGGCAGGGCGCGCGCCCGATCAGACCGCGATCTTCAGCAGCTTGATCGCGTCGCTATCCAGCACCTGACCGCCGATGCGGCGCGTGGCGTAGAACTGGACGTAAGGCTTGTTGGTGTAGGGATCGCGCAGGATCGTGGTCTGGCGACGCTCCGCGATCAGGTAGCCGGCCTTGAAGTTGCCGAACGCAATCGGGAACTGGTTTGCGGCAACGTCGGGCATGTCTTCGGCCTCGACCACAGGATAGCCCAGCAGGCGGTCCGGCTGACCTTCGACAAGGCCCGGCTGCCACAGGAATGCACCATCGGCGGTCTTGAGCTTGCGCACCGCAGCCAGCGTGGTCGAATTCATGACCCAGGCAGCACCCTGACGAAGAGGCGCCTTGAGCTGGCAGACGAGATCGATCAGCTTGGCTTCCGGCGTGCTGTCAAAGCCCGTGGCGTTGCCGGAACCAATGAACTGAAGCGAACCGAATGCGCGGGTATTGTCGCCCGCTGCGCTCATCGTCGCGGCGAGGAAGCCCTTGGGCTGGTTGGTGCCGGTACCCGAGATGAACGCTGCACCTTCCGCGCGGGCGAACTCGGTTGCGATCTCGTTCGCCAGCCAGCTTTCGAGGTCGAAGACCGCATCGTCGAGCATGGCCTGCGTTGCCGAGGGGTTGGCATAAAGCTCGCCCGTAGGCGGCACGATCTCGGCCAGCTTCGGGCTCGCGGTTTCCGGACGTGCACCCGTCTCGCTGACCCATCCCGAGGCCGTTCCGCCGGTTGAAATGAGACGGCGGAAGCCGGAAGTTCCGGTCTTGACCACGTTGGCGATCGCGCGGATCGGACTGATCTCGACCATGCGGCGCGCAATCATCTGGTCGATCTGCTGCGGCACGGCGTAGCCACCATCGGCGGCCACCACACCGGAGAGCGATTTCAGCTCGGTCTCCCGACCATGGCGGAGGTAGCCATCGACAAAGCCCTTCACTTCCGGCCCTTCGGTCAGACCGGAACCGTCAAGCAACGGGCGGACCGCTGCAGCGCGGCCAACCTTCTCGAGCCGGCCTTTCACTTCGTCCACATCGCTGCGCAGGATTGCCAGCGCGGCGTCCTGCGCTTCCTGGCGCTCGACGATGTCGAACGATCCGGTCAGCGCATCGGCCTTGGTTTCAAGGTTCAGATTATCCATGGGGCACAACGTCCTTTCTGCATCAAGAAGGCCACCCCATGGGGTAGCCGCGGGGTAATTCTGGTCGTCGTCGAGAGAATTTCAGGCAGCCTCGGCGGCGGCCGTCTCGAGATAATGGACGCGGGCAAGCGGCTGCATCGGCCGGGTGACGAGGCTCACTTCCATGATGTCGAGGTCATGCAACTCGCGTCCTGAAGGCAGCGCCCGCCCCTGACGCACGCGATACCCGAATGAAAGTCCGTCCACCGCGCCGTCCTTTAATGCGCGGGCCGCAGCCGATTGCGGTTCTGTAATCGTTGCAACCACGCGCAGACCGCGTTCGTCCTCGTTCGCCAGATCAATCCAGCCAATCCGCTGGTCGGGCCGGTGCTGCCACAGCAATGGCAGGCGCAGGCCTTCGGCCAACCGCCGCTCAAGGCTCGCTCGGAAAGCGCCGGGACGGATCGTGTCGCCACCGCTGTCGCGTTTCCCGAAGATTGCCGCGTAACCGGCAAAGCGCATTTGTGGCTGAGGGAACGGCGTTGTCATCGCACGAGATCTCCCGAGCCGAACCGCACCGCGATCGCGAACAGCAACAGGGCCAGCACTGCGCGAACCACCCAGCCCACCGCCGCCTTCCAAGCGCTCGCCTTGGCATCGCGCCAGGCGCTCAGGAGTTGGCGCAATTCGGCAAGATCATGGTGCGCGCTCTCGTCGGCGAGCCCCATCCGGGCCAGCACGCGCGCCGCGCCAAGATCGCTTGCTTCCTCCACGATGGCGCGCAAAGTGACGAGATCGCCGCCTTCACCCTCGGCCTGCGCGATCAGCCGCGCCAGCATCTCCTCGCGCGTCATGCCGCGAGCCCCAGCATTGAGCGCTTCTCGGCGTCCGACAGAAAATCGGCGGCCGTGACCTGGCTCCACAGGCGCTCGCGATCTTCAGCAAGAGCTGGCACGCGATCAAGATCAATGACAAGCTTGGCCTCGCCGAACCATGGTGCCAGCCCTTCGGTCAATGCTGACAGGATCTTGCCCGCAACCGGCAGCAGCGTCAGGCGCCACAAGGCACGATTGGCCTCGCGGTAATTGGCGAACGTATTGTCGCCCGGTATTCCCAGCAGCATCGGCGGTATACCGAAAGCAAGCGCGATGTCCCTCGCTGCTGCAGCCTTTAGCGTCGCGAAGTCCATGTCGGCCGGCGAAAGCGCGAGACTCTGCCACTTGAGGCCACCTTCCAGCAGCATCGGTCGTCCGGCGTTGACCTGCCCGGCATAGGCCTGGGTCAGTTCCGATTTGATCCGCTCGAATTGATCGGCCGAAAGCGCCGCGCCCGGTTCGCCCGGATCATAGACCAGCGCGCCCGATGGCCGCGCCGCGTTTTCCAGCAGCGAACGGTTCCAGCGCGCTGCTGCATTGTGGATGGCCACCGATTCCTCGGCCGCCTCCAGGCAGCCCGCGCCGTAGTGGTCGTCTACAGGATGGAAGTGCTTCACATGGATCAGGTTGGGCCGCCCAAAATCGTCGAGAGCCTCGATCCGCAACGCCTTTTCGCCGACCTTGTAGGCAAAGGCTGCAGGCCAACCTGCTGCATCAGGCAGGATCGTCACCCGTTCCGGCCGCAGCGCAAACAGTTCCGCCGGGTTGCCATCGACGTCGCGCAGAACCTGCACATAGCCATTGCCGTGAAGCATGAGATGCGCCGCGAGCGTTTCGAGCAGCGGTTGGCCAGCACTCGTCTCGTTGACCAGCGCCAGCAGTGCCGGATCGGACGCGACGACAGGTGCGCCACCGATCCCTTCTGCAACCAGTCGCACCGCGCGCTGCGCCACCGGATTCTTGAGGTAGGCCTCGCGGATCGCCACCGGATAATTGATCGGCCCACGTGACGGTTCGCCATGCCAGTCCGAGGTTGCGATCCAGGGCGAAACGAAGCTCCGTCCCAAAGGCGCGCGGGGAGTCACCGCCTCGCCCTTGAAGGCCGCGGCCAACGATTGAAAGAACGACATGATCAGCCTTTCGGTTTGAATTTCAATCGAACCAGATGCGGGGCTCTCCCGCCCGTCCCAGCATGAGCTCGGTCAAAGCCCACACACAGGCATCGGCGCGGTCAGGCGATCGCCCGGGGCCCTGGTAGTCACCACCCGGCATCAGTCCGCACAGTTCGTCCTCCAGCCGCGGGAACATGCCAGCGTGCCGGACCCGTCCCGCTTCGTAGAGTGCCGCAACCGGCTCGGCCCGCGCCGTCTTGCCGCGGCTCGCGTGGACAAGGCGCAGTGGGAGCGATGTTTCGGCGGCGCGCAGCACCGCCTCGACCATCGCCCCGCCCTGGTTCGCCTCGGCCACCACCCGGTCCGCCGACCAGGCGCGGGCAGCATCCGCAACGGCGCGGGCCCATCGCTCGGGGCTGGCTTGCTCGACCGAACAGTCGGCCAGCACCCGTGCGATTCTGTCATCTCCAATCCCGCAGACGACGATCCCGCAGGCATCTCCGTGCGCGCTCGCTGGCGGATCGACCGCAACCACTACCCGCGTCATCGGAGGTGCAATGGTTTCCCGGCCCTGCTCGATCAGCGTACGGCTCCACAGTGCGCCCGCCAGGTCCTCGATCATCTCGCCATGCAGTTCCTGCCGGCCCAGAACGGAACGTCCGAAAGTGCGCCGCATCGCAGCGGTGAAGCGGGCCGGAAGGTTGGCGACGTTGTCGAACGTGCTTCCCCGCGTCAGGACAACATCCCCATCAGACCCTTCGGCGAGGAGACGGGCCACAAGTGGCACCGGTCTGGGCGTTGTAGTGGCAACCAGTCGTGGGTCGATGCCAAGGCGTAGCCCAATCAGCAGGTTGTCCCAGGTTGCGGTTGCCCTGCTCGATCCGTTGTCCCACTTGGCAATCTCGTCGCACCAGGCGTGGCTGTGCTGGGGCCCGCGCAGGCTGTCGGGCTCCGCCGCCGAATAAAGAAAGGCTTGCGCACCGTTGGGCCAGACCAACCTTCGAACCGACGATTCATAAACCGGGCGGCGCCAGGGCGCGCCGATCGAAAGCAGCCCGCTTTCGCCTTCGACCATGACACTGCGCGCCTCGTGCAGTGAAGCGCCGACTAGAGCGATCCGCGCTTCGGGGTCCAACTCGGCCTGCTCCCGAACCCATTCCGCACCAAGCCGCGTCTTGCCGAACCCTCGACCAGCCATGACCAACCAGATGCGCCAGTCGCCCATCGGCGCGCGTTGCGCCTTTCGAGCCCAGACGTTCCAATCCCATCGCCATTCGCGACATTCAAGGTCAGAAAGCCGGGATAGAAATGTGCCGATTTCCTCCGGCCCCGCGTCAATGAGGCAATCGATCGGTTCAGCCTCACTCATCTGCAAGACCCGGGCCGGTTGCTGCAGCGTCGGCCTTGCGGCGCGCAACAACCTGATCGCGCATTGCCAGCAATTTCGTTTGAATCGAGGCACGCACTTCAGCGATGTCCGCGTTCTCTCGGATCGCGCGTTGCCGGGCAACCGTCTCGCGGTGCTGGGACAAAAGCCTCAGCGCGTTTGCGTTGTCGAACTTGGCGTCGCTGTCCTTGGGTTCGCCGAAGCGAAGTCTGTGCAGCAGTTCGAGCTCGAGATTGTCATAACCCTCGCACAGAGCTTCACGCCAGGCCCGAGCAAAGTCCGGTTGGCTCCGCTTCAATCCATAAGGGCGGCTGGTGTTGACGCCGGCGGCGGCTGCTGCTGCCGTCACGTTCGAAGTCTCGGCCAGTGCCGCAAGGAAATCCGTGCGCCATCGCGGACTTACCCTTTCATCCTGTGTGTTGCTGACGTCATTGATCGTCGCCCGGGCGGCGCCGGACGCAGATCGGATCGGCTTGGCCATTCAGACCATCCTTGCGTTTGAAGTGAATGGATTTGTCGAGAATGCCGCTTTGTCTGGCGACCATCAGAAGCGACTCGGTGTGCCGCGTTGTTCCTGTTATGTACCTATCGCAGCCACAAATGTCAAGAGCAAAGTACCAATTTGGTTAATGCGGTCGAAAGCTGGCACTTTGATGCACTCTCGCCTAAACGCCGGGCTGCAACTACCGACTGGAATCCGGATGCTTCGTCGCCTCTATGATTGGACATTGGCCAAGGCTGCTCACCCGAAGGCCGAATGGTGGCTGGCGCTGTTTGCGTTCATGGAAGCCAGTTTCTTTCCGATCCCGCCGCATCCGTTGCTCGGCCTGATGTGCCTTGCTGAACCCAAACGTGCGATCCGCTTCGCCGCAGTCGCGACCGCTGCCTCGGTGCTCGGGGGTCTGCTCGGCTATGCGATCGGCTACGCACTCTACGACACGGTCGGCACGCAACTCCTGGCTGCGCTCGGGCTTGCTGAAAGCTTCCCGAGGGCCGCATGCTACCTGCGCGAGTACGGGGTTGAGATCATCATGATCAAGGGCGCCACGCCCATTCCGTTCAAACTGTTGACGATCACGGCCGGCTTCATCGCGATGCCATTGGTGCCGTTCATCCTTGCCAGCATCGTCAGCCGGTCGATCAGCTTCATGATCGTCGGCGTGCTGTTCCGTCTTTTCGGAGCACCGATCAAGCGCTTCATCGACAAGTACCTCGGCCTCGTCACTGTGGGCTTTGTCGTCCTCGTCGTCGGCGGCTTCATAGCCGCAACAATGTTAGGCGGCGGCGGCTCCCAGGCGTCGTCGAGGTGTGATCAGGTCACAGTTCCCATCCAGCCGTAATGCCATTCCGTTCCTGCAGCGCAAGCGTTGCGAGGCAGGTTCCGGGCCCGGCGCTGCTTATGCTCCGCTACTGTATGACAACCCCGCCATCGACGCTCATCATGACGCCAATCATGTAACTGGCCTCGTCCGAGGCAAGAAACAGCGCGGCCTTGGCGACTTCGTCTGCGGCCGCGATCCTGCCAATTGGGGCCATCGCACTTATTGCGGCCCGCGCCTCCGGTGCCGCAATTGCCCCGGCAAGCATCGGTGTATCGACAAAGCCGGGGCAGATCGCGTTGACGCGGATGCCCTGGCCGATCAGATCGAGCGCCGCGGCCTTGGTCAGCCCGCCCACGCCGTGCTTGCTTGCAACATAGGCCGCCATGCCAGGGGCTGCGACCAGACTGGCGACCGAAGCCGTGTTGACGATGGCCGTACCACCATGGGCCTTCAGCGCGGGAACCTCGGCCTTCATGCTGTAGAAAACGCCATTCAGGTTGGTGGCGATCAAGGAATCCCAATTCTCCACGGAGAAGTCTTCAAACGATCCGCCAATCGCAGAAGGAATGCCGGCGTTGTTGAACGCGATGTGGAGAGCGCCAAAAGTCTCGACGGCATGCGCGACCATCGCTTCGCAAGCGCCAAAATCGCTGACATCAGTGAAAACGCTCGTCGCCGCGCCACCGGCGCTGCGGATCGCTTCGGCACCAGCTTCGGCAAGCGCACTGTTCCGATCCGCCAGCACGACCTTTGCACCTTCCCGCGCAAAGGCCTGGGCCGCAGCAAGGCCGATTCCACTTGCCGCGCCCGTCACCAGGGCAACTTTTCCGTCGAACCGCATCAGATGACCACCTCCAGCCAGTCGATGCTTGGCGGGCTTGCGATGCAGGCGTTCATCGCGGGCATCGCGTCGAGCACATAGTCGTACGTCTGATGCGCCTGCTGTGTCTCCCAGCTCTCGAACTGCTGCATCAGGATATAGCGCGTATCAATGTCGCGGTCGCGCGTCAGGCTGTAGAAGGAATAGCTGGGATCGCGTGTGCGGACATTGTTCACGTGGAACGACACTGCTTTTTCAAAGGCGGCCTGCTTGCCTGGGGTAATGTCGAAAGTGATCAGCATGGCCTTCATGATCAGTATCCTACCGTAAAGCGTTCGCGGTGATGCTTCGGGCTGATGACCTCGTCGATCAGGGCGAGCGCATAATCCTGGTTTGAAATCGAGCTTGTCCCATCGGCGGCGAAAAGCATGTCATCCTTGCCGATGCGGAAGTTGCCCGTGCGCTCACCGGGCCGCAACCATGCAGACGGCGCCACGAATACCCAGTCCAGGTCGTTCACCGGCTTGAGCAGATAATAGAGCGCACGCGTGCCCAGAATCGCGTTGCGGTAAGGATCGAATGCCTTGTCCCAATGACTGGATTCGAGATATTCCTTGCCTTCCGGCGTCATCAGGCTTGCGGCACCGCCCACGCATACCAGACGGGGCACACCGGCTGCCCGTGTGGCGGCAATGATCGCTTCATGTCCTGCAATGCTCTGATCATAGACATCGGCCATGTCGGCCGCGCGTCCGGGGTGGAAAGCGTGGATCACCGCATCATGTCCCCGCAGGGCTTTGACCAGCGGGGAAGCGTCGAATATGTCGCCCATGACGATGGTCAATCGCTCGTGCTGCGCAAGCGCGTCGGGGTTGCGGGCAATAGCGGTGATGGCAAGCTCTGGGCGGGTCAGCGCCTCGGCCAGAATGAATGATCCGGCAAAGCCGGTGCTGCCTAAAATCGCGACCTTCATGAAGCTTTTTCCTCGCCTATCGTCCAGTGAAACACCACGCCATTCCGGGCAATCAATGTGAATTTTCGTTTCACTTCGCGTGCCGATCCGCGTGCGACGAGCATGTCGGAGCCATTGGTCAAACCTGCGATGGGACGGGAAGATCGTTCCAGCAGGCGCTGCAACTGACGCACCGGATCACCGACTCGATCGATGACCACGGCCTCTTCGGGAAAGTGCGGAGCGATGTCCGGCAGCGCACGATCCACCAGCAGGCGCGGCCTGGCCGATCGCGCCAGCCCATTGGCGGGGATCGCAGCTGCACCAACGGTGACGAGCATCTGGCGGCGGGACAGTTTCATTGGCCCTTTTCCCTTGCGAGATAGGCTGCAATCCGCGCAAGCTGCGTGTCGCTCACTTCACCGCGGGATATGCGTGGCATGTTGCCGATCCCCATGCGTGCGCTGGCGATGACGGTCTCGGCGGTAAGATCCTCGCGTGCTTCCAGCATCGCCTCCTTTGAATCCATGCGTCTTGCAAGGATTACGGTGCCCATTCCCATTTGCCGGTGACACATCCCGCATTTTTCAACGAACAGACGTTCATCGGGCGATTTGCTGGCCCGATTTTGCAGGGCGCCACGGAAGGCGTTGGTGATCTGCGTGTCGTCGCCACCCAGCGCGGGTGAAGCGCTTGCCAGTGCGGCAATCGCGGCGGCCAGGACGAGCGCGGACAGGGCGGTCCCGCGTCTCATGCCCGGTTCTCCCGCAATTGCCTGGGCCAGATTCCGCTCTTGCCCGGCGCGATGATCCCATTGGGATCAAGCGCGTCCTTCACTCGCTGGTTGAGCCGCAACAAGGCGTTCCGGTTGAAATCGTAGGTGCCGGCAACAAGGTCCATGTAGTCGATGTGGGTCCGGTATTCGCCGTAGCGTTTGGCAGTTGCGTCCGCCACCAGCGCGCGGAACATCGCATCGACCCGGCCCATCATGTCCGGATTGTCCTTGTCATACAGGATCTGGTTGACGTTGGTGAGGCTGCGCTCGCCCATCGCGAAGCTGGCGTGATAGTCCATGCCGTATCTCTGATAGAGTTCATAGGTTCGCTTGAACTGATCCAGAGCCAGATCACCCTTTGGTGGCAGCACTGGCGAATAGCCCACATGCCCGCCGCGACCGCCATGCCAGTTCGCATTGGCCAGCGGAAAGCTGACCGGAACCCCCGTGACCGGCGAGCCTTCGGGCGCATCACCCCTCGTCCATCTGGCTGGTTTCTTCGACAGGATCGGCTTCTTTTCGAAGGCCTTTTCAAGCACTCGCATGGAAGCATCGGTGATTTCACTGGGCCCGTAAAAGCGCACCTGCACGCTCCACCACCCAATCTTGAACTTCTCGCGGATCGCCGTCACCACCTTCTCACCGAGCGGGCCCTTGTCCTTGGTCCATTGATCGCGGGTGGTCATGACGGCCGCGGAGCGCAGCCAGTTGCCAATGCTTGGGCTCTGCTGGATGACGCCTTCGCGGCGCAGGGGCATGATCGTGTCAATTGCCCAGCCAAGATCGTCAGGCTGGTCGAACTCGAAATCAAGCCCTTGTACCGATTCCGGTTCGGGCATCAGCCACAGGCCAAGCTTGGTAACGATTCCGAAGTTGGATTGGCAAAACAGTGAATCCCAGCTTGGCCCAAAGCCCGGCTTGTAGAGCTGCCAGTTCGGACTGCCGGCCATCGCGCCCATGCCCGTGCGGACAATATCGCCGTCCGGCAGGACGACCTCGAGCCCGCAGATGCGCGCGGCATGGTCCCCGTAGCTCGTGTAGCCAACCCCGCGATCGAGCGCATTGCCTGCCACCGATCCCCAGCTGTTGCCCGGTACCGACAGCCAGAGCGGAATCTTGCGTTCTTGCAAATAGTCGTAGAGATCGAAAAAGCCGACACCGGGTTCGACCAGCACCGTGCCGTTTTCGGCATCGACCTCGATCGCTTTCATCCTGCTGAGATCGAGGATCACTGCGCCCTTCATTACCGGCGCGGCGCCACCATAGCCAAAGTTCTTGCCCCGGCTGATCGGCCAGAGCGGAACCTTGTACTGGTTGGCGATCCGGACCACCGCACGGACTTCTTCGGCATTCGCAGGTGCCACCGCGGCGCTCGGCTGGTGCTTCGCCTCATCGGCAGCGAAGTGATCGGAATAGGCGATGCGATCGTCCTCGCTCGTCATCACCCAGTCCTTGCCAACGGCTGCAGCAAAGGCGCGGAAAGCGGCGGGATTGAAACTGGTCATGCTCTGCTCTCCCGGATGCGCACAACGCCCAAGGCAACGGGCAGCATCGCCGCAATCATCAGCGCGCAAATGTAATACGGCAGGTCGGCGCTCACCGCGAACAGCCAGCCAAACAGGGGTGGGGCCACGATCCTCGACAGCGCGTTCGATGCCATGTTGAGCCCCATCACGCTGCCTTGAACGGACGGTGGCGTGCTTCGCGATACCAGTGCCCCGGCATTGGGAAAGGCGAGACTGTGTCCGACCATCAGCGCCGCCATCAGCACCACCGATGCGACAGGCAAGCGGATAAGCGGCTGCAGCACCATAGCAGCGATCAGCACCGACAAGCCGCCGACGATGACCCGCGCCTCGCCATAGCGTCCGACCAGCGGACCGATCATGAGCGTCTGTACCAGCAACCCCGCGCCGCCGACCGCAAGGAATGTCAGCCCCACTTCATGCGCGGTCCAGCGGAAATTGGCTTGCGTCCACAACCCGAACACTGCCTCCATCGACGCAAAAGCGCCGATTCCGCAAAACGCTATGAGGAAGAGGCGCGTCAGCAGCCCGTCGTTTCGAACGAAGCGAAACGCTTCGCCATAGCTTGGTGCAGGGCGCACGTCTGCACCAGGAGGTCTCGTCTCGGGCAAGGCCAGCACGGCCCACAGCGATGCGCCTGCCGCCAGCGCTGCTGCGGCAAAGATCGGCGCATGGAATCCCGTCAGTCCCTGCGTCGTGTCGGCCAGCAAGCCGCCTATCGCAGGGCCCGTGGCAAAACCGAGATTGAAGGCCGCTCCGAAGTAGCCCATGTTCCTGGCGCGGGTTTCGGGCGGTGTGATATCTGCAATCACGCCCTGGACCACGCCGAACGTGCCACTGAAAAAGCCGCTGAGGATGCGGATGAGGAGCGCGGAGGCAAGATCGGGCGCATATGCAAACGCCACGTAGCTGAGCGCTGCGCAGGCCGTGGTCAGGACCAGGACGGGCTTGCGGCCGATCGAGTCCGAACGCCGCCCCCAGTATATCTCTCCGAACACGCTGCCGAAGGAATAGGCGGCAAACAGGCAGGCTACGGCAAATGGCGAGGCATCGAACGCCTTTGCGTAGAACGGCAGCAGCGGCAGGATCAGGCTGAATCCGGCGATGTTGAGAAACACCATCACCATCAGGAGCGGCATCGGTCCTTTCACGCCGCATACCTTGGTTCCGGCAGTCCCTTCGCGCCCAGCCCTTCGATCACGAACGTGCAGCCATCAAGCGCCGCCGCTTCCCGACCGAGAAATGCCGGGCTGAGCGAGGTGACATACAGCTGATCGAGCGCCGCCCCGCCGAACATCACGCTCGAAGGGCATTTGACCGGCATGTCGATCACTCGCTCCAATCCGCCATCCGGGCGGAACTGGACGACCTTCTGCCCCTCGCAAATCGCCATCCACATGCAGCCGTCGGTATCGATCGTTGCGCCATCCGGGATGCCGCCAAGTTCGGCCGTGCTCGCCCAGGGGCGACGATTTGCGGCTGTGCCCGTGTCGATGTCGTAATCATAGGCGAACACCGTGTTGCGGATGCTGTCGCTGTGATAGAAAGTCCTGTCGTCGGGGGACCAGCACGGGCCGTTCGATAGAAAGATGTCATCGTCGATTTCGCGCAGGATCGCATCGGCACTCAACGCATAAAGCTTGCCCCGCGCCTGCTTCATCGCGCGGTCGCTCGATCCCACAATGAATCGCCCACGCCGGTCCACTTTGCCATCGGCGAGCTGGACCATGTCGTTCAGGTCGTCACTCGCTGCCAGCATCGCGCAGGCACCGGTTCTGAAATCAAGCGTGTGAACGCCGTTCGTCAAAGCCACGATCGCGCCTCCACCCGCTCGCAGCGCCATGGACCCGATCACGTCGGGCAGATCCCACCAGCGCGTTTCTCCGGCTGCAGGATCAAACCGCAGAACCTTCCTGCCCAGGATGTCGATGAAATAGAGCGCCTGTTCGGCCACGTCCCACACCGGACCTTCGCCGATCGTGCACCGGAGCGTGTCGATCTGTGTTATCCTCACGGCGCCTCATCCCTTGTTTATTTATCATTGATAATTTAATACAAAGGCAAGAGTCAAGTGGGAGGTGCCGGGGGTGAAAACTGAACCGAAACGCGTTGCTGGCCGGCCCAGAAAGCAGGACGCGTTTCTCGATCCCGGAGTCATCGTCGATGCGGCGTGGCGGCTAGTTGAACGGGATGGCGTCGATGCCCTGACGACGCGCACGATTGCGGCCGCCCTCGGCGTTAAAAGCCCGGCGCTTTACTGGCACGTTCCCAGCATGACGGCGCTCCACAGCCTCATGGTCGAGCGAATGCTGACCGAAAGCGTCCGCAATCCGGCACCCGGAGAGGCATGGCAGGGCTGGCTTCGTGATGTCGGCACGGCGCAGCGCCGAAATTTTCTGACGCACCGCGACAGTGGGCGAATCCTGGCGATGGCCCCACCCACCGAAGTCACCCGTAATCAGATCATCCCGATGCTGATGGCCCCACTGGTCCAGGTCGGGTTCGCCACTTCAGATGCCGTTGCGGCCGCTGGCGCCTTCGCCAGCTTCATCCTTGGCTGGGTGATCTATGAACAGAGCGCTGAGGCCAGCAGCTATATCGCCTCGATGGTCGACCTCGCGTCCGCGTTTGAATTTGGTCTGGACACGTTCATTGGTGGACTGCACCAACGGCTGCAAACCGGCTGAAGTTTCCTGACACGTCCAGCGGCAGCAACGCCCCCGACCGAAATCGCATACCGTCATACTGCCGTCAGCGTACCGTAAGCAGGATCAGGCGTAACGCCACTAATTCCCGAATACTGAACCCCTCAGAAGGGGAAATGGTGCCAGAAGAGGGACCGTGACGTGCAGACAAGGCGTTATATCACAATGTTTTGTTGCCCTGATTCGCTAATTCGATACCGTCAAAAATACCGTTTCGCGCTTTGGCTTGGTCCTCGATGAGGACTCAAATCGCTGCGGGCAGAGTTTCGACGCGCATTGCACAACACAGCATATGCTCGAAACCAAGCCCCGATCGGCGTCCGCAGGAAATGTGGCCATGTTATGCGCCCACATCCAAGCCGGCAACATCGGGGGCAATCAATTCCGCTAGCTGCTGTTGAACCACCTGTTTTCCAGTAGTCAGGTTTACGCTTGCTATCCGCAGGCGTTCATCGCCTTTCATTATGGCGTAAGCGGCGTTCAGACCATCAGCTCCTAGACCGGCGTGATGAGGGTATAACAACATCACCTCGCGGCACTGATAGAGTCGGGCATACGCCATCATCTGATAGACGTCTGTCCGTCTCCGAGTTTGAGACCAAGCGCGACGTCGAGCATTGACATGAGCCGAGTCCGGATTGCCTCGTCGCCCTCAGCGACGCCGGAATCGATTTTGGGCAGAATTTCAAGACTGCAACCCGGGGCGGCAATAACTCCAACAACTTGCTGGGCTCTTAGCTCGCTGTAGCGATCGACAAGGATATTGGTCCCTGACTGATTGGCCAGCGTATGCGACCGCGCAGCCCGAAGCAGGGCATTTGCCTGACTCCGGGTGAAGGCGTTCTTCGGCGCTACGCCGGTGTCATTGTGTACGCCCGTAGGCCCCCATTCGTGGACGGTCAGATGGGTCACGGGTGGAACCCGGCGATGGCGCGATCGGTCGGATCGGTCGGGCTAGGCGGGAAACACGCCAACCATTCCCGCCACGAGCAGGCGGCAACCCGCTCGACAGGCACGCCGGGGCGCAGATGGGTGGCCAGCTCGGCGATCACTCGCCAAGCTCCTCCGCCGCCTTGACCACTTTGCCGATCAACCGATTGAATGCATCGGCCTTGGACGGTGTGAGCACTGACCAGCTCGAAACCCGGTCGCCTTCGATACCCGGTGGCGGATTAAGCTTGTCTTCCTGGATAAACCCGTCACCTAGAACCGCATGAATACGGCTCCAGTCCTCGAAAAAGTATTCTTGCAACAAGGGAATCACCTTGTCGCGCATTGCGGCGCGAACTTGCTCAGCTGTCTCACAGCCAATGAAAAATGCGTGCCCGATCCGGTGCTCGCGATCGATGAGATACTCGATGCGCTGGTTGATTGTGGTGAGCACGGCCTTGAGGTCGATACCCTCGACGAGGCCGAGCAGATCGGGTTCCGGAGCCATTTCGCGGAACTGAAACCGGCGTCGCAGGGCGGTGTCGAGCAGAGCGATGGAGCGGTCCGCCGTGTTCATTGTGCCGATGATGACGCTTGGAATACGGCAACGTCACCGACAGCGCATTATCCATGCCCGCCCGCTTGTCAGACTCCAGCAATGTGATGAGTTCGCCGAACACCTTCGAAACATTGGCGCGGTTAATCTCGTCGATGATCAGTACGTGCGGCAATGGATCGCCTTCGGCCCCTTCGCTAACGGCATCTGAGATAAGCCGAGCAATAAGGGAGCGATTAAGTTCCGCGTCCTTGAGCCGATAAAGCGTTTTCTGGATGAACTTTGGAGGATACAATTCGCTGACGTCCAGCCCATCTTTGTCATGCCAAAGCCATCGCACTTTTCTGCGGTGACAGTATCGGCCATCAGGCCGGGGCGCATATTCGTATTGGCCTTCGACAATCCCAATTGCTCGAAACCGATGATTGCCTTTGGCGACAACCAACATATCGCCGATTTCCAGCTGGTTGCGGAATACATCCGGCGATTGCACCACACCCTTGTTGGGGGTGACATCGTCATCGGGAAAGCGCCTTTTTACCTCAGAGAATATCTCTTCTCGGTCCGAAAAGCGGGGGTCGGTCCAGTCAATGTCACGAAAGCCGAACAGTGCGTAGTTGTTCTTGAGGGACTCCGTAAAAACGAAATCGTACGCTGAGTCAGCAACCTCCCCAAGCGACATTTTGTAGACCGCTCTATCAGCGATATTCAAAGGCTCACTTCCGACCGCGAGACCGCCAGTTTCTGCGCGTTCTGCGATCAGCCGGAATAGTCCTGGTTCTGGTTGCAGATGGAAGCCCACGGATTCCCCATCGCTGTTCCCGATGGGCACAGGGCGCAGGCCCTCGACGAAATCTTCGTAGCCATAGTTCTGGTGAAAGGTGACGAAGGCGATCCGCTTTTCGGCAACTAGCTCATTATACCGCGCCATCAGCGCAGCACGGCCCTCCTTGGTTTGCGGGTAATGCGCGGAGCCGTCGCATAGCTTCACCGCCTCCAGTGCTGTGTTGTACGTTTTACCAGTACCGGGCGGGCCATACAGAATAAGATTCGTGGGAAGGGTAGAAACCTGCGATTCTGCAGGATGGTGGGGTCGAGCCGGCAAATTTTGCGGAAGTCCCGTTTGTTCGATAATTTTGAAGCCTAATGAGGAAAGCTTCTTCCGCGCGGTTGATCGCCTCTACGTCCTATCCCACGGTCAGCAAATGCTCACCGCCGCCTTGCCTTGTCAGCTCGATCCGCAGCCCCGTGAAGCGCTTGGCGATGTCGATTGCCGTCAGCGTGTGCTGGCTCGGCTTCACGGTCGTGAGAGATCCGCCTCCCGCCAGCACGAACGGTAGGACAAGCTGGTCAGCAAGGTACGGCCCGGCAAAAGCCGACGCCTCAATGTAGCCATTCATCCGGGCTGCGCAGGTCTTGGCCAAGCGTTCGGCAGGCACACCAAGCTGGCCGAAACCGCTGACGATTTCGGTAACGTTGGCATAGCGCGCCTCCAGCATCAGGATGACGCCCGGCCCTTGATCGGCAGGAAGTTCGCGCACGGCAAAGGCATCGTCAGGCCAAGCGCCAAGATCGCGCCGAGCGCGCGCCAGCATGCGCTCGGCAATCTCGAACGGCAGCCCGGTGAAGACTGCCTGTCCGGCCACGCCAAGCTGCTCGCCGCGTTCGATGCAGTCGATCGGCGAGAGCGGAGCCGGAGTGATGTCGACCTCGATCCGCCCCCCACCGCGCGGATAGAACCCATGCCGCACAATGCGGGCGGAGACGCTTGGTCCCATCCGATTTATCAAGGGCAGGAAGGTGCGTTCGATGAAGTCGAACGGCGGCGCCAGCATGTTGTGAGTTCCGCCTTCCAGAACGAGCCGGGAGGGACCGTCGGCAAGTACAAGCGGCATCAACACCGTTTGCAGCACGAGCCCGGTCGAACCGGCCGTGCCGACAGCGCACCGGTACTCGCCCGGCGTCACTCGGCCGGGACGGAATTCTAGTTCGGTCGCACCGACCGTCAGGCCGGAGCATTCCGATCCCGAGATTGCACAAGCGGCTTCTACCGCCGTCACATGCTGGCGCATGAGGCCAGGCTTCGGACGACGCCCACGAATGTTGCTGATCCGGAAAGGCTCGCCGGTAACGAGCGATAGCGCGCATGAATTGCGCACCATCTGCCCCCCGCCTTCGCCTTCGGATCCGTCAATTGAGAACATTGCCCCATCATTCAAAATGAATTGGCGGCCTGCGCGAAGGGAATCACCCCTTCACGCAGACCACCTGCTTCAGTGTATGGACTATCTCCACCAGGTCGGCCTGGGCGGCCATCACCGCTTCGATCGGCTTGTAGGCCTTGGGCGTCTCATCGATAACGCCGGCGTCCTTGCGGCATTCTACGCCTTCGGTGTCGCGGATGTGCTCGTCGAGCGTCACCAGCTTTTTCGCCTCGGTGCGCGACATGATCCGACCCGCGCCGTGGCTGCAGCTGTCAAAGCTCTCCGGGTTGCCCAGCCCGCGCACGATGAAGCTCTTCGCCCCCATCGAGCCCGGGATGATACCCAGCACACCCTTGGCCGCACGCACCGCCCCCTTGCGGGTGACGAGCACGTTTTCGCCGAAGTGGTTTTCCCGTGTCACGTAGTTGTGATGGCAGTTCACCGCTTCAAGCTCGGCATCGAACGGCTTCGCGATCTGGCCCCGCAGTGCGGCGATGACATTGGTCATCATCGTGCGGCGGTTCAGCGCGGCGAAGTCCTGGGCCCAGCCGACTGCCTCGACGTAGTCGTCGAAATGGTCGGTCCCTTCCGGGAAGTAGGCAAGGTTCTCGTCGGGCAGGTTGATGTGCCACTTGCGCATGTCCTGCTTGGCCAGTTCAATGAAGAACGAGCCGATCGCGTTGCCCACCCCGCGCGAGCCGGAATGGAGCATCACCCAGACGCGAGCTTCCTGATCGAGGCACAGCTCGATGAAGTGGTTGCCCGTTCCCAGCGTGCCGAGGTGCACCAGGTTGTTGGTGTTCTTCAGCCGCGGGAACTTGTCGCAGATCCGCTCGAAGCGCTGCACCAGCATGGCCCAGGCCTCGACAATCGCCGGGGGCGGAGAGCCCCACGAACCCTTGTCGCGCTTGCCGCGCCCGACATCGCGCCCGTGCGGCACCGCCTGCTCGATCGCCGAGCGGATTCCCTCTAGGTTGTCAGGCAGATCGTGCGCCATCAGCGAGGTGCGCGCAGCCATCATGCCGCAGCCGATATCCACGCCAACGGCCGCCGGGATCACCGCGGCCTTGGTCGGGATCACCGAGCCGACGGTCGCGCCGATCCCGACATGCACATCGGGCATCGCCGCAACATGCTTGAAGATAAACGGCATCTTCGCCGCGCGCGAAAGCTGGTCGCGCGCCTTGTCGTCAACCGGCACGCCGCGCGTCCACATCTTGATCGGCACGCCGCCTTCGACGACCTGGAATTCAAAATTCGTACTGGTCATCGCTGACCTCCCGTGTTTCATCATGGTGTCGGCGACGAAGTGTGGCGAGACATTTTTCGCTGAGCTATCCGGAAGTTGTCCAGAGGTGGGCTCGAACCACCGACCTCCAGCCGCGAGGCTGGCGCTCTCCCATGTAGTCCCACCGGCATTCGCCGACGAATTGCAGGTACTGGCGACGAGGTTTGACGAGACATCCCGGATTGCTCCGGGGCGGAATCGAACCGCTCGGCCTTTCGGCCTTTACCGATGTAGTCCCGCCAGCATTCGCCAGCATTGATTGGTTTCACGGCGACGAGGTGTGGGAAAGACATTGCCCACAAGGGGCGCCGCTCTATCCGCTGAGCTACGGGCCCGCAGTTGGTGGACCCGGCGGGATTTGAACCCGCGACCTGCATCGTGCAAGGATGTAGTCCTTACCCGGCATTCGCCGTGAATTGGGTTTGCCGTCGCGACAAGGGATGGCGAGACGCGGTCCTTAAGCTACGTGTTTGCGGCGGGGTTCGAACCCGCATCTCCCGTCACCGCGAGCGGTTCTGGGCGCTTTACTCGTCGGACCTTCGGTTTGGAGACATGTAGTCCCACCGGCATTCGCCACGGCAATTCCTGAATTCTGTCGAAGGGTCACGGCGACCAGGATTAGAAAGACAACCGCCTTGCGGCGTTTGTTGCTCTACCCACTGAGCTACTGCCCCGAAAGGCAGGCGGGGATCGAACCCGCGACACACAAATCCTATGTAGTCCTTCCGGCATTCGCCGTGACCCTTTTCTTTCATACCTCCGTATTCTGAACGATCTCGACCCAGTCGCGCGACCGCCCAGAGGCAAACCGCGCCATCGCGTCGAACACCGCGTCGGTGAAGCCACCGACATTCATGATATCTGCCCGGTCCTTGGCCTGCGTGGAGCCATAGGGCTGGATGTCGATGCAGATCAGCTTCGCACCCGGGTTGCGGGCCTTCAGCTTGTTCCATTCGTTCATCGTCGCCGTGGCGCCACGCCGTGAGGGATCGACCCAGGACTCGTTGTCCGAGACGATCACCACCGTATCGACCCGCGCACGCTCCTTGTTGAGCCGCGCGAGCGGAGCCGAGACATTGGTCCCGCCGCCACCGACCCCGGCCAGCTTTGCCGCATTCACGGCTACGCGGGCGTTGGGGTCGAGCTTCAGCTTGACCACGTCCACCTCGAACGGGATCACCCGGGCATCGCGGTTCTGGCGCAGCACGGCGGCAGCGACCAGCGCGGCGATATCGATGCAGCGCACTTTCGAGCTGGCCCCCTTGCGGTAACCCGTCGCCGGCGAGCTCATCGAGCCCGAGACGTCGGGGCAGACCACAACCTGGCCTTCGAGCTTCGGCACGCTTGCCAGCGATGCCTCCAGCGCACTTTCGAGCGCTGCCTGCACCGCCAGCGGTACACCGTCACCCACCTGGCCCATTGCCACCATCAGCTGATAGGGCATCGGACGAACGCGGGCGATCGTCTGCTGGTCAGCAAGCTGCGCCGCAACCGCTTCGGTGACCCCCGCAATCGCGAACGCGCCATTGCGCGCCAGCGTGTTGAGGTTCATCCGTAGCGCCTGCCAGCCCATTCGGGTGGCAAGCACGCCCCACTGCTCAGGCGAGAGCGGGTAAGCGGTCAGCCATTCGAACGGCACCTGGGGCAGTTCGCCCGAGGGCGAACGCTTCCAGGCCTCGAATTCCGCGATCTCGGCGGGCAGTGCCGCGACATCGTAGGGCTTGCCGATCAGCCAGCCATAGAAGGCGCGCCGCTCGGCATTGGCCGGTGCCGGGTGGACCATCTTGACGATGTCCGCCAGGCTCGGGTCGTTACCCGTGGCCGCCTGCATCAGCTGCGCGATCGACGCCTGCTCCAGCCATTCGCGGACCAGCCGCTTCGGGCGCGAACCAAGCGAGGCCCGGCCGACCTGACCCGAACGCATGATCTGCACGAAAGTGCGCAGCATGCGGCCGTTATCGATAACGCGCTTGAACACACGCACTGACAGGTCGGGATCGGCCATGGTCAGGTAAGCCGCCAGCAAGGCAGGCATATCCTTCATGGCACCGGACTGGCGGGCATAGACCGCGCATTTGGCGACCCATTCCGGATCGACGTCCTTGGCCGCCAACACGACATCGGTGAGCTGGGTCTCAGCGCTCGAGTAGAAGCCGTCGGACAGCGTGCCAGTTGCGGCAAGCTGGGCCAGCTTGGCTTCGGGCCCATAGGCATAAGCGGACCCACCCGCCTGATTGACCGTGTCGGCGCGCGGCAGGAACCGCGAAAGCGCCGAAGCGAAAAGACTCTTGTTGGCCATAGTCCAACTCCTTGGAAACTTTCGGACCTCGGAGGCGGCCGGCCCATTCCGGCCGCCTCTTGGTTCCGCTTGTGCCGGGCTGTTCGACCGACCCGACGTCAGAGTGATTGCAGGGGGCGTGCCAGTTTTGGTTGCGGATCTGCCGCATCTTTATATCCATCTGATATATGGCGCTATTTTCTGATTTATTTGCTCATTCCCTGGTTTCAGAGAATTCAGTCAAACTCAACATTTGTATCCTGTAGGATAGGATGATAGAAATCTGACGCATGAAGCCAACCACTGTCATCAGCTTCCTCGGCTCGACGCTTGATGCCTCAAAGTTCGGCCCTTCTCGCTGGATGAAGTGGCGGCCATCGGTAGGCCTGTGCATGCACGAGGACCTGCGGGTCGATCGCTTCCTGATGATCCACGGTTCGGCGCACAGTCGCCTGGCCGAGTATGTGAGCGAAGACATCGCCTCAGTTTCACCCGAGACTCTAGTCGAGCGGCACGTGATCGATTTTGCCGACGCCTGGGACTTCGAAGAGGTTTACGGCAAGCTGCTCGATTTCGCGCGCTCGCAGCCGCTTGATCCGGATGTCGAAGACTACCTGATCCACATCACCACTGGCACGCACGTCGCGCAGATCTGCCTGTTCCTGCTGACCGAGGCGCATTATCTGCCCGGGCGCCTGCTCCAGACCCAGCCTATGCGCGGTGCGCCCGATGCGGCAGGGACCTGGAGTGTGATCGACCTCGACCTCTCGCGGTACGACAGCATCGCCACGCGCTTTGCCAGCGAAAGTGCGGAAAGCACGTCGTTCCTCAAGTCCGGCATCGAAACGCGCAATGCAGCGTTCAACACGATGATCGACGAGATCGAGCAAGTCGCTAGCCGCACCCGCGCGCCGATCCTGCTGATGGGCCCGACCGGCGCAGGTAAGAGCCAGCTCGCCCGGCGCATTTTCGAGCTGAAGAAGCTCAAGCGGCAGGTGAGCGGCCAGTTCGTCGAAGTGAACTGCGCTACCCTGCGCGGCGACAGCGCGATGTCGGCACTGTTCGGCCACAAGAAGGGTGCCTTCACCGGCGCGGCAGCAGACCGCCCGGGCCTGTTGCGCACAGCCGATAGCGGGATGCTGTTCCTCGACGAGATTGGCGAGCTGGGGCTCGACGAACAGGCGATGATCCTGCGCGCAATCGAGGACAAGCGGTTCCTCCCGGTGGGCGCCGACCTTGAGTCTGAAAGCGATTTTCAGCTGATCGCCGGCACGAACCGCGATCTGGCCCAGAGCGTCGCTGACGGCACATTCCGCGAAGACCTCTACGCGCGCCTCAACCTCTGGACCTTCGCGCTGCCGGGCCTTGCCCAGCGCCGCGAGGACATTGCGCCGAACCTCGACTACGAGCTCGATCGCCATGCCGAGCGCGAGAGCGAACGGGTCACGTTCAACAAGGAAGCACGCGATCGTTACCTGGCTTTCGCGATCTCTGGCGAAGCGCTTTGGCCAGGCAATTTTCGTGACCTGGCTTCCAGTGTCACCCGCATGGCGACCTTTTCCCCCAAGGGCCGCATCGACAGCGAGGTTGTGGCGACCGAGATCGCGCGCCTGAAGCGTGCGTGGACTGGAAAGCAAGACTTGTCCGATCAACTGGACGGTTTGCTTAGCGACGAGGCATTGGCCGAGATCGACCCGTTCGATCGCGTTCAGCTTGCCTTCGTCGTCGAGACCTGCCGCGCCAGCCGCTCACTGTCTGATGCCGGACGAAAACTTTTTGCCGCTTCGCGAGAGAAGCGCGCCAGCACCAACGACGCGGACCGACTGCGCAAATACCTCGCCCGATTTGGAATCGCTTGGGAGTCAGTGATCGGGTAATAGTTCGTAGTCAAGACGACGGCAGGTGCCGCACCATGCGCAACTTGAGCAGTTCGATCAGCTATGTACCATGACACATATTCGTCCGGAGCAGCCGTCTGAGGCCTCGGGAGCACTCGTTATCCAAGTATCTGCTTCGCCAATGATGCAGACTTGGTCTTGCCAGTCAGGGAAGTCAGGGCGGTCCGGGTGGATGGTGAAATTGGTGAGTTAGATATCGCTTGAGTTTCGACGAATACCTGCAGCACATGGTGACCGTTCCGCTGCGCAAGATCAAAGCTAGGCAACCACGCCTGCAAGGCTGCATCAATCGCTCTCGCATGAATGGGCGAGACCTGCGCAACTTGCAGCAGGTTCTCGCCTAGGCGGTTGTACTTCACCCACTCACCTTCGCACAGACGGGTCATAACTATCGCAAAGATGGCAGGATCGAATATCCGGTTTTCAATCCCCTCAATCAGGGCATCGATGGCCAGCCCGCGAACATCAGCATCCTTGCCAACCAAGCTCAGTGCTTAGACGAGATGACCCGGCTCTCCCCACGGCCTGCCGCGTTGAAAAAGGGCGTGCAGGAAGCCGTAGTTCGGTGTCCAGTTGCTGCTATCTTCATCCATCCTCTGGGCGAGCTTCGCCGCTGCCTTCATGTGGGCACTGTCGAGTTTCTGCGGCCAGAGATAGGCAAGCCATTGCGCCAGCCACGTCGTGTTGAGATCCATTGACCAGTAGTGCTTGGACTCGGTTCTGCGGCAGATCGCTGCTGTTGGCAGCTCCTCCCAACGGGTAATTGTCCGACCGCCCAATTTGCCCAACGCTGTAGCCAACAGGCCTCGCTTCTCTTGATCGTCGACGCGGCCATCTGTTGAAAACAGATGCGGCGGAACGCGATGAATGTCCTGCGGACAGGTAAGGCACTGCCTCGAATCTCTTGTTTCTCGTTCCACCGCCTACATTTCGGAATTGAAGCAAAGCGGCCATTCACTGTCGATTGGGGAACGATCTGGCTGCATCCGAACGGTTAAAGGCCTTCTACGCGTAAGTAGAAATATCTATTCTTCGCGCGTATTCCGCCATCTTCACCAAAATGAATGTTTCTAAATTTAAAGAATATTTCATTGTTTCATGAAATTGATAGATCAGGCTATTTTGATCGCGTGCATTCGGCGCAAAATCTGCCGAAACGGATATATTCTAGGTCACTGAACAGGCTAAATGTTGAGGTATCATTCATGAGGGGGGCTCGTGATTGATATCGCTGCCTCCCAAACCACTGCTCAACCGCATTTCCAACGCGGCGTGGGCAGCAATAAAAAGTGCGGACACCCCCCGCGTGCTTGCCTGGGCAAGCTGGCGGGCAGCGTCG
Organism: Novosphingobium sp. HNCC26DJ243; assembly: GCF_057180545.1. NCBI lineage: Bacteria > Pseudomonadati > Pseudomonadota > Alphaproteobacteria > Sphingomonadales > Sphingomonadaceae > Novosphingobium > Novosphingobium sp. HNCC26DJ243. The sequence continues at coordinate 160,088 of NZ_JBXUGN010000006.1, read as the reverse complement.
GCAGTCACTTTCGCAGTCTTGTAGGGAACGGTCATCGAACCGGTGCGAACGCAGTTGCGCACGCGAAAACTGGTCAACAACAGGGAGATTGAACATGGCGACACGTGCGATCGAATCTGGCAATGATTACCCACTTGCGGCTTCAACCGGCCCAGCGCCGTCAAGGCAGCCACCCCACGATGTCACACTGGACCTGATCAGGTTGCATCAGCGGATCGGTGAGTGGCTTGTCACCGCGACCACCGGCACAGACGGGCGCGATGCAGAACAGGCCGATCATCACAGACTGGAGGCCCCGAGGCGCCGCGCCAAGCAGCCGCCGTTACCCGATCCGCGCCTCGTCCGCGCCATCATCCGGAAGCGCAGCTCGCGGTTGCGCTTCCGGATGATATGTTCGCCGATCCCGCGTGGGATATGCTGCTCGATCTGACGGCAGCGCGCGCCGAACACACCCGGGTTTCCGTCACCTCGCTGTGCATCGCGTCTGGCGTGCCAAACACCACTGCCCTGCGCTGGATCACACTATTGGCACAGGCCGGCCTGGTTGAGCGGGTGGAAGATGATACGGACCGCCGCCGCGCCTTCGTACAACTGACGGACAGAGCCGCTGATGCCATGGCCCGATACTTTTCCGACAATGTTGGCCGTCTCAGCCTACGGAATCCATGAAGCTGCCCGGCTCACACTGGGCCAAGTCCGATCAAGGCGGTCTATAGCCGGGTGCGGGGCGGCCTTCGCAGGCAACCGCCCCGCACCGGTTACCTCACGAACACTTCGTGAAGCGGCCGGTCTTGGCATCCCGACACGGCCCCTTGTGCGGCGTGGCGGCGTGGGTCGGCGCAGCGGCGGCATGCGTTGCCGCAGCGGCCGGGCGTGCGGCAGGCGCGAGGGCAGCCGGTGCAGCGGCAGGCACTTGATGAACTTGCCCTTCGCGTCCTTGCACGGTGCGGCGTTGGCGGCGACGGGCAGGGCCAGCGCGGCGCCCAGCGCGAGAGAAAAACCGAACTTCATAAGATGGTCCTCCAATGCCATGATGGCAGCGGGAACCTGCACTGGCGCGGCTGTAACCGGCCTTGCCAGCGCATTACGATCAGGTAACGGGGGCAAAGATGACAAGGGCTGCAATCCGGATCTCTGAACATCGATCAGCCCGCGCACCGCGAATGCCGCTGTTGAGCCCACGAACGCGCCTTTTGACTACGGTGCTCGCAGTTATCCTGCTCGGAGCCCTCAAGTGGGTGCACAACGGATCGTCTGATTCTCACAGCACCCCATCGGCGGCCCTTTCCCAAACGGCGTCGATGTCGCGCTAACGCGATTTTCACCGTTTGAGATCGATGTTGCCCGAGAAACCTGTATCAGGGAGTTTCGGCGTCTATCATCCGCTTGAGCAGGCGTCGCACTTTGACGGGGGCGACATCGTTCGACATGAGCACCGGGTTCAGGTCGAAGAAATCGGCATCGCCCATTTCGCGCTGCACGGCCTGCACGAGCGGGCCGTCCTCAAGTTCGAACGCATCGTGCATGCCCTTGATCTTCAAGGCGTTGTATTCCGCGTCGTCTTCCGCATGGTTGCGGCGGGTGGCGAAGAAATAGTGCGTCTTGAACTCGTCTTCGGGGGTGCAGGTATGCAGGTCGTACTGGCTGACCGCTTCATCGAAGCTCTCGCCGTCCTGCACCGCGCCAACTGAAAGCTGAATGTTTGCCGGCGCGTGCCACACGATATCGAAGTATTGCCGGGCTTCGTCGTCAGGCCGGGACATGAACGGTGCGAAAATCATCATGGCCGGCTGCTGCGACCATTCCCAGCGCGCGGAAATGGTCGTGGGGGTCTCGCGTACCTTGGGGATCACCGGTGAAAGTTTGCCCCGCGTGGTGATGATCTCGCCATGAACGTGGTCGATGTGGCTGAGATCCATCACGTTGTCGATGATCAGTTCGTAGTTAACGTCGAGGTGCATGTAGGTTTGCGCCACGGCGTTGGGATGGCCTTCGTCAAGCGGCGAGAAATCGGGGAGAAGCGCGGGGTCGGGGTCGGAACTGTCCATCCAGATCCAGAGGAAGCCGAACTTCTCCATGAGCGGAAAAGCGTCGACCTTGGCGGCATCAGGAATCCGGCCGTTTCCGTGTGGGTTGTGCGTGCATCTGCCGGCGCTGTTGAAGCGCAGTGCGTGGTAGGGGCAGGCTACTTCATCGCCTTCCCGCTTGCCGAGCGAAAGCGGTGCAAAGCGGTGAGGGCAGCGATCGTGCAGCGCAACCGGTGTGCCATCGGCCAGGCGGTAGATCATGACCGATTTGCCGAGGATGCGGCGACGGAACAGCGCCTCGCCATCGACTTCCTTGGACATCGCGGCGACGTACCAGGCGCGCTTGAGATACTTGAATGGTGTGGAAGACATCATTGCGCTCCTTCAGAGGTTGATGGTCAGACGCGGCGTGCGCGCGCGCGAGCAGCAAGGGGTGAAGCAATCGTTGGCGAGGCGTTCGTCTTCGGACAGGTAGCTGTCGCGATGATCGGGCACCCCCGCGAGGACGGTGGTCAGGCAGGTGCCGCAAATGCCCTGTTCACAGGACAGCGGTAGCCTCACCCCCGCGAGTGCCAGGGCCTCCGCCGCGGTCTGGTCAGCGGAGACCTGCACGACCTTGCCACTGGCGGCCAGTTCGAGTTCGAAGGGCTGGTCGTCACCACCCGTGACCGCGGCAAAGCGCTCTGAGTGGAGATTGGCGGCGTCCCAGCCCGCGCTGCGGGCAAGATCCAGCACGGCATCCATGAAGGGATTGGGGCCACAGGTGTAAAGGTGCGTATCGGGCGCGGGAGCGCCTAGAACCCGTTCGACCGCGAAGCTCGCCGGAATGCGCTCGCCGACATGGAGATGCAGGGCTTCGTCCGGCGCCAGCCTGAAGAGGGTGTCCCAATAGGCCGCGCGGTCTTCCGACCGGACGAAATAGTGGAACTCGAAGCTGCTGCCGGAGGTGGCGAGGCTGCGCGCCATTGCCAGCAGGGGGGTAATACCGATGCCGCCGGCCAGCAGCACGGAATGGCGGGCCGGGGTCAGCGGGAACAGATTGCGCGGTTCGCCGATCTCGAGCAGGTCGCCCTCCCGCACGGTGTCGTGCAGATAGGCGGAGCCGCCGCGCCCCGCGCCATCGCGGAGCACGCCGATCTCGTAGGTGGCGGGATCGGCGCGGTCCCCGCACAGTGAATATTGCCGGATCAGGCCGTTGGGCAGCTTGACGTCGATATGCGCGCCGGCGGCGTAGTCCGGCAGGGCCTGTCCGCCTTCCGCACCGAGTGTGTAGGCGGCAATGCCAGGAGCCTTGATCCGCTTGGAAAGAACCCGGACCGAAATCGACTGCACCGTCATGCCGCGACCTCGACCGCTTCGGCTTCTTCGGCAAGCAGCTTGTCGAGCACCCAGAGCATCCGCCCCGGTCCGGCATCGTGGACGATATCGACGTGGGGTGCCCCAGGGTATTGCAGGAGCCGTTCGCGCTGACCTTCGAGGATGCGCTTGTCCTCCAGGAAGGCGTGCATGTTGGTGCGGTGCATCAGGTCGACGATTCCGGGGAACCAGGTTTCCTTGCTTGTGCCCCACGAAAAGTAGTAATCGACCGAGCCTTCGTCGCGTGGGGTCACGGCCTGGCTGGAGAACGTGTCCAGCAGCAGCTTGCCGTTGGACATTCCGCGACCGGTTGCACCTTCTTCCGCTTCATGGACGGCGAAGCTTAGGATGAAGTTGCAGGGCACGCTCAGGCGGACGTGGACGTTGATGTCGAAGCGCGCGTCCGCGGGAAAGAGATGATGGGCGAACGTGGGCGCAGGGACGCCGCGAACGCAGTACTTGGTTTCGATTCCGCGCGGTTGCAGTTCGTGCCGGGGCTTGATGAAGCCCCAGTCGTCGCTTCCGCCGAACGTCATCCCGTGAACCCACGACACGTGGCTGAGGTCGGCCAGGTTGGCGATCTCTTCACGATAGTCCGTATCGATCCGCAACTGGTTGGTCTTGAGCACCCACTTGGGGTCCGACGGGCCGATCGCCTCGCAGATCAGGGCCTCGTCTGCCTGCGCGGCATCGCCCATCCAGACCCAGATCCAGTTGTCGCGCTCGACAACCGGGAAGGTCCGGACGCTGGCGTCCACCGGCACTTTGTCCATGCCCGGCACCGCCCGGCATCCCCCATCCGCTCCGAACAGCATCCCGTGGTACATGCAACGGACCGCGTCGCCTTCCTTGCGGCCGAGCGAAAGCGGGGCGGAGCGATGGGGACACCTGTCCTCCATCGCCACGACCTGGCCCTCGCCCGTCCTGTAGAGCAGGATCGATTGGCCGGCGATCCTGCGGCAAACGAGATCGGTCGCCCCGATGCCGACGTCTTCATCCCAGCCGGCGCAGTACCATGCATTGCGTAGAAACAAGGGACGTCTCCTCATCAGAAACGGACGCCGAGGGTGGCGTACCATTCGGTGGGGCGGTTGTAGGTTCCGAACAGCAGGCCGGCTGCGGTCTGGTTACCGCCACTGACCAGGTAGCGATCGTTGGTGAGGTTGGTGCCGCCTACGGTGAGCGACCACTTCTGCTCGGGCGCCCGGTAGGAGATGCTTGCATTGAGCGAACTGACCGCATGCCGAAGCAGGGCATAGGCGCGTTCGGTGTCGTTCCAGATCTTGCTGGTCCGGGTGTAGTCGACCAGCGCGACAACCGACGCGCCGTTGCCGAGCTCGTATTCGTAGCGCGGGCTTACGTTGAATTTCCACTTCGGGGTCTTGGGCAGCGGTGCGCCTACAAAGACGCCGGCTTGAAGCGGATTTGGCGCAACCTGCGCCTGCGGCAATACGCTGGTGTAATAGGAGTCGGTATAGCCAACCGAGCTGTTTATCGTCAGGCCGCGTACCGGCACCGCCACCAGTTCGAGCTCGAAGCCCTTGATGCGGGCATCGCCTGCGTTCTGGATCGTCGGCGAGACACCCTGCTGGAAGTTCAGCTGGATGCCGTTGTACTTGGTGGTGAATGCCGCACCATTGAGCTGGACACGACGGTTCAGGAACTCCGACTTGAAGCCGATTTCGAAGCTTTCGGCCTTTTCCGGATCAAAGCTGGGCGCAAAGTTGAGGGGGTTGGACAGGCGGGTGGTCCAGCCTCCGGTCTTGTATCCTTTCGACCACGAACCATAGACCATCACACCCTGCGTCGGATGAAGTTGGATGCCGAGCTTGGGCGCGAAGTTGTTGAAGGAGCGGTACTGCGTATCAGGCACGTAGTATCGCAGCGGCTCGCTGGGGTCGGGGAAGCCCAGCGGGGTCGAACATGGATCACCATAGACCGGGCAGTTGAACAGTTTGTAGTTGAACCCGTTCAGGTCGCTCTGGCCGCCGTTGAAGTCCTTCTTCTCGTGCGTGTAGCGCCCTCCGACGGTGATCGAGATCAGCGGGGAGAACTCGTAGTCGACTTGCCCGAAGAAGGCATAGTTTTCGGTGTGGAGCAGGTTCGGACCGTAAATCTGCAGCAGGCCCTGGTCAAAGGTGACGAAGTCGGAAAGGAAGCTGCGCTCCTTGAAATAATACCCGCCGACAACGTACTTAAGCTTGTCGTTGAAGGCCCGCCCCGTGATCTGCAGTTCCTGGCTGAACTGCCAGTTGGCAAGGCTGAAGGAGAATTCCAGCGCACGCACGGGCGATCCGTCCGCGTCCAGCCCGGTCGCCCAGTCCAGCTTGCGATAGCCGGTGATGGACTTGACATCGACGCTGTCCGAAAGTTCGTAATCCAGCGTCATGGCAAGGCCCCAGACCTTCATGCGCGAGAAGTTCAGGCCCGCGGCGTAGCTCTTGTCCGGATCGGCGAGGATGTAGCGGCTGTCGAAGGGAAGGCGATTGTTGGCGGGGTTGGCATCGACATTCGCACTGGCGAGCCCACCGATCTGCTGCCCGGGGTTCAGCGGCGTGCCGCGCGGACCGCACAGGGCGGTGGCGTTGCGGGCGGCGATCTCGCCCGCTGTCGATCCTATGCAGAAGTTGTAGAGACCGGCAAAGTTGAAGCCATTGGGAGCAAGGCCGGAAGCGCCATTGTAAAGGCCTGTTGCGCCGAGACCGGGGATCACCAGCGCGCGATCGGCGGTGGGGGCGAAGATGAAGGGCTGGCTTTCCGTGGTCGCGAGCAGCTTGTTCGCCGTGCCCTGCTGATTCTGGCTGAGGTAGTCGCCGGACACACGGACAGTCAGCCGGTCGGTCGCCTCCCACTTCAGCTTGCCGCGCAAGGTCCACTCGCTCTGACCGCCTTCGCTCGATGCGCGATCGTAGCCGTTGGAGCGAAACGCCGCGTCCTCATCGTTGACGAACTGGCCCGCTCCCGGGAAGGGAATGCGCTTGAGGTACCCATCCCGGTGCCGCGATGCGGCCGTGAGCGACACCGCGACCCGATCCGTGATCGGCAGGTCGACGCTGGCGTTGATGTCGAGCCGGTTGTAGCGGCCGGTGGTGATGTCACCCTGGAACGAGAAGACCTTGCCGGGATCGCGCGTGACCACGGATATGGCGCCGCCAATGGTGTTGCGGCCGAAAAGGGTGCCCTGTGGTCCCTTGAGGACTTCGATACGCTCCACGTCGGGCAGGTTGAGGTTCGCTCCGACGGTGCGGGCAAGATAGACGCCATCGAGATAGACGCCCACGCCCGGATCGAGGTTGGCGGCGAAATCGTTCTGGCCGATGCCGCGGACATAGGCTGAAAGCACGGAACTGGACCCCGAGAAGGGGGTGCCCGCGTCCAGCGTGACGTTTGGCGAGATGTTGGAGAGGCTCGACACGTCGGCCACCGCCCGTTCGCGCAGCGCGCTGGACGTGAAGGCGGAAATCGCGATCGGAACATCCTGTACGTTTTCCGCGCGCTTCTGGGCGGTAACGACGATCTCCGCAATGGCGCCTGAATCCGCGTTGGCTCCGGTGCCCTGCGCCCAGGCGCTGCCACCGGTGACCACGGCCAGAATGCTCGACGCGCACAGGAAATGCCTCTTGTTCATACTACACTCTCCCCCTTTGTGGTTTGGCCACTTGTATGCAGGGTCTGTGCCAAATCCCGAGGACGGCCGATTTTCGGCACTTTTGGTGGAATGGGCTTGAAACCCCGGTTCGAACACTTGCTTCGCTGCGGAATTTTGCGCAGTCTGGTTGCAGAAAATTGCGCATCAAAAGGCGCTAGAGGATTGGGGAGATTGCGATGCCCAAGGGCGCTGCCAGACGGGGCAAGCCGGATTCGGCTTATGCGTTCGTGGATCATTTCCAGCGGGCGCAGGATCCGGACTTGCGTGATCTCTACGATTCATTCCGTTTCGATCCGGACAATGCCGAGATCATGCTCAATGGCCAGAGGATGGTCCTGACGGACAACGCCAGTCTGGCGATCCTGCGGCGCGAACTCATTTCCGCGCTTGGATACGAGCAGGCGCGTGCCACAATGTCCCGCATAGGTTACACGATTGGCGCGAACGACGCCCGGCTAGCGCTCGCTTTGCGCAAAGACGCGTCCTTGTTCGAAGGTTATGCGGCCGGCCCGCAGCTCCACGCGCTGATGGGGTCGGTAAAGGTCGTGCCGGTTGTTTTCGACGCGGATCGCAATTCGGGCCATTTCTATTGCGAATATGAATGGCACAATTCGGCGGAGTGCCTGGCGCACTGCGACGAGATCGGCATCGGGCCCTACCCCGGCGGGTGGCAACAGATCGGCTACGCCGCCGGCTATTCGTCGGCGTTTTTCGGACGGCCGATCGTCTATCGCGAGATCCAGTGCGTCGCGATGGGGCATCCGCATTGCTATCTGATCGGCAAGCCGGTGGAGGACTGGGACGAGCCGGAAAAGGAACTGCGCTGGTTCCGTGCGGAAACCTATACGGCTCCACAGTCTGATGGCCCGCAGCCCCCACCGGAGCGCTTGCAAAACCGCACGGTGGTGGGAGCCTCACCCGGTTTCAACGTTGCCCTGCACCTGATCGAGAAGGTGGCCAAAACCGATGTCCCGGTGCTCTTCCTCGGCGAGAGCGGCGTGGGCAAGGAAGTCTTCGCGCGGGAACTGCGCCGGCGGAGCCGGCGCAGCGACAAGGAGTTCGTCGCGCTGAACTGCGCGGCGATCCCGGAAACGCTGGTGGAGGCCGAACTGTTCGGGGTGGAGAAGGGGGCTTTCACCGGCGCGGACGGTGCCAGGGCAGGGCGTTTCGAGCGGGCTTCGGGCGGCACGCTATTCCTCGACGAGGTGGGCACGCTTTCGCCCGCGGCGCAGGGCAAGCTGCTGCGCGTGCTGCAGGAAGGCGAATTCGAACGGGTGGGCGGCACCCGCACCATCCGCTGCGATGTGCGGATCATCGCCGCCACCAACGCCGATCTGAGTTCGGATGTCGAAAAGGGAACCTTCCGGGCGGACTTGCTCTATCGTCTCAACACCTTCCCGATCTGGATACCGCCGCTGCGCGACCGCCGGGCGGACATTCCGATCCTGGCCAACCATTTTCTGCGCAAGTTTTCCCAACGGCATGGGAGGACCAACCTGTCGTTCGACGAGAGCCTGATCCGGCTGTTCAACGACTATGCCTGGCCCGGCAATATCCGCGAATTGGAAAACACGATCGAACGCGGAGTCATTCTCGCGAACGACGACGAGGCAATCAGCGTGCATCACCTGATGATGGCCGGACACGCGCTGAACCAGCAAAGCGACCGTTCGCACGACGCGTTGGCAGACTTCATCGTGGCCCGCGCGAGAAATTCGAAGCCCGCTTCCATCCGCGAGACCCTGCTGTCGCTCGGGCTTTCGCACGACGAACTGGTCGATGAACTGGTCGCAGGGGCACTGGACCGTTGCGAGGGCAACCAGTCCGAGGCGGCCAGGATGATCGGCATGTCGCGCAGCCAGATCGCCTATCGGGTCAAGTCTCGCCTCGACGAGAAGGCAACCTGACGCTCGGCCGTGTCTCCGTTGCCAGCGGGCCCAGAAGTCCGGTGTGGTTGATAGAAGCCCCAGAGGCTCGAGGATTTGCCTGTCCGCGGCCCTCCACATGCCGCAGGGTATAGAATGGGGGTGACGAGTAGCAGAGGCGGTATCCGACAGGCAGGTTGAAAGATGCCAGTATCTGCGCCGCCAAGCCTCGGCTCAAAGGCCTGAAACCGGCAGACGTCGATCAGGCTTATCTCCGGAAGGCCATCAAGAAGGACCGGATCGACGGTGTCCTCATGAAGTTGTTGGTTGGTAGCGATAGTGGTAATTCGATCGTTCAATTTTTATATTTTTAAATCATTATCTTATGAAAAAACCAAAAACTTCCCCCGTTCGATCCCGGGAATCTTTTGGCTGCAATTAGATTGCCGTGGACCGGGATAGCTGCGCCTCCCTAACAACTAAGCCGGACGGGAAGGTAACCGAGACTGATCTGAGAGAAAACGACAACTCTCGCCGCAATAGACGACATTTACGATGCTTCGCTCGGCCGTCGTGACCGGCCATTCATTCACGCAACCAGTGACGGCGCTCCTCGGTCCGAAAACAGATTAGTAAGGCCGAAAGGCCTTGTACTGGCCGGCGCTGGAAAGTTACGTGCCAACGAGAAGCAGGAACTTAGCTCGCTACTGTCTTCTTGAAGCGCTATACTTTTTTGATAAGGATATAGCGTCGGTAAGCAGTAAGGGGGCGATTCCAATGGCTGTTGATTACCTCGCGAAAGGAAAGAACTCCTCAGCGCTGTTTACGCTAAAAGTGCATCGTGGCGAAGGCATGGCGCTTCTCGCCATGAACTGGAAAGACGGCCAGCCGCCCGACGACTTTGTCGGCTTCGGCATCCAGTACCGCGAACCTGGCGGTCGATTCTTCCTCACTGCGCGAAACCGGCTCAATTTCGATGGCACGCCCACCCCCCACGGCGACCGCAGCTTCCCCTCGCTCGCCGCCCCGATCCAGAAATTCCGCTGGATCGTTTTCCCCTTCAACGCCGACCTACCGGGCAAGTTCGACTTTAAGGTCACGCCGATCTTCATGGACGCTGACGGCATGCTGGGCCAAGGCGAACCGCAAATCGCCAGTCTGGCGCTTTCAACCGAGACCTATCCTGGCAAGCTCAACGTGACATTCACACGCGGCTACGTCTCTTCGCAGGCGTTCGTCGATCGCTATGCGAGCGCTGGCGACATTGCCACGCTGCTACCGAAGAAGGCGGCCGACGGCCCGCGTTTTGTGCCGACGCATCCGATGGCCGACGAGGCGCTGGCATGGATGGGGTTTGAGGCGCGGCGCGAAATCCTCGCTATTCTCGATGCGGCAATCGCCGATCCCACCGCAACTGTCTCGGTAGTCGCCTACGATTTGTCGGAACGGCTGGTGATCGAGAAGTTCGAAGCACTGGGCGCACGCCTGCGGATCATCCTAGACGACAGCGGCGAGCACAAAGAACCACACTCGGGCGAAGCGCAGGCTGAAGCGCGGCTCGTCGCCAGAGGGGTGCAGGTCAAACGCCAGCACATGGGCCGGTTGCAGCACAACAAGACCATCGTTGTGGACGGTGCCGTGAAGCACGGAGTCTATGGCTCCACCAACTACACCTGGCGTGGCTTCTACGTGCAGTCGAACAATGCGATCTTGGTGACCGGGGCAGATGCGATCAAGCCGATGCTGCAGGCGTTCGACGATTACTGGCATCAGGCGGGCTACAAGGATTCGCAATCGCCCAAGTGGCACGACCTAAATGTCACCGGTGTAGACGCCAAGGTGACCTTCTCGCCGCACAAGGAGACTGAAGCTACGCTCCACGACATCGCGCAGGATGTCGACAGCGCGCAGTCGACCGTGCTGTTTTCGCTCGCGTTCCTGTCGCAGACGCCAGGCGCCGCGAGCGAAGCGGTCCTGCGCGCCGTGAAGGGCCCACTGTTCACCTACGGCATCTCGGACAAGCGCACCGGCGTGGAGCTGCACAAGCCCGATGGCAACCCTGCGCCGGTCTATTTCAGTCGGCTGACCGGCAAGTTGCCGCCGCCGTTCAAGGTCGAGGTCAGCGCGGGCGGGGGCACCAACATGCACCACAAGTTTATAGTGCTAGATTTCGACAAGCCCAGTGCGCGGGTATGGTGCGGATCTTACAATTTCTCATACTCAGCCGACTGCACCAATGGCGAGAACCTGCTGCTGATCAAGAACCCCAAGATCGCCACTGCCTACATGGTCGAGGCGCTACGCATCTTCGACGCTTATCACTTCCGCGTTGCAATGGACGATGCCAAGCGTGACGGTAAGCCGATGGTGTTGCGCAAACCCCCAATGCTAAGCGGCACGGACCCGTGGTGGAAGGAATACTGGACCGTAACGCGGAAGATCAGAGACCGTGAAATTTTCGCCTGATGGCCGCCACGATTCGATTTGCCACGAATTGAGCTAGCCGTTTCCAACCTGATTGCTGGCACTATTGGCCGGTTGCTAACTTATCAGTTTTTAAGGACGAAGTCGGGGATGCAACCGGTTCCGCCTTCAGCCCGGTCGTTTCAGGTCCTGTCGCATAGTAAGTGGATCTGCCGTTCATTCAGCCGAGCATCATGTCAGCTACTGGGCCGGTTGCTGAATGGCAACTCTTTGCCAGCCGTCAGCTAAAGCAGCAGGTCCACTTTCGGCCTTGCAGCGGTGTAAAATTCCTGACTCTAGCTATTTGGTTATGCTTTCCTCCGGTTCGAGAAAAGACCTTCCTTGATTAGCATTAAAGGCGCCTGACGACATGCTTACTGGTGATCAGAGCTTCAAGTTGCTGGACGATTACATCAAGCCCCGCTTCCGCATCTGCGTTCTCGCCGCAAACAAAGAGATCGACTGCCGCTACGCCTTCTTCGGGCCATGTGTGGATTGAAATGTGCGATTCCGCGAGCATAGCGACACCGGTGAGCCCCATGCCTTCGCCGAAGTGGTGCATATGCAGGCCGACGATGCGGGCGTTTGCGGCGCTCGCCGCCTCGCGCAGAGCCTGTTCGATCAGTGCGGCATCGCCCAGCCCGTGGCATTGCGCGAGATCGGCGATCAGGTGCACGCTGGTGCCGGGCGGGTGGGCCATGTCAGGCGAGACTTTCGAACAGATGCGCGAGATGGGCGAGCACGCCTTCGGCTGCGAGAACGCCGCGATAATGGGCTTCCTCGAACAGCGAAAGGCCGGAGATGTCGGAGTGGGCGAACCAGACCGGCGGCTTGCCCCGGGCGGCGGCTATGCGGGCGGGATCATCGAGGAAGCCGGGCGTAGGGCCGGCCATGGCATGGCCCCAGCGCCATACGTCGATGCGCTCGATGGCTCCGGCAAGGTCCGGGTTCATCGCGAGCAAATCGTCGGCGATGATGGCCTGCCATGCCTCCAGCGAACGCGTCATCAGGATCTTGCGCGCCTGAGCGGGCGTTTCGCGGCTGAGCGGCATGTACCATGTGAGCACGGTGGGGCCGCTGCCCGCAGACGACGTCTGGTGGGTGGCGACGACATAGCCCAGGCTCTCGCTGGCGGCGGAGACGTTGTCCCATGCGAGCGGCGTGCCCTTCCCTGCCGGTGGGCGATTGACGGTGACGTTGGCGACGACCCACGGGGCGTAGGCGAAGCCATCCTTGGTTGCGAAATCGGGCGCAACGCGGGCGGCGACGAAGTGCGGCATGGCGAGCACGGCGGCGCGGGCGCAGATGCGGCGGGTCTGTTGCTGGCGGTGATTGAAGACGTCGGCCAGCACCTTGTCGCCGTCTTGAACAACGCGGACCACCGATTGCGCGGGTCTGATGTGGCCGGACAGGCGCTCGGCGAGCAACGCGGCAAGGCGGCCATTGCCTTCGGGCCATGTCAGTTCGCGGTCACCATCGCCGCGCGCTGCCCAGCCGCGACGCCCGGCGAAATAATGGATTCCTGCCCAAGCCGAGACGCGTTCAGGCTCGGTGCCGTAATCGTCTCGGACGCAGTAGCGCAGGTAGGCGCGCAAGGGTTGCGATGTATAGCCTTGTGCATCGAGCCAGTGGGCGAAGGACTGCTGATCCAGCGCGCGGTACTTCGGGTCTTCGCTGGACAGGGCCATCGGAACGGCAAAGGCGGGCTTGCCGTCGTTGCCGGTAGCGCTGCGGAACTTGGCCATTGCAGCATCGAAGCGGTTGCGCTGTGTGCGGTCGTCGGGCGTCAGGGCGGATGCCGGGTAGAGGCCTTCCTGCCACTTGCCGCGCCAGAGCAGGCGTTCCTCAAGGTCGGCGCAGAGTTGCAGCGGATCATAGACCGGTGCACCCTGCTCCTCGCCCACGATCATGCCGAATTGCCTGAGCATGTGGCGCAGCGCGCGGGCCTCGCGGTTCGGGACCGGCAGGTAGTGCGCGCCGAGGGGATAGGCGCTGACTGCATTGCGCCCGGAGCGGGCGTTGCCGCCGGGGGTGTCTTCCAGTTCGCAGAGGATGAAATCGGCAAAACCTGCTTCGGCCAGACGCCAGCCGGTGGAGAGCCCGGCGATCCCGCCGCCGGCGATCAGCACGCCGATGTCCTCGACCGGGCCGGTGGGGGCGGGAAACTTACCTTCGCGGATCAGGTGGCCACGTTGCCAATCTGCGCCGCCCAGTTCTCCGCGGAAGTTTGCTGTCGTGCAGCCGGACAGCAGGTCCGCACCCCATCCCGCCAGCGCCGCGCCGATCACTTGCCGACGGGTCGACTCAACCTTCATAGCGTCCCCATTCCTCGGCAAAACTGCGCACGAGGGCCTGATTGTCGAGCCGGTTCACTGGCGTTGGCCGCCGCGCCATGTCCGGCGGGAAATCGAACATTGCGCGCTCGGCTGCGGGATCAAGGAAGCGCAAGTGCGGCGGCAGTCGCACGGCATCGCCGATGGGCTGGTGCGCGGCCATGGTGAAGCCCCATTCGCCGAAGCTTGGCACATAGGCGTGATAGCCGCGCGCAATCAGCCCTGCGGCTTCGAGCGTGCTGGCGACGGTCCAGTAAGAACGCGGGGCGATCAGCGGCGAGGTGCTCTGCACGGTCATCACGCCTTGCGGGGCAAGCAGGCGGGCGACTTCGCGGTAGAAACTTTCGGTGTAGAGCTTGCCGAGCGAGAACTCGGTCGGATCGGGGAAATCGACGATGATCGCGTCGAACCGGCGTTGCTCCGCCCGCACCCAGCGGAAGGCATCGGCGTTGACCATGGTCAGGCGCGGCGAGGCGAGCGCCTGGCTGTTTAGTTGCGCAAGTTGCGGCGTGTCGCGGAACAGGCGGGCCATTTCGGGATCGAGATCGACCAGCGTGACATGGCCGACGCGGGCATCGCGCAGCACCTCGCGCGCGGCAAGGCCATCGCCGCCGCCGAGGATCAGGACCTGCCGGGGCGCCGCCACGCGGCCCAGCACGGGCCAGACCAGCGCTTCGTGATAGCGGTACTCGTCGCGCGTGGAGAACTGGAGGTTGCCGTTGAGGTAAAGGCGCAAGTCTCCATCACGGCGGGTGATGACGATGCGCTGGTAGGGGGTAGAGCGGGCATAGACGACCGGCTCGTTGTAGAACGCGACCTCGCTCATGCGCTGGAGCCTGTCGGCGAAGGCGAGGCCTGCGAGGAGCGAGGCGGTGACGATCAGCGCGGCCACCATTTCGCGCGCGATGCGCTCCTGCCTGCGCAGCGCGAAGAGCAGCGCGATGGCTACGCCGACATTGGCGAGACCGAAGACGAAGCCGGTGCGGATCATGCCGAGCTGCGGCACCAGCACCAGCGGGAACAGCAGCGAGGCGATCAGCGCGCCGACGTAGTCATAGGTCAGGACGTTCGAGACCAGTTCGCGGAAGGCGAAGCGGTGGCGCAGGATGCGGATGAGCAGTGGGATCTCCAGCCCCACCAGCACGCCGATTGCCATGACCAGCGCATAGAGCACGACGCGGAAATCGCCGACGAGCGGGAACAGCAGGAACAGCCCAGCCGCCGACCATCCGCCCAGCGCGGCGATCAGGATCTCGACCCGCACGAACACCGCCATCTCGCCCGAGCGCACATGGCGCGAGAGCCAGCTGCCTACGCCCATCGCGAAGAGGTAGGTGCCGATGACCGTGGAGAACTGGGTGACGCTGTCGCCCAGCAGGTAGCTTGCCAGTGTGCCCGCCAGCAGTTCGTAGATCAGACCGCAAGTGGCAACGACGAGAACCGAAACGAGCAGGATGACCGCGAGCGAGGCAGGAGCGGCATCGCCCCCGCCTGCCGTCGCGGCTTCGGGCATGTCATCCATGCACGGCGGCGGCGATGATGTTCGAGATGCCGATGGCAACCGCGCCAGCCAGCAGGGCGACGGCCATGTTCTTGCGCTCGATGATCTCGCGCCACAGCTCGCCGGGGGTCAGCCGGTCCACCAGCACGAAGCTGACGATGAAGATGACGATGCCGAGCGCGGCATAGAGCATCGTGGCGATGATGGTGGTGGCAGAGAGCATGCAGGCTCCTTTCAGGATCGCGGGATCACTTGTGGGTGGGGCCGACGTGGCCGGATGCGAATGGGCGGTCCTCGTCGTCGCTGTAGAACGAGAAGGCGTTGAACGCGGCAAACAGGGCTGCGGCGAGCAGGCCGAAGCACAGGATCGCGAACAGGATCAGGCGCTTGGTCATTTGTCGCGGTGCCTCCACCACAGGATCGAGACGGGCCAGAGGAAGAGCGCGATGACCAGCGTCCACCACATGCCCCACGACATCGCGCCGGTGCGGGCTTCGACCCAGACGTTGATCGTCTCGGCCTGCCCCCAGGCGTCGCTTGGCACGGGATCGACCGGCCAGCCATGGGCAGTGCCGCTGGCATAGACGTCGTAGGTGCCGCGCGGAACGTGACCGAACATAGTGTCGCCGTGGTAGCTGCCTTCGGTCCAGTAGCCGTCGGAATCGCGGCCCGCGTAGTGCTCGACGAGACCGAACGCGTCGATGGACTGTTCGCTGGAACGGTCGACGAGGTTGTATTCGAGATCGACCCAGCGGTTCTCGAACATGTTGGTATCGGCGTTGACGGTGACGAATTGCCACGGCCTGCGCACGGTGATCGTGCCGATCTTGACCGGCGCGATCTGCCCGCCGACCGGGACCTGGATCATGGAGCTTGTCTTCGTGCTTGGCCCCGCCAGCAGCGCCATGGCGATGGCGGCGAAGAGCGAGACCGCCATGGCCAGCAGGAACATGCGGCCAAGATCGTCCTGTTCCATACCCGGTGCCGCCTTGAACTGCATCAGGCCCTGCGCCGCCTTGCGCCGGGGCAGGCTGCGGCGGTTGAGGCCGAAGGCGTGCTCGATCTCGGTTTCATCAACCGGGACCAATTGCGTCCAGTTCTCCTCGCCGTCCGACACCTCGCGCGAGAGGATCGTCTCGCCCGACTGGAACAGGGTGGCATTGGCGGTGTCGCCTGCCTTGACCCGCCAGTAGAACTCGCCAGCTACCGCCGTGGTCGAGGTAGACTGGTCACGCCCAAGCCGAGAGAAGTTTTCGCCCCGCCAGAACACCCGGTTGCGGTCGCCCTGCGGACGGTCGGCCAGAGGCGTGCCGAACTGCCATTCGCCATCGGCCACCACCAGCCAGCGATAGCCGAGGTAGGGGTTGAACAGCAGGAACTCCTGCCAGATCGTGATCTGGTCCTTGCGACGAAGCGCGCCGACCACTTCCCACTCCTGCCCGAACACCGTGCCGCGCTTGCCGATTTCAAGCGCGAAGCTGGCCTTCGCCTTCTCGTGCCGCCGGATGAGCGCGACTTCTGGCCGCGAGACATCGAGAACCGAGCCGCAGTTCTGGCAGATCAGGTTTACCGAGAAACCAGCGGCGCGCACTTCGATGGTGCCGCCGCAGGCCGGACAGGTTATGGCCTTTCCTCCACTCACCGCAGCTCTCCGGGGATCGTCCAGCCCTCAAGCTGGCGCAAGTTGCCGGGCTTCAGGCTCATCAGATCCCAGCTATCGCCGAACCATGCGGTGGTCCCGGTCTTGTCGCGCTGAAGCGAGAGGACTTCGCCGCTGGCGGAGCGGAAATCGATGCTGGTCATGCGCGTGCCTACCAGCGTGGAAATCGGCAGGTCGCCTTCGCTGCCGAGACATTCGACCTGCTTGATATCGCTCGCAAACAGCTGGCCGCCTTCAACTTCGATCACATCGCCCCGGGTTATCGCCTCGCCCTGTGCAAAAGCGCGGACCTTGGGCTGATCGAGCAGTTGCGGCCATTCGGCGGTCAGCATGAACATGCCCGCAGCCTCGGCCAGCCAGAACTGCGCGCCGGTCTCGGCAATGGCGAGCCATTCGGTCCATGATCCACCAGACCACGCCCAGCGCACCCGGCCTACGACCGTCATCCCGCGTCCGTCCGCAACCAAGGTGGTGCCAAGCTGGATCGGGGAGACGTCGAACGGCAGGACCGCGACCTTGCCCATGTCCTCCACGCGCAGGCCTTCGCGCAGGATCAGCGTCTGACAGTAAGGGCACGTGCCATAGGGCAAGGACGGCCCGCGCACCGGCACTTGCGCTCCGCACGACGGACAGTTCAGCACCGCTTGCAGTTCCCCCGTTGCGGCAATCAGCGAATTCGCGAAAGCAGCTCTGCTTTCTTCGCATCGAACTCCTGCTGGCTCAATGCGCCGAGCGTGACGAGCCTGTGGAGTTTTTCGATCGTGGCAAGCGGGTCCTCTTCGGGAGCAGAAGGCGCGGCTGCCCGGCCAAGCCCCTGCGCCATCGCGCCGCCAAGCGCAGTGGCCGCGGCAACGCCCGCACCGATCCCGGCCACGCCGCCGCCATCCTGGTTCGCTGCATCTTCAATGGCTTCAGCGGCCTGAAAGCGGGTGTAGTTGCCCAGATCCCCCAGCACGCGCATCGAACTCGCCTTGTCCAGATGCGCCTGCACCTCATCGGGCAGCGAGACGCTTTCGACGTAGAACGACAGGCAGGTGAGGCCCCACTGCGCAAAGGCCTTGTCGACTTCGGTCTTGATCCGGTCGGACAGCGCCTGCTGGTTGGCGGCGAGATCGAGGAAGGCAATGCCGCTGCCGCCAAGCGCGGTTGCCATCGCGGTCTGGATCGCGGCGCGCAGTTGCGGCTCGAGCGTCGGCACGGCGACGCCTTCGAGCGTCCCGAGTACGCGCGAGACAAACGGGGCGACCTCGTTCACGCGGAAGGAATAGGAGCCGAATGCGCGCAGGCGCAGTGCGCCGAACTCGGCATCGCGCACCGTCACGGGCTGCGCGGTGCCCCACTTGAGGCCGTGCTGTTCCTTGAGCGAGAGGAACACGACGTCCGACTTGAACGGCGACTTGAACGCCTTGTCCCAGTTCATCAGGTTGGACAGCAACGGTAGGTTGGCCGTCTCCAGCGTGTGCAGGCCTGGGCCGAAATAGTCCGCCACGCGGCCCTCGTCGACGAAGGCTGCGATCTGGCCCTCGCGCACCGTCAGCTGCGCGCCGTGCTGGATTTCGCGATCGGCAAAGGGCACGCGCCATGCCAGTTTACCGGGCCGCTCAAGCCATTCGATGACATCGACGAACTGCTTGCGGAGAAAATCAAACATCACTGTAGCCTCCCGGATGTTTTGATAACCTAACGCTACTTATCCCCCAAGTAAGTCACTACGATCATAACATCTAGCCTGACCAAGCGAAAAGACTGAGCAAAAGCTCTTTTATAGACAGCAAACTCGATAAAGAAATTGTCCAGTGATAAAGCCCGCGCAATTACCATGCCGAGAAAACATGCCCTAGGCACCGCTGCGGTGTTCTATCGCACTTAAAAAGGCGCTCGCTATTGCACCCGCAATGACCGCTTTTTGGAAAGGCGCACAAGGCGCTTAATGACCGAGATTAGGGCGCCAAGCTGACACGCCAGCTCGCCGTTCAGGATGTCCGCTATCCCAAGCTTCTCTCCTGAAACCGGACTTTCCGGACTGTCCCCACAAGCCGCCTACGCGATTGCTTCCAATCCCTTGCGCTGAACAATCGATAGCAACCTCAGCGCAGGCCCCCCAGGCCGCTTCTTCCCTCGTTCCCAATCGGAAACGAGATTCTTTGACACGTTGAGATAGCGCGCGAACACTGGCTGCGAGACATGCTCAGCCTCACGGATCGCTTTGATCTCCTCAGGCTGGAGCGCCGCCGCCGGGGCAAGGCACGTATCGTCGAACTCGCGCAACGTGCGCTTGTCGATGGCTCCGCCTTCGTGGAGTCCCTCCATCATCTCGTGAACGGCAGCTAGCGCTTCGCTCTTATAGGTCCTGGGCATCTTCATTCACCTCGAACAGCCTCTCTTCGCTCACTTCCGTATCGATCTGCGCCTGCGTCAGCGCGAGCACGATCTTCGCGGCCTGCTTGTAGACCTTTAGCTCGGCCGCGCTGAGGTTGGCCTTGTCGCTTTTGGCGAAGCCAAAGGCGAATATGGCTCTCTCTTCCTGGCGGAAGAAGACCAGCGTGCGGTAGCCACCGGACTTGCCTCCACCTTCGCGCGCGACGCGCTGCTTTATCAGGCCGCCGCCGAGATCGGCATCGATCAGACCGCGATTGGCTTGATCGATGGCCGCGACAAGCGTCGCGTCGCTGATCCTTTCTCGGCTTGCGAACTTCGCGAACCAGCGGTTCTTGTAAATGCGGGTTCGTGGTTTACCGGTCATGGATCAGCGCCCCATTATCACACATAGTATTATAGTTCAATGAATGGTCCTCGCTCATAGCATCGGCTATGAGTTCGCCGATCCGCTCCGCCGCGTCGAGAACGGGGCCATCATCGAGATGCGCATAGCGAGAGGTGGTCTGCAACCGCGCGTGGCCGAGGAGTTTGCCGATCATCGGCAGTGTCTCTGAGCGAGCAGCGGCATGGCTGGCAAAGCTGTGCCGCAAGTCATGGATCCGGACTCCGGGCAGATTGGCCTCGGCCTTCACGACTTTCCAGACCGCGTCGATGCTGCAGACAGGACGCCGGGTCAGCTTGTTCCAGAACACTGGATCGGATCCGCCGCGTCGTTCGAGTGAGGCAAGCAGCGTCCGCGCCTCGTCGCCGAGCCAGACTGTGCGAGGACCGGTCTTGCTGTCGTGCAACAGCAACCGCCCGCCCCTCACTTCGCTCCAGGTGAGGTCCGTAATTTCGGAACTCCGACAGCCAGTAAGGAGGAGCAGATAGATGATCGTCGCATGCAGCGGTTGACTATGGATTCTGCGGTTCAGCACCTCGCCCAGTCGCACAATCTCTTGATTGGAGAGGAACCGTTCGCACTTGCGGCGCTTGTTGGGCCGAATGTAGGCGCAAGGGTTACTGCCTTCGGGGCGCATCCCCCAGCGCTCGGCATGGTTGAACATCGAGCGCAGGATCTCGAAGCAGCGATTGCCCGCGCCGGGGCCAGCGTTGATCGAGACTTTGTTGAACCAGGTCAGCACATGCGACTGTTCGATCTCGTCGATGAACATGCCGAAGAAAGCGTGGTCGAGGTGCCGGCGACGATAGTAGTTATGAGTCCTGCATGTGCTCGGCTTCCATTTCGCGGCGGCCTGCTTCCAGTACAGCGTAAGGAAGTCGTCGTAAGTCGGGACCTTTCGGGCTTCCTTGCGCTTTGTCGCCGGGTCTTCGCCTACCTGGGCACGCAGCAGAATCCGCCGCGCGACGGTCAGAGCCTGGGTCTTGCTCAGGACATTGGCGTTACCAAGTGTGATGGTTCGGGTTGTCGCCGCGTACCGACGGGAAGACGAGGCCCGTTTCGGCCTTTGTCGGCAGGGCAGCAAGGACGGCCTGAGCCTGCCGATTTAGGTAGACGATTTTCGCCCCGGTCTTGCTGTCTGGCAACATCAAGCGCGGCGGCTGCACCCATTCTCAGCGAAGGCCCACCACTTCGCCGTGCCGCGCGCCAGTGTAGATCAGCAACCGAATAGCCTGGACCGCGATCGGGTCGCTTTCCTCGAATGCACGCAGACTTGCCGCAAGGCGATTGAACTCGCGGGCGCTGGCCAACTGCGCGCGCGCCAAGACGCGCGCCTCCTCCGCGCCTAATTCAGGTGGGCGGCCGAGTGTGACCCGCTTCTGCTTGCCGCGCTGGCGGAACTGAACGAACCAGCTCTTCGAACCTGCAGCGAAGGTCCTGAGGCCAAAGCCGGGCAGCTCGGTATCCCACCAGAAGAACTCCTTGGCTTTGACTTTGCGCCGGGCGATGTTGCCGTCGAGCCTGACCTTTGCGCTCGTAATTCCGTTCTGACGACGCCGATTCGATCCTTCAATTTCGACCGCTTTTGGCGTTACCACATGGCCATTCGTTGACATCGATCTTGCTCCTTCATAGAAGGAACAAATTCAGGTTATACCAATGGTTTATATTCCATTGCTGCCGCCTGGCGGCGTACGGTGTGCTCTACACTGTGCCCAGCTTTAGAGATTCAGGCCGACCATTTTCCTGCAACAGGCTAGGCGGCACTGAATCACATTCCTGAGGAGTCGCAGCCGCTGCGGCGCCTGATGCAGGTTTTGTGAGTGCTTGAAACAATGCTCTCGATGCCAGGCCAGGAAGGCCGGATGCGGGCGCTCTAGCGGTCGCTGTGGTGGGATGGCGAAGCCGGTCCTGTTGATCAGCGAGCGGATGCTTTCGGGGTCGTTCGCCTGCCGGCTAACGAGAATCTCAAGGTCGTCATTCAATCCGATCAGGCCCCTATCGAACATCCAGTGGACAGTTCCTGAAAGGGCAATCCCATTAGTCACGATGTCCGGCCCGCCACGATCCACGGGCCTGACATGGGCGGCCTCGACCTCAGCGCGGCCGCCGCCATTGATCAGCTTCAGCCCGGTTACCGCGCAGCGGGCATCATAGGCCTCGACAACACGACGACGGAACAGACGGTCACGGACCAGTCGTGAACCGAGATTTGCCACACGGTCGCGCTCGATCTCGAACTGGAACGGTGAGCGCTCCTCGCGCAGCAGGTTTTCGGGCGTCTCATCGATCCTCGGCAGGAAGCTGTCATCTTCCGCGAGGCCAAGGTCGATGATGCGGTTGAAGTCCTCGATGGATAGCGGCCGGACTGCGGATTGGGCTCGGCCCGAAATCTTGCCCTGCTCGTTGAGAACTCCGCGTTCGACTAGCCCCAGGGGACCGTTGAACGCCACCGGGTTGGGGAAGTCCAGGTAGGTCCCGGGTTCGATGAGGGCGAGATACATGTCCCTGGCGGTCGGGTCCGGCACGACATGAGCTACTTTGGCCACCGCGAAGTATCCGCGCGTGTCGCGGATCTTGCTCGGCTCGTAGTAGATGATCCAATCGCCAATGCAGGCACTGACGCGGGTCAGGTATTGGCGCGGGAACTGATACTGCTCCGCCGGGCTGTCGTCGTAGATCGAGTCGGTGCGATGAACGAAGATGCCTTTGGTCATGACGCTCCCGCTTCCCTGTCGGCAGAATAGGCGCTTGCGCCTATCGTCGGTACGTCGTCTGTCGGCACTTCAGCGGTGTGGGGCAGGCCTTCCTTTTCGGCGTGCGCTCTGACCTCGGTCGCCCGTTCCTCGATCTCCTTTGCGAAGATGCCCAGCATGGTCGAGCCAGCAGCCATGGCTGCCACCTCCTCGACCGCAGCGGGCAACTCGCGCAGCAACCGTGCCGTCACCTGTTCCACCCGCTGCACCGTCCCCCGCGCTGCCAGCCCTGCGGCTTCGGCCATGCGCCGCCAGTGGCGACCGTAGATGTGGCGGCCGCGGCGCTGCTCGCCGATCGCCTGGGCGTGGTTCTGGGTGATATTCGCCCAAGCGAGGCCGGACATTAGATCATAAAGCGGGGCAAGTTGCGGCGCGCCCGGACCGAGCAGGATCGAGTAGTTCTTGGCGTGCGAGTCGACGTTGCCGATCGCGATATTGAAGATCACGGCGTCGAGCAGTCGGGTGATGTCGCGCGCGGTCATATGCTGGCGGACGAGGGCGAACATGTCTGCAATCGAAGGACCGCGCGTGCCGGTGCCGTTGAACTCATACTTGGCGGCGGGCGGACGGCCGAGGGCCTGGCAGAAATCCTCCTGATGCAGGCGGCGCACGTTGTTGCCGGTACCCGTCCGGTCATAGCGCTCGACCAGCAGGTAGCTGCGTTCCCCTGCAACGCCCGTTGTCACCGGCGCGACATTGAGGCCGATGCGGCGGGCGAGAAGCATGCATAGCGCCTCATTCTGGACGCTGCCGGGCAGGCGCGGATTGTCGGGCTTGAGGATGTGCGTCGACGCCGCGCCGTTGATCGGCACGGCGATCTGACCGTCGATGACTGTGACCGGCAGCTTCTCCTGCGCGCCGGCAAGGCTCATCGAGACACCGTCTTCGCCCACCAGGAAGGGCCGCACTGGCAGTTCCTCGATGATCCGCTCCAGTGAACCGCCGTCCGGGATCAGACGATAGCCGGGCTTGCCGCGCGGTTGCTGCGGCGCGATACTGAGCGCGCCTGCCAGATCGTTGCCGGTCTGCGCGATCAGGCCGAGTGCGTCCTCCGGTGCCGCGCCGAGCGCCCGCGTCATCGCGCGCAGCGGTTCGCCTTCCGGTAGGAGGTTCATCAGCCAGGGGAGAACCTGTTCTCCCTCATACGGCTCTGGCCGTATCGGCATGGCCAGCGAGACAGGGAAGCTGTCGGCGGATGAACCCCAGGCATCCGCATAGGCAAGGTAGGTTGCCTTCGCGTCGGCGCTGATCGTGGCGACCAGACGGTCTTCGTGGTGAACCGGAAGGTCCACCATCAGGCCTGCGAAATGCCGGTGGCGGTGAGCCGCAAGCCGACGGCCTTGGCGGCGGCGAGTGCCTTGCCGAGCTGGGCGGTGGGCTTCCCAGCTTCCAGATCGACGATGAAGCGCTCGCCGCTGTTGATGGCGAGCGCCAGTTCCCGCTGGGTAAGGCCAAGGGCCTTGCGGGCCGAGGCGACGGCTGCGCCGAATTGGGTTGCGTTGTCGATCATGTCATTCTTACCGAGCGGGAAGTTCTCATATGTGCTGCAGAGTTTCAAGAGCATTTCTTCCCGATCGGGAAGAATGGGCTTGCCTGAGCTACATTTCAGTAAAATCTTCCCGATCGGGAAGATTAAATCCCCAGCCAATCCAAGGCGCCCGGCAAGCCATCGACCGAGTAATCAATCTGCAGTACGCGACGCTGCTTAGGTTTGGCGGCAGCCTTTGATGCGTGCAGGATGGGAGTGGAATAGAGCCAAACATCGCCTGCCTCGGCCAGGCAAGCCGCTGTCTCGCAGCGCAGAACCGCAGTATTGACTTCTCCCACCGATAACTTGCCAAGCAAATGCGAACCCTTCGCAATCATAAGCGGGGCGTTGTCTTCGTGAACATCGTCGAGATGAGCGCGAAGCGTGACCATTCGTTCAAGGAGCTCAAATGGCGGGGCGACATGAAGAATGCCTTGCTTAATGGTCCACGGGCCGAACCCTCGCATTTCGTGCCGCTCCTTCACGCAAATGGTTCGGTCTTGGTGCCAGGCAAGCGACCAGTTTGATGATTGGGTCTTGTTGAATAGCAGTGCGCGTACTGGTTTAGCCTTTGGCCCCAGTGCTTTCGCCGCGATAGAACCTAGATAGCCTTCTGGACAGGCAACGGACTTAAGCTCGCTTAGGCCGGTGATCCGAACGCCAGCCTCATCGGCAGGGATACCTGCGAGAATCCGTTCCAAGTCGGGAAGCTGTGCCTTAAAGGCACCCGAAAAGCGTCTGGCTCCGGATTCTCGAAATTCGGTTGAAGAAGAATCGTTCATTGTGACGATGCTTTAAACCTGACCAAAGTGACCAGCCAGCCCCACCTCATCCAGAAATCGCGGCACCGACCGGCTTGCGGAAGCTGCCTTGCAGGACCTTTGCGCCGGAACGCAACTGGTCGAGATAGTCCGCCCAGCTCTGCATCATCCTGATCCGCTCATCCCAGTGCTCGCCGCGCGCGTAGGCGCGGCGGACGTCATCGGTCTCGGCATGGCCGAGCTGGCGCTCGATCGCGTCGGGGTTCCAGTGGCCCTGTTCGTTCAGCAGCGTGCTGGCCATGGCGCGGAAGCCGTGGGCGGTCATCGTGGTGCCATCGAAACCCATCCGCCGCAGCGCGAGGTTGATCGTGTTTTCGCACATGGGCCGGTCGCGCTTGCCTTGGGCGGGGAACAGGTAACGGCGATTGCCGCTGATTTCGCGCAGTTCCTCCAGGATGGCGAGCACTTGGCGGCTGAGCGGCACGCGGTGCGCGACGCGCATCTTGGTCTTGTCGGCAGCGATGGTCCAGATGTTGCGGGTGAAGTCGAACTCGCTCCATTCGGCCTGCCGCAGTTCGCCAGGGCGCACGAAGACGTAAGGGGCGAGCCTTAGCGCCGCATGGGTGACCGGATAGCCTGAATAGGCATCGATCGCGCGCAGCAGATCGCCCGCTTCCTTCGGCGTGGTGATAGCGGCGCGGTGCGTGACTTTGGGCACGATCAGTGCACCGTGCAGGTCTGCTGAAACGTCCCGGTCGGCGCGGCCGGTGGCGATGGCATAGCGGAAGACCTGTCCGCAGGTGCTGCGCAGACGACGCACGCTTTCGTAATGGCCGCGCTTTTCAACCGCGCGCAGGACTGCCAGCAGTTCGGGGGCCTTGATCTCGCCGATCTTGCGGTCGCCGATGATGGGGTAGGCGAATTCGCGCAGCCATGTCAGCTTGCCCACGGTCACATCGGCACGGCCCTCGCGTCGGGCCTTGTCGAGCCATTCTTCCGCCACGGCCTTGAAGCTGTTCACATTGGCGAGCGGCCCGGTGATCTTGTCGATCTTGCGCTTGGCGGCAGGATTGATCCCCTCGGCGATCTGCTTCTTGATCTCCAGTCGCTTGGCTCGCGCCTCGGCCAAGTGATTGTCGGATAAACTCCGAGTGCCGCAGTGGCCCGCTTTTCACCGAACCGGTAGTCTATCCGCCAGTATCGCTGACCCGCCTTCGTGGCCAGCAGGTACAGTCCGCCCCCGTCAGAGAGCTTGTAGGGCTAGTCGCGCGGCGCGGCTTTTCGGACGGCCAGATCGGTCAGCATGGTGCCACCTCTGTCGGTTTTGATACCGTCAGATATACCGTCATGTACCGCCAATTTCAACGAATTCGGCCGGATGACGATGGACGCCAAACTGGCTGGAAGCCTTTGCTTTCTTGGATTTTTCCGGACGCTTGCGGATGCGTCCGGAAAGAAAAATGGTGCCCAGAAGAGGACTCGAACCTCCACGCCCTTGCGAGCGCCAGCACCTGAAGCTGGTGCGTCTACCAATTCCGCCATCTGGGCACGGGGCGAAAGGCAAAAGCGCCGTCCGCCGGGTAGGAGGGCGCCACTAGGACACGCCACGCGGGGTGTCAACGGGGCAAAGTCGCTATCGGCAGACTCTTTTTTTCGCGCCGTGTGATGCGTCCGATGTTCGGCATTGAAAGCGGCGGGGCTGCTGTGCAAAAGGCGAGGCATGGCGCCCCATGTTTGCGGGCGGACATCGCAATTTGCAGGATGGCTTGAGATGACACAGGGCAGGACGCGCGATCTTGATGGCATGCTGGTCGCGCTGGTCGGCGGGACGGGCTTCTTCGGGACCCATCTCGCGCAGGAACTCCTGGCGCGCGGCGCGCGTCTGCGCGTGTGCAGCCGCCACCCCGAGCGAGCCTTCCGCGTCAAGCCACTCGGCGGTCTCGGCCAGACGCAGTTTGTTGCGGTCGACGTGCGCAAGCCTCACACGGTGACCGTGGCGCTGACCGGCGTCGATGCGGTAGTGAACCTCGTGGGTGCGTTTACGGGCGATCTCGATGCGCTGCAGGGCACGGGCGTGGGACGGCTGGCGCTGGCAGCGAAGGATGCGGGAGCACGCGCATTCGTGCATGTTTCTGCGCTCGGGGCAAATGCGGCTTCGGACGTGCCCTATGCCCGGACCAAGGCCGAGGGCGAGGCAGCTGTGCTCGCCGCGTTCCCGACGGCCACGATCGTGCGCCCTTCGATCCTGTTCGGTGAAGACGACAAGTTTCTCAACATGTTCGGCGGGCTTGTCGCGACGTTACCGGTTCTGCCCGTCTTCGGTCCTCGCGCTAAGCTGCAGCCGGTGTTTGTCGACGATGCCGCCGAGGCTGTGGGCAATGCTCTTGCCGATACCGGCGCGCACGGCGGCAAGACTTATGAGCTGGCCGGGCCGGAAGTCGTGACGATGGGCGAGCTCAATCGCCGCATCGCCAAATCCGCCGGCCGTTCGCCTCTGCTGGCCGAACTGCCGGATGCGGTCTCGGGCGCGATCGCGGCGTTGACGGGCTGGCTGCCCGGCGCGCCGATCTCCAGCGACCAGTGGAAGCTGCTTGCTGCAGGCAATGTGGCAAGCGGGACGCTGGCCGGCATCGAGGCGCTCGGCGTCAGCCCTCGCCCGATGGGCCTGTTCCTTGACCGCTGGATGACGCGCTATCGCAAGTTCGGCCGTTTCGGCGCCAGGGCCAAGACGGCCTGAGGCCATACCGGCTCGCGCTGCGAACCGCGCGACAACGCCTCGCGGCTGACAGCCTCAGGCGTTGACGTCGGCGTAGTGGCTTGGAGGCTGGATGACGTCCATGCGTTCTGCCAACAGCGGGCGGAAGCTTGGACGGCTCTTGAACACCGAATACCAGCCGCGTGCCTGTTCGTGTCCCGACCAGTCGATTCCGCCAAGGTAATCGGCGACCGAGATCTGCGCCGCCGCAGCAAGGTCGGCCAGGCTCATCGTCGCTCCGGCCAGCCAGGGGCGATTGTCGATCAGGTAGTCGATGTAGTCGAGATGCTCGTCGGCCAGGCGCATGGCATCGCGCAGCAGCCGGCTATCGGGCGGGCTGCGATATACGAGGCGCTTCTTCATGCGCTCGTCGAGCAGTGGGCCAGTGACGTCGGCGTAGAAGCTTTCGTCGAAAAGCGCGACAAGCCGGCGAATTTCGGCGCGGTTCACCGCCGTGCCGTTGATCATCGGCGTCTTGTCGACGGTTTCCTCGAAGTATTCACAGATCGCCCGGCTGTCGGCGAGGCTGATGCCGCGCTCCTCGTTGTGAACGGCGGGCGTGCGATAGGCCGGCGACAGCCGCCCGAACGCCTCGCGCCGCTCCCACGGATTCTCGCGCACGAGATCGTAGGCGACGCCCTTTTCGCTGAGCAGAAGCCGCACTTTGCGGCTGAAGGGGCACAAGGGAAATTGGTAGAGTTGCCACATCCGTGAAGCTTTGCGCGGGGATGAACGCGAAGTCTAGGGGTGTGCTTTGGAAGAATGCCATTCAGCTATCACGCCTTGAGGATCGAGGCGGCTTGAGGGAGCCAGCGCGAAGTCGGGATGCATGGGCTGGCGGGCGATCATGGCAGGACACCCCAAGCGCCGAGGTGGCGATCCCCCTTGCGCTTTTGCTCGTCTGGCCCGACTTGTTGGGCCATGACTGAAGAAGAAAAGCAGCACGAGCTGACCAAGCGCAAGTTCTACAAGGCCGAGCAGGAAGCTGGTTTTGTAGAGAGCCAAACAAGAACCACTGCCCAGCAGCAGGACCCGGCGTACCGGCTGGCATTCCGCGACACGGACTTTCTCCTGCGCGAGGAACTGCGGCCCGTGCGGTTCCAGCTGGAACTGCTCAAGCCCGACATGCTGCTGGACGAGGCGGCGATCGGATCGACACTGGTGATGTACGGCTCGGCCCGCATCCCTTCGCCAGACATGGCCGAAGCAGCGCTCGCCACGGCTACGACGCCCGAGCGCAAGGCGGTCATCGAGCGGCTGGTCGCCAAGTCGCAGTACTACGAGGAAGCGCGCAAGCTGGCTCAGATCGCCAGCAAGTGCGGGATCGTCGAAGACGGTAAGCGCCAGTTCGTGATCTGCTCGGGCGGGGGGCCTTCGATCATGGAGGCCGCCAATCGCGGTGCGCAGGAATCGGGCGCCGAATCGATCGGCCTGAACATCGTCCTGCCGCACGAGCAGGCGCCCAACAGTTACGTCACGCCGCATCTTTCGTTCCAGTTCCACTATTTTGCGCTGCGGAAGATGCACTTCCTGCTGCGTGCCCGCGCCGTGGCGGTGTTCCCGGGCGGGTTCGGTACGTTCGACGAGTTCTTCGAGCTGCTGACGCTGGTCCAGACCGGCAAGATGAAGCCGATCCCGATTCTGCTGTTCGGCGGAGATTACTGGAACCGCGTGGTCAACTTCAAGGCGCTGGCCGAGGAAGGCGTGATCAACTTCGAAGATCTCGAATTGTTCACGGTCGTTGAGACGGCAGACGATGCCTGGGCGCACATCGTCAAATTCTACGATCTGGACTGCGACTGAAGCGATGATCGAAACGCCCCGGCTGGTGCTGCGACGCGTCCGGGAGACCGAAGACCACGGCCCGATGCACGCGATCATGCGCCAACCACGGGCGATGGCCTACTGGTCCACCCCACCCCATGGCAGCGAGGAAGAGACGCGCGAGTGGCTGGCCAACATGGCCGCCATCGAGCCTGCGCTGGGCGAGGATTTCATCGTCGAGTATCAGGGGCGGGTGATCGGCAAGGCGGGGTTCTACCGCTTTCCCGATCTTGGCTACCTGTTCGACCCTTCGGTATGGGGGCAAGGGCTCGCCTCCGAAGCGGTGGCTGCGGTGATCGCGCGCGGGTTTACCGTCCATCGCCTGCTGCGCGTGCAGGCCGATGTCGATCCGCGCAATCTTGCCTCGATCGCCTTGCTCGAACGGCTGGGCTTTGTCGAAACGCACCGGCAGGCGCGGACATGGCTGGTGGGAGACCAGTGGTGCGACAGCGTGTACTTCGCGCTCACCCGCGAAGCGTGGGATCAGCGCACCGCGTGATGGCCCAGCGGACCGTGGCCTGATCCGAAGCCCGGAGCGGCAAGCATCGCTGCCCGGACGAATTCCCGGGCATCCTCGACCGCTTCCTCCAGCGATGCACCGCTGGCGAGGAACACCGCGATTGCGCTCGACATGGTGCAGCCGGTGCCGTGCGTGTGGCGCGTCTCGATACGGGGCGCGGTCCAGACCTTCTCGTCACGACCAGGCACGACGAGACGATCGATGACCTCGGCCCCCACCGCATCGCCGCCCTTGGCGACGTAGGTAGCCCCACGCGCCTGCATGCCCGCGTCCCCGCCCAGGGCCACGAGTTCGGGCACGTTGGGTGTCGTCAACGTGGCGATGGCAATCAGGCGTTCGAATGCAGCAATCGTCGCGGCATCGGCCAGCGCTGCGCCACTGGTGGCGATCATCACCGGATCGAACACGATGGGCACAGACAGGCGCTCCAGCCGGTCCACCACCACCGCCGCAATTTCGGGCGAACCGAGCATGCCGATCTTCACCGCGTCCACACCTATGTCGTTGACGCAAGCATCGATCTGCGCCGCGACCATCGCCGGATCGACCGGAAACACGGCATGAACTCCTGTCGTATCCTGCGCGGTCAGGGCGCAGATCGCGGTCATGGCATAGCCGCCGAGCATAGTGATGGTCTTGATGTCGGCCTGAATGCCGGCGCCGCCGCTGGAATCGGAACCTGCGATGGAGAGAATGCGGGAAGGGGTCATGCTGCCGGGCTAGGGCAGAGCGCAGCCTTCGACAAGCTCAGGTCGAACGGTTCTCTGGCTGGGCCGTGCCCCTCTACCCGTTCATCCTGAGCACGCCGCAGGATGCGACGCAAACCTTAGCCTGCGAATTTCCTCTCGGCGGACGGCGGGTGCTTGACATGAAGCGCTTTGGCCCGCGTCGGGCGGTCCATCAGTTCACCGCCGCAATTGGGGCAGCGGTCGTCCAGACCGTCGGCGCACTCAGCGCAGAAGGTGCATTCGAACGAGCAGATGAACGCGCCGGGGGCCTCGGCCGGAAGATCGGTGCCGCAGCGTTCGCAATCGGGGCGCATGTCCAGCATCAGGCGGCTTTCCGTACGGCGTTGCAGATCTGGTCGACGACCTCGGAGACTTCGCCCGCATCGTCGCCTTCAGCCATGACGCGGATCACCGGTTCGGTGCCGGAGGGGCGAATGACAAGGCGGCCCTTGCCTGCCAGCCGCGCTTCGGCATCGGCGATGGCCTCCTTCACGGACGCGGCCTCCAGCGGTTTGCCGCCGGCAAAGCGCACGTTCTTGAGCAGTTGCGGCACGGGATCGAACTGGTGGAGCAGTTCGCTCGCGGGCTTGCCCGAGGATACGAGTGCGGCGAGCACTTGCAGGGCGGCCACGGTGCCGTCACCGGTCGTGGCGTGATCGGTCAGGATCATGTGACCCGATTGTTCGCCGCCGACATTGAACCCGCCCGAGCGCATGCGTTCGAGTACATAGCGATCACCGACCGACGTACGCTCGAGTGTCAGCCCTTGCGCGTTGAGGTGCCGTTCAAGGCCGAGATTCGACATCACCGTGGCAACCACGCCGCCGCCACGCAATGCACCGCGCGCGGCCAGTTGCGAGCCGATCAGCGCCATGATCTGATCTCCGTCCACGGTCTGGCTTTTCTCGTCGACAACGATCAGGCGATCGGCGTCGCCATCCAACGCGATGCCGATATCGGCGCGGGTCTCGCGTACCTTGGCCTTGATCGCATCGAGATGGGTCGAACCGACGTTCAGGTTGATGTTCTTGCCATTGGGCTCGACGCCGATGGCAATGACTTCGGCGCCCAGTTCCCAAAGCGCCGATGGCGTCACGTGATAGGCCGCACCGTTGGCGCAATCGATCACGATGCGCAGCCCGTCGAGCCGCATGTTGTCGGGCAGGCTGGCCTTGACCGCGTGGATATAGCGCCCGCGCGCGTCCTCGATCCGGCGGGCGCGGCCTACGTGTGCTGCGTCCGCCAGCTCCATGTCCTGTTCGAGCATGGCCTCGATCGAGAGTTCGGCATCGTCCGAGAGCTTGAAGCCATCGGGTCCGAACAGCTTGATGCCGTTGTCCTCGAAAGGATTGTGGCTGGCCGAGATCATCACGCCAAGGTCTGCGCGCATCGAGCGGGTGAGCATGGCGACGGCGGGCGTCGGCATCGGCCCCAGCAGCACGACGTCCATGCCCACCGAGGTGAAGCCTGCCACCATCGCGCTTTCCATCATATAGCCTGACAGGCGCGTGTCCTTGCCGATGACGACGCGGTGGCGATGGTCGCCACGCTGGAAATAGGTACCGGCGGCCTGCCCCACCTTCATCGCGGTGGCGGCAGTCATCACGCCGGCATTGGTCCGGCCGCGGATGCCATCGGTACCGAAGAACTTGCGTGCCATTTGAAGGCTCTTCCCTCTTGTCCATGCCGCGCAAGCGCGGGGTCGTGCATTGCTATGGGACGCCACATAGCTAAAGTCATCTCAAGATGACCTTACCGAACCCCGAAAAATCGTCCGAATCAAGTTCGAACACGGCCCTGCCGCCGATTGCACAGGTTCCTGCGCTGTGGACCTTCGTGGGGCTGGTCGGTGGCCTGCTCGGTGGCCTCGCGGTTGCATTCCTTGCGCCCGATGCCCTGCCGCTGATCGAAACCTGGGTAAAGCCCGTGGGCGAGATGTGGCTGCGCGCCCTGCAGGCGACGATCGTGCCGCTCGTGGCGGCTCTTCTGTTCACCGGCGTCACCCAGACGGTTGCGATGGCCAGCGCGGGTGCAATGGCGCGGCGCAGCCTTGGCTTGTTCCTCGGCGTGCTCTCGTTCAGCGCGCTCACCGCGATCGTGGTGACGCCAGCCCTGCTCAGCCTGCTGCCCATTCCAGCCGAAGCAGGCGCGGCGCTGCGCGCCACACTGGCTTCGGCAGAGCCGGGCCCGGTGCCGGGCATCGTCGAGTTCGTGCGCTCGATCGTGCCGACCAACGTGTTCGAAGCGGCGGCCAACGACCGGATGTTGCCGATGATCCTGTTCGTGGCTGTCTTTGCACTGGCGGTCGGGCGGTTGGCCGGTGCCCAGCGCGAGGTCATGACCACGTTTTTCGCCGCACTTGCATCGGCCATGCTGGTGATGATCGGCTGGGTTCTGGCGCTCGCCCCGATCGGCGTCTTTGCGCTGAGCATGGCAGTGGCGGCAACAAGCGGGGCGGCCGCGATCGGCGCGCTGGCGCACTACGTGATGATCCTGCTGCTGACCGGGTCGGTCCTGCTGGTGGGTGCCTATATCTTTGCCGTGGCGGTAGCGCGCCTGCCGTTGGGTGTCTTCGCGCGGGCAATGCTTCCGGTGCAGACGATCGCGCTCTCGACGCAATCCTCGCTTGCCTCGCTCCCCGCGATGCTCGGCGCGTGCCGCAAGCTTGGCGTGCGCGAGACGACGTCCGAATTCGTGATGCCGCTCGCCGTTGCGCTGTTCCGTGCGACCAGTCCCGTCATGAATCTCGGCGTCGCGATCTATGTCGCCACGCTTTATGGGGTGCCGCTTTCGCCCATGGTGCTCGCGTCGGCCTGGATCGTGGCGATCCTGGTGTCCCTGAGCTCGGTCAGTCTGCCGGGGTCGATCAGCTTCGTGGCATCGGTCGGGCCGATCGCGATTGCAATGAACGCACCCGTTGCGCCGCTCGCACTTTTGGTCGCCGTCGAGGTCCTGCCCGATCTTGTGCGCACGGTCGGCAATGTGCTGTTCGACGTGGCGGTTACGGCCGCGGTCGACCGCCGGACGAAACCGACGGGCTAACCTTCCGACAGGATGAAGAAAATGCGCGCCGCGTGGGAGTGGCCGGCGCAACCGATGCGCGCGTCGCGCGTTGGTTGGCGACGCGAATTCTCATCAAGGACGTTGTTGAATCATGGCTATTATCCTGCCCCCACTGCCCTATGCCGACGATGCGCTTGCACCCGCAATTTCGGCCACCACGCTGCAGACGCACCACGGCAAGCATCACAAGGCCTATGTCGACAAGACAAATGCGGCGGTCGAAGGCACCGCCCTTGCCGATGCACCGCTCGAGCAGATCATCGCTGCTGCACAGGGCAAGGGCGACAAGGGCCTGTTCAACAACGCCGCGCAAAGCTGGAACCATGCATTCTACTGGAACAGCATGACTCCCGATCGTGCCGTGCCGGGCGGCGAACTCGCCTCGGCGATCGACACATCGTTTGGATCGCTGGACAAGCTGAACGACGAACTCATTGCGCAGGGAACCGCGCATTTTGCGTCAGGTTGGGTCTGGCTGCTCGCGCGGGGCGAAACCTTGGCAGTCGAGCAGACTCACGATGCTGCCACGTTTGCTACGGGCGATGCCAGGCCGCTGCTGGTCGTCGACCTGTGGGAACACGCCTACTATCTCGACCACAAGAACCTGCGCCCCGATTACCTGAAGGCCGTGATCGGGCAGTACCTCAACTGGGATTTCGCGGCCGAGAATTTCGGGCGCGGTGGCAACTGGGTCTATCCAGTGGCCTGATTTTGCGAGCCGGTGTCGTCTTCGTCAGCGCTGACAAGGCGTCCCGGCTCGAACAGCGCTTCACCGAAGAGGAAGCCGACAAGGTTGGGCCTGCCGATATGCTCGAGAAGGGCCGATATCGTCAGCAGGATCGGCACTGACAGCAGCGCGCCCAGCACGCCCCAGATCCACGAGAAATAGCTGATCGATATCAGGATCGCGACCGGGTTGAGCGTGAACCTTGCGCCGAGGATGGCAGGGGTCACCACGTTCGATTCGACCGCATGCAGGCCCAGATAGGTGAGCATCGGCAGCAGGCCGATCAGCACGGTCGGTGCGGTGCCAAGGCCGACAAGGCCGATCAGGCCCATGAACATCAAGGGGCCGATGTAGGGCAGGAAGTTCAGAACGAAGGCAAGGCCGCCCCACATGATGGGTGCGCTGAGACCGAATGCCCAGGCGCCCGCCGCCACTATCAGGCCGACGCCAAGATTTACCACGGCCACAGTCAGGATATAGCTCGCCACGCGTTCCTGCACGTCGCGCAGCACGCGCGCAAGACGGACCGAGGCATTGAACGAGTGGCGGTCGAACAGCATCCGGCGCTTCATGCGGATGCGCGATTCGATCATGAAGAACGTCATCAGCAGCGTGAGCAGCACTTCCAGGATCACGCTGGGCGTCGCAAAAGCGACCTGTTCAATTACCGACGGGCTTGCGACCACGACCTCACGCGTGCTGGTGTGACCGGTGATTTTGGCCAGTTGCCGGTTTACGTCCGCGATCCACGAAAGGTTGCCGCGCAGCTCGGCGAAGCGGCGGGCGACTTGGCGCGCGAGTGTCGGCACCTGATCCACCATCACGAAGGCCGGTTGCAGGATCAGTAACAAAGCCAGCAGGACGACGGCAATCAGTGCAAGAATGGCGACGAGCGAGGCGACCATGTTGGGCAGTCCCCACCGCGTCAGACGGTCAGCCAGCGGCGACAGCACGATAGTGAAGATCATCGCCGTGACCGGCGGAAGGAATACCACCGATCCGATCGACAGCACGAACGGCAGTGAAAGAAACAGGCCGAGCCCGAGAACCAGCAGAATTGCCGACTGCAGGCGCGCGCGTTGATCAGGCAGGTCTTCCAGGGCCTGTACGACCGGTGGATTAGAGGTGGGTTCAGGCAGGATCGGCTGGTTCACCTTGGGAGCGGCTCTGCGGCTGGAGGATGCATCACTCCTTCCATGCAGAGATAGGACCGATCAAGTCATGCTTTCGTCTTGCCACCAGAATCATCGGGAAGCGTGGCAGGAATGCGCCTGCCGTCAGTGTTGCTGACCGGCCCGAACCGTGCGGTCAAGCTCGCCCATGATCGCCGAGTGCGCAACGGCATCTTCAGTGCTGCGGCGCGGGATCTGGCCGCTTTCGATCATCTGGCTCAGTGCGGCGCGGGCACGACCGACGCGGCTCTTGATGGTTCCGACGGCACAACCGCAGATCTGCGCAGCTTCTTCGTAGCTGAAGCCGCCAGCGCCCACGAGAAGCAGGGCCTCACGCCGTTCGGGGGGCAGCGTCAGCAACGCACGATGCATGTCGGACAGGTGCATTGGTCCTTCCTGCGCGGCCGGGGCCACCAGAATGCGCTCGGCCACTGTTTCGTCGTAATCGGCGCGAAAACGGTTGCGGCGCATGTCGGTCAGGTAGGCGTTGCGCAGGATGACGAAGGTCCAGGCGCGCATCGACGTGCCGGGTTCGAACCGCTCCTGCGCGGCCCAGGCCTTGAGCAGCGTTTCCTGCACGAGATCGTCCGCAAGGTCAGGGCGGCCGCAAAGACCGCGCGCGAAGGCGCGCAAATGCGGGATGACCCCGGTCAGTTCGCGCTTGAACGATACCGGATCGATTGCTGGTCTGGGCCACAGGTCGGGCTCAGCCATGTGACGGGTCGTCAAGCTGGTCGAGCAGTTTTGCAAAGCTGTCGGGAAGTGGCTCGTCTACAACGGAATCGTAGAGGCGTTTCAGCCCGTCTGCCCATTCCGGCGTTTGCGGTTTGCCACCCCGCCCACGCTGTTGGCCGGGTTTCATCGGTTTTTCTTTCGACATTCGCTCTGACAACGCCTCCCCCTCCAGGGAAAATCCAAAAAAGACCGCGAGGGCGCGGCAGATGCGGTTTGTACATCACCTGCGGCGCTTTGACAGCGGCCGAAGATGCTCCTTTGGACGTGGAACGATATGGGTTGCTGTCGGTTCCCGTTTTTACTGCGACGCGTCGGCAATTCCTTTGTCGCGTGAATGGTGCAATGGAAGGAGCGGGATCGTTCCGGATGTCGTTTTCGCTATGGAGGAACAAGGCGCGCAATGGAGAAGCTTCTCGCCCAGAAGAAGCTGATCCCCCGGTGGTACGAGCGGTTTCCGCGCGGCCTGCCGGTTGGGATCTTCAGCCTGACCATGGCGGTTGCGTTGCTCAGCGTCTTCGCGATCGAGAAGGCCGAGGACAGCAAGCAGGCGGCTCAGACCGAACAGACCGCGCAGGCAGTCGCATCCGGGCTTGAACGCCGGTCCAACGCCAATGCCGCCTACCTGCGATCCAGCGCGGCTCTCTTCGCCACGCAGCAAATGGTCGAGGCGCCGCTTTTCCGTACGTTCATCAAGCAGTTGCATCTCGATGGGCGCTATGTTGGATCGGACGGCATCGGCTGGACCATGAAAGTCTTCCGCGACGACATCCCGACCGTTGAAGCGATAATGCGCAGCGGCTCGAACGCTGCCTTCTCTGTCCGTCCACGTCCGGAGCCAGGCCGTCCTTTCGTGATGCCGGTAATGCTTCTGGAGCCTGACAGTGTGCGCAATCAGCGCGCCATAGGCTTCGACATGTATTCCGAGGTCGTGCGCCGTACCGCGATGAAGGCTGCCGAAAGCACCGGCCAACCGACTGCGTCGGGGCATGTTGTGCTGCAGCAGGAAGGCCGGACGGATGGTCCACTGGGCTTTCTCGTGTTCATGCCCGTTTTCTCGCTTGAAAATGGCGAGGGCGCCCGCAAGTTGCGCGGGTTCGTATATTCGCCCTTCAACGCGCAGCGCTTTCTCGAATCCTCGATTGATTCCAGCCACCTTGAGGGTGCCGGCATTCGCCTTTTTGACGAAGACGCAACCGGCAAGGTCCTGATGGCGTCGATCATGCCCACGCAAGTATCGGGGCGGATCGTGCGGCGTCCTATCGACATAGCCGGTCACCGCTTCCAGCTTGAGATCGAGGCGCCAGCTACGCCGCTGTTCTCGACGATGTCGGTCATGACGCTGCTGTTCGGTCTGCTCGTGGCCACGCTGCTTCTGGTCCTCGCGCGGATCCTGACCGAACAGGCAGCGGAAGACCGGATCGCACTCGCCTGGTTCGAGCAGCAGTCTTCCATTCGCAATTCGCTCACGCGCGAGCTCAATCATCGCGTCAAGAACACCTTGGCGAACGTGCTCTCGATCATATCCCTGACGCGTCGTCGTGCCACCAGTCTGGCCGATTTCGCCGACAGCCTGGAGGGGCGCATCCGCGCGCTTTCCGCCACGCATGACCTGCTGACCCAATCCGATTGGGGCACGACCCCGGTATCGCTCGTCATCCGCGCCGAGCTCGCGCCCTATGCACAAGACAGCCAGCGCCACCTCGTGATCGAGGGGCCCGACGTCGAACTTGCACCCAATGACGCGCTGTCGCTCGGCCTTGCCATTCATGAGCTCGCCACAAACGCGGCAAAGTATGGCGCGCTGAGTGTCGAGAGCGGCCGTGTCAGCGTGACCTGGGAAATGGCAGGAGACAACCTGGCCCGTATTGAATGGGTCGAACGTGACGGCCCGCCGATCGAAGCTGATCAGCGGCGCAAGCGCGGCTTCGGAACCGAACTCATCGAAAAGATCGTCGCGCACGAACTGCGCAATCCGGTCGACTTGCGCTTCGAGGAAGAAGGGGTCCGCTGTATCCTGCTTATCCCCGTACGCCAGCGGAATGACTTCGCCATGCGACAAGGCCGCACCTGAACAGGCGCGGCCTTTGAATGTCCACGTTGCCGTCAGGGTCAATCGAGCGGGCGGCTTGATCCAAAGAACAGCGCCTGGCTGATCGCGGTCCGCACGGTCTGTTCCTGAAACGGCTTGGTTACAAGATAAGTCGGTTCCGGGCGATCGCCGGTCAGCAGCCGCTCAGGGTACGCGGTGATAAAGATGACCGGCACCGATCCGATGCGCAGGATATCATCCACTGCATCAAGGCCCGAGCTTCCGTCGGCAAGCTGGATGTCGGCAAGGACCAGGCCCGGACGCTCCTTGGCGACGATCTCGAGCGCCTTGGTCCGCGTGGCGGCCATGCCGCAGACTTCGTGGCCGAGCGAGCGCACAAGATCTTCGAGCTGCATCGAGATCAGCGGTTCGTCCTCGATGATCAGGACCGAGGTTGCTGATTCGCGGTCGATTTCGGCGATGGCGTCTTGCACCAGACGCTCGACCTCTTCTGGATCGCGATCCATGATATAGGCGGCGTCATCGATGCTGAAATCTTCCAGCGTGGTCAGCAGCAATGCCTGACGATTGATCGGGGTCATTGCGGCAAGCCGTTCCTGTGCCGCTGCCTCATGATCGCCGAGCATTCCGGAAGAACGATCGGCCGTATCGACATAGGCACTCGACCATACGCGATTGAAGGCGTGGTAGAGCTGCGGCCGCCCTTCGCCGATCGTTGCGCGCAGATCATTGTCGGACAGCGCGGCTTCAAGAGTGGCGCGGACGAACGAATCGCCTGCGGCCTGGCTACCGGTCAGCGCACGCGCATATCGGCGTAGATAAGGGAGTTGATTGGCAACTTTGGCACCCAGAGACATTCTTACCCCTTCCGGTCAGTATCGTGCGCCACAACGCGTGAGACTGTCCACCGGTTCCCGGGCAAGGGCAAGGCCTATTCGCGCCCGGGTGCGGCCACGACCATCGCCCATTCGGCAAGAATGTCGGGCGAAACCGGCTTGCGAAATTGCGAGGCGAAGGCGTGTTCCTCGGGAACCTGGTCTGCATCGTAGGCGGAGCTTATCGCGATGGCGCATCCGGCATCACGAAGCTGCAGGGCAAGGTCGAGTGTATTGCCGTCGGGCAGATGGAGGTCCAGCAGCGCTGCCACGGGCGTGCGCCGCGCAAGCAGCGCTTCTGCTCCCGCCAAAGTCGATGCCACTTCCACCGCAAAGCCGCGCTCGATCAGCGCATCTTCAATGGCCATCGCAACCAGCACGCTGTCCTCGACGACGAGGACCAGCGGTGATTCCGTTTCAGTCTGCACGGCAAATCGCCCTTGGTCCCCACACATGCTTCCCCGATAGGGCACATCCGGGGAACAAACCCTGTCTTTTGACATAGCGCTTGTCGAGTGGTGCATGCTTGGCTCAGACTGCAAGGGGACGCAGATGGCAAGAGACGACGATTTCGAGCAACCTTCGGCACTGGCAGGCGCGCGATGCGCGCAATGCCCGCTGGTTGACTGCGAGGGTCTGCGACAACCCCCTCCCGATCTGCGTGCCTGGATCGCGACCTTCCGGCAGGGTGAGATTCAGCTTCTGCGCGGTGAGCAGGTGTTCAGCCAGGGCAGCCGTCCGCGGCAGCTGTACACCGTGCTTTCGGGAATACTGATGCGTACACGCCTCCTTGAGGACGGCCGACGCCAGATCATCAACTTCATGTTTCCCGGTGATTTCATCGGGCTGCAGGCTGCGCTCGACGAGGAGATGGGCCACTCCGTGGAAGCAGTGACGTCTGCCACCCTTTGCGTCTTTGGCAAGGAGCGCTTCTTCGACATGGTCACCAGCCAGCCGCGCCTGTCCTTCGATCTGACATGGCTCGCCGCTCACGAGGAGGCCGCGCTTGAGGAACACATCGTCTCGCTTGGTCAG
The DNA here is from genome assembly GCF_057180545.1 of Novosphingobium sp. HNCC26DJ243. Lineage (NCBI taxonomy): Bacteria > Pseudomonadati > Pseudomonadota > Alphaproteobacteria > Sphingomonadales > Sphingomonadaceae > Novosphingobium > Novosphingobium sp. HNCC26DJ243. Next base: position 119,944 of record NZ_JBXUGN010000006.1, on the reverse strand, counting down.
CGTAACGCGCGCGAGCGCATGGCGGCGCTTGCGGTTTTCCTTGTCCAGCGTGCGTTCGATACAGGGCTTGCCCCCGAGGGCGTTCTGTCGATCACGATAACGCAAGGGCAGATAGCTGACATGCTCGGTTTGTCGCTCGTCCATACCAACCGGACGTTGCAGGCGCTGCGCCGCATGCGACTTGTCGACTGGACTCTCAACGCCATCCGCATTCCTGATATCGGCGCAGCCAGAACCTTTGCCGGGATCGAAGCCAGCGCACTTGCCGCCCCACGGCCATATATTTGAGGGGTTTTGCTCTAATTATATGATTGTAAGAGAGAAAAAAATTTTCGGAGTTGAGGGAACCGTCGTCTTTTAGGCTCGTTTTATCCTTGTCACCGCCGAGACCCCCCCTCCCGTCCAAGCGGCTGGTGATACGATCCCGAAAGGTCCCCGTCGGAAACGGCGGGGACCTTTTTTCGAAGGTCGGACGCCCCGGCCGCGCTTCATGGTAGCGTGGTCGGGGTTACCCGTACCGATTTTCGGGGCTCAGTTGCGGTTCGACAGCGCGTCGCGAATGCGTCCGAACAGACCGCCGCTTTTTTCGCGTTCCACGATCGAGATCAAGTCCCTGGTGCGGAATGGCTTAGCCAGCACATGTCCCAGCTGGGCGGCAGAAGCCGGGATGGATTCAGGCGTGCCGGTGGTGAACACGATCCGTGGCGGGGTTTCGCTCAACTGGATTGCAAGCTCGGCCAGAGCCCAACCATCGTCGCGGTCGGCCAGATGAACGTCGAGTACCAACACTGCCGGCATTGTCCGGGCAAGCGCATCCATTGCCTCAGCGATGCTAGGGCAGATGACCACGGGATCGGCACCAGCCTCGGCCAGCGCCTCTGCGATGTCCATGGCGATCAGCGCATCATCTTCGACCACCAGCGCCGCGCCCAGTGTGCGACGCTTGCGGGGTGGCACGGCGTTGCCCGGATCATGGCCCTCGTTAAGCACCGTACCTGTTCCCTCATGACGTCCGCAGTGAAAACGTCGGGAGCGCAGTGTCGGTTCCTTTGAGAGAAACCCTTCCGGACGAAATCAGAGCGCCTTGTCGTATATCACGTAGGCCTTGTTGATCTGGCTGTCGATCGCTTCGGCGATCGCGTTCATTCCCTGATTGTCCTCGAGGATCCAGCCGATCTCGCCCCGCGTCGCGCCATAATCGCGGATGGAGTTGCGACGGATGTATTCGATCATCATGAAAGCCAGCTGGCTGGCAAGCCGCGAGGATTGCAGGCGCTTGCGCACGCCCATCAGCGGGACGCGCATCGTGCGCACCTTGGGCTTGCGCAACCAGAGCAGCAGCTTGGCCCAGTTGAACGGGAACAGGCTCCCCCCCATCGGCTTGATCACTTCGTTGAGGTCAGGCAGCGTCATCATGAACGCGACCGGCTCACCCTCATACTCGGCGACCATGATCAGGTCCTCGCGCACGATCGGTTTGAACTTCTTGCCGGCATACATGATCTCGGAATCGGAAAAAGGCACAAAGCCCCAGTTGTCCGACCATGCATCGTTGAGAATGTCGAGAATCAGCGCGGCTTCGGCTTCGAACTTCGATTTGTCGACATTGCGGATGCGGATCTTGGGGTTTTTCTCGCCCGACGCGATGATGCGCTGGATCAGCGGCGGGAACTCGTGCCTGATGTCGAGATCATAGGTGTTGAGGGTCTTGGCCACCTGATAGCCGAGCGCCTTGATGTAGTCGTTGTAGCGCTCGGGCTGGTGGCCCATCATCACCGTGGGCGAGTGGTCGAATCCCTTTACCAGCTGGCCCGGTTCTTCCCAGATCGACATCGAAAGCGGCGCGAGCACGCGGGTCATGCCCTTGGCGCGAAGCCAGCCCTCGGCATGCGCGATCAGGGCGCGGGCGACAGTCTCGTCCTCGGCTTCGAGCAGGCCCCAGTTGCCGGTGCCGGGCCCCATGCCCTGCGATGGGTCCATGGCGGTGGCAAGATGATCGATGTGGGCCGAGATGCGGCCGACCGGCTTCTGCCCACGGCGGGCAAGGAAAAGCTGGACATCGGCATGTTCGAAGAACGGGTTCTTGCCCGGCGTGATCAGTTCCTCGGCTTCCATCCGCAGCGGCGGCACCCAGGCCGGATCGCCCGCGTTCATCGAGTAGGCAAGGTCGACGAAGGCCTTTCGGTCAGCCTTGCCGGAAACGGGAGTGATGATTACTTCGCCCTGAGCCACGATCTTGCCTTTGTTTGCGGGTAAGCGGGAATTTGCCCGGGGAACTGCGGTTCAATCCGGTATAATGTCAAGCCGAAGGCGCAAGTGGGGGCGCTTCAGGCGAAAATGAGCGGCTTGGTGCAGCCACGCACGGGACGCGACAACAAGGGTCACACTGGAAGTTTTTCGCATGATTGCCACCGATACGCTTACCCCCCGCGCTGCCGCACCCGCGCAGCCTTCGCTGCCGCGCGGCCTTGCCGGCACGCCTGATGACAAGGAAATGCTTCGCGCAGCGGTCGAATTGACGCGCGACATCGCCACGGCCCGGCCTGAAATCTACTGGCCCGACATGCTCGTTTCGGTGGCGCTCGGCTATGCCGCGCTGGCCGGCGCGATCCTGATCGAAACGCCATGGATCGCGGTCGCTTCGGGGCTGGTTGCTTCGCTCGCGCTCTATCGCGCGCTGCTGTTCATTCACGAGCTCACCCATATCCACAAGACCGCGCTGCCCGGTTTCCGCTTTGCGTGGAACCTGCTGGTCGGCATTCCCATGCTGATTCCGTCGCTGATGTACGAAGGCGTGCACACGCTGCACCATGCTCGCACCCGCTATGGCACCACGGAAGACCCGGAATACCTGCCGCTTGCCCTGATGAAGCCGTGGTCGCTGCCGGTGTTCGTGATCTCGGCCCTGCTGTTGCCGGTGGGCCTGCTCATCCGCTTTGCCGTGCTCGTGCCGCTGGGCGTCGTCATCCCTCCCTTGCGCAGGCTGGTGTGGGAGCGGGCCTCGTCGCTCTCGATCAATCCCGATTTCCGCCGCCGCCCGCCCGAGGGCGATTTTGCGCGCATGGTGTTCTGGCAGGAACTTGGCGCTTCGGCCTGGGCAATCTTCGTCCTTGCGTGGAGCGCCACGCATTCATGGCGTCCGCTGCTCATCGGCCTCGCCGTGGTCGCGCTGACGGCGCTGCTCAACCAGATCCGCACACTCGTGGCGCATCTGTGGGAGAACGAGGGTGAGGCGATGACCGTGACCGGCCAGTACCTCGATTCGGTCAACGTGCCGCCGCCGGCCTGGCTGGCCCCGCTCTGGGCTCCTGTGGGCCTGCGCTACCATGCGTTGCACCACCTTTTGCCTTCTATGCCCTATCACGCGCTGAACGAGGCGCACCATCGCATCCGCGCACACCTCGGCCTCGGCTCGACCTACGAGAAGGCAAACTACAAGGGGCTGATGCCGCTGGTAGGACGACTGGCGCGCAGCACCATGCTTCCGCGCTGAACGAACTCCGGATCCGCGCCGGGGATCACTCCTCGGTGCGGATAAGGACCGTTTCGCCGATCAGCAGAAACAGCACGAACGGTGCCCAAGCCGCCAGAAACGGTGGATATGCCCCGAAATTCCCCATCGCCAGCGCGGCATTGTCGAACACGAAGTAGGCAAAGCCCAGCGCCATGCCGGTCACGGCGCGGACGAACAGGTGCCCCGAACGCGCAAGGCCGAACGCGGCAACTGCGCCGAGCAGAGGCATGAGCAGCGCCGACAGCGGCCCCGAAAGCTTATGCCACCACTTGCCGTCGATCTCTGTCGTGCGGAATCCCGCCTCTCGGATCGCGGCGATCGAGCCGGTCAGTTCGCTGATCGGTTCAGCGTCGGCATCGACCTTGCTAATCGCCACCTGCACGGGCTCGACCGACTTCGCAAAGACCTGATCGGTCGCAGACTTCGTCTTGCGCGCGCTCTGCACGTCGAACATATCGGGCTGGCGGAACGTCCAGCCGGGATTGGCATAGGCTGCCGAAGGTGCCGTGACGATCTCGGTGACCATGCCTGTCGGGTCACGGCGATACCAGCTCACCCCGTTCATGGTCATGGCCTTGCCCTGGCCGGCCACGGACCGCGCAAAGAGGATGTTCGGCCCATCCTGCAGCCAGACATTGGTCTTGATCGCCGATTCACGCGGGATCGGCCCATATTCGACATTCTGCCACGCCTTGAGCGTCGAGGTCGAACGGGTGACGATGCGTTCGTTGAAGGCGAAGGTGACGATGGAGGTGGCGGCCGCCACCAGGAAAAGCGGCGCCAGCACCTGATGTGCTGAAAGGCCAGCTGCCTTCATCGCGATGACCTCGCTGTTCTGGTTCAGCGTCATCAGCGTGATGATCGTGGCCAGCAGCACCGAATAGGGCAGGAACCGGCTCACGAGCTGCGGCATGCGCAGCGAGACGTAAGTCAGCAGCTGGCCCTGTCCGTTGCCGGGGGCAGCAAGCACCTTGCCGCTTTCGCTCAAAAGATCGAGCATCTGCAGGACGAGCACAAGCATTAGCAGCACCGCAAGGATGCGCACCACAAACATCTTGGCGATATAGGTGGCAAGCGTGCGCGAGGGGAAAAACTCAAGCTGCATGCACGGACTCCTCGCCATCGTCCGAGACGGGTTCGTCGCGCAGCGGCTTGCGCTGGAACAGCTTGCGCACCATCCGCGAGACCTTGGCAAATCCGGTCTCGAGCGCGCCGATCGGCTGGCCGCCCGGCACATAGGCGATCCGCCAGTACATCCACACGATCAGCGCGGCAAAGGCGACGAAGGGACCCCAGAGCGCGAGCACCGGATCGACCCTGCCGAGGCTGGCCACGTCCTGTCCGTACTGGTTGACCTTGTGATAGGCGACGACCAGCACGATCGACAGAAACACGCCCAACGCCGAAGTCGAGCGCTTGGGCGGGACGGCGAGCGCCACTGCCAGCAGCGGCAACAAAAACATCATCACCACTTCGACTAGGCGGTAGTTCAGGCTCGCCTTGCTCTGGTTGCGCAAGTTCTCGGAATAGCGGTCATTCCAGCCGATCTGCAGAAGCTCGGGCAGGAAGTATTCGCGGTCGGCATCACCGCGCTGGCGGAACTGCTCGATCTTCGGGAGATCGATCGGCAAATCGTGGCTGGCGAAGCTCAGCACGCGGGGCGAGACGATGCCCGGTCCGTCCTGAACGATCTGGCCATCGGTCAGGCGCAGGATCACCGTGTCGGGGCTCTCGCGGTTGGCGAAGAAGCGCCCCTCGCGCGCCGAGATGACCATGACCTGCCCGTTGCCGGTCTGGATGCGCGCAAAGATGCCGCGCAGATCGCGGCCTTCGTCCCTGCTCGAATCCACGCGCAGCGCGGTGCGGTCCTGCAATGAGTTGAACTCGCCCACCTTGATCGAGGCGCCCAGCGCGCCCGAGCGCAGCTCGAACTGGAGCTGTTCGTAATAATAGCGCGAAAGCGGCTGGAGATAGCTGACGATCAGCAGATTGAGCAGGGCAAGTGCGATCGCGAACATGTAGGGCACGCGCAACAGGCGGGTGTAGGACAGTCCGACCGCGCGCATCACGTCGAGCTCCGAGCTCATCGCAAGCTTGCGGAACGCGAACAGGATGCCGAGCATGAGGCCGAGCGGGATGGCGAGACTGGCGTATTCGGGCAGCAGGTTTGCCAGCATCTTGAACACGACGCTGACAGGTCCGCCTTGCGTCGCGACAAAATCGAACAGCTTCAGCATCTTGTCGAGGATCAGCAGCGACGCGGCCAGCACGAACACCGACAGCATCGGCACGAAGACGAGCCGGGCGATATAGCGGTCGGTGGCGGTGAGAAATTTCACTGTGCGGAGTTGGACTTATCTGAAAGTGATCTGGCTGCGAGGCTGCAAGACAACCCTGGTGGATACGAAACGCCCCGGCACCGAGCCATGTCGCTCTGCGCATGAACGTTGCCTGTGCGGCAGGGACTAGCCGCAACGCCGCTCGCGGGGAAGGAAAAAGCTGCCACTTCCGACATCCATAAACGAAAGATATAGTTTTAAATGGCTAAAGGTTATATGGAGGACGCGATGGCGACAGGAGTTCCAGCGTGTCCTACGAACAGATCGGTGCGAGAAGCTTGAAAGCGGAGACCCATGGCGAGAGTGCCGCCGATTACTACAGCGAGCTTGCCGACTGGTGCGAACAGCTTGCGCCGGGCGAGCAGCGCAAAGGGTTCGAAAGGGTCTTGCGCGAGCTTGCCGATTTCGATCTGGTTCCGGATGCGGGGCGCAAGGACGTCGCCAGCCAGTGGATTTCGCTGCTGGCAGACTCAGGGGCGTTTGAGAGCGCAGCAATAGCGGTCGTTCCCCGTGATGCGATTTTCACGGGCGGGCGAATGAAGGATGGCTCGTTCATTGCTCAGGTCATACCGCAGGGGAGAGCCGGGGCGCACTCGCGCAACGCAAGCAGCCTGTCGATGGCATTGCTCGCCGCCTTGCTGAGAGCGTTGGCTCGGCAGGATGATAATGAGCAGTCTGCCTGCGCCCACTGACGGCGCGCTTCTGGCCAGAAACCGGAACCGGGCCACGCGCCCGGTTCTTTCTTGCCGTCGTCAGGCTTTCTCGAGCGTACACTGCAGCGGGTGCTGGTTCTGCCGCGCAAAGTCCATCACCTGGTTCACCTTGGTTTCGGCAATTTCATAGGGAAAGATGCCGCAAACGCCGACGCCGCGCTGATGAACGTGCAGCATGACGCGCGTTGCCTGTTCCAGGTCCATGTGGAAGAAGCGCTTCAGGACCATCACGACGAATTCCATCGGCGTGTAGTCGTCGTTCAGCATCAGCACCTTGAACTGGCTTGGCTTTTTGGGCTTGGCGCGTGTCTTGGTGGCGATACCGACTTGGTCGTCGCCGCCTGGCCCGCGCGAATCATCGTCCCCGGCGCAACGCTGGGGAACGGACATGTCCGTTGAGGCAAGGCGATCGATGCTCATGATGGACCTGAATATCGCATTCCCAGCGCCTTACGACAAGAGGCAGCGCGGGCATGCTCGCTCGGAATCGGTCTGAAGCCCCGCAAAAGCGTCAGTCTGTTCGCTTCGAAAAGCAATCGGACCGGAAGGGCCAAGGCCCATCCGGTCCGATGATCTCATGCAGGCGGGCGCTGCGGCAAGGATACCCTTGCCTCAGTCGCCTCTGTGCAATCAGGCGGCCTGCTTGATCTTTTCGACCGCGAGGCTGACGCGGGTCGAGATCGGCTGGAACGCTTCGTTGACCAGCTTGAGCATGGCTTCGCTGTTCTTCGAGCTGGCGGCAACCGCAGCGTCGAAGTTCTTGCGCATCAGGGCCGACTGCTTTTCGAAGAATTCGGTGGGCGACTTGACCGTCGCGAGGTCCTTGACGTCAGCAGTCATGGTCTCGAACGAGGTCTTGGTCTCGGCGACATAACCCTTGGTCATGTCCTGCAGGCCAGTGGCGAGGATCTTCGACGATTCGACGATCGCTTCGACATTGCCCTTGGCGAACGAGCCGGCATCGCCGAACGCGGCCTTGGCCTTTTCCTGGGCGTCCTTGAACGCGGTCTGCAGCTTGTCGGTGAATTCGGTGGTGGTGGTAGCCATTGCAAAAAGTTCCTTCCTGGACGTCGGCGCTTTTGCGCTGCCGACGAAAGATTTCACGCTTTGGGTCTTGACCGGGGTCGTTGTGACCCGAGGTTTGGCGGTGAAAGGACGCTTGCTTGCGGGCTTCACCGCAGGCACTGGCGCGGCCGCCTTGACGGGCAGCTTGGGCGCGCGGGCCTTGGCTAGAGTGGGGGCAGCGGCCTTTTTCACCGGCTTGCGTACCTTCACCGGCTTTGCCGGCGCGGGAACCACCGCTTCGACCGGGGCCGATGCTTCCACCGGCGCGGCCTTGGCCTTTGCCTTGGGAGCGCGGACCGACTTGCTCGGTTCTTCGGCAATCGGCTGTTCCGGCTCCACCGCTTCAACTGCCGGAACTTCGGGCTGGGCAACGATCGCGTCCACCGCGGGGGTAGGCTCGTCCGTGCTGACCTTCACTTCATCGACCATCTCAACGACTCCTGCGTTCAAGCATGGCGAACATGAGGTGTTCACATTTCACGCTTGTTGCAGTGCACAAAATAATACTGCGCTGCAGGATGTCAAGAGTTTTTGTGCAGTGCACAATTTCCGAAATGGATCGAGCCGTATGGGATCGTTATCATCGCATCCGGACGTATCGACCCGGTGCGTTTTCGATCACCGGATCGCTCTTCCCGCCAGGCGCGCGTTTGCCCTTTGCAGCAACCTTGCGCGGCGCGCGCCCTTCGATCCATGCGATCCAATCGGGCCACCAGCTGCCTTTTGTCTCGCTAGCGCCCGCCACGAACTGCTCAAGGCTGCCGGTCTCGGCGGGATTGAGCCAATACTGGTACTTCCCGGATTCGGGCGGATTGACCACCCCGGCGATATGCCCTGATCCTGCAAGCACGAAGCGCCAGTCTCCGGCAAGATGACGCGTCAGTTTCCATACGCTCTGCGGCGGGGCAATATGATCTTCGCGCCCCGCCTGAATATAGCATGGTGTTGCAATGCGGCGCAGGTCGATTGGCGTATTATCGGCAACCATCGCGTCAGGGATCACCAGCCGGTTGTCCCGGTAGAGATCGCACAGATAGGCCTGATGCCACTTCGATGGCAGGTTCGTCGTGTCGCCATTCCAGTGCAGCAGGTCGAATGCGGGATAGTCCTGGCCGAGGAGGTAGTTGTTGACCACGTAGTTCCAGATGAGGTCCGAGCCCCGCAGCGCGTTGAACGTCGCTGCCATGTAGCGTCCATCAAGGAAGCCATCGGTCGACAGCGACTCCAGCATCTTCAGCTGGCCATCGTCGATGAAGTTCCTGAGCTCGCCGGCATCGTCGAAATCCACCTGCGCGGTGAAGAACGTGGCGCTGGCAACCTTGTCGCCTTCGCCGCGACGCGCCAGCACGGCCAGTGTCGCCGCCAGCGTCGTACCGGCAACGCAATAACCGATCGTATGGACAGCCGGGACTTTCAGGCGTGCCCGAACATGGTCGATCGCCTCAATCTGTGAGCGGATGTAATCGTCCCAGACGACCTCGGCCATCGAAGCGTCGGCCGATTTCCACGACACGACGAACACCGTCAGCCCTTGCGCCACCGCCCAGCGGATGAAGCTCTTCTGCGGATTGAGATCGAGGATGTAGAAGCGGTTGATCCACGGCGGGAAAATCACCAGCGGCACCTCGAACACCTCGTCCGTGGTCGGCGAATACTGGATCAGCTGGAACAGCGGCGTTTCGTGCACCACCTTGCCCGGGGTGACGGCGATGTTGCGGCCGAGTTCGAAAGCGTTCGGGTCGGTGTGGGTGAGCTGGCCCTTGCGCAGGTCGTTGAGCAGATGCTCCACGCCCTTGACCAGATTCTCCCCCTTCGTCTCCATCGTGCGCTCGATCACGACAGGGTTGGTGAAGGGGAAGTTCGCGGGCGACAGCGCATCGGTCACGACCTTGGTCGCGAACATGAGCTGTTCCTTGCGCTCGGGCGAGAGCCCTTGCGCATCGCGCGCCATGTCGTGAAGCTTTTCCGAAAGGAAAAGGTAGGTCTGGTGGATCAGCGCGAAGGCGGGCTGCTCGTGCCAGCGTTTGTCGGCAAAGCGGCGATCCTTTCGTGGCAGGGCGGGGGCATCAGAGGCAGGCTGCGTGCCCGGGACAAACTGACCCATCACTGTGCTCCACAGCGCCATGCTTTCGTTCCAGAGCTTTGCCTGCGTCTCGGCCTGCGCGAACGGAAGCTGGCCGGCCATTGACATGAATGTCTGCGTCCACTTGCCGATGTCGCCCATCTTGGCCAGCATCGGCTCGACATGTCCGGCCTGCTCTGCGCTGAAATCGAGCCACATCTTCTGAAGCTTGGCAGCAGACATTGCCCAGTGCTGCATATCGGCCGGATCGGTGGCGAGAGCCTGGCCACCCGGCATGAGCGGGGCAAAAAGACTGCGCATCGCCTCCCCCTGCTGACGGAACACGTCCTCGATCACGATCGAATCATTGCCCGCCTTGTCCGTCATGCGCGTCCCTTTGCCGTTACGTCTTCGCCGACTATACACGCCGCCGGTCGACTTGGCAGCCCTGTCTTGGCCTGCATGCGCAACCTCTCGTGCGAGGTTCCCACTCCAAAGGTTTTGGCGTAAGGGCCAGATTGCGGCACTCCTGCCGCGCCTTTTCGATGAGTATTCAACCGTGGACGAAGAATTCTACCGCATGAAGCGCCTGCCGCCCTACGTCATTGCCGAAGTCAACGGCATGCGGGCCGCCGCGCGCGCCGCCGGTAGGGACATCATCGACCTCGGCATGGGCAATCCCGATCTTCCGCCGCCCGCTCACGTGATCGACAAGCTGTGCGAAGTGGCGCGCAAGCCCGATGCACATGGCTACTCGGCCTCCTCGGGCATTCCCGGCCTGCGCAAGGCTCAGGCCAATTACTACGGCCGCCGCTTCAACGTCGATCTCGATCCCGAGACCGAAGTGGTGATGACGATGGGTTCCAAGGAAGGACTCGCCAGCCTGGCAACCGCGATCACCGCGCCTGGCGATGTCGTGCTGGCCCCCAATCCGAGCTACCCGATCCACACTTTCGGCTTCATCATCGCCGGAGCGACGATCCGTTCCGTGCCGACCACGCCGGACGATCGCTACTGGGATTCGCTTGACCGGGCGATGAAGTATTCGGTGCCGCGCCCGTCGATCCTGATCGTCAACTATCCGTCAAACCCGACGGCCGAGACGGTGGATCTCGCGTTCTACGAAAGGCTGGTCGCCTGGGCGAAGGAGAACAAGGTCTGGATCCTGTCGGATCTTGCCTATTCCGAGCTGTATTTCGACGGCAACCCGACCCGTTCGATCCTCGAGGTTCCGGGCGCCAAGGATGTCGCGGTGGAATTCACCTCGATGTCCAAGACTTTCTCGATGGCGGGCTGGCGCGTCGGCTTCGCGGTCGGCAACCCGCGCCTTATCGCTGCATTGAAGCGCGTGAAGTCCTATCTCGACTACGGCGCGTTCACGCCGATTCAGGCTGCGGCCTGTGCGGCTCTCAACGGCCCGCAGGACATCGTCGACAAGAACCGCGAACTTTACCAGAAGCGCCGCGACGTGATGGTCGAATCGTTCGGACGCGCTGGTTGGGACATCCCGAGCCCGAAGGCCTCGATGTTCGCCTGGGCACCGCTTCCGCCTGCGCTGACCCATCTTGGCAGTCTCGAATTCTCGAAGCAATTGCTGACCCATGCCGAAGTCGCGGTCGCACCGGGTGTCGGCTATGGCGAGGACGGCGAGGGCTTCGTGCGCATCGCCATGGTCGAGAACGAGCAGCGTCTCCGCCAGGCCGCGCGCAACATCAAGCGCTACCTGCAGAGCATGGGGGTCAATTCCTCGGCAGCGTGAGCGCGGCCCGATCGCGACGACCTCTCGCAAGTCATTCAACGGCCCCTCCTGCCACGCAGTAGGGGCCGCTTCGCTTTGTCGCATGTTCCCGTCAGGACGCTGGACCCCGCGTGCGTCCTTCGGCAACATCGTCCGGACAAATCGACAAGAGCGGATGCCAGCAATGAACTTCCACGACCGCGTCACCGTCACCATCGAGGATCACGTCGCTCACGTCCTGCTCGACCGGGCGGACAAGATGAACGCGCTTGATGATGCGATGTTCGAGGCGATCATCGCGGCCGGACACCACTTGCACAACGCGAAGGGCGTGCGCTGCGTCGTGCTCTCGGGTGCGGGGCGTTCGTTCTGCGCCGGGCTTGACCTTGCCAGCATGGGCAACACTGAGCGTTGGGGCGGCGGAGACGGCAGCGGCAACGGGCAGGGCGACGGGCTGACCGAACGCACCCACGGCAATGCGAACCGGGCACAGCAGGCGGCAATGGTCTGGCGCAAATTACCGATGCCGGTGATCGCGGCGGTCCACGGCGTCTGCTTTGGCGGCGGGCTGCAGGTGGCAAGCGGCGCGGACATCCGCTTCGTTGCCCCCGATGCGCGGCTCGCCGTGATGGAAGTGAAGTGGGGCCTTGTGCCCGACATGGCCGGCTACGTGCTTTGGCGCGGCAACGTCCGCGACGATGTGCTGCGCGAACTGACCTATACCCATCGCGAATTCACTGGCGAGGATGCAGTGCGGCTTGGCTTTGCGACGCATGCCAGTGCCAATCCGCTCCTCGATGCGATGCAACTGGCGCGCGAAATCGCCGGCAAGAGTCCGACCGCGGTGCGCAGCGCGAAAATGCTCTCCAACCGCACGCCCGACATGGACGTCGACGAGGTGCTCATGGCCGAATCCAAGGCGCAGCATGAACTGATGTTCTCGCGCAATCAGATGGAAGCCGTGCGCGCCGGGATGGAAAAACGCGCCGGAGAATTTGTCGATCCGTGATCGTGCGGCATAAGAGGGGCGCATGAAGGCCATTCACGATCCGCTCGGCGCGCTGACGCAAGGGCTCGCCGCGATCCGCGCGCAATATCAGGTGCCCGAAGGTTTCCCGCCGCAGGTGTTGGAAGCTGCCGATCGAGCAGCCCAGCGGGCGCCGACCGCGCATCTCGATCGTACGGCTATTCCCTTCGTCACGCTCGATCCGGCCAGCTCCACCGATCTGGATCAGGCTTTCTGGATCGAGCAATCTGGCCCCGACCTGATCCTGTCCTACGCGATTGCCGATGTCGCATGGTTCGTCGAAGATGGGGACGCCCTGGACGTCGAGGCGTGGAAGCGCGGTGAGACGCTCTACCTGCCCGACGGCAAGGCCGGGCTCTACCCGCCCGCGCTGGCAGAGAGGGCGGCCAGCCTCCTGCCGGATGGCCCGCGCCCCGCAGTGATCTTCACGGTGCGCCTGAATCCACAGGGCGAGGCGCAGCTCGATGGGGCCGAGCGCGCGATGATCCGAAGCCGCGCAAAGCTTGCCTATGCGGACGTGACAAGGGCGCAGCTTCCGCCGGCCTTTGCAGAGTTCGCTGCGCGCATGGACGCTGCCGAAGCCGCGCGCGGCGCCGCTCGTGTGGATCCGCCTGAGCAGGAGGTGGAGCCGCTTGGCGAAGGGCGTTACGGACTGGCGTTCCGCCCGCTGCTCGAATCCGAGCGGCACAACGCCGCGCTGTCACTATCGGCCAATCTTGCGATCGCGGCCGCGCTGCAGCAGGCGGGGACAGGTCTGTTCCGCGTCATGGCGGGGCCGACTGCCAAGGCGATGGCACGCCTCCGGTCGACCGCTGCGGGCCTCGGCCTCGATTGGCCGAAGGACCATGACCTCAAGGCATTCGAGCGCACTCTCGACCAGCGAAAGCCCCATCACGCTGCCTTCATGCTGGCGGTTCGGCGCGCGGGCAATGGCGCGGGTTACGCGCCATGGATTCCCGGCGTCACCCCGTGGCACGAGGCGATTTCAGCCACCTATGCCCACGCCACCGCGCCGTTGCGACGTCTGGCCGACCGCTACGTCATTCGCGCAACGCTCGCCGTCGCCAATGGTCAGCCGGTGCCCGATGTGGTCGAGGACGCTTTTCGCCGCCTGCCCGCCGTTATGGCCAAGGCCGAGGCGACATCGGGCCAGATCGAGCGCGCGGTGATCGATCTTGCCGAGACGGTCATGCTGCAAGGTCGCGAAGGCGAGCGCTTCAGCGCCTGCGTCACCGATACCGACGGCGAATCGGCGCGCATCCAGCTCATCGATCTTCCGGTCGTCTCGCGCGCGAAAATTCCCGGTGCCGTTCCCGGCCAGAGCCTCGATCTGCGGCTGGAAGCGGTCGACAGCGCGGCACGGAGGCTTTCGTTCGTGCCTGCAGGCTGATCGCGCGCAAGAACCCCTTGCGGCATGGCCGTCTTCGGGCTAACCGCCCCGAACCACGCAGCTCCTGCGATCGAGGCCCGATGGCGGAGTGGTTACGCACCGGATTGCAAATCCGTTTACGCCGGTTCGATTCCGGCTCGGGCCTCCATTTCCACCATCGCACCAGCCACGCCGCACCCGGTATCAGTCGATCACCAGATAGTACCCTGCGGGGTTGGCGCTCGAGTTGCCCAGCACGATCTCGAACCGGCCGCTGTAGATCGGGGTCCAGGTGCACTGACGACTGCGGGCTTTTGCCGGGGGGCAGACCGGCTTGGCTTCTCCGTCCAGCACGGTGAAGTCGAGGCTTCCCTGCCCCGGCGTCGCCACCGCTACCCTTGCGGCGCGGCCTCCGTCGAACAGTTGCGGCAGACGCACCGTCTTGCCGGGTTCAAGCATGCCGGCCTTGTAGGCAGGCCCCAGAACGCGCCCGCGATAGGGCGGTGTTTTGGGCATTTCGGCCTTGTAGCGCCAGACGGCAACAGGGTCCGGCCCGCCATCTGCCGGTCGCGCACCGAAGGTATCGAGCGCGGCAATGATGACACCGAGCTGCGCGGGCTGGCCTTGCGCTGCCTCGGCGGCGGCAAGCAGCTCTGCCACGGCGGATGCCGGTTCGCTGGCATCGCTTACGGCCACGCGCACCGGCACGGATCTGTCGGCCGAATGGCTGGCAGGGCTTGCGCATCCACCGAGCGCGGCGAGCGCAATGCAGGCCATCAGGGCAGGACGGTTCATGGGGCAGGCTCCAGGATGAATTGTGCGCCTCGCGGGGTGTCTCCCAGGCGCAGGACGAGGCCATGGCGCTCGGCAATGGCACGCGACAGGGCGAGCCCGAGGCCATGGCCGGGACGATCGCCCGGTGCGGTTGCGCGGACAAAGCGTTCGAAAATGCGGTCGCGCTGGTCACGCGGGATGCCGGGGCCATCGTCCTGCACGACGATGCGTGGTCCCTGTGCCAGTTCGAGCCGGATGCTGCCTCCCTCCGGCACGTACTTGATCGCATTGTCGAGCAGGTTGGAAAGCAGGCGCGTGATCTGCATCCGCTCGCCCAGCATCGTCACGCCAGGCGCAATCGCGGTCTGAAAGGTCAGACCGGCCTCGTCGGCGCTGTCTTCGTAGAGGTCGGCAAGGCTTGCGATCAGTGCGCTCAGGTCAAGTTCGGCAAGCCCCGCCAGATCACCGCGGCGGCTTTCGGCAGAGGCAATGTCGAGCAGCGAATCGAGCATCGTGGTGATGCCGCGAATGTCTTCGCGCGATTGGCCCAATGGTCCGCCGGGTGCCTCGCCGCGTAACTGCATGGCGGATCCGAGCCGATTATCCAGATGCATCAGCGGCGTGCGCACTTCATGCGCGACGTGTTCCGAAACCTGCTTGTAGGCCCTCAGCAGTTGGGCCTGCCGCGCCAGCAGGCGTGCGCCGTGCCCTGCCATCTCGTCGATTTCGTCACCCCCGCGCGAGCGGGCCGGAAAGCTCGCGGCACGTCCATCGGCTGCCGAACCCAATGCGGCGTTAACTGCGTCCATCCTGCGCGCCAGATGACGCGAGGTGAACCAGGCGACCATGGCCACAGCTCCGACAATGGCCGCGCCGACAGCCAGAAACACGCCGGACAGGACCAAAAGCGACATGCGGTCCCGGTCATATTCGCGCGCCACCAGCAACTGGAGATCGGGTGCGAGTTTTGCCCCTTGCGCAAAGGCCTCGGTGCCGCCTGCCAGCGTCACGAAGCCCTCCTCGGACAGCGCTGCATTGAGAGTCGGCCAATGGGCAACGTCGCCCGAAAGCCGCCTTCCGGCACCATCGGCGACCAGATAATGCGAGCGCCGCCCCTCGAGACTTACAACGTCCTGGCGGTCATTCACGCGGCGCAACAGCTCGTCGCGACCACCTGTTGCGTAGATGTCGATAAGTCCGGCAAGGTCGGTCGAGACCGTCGCCGAAAGCGATGCGCGTGTCTGGCGCTGGATCGTGATCATGGTAACCGCAAACAGCACGGTGACCGCCAGCACTGCGATCAGGATCGAGGCGGTGGTGAGCTGACCGAAGATCGAACGGCCACGCGTCAAGGCGGGCCTGGTGATCATTCGCCTCTCGTCAGGCGGTATCCGGCGCCCCAGATCGTCTCGAGCGCGGGGCTGGCGAAGCCTTCCTCCAGCTTGCGCCGAAGGCGGCCAATGTTGACGTCGACGACGTTGGTCTGGGGATCGAAGTTCATGTTCCACACGTCGCGCAGCAGCATCTCGCGCGTCACGGTCTCGCCCGCATTCTCCATGAAATAGCGGAATAGCGCGAACTCGCGCGGCGAAAGCGGGATATGTCGGCCACTGCGGAATGCGGTGCGGGCTTTCACGTGGCATTCGAATGTGCCGAAGATGATCACCGCGCCGTGGACCTTGCCTGCCGACCGACGATGGAGCGCGCGCAGCCGGGCGACCAGTTCCTGCGGCTCATAGGGTTTGGCCAGGTAGTCGTCGACACCGGCCTCAAGCCCTTCGATCCGGTTCTCGCTGCGGCCCAGCGCCGAAAGCATCAGGACCGGAGTGCCCACTCCGGCCGAGCGCAGGCGCGAGACGATTGTCAGGCCATCGAGATCGGGAAGCATGCGGTCGAGGATAATGACGTCGAAAGGCTCGGCACCTGCACGCTGAAGGCCGCCCGTGCCGGTCTGTTCCCAGGCGAGCCGGTCGCCGTCGTCAGCGAGCAGCGCTTGCACCGCCTGGGCTGCGCGCGGATCGTCCTCGACATAGAGGATATTGAGATTGCCCATCAGCTTTGCACCCCCGAACCCAGCCTCCTGAACCAGCGCATGTGCGGCGAAACCGTCCGGCGCGATCATTTCACGCCGGACGGTCCGCATGCAACCGTTCAGTTTTCAGCGCATGTCCTCGACCGAGACCCAGCCCTTGGTGCCGAAGCTGTCCTGTACCTCGATGAAAAGACCATTGCGCTGGCCGGTGGGGGTGAGAGCGGTTCCGGCGCGAACGGTGCGCAAGGCTGCCGACTTTGCATCGGGATTGCCGTACATCTTCGTATCGACAGCGGTCGTGGCCGAAGCGGCGGCCGCAGCGACGGCCGGAGCAGCCGGCGCCAGCGAAGCCAGCGATGGTCCCTGCGCCGATACGGCGTTGAACGCCTTGACGAAGGCTTCGATCAGCATCTGGCCATCCTTGCTGCCCGCATAGGCGGCCCCTGCCGCACCGTTGGCGACCGAACCGATCGTGCCGCCGCCGTTGCCGAACGAAAGCGTGGTCTTCTTCACCTCGCCCGATCCTTGCGCAACGGTCTGGCCATTGGCAGGGCTGATCAGGCGGATGCCCGCGGCGACGACCTTCTTCTTGCCGCCGAAGCCGCCGAACATGCCGAGCATCGAGCCGCCACCAGGAATGCCGCGCAGCATGCCGCTTGCCGCACCCGAACGCACGAGGCCTTCCATTGCCACGCCCTTGGCGGTTTCGATCGACTTGTCGACCTCTTCCTTGTCGCCCGCGATCACATTCATCAGGAACGATGCCGGCTTGCCGCTGGCAGGATTGTGCACCGTGAAGCAGCCGGATTCCGATGCCAGCGCTGCGATCAGTTCGCGCGGGGAGCCAAGGCCGTACTTGGTCCAGCCTTGCGTGTCGCCATCGACCAGTGCGACAGTTCCAAAGCTCTTGTCGCACTTGGCGAGCGAGACCGGCGGTTCCTTGTCAGCGGCCATGGCCGAGGTGGGAATGCCGCCGAGCAGGCCTGCGGCAAGCGCGAAGGCGGCAATGAAACGGGACTTGCGATACATGACTGGCATCCTTCGAAACCTTGCCGCCGGTTCGTGGCGGCATGGACGGATCATGCTTCGAAGGTCGTCCGGGCGACACACAACAGTCCAGTTAGCCTTGTGACAAATGCCGTCATCTTGGTTTACGTGCAGAGGTTCGGCGCGACAGCCGGAATGCCGAGGTCGGCTGCCGCGCCGGCCAGGGACGACGGTGCGTCCTGGCAATCATCAGGGCTGGGCTTTTCCGAAGACCGCCGCACCGTTCACCGTAAATGCTCCGGTCGGTGCAAAGTCGCTGATCTGGTAGCCCAGGCCCACGTGGCTGGCGCCGGTACCGTAGAGCGCGCCCACGACCGAGGCGTTGCACGAGGACAGGCAACTGCTGGCATTGAGTGGCGTGATCCCCACCGATGCGGAGCCGAAGCGCATGTCGTTGCCCACAACTAGTCCGCCGTTCGACGGGTCGGACGCTCCACCAGCCGTCGCGATCGTCCAACCGCGCGGCCCGGTGTTGACGTCGAGGCTGAAGCCGACCTTGGCCTGGCTGCCGAACTCGACCGCCAGCGAACCAGAGACCGTTCCCGACTGGCCGTCCGCCCCGTTGAAGTTTGTCGGCGCAGTCGATCCGACGATAGCGTAGTCGACCTTGCCCGAAGCGGGGAGTGATACGGCAGGAGTGCCGGTTATGAGATGGCTGTTGGGGTTGAGGTTCGCGTTCGTCGTGGTGTTGTCCCAGCGGCTCCACGCCACGGTATCGCCGACCCTGCCTCGTTCCTTGAGTACGGAAGGAGGGCCATAGGATGTGGTCGAACTGGAATTCAGCTTGATCCGGCTGATCGAGCCCGTCGTGCCGACGTCCACTTCCTGCGCGGTGAAGGCGCTCGTTCCGCCGTCGACCATCGTTAACGTGGTGGCGTTGGTCAGCATGGGAGAGACGGTGCCCGTCCCGCTGTCGGTTGGAAGTGTCCCTTCCTTGCCGAACAACGCGGCACCGGCGATCTGTTTGTCGCTTGTTCCGCCGACCGTCACGTAACCGAAGCCGAGACGGTTCTCGGGCGTCGCGCCGCCAAAGCCGCCATAGAAATTCACGAAGCAGCCGGAATTTGCACAGGCAGGGCCCGTGGCGGACAATGTTGGCCGTATGACCAGAAACTGGGGATTGTTGCCCACCTGTGCGGCTTGAAGCGCGCCGCTCGCGCCGCCAGGGGTGCTGAAGGTGTAGGTTGCATCGGGCATCGTGATGGTGCCGTCCATTGCATAAGTCAGCACAGCCCCGAAACCGATGCGCAGGTTCGCGCTGAACGTGCCGGGCGCGGTATGGCCATCGGTGTAGATCGGGCTGGTCGCGGCAAGCAGATCATAGGAGATCGATCCGCTGATCGGGAGCGAACCGCTGATCGGCGCCATCAGCGCATAGGCCAGACCATTGTTGAGGCCATAGGTAACCTGCGTATTACCGACCGAGAACGTGCCGTCATAAATCCGGCCGATCACGCCGCTCGCATCGCCTGCCAGGTCGGTAAAGCGGGAGGTGTCAGACACATTACGGATACTTCCCGTAAAGCTGCCGTCCGAGCCGACAACCGCGCTTTGCCCGCTGTTCCAGCCACTGGTCTCCTGCGCCGCCACGTAGAGATTGAGACCGCTGGTGGCGGTAAAGCCGCCGGTATAGGCAGAGCTGGTCCCGCCGCCGCCACTAGACGGCGCATTGCCGAGATGATCGAGCGTCGTGCCGCTCCTGCCGAACACGGCCAGCCCATTGACGAGATTGGGATCGGGCACCGACTTGTCGTTGATCGTGTAGACGAAGGCGGCGTAGGCAGCGTCCTGCCCGAACAGGTTGCCGTTGAGGCTGGTCGCGCAAGTTGCGCTACAGCCGCCGCCCGACGTCGAAGTCGTCGTCAGGTTGGCCGACGTTCCGGCAAAGCTGCGGTCCGTGCCGATCAGAAGGCCGCCGTTGGACGGATCTGCCGATCCGCCGGCGGTCTGCACGTGCCAGCTACGGCTGCCCGCAACAACGTCCATTGCAAGTCCGACTGCCGGCGCAGATCCGAATGCCACGGCGAGGCTGCCGGTGAAGGTGCCGATTTCGCCTTCGGGGGCATGGAAGTCGGTCGGCGCGGTGCCGCCCACGAGGCGGTAGTCAATCTTGCCGCTTGCCGGAATCGTCGCAGATGGCGTGCCGGTCAGCAGGTGGCTGTTGAAATTGATCGCATCGTTGGCGGTATTGTCGAGATAGCGTGTCCAGGCCACGTCATCGCCGAAATGCCCGAATTCCCTGGCTTCGTTGCTGGGATTGCTCGCATAGTTGAAGTCGAGCGCGGAACCATTGTGCGTGAAGCGCAGCCGCGTGATCTTGCCAGCCGCATCGACGTCGGCCGTCACCGGGTTGGCGATGAGCGTGGCTTCTGCATTGGCGACATAGGCCACAGGCTCCTGCGGTGTACCGCCACCACCGCCACCGCCGCCGCCGGGAAGCCCCGCGAACTGATCAGGATTTCCACCGGCTGCGAGGTAGAGATAGAAGTCCTCGATGAAGGCCAGCGTCTCTCCCGAAAACAGCGAAGCAAGCACGCCGGAATCGGTCAGCGCCTTTAGATAGGCCAGGATCTGGGCCTGCGTGAGTGCGGTATAAGCCGACGGCGTGCCACCTGCGGCAAGATAGGCGTAATAGGCTTCGAGCGCGCTCACGTAATTTGCGTAGACCGGGAGGCCGGCATAGCCATCGGCGCTGCCGCCGCCCGCAAGGTAGGCGTAGTAGGCACTGAGAAATTCAGCCTGACCTGCCAGCAGGCTGCCCAGCTTGCCGCTGTCGATCAGTGCCTTGAGATATTGCTGGAGCAGCGCGAGGTCTGCGCCCGAATAGGCGCTCGGCACCCCGCCCGCCTGCAGATAGGCAGCGTAGGCCGAAAGGGCATCGGCATAGCTTGCGTAAGTATTGGCCGGCAGCCCCTGCCAGCCATCGATCGTGCCGCCCTGCTTGAGGTAGGCAAGATAGGACGCGAAGAACTCAGCCCGATCGCCCAGCACTTGCGCAAACAGGCCGCTCGACTGCAGCGTCTCGAGGTACTGACGCAGCACTGCCGGATTGATCGCGGCATATTCGCTCGGCAGGTTACCGCTTGAAAGATAGGCGAAATATGCGTCGAGAGCCGTTCGATACTGCGCGATGAAGGCCGCGCCACCATTGGCGAGATAGGCCTGGAGCAGCGTGCGATCGGCTTCTGCCAGTTGCGCCAGCAGTCCCGACTGATTGAGAAATGCAATATAGGCGTTGAGCGTTTCCTGCGTCGCGCCCTCGAATGCCAGGGGATCACCGCCGCTGCGCAGGAATGCGAAATAGGCGGCTGTCAGGCTGGTGTACCGGCTGGCGAAGAGGTCGGCATTCCCCCCCTGCTGGATGAACGCGAGGTAGGCATCGACCAGCACCCGGTTCTGGCTCGACAGGCCGGAAAGCGCATCGGTCCGACTCTGGTAGGAGAGAAACGCATTGATGTCGGCAAGCGTGGTGCCCGAGAACGAGGAGGGTGCAGCGCCCGACCGCACGAGGTCGAGGAACTGGACCATGAAGCCCGCGTAGACGCTCAGGAACTGGGCCTGCGAGCCACCATTCGCAAGGTATCCAAGATAGGCACGGATGATGTCGGCCTGCGCCTGATCGAACGGCGTGCCGCCATAGAGGCGTTCAATCTGTGCGGCATAGCCGACCAGCGCGGCCAGATCGCCCGATGGGAACGTCTCAAGCGTCGGATTGGTGACCGCCGCTTCAATCCGCTGTCCGGCCGAGACGATGTCGCCCGCCGCACCCGCCGCGGCAAGCGCTTCTCCGAGCACTACCGGAACGCCATTTTGCGCCGCGGCCGCGGGCCCACCCGAAGTGATCGGAACGACTGCAGGTTCGACCGGTGAAGGGGTGACAGGCGCCTTGGCGAGAACCGGACGCGGGGCCGGTGCGACAGGCGCAGACATCGCCAGGCGCGGATGGCCGTTGGCGACTTCCCATGCCTGTCCCGCGAAGAAGCGCTTTTCCTCGCGCCCGTTGGCAATCGCGGCGAGCCCCGTCAGCACCCGGCCGGTCGCCATCGGCTTTCCGTTCCGGTCTGTCCCGACCGAGAAGCTGCCCGAAGAACCACTGCCGGTAATCTTGGCCGTGCCCTGATCGGCGAGGCGCACGAGCGTATCGCCCTTGGCGGCGCCGGCAACGGTCACGTTACCCTTGAAAAGGTCGACCGAACCGTCGGGGCGAAGCTGGAATTCCGCGCCTTCGACGAACGAAAGCATCGCGCCGCTAGGCAGACGCAATTGCATGACGCCACTTGTCTGCGAAACGCGTTCGCCACGCAGTGCTGCGGCAGCAAGGTCGGGATTGTCGGCGAAGACGAGTTCCTGCGCATGGGCAGGCATGGCAATGGCCAGCGACGATGCGCCGATCAAGAGGGCGGTCAGCGGCTTGAGTGTGGTCTTTGCGATCATCAGGGGTCCCCCGGCTCAGCAGGATCTAGAATTCGAAACGGGCGCCGGCCTGCACGGTCCAGCGTTCGTGATCGTAGAGGGCGATATTCGACCAGTTCCGCGACCAGGTGGCCTTGGGCTGGAGGAAGAACCGGGGCATGACGGCGAACTTGACCGCGGCAGTCAGGTCGATGCGCTCGTCATTGCGCTTGCGCATGAACAGCACGTCCTGGCGGTCATACCGGCGCATGTCGAATGCAGCGCCGGCCACCAGAGCGATCGTCGGCGAGACAGGAAACTCCGCCCCGGCGCTGGCACCGGCAAACGAGTTCGACTGGGCATCGCCTGCCTGGCGGCGCGTTTCCTCGTGCCCACCAATCACGTTGATCGCATAGGTGCGGGCGGCAAAGCCCATGCCCACGGCAAAACGATCGGAATCGCGCAGGCCATCGCGGTCGTATTCGAAGCGGTTGTACTGGACCGAAGCGGACAGCGCCTTTCCGCCCGGCAACATGTGGGTGTACTGACCGATCGCGCCGAACGCCGTGCGATAGCTGCGATGGCCCAGCCAGTACCTCTGCACCTGCCCCGATAGCGAAACGACATCGCGGCTGGCAAAGGTGTGCGCAAAGCCCGCCGTGCCCGTCAGGCTGGCCTGATCGAACGCGGCGCTGTCGAGATTGTCGCGGAAGTTGCCGAGCACCGAGCCGAAGGCGCGGTCCTGCCTTCCGATTGCCTTGACGCCGCTGATCCCGCCAGACAGGTCGTAGAATTCGTCCCGCTGCGCCCTAGCGCCAGCGCCCAGCGAACCCGGCCCGAGCGCTGCGAAGAGCGGGATCGTGATCGATGTCAGCTGCGTTGCCGAATTGATGTTGCTGTCGTGCCCGAATGCGGCCTCGCCGAAACCAGAGACGTCCGAACCGCCACCGTGGATCTGCTTGTCGAACTGCCGGACGAAACCGGTGAAACGCTGGCGCACCGGATCGGGAATTGTCGGATCGTCCACCACAGTCGAAAACTGTGCGCGTGCCGTGTCGATGTCGCCGGCCAGCGCATAGGCGCGTGCAAGCTCGGCGCGGGCAGGCGCGTTGTCGGGCTGACGCGCCAGCACCCGCTGCAACGCGATGATCGCTGCTCCGTAATGGCCGGCATCCGACGCCGCGATGCCAAGAGCATAATCAAAGGCAGGGTCGCCTGCCTTGGTGTGCTCCTCAGCGCTCAAGGCCTGATATCGCCCTTCTGCTTCCTGAGTCGGCTGTGCTGCCTGCTGCCCGAATGCAGGAAGTGGCAGCGCGGCTGCCGCTGCGACTGCGCAGGCTGCATGCAGTAGGTGATGCGTGGTTGCCATCGTGTCCTCGCTGGATTTCCGGCTTTCCAGCTATCGCCTGCGCGCCGCGAAGTCCGATGACAAACCCTGTCAGGCGAATGACAAGTCCCGATCCATGGCGTGAACCTTGATTTCGCGCAGATGCATAGACACGGGCTATGCCTGCGCGTTAATCCCTATGCATGACCGAAACGCCTTCCCGCCTCCGCATCGATCCGCGCGCTGTCGCCACATTCTGGAAGGTGTGCGAGACCGGCTCGATTTCCGGTGCGGCACGCGCGCTCAACCTGTCCCAGCCATCGGTTTCGAACACCGTCGCTCTGCTAGAGCAGCGACTGGGCGTCACGCTTTTCGCACGTTCGCGCAGCGGGATCGTCCTGACGCGCGAGGGCGAGGCGCTGCGTGATCGCGCCGAGGCGATGGTCCGCCTGCTGGAGAGCGCTGCGGTCGAGATCGATCACGCATCGCGCAATATCGCAGGCCCCTTGCGCATCGGCGGCACGCCCGGCGCGCTGGTCAGTCTCCTGCCCGATGCCGTGGCCAGACTTGAGCAGAGCGTTGGGCCCTTCGCGCTCAGCGTGATCGAACGCCCGGATTCGCAGCTTGCCGATCTCCTGCGCAAGGGCGCGATCGACCTCGCGTTTATCACCACCGAGATCGAGGAATGCCCAGAAGATCTGCGGGAGGTCACTATTGCCCGCGACGCTTTCTCGCTGATCGTAGGCCGGCGTCACGATGCGCTGGGCGAACGCGTTTCGCTGCGTGAAGTCTCGACGATGCCTTGGGTCCTGCCCGAGGCCCAGGGCGCATTCCGCCGCCAGGTCGATGCGCTGTTTCTCGCGGCAGGAGTGCAGGTGCCGCAGAACGTGATCCGTTGCGATTCCCTGCTTACCACCAAGGCGATCGTCCGGGACAGCGACAGGGTCACCGTCTTGCCGCGCACGGTGGCAAGTGCGGAACTTACCATCGGCGTGCTGCGCGCCATCACCATCGCCGAGGCGACCTTCGAGCGCAGCGTCGGGGTGCGTTATCTTGCCAATCGAGGCTTGCCGCCGCTTGGCAAGGCCATGGTGGAAGTCCTGTCGATGCCATAGGCAGCATTGATGGATGGGTGGTAACATCCTATTTTACCCGATGCCCGATTGGCCCTAGGTCTCCTTCCAAAGCCTCTGGGGAGAGATCATGTTCGACCGTCGCACCATCATTGCCGGAACCGCTGCCCTTGCCGCGTCGCCTGCACTTGCCAAAGTAGCCAGCCGCAAGGTGGTCAGCCCTGCCTTCCCGTCAGGGTTTCTCTGGGGCGCTTCGACCGCACCCCACCAGATCGAGGGAAACAATACCACGTCGGACCTCTGGTTTCTCGAGAACCAGCAGCCGACCATTTTTGCCGAGCCGTCAGGCGATGCCGCCAACAGCCTGCTGCTGTGGGAACGCGATCTCGACCTCGCGCGCGACATCGGCCTCAACTGCTATCGCTTCGGCGTGGAATGGGCGCGGATCGAGCCCGAGAAGGGCCGCTTCAGCCAGGCCATGCTCGATCATTATCGCCGTGTCGTCGAAGGATGCCGTGCGCGCGGCCTGACGCCGATCGTGACCTACAGCCACTTCACCGCGCCGCGCTGGTTCAGTGCACAGGGCGGCTGGACCAATCCCGAGAGTGCGGACCTCTTCGCACGCTATGCCGACAAGGTGACCCGCGCGATTGGCGATCTGATCCATTCGGCCATCACTTTCAACGAACCCAACATCCTTCTCATCCTCAAGCCGATGCTGCCCCCACAGGTCTGGGACATCCAGAAGCTGACGATCGAGACGGCCGCCAAGCGCCTTGGCGTCGAAAAGTTTGTATGTGCCAACGTGGCCGGTTTCGACGATCTGCCAGCCCTTCAGGCGGGACTTCTTGCCGCGCACAAGGCAGGACGCGCCGCGATCAAGGCGGCAAGGCCGGACCTCAAGGTCGGCCTTTCGCTGGCCATGCTCGACGATCAGGCCGTCGGCAGGAATTCGGTCCGCGACAAGATCCGCGCCGAACTTTACGGCCAGTGGCTGGACGTCGCCAAGGCTGACGATTTCATCGGCGTGCAGAACTACGAGCGCGCCCTGTGGGGCGACAAGGGCCGCCTGCCTGCGCCCGCCGGCTCTCCGGTAAACTGGTCCGGCACGGAAATCTGGCCGGGCTCGCTGGCCGGTGCAGTGCGCTATGCCCACGAGGCCACCGGCGTGCCGATACTCGTTTCCGAACACGGCGTGGGAACGGCAGACGATGCCGTGCGCGCAGCCTTCATACCGCCAGCCCTTGCCGAACTGAAGAAAGCGATCGACGACGGCGTGCCGGTGATCGGCTATTGTCACTGGTCGCTGATCGACAATTTTGAATGGATTTTCGGCTACAAGCCCAGGTTTGGCCTTGCCAGTTTCGATCCGGTCAATTTCGTGCGCACGCCCAAGCCGAGTGCGGGAGTCTATGGCCGGATCGCAAAGGCGAATGCCGTAGTGGCCTAGAGACCGCCGCTCCATACAGCGACGAGATCGGCGAGGAGGGTCTGTCGCTTTGCGACGCGTTGGGTTAAGGCCCCGTAATGCAACAGCAACCGATCCTCGTCCTGACCACCGGCGGCACCATCGACAAGGCCTATTTCGACGCACTCAGCGAATATCAGATCGTCGAGAGCGGCATCCCCGCGCTGATCGCGCAGGCCCGCGTGGCGCTGCCGTTCCGGGTGATGGAACTGATGCGCAAGGACAGCCTCGAACTGACCGACGCCGACCGCGCCCTGATCGCCGCCGCTGTGCGAGAAGCGCCCGAGACGCGCGTGGTGATCACACATGGTACCGACACGATGACCGAGACGGCCAAAGTCCTCGCAGACGTCGCGGGCAAGACCATCGTGCTGACCGGCGCGCTTTCCCCGGCGCGCTTTTCCGAAACCGACGCCCCGTTCAATCTGGGCATGGCTTTTGCCACGGCGCAGGTTGCCGCATCCGGTGTCTGGATCGCGATGAGCGGGCAGGTGTTCGATGGCTTGAAAGTGAAAAAGGACCGAGCGGCAGGGAAGTTCGTGGGGCTCGACTGATTTTCAGGCGAGGCGGCGGCCCAAGATGACGACGTCCTGTAACTCGTATCCAAGTGCATCGTAGAAGCCGCGCGCGGATTCATTGTCGCAGCGGACCATAAGCTGGATTTTCGGACAGTCCCGCGCCTTAAGCCAATCTTCGGCCGCGGCCATCAATTGCCTGCCCACGCCCTGATCTCTCCGGTCCAGCGCAGTGGCGAGGTAGTAGACCCAGCCACGGTGACCATCGAACCCGACCATCACGCTACCAGCCAAGACGCTACCGGCCATCGCCAGCAGTACATCGGAGGTCGAATTGGTCAGCGCCATGTCAAAATCGGCGCGCGGATCGTTCCAGGGTCGTGTCAATCCCGCAGCCTGCCACAACGCGACCGTGGCTTCCCGGTCGGTCGCGCTGGCTGGGCGAAGGCTTATTCCCACTCGATCGTGCCCGGCGGCTTCGACGTATAGTCGTAGACCACGCGGTTGATGCCCTTGACCTCGTTGACGATGCGCGTGGCAACGCGAGCAAGGAAGCCTGCGTCGAAGGGATAGATATCCGCGGTCATGCCGTCGGTGCTGGTGACGGCGCGCAGGGCGCAGACCGAATCATAGGTGCGGAAATCACCCATGACGCCCACGGTCTTGACCGGGAGCAGCACGGCAAACGCCTGCCAGATCGCGTCGTAGAGGCCAGCGTTGCGAATTTCTTCGAGGTAGATCGCATCGGCCTTGCGCAGGATGTCGCAACGCTCCTTGGTCACTTCGCCGGGGATGCGGATGGCAAGGCCGGGGCCGGGAAAGGGGTGGCGGCCGACGAACACGTCGGGCAGGCCCAGCTCGCGGCCCAATGCGCGGACTTCGTCCTTGAAAAGTTCGCGAAGCGGCTCGACCAGCTTCATGTTCATGCGCTCGGGCAGGCCGCCCACGTTGTGGTGGCTCTTGATCGTCACCGAAGGCCCGCCGGTGAAGCTGACCGATTCGATCACATCGGGGTAAAGCGTACCCTGGGCAAGGAAATCGGCGCCGCCGACCTGACGGGCCTCGGCCTCGAACACGTCGATGAAGGTCTTGCCGATAAACTTGCGCTTGGCCTCGGGATCGGTGACCCCGGCAAGACCGCCAAGGAACAGAGGCGAGACGTCCTTGTGGACCAGCGGGATGTTGTAGTGATTGCGGAACAGGCTGACGACCTGTTCGGCCTCGCCCATGCGCATCAGCCCGTGGTCCACGAAGACGCAGGTCAGCTGGTCGCCGATCGCCTCGTGGATCAGCACGGCCGCGACGGCCGAATCGACGCCGCCCGAAAGCCCGCAGATCACGCGGCTGGAGCCGACCTGTTCGCGGATTTCGGCAATCTTGGTCTTGCGGAACTCCGCCATCGTCCACTCGCCGGTGCAGCCGCAGACGTGGCGCACGAAATTGGCGATAAGCTTGCCCCCGTCAGGCGTGTGGACCACTTCGGGGTGGAACTGCGTGCCGTAGTACTTCTTTTCGTCGTTCGCGATTACCGCAAACGGCGCGCCGTCTGAAACGGCGACGATGCGGAAGCCTGGCGCGAACTGGGTCACCTTGTCGCCGTGGCTCATCCACACCTGATGGCGCTCGCCCTGTTTCCACAGTCCGTCGAACAGGACGCAAGGCTCGGTAACGGTCAGAAAGGCGCGGCCGAATTCGCCCGAATCGCCCGGTTCCACCTTTCCACCAAGCTGCTCGCTCATCACCTGCTGGCCATAACAGATGCCCAGGATCGGCAACCCGCTGTCGAACAGCACTTGCGGCGCGCGAGGGCTGCCGTCGGCAGGTACGCTGGCGGGCGATCCCGACAGGATGATGCCCTTGGGCTTCATCCGGTGGAACGCGGCCTCAGCCTGCGTAAAGGGCGCGATCTCCGAATAGACCCCCGCTTCGCGCACGCGGCGGGCAATAAGCTGGGTAACCTGGCTGCCGAAGTCGACGATCAGGATCGATTCTGAAGGCTGGATGCTCATGGCCCGCCGATAGGGACACAGGCCATTTCTGTCCAGATAGTGCCGTGAATGTGACAGTTGCGTTACTTGCAACTGCAAGTGCCGTGTTCGCACTTGCAGCATACGTCATTCGGCGTATTTGCCGCCCCGGTTCCGATGCGTCCAGCCCACCCTGCCGGCCAAATCGAACCGAGAGGATGTCTGCAAAGGTGAACCACAACAGGAGGTACACCATGCGCAGCATCACCGCGATCGCGCTTCCGTTCATCCTCGCCGCTGGCCTCAGCAGCATGATGTTCACCGCCACGCTCGTCTGAGCCGGCGTAAAGCACAAGCGACGAAGTCGACCAAAGCGGCTGCCCCGGCGGGGTGGCCGTTTTGTCTTTTCCAGGAGCCGCGCTACTCAGGCTTCTGATGACAGTCACCCGCTTTGCCCCCAGTCCCAACGGACCGCTTCATCTCGGTCACGCATATTCGGCGGTCATCGCACACGACCGTGCAAAGCGGGATGGCGGCACTTTCCTCCTGCGGATCGAAGACATCGACGGTGCGCGCTCGCGCGCCGATCTGGCCGATGAATTCCGCGCGGATCTTGATTGGCTGCGCCTCGACTATCGCGAAGTGACGCCGCAATCACAGCGGATCGAGAGTTACCGCACCGCCGCAGACGACCTGCGCGCCATGGGTCTGCTCTATCCTTGCACATGCACGAGGGCCGAAGTTGCAGCCGCTGCTGTTGCGCAAGGCCCCGACGGGCCGATCTATCCCGGCACCTGTCTGCGCCGGGGCCCGACTCCGGGACCAGACGTCCAATGGCGGCTCGACATGGAGCAGGCCACCCTTCTTGCAGGTCCGCTGGAATGGACCGACGAGCGTCGCGGTGTGCAACCGGCAAGGCCGGAACGGTTCGGCGACATCGTCCTGTGGCGCAAGGACGCGCCCGCAAGCTATCACCTTGCCGCGACGCTCGACGACGCGGCTGATGGTGTTACCTGCGTTACCCGCGGCATGGACCTGTTCCTGGCCACGCACATCCACCGTTTGATCCAGCATCTGCTCGGTTTGCCCGTGCCCGTCTGGCATCATCATCCGGTGCTGGTCGAAGCTGATGGCCGCAAGCTGGCCAAGCGTCGCGATGCGCCGGCGCTGGCTGACCGCCGGCGTGCGGGAGAAGATGGACGCGCCGTCGTGGCCGAAGTACGCTCTGCCCTCTTTGACACTGGTATTTCGCTCGCCGACACCATAGATCAGCAGGCATGAAATACGTCCTGATCCCGCTCATCATCATCTTCGCCATCATGACCGTGGTGTCGCTGGTGCGCGGTATCGTCGCCTTCCTGCAAAGCACGGAAGCCGATCTCAATCGTGATCCCGCGTCGGGCGCCAGCGCCAACCAGCTCCTGCAGAACAAGATGATGTTCAACCGCATCAAGTTCCAGGGCTTGGCCGTGCTGGCCGTGGCGATCCTGCTAGCCTTTTCGCGCTGAAGCCTTCGGGGCCGCGCTGCGATGGTAAAGCTCAACAAGATCTATACTCGCACCGGCGATGACGGCACGACCGGGCTGGTCGACGGTTCGCGCCGGGCCAAGCACGACAGCCGCATGCAGGCCATCGGTGAGGTTGACGAGGCCAACTCCGCGATCGGCCATGCCGCCATTGCAGGTTCGGAGGAAACCGGGCGCAATCTCCAGCGCATCCAGAACGACCTGTTCGATCTCGGAGCAGACCTTGCCACCCCGGGCGCTGATTTTACCCCTTCGGAAATGGTCCTTCGCGTTGTCGCTTCGCAGGTCGAATGGCTCGAAGGTGCGATCGATGCGTTGAACGAAGGATTGCCGCCGCTCACCAGCTTCATCCTGCCGGGCGGATCCGAAGCTGCAGCCCGCATTCACATCGCCCGTGCCGCCGTTCGACGGGCCGAGCGCAGCGCGGTCGCACTGGCGTCGTCCGAGCCGGTCAATCCGCAGGCGCTCGCCTACCTCAACCGGCTGTCGGATTATCTCTTTGTGCTCGCCCGCGCCACAAACGCGGGCAACGACCCTCTTTGGGTGCCCGGAGCCTCGCGGTAGCGTCAGGTGGACTTGACGCCGGTCGCTCGCTAGTCACCCGCCCAGATTACCACCAGGCGAGGGACTTTCACATGATCAGGACGGTTGCAGTCATCGGCGCAGGCCAGATGGGGTCGGGCATTGCGCAGGTTTCCGCCCAAGCCGGACTGAAGGTCCTGCTTGGCGACGTGTCGATCGACCTTGCCGACAAGGCGC
This sequence comes from Novosphingobium sp. HNCC26DJ243, assembly GCF_057180545.1. Lineage (NCBI taxonomy): Bacteria > Pseudomonadati > Pseudomonadota > Alphaproteobacteria > Sphingomonadales > Sphingomonadaceae > Novosphingobium > Novosphingobium sp. HNCC26DJ243. The sequence goes on along the minus strand of NZ_JBXUGN010000006.1, from coordinate 89,237 downwards.
GCGACAAGATCGCGAAGGGGCTTTCGAAACTGGTCGAAAAAGGCAAGATCGAGGCAGGTCTCGCTGCGTCGACCGTTGCCAACCTGCACAGCTTTTCCGATCACGCCGCGCTAGCCGAAGCCGATCTCGTCATCGAGGCCGCGACCGAGCGCGAGGACATCAAGCACAGGATTTTCGAATCCGCGGGCAAGCACCTTGCCGCTCATGCCATCATGGCATCCAACACTTCATCGATCCCGATCACGCGCATGGCGGTGTCCTCGCCCGATCCGGAACGCTTTATCGGCATTCACTTCTTCAATCCCGTCCCGCTGATGAAACTGGTCGAGGTCATTCCCGGCCTTGCCACCTCGGTTGCCACGATCGAATCGGTTCGCGATTACGTGGCCGCGATCGGCAAGGAAATCGTGCTCTCGCAGGACGAGCCGGGCTTCATCGTCAATCGCATCTTCGTGCCTTTCATCAACGAGGCGGCATTCGTGCTCGGCAGCGGGACGGGTTCGATCGTCGATATCGACAAGGGCGTGAAGCTCGGCCTCAACCATCCGATGGGTCCGCTTGAACTCGCCGATTTCATCGGCCTCGATACCCTGCTCGAGATCATGAAAATCTATCTCGCCTCGACGGGCGACCCCAAATACCGTCCTGCACCGCTGCTCCAGAAGTACGTCGAGGCCGGCTGGCTGGGCCGCAAGTCGGGCCGGGGCTTCTATGACTATTCGGGCGAAGTGCCGGTTCCCACGCGTTGATCCGGAACGGGCGGGCAGGCGGGGCGTAGTCTCCTCAACAAGGAGATGCCCCGTGATTGCCAATGAACCAACCACTCCCGAAACGACCGCTCCCGAAACGGTGAACTCCGAACAGGAGGATGGCGACACACAGGCCCAGACTGTGGCCGACGAGGCGATTGCGCGCGCAACCAGCGTGCTCGGCGAACAGGGCGAGACCGAGAAGGTCGGCAGTCAGGGTGAGGATGACGGCGGAATGCCAGACCTCGTAGACCACATGAACCAGATGGTCTCGAGCGGCGTCATCGACATGAGCGCCTATCGCGGCGAACGCAGCGACGATGACGAGGAAGGCATGCTCGGCGAGGGCGGTATCGACGACGATACTCCGCGCGGCGCCTACGATTAGTCTTGGATCAGTTCATCTGGCGAGGGGGCTGTTGCTCGGCCAGCGGATCGGTAGAGAACGGCTCCTGCGCCTCATCGTCGATGCTGTCGAGTGGCTCGCCAAATGCAGGCTCTTCATCCGGGGCCGCTTCGCGCACTTCCACCAGTTCACCGTCACGCTCGACGCGGCCCAGCAAACGTCCCTGGGCTTCGGCAGGCGGCGTCGTCACCGTGTCTGCGAGCATCGGCTGCATCTCAGTTGCGACAGACGTAGCCAGTGCCTCGGTTTTTCCTTCGCCCCGCAAGTTGGCTGCGACCAGCGCAGCGCACAGCAGAACGCTTCCGGCGAAAAGCAGCAGCGCAAGCTGGCTACGAGGCATCGGTGAACTCACGCAATCGGATCCTTTGGCGGCAAAGACCTGTCCGATAATGGCGTGTCCGGGTTAAGATTTGACCAAGCCACAGGGGCCGTCTTTTCTCGGCAAACCATCCAAGGCAACGACTTCCGATGACCACCATTGTCCTGCTCGTCCTCTCCAACCTGTTCATGACCATCGCGTGGTACTGGCATATTCGGGGAGGTCCCCAGGCCATCGAGGCGCGGCCCTTGACCGTGGTGATCGCGGTAAGCTGGGGGATCGCTCTGCTGGAATACTGCCTTGCGGTCCCGGCCAACCGGATCGGCGCATTGAGCGGTTGGAACGCCGGTCAGCTCAAGATCGCACAGGAGGCAATCGCGCTGGTCGTGTTCGGCCTGTTCATGGTGGTGGTCCTGAAGGAGCCTTTGCACTGGCGGCATCTGGCATCCTTCGCCTGCATCATGGCGGCAGTCGGCTTCATGTTTACCGGCCGCTAGCGGTCAGTTCCTGGTCTTGTCCAGGGCCCAGGGATCAGTCGCGTGTCCTGCGGCGGGTTTGTCCGCAGTCTCTTCCGGACTGGGAACGACCGAATAGGCGAAAACAAGGATCGAGGCGGCCCACCATACGGCGCGCCAGCGGCTGGCAAAGACGGAGGTAAGGCGCGGTCCGAACATTGTCCGACCTTGACAGGAAAATCTTAGCTGGTGGTTACCACGCAGGGATGCCCCTGAGCGCCAACGCTAGGGACGGCCACGGTCAGCGCTTGCCCTGAGGCGCGCCATAATGCCCGATCGCCCACAACGCGGAGCATGTCAAAATCATCCTTGCTGCTCGCGATCGCCCTCCTGATGCTCCCGGGAGCCACGGCCGCCCCTCCATCGCCAGACGTCGAACGTGCGCGCTTCGCGCCGTGCGACTCAGCGCCGAGAGTCACCTGCGTCGTCGATGGCGACACGTTCTGGTACGGCGGTGAAAAGATACGCATCGCTGATATCAACACCCCCGAGACGTCGCGACCGGCTTGCACTTTCGAGGCGGAACTCGGGCAAAGGGCGAAAATGCGCCTGGCGCAGTTGCTGAACGAAGGCCCCTTCACGCTTGAGATTCGCGGCCGCGAGATCGATCGTTACGGGCGCGCTCTGCGGATCGTTACGCGGAGCGGGCAGAGCCTTGGCATACAGCTAGAAGCCGAAGGCCTTGCCGAGCGATGGAATGGCAGGCGCGGAGACTGGTGCAAGTCCGCCACCTGATTTACCCTCTGCCCGAACCGACCGGGTAGGGGAGAGTGGCATGCAGTTTCGGTTGTTCCTGGCTGTCGTCTGGCTGGGTCTCACGGGATTCACCGCGATCGTGGCCGCACGTCACGGTCTCGATCTCTTCCCGATATTCTTTGGCGATATCGCCAAGGGCGAATGGCCGGGCCAGTTCAATGCCGATTTTACCACGTTGCTCGCGCTTTCGGGCCTGTGGTGCGCGTGGCGCGGGAAATGGTCGCCTGTCGCGCTGGTCCACGGGGTGGTCGCGTTTGTTGGCGGGGGCGTGATACTCTATGCCACCTTGCTGATCCTCCACGTTCGCCACCGGGGCGATATGCGCAAGGTCCTGCTCGGCGCGCAGGCCTGATCACCGGGGGCTGACCAGTCAGGCGGCGCGCAGCCCGGTCAAGGCGCGCGCACCGCGATCGGTCGCGGAAAGGCCATCGAACACGGCATCGATGATCCGGGCCAGCTTGTCCTCGCTGAGGCGCTCCATGAACATGATCGTGGTGTTGAGCGCGCAATAAGGCGCGACCATCTGGTTCACGAGGCTGATCGTCTCGTCGATCTCGAGCCCGGCGAACGCCCCATCGCTCATCGCCTCGCCGATGATTTCGCCCAGGTAATGGTCGGCAAGGTCGATATAGCTGCGAACCTGCTCGAAATAGTCGGTGCCGATCTCGATATAGGACTGCAGCTTGACGGGATCGGCCTCCCACTTGCGCCGCAGCAGCACGAAGCGGCGCGCGAAAAACTCGTACATCTTGCGCCGTGGCGGAAGCTCGCTGCCGAGCACCTCTTCCATGATGGCAACCATCGGCTGGAACCAGTGGTCGGCCAGGGCCTCCAACAATGCCTCGCGCGTCTCGAAATAGCGCGAAAGGTTTGCCTGCGAGATACCGGCCCGCGCCGCAAGTTCGGAAAAGGTCAGGGCACCGCCGCCGCGTTCCTCGACGATCGTCTGCGCCACATCCACGATGCGCGCGCGCGTTGCATCACTATCGCTGCGGGTGGTGTGCATGACGCGGGGGTTCCTGCCTGTGGGTCTTTTCGCCATTGTAGTGACCGCCCGCGCGCCAGACAATGCATCTTGCGGCCTCAATCCGCCGCTTGACGCCTTCAAGCTGCAATGCCGATAGGCTAGGGGCGCCCCAACCGGTTGCACACGTTACGAAAAGGTCGCCCGTCCATGCGCTTGCCCTACCGCTCGATCCTGGCTCTAGGCTCGTCCGCCATGCTTGCCGCCTGCGCTGGGCCAATGGCGGGCGGGCATGTTGCTGAACCGGTGGAGGTAGGCATCGTCGGCATCAACGATTTCCACGGCAGCCTCGAACCGCCGCGTCAGGCAGTCAACGTTGCGGATGGGAAAGGCGGGGTAATTCCGGTGCCTGCCGGCGGTGCGGCGTGGCTTGCCTCGGCCATCGATGCGGTGCGCGCCCGGCACCCGCAATCCATGACCGTTTCGGCGGGCGACATGATCTCCGCGTCGCAGCTCGCCTCGTCGCTCTATCTCGACGAGCCTGCGATCGGCGTGATGAACCGCATCGGCGTGGACTTCAACGCGGTGGGCAATCACGAGTTCGATCGCGGACAGGACGAACTGCTGCGCATGCAGAACGGCGGATGCGCCAAGTTCACCGCCAAGCAGCCTTGCGCGCTGGAAAAGTTCACCGGCGCGACGTTCCGCTACCTGTCGGCCAGCACACGGCGCGCCGATGGCTCGACGCTGTTTCCCGCCACCGGCCTCAAGACCTTCGGTTCGGGGGCCAGAGCGGTGACCGTGGGCGTGATCGGCCTGACGCTAAAAGGCACGCCCAATCTGGTGAACCCCACCGGCATCGCAGGGCTGACTTTCGCGGACGAGGCTGACACGATCAACGCCGCCGTACCGGCGCTGAAGGGGCAGGGTGCCGATGCCATCGTCGTGCTGATCCACGAAGGCGGACGCACCAAGGGGGAACCCGATCCCCAGGGATGCACTGATTTTGCGGGCGACATTCGCCCGATCCTCGACCGGCTGGATAGTCGCGTCGATGTGGTCGTCTCGGGCCACACGCATTGGGCCTACGTCTGCGATTACGCGCAGCTCAACCCCGCCAAACCGTTCCTGCTGACCAGCGCGGGCGTTTACGGTGAACTCGTCACCGACATCACGCTGAAGATCGATCCTGTGGCGGGGCGCGTCGTGTCCAAGGCAGCGAAGAACGTGATCGTCCAGTCCGTGCCCTATACCTCGTCACGCGGGCCACTTAGCAACACGCCCCTGTTTCCGCAATTCCAGCCCCGCGCCGACATTGCCGCATATGTGGGCAGGTACGTCGAAGCCTCGAAGGAATATACGCAGCGCCCCATCGGCAAGATCGATCGCGCGGCACCCAAGAACGAAGGCGCGGAAGGGGGGGCGGGTGGTCCCTTGGGCAACCTGATTGCCGACGCGCAATTGGGCGCCACGCGCGACAAGGGGGCGCAGATCGCCTTCATGAATCCCTTCGGGATCCGCGCTCCGCTGGTTCCCTCAGCCGAGGGCACGCTCAACTTCGGCGACATCTACCTGTGCCAGCCATTCGGCAACAACGTGGTGACCGAGACAATGACCGGTGCGCAGATCAAGGCAACCCTGGAAGAGGGGCTGGACGATGCCGGTCCCAAGCAGGTGCTGGCCCCCTCTGCAGGTTTCGCGTTCACCTATGACCCGGCGCGGCCATCTGGTGACCGCATCGTGTCGATCACGCTCAACGGCGAGCCACTCGACATGGCGCGCGCCTACCGCGTCACCGTCAACGGCTTCCTCGGCCTGGGTGGTGATGGGTTCTCCGGGTTTATCGGCAAACCCGACACGGTAACCGGTCCGACCGACATTGACGCACTGGAAAGCTGGATCAAGACGGTGCCGATCCGGACCGTACCGCAGGAGGTTCGCGCCAGAGTCGTCGCAAAGATCTGACGGACCAGTGGTGGCGCTGCGAGCGCAGACGCCGGTTGCATGAAAAGGGGCGTGGAAGGATTAGCCCTCCCACGCCCCTTTTCGTGTGCCAGAGATGGAAATCAGAACTCGAAGTGGATCGAGCCGATCACCGTGCGCGGCGAGCCGAATTCGACCTGCGGGTTGTTCGATGCGGCGGCCTGGGTTGACAGGTTGCCGATGTAGAACTGGTCGAACAGGTTGATTACATTGAGCTGGAGGTAGACTCCGCCGCGGTCGCCGACCTTGCCGAGGTTGAAGCGCGCGTCGAGATCGACCGTGGTGTAGGACGGCGCGATCACGTCGTTGATGTCGGTCAGGAAGCGGTCGCCCACGTACTTGACCTGCGCACCGACCGAGACCGGCTCGTAATCGATCTGCACGCGGCCGCCGACCTGCCACTTGGGCGTTTCGGCCACGAACTTGCCCTTGGTCGGCGAAAGCACCGCGCCCGCCGGCGAGAGCACGTCATCCTTGAGCTTCGCATTGGTGTACGAGGCGAACGTGTAGAGCGAGATCATGTCGACCGGGCGGATCGCGATCGAACCGTCGAACCCATAGCTGCGCACGCGGCCGACGTTGCGGTCGAGATTGAGCGTGCTGCCATCGTCGAGCAGGACCTGACTGGAGATGATCCGGTTCTTGTAGCCGATGTACCATGCGCTGGCCTGGGCCTGGACGACGCGGCTGGTGAAGCGCGCGCCAAGGTCGAAGCTGTTGGTGCGCTCGGGCTTGACCAGTGTGGTTGGCTGGATCTTCACGCCGTCAAACCCGTAGAGGTTGTCGGTGCGCGGAGCCGAGAAGCCCTGGCTGAAATTGCCGAACACGCTAGCCTGCGGGGCGAACTTGTAGACGAAGCCCGCGCTCGGCAGGACCGCGCTGTAGGCCACCTTGCGCTGCGAATAGGGCGCTGCGTAGGCCGGGTACTTCGCGGCGACAACGGCATCGCTCTCGGACGTGCAATAGGCATCGTTCGAGCTGCCGGGGATCGTCCAGCAGTTGTTGGTCAGGTTGCGGCGGAAGAATGGCGCGCGCACGCCAGCCTGAATGGTCAGGGTATCGTCGAAATACTTGCCGATATATTCGCCCGCCACCTGATGGAGGATCGCGTAGGACAGGCGATCGCGCTTCTGCAACACGTTGCCGGCCGAATCCTTCACCGCCGAGGCGTCGTCGTCGATACCGCCGAATACGCTGATCGGATCGCCGGTGGCCGAAAGCAGGCTGGCTTCACCGGTCTGGCGGTGCTTGGCGCGGTCCCAGGTATAGGCAAGGCGGATCGTGTTCTCGGGGCTGAGTTCATAGCGCAGCGAAAGCGTCGCGCCGAAGCGGTGCGTGCGGGTGTTCGACGGGAACAGCAGGCGCACCAGATCTGCAGTGTCACCATCGCCATTGATGTCGACCGCGCCGATGCGCGTGCCCTGGCGATTGTAGACGCCCGAGACCGAGCGATCGACGTCGGATTCGGCAAAGACCGAGGTGCCGCCGCCGTTGGCGAGAACGTACTGGTAGCTGGCATCGAGGGTGGCGATCAGCTTGTCGCTGAGCGTGGCGCGTGAGTTGAAGCGGATATTGCCCGTGTTCGAAGGGTTGATCGCGGTGTTGTAGTAGGCCGAACACGATGCCGTGTCGGACTGACGGCCCGCTCCGCCCGAAGCGCTTGGCAGCGTGCAGGTGGCGTCGTTGTTGAAGTTGAAGATGGTGTCCTGCTGGGCGTCGGTCAGCGTGTCGAGATCGAGCGGGCTGGCAGGGGTGATGCTGGCCGCGGCGGGGATTGTCGCGGTGCCAAGCAGCGTGCGCATGTCGTTCAGGCCGACGCGGCGGTAGAAGTTGTTGCGGTTGACGTTGTAGTGCCCGGCAAGGCTGACGAAATCGCCGTTCTCGCCGATCGGCTGGTAGACGCGGGCGTTGTACTGCGTCTTGTGGATCTGGCCGGGGCCACGGAACTGGTCGTATTTCGTGTCGCTGGCCGAGAAAAACGCGCGTGTGCCGAACGGGGTGAAGATGCCGGTGTCGATCACGCCGAACACGCGGTTGTAATCGAAGGTGCCATGCGAATAATTGAGTGCTGCGCCGATCTCTTCCTTGGGCAGGCGCGTGCGGTAGTTGACCGTGCCGCCGGCAGCGCTGGCAGTGGGGCTGTCGACGTCGGTAGCGCCGAAGTTGATGTTGACCTGCTCGATCAGTTCGGAATCGAGCTGCTGGTTGGTGTAGAGCGAGTAGTTGCCCGAGTCATTGACCTGCACGCCGTCGAACGTGGCCGAAATGCGTGCGCCGTCGAAGCCGCGAATGCGCAGGTTGCCGCCCGCCGCGCCATAGGGGTCGGTGCTGGTGAAGTTGACGCCGGGAACAATGTTGATCGTGTCGAAGATCGCCTTGCCCGGGTTCTGGCGTGCGACCAGTTCCTGGGTCAGCACAGCCTTGGCCTTGGGCGTTTCGGGCGACTTGAATCCGTTGACGGCAGCCTCGCCGCGCGCGCCGGTAACGACAATCGCTTCTTCTACGTCCACCGACCCTGTCGACTGAGCGTGGGCAAACCCGGCAAGGACGACGTTGCCGATGGCAATCGTCGATGCGGCAATGAGGTATTTCATCTGCATTGTGTGACCCCGTTCGTGCGCGCTGCGGCGCGGTTGTGATGACGGGGAATGGACCCCGTAACCGGTTGCAGGCGGTTACGCGGGGAATCACCCGCGCTCCGACCTGTCGCGAGCGGCCTTAGCCGCCCGTGCGGAGCCTCAAAACCGGTTGCAGATGACACGGGAATGACGAAGTTGCGACCATGTGACTCGCCTCGCTGCGATCGCGCAACGGAGTTATCGTCTCGTTGCTCCAGAGGGCATAATAATGCTGCAAGGCATTGAATGCGCGCAATGAATGGCAATTAGTTGCGGTTCCGCAACAGCGAAGAAAAATTGCTGCAATGCGGCGGCGCGGGTCAGGCTGCGGCTTGGCTATCCGGTTCGATGGCAGCCGTAAGGAACCAGCGGTCGCCTCGCTCGAGCCCGATGGCCGTGAGTCGGCCGGAGGAAAATGCGCCTGTATCGATTCCGATCCGATTGAAGCGCACTACGGGCTCGTCGGTGATCGTATGGCCGTGAATTACCACATGGCTATGCGGTTCGGCATGGTCGAGAAATTCGCGCCGGATCCAGCGCAAGTCCGGCAGGATCTGCGCATCGAGCGGCACCCCCGGCCGGATGCCCGCGTGGACGAAGAGATAGTCGCCGAACACGATCCGGTTTTCCATCGCTTCGAAGAAATCGAGGTGGCTGCGGGGAATGAGATCGGGCAGGCGCTCGTGCAATTGTCTGAGAGTCGAGCGGTTGTAATCCTCGGTGGTGAGGCCGTAGCTGAACAGCGTTTCCTTGCCGCCATGGCGCAGAAAATGCCGCAGCGTTTCCTCGTTGGTCATGCTGCCAAGCAGCATTTCCTCGTGATTGCCGGCCAGGATGCGGACATTGCCGCCACGCGCCAGATCGATCGCACGCTCGACCACGCGGCAACTGTCAGGTCCGCGGTCGATCAGATCGCCCAGCAGGACGATCCATGTGTCGGCATCGCCCCTATTCGCGTTATCGGTCTCGATTTGCGACAGCAGGTCTTCGAACAGGTCGAATCTGCCGTGAATGTCGCCAATGGCATAAACGCGCTGACCCTGAGGCACGCAGGCCTGAGGCTCGGCTGACAAGTGCTCGTTCTTGGCAAACAGGGAACGTAGTCTGGTAAGCATGGGCCCTCGTTAGAAGGCGATATGGCTACCCGATGTGCGGCTTGCAACAGCATTGGCGCTACCTTGCGATAACTGGTGCGCAAAAGACACAAAAGGCCATCAATCAGACATAATGCGGAAACAAACGACTTGTGCAATGCAGCATCGAGAGGCAATTCTCGTCCTGCAAGCTCAAAGCCCCTCCGAAAATGAGAGGGGCAGGGCCAGCGCAGGTGGGACGAACGCGTCAAGAACAACAAAAGGATTTTGTCATGCGTACGTCCATCAAGGCCCTTCTGGCCTCGACCCTTCTTGCCGCCGGCATGGCAGCGACCCCGGCCTTCGCACAGGAAGAAGCCGCTAGCGAATTTACCGTCACCGGCAACGTTGCTGCAGTTACCGACTACCGCTTCCGCGGCCTGTCGCTCTCGGGCGGCGATTTTGCCGTTCAGGGTTCGATCGGCGTCAGCCACTCGAGCGGTTTCTACGTCGGCGCCTGGGCTTCGAGCCTCGAAGACTCGGCCGTCTATGGCAGCACCGAACTCGACGTCTACGGCGGCTGGACTGGTGAAGTGACTCCGGGCATCACCTTCGACGGTGGCCTGCTGTACTACGTCTACCCCAATGGCAACGTCGGCGATGCCAACGTGTTCGAGCCTTACGCTGCGCTTTCCGCCGGTGTCGGCCCCGCCACCGTGAAGGTTGGCGCTGCCTACGCCTGGAAGCAGGATTCGCTCGGCGGTGACGACAACATCTATCTCTACACCGATCTGTCGGCCGGCATCCCCGAAACCCCGATCTCGGTTTCGGCCCACGTCGGCTACACCGACGGCGCGCTGTCGCCCAAGCTGCTGACCAGCGCGATCAAGGTTCTCGAGACCGGCAACATCGGCTTCTTCGATAACGGCGGCGGCTTCGACTACAATGTCGGCGCTACCTACAACATCACCGACAAGCTCTCGCTGGGCGTCAGCTACGTTGGCGTTGAAGGCTATTCGTACGACAGCTTCTCGAACGATGCCGTCGTCGGCACCGTCAAGCTCTCGTTCTGATTTGAAAGGTTCTTCCGGCCCGACGGGGCCGGTTGACGCGGGAGGCCCGCGCCGCGCAAGCGGTGCGGGCCTTTTGCTTCGCGCACCTTACCGCAAGTAGAAGTCGATCGTCGTTACCACGCGCACCTTCTTGTAGGGCGTGTCAGAAACGCCCCAGCCGCCTCCGCCATCCCCGTCGCGGGCGGTGATCTCGAAATAGCCTTGCGTTGCGTTCTTGATCCCGTCGACCGATGATCCGCTGTCGCGCGCAAACTGCTCTGCGGCCGAGCGCGCGTCCTTGGTTGCGGCGGCGACCATCTCGGGCTTGATCGTGTTGAGCTTGGTGAAGGTATAGGCCATGCCCGAGCCCTCCTCCAGCATCACCCCGCGCCGCACCAGATCGAACTGCCGCTTCACAGCCTTCTGTGCCCGGTCGATGTCGGTTGTGCGCAGGGTCATGCGCTGGCGCACGGTAAAGCTGACCACGCCATTGTTGTTGAAACTCTGGACGTTGACGCCGGTCGGCTGAAGCGCCTCGGCGGGAAAGCCCAGTTCGCCGAAGAATGCGCGGATCGACTGGCTGTCCCGGTCAACGCTCGCCTGGGCCGTCGCCATGTCGGGCGCGGTCGCCGAATAGGCCAGCGTCCAGGTGGCAAGATCGGCGGTTACCTCGCGCTCGGCAAGACCGCGGACGGTTACCGCGCGATCAGCTTCCTTGGCGCGCCGGAACCCGTCGCCGATGAACCACCCGCCAAGCACCAGCGCGATCGACAGAATGCCCACAGGCAAGAGGGCCGTTGCGCCCTGCGGCATCAACCTGCCGCTTGGTACTTGGGTCGGATCGTCAAAGCCGTTACCCTGCTCACTCATCGTCTTCTCCCTCGGGCCTGCCCTGCGGTGAAATGTGCGATTCTGTCGATGAACCGTTTTTGAACGAAAGCTCCCGCCCGATGGCAAAGTTCCTTCACACCATGATACGCGTGACCGACCCTGATGCCACCCTTGCCTTCTTCAAGCTGATCGGCGTCGAGGAAGTCCGCCGGATGACCAGCGAACAGGGCCGCTTCACGCTGATCTTCCTTGCCGCGCCGGGCGAGGAAGGGGTGGCCGAGGTCGAGCTGACTTACAACTGGCCGCCGGCAGACGGCTCGCCGGGGGAGTCCTACGCCGGTGGCCGCAATTTCGGCCACCTCGCCTACCGCGTCGACAACATCTACGAGACCTGCCAGCGCATTCTCGATGCAGGTCATATCGTCCACCGCCCCCCGCGCGACGGGCACATGGCTTTCGTCAAGACGCCTGACGGCATCTCGATCGAACTGCTGCAGGACGGGCGTCTGCCGCCTGTCGAGCCGTGGGCCAGCATGGAGAATACCGGCACCTGGTAAGCCGCAGACGCGCACATGGAGCTATCCGCCTGCACGACGCAGAATTGACCGGCCAAGGCGCCTGTGCCATAGGCCGCGCCTCGCGCTGCGGTCGATGTTTGGCGCGAACAAATGCCTCCAAGATATGCATCGAGGGCCAGGAACGCGGGTGTAGCTCAATGGTAGAGCAGCAGCTTCCCAAGCTGAATACGGGGGTTCGATTCCCCTCACCCGCTCCAGTCCTCTCTCCGAAATTCCAGGATCGGCAGCGCGCAGCGCATTTGGATCAGAGGCGGTCGGCGAGCTCAACGGCTTTGTAGGGCCAATCCTGTTCCGCACACCCGGCGAGGAGTTCCAATGCTTGTCGGCGCGCAGCTCCTGCCCGGCGATGAAGTTGTGCAAGCGTTGCGAAAAGTTCGCCGAGTGCGTCCGGGCTGATTGTCGGACACCGCGCCAGCGCAAGGGCCAGTGCAGCCGCACCCGGGACTTCGGAGGGCAGCAGGGCGGCCGGCACCGGGAACGGGATCGGCAGACTGGGCGCGTCGTGGTCGAAGCTTACGTGCCGGACCGCATCGGAGCCGCAAGCGGGGCCCCTGGCAAATCGCGTCGTTCCGGGGTCCCCGTCTGGCAGGTAACGAGCGCGGCGCATTATGAGCCAGCGTGCGTCCATCGGAAAATACTGCATCACACCGCTTCCCGGAATTGTCGCGTCGGCCAGCACGGGGAGAGAAAGCGCGATGCCCGACTCCGGCAGATGACTGCCGATTTCGAGTTCGGTCCGCGCCGAAGATGAGCGCCGGCGCAACGGTCGAAGATCGAGCACTGCATCGCCTGTCAGATGGCTTGTCCCGAGGTCCACCGAAGTCCGACCGACAGATAGCGGACCGATATCGGCATGGAGATGCAGGTCGCCGGGTGCGATCAGGGTGACGAGGTCGCCATGGAGCTGTTCGGGCGCGATTACGCAGATCGGGCGGTCGATTCGTGTGACGACGGGTTCCGCCGCAGTAGATCCGGCAGGCTCGATCACCAGATAGCCGGGCCATTCGCGCACGACTGCATCGGCAACGAGGGACATGCCTTCTTCAGAGATCGCATCCGGGAAGAACGGTTGAACCGGTCCTCCGCCGAAGCGATGCCTGTCCTCGACGAGAACCACCCGACGCGGGACCGTACGACGCTTATTGGCGAGCGCGACAAGGGCCGCCGTCAAACCGCCTCCGACCACGATCAGCGTTTCCATGACCATTGTCCTGAAATGAAGCGCAACTTGGGATGAATCGTCAATAACGCCAATAGCTTGGTAGATATAACTATAGTTATATCTTTGCTAACTTGGGTTAAGGAAAAGTAGAATGCACATGCCCTTGTGCCAAGACGCAACATGATTTTTGCACTGGAAGCAGAGCTAGGCAATCCTATGCCCGGATGTTGCTGCCTTCAAACCCTATTTACATTCCTATAAGTGCGAATACTTAGTTGGCTGAGGGTGGGGAGAGGCATTGCAACTTTTCGGTGCAAAGGTGGTCGTGGGCGGTGCGTACCTGATGTGCGCTGCACTCAGTCCGGCAATGGCGGCGACAACGCAGTTGACGCTGGGCGGAACCGTGTCTTCGGCATGTGCAATCAGCAGCGCGTCGACCACAGTGAGCCTTGGCGAAGTGTCGAACGGTAAAACCGGATCGGCGGGCGCAGTCACTCTTTCCTGCAACCTTGCCGACACGGGGCCGACGGTTTCCTTCTCCAGCGCGAACAGCGGTCTCAAGCGCCAAGGGGGGAGCGACGTCATCGTTTACGCCATTCAGTGGCCGATCGCCGGGACGAGCGCTTTCAACAGTTTCAGTGCAAGCGCAGGAACGACCGTTGCGCAACTCCCTGCAGTTGCGCCCGGCACCTCGCGTTCAGCCGATCTGTCATTCTCGGTCAGCGCCGCAGCCACCAGTGGCAAGTCCAATGGAACCTACAGCGACGTGATCACGATCAGCATTTCCCCGTGATGGGGACTAACCGAATTCAGGCCGCGCCTGGATACAAGGCCGCACGGGCAACCGGTCGGCAGAACCAACCAAGGGAACTGAAATGAAGAAGATCCTGTCGATTTCGGTCCTGGCGCTGGCGGCTGCGGCCGCCCCCGCCCAGGCCGCTACCTCCACCCCGCAGAGCGTTGACGTCACGGTCAATGCCTCGCTTGCCAACTTTTGCTTCTTCGACACCGGCAATGACACCCTGACCCTCAGCAACACGGCTCGCGATACCTCGACCGTGATCCAGTATGAGTGCAACTTCATCGGGTCGCCCACGCTGAAGGTGCAGAGCCTGCGCGGCGGCCTTTACCCCGATGCCACTGCCGTCGCGAACGGCGCGTCGACCGGTTCTCCGGTTGTCTACAAGGTTGCATTTGGCAACAGCGTGACGACTGCGGCAAGCGGTACGAATTCCAATACGATCACGACCGCTGCAATTGTCTCCGGCTCGAATGCGACCACGGCAGCAAACACCGCCACCAACGCGACGCTGGCGTTGAACCTGTCGAACCTGCTGCAATATGCTGGCAGCTATTCCGACACCCTGACGGTTTCGATCGCGCCGTGAACGGTGAAGGCGGGGCGGTGCGAGTTTCTGCAACGAGACCCGAACGGCCCCGCCGCATCCCCATGATCCGTCCTCTCATCCTTTCATTGGCAGCCGCGCTTGCCAATCCCGCGTCTGCGCAAACGCTTGCGCGCGAGGGCCAGAGCGCGCTCATCATCCAGATCCGCGCCGATCAGCCGCGGAACTGTCGGATCACGCCAGGACAGGCGTCCGCGCTCGATCCGCTTTCGCGCGGTTGGCAGAGGATTTCGCTGCCCAGCGTTGCCTGCAACTATTCCGGACGACCTGCAGTGCGCTTCTGGAGCCAGAACAGCGGGGTGCTCGTGCCTGAAGGTGCGCTCGCACTCAACCTGCCCGTCGGCCTCGCCTATGAATTGCGTGTGGGCGGCAGGGTGATCGGTCGACCCGGCTCGGCAGGCAATCCGCTGGTTTCCAATTTGCCGGATACAGATCCTTTGCAACCGCGCAGCACCGAGGTTGCCATCCGGTTTCTCGGGCCAACGCCGGCCCCCGGCACCTTTGCCGATACGATTTACATGGAGGTTACCCCATGACGCTCGACCATGCGCTTGTCATGATATTGCAGAAGGCCAAGTCCTGCCTGCGCACGATGACAGTGGTCACCGCCTGTCTTGGTCTCGTCATGCCCATTGGCCCGGCAAGTGCCTACCAGGTTGCCCCGATGATCTATGACCTGAAGCCTTCCGGCGCAGGGGCTGCGACGATCATCCGCGTGCGCAATGACGGAGACAAGCCCCTGACGATCGAACTGGAGGTCGAAAAGCGCGCATTCGATGAAAACGCGGTCGAAAGCCGAACCCCAGCCGACGATGATTTCGTGATCTTTCCGCTTCAGGCAGTGGTTCAGCCCGGTAAAGTGCAGGCGGTGCGCGTGCAGTATATCGGGAAGCCGGATATCGCGCAGTCGCAGACATATCTGGTCACCGTGAAGCAGGTGCCCGTTGCCTTGCCCGACCAAAAGCAGTCGGGAGTGCAAATGGTTTTCAATTTCTCGACGATGGCAAGTGTCACGCCGGAGGGGGCGAAGGCGAATGTGGAACTCGTTTCGTCGGTGCGCGATGCGAAGGGCCTTGAACTGCGTTTGCGCAACACCGGTACCCGCTATGCCAACCTCGTCTCGTCGAAAGTAACCGTAGGGGGCAAGGCGATTGCTGATGACAGTTGGCGCGGCGCATTGCGCACCGTCTGGCTGTTCCCCGGACAGGATCGGATTGTCCGCATTGCGGACGCTCCGACCGACGGCGATGTCGCTTTTGAATTTGTCGAGACGATGTCGTGAGCGGCTGCTGATCGCAAAGAGAGCCCGGGAAAACGTAGATCCGCATGTCCCATGCCTTGATCCCTGCGAAGGCAGACTTGCGCGCGCTGCTTATGGCAAGTGCGGCGTCTGCGGCGTTCTTCGGGGCAACGCCTGTGGACGCGCAGCCAGAAGATCCGCTTTCGGCGCAGTCGCCCGCAACTCGCCTCACGATTCCGCTGATCTACGAGGGCGTCTACCGCGGTGACGTGCCGGTTGCGATCGAGGGTGACCGCGTAGCCGTCTGGACCGGCCAGTTCCTGAGCCTGCTGGGATCGCAAGTTTCGCCCGAACTGCGCGAAGTCGTGACAAGTTCGGCAACCTCGCCGGTTTCGATCGACATCACGGTGCTCAATCGGCTGGGCATCGACGTGAAGTTCGACAGCGAGACGCTGGAACTCCACGTATCGGTGCCGCTGGACGCACAAGGCCGGATGGCGCTTTCAGCCACTGAAGGGCAGGGCTGGGACGAACGGGACTTCGTGGCCTCGTCCGGCTTTGCCGCCAGCGCCACGCTGCTCGTCTCGCAGCGGCACGTCTGGCAATCGCCTTCCGAGCCCAATGGTTTCAAGCCCGTGCAGGTCAGCGCTGACCTTGCTGCCAACATTGGCGGCGCATCGGGCGTGTTCGTTTTCAGCCAGCACACCTTTGACGGCGCCACGCACAAGTTCAGGCGCGGCAACAGCCAACTGATCTTCGACCTTGCCGATCAGGCCGTTCGGACCACGATCGGCGACGTCGCGCCGCAACCGGTGGGCTTTCAGACCGCGCCATTGATCGGCGGGATCAGCGTGCAGCGCGCTTGGAACGAACTTCAGCCGCTGCGCAATATCCGTCCCTCGGGCCAGACCAGCTTCGTGCTTGACCGCCCGTCGACGATTGACGTCGTGGTCAACGGCGCGGTGGTGCGCTCGCTGCAGTTGCAGCCGGGCAAGTACGACCTGAACGACCTGCCGTTCCTCAATGGGCTGAATCAGGTCGAGCTTTATGTGCAGGACGAACAGGGCAGGCGCCTGCTTACCTCGTTCTCGCAGTTCTACACTGCGCAATTGCTGGCCAGGGGTCTGCTCGACTTCAACCTGACGGGCGGCCTGATCGAGGATCTGTCGGGAGCCGGAGCACGATACCGCAAATCATCGCCCGGTGTCAGCGGCTGGATGCGCTACGGGGTGACCAACAAGCTGACTTTGGGCACCAACTTCCAGGTCGGCAAGGACATGGCAATGGGTGGCGTCGAAGGCGTGGTCGCGACCGGCCTCGGCTCGTTTTCCGGCCTCGTCAGCGTCAGTCGTGCCAAGGGCCGAAGCGGCCGGGCATTACTGCTCGGCTACGAGAGCCAGTTCGGCGACATTGGTCCTCTGCACCAGCTTCGCCTCAACGTCGATTGGCGCGCAACCAGCCGCGATTTCGCGCAGCTCGATCAGCTCTTTGCCAACCCGGTAAAGTCGCAGCTCCAGGCGCGGGCCACCGCAAACCTGTCAGGCGGTTTCAGCGGTGGCATCAGTTATATCCGTTCGAACGGGCGCGGAGGCGAACCGGATCGCAGGCAGGCCTCCGTGCAGGTGCGCAAGAGCTGGGGGCGGTTCGATCTGACCGGAAGCTACGACCGTATCGACATCAGCAATGCCAGGCGCGACGACCGGGTCCTGCTGACGGCGACGATGCGGCTTGGCCGATCGCAGGACCTTCGCACCAGCTTTGACAGCCGTGGCAATACCGTGCGCGCCGAATATGCACGCTTTGCGCGCGACGAGGTTGGCACAATCGGCATTCGCGCCGGAGTCGAGCGCAGCGACGGAAACGAAAACGCGACCGGGCAGGCAATCTTCAACGGCAACGATTTCAGGCTCGGCGTCGATCACCGCATCTTCCACTCGGCCGGGCCGGGCGGCGGCACGAGCCAGGAAACGCAGTACACGGTTGCGACCCAGATCGCGACGGCCGGAGGCGCGGTTGCCTACGGGCGCCCCGTCGGTCCGCGGTTTGCGATCGTTGCCCCGCACCGCACGTTGCGTGGTTCGAAGCTGAGCGTCAGCGATGGCGCGGTGCGCGATCATCCGCAGGCACAGGCGAAGGTCGGACGCCCCGCGCTCGTCGGGTTGGGTTCGCCCTACGTCCCCAGCCGGATCAAGGTCGATGTCGACCGCTTGCCGGCAGGATACGATATCGGTCCGGGCGAATACCAGATGAAGCCGGCGCCGGTTTCCGGCTTCGCGGTGACGGTCGGGTCCGATGCCTCGCGGGTCATCATGGGCGTGGCGCTCGACGCCAGCGGCCAGCCGCTGGCGCAGCTTGGCGGCACGCTGGTCTCGCTCGACCGACCGAACGATCCGCCGATCCTGATATTCACCAACCGCAATGGCCGCTTTGTCGCAACGGGTCTTACGCCGGGTCGATACGAACTTCGCATCGGTGACGATGGCGCGTGGCGGATACCGGTGGTCGTGCCCAAGGACGGTGAAACCACGATTGCGTTGGGGCAGTTGCAGCTCCGACCCGGGAAGGCTTCTCGATGATAGGACGTCTCACGCGCGCGTTCGGGATCCTGACGGCGCTTGTCGCCGGTCTGGTCTTCGCGGCACAGGCTCAGGCGGCATGCAGCGGCGCGCTTACGGCAGGGACAGCGCCGTCGGTGAGTTACGATCCCTTCTCCGGGGATGCCATCGTGACAGCGACGGTCAATGCAACGAAGACGAACAGTTCCTGCGCGCCCGCGCTCGTCATTACCGGTTCCGGTACATCGCCCAATCGCGTCGTGACCTCGTCCGGTTCCACGCTGGCCTATACGGTGAGCAATCCTGCCGGAACGATCTATCAGAACAACACCTCGTCGCAGAATATTACCGTTCCAAACAACAATCAGGCGGCCTCGCAGACGCTGACATTCAAGGTCGCAGCCTCGCAAGTGGTCAACGCGGGGACCTATACCGATACGCTGACGATCAAGCTGGTCGACTCATCCGCAGGGAATGCCCAGCTCACGGCCATAAGCGGGCAGGTCACCTCACTTACTATGGCCGTCACCGTGACCGTGCCGAGCAAGTCGCAGGTAAACATTGCCGGAAGCTCGGGCACATTCGGTACATTCACGATCACGACGCTCGATTTCGGCGAACTTGCGCAGAACGCGGTACGCAGCGCGTTCGTGCAGGTCCGCTCGACGGCGTCGGTCCAGATCACCGTAACCAGCGCGAACTCGGGAGCCCTCAAGCGCGTGGGAACGACCTACCAATCGACCGTTGCCTACAACCTGTCGCTCAACAGCACGGCGCTGGTGCTTTCGACCGGACCGAAGTCTATCACCGTCAATCCGCCGCGCACGATCGACGGAACAAGCCTGCCGCTGTCGATAACGCTTACCGGTGCGACGGCCGGTCTTCCGGCCGGGACGTATCAGGACGTCCTCACGGTCGACGTGGTGCCGTGACTTCGGTTCGGCACTAAGCATTTGCCCCAAGGGTGAGCCTAAGCCGCTGCCTACCATAGGGAACGTATCTCTGCCTCCGTTATACGGCGGAGTGTTCGATGCGGCTTGTCCCGGTCCTGATGTCCAGCCTGACGCTCGTACCCGATCAGGCCATGGCGGATACCATTGCCATCGTCGTGCGCGTCGAAGTGCCGGTGGTGTGTCAGTCTGGCGCGGCCCGGCAGCCGGCATGCAACGTAAGGACCTTTCCCGCTTCGACTGACGTGGTGATGCCTGGAACCGCGAAGACGATTGGCCCGGTCATCGTGCGCTCGATTGCACCCTAGACCTGTAGCATCTGGAACTTTTCGCGGCCCACGTTAAGGGCGACGGATGGATAATCTTCATCGTCAGGCGACAGGTCCGGTGACCGTAGCAGCGCTTTATCGGTTCGTCCGGGTCGCTGATTGCGCAGCCCTGCGCGACGCGCTCGAGGCGCTGTGCCGCGAACATGGGGTGCGCGGGACGCTGCTGGTGGCGCGCGAGGGGATCAACGGTACGATCGCCGGATCGGCCGATGGGATCGACGCGGTCATCTCATTCTTGCGCGCCCAGCCCGACTGCGCCGATCTTGACGTAAAGTTCTCAAGCGCTTCGGCCATGCCGTTCCACCGCATGAAGGTGCGAATCAAGCGCGAAATCGTGACTATGGGGCAGCCCGACATCGACCCGCGCGTAAGCGTCGGCACCTATGTCAGCGCCCAAGACTGGAATGCGCTGATCGCCGATCCCGCCACGATCGTGATCGACACGCGCAACGACTACGAAGTGGCAGCGGGCACGTTCGAGCGGGCGATCGATCCGGGCACGGCAAGTTTCCGCGACTTTCCGGCATGGTTCCGCAGTGAGCGCGAACGGCTCCTCGGTGACGGCCGGGCACCGAAAGTCGCGATGTTCTGCACCGGCGGTATCCGCTGCGAGAAGTCCACTGCCTTTCTCAAGCAGGAGGGCGTGGACGAGGTCTATCACCTCAAGGGCGGCATCCTCAAATATCTCGAGGAGGTCCCTGAAGATGAGAGCCTGTGGCGCGGGGAGTGCTTCGTCTTCGATCAGCGCGTGACCGTTGGCCATGGCCTTGCCGAAGGCACGCACACGTTGTGCCACGCCTGCCGCCGCCCGGTCAGCGTAAAGGGACGTCAGTCACCGCTTTACGAGGACGGGGTAAGTTGCGCTGACTGCCACGGCGAGCGCACCGACCAGCAGCGCGCATCGGCGCGTGAGCGACACCGGCAGGAAGCGATCGCCGCCGCGCGCGGAGTGGCCCATGTCGGGGCAGTCCTGCCCGAGAGGACGGGCGACTAAGACGGCTTTGCCGCCGCCTTCTTCGCCTTGTGTTCGGCAAGAAGTTGATCGAGTTCATCGATCCGCTGGCGTTCAGGCGTACCCTTGGGCAATCCCTTGAGGCGGCAGGCGGCCCACAGGCTCTTGCGTTCGGCTTCGAGGGCCTTGAGGTAAAGGTCAGCCATGCGTGTCAGGTCCTTTTGCCGGGCTTGGGGCTGCGATTGCGCCTTTGCGCAAGGGCGCCGGTATTGGTTTCTTCCTCATCGCTCAGCTTGCGCCAGCGAGCGAGTCGATCGGCTTCGAGGGTTCCGAGCGCAACCGCAGCGCGGATGGCGCAGCCAGGCTCGGCTTCATGCGTGCAGTTGCTGAAGCGGCATTCGAGTACAAGCTGCGCGATATCGTCGAATACTTCGGCAATCCCGGTGGCGACCTCGGCCAGCTGGAATTCGCGCATGCCAGGCGTGTCCACGAGCCAGCCACCCTGATCGAGCCGGTGCATCTGCCTGACGGTGGTGGTGTGGCGACCTTTGCCATCCTGTTCGCGAACCGGCTGCGTCTCGATACTGTCCGAACCGCGCATCGTATTGACCAGCGTGGATTTGCCCACTCCCGATGACCCGAGCAGGGCAACGGTTTCGCCCGGCTTGCAGCAGGCAGCAAGGCGGGCGACATGGGCCGGATCGCGCGCATTGACGGGTTCGACCTGCAGGCCGGGCTGCAGGGCTTTTGCCGCCGCGATGAAGCCGTCAAGATCGTCGGTCAGGTCGATCTTGGTCAGGACCATGACCGGGCGAACCCCGACCTCGCGGCAAAGCACGAGGTAGCGCTCCAGCCGGGGGACGCTGAAATCCTGGTTGCACGATGTGACGATGAACAGTGTGTCGACATTGGCGGCAATAAGCTGCAGCCGACGGTCGTCGCCGGGGGCGGGGCGCTTGAACAGGTTGATCCGGGCAAGCACGCGCTGGGGGATCAGCGTGTCGCGATCGACCAGCACCCAGTCGCCTACAGTCGGGCGGTCTTCCTCGCCCGCAGAATGCGGCATGCGCGATGATATCTGGCCTTCAAGTCCCTCGCCCACCACGGCAATCTCGCCTCTATGGACCGCCATGACCCGGGCCGGCAGGCAGGCGCGCGCTTCTTCGGGCAGCACTTGTCCTGCGAAGAAGGGAGTCCAGCCGAGTTCGGCAAGGGAGGGCATGGGCGATTGCATCGTGGCTGGGGTGGCTCCATTGGGGCGCAAGCGCCGAGCGCTGCCCGGAACAGGGCCAGAAAGCAAGCCATCGATGGAAGTTGGAGCGGGTAGCGGGAATCGAACCCGCCTAGCTAGCTTGGAAGGCTAGTGCATTACCACTATGCTATACCCGCATGAGGCCGCGACCGACCTTGCGAGTGGGCGCTTGCCATGCGGGGCGGCGGTTCGTCAACCATGGATGCAACAGGCGGGATTGACTTTTCGCCTTAAAGATATATCTTGGATATAACAAAACTGACGGAAAGAGTGAAATTCATGCCCGCAAGCCGTGCCATTGTCCCAACTGCCAGCGCCAGTCGCTACCTGCAGCAATTATGCAAGCACTGGGGCCACAAGTTCGAGGTGACCTTCGATCCGCAGGAAGGGCGCGTTGCCCTGCCGTTCGGGCCTGTGGCGCTCAAGGCATCCGAAACCGCACTGGAAGTGACCTGCACGATCGAGCGCGAGGGAGACCTTGCGCGGATGCAGCAGGTCGTTGCCGATCATCTCAACCGCTTCGCGCATCGCGAAGGCGAACTGGCGTTCGACTGGCAGCCGCTCTGATGCCGGTACGTTAGCGAACGTCACAAGGGGCAAGCACGCGGCCACTTGTCGTCCTTCCGATAATTGTTATAGCGCATAGCGAAATCGGAGGATGCACAATGGCCGTTGAAGCGAGTCTGTCCCACGCTGCGCTCGATCGTTTCCTGCGCCCGAAATCGGTTGCCGTGGTCGGTGCGTCGGACAAGCCCGGCGCACTCGGCGCGACGATCCTGACCAACCTGGATCGCAACGGCTATGCTGGCGCGATCTACCCGGTGAACCCGAAGCGCGAAGAGATCATGGGTAAGCGCTGCTACCCGTCGGTCGATGCGCTGCCCGAAGGCGTTGACGTTGCCGTTCTGGCAATCCCGCGCGTGGGCGTGCTGGATGCGGTGAAGGGTCTTGCTGCGCGCAAGTGCGGGGGCGTGGTGATTTTTTCGGCAGGTTTTGCCGAAGGGGGCGATGAGGGGCTGGCCGAGCAGCGCGAGATCGCGCGTATCGCGCATGAGGCGGGAATGGTCGTCGAAGGGCCCAATTGCCTTGGCCTTGTCAACTATGTCGACCGCATTCCGCTGACCTTCGTCGAGACCAACGCGGTGCCGCCTTCGGGCAAGCGCGCCATCGGCATCGTCTCGCAATCGGGCGCTATGGCAGCCGTGCTGGGCACGATGCTTCTCGCGCGCGATGCGGGCGTCTCCTACTCGGTGTCGACCGGCAACGAAGCGGCAAGCGGCGTCGAAGACTATGTCGACTGGCTGGTCGATCAGGATGACACTCATGTTATCGCGATGATCGTCGAGCAGTTCCGCAAGCCCCAGGCATTCCTTGCAACCGCGCGTCGGGCCAGGGCTGCGGGAAAGCACGTGGTGCTGCTGCATCCCGGCAAGTCAAGCGCTGCGCGCGAATCGGCGGCGACTCATACCGGCGCAATGGCGGGCGACTACAAGCTGATGCGCGCGATGGTAGCGCGCGCCGGGGTGATCTTCGCCGAAACGCTGGAAGAGCTGGGCGACATTGCCGAGATCGCGGTGCGCTGTGCCGCGCTGCCGTCGGGCAAGACGGCCGTGCTGGGCGAATCGGGTGCGTTCAAGGCGTTGACGCTGGACTTCGCCGAAGAACTCGACTTGCCGCTGGCCGACCTGCACGACGAAGATTCGCCGCTGCTCCGCGCTGCCCTGCCACCATTCGTGCCCGTTTCGAACCCGCTCGACATCACTGCGCAAGGGCTTTCGGAGCCGGCGATTTACACGCGTTGCATCGAAGCTCTGCTGGCGGATGATCGTGTCGGCACCGTGCTGGCCGGCGTTATCCAGGCAGAGGCGATCACCTGCGCGATCAAGTTCCCCGCGATCCTGGCTGCGGTTGAGGGCAAGAACCTGACCAAGCCCGTGATCTTTGCTGGCCTTGACGAGGGCGCGCAGGTTCCCGCCGAGCGCGTGGCCGCTCTCCGCGCTGCGGGTGTGCCGTGGTTCCCGACGACCGAGCGCGCGCTGCGCGCGATTGCGCGGCTGACGCATTGGGCGGCGCAGGACCTAGGCTCGAACGATCTTCCGGCAACGCCTCTCGCGGGTCTGGATATGGTCTCCGGCGTCATACCGGAATATCGCTCGAAGGACCTGCTCGGGCCGATCGGCGTGCCGTTCCCCAAGGGTGGTTTTGCCGCCAGCGCCGATGCGGCGGTCGCTGCCGCCGATGCGGTGGGCTATCCGGTGGCGATGAAAGCACAGGCGGCGGCTCTCGGGCACAAGAGCGATGCGGGCGGTGTCATCCTCAACCTGGCCGATGGCGCAGCCGTGCGCGAGGCATGGGAGCGTATTCACGCCAATGTTGCGGCCTATTCGTCGGCGATCGCGCTCGATGGCGTGCTGATCGAGGCGATGGGCAAGCGCGGCATGGAGATGATCGTCGGCGCGAAGAACGATCCCGAATGGGGGCCGGTCGTGCTGGCAGGGTTCGGCGGCATCACAGCCGAGATCCTGCAGGACGTGCGGCTACTGACGGCTGACCTGACCGAAGACGCGGTGATCGCCGAACTGATGAAGTTGAAGAGCGCCGCGCTGCTCTCGGGCTATCGCGGGTCGTCTGCGCTCGACGTGCCTGCGCTGGCGAAGCTGATCGTCAAGGTCGGGCAGGTCCTGCGCGCCGAACCCTCGATCCGCGAGATCGACCTCAACCCGGTGATCCTGCACCCGGTGGGTGAAGGTGTGGTGGCTCTCGACGCGTTGATGCTGGTGGAGTGAAGGCTCAATCGTCAGGCAGATAAACAGGGGCGGTCCGCAGGGGCCGCCCTTTTTCGTTCAATGCCCTTGGAATTCCATCAGTGCTTCCACGTTGAGGCCCGCTTCGCGCAGGCGGGTGGCGCCGGCGAGTTCAGGAAGGTCGATCACGAACATTGCGTGGGTGACGCTGGCGCCTGCCATGCGCAGGAGCTGCGCTGCGGCAAGGGCCGTGCCGCCGGTGGCGATGAGATCGTCGACGATCACTACGCGCTGTCCCGGTGTGATGGCGGTGGGATCGATCTCCAGCCGGTCGGTGCCGTATTCGAGCGCGTAGTCCACCCCGATGGTCGGGACTGGCAGCTTGCCGGGCTTGCGGATGGGGACAAAGCCCAGGCCCATGCGCGCAGCGAGCGCGGCGCCGAAGATGAAGCCGCGTGCTTCCATGCCGGCGAGTGCTTCGGCCCCGGCGTCGCGGGCCATGGTGGTGAGATGGTCGATGGTGGCAGAAAGGCCGGGGCCGTGCGCGATCAGCGTGGTGATGTCGCGGAAGAGGATGCCGGGGGCGGGGAAGTCCGGCACCGTGCGGACGAGGGCTTTGATCTGATCGGGTGTCATGCGCCCGCGATGCTATCGCCGGATACGAAAAAGGCCACCGTTTCCGGTGGCCTTTGTTCGTTTCGCAGGAGCAGAGAACTCAGTGCTTGTCAGCCCAGACGTTCTTCTTGGCGAGGTAGGCAAGGACCGTGGCGACCAGAAGGAAGCCGAGGACGGCCCAGCCGGTCTGCTTGCGTTTGTCCAGCTTCGGTTCGGCAGTCCATGTCAGGAAAGCCGAGACGTCTTGCGCCATCTGGTCGACCGTCGCCTTGGTGCCGTCCGAATAGGTCACCTGGCCTTCGGTGGTCAGTGGTGCCGGCATCGCGAGGTTGAGGTTCGCGAAGTACGGATTGTAGTGCAGACCGTCCGGGGTCTTCGCATCCGGGAACTGCTTGAGCAGTTCGGCGGGCTGTTCGGCATAGCCGGTCAGCAGCGAATAGACGTAAGCCGGACCATCGTGGCGGGCCTTCGTCATCAGCGACAGGTCTGGCGGCACGCCCTGGCCTGCGTAATAGACGGTCGGGATGCGATCCGAGGGGATGTTGTCACGCTCGCCACGGTCACCGGTGACCGGGTTGAACGTGGCTGCCTTGGTAGGCCAGCCCTTGGCGATCGCCTTCACTTCGGCTTCGGAATAACCGAGCGCCGCCAGATCGCGGAAGGCGATAAGCTTGAGCGAGTGGCAGGTGGCGCAGACTTCCTTGTAGACCTGGAAGCCGCGCTGGAGCTGCTGCTTGTCGAAACGGCCAAATGCGCCGTTGCTGGCAAGCTCAAGCTCCTTGGGGTGCTTGTGGAACAGGCTTTCCGCAGTTGCGGGAGCGGGCTCCGTGATCGCGGTGTAGGCGCCGTTGCCGAACGACCAGAGCAGTGCGACCGCGAAGAAGAGGCCGACCAGGGGGCCAAAAAGACGGACCATAGGGTTCTCTTTCTCTAACGCTTCGGCTGGCTCAGGCAGCAGCGGGGTTGGCGTTGAGCACGGCGCTCTCATCCTTGCCGAGAACGGCTTCGGTGATCGAGAACGGCAGCGGGGCCGGCTTCTCGATCGACGAGACGATCGGGAGAATGACGAGGAAGTGCAGGAAATAGTACATCGAGGCGATCTGCGAGATCATCACGAAGGGTTCCGCTGCCGGAGCGCCGCCGCAGTAGCCGAGCACGAGAATGTCGAGCACCAGCACGTAGAAGAACTTGCGGAACAGCGGACGGTAGTGGCCCGAGCGCACCGGCGAGGTGTCCAGCCAGGGCAGGAAGAACCACACCAGGATCGCCGAGAACATCGCAAGGACGCCCATCAGCTTGGCCGGGATGAAGAAGAAGTCCGACGTGAAGGCGCGCAGGATCGCGTAGAACGGCCAGAAGTACCATTCGGGAACGATGTGCGCAGGCGTCGAGAGCGGGTTTGCCGGGATGTAGTTGTCCGGGTGACCCAGCGCGTTCGGCATGAAGAACAGGAATGCGCAGTAGATCAGCAGGAATACGCCCAGGCCGAAGCCGTCCTTTGCCGTGTAGTACGGGTGGAACGGAACGGTGTCGCTCTCGGTCTTCACTTCAACGCCGGTCGGGTTCGACGAGCCGGGGATGTGCAGCGCCCAGATGTGCAGGATGATGACACCGGCAATCACGAAGGGCAGCAGGAAGTGCAGGCTGAAGAAGCGGTTCAGCGCGGCGTTGTCGGGCGCGAAGCCACCGAGCAGCCACTGCTGGAGCGGTTCGCCGATCAGCGGGATCGCGCCGAACAGGCCGGTGATGACCTTGGCGCCCCAGAACGACATCTGGCCCCAGGGAAGCACGTAGCCCATGAACGCGGTCGCCATCATCAGCAGGAAGATGACAACGCCGAGCAGCCAGATCATCTCGCGCGGGGCCTTGTACGACGAGTAGAAGAAGCCGCGGAAGATGTGCAGGTAGACGACGACGAAGAATGCCGAGGCACCGTTGGCGTGCGCGTAGCGCAGCATCCAGCCCCAGTTCACGTCGCGCATGATGTGTTCGACCGAGTCGAACGCAACGCCCGAGTTCGCGGCATAGTGCATCGCAAGGATGACGCCGGTTACGATCTGGAGAACCAGGCAGAAGCCGGCGAGAACGCCGAAGTTCCACATGTAGTTCAGGTTGCGGGGGACCGGGTAACCGGCGCCGACCGCGTTGTATACGAAGCGGGGCAGCGGCAGCTTTTCGTCAAGCCACTGCGTCAGGCCGTTGCCTGGCTTGTATTCGTTCGCCCAGGGAAAGCTCATGAGTCCTGTCCTCAGCCGATCTTCACGACAGTGTCGGAAGAGAATTCATAGGTAGGCACTTCAAGGTTCTTCGGTGCCGGGCCCTTGCGGATGCGCGCTGCGGTATCATAGGACGAACCGTGGCAGGGGCAGAAGTAGCCGCCGAACTCACCCTTGACCTCGCCTTCACCGGCACCGAGCGGCACGCAGCCGAGGTGGGTGCAGACGCCCATCGTGATGAGCCAGTTGGTCTTGCCTTCCTTGGTGCGCTCTTCCAGCGACTGCGGATCGCGCAGCGAGGAAACATCGACCTTCTCGGCCTCGGCGATTTCAGCCGGGGTGAGGTTGCGGATGAACACCGGCTGCTTGCGGAACACGGCCTTGATCGCCTGTCCCGGCTGGATCGCCGAGATGTCGATCTCGGTCGAGCTTTCTGCCAGAACGTCCGCCGAGGGCGCCATCTGACTTACCAGCGGGAGAATGACGGCAGCGCCGCCTACACCCGCAAAACTCACCGCCGCGATATTGATGAAATCGCGTCGGCGCACGCCCTCTCCGGTTACTTCCGGAGTGTCGATGCTCGCCTCATCAGCCATTGAAATTCCCTGCCTGCTGCCGCCGCGCGCGCGGATCGCACGCGGTCCAACTTGCCCCTTTGATACGGCCTGGAAAACCCCGGATGGGAATGCCCGAGCCGCACGGGAGCCGGGCACGCGCAAATGCGCTCTGCCAGCCCCCACTTGGCGCGCCTGATAGACGCAAAGCTACGGCTTTGCCAACAGGCATTTTGGTATGGGAAACACGGCGGATTCGCGCCGCTTTTGGCAGCATTTGCCACCCTGCGCGCCGATTGGGGAGATTCGCTAGAATCCAGCCGCTTCGGGCCACGCGGGTGCTGCAAGGCCCATGACCTTGAACAGCACGCCCATCTGGCCCTCCCCCGTCAACCGCTCGCGCGCGGCATGGATTGCGCCGGCATGGGCCGGAGCGAATTCGGCCAGAGCCTGCGCGCGCGCCTCGATGCCGAGAGCGCGCAGCCAGCGACCCTGTTCGACCGTTCCGAGCCAGCGCAGTCCACGCGACTGGGCGATCGGTGCCAGCACCGAAAAATCGACGTGGGCAGTAAGATCCGCCTCGCCCGGACTGGCAAAGACATCGACCTTGCGGTGTTCGCGCACGGCCTGAAGCGTCGAGCCGAAGCGTGGCTCGGCGCTGCCGTAATCGAAGAACAGGGCCGCGCCGCCTTGCGTCGCGAGTCGTCCGGCGACTTCGTAAAGCACGGCGGCAGAGGCGGGCGAGGTTTCGAGAATCGTGCCTTCCGGTGCCTCGCGCAGCGCTGGAGGAACAGCGTTATCCATCGGTTGCGAGCCTGCGATCGGCACCAGGCGTCCGTCGTCGAGCCCGACCATGCGTTCGCGCCAGCCGCCGCCCATCCGCACCAGTTGCCTGACCGGCAGGGCATCGAGAAATTCATTGGCGACGATGAGCAGCGGGCCATCGGTCGGCAGCGTCGAGAGATCTGCATGCCACTGTGCCTGCGGATGCAACTCGAGCTGGAGCGCCTTGAGCGCAGTGCTGGTTTCGACGAAATGGATCTTCGGAATGAGCCCGTAACGGCGCGCAGCGCCAAGCGCATCGCGGGCAAGCGTGCCGCGGCCCGGCCCCAGTTCGACGTAGTGGACCGGCTCCGGGCGGCCTGCGCGGATCCACATGTCGGCCATCCACAGGCCGATCAGTTCGCCGAACATCTGGCTGATTTCAGGCGCGGTTATGAAATCGCCGGCAACGCCGAAGGGATCGCGGCTGGAATAATAACGCGCGTTGGATTCGGCCATGTAGTGCGCGATGCTGATCGGTCCGGTGTTGGCGATCAGCCGCGCGAAGATCTCAAGCAGGGGTGCGCTCACGCGGGGATGGGTCCTGCGCCGGCACCGGCGGCAGAGAGCGGCTTGCGCACCAGAGCGCGAATCAGAAAGAACAGGCCGACGGCCATCATCGGGATCGTCAGCCACTGCCCCATCGACAGGCCGGTGCGCATGGCAAAGTCCTGAAGCTGGGCATCGGGTTCGCGGAAGTATTCGACGGTGAAGCGCGCCAGTGCATATCCGAATGTGAAGGTGCCCACGAGCAGGCCGGGACGCCAGCGTGCCTTGGTCTTCCAGAACAGGATAAGCAGGACAATTGCGAGCAGCAGGCCCTCGAGCGCCGCCTCGTAGAGCTGGCTGGGGTGGCGTGCGAGCGGGCCGCCGCCGGGGAAGACCATCGCCCAGGGCACGTCGCGGCCAGCTTCGCGGCCCCACAGCTCACCGTTCATGAAATTGGCGAGGCGTCCGAACAGCAGGCCGAACGGCACGCAGACCGCGATGTAATCGCACAGGCGCACGAAATTCAGCTTGCCGCGCCAGGCGACCCAGGCGATCGCGAGGACCGTGCCGACAAGGCCGCCGTGGAAGCTCATCCCGCCTTCCCAAAGCTTCAGAAGGTTCTGCGGGTGGGTGAGCAACTCGGGCGCGTAGAATATCGCATAGCCCAGGCGTCCGCCCAGAATGATGCCGAGCGTGGCGTAGAAGAAGAGGTCGTCGGCGTGGCGCTGGGCCATGGGCGAGCCGGGCTGGCGGATCATTTTCGAAAGGTGCCAGTAGCCCAGGATAATGCCTGCGAGATAGGCCAGCGAATACCATTTCAGCGCAAAGAAACCGAGGTCGAGCGCTATCGGGGAAACGCCGAGGTCTTCCCAGCGAATCGGCCCGGTAACCGCCGCAGAAGCCACGCTTGCGGCAGCGGACGCTACGGCAAGCGGCGTCGCTGTTGACAGTAGTGACAGCAAGTGGCGAACTCCCTACAAACTTCTGAATGGACCCGTTTCCGTGCTGCAAATCGCGCCCTTTGAGGTAGCGTATTGGCACAGGGCGAAGGCCACAGGCAAACCCGAAAAGGCACACGCACGATGCGCCAGCGGGCCGGGAGACTGAAAGGACGACATGAAGACCGAGCTGGATCTTGCCATGGACAGCGCATTCGGCGCGCTGACGGCCGAGGGTGGAATGTTCCATACGGTTCCGATCCGGCGGTTCGGCAGGGACCTGCCAATGATCGCGGCCGCGCCGCCGCACCTTCCCGCCTACTTCGCGTACTTCGCCGCAACGCAGGGCGAAAAGACCTTCATCGTCGATGGCGACATTCGCCTGAGCTTTGCCGAGATCTACAAGGCCGCGCGCCACGTCGCGGGCGGACTTGTGGAAGGTCATGGCCTGCAGAAGGGCGAGCGCGTGGGGCTTGCCGCGCGCAATTCGGCCAACTGGGTAATCGCCTACATGGCAGTATTGATGGCAGGCGGCTGCGCGACCCTGCTGAATGGCTGGTGGCAGGGCGAGGAACTGGCCCACGGTGTGGACCTCGTCGATTGCCGTTACCTGATTGCCGATGGGGCCCGCGCCAAGCGTCTTGAAGGGCACGCCCATGGCGCAACGCTGCTGCCGATGGCGCACGACTGCGCCTATGAGCAGGGCCTGGGCACGCTGCTGGCCAAGGGCGGCGGTATGGAGACGATCCTGCCCGATCTCACCGGCGATGATCTGGCCACGGTGCTGTTTACTTCGGGATCGACCGGGATGGCAAAGGGCGCCTATTCCGATCATCGCGGTGTGGTGCAGGGGACGATGAACTACGTCGCGCAGTCTGTCGCGATGCTCGGGATCATGACCGCGCGCGGCTCCGCGCCCCCGGCTGACGTGCAGCCGACCACGCTGGTCAACGTGCCGCTGTTCCACGTGACCGGCGAAGTCCCGGTTTTCCTCCAGTCGTTCGCGCTGGGGCGCAAGCTGGTGCTCATGCCCAAGTGGGACGCGGTCGAGGCCATGCGCCTGATCGAGGCCGAGCGGGTGACCTACTTCGTCGGCGTGCCGCTGATGAGCTTCGAGATCGCGACCCATCCCGATCGCGAGAAGTACGATCTTTCGACGTGTGTTTCCTTCGCGGCAGGCGGCGCACCGCGCCCGATCGAGCACGTCGACCGGCTGCGCAAGGCCTTGCCCCATGCGTTCCCGCTGATCGGCTATGGCCTGACCGAAACGAATGGCGTCGGTTGCGGCAATCTCAATGAGAATTATCTCGCCAAGCCCGGTTCGACCGGCACCGCATCACGCCCGCTGGTCGACCTAGCCATTCTGGACGACGCCGGCTTGGCGCTGCCGGCGGGCGCGGTCGGCGAAGTGTCGATCCGGTCGATCTGCAATTTCATCGGATACTGGGACAACGAGAAAGCCACGCGCGAGGCGATAATGCCCGATGGCTACTTCCGCACGGGCGATCTCGGCTATCTCGATGAGGAGGGCTACCTGTTCATCGTCGACCGGAAGAAGGACATCATTATCCGCGGCGGCGAAAACATCAGCTGCATCGAGGTGGAGAGCGCGATCTATGCGCATCCCTGCATCGGCGAGGCGAGCGTGTTCGGCCTGCCGGACGAGAAGTTCGGCGAGGTCCCGGCTGCGGTCTATCTGGCCAAGGAGGGCTGTTCGGCGACCGAAGACGAACTGCGCGAATTCCTCAAGCAGCATATCGCGCCGTTCAAGATTCCGGTCCGATTCTGGGAAGTGCACGAACCTCTGCCGCGCCTCGGCACCGAAAAGGTCGACAAGCGCTCCTTGCGAGAGCGTTACACCAGGGAAGTCACGCACTCCGCCTGATTCACTTGTTATTGGACGGTAAGCCGCGAGAGTCTAAAGGGGAGGCATGATGCTTCCCCGGATTGCCAACCAGCGCGCCATCGTTGACCGCCGCGCGCTTGCCGACGCCGTTGCTGCCGCCTTTGCCGAACAGGGCGATAAATCGCGTCCGGTGGTGGTCGAACTTCTGCGCAAGGCGCTTGAGGACGGGCGTGCGGAGATCGCGCGGCGGCTCGAGGCAAAACCTTCGGCTGGCAGCGAGTGCGCGCAGGGGCAGGCGTTCCTGATCGATCAGCTTGTGCGGGTGATCTATGATCATATCGTCGGGCGGGTCTATCGGGCAAGCAACCGGTCGACGGGCGAGCGCATCGCCATTCTCGCGGTCGGCGGATACGGGCGCGGCGAAATGGCACCGCATTCCGACGTCGATATTGCCTTCGTCACCCCGACCAAGCCGACATCGTGGTGCGAGCAGGTCATCGAGGCGATGCTCTATTACCTGTGGGACCTGGGGCTGAAGGTCGGCCAGTCGAGCCGCTCGCTCGACGAGGTCGTGCGCATGGCCAAGAGCGACCTGACCATCCGCACCGCGCTGCTCGAAGGGCGCTACGTCTGGGGCGATCGCGATCTTTACGAGGAGGCGTCGCGCCGCTTCTGGGCCGAAGTCGTGACCGGCACAGAGAAGCAGTTCGTTGCCGAGAAGCTGGAAGAGCGCAACCAGCGGCACAAGCGGCTGGGCGACAGTCGCTATGTCGTCGAGCCCAACGTCAAGGAGGGCAAGGGCGGCCTGCGCGACCTTCATACGCTCTACTGGATCGGCAAGTACATCCACAAGGTGCGCGACGCTTCGGAGCTGGTCGACGTCGGCCTGCTGACGGCCGAGGAATACCGGGCGTTCCGGCGGGCCGAGAACTTCTTCTGGTCAGTTCGCAGCCACCTTCACACTTTGACCAACCGCGCCGAAGACAGGTTGACCTTCGACCTGCAGCGCGAAGTCGCCATGCGGATGAACTTTGCCGACCGTCCAGGCAAGAGCGCGGTCGAGCGGTTCATGCAGTACTTCTTCCTGCAGGCAAAGCAGGTTGGATCGCTGACCGGGGTGTTCCTGGCACAGCTCGACGGACAGTTTGCCGGCCAGAAGCGCGGGTTCTTTGCAGCGCTGCGCAATCGCCGTCGCAAGAAGGTGGGGCCGTTCGTGATCGACGCCGGCAAATTGGCCGTGCCGTCGGACGAGACCTTCCGCGAGGACCCGGTGCGACTGATCGAGCTGTTTGCCTGCGCGGCGGCCGAGAAGGTCGAGATCCATCCCGAATCGATGCGCGTCGCGCGGCGCGATGCGACGCTCATCGACGCAGGCGTGCGCAAGGACGCGCGCGCCAACGCGCTGTTCCTGGAGGTGCTGACCAGCCGCAACGATCCGGAAACTGTGCTGCGCTGGATGAACGAGGCTGGCGTGTTCGGTCGGTTCGTGCCCGACTTTGGCCGCGTTATCGCGCAGATGCAGTTCGACATGTATCACCACTACACGGTGGACGAGCACACGATCCGGGCGATCGGCCTGCTGGCGATGATCGAGAAGGGCGAGGCCAAGGAAGATCATCCGTTGGCGAGCGAGGTCGTTTCCAAGGTCGCCTCGCGCCGGGTGCTCTATGTGGCGACGCTGCTGCACGACATCGCCAAGGGGCGGCGCGGGGACCATTCGGTCCTTGGTGCCGAAGTGGCGATGAAGCTGTGTCCGCGCCTGGGCCTGTCCGCTGCGGAAACCGAGCTGGTCGCCTGGCTGGTGCGCTGGCACCTCTTGATGAGCGCGACGGCGTTCAAGCGCGATCTTGCCGATTACAAGACGATCGCCGATTTCGTGAACACCGTTCAGAGCCAGGAGCGCCTGCGCCTGCTGCTGGTACTGACCATCGTCGATATTCGCGCGGTCGGTCCTGGCGTGTGGAACTCGTGGAAGCGGCAGTTGCTGGGCGACCTGTTCGTCGCGGCCGAGGAGATGCTGCGGCTTGGCCACAAGACTCATGGCCGTGCAGAACGCATCATCGCAAAGAAAAAGGCGGTGGGCGCGATCCTGAAGGAGCGCGATGCCCTGATCGGCACCGTCGGCAAGCAACTGGGCGATGCTTACTGGATTGCCGAACCCGAGGACATCATCGCACTCAACCTGCAGCAGATGGATTCGGCGCTGGGCGAGCCGCTTTCGGTCGAGGCGCACTGGTATCCGGCGCGGGGCGCCACGCTGGTCACCGTGCTGGCGGCCGACCATCCGGGCCTGTTCTACCGCATCGCCGGCGGCATTCACCTTGCGGGCGGCAACATCATCGACGCGCGCATCCACACCGCGCGCAATGGCACGGCGGTCGACAATTTCCTTGTACAGGACCCGCTGGGACGCCCACTGAACGAGGCAACGCAGATTGCGCGGCTGAAGAACGCGATCGCCGATGCCCTGGCCAACCGGGTAAAGCTGGTGCCGCAACTCATGGCCCGCCCGCTCGCTCGTCCGCGCGCCGATGCCTTCGACGTGCGGCCGATCGTGATCTTCGACAATAAGGCGTCCAACCGCTTCACCGTGATCGAGGTGGGCGCGCGCGATCGCCCGGCGCTGCTCAACCGCCTTGCGCGAGCCCTGTTCGAGGCAAGGCTGGTGGTCCATTCGGCACATATCGCGACCTATGGCGAGCGCGCGGTCGACACCTTCTACGTTACCGACGTTCTTGGCGAGAAGGTCGAGAACGATAGCCGGATGAAGACCGTCGAGAAGAAGTTGCTCGAGGCTGCCGAGGAACGCAGCATGAAGGTGGCGGCGTGATCGCGCGCACCTCGTAATTGTCCATCGGTAGCCCTATCTTGCCGGATGATGAGCGAAGCTGAGTACCTCGCCGGCAGGCTGCTGCTGGCCATGCCCGGGATGGGCGATCCGCGGTTCGATCATGCCGTGATCGCAATGTGCGTGCACGATGAGCATGGTGCGCTGGGAATCGGCGTTGGCCAAGTGCGCGAGGGTATCACCCTGCACGGTCTGCTGGAGGATATCGGCATCGATCCGGGCGTGGCTCCCGACACGGCGGTGCTGAACGGTGGACCGGTAGAGACCGCACGCGGCTTCGTGCTCCATTCGAACGACTGGGGCGGAGAAGGCAGCGTGACGGTCAACCCGTTGTGCGAGCTTTCTGCCTCGCTCGACGTCCTGCGCGCCATTGCCGAGGGACGCGGGCCGTCAAAGTTCATCGTCGCGCTGGGCTACGCCGGGTGGGGCGCTGGCCAACTCGAAGGCGAGATGCGCCATCACGGTTGGTATGCGGCACATGGCAGACCCGAGATTCTCTTCGAGACCCCCACCGGGCGCCGCTGGACACAGGCGTGGAAGCGCGAGGGGATCGATCCCTCGCACCTGTCGGGCCAGATCGGCAGCGCCTGATCGCGTCGCTGTGCGTGCCTGTTGCATCCGGGCGGGGATGCACCTAGATACCGACATACATCGAGAGTTGGAGTGACGCTCCAACGCCAACCTGCCTCTCCGGGCAAGGTGGCGCCTGACGCGGGAAACCGGCCGGAAATCGGTTGGTCAACCGGGAAGGGGATGTGGCCGATCCGGCAATTATTCGGACACT
Source organism: Novosphingobium sp. HNCC26DJ243 (assembly GCF_057180545.1). NCBI lineage: Bacteria > Pseudomonadati > Pseudomonadota > Alphaproteobacteria > Sphingomonadales > Sphingomonadaceae > Novosphingobium > Novosphingobium sp. HNCC26DJ243. The sequence goes on along the minus strand of NZ_JBXUGN010000006.1, from coordinate 53,691 downwards.
GCCGCAGGCGTCTTCTCCAGTCAGATACGAGAGAAAGACCAAACGCCGTGCCGATCAGGATTTCCGACAATCTTCCCGCCCGCCGCACACTCGAAGCCGAGGGCGTTATCGTCATGGGCGAGACCGAGGCCGCGAGGCAGGACATCCGTCCGATCCGCATCGCGCTGCTCAACCTGATGCCCGACAAGATCACGACCGAGACGCAGATCGCGCGGCTTCTCGGGGCCACCCCGCTGCAGGTCGAACTTGAGCTGCTGCGCATTTCCGACCACGTCAGCAAGAACACTTCTGCTGGCCACCTCGCCGAATTCTACCGTCCGTGGGAAGATGTGAAGGCCGAGAAGTTCGACGGACTGATCGTGACCGGAGCGCCGGTCGAGACGATGGCCTTCGAGGAGGTGACGTACTGGGACGAGTTGCGCAGGATCCTCGACTGGTCGCAGAGCCACGTCCATCGCACGCTGACCTTGTGCTGGGGCGCCATGGCGGCGCTGCACCACTTCCACGGAGTGGAGAAGCACAACCTGTCGGCCAAGGCTTCGGGCGTATTCAGTCATTCTAACAAGGCGCCTGCCAATCCCCTCATGCGCGGCCTGCCCGATGTGTTCGACGTGCCGGTCTCGCGCTGGAGCGAGGTGCGGCGCGAGGACCTTCCCGAAGGGCACGGGTTGAGCGTTCTGGCCGAGAGCGCCGAGACCGGTCTGTGCCTGATCGACGATCCGGCGCAGCGCACTTTGCACATGTTCAACCACCTCGAATACGACACGTTGACCCTGGCAGGCGAATACGCGCGCGATGAGGGCGGGTACCTTCCGCGTCATTACTTCCCCGGCGACGATCCGCAGGCCCAGCCGTCCAACACCTGGCGCGGACACGGGCACCTGTTGTTCGGCAACTGGATCAACGAAGCCTACCAGACGACCGCGTTCGACCTGGCGGACATCGGGGTAACGTGAGTCTGCTTGCCTTTCCCGAGCGCTTGGCCTAACGGCCCCAGCTTCAACCGACACGGATTCGATGATCGGCCTGGCCACAAGGGCTGCCAAGGCAGATCGGACGCGTCGTAATCAGGAGACGAAAATGCCCAAGATGAAGACGAAGAGCGGCGTGAAAAAGCGCTTCAAGCTCACCGCCACCGGCAAGGTGAAGCACGGCGTTGCCGGCAAGCGCCACCGCCTGATCAGCCACAACGCCAAGTACATCCGCCAGAACCGCGGCACTGACGTGATCTCCGACGCCGATGCGCGGACGATCAAGAAGTGGGCGCCCTACGGGCTGAACTGAGGAGCGCTGACTTATGAGCCGTATCAAGCGTGGTGTAACCACCCGTGCAAAGCACAAGCGGATTTTGGATCAGGCGAAGGGCTATCGTGGCCGTCGCAAGAATACCATCCGCGTCGCCCGCCAGGCCGTCGAAAAGGCCGGCCAGTATGCCTATCGCGACCGCAAGGTTAAGAAGCGCAGCTTCCGCGCCCTGTGGATCCAGCGCATCAACGCCGCTGTCCGCGCCGAAGGCCTCACCTATTCGCAGTTCATCCACGGCACCAAGCTGGCCGGGATCGAACTGGACCGCAAGACGATGGCCGACCTTGCCATGAACGAAGGCGCCATCTTCACCACGGTTATCGCACAGGCCAAGGCAGCGCTTCCCGCCGCCTGATCGCCAGCGATCGTGCAAGACAAGAAGGGGCGGGTTCCTGAGGGAGCCGGCCCCTTTTTCGTTGCGACTCATTACGCTGCGATGCACTGTGCGCAGGACAGGTACGACTGAGAAAACGGGGCGCACATTATCTTGACCGGGGACTGTACAGTCCGGGTTCGATTCCATCGGCCGCCAGAGCGGCTGAGCCGCTATTTCACGACCTTCTATCTGACCGAGATCGATGTGCCCTCGGGTGGGCGAGTTACCGATCGCCTCCATCCCGAATGGGCCAACCTGCGCGTCTACAGCGGGGACCTTCCGGACTCCGAACTGCCTGGTCAGCCGCCGTTCGGCGGCGCAGCGGCCAACTTCACAGGACCCACCAGCACGACGCTCCGGTTCACGGTGGGAACATCGCGGATTTGGGGTATCGGCTTTCTGCCGCTGGGCTGGGCGCGGTTTCTCAAGGTTCAGGCGAACCTTCATGCCGACCATATCTACGCTGTGGAAAGTGCGCCGTTCCTTTCGGGTTTCAGGCCGCTGGCCGACAGCATCTTCGGCGAAGCCGTGGACGAGGCGGCCGAATTGCAGCGTATCATTGATTTCTTCCACCACGCTCTGGAGCGATCGGACGAAGAAGATCCCCGCATTCTGCCCGCCCACGCCGCGCTGATGAACCCCGACGTTTCCAGCGTAAGCGAAATGGCTGAAGCCGCGCATCTGCCGGGCCATACGCTCGAGCGGATATGCCGCCGCTATTTCGGTTTCACCCCGCGCCTGCTGCTGCGCCGCCAGCGCTTCATGCGCAGCCTGGTGCAGTACATGCTCGACCCGTCGCTGCACTGGATCGGGGCAATGGACGGGCACTATCACGATCAGGCGCAGTTCGTGCGCGACTTCCATCGCTTCATGGGTACCAGCCCGAGCGAATATGCCATGGCGCCCAAGCCCGTGATCGAGGCGGTCATGCGGGCGCGCCATGAATTCATGGGCAGCGCCGTCCAGGCGCTCGATGCGCCGCTGCGGGCATAGCTGCGGACTTTTCAAGTGCGCCGTTTGCCGCTAGCGGCTTCGCGCATGGAACAGCTCGATCAACAGCAGCACGCAACGCTTGCGGCAATCGCGGATGCGGCCACGCCCGAGGCCGTGGAGGCGCTGCGCGTCTCGGCTCTGGGCAAGCAGGGATGGGTCAGCGCGCTGCTCAAGTCGCTTGGCGGGATGACGCCCGAGGAACGCACGAGCGAGGGTCCGAAAATTCACGCCGCGCGTGAAGCGGTGACGGCGGCACTCGCATCGCGCAAGGCGGCGCTCGAAGGCGCTGCGCTCGAAGCGCGGCTGGCTGCCGAGACCGTCGATCTCTCGCTGCCGGCGCCCGAAACACCAAGGGGTTCGGTGCATCCGGTCTCGCAGGTGATGGACGAACTGGCCGAGATTTTCGCTGACATGGGCTTTGCCGTGGCGAGCGGCCCGGAGATCGAGGACGACTGGCACAATTTCACCGCGCTCAACATGCCGGAAACCCATCCGGCGCGCGCGATGCACGATACGTTCTATTTCCCGGACAAGGACGCGCAAGGGCGGGACATGCTGTTGCGCACGCACACCTCGCCGGTGCAGATCCGTTCGATGCTGAAGGAAGGCGCGCCCTTGCGCATCATCGCACCGGGCCGGGTCTATCGCTCGGACTCGGATGCGACGCACACGCCGATGTTCCACCAGATCGAAGGCCTCGTCATCGACAAGGGCATCCACCTCGGCCACCTGAAGTGGACGCTCGAGACCTTCCTCAAGGCGTTCTTCGAGCGTGAAGACATCGTGCTCCGCCTGCGCCCGAGCTATTTTCCGTTCACCGAGCCTTCGGTGGAAGTCGACGTCGGCTACACGCTGATCAATGGCAAGCGCGTGGTCGGCGGCAGCGGCGACGCGGCCGATGGCGGCTGGATGGAAGTGCTGGGCAGCGGCATGGTCAACCGCAAGGTTATCGAGTTCGGCGGGCTCAATCCGAATGAATGGCAGGGCTTTGCATTCGGCACGGGCGTCGATCGCCTCGCCATGCTCAAGTACGGCCTCGACGATCTGCGCGCCTTCTTCGATGGCGATGCGCGGTGGCTGGCCCACTACGGTTTCGGGGCGCTTGACGTGCCGACCCTTTCCGGCGGTGTTGGAGTACGTTCGTGAAGTTCTCGCTCTCGTGGTTGCGCTCGGTCCTCGATACCAAGGCAGATGCAAAGCTGATCGCCGAAAAGCTTACCTCGCTTGGGCTTGAGATCGAAGGCATCGAGGATGCCTCGGCCGCGCTGACGAAATTCCGCGTGGCCCGTGTGCTGAGCGCGGACAAGCATCCCCAGGCCGACAAGCTGCAGGTGCTCTCGGTCGATACCGGTAACGGCGCCCCGCTCCAGGTCGTCTGCGGTGCGCCCAATGCCCGTGCGGGCCTGGTCGGCGTACTCGGGCTTCCGGGCGCGGTGGTTCCGGCCAACGGCATGGAACTGCGCAAGTCGGCAATCCGTGGCGTCGAATCCAACGGCATGATGTGTTCGACGCGCGAGCTGTGTCTGGGCGAGGATCACGACGGGATCATCGAACTGCCAGAAGACGCGCCGGTGGGCATGAGCTTTGCCGACTACATCGGATCCGACCCGGTGTTCGACGTTGCGATCACCCCCAACCGGCCCGATTGCATGGGCGTTTATGGCATCGCGCGCGATCTGGCAGCAGCGGGGCTTGGCGTGTTGAAATCGATCGCGGCGGCACCGGTGGCAGGAAGCTTCCCTTGTCCGGTCGAGGTTCGCACCGACGACACCGAAGGCTGCCCCGCCTTTTTCGGTCGCGTCATTCGCGGCGTGAAGAACGGTCCCAGCCCGAAATGGATGCAGGACTACCTCAAGAGCGCGGGCCAGCGCCCGATCTCGGCGCTGGTAGACGTCACCAACTTCGTGATGCTCGGCTATGGCCGTCCCGCGCATGCTTATGACCTCGCCAAGCTGAGCGGTGCGGTCGTCGCGCGCAAGGCGGTGGCGGGCGAGAAGGTCACTGCGCTCAACGGCAAGGAATATGCGCTCGAACCCTGGATGACGGTAATTGCCGACGATGCCGGCGTGCACGACATCGCCGGGATCATGGGCGGTGAACATTCGGGCTGCGACGAGGACACGACCGATGTCCTGCTTGAGGTGGCATATTTCGATCCGCCGTCGATTGCGCGCACCGGTCAGGCGCTCGCACTCGCCTCGGACGCGCGCGGACGGTTCGAGCGCGGTGTCGATCCGGCGTTCCTCGATACCGGCATGGACCTGCTGACCACGCTGATCCTCGAGATCTGCGGCGGCGAGGCATCCGAAGTCGTCCGCGCCGGGCAGCCGCCGCTGGCGCGCAAGACCGTCACCTATGATCCGGCGCTGGCTGGCAGCCTCGGCGGCATCGATGTCGCCAATGGCGAGCAGAAGCGCATTCTCGCCGCGCTCGGCTTTGCCGTATCGGACGACTGGTCGGTCACGGTGCCGACCTGGCGGCCCGATGTCGACGGCGCGCCCGATATCGTCGAGGAAGTGATCCGCGTGCACGGCCTCGATGCGGTGCCGTCAACTCCGCTGCCGCGCGCAGATGGCGTGGCCAAGCCCACGGCGACGCCGGTGCAGATGCTCGAACGCCGCGTGCGCCGCGCTGCTGCTGCGCGTGGCCTGCACGAGGCGGTCACCTGGTCGTTCCTTCCCGACGTAGAAGCCGCGCACTTCGCCGATGGTGAAGCATTGTGGGCGCTGGCCAATCCGATTTCCGAAGACCTCAAGGTCATGCGCCCTTCGCTGCTGCCCGGCCTGTTGTCGGCGGTGAAGCGCAATCTCGATCGCGGTGCCGACAGTGTGCGCCTGTTCGAGATCGGACGCCGCTATCTGCGCGGGGCCGATGGTGCCAGCGACGAGAAGCTGAGCCTCGCCGTGGTGCTCGCGGGAGAGAAAGTTGCGCGCGGCTGGGCCATAGGCAAGGCACAGGGCTTCGATGCTTTTGACGCCAAGGCCGAGGCACTGGCGCTGCTGGCCGAAGCTGGCGCTCCGGTCGACAATCTTCAGGTCATGGGCGAGGCGGGAGCGCAGTTCCATCCGGGGCAGTCGGCTACGCTGCGTCTGGGGCCCAAGACGGTGCTGGCACGCTTTGGTGTGCTGCATCCGGCCACCGCAAAGGCCTTCGACATCGGTGGACCCGTCGTCGCGGTCGAACTGTTCCTCGACCGGATCCCGGCGAAGAAGGGCGCAGGCAGTTTCGCCCGTCCGCACTTCGCGCCGCCGCCGTTGCAGGCGGTGACGCGCGACTTCGCCTTTCTCGTTGCGGCCGATGTCGCGGCGGGCGATCTGCTGCGCTCGGTCAAGGGTGCGGACAAGGTCAACATCGTGGCAGCGCGCGTGTTCGATGATTTCCGCGGCGCAGGCGTGCCCGAAGGTCACAAGAGCCTTGCCATCGAAGTGACGCTGCAGCCGGTCGAGAAGTCCTATGACGAGGCCGCCCTGAAGGCGATTGCCGACAAGGTGGTTGCAGCTGCCGCGAAGCAGGGCGCAACGTTGCGCGGATGAGCGACGAGCTGGTCACGATTTCCAGCGGTGGCCTGACCGCGCGGATCAATCCGCTCGGCGCGGAGCTGTGGTCCCTGACCGAGGCGGTCGGCCGCGAATACATGACCGATGCCGACCCGGTGTTCTGGGGAGGACACGCGCCGCTGCTGTTTCCGATTGTGGGATCGCTGAGTGGCGATGTGTTGCGGCTCGACGGGAAGGACTATCCGCTGCCCCGTCACGGATTCGCGCGGCGGAGCCTGTTTGCCCCGGTCCATGTCGAGGATGGGCTGGCGCGGTTCCGGCTGACGGATTCGCCCGATACGCGCGCCGTCTATCCGTTCGGCTTCGTGCTGGAGGTGACCTTCCGGGTTGAAGGCATGACGCTGTTCACAGAGGCGAGCATCACCAATCCGAATTCCGGGCCGCTGCCCTTCAGCTTCGGCTATCACCCGGCATTCGCATGGCCGCTTCCGGGCGGGCCGGACAAGGCCGCGCACAAGCTGGTGTTCGACAGCGATGAGCCACAGGACGTGCGCCGTGTCTCGCGCGAGACCGGACTGCTGCTCGATGCGGGAGAGCCGACCGCGATCGTCGGGTGCGAACTGATGCTTTCCGAAGACCTGTTCCGCGCCGACGCGATGATCTGGGACAAGCTTTCCAGCCGCTCACTGTCTTATGGAGCAGAAGGCGGGGCCTGGCTCGACATCGCATTTCCCGATACGCCGTCGCTCGGCGTGTGGCAGGTTCCCGGCGCTCGCTACATCTGCATAGAGCCCTGGGCGGGTCATGCGGACCCTCAAGGGTTTGCTGGTGATTTCCGCGAAAAGCCCGGCGTGGTGCTGCTCGATCCCGGCGCAACGCGCAGCTTCCGCATGGACGTAAGCCTGCGTCCCGTTTAGGGGGGCGCTCATGTCAAATCGCCGCACCTTCGCCATCATTTCGCACCCTGACGCGGGCAAGACCACACTGACCGAGAAGCTGCTGCTTCAGGGCGGCGCGATTCATCTTGCCGGCGAGGTCAAGGCGCGTGGGGCTGCGCGGCGCGCGCGCTCGGACTGGATGAAGATCGAGCAGCAGCGCGGTATCTCGGTGACCTCGTCGGTGATGACGTTCCAGAAGGACGGTATCGTCTTCAACCTGCTCGACACGCCGGGCCACGAGGACTTCTCCGAAGACACCTATCGCACGCTCACCGCAGTCGATTCGGCGATCATGGTGATCGACGCGGCCAAGGGCATCGAGCCGCAGACCCGCAAGCTGTTCGAGGTCTGTCGCATGCGTTCGGTCCCGATCATCACTTTCGTCAACAAGGTCGACCGGGAAGGTCGTTCGGTATTCGAGACGCTGGACGAGGTGGCCGATGCGCTTGCGCTCGACGTCGTGCCGATGTCGTGGCCGATCGGCATGGGCGGCGTGTTCCAGGGCGTGATGAGCTTCGCCGACGAAACCATCGCGCGCCCCGAGGGCGACAGCCGCGAGTTTCTCGGCAAGGTGGGGCCAGCTGACGATATTCCCCAAGACATCGCCGAGGAAATCGAACTGGCGCGGGCGGGCTATCCCGAGTTCGATCTCGAGGCCTATCGCAATGGCGACCTGACGCCGGTCTATTTCGGATCGGCGCTAAAGAATTTCGGCGTGATCGACCTGATCGATGCCATCGCGAAGTTTGCACCGCCGCCGCGCCCGCAATCGTCTAGCGTCGGCACGGTGGATCCGGAAAGGCCCGACGTGACCGGGTTCATCTTCAAGGTGCAGGCCAACATGGACCCGCAGCACCGCGACCGTATCGCATTCATGCGGATGGTTTCGGGCACCTTCAAGCGCGGGATGAAGCTGACGCCTTCGGGCCTGGGCAAGCCCATCGCGGTGCATTCGCCGATCCTGTTCTTCGCGCAGGACCGCGAGATTGCCGATACCGCCGAGGCGGGCGACATCATCGGCATTCCGAACCACGGCACGTTGCGCGTGGGCGATACGCTCTCGGAACGCAACGACGTGCGCTTCACCGGTCTTCCAAACTTCGCGCCGGAAATCCTGCGGCGCGTGGCACTGAAGGACCCGACCAAGACCAAGCAATTGCGCAAGGCTCTGGACGACCTGTCAGAAGAAGGCGTGATCCAGGTGTTCTACCCGGAGATTGGTTCGCAATGGATCGTCGGCGTCGTCGGCCAGCTCCAGCTTGACGTGCTGATTTCGCGGCTCGAGGCAGAATACAAGGTCGAAGCGGTCCTCGAAGCTTCGCCCTTCGATACCGCGCGCTGGCTCAAGGGAAGCGACAGTGCGTTGAAATCATTCGCAGATTTCAATATGTCAAACTTGGCCAAGGACCGCGACGGCGATCCGGTGTTCATGGCGCGATCGGCATGGGATGTCGGTTACCAGCAGGAGCGCAATCCTGAACTGGTATTCTCTGCAACGAAAGAAAGGTAAGTTCTGCGGGGTTGAAACCGGATGGCAGGGGGTGCAGTTACCCCTCCATGCAATTGCTCGGTCCCACTTCGAACACCTTCATTTCGCAACGCCTGCGCCTCCACTACGTGGATTGGGGCAATGCCGACAAGCCGCCGCTGCTGCTCGTGCACGGCGGGCGCGACCATTGTCGGTCGTGGGACTGGACCGCCGAGGCGCTGCGCGAAGACTGGCACATCATCGCGCTGGATCATCGCGGGCATGGTGACAGTCAGTGGACGCAGGACGGCAATTACCGGACGATGGACCTCGTCTATGACGTCGCGCAGCTGATCCACCAGCTTGATCTTGCGCCAGTTACGATCGTCTCGCACTCTTGGGGCGCGAACACCAGCCTGCGCTACGCCGGCCTTTTCCCCGAGAACGTGCGCAAGATCGTGGCGATCGAGGGGCTGTTTCCGACGCCAGAGCGCGAGGCTTTGATCAAGGACGTGCCCTTCGCGCGAAGGGTCCGCGAATTCATTGGCGAAAAGCGCAAGGCCGCCGGGCGCCTGCCGCGCCGTTATGCGACGCTCGAAGACGCCTATGCACGAATGAAGGGCGAGAATCCGTACCTGACCGACGCCCAAGCAAGGCACCTGACGCTGCACGGCATCAATCGCAACGAGGATGGCACCTTCAGCTGGAAGTTCGACCCGCACCTCAATGTCGATGGTGCGCCCTATGACATTACGATCGAGCAGCGCAACGAGCTGTGGAAGGCGATAACCTGCCCGACGCTGCTGCTCAATGGCGCGGATTCGTGGGCCGGCAACCCGGAGCGCAACGGCATGGCTGCGCATTTCCGCAATGCCGAAGTGGTGGAATTCGCCGATGCGGGCCATTGGCTGCATCATGACCAGTTCGACCAGTTCATCGCCGCGCTGAAGGATTTTCTCTGATGGCAGACTTCACCGACCACATCACGCCTGCGCACGAGGCGATGATCGGTCGGCAGGCGGTGTTCTTCGTGGCGACGGCCGCGGGCGAAGGGCGGATAAACCTCTCGCCCAAGGGGTATGACAGCTTCCGCGTGCTCGGACCGAACCGGGTCGCCTATCTCGATCTTGGCGGCTCGGGCAACGAAACCCACGCGCATCTTCTGGCTGACGGACGCATCACCGTGATGATGTGCAACTTCGAAAACCCCGCGCTGATCCTGCGGCTTTACGGTCGGGGCAGGCCGGTGCTGCCCGCCGATCCTGAATGGGCAGACATTGCCGCACATTTCACGGTACTGCCGGGCACGCGCCAGATCTTCGACATCGCGGTGGACTGCGTCCAGACGAGCTGCGGCTGGGGCGTCCCTGTAATGACGCTCGATCACGAACGGGCAACGCTGGTCAAGTATCACGCGCAGGCCGATCCGGTTGCGTGGGAAGCCAAGGTTGCCGGACGGACTCGGAGCATTGACGGGCTGCCAGTGCGGCCGACCGATCGCTACATCGGTGGCGCCTGACGCCGTCGTGAAACTGAAGGTCGCCAGCTACAACATCCACAAGGGCGTCGGTCTTGACCGGCGGCGCGATCCCGACCGCATCCTGACGATCCTGCGTGAAATCGATGCCGATGTGATTGCCTTGCAGGAGGCGGACTTGCGCTATGGCATGCGCGAGGCGGTGATCCCGCGCGCGACGCTCGACGACCACAGCCCGTGGCGCGCGGTCGAGCCGGGACACTTCGATCGCGCACGGACAGGCATGAGCATGGGCTGGCATGGCAATGCCTTGCTGGTCCGGCGCGACATCGAAGTCGTCGGAGCTTGCGCGGTTCCGCTGCCGACGCTGGAGCCGCGCGGGGCAGTCTGCACCACCTTGCGGGTCGACGGCCATCTTGTGCGGGTCATGGGGATGCACCTCGACCTGTCGGGCCTGCGCCGCCGCGCCCAGGTCGAGACGGTCTGCGGCCATATCGCGGGCTATGACGAACCAGGGCACGCAGTGCTGATGGGCGATTTCAACGAATGGTCGGTTACCGGCGGGGCGCTGGCGGCCTTTACTGCCCCGTTCCGGGTGCTGGCTCCCGGACGCAGTTTCCCCTCGCGCCGGCCGATGGCTCAGCTTGACCGGATCGTCGTCTCGCAAGGGTGGGAGGTCGATGGCAGCGGCGTCCATCACAGCCCGCTTGCCGCGATCGGCTCGGACCATCTCCCCGTCTGGGCACATCTCAGGCTGCCCTGAATCAAGGCGCTTTTGCCTGCTTAAAAAAGAGGCAGATGCCTCACATTGCCCAAGAATCGGGCGCGCATAAGCGTCTTTCGGCTTGTTTGGTTCCCGTAACCGTCTGAATCCGTGAAATTGCGGATTTGGCACGCCCCTTGCTTAATCACTCTTGCCGGCAGGTCGCCCGGTGCGAAGGGTCATGAAAGGGGGCATGAATGAAGTTCATCATCGCCATCATCAAGCCGTTCAAGCTCGACGAAGTGCGCGAAGCGCTGTCGGCTTTGGGCGTTGCTGGGATGACGGTGTCGGAGGTGAAGGGTTTTGGTCGGCAAAAGGGCCAGACCGAGATTTACCGCGGCGCTGAGTACTCCACCAACATGCTTCCGAAGGTGAAGATCGAGATCGCCGCGAGCGACGACCTCGCGCCGCAGATCGTCGAGACGATCCAGCAGGCTGCCAGCACGGAAGCCATCGGTGACGGCAAGGTGTTCGTCCTCGACCTCGCGTCGGCGACCCGCATCCGCACCGGCGAAACCGGGGACACCGCGCTTTGAGCGGGCTTTCCATTTCCGACCTTAGGGGAACCAACATGATCCGTAAGATGATCGGTGGCTTGGTGGGAACGGGCGCTTCGCTCTTCGCCGCTACGGCTGCCTTTGCACAAGATGGGCCGATCAAGGCTCCGACCGCCGAGCAGATGGCCGGCATGGTCGACAAGGGCGACACGACCTGGATGCTGATGAGCTCGGTGCTCGTCCTGCTGATGAGCGTGCCCGCTCTCGCTCTTTTTTACGGCGGCCTTGTCCGCACCAAGAACATGCTCAGCGTGCTGATGCAGGTGTTCATGATCGTTTCGGTCGCAGCGCTCGTCTGGGTGAGCTGGGGCTACTCGATGGCCTTCACCAGCGGCAATGCGTTCATTGGCGGCTTCGGCAAGGTGTTCCTCATGGGCGTGGATGCCACGACTTACGCGGCGACTTTCTCGAACAACGTCTACATTCCCGAACTCGCCTTCGTCATCTTCCAGATGACCTTCGCCTGCATCACGCCGGCGTTGATCGTCGGTGCTTTTGCGGAACGCGTGAAGTTCACGCCGCTGATGGTCTTCACCGTGCTGTGGCTGACCTGCATCTATTTCCCGATGGCGCACATGGTGTGGTACTGGGCCGGCCCGGACTTCCTGGCTGATGCTCCGACCGACTATGGCTACCTTTGGGGCATGGGCGCGCTCGACTTCGCCGGTGGCACCGTGGTTCACATCAACGCCGGTATCGCTGGTCTCGTCGGCTGCCTCATGATCGGCAAGCGCGTCGGCTTCGGCAAGGAAGCCACTCCGCCGCATTCTCTGACCATGACCATGATCGGTGCCTCGCTGCTGTGGGTGGGCTGGTTCGGCTTCAACGCCGGTTCCAACCTCGAAGCCAACGGCGTGACCGCAGTTGCTTTCATCAACACCTTCGTCGCCACCGCTGCCGCCGCCGTCTCCTGGGCGATCGTCGAGCAGCTTCACCATGGCAAGCCTTCGATGCTGGGCGCTGCAACGGGTGCCGTCGCCGGCCTCGTCGCGATCACCCCGGCTTCGGGCTACGGCGCGCCGATGACCTCGATCGTGCTCGGCCTGCTCGTTTCGCCGATCTGCTACTTCTTCGTCAGCACGGTGAAGAACAAGCTGAAGTATGACGATACGCTCGACGTGTTCGGCGTGCACTGCATCGGCGGCATCGTCGGCGCAATCGCAACCGGCGTGATGGCGGCCCCTTCGCTGGGTGGTCAGGGCGTGTTCGACTACACCGTGTTCCCTGCCGGCTTCGATGCCGCCAGCTACGACATGGGCAAGCAGGTCTTCATCCAGATCAAGGCCGTCCTGCTCACGCTGGTCTTCTCGGGTGTCGGTTCCGCGATCCTGTTCTTCATCGTCGACAAGATCTTCGGTCTGCGTCCGACGGAGGAATCCGAGCGCGAAGGCCTCGACATCTCCGAGCACGGCGAACGCGCCTATAACTACTGATCTCACCGAATTGGCGGGGTGGGGGAAACCAGATCCTCTCCCTCTCATCCCTCACCCCGCCAAACCATGTTCCTCCTGCGAACAGACTCAAGGCCGGAAGCGCTAGCCCGCTTCCGGCCCTTTTTTCGTCCAGCACTTGCGGTCCGCTTGCCCGGAACCTGCGTAAACACTAAGGCGCAGGCCATCATGGCAAACGCTCCGCAACCCAAGGACTGGATCCTCGGCATTCACGCCTACGTCCCCGGCAAGTCGACCGGTGCAGACGGCAAGGTGCTGACCAAGCTCTCCGCCAATGAAAACCCGCTGGGGTCAAGCGCAGCAGCGCTCGAGGCGCGCGGTCATGCGGGCGATCCGGCGCGCTACCCTGATCCCGACAGTGTCGCGCTGCGCCGCGCGATCGGCGAAGTTCATGGGCTCGATCCCAAGCGGATCGTCATGGGCACAGGGTCGGACGAACTGCTCAACCTTGCAGCACAGGCCTATGCCGGGCCCGGCGATGAAGTGCTCTACGTACGCTATGGCTTTTCGGTCTACGACATTGCCGCAAGGCGCTGTGGCGCGGTGCCGGTGGTGGCGCCCGATACCGATTACGGCACCGACGTCGACGCGCTTCTCGCCTGCGTGACCGAACGGACGCGCGTGGTGTTCCTTGCCAATCCGAACAACCCCACTGGAAGCTGGCTGCCGCGCGCAGAGATTGCGCGGCTGCACGCAGGTCTCCGGCCGGACATCCTGCTGGTGCTCGACGGGGCCTACGCCGAATATCTCGATCCGGAACACGATGACGGCGCGCTGGAGCTTGCGACCAACTCGGCCAACGTGCTGGCAACCCGCACGTTCTCGAAGATCTATGGCCTTGCGGGCGAGCGGATCGGCTGGGGCACGGGTCATGCCGACGTGGTCGACATGCTCAACCGCATTCGCGGACCCTTCAATGTCTCGCTGAGCGGTCAGGCATCAGGACTTGCCGCGGTGCAGGATCAGGCTTTCGTCGAGGCGTCGCGCAAGCACAATGCCGAGCAGCGGGCGCGGTTTGTCGGGAAGCTGGCAGCGCTCGGCAACCACGGCGTGCGGCCCTTGCCGAGCCAGGCCAACTTCGTGCTTATCCTGTTCGAAGGCAAGCTGACTGCCGAAGCAGTCTATCTTGGCTTGATGGACCACGGCTACATCACGCGCTGGTTGCCCGGGCAGGGACTGCCCCAAGGCCTGCGCATCACGATTGGCACGGCCGAGCAGATGGACGAGATCGCAGACGCGATCCGTGCAATGTGCGAGGCTGCAAAGTGAGCGTGGCGCCGTTCTCGCAAGTGACGATCGTCGGGCTGGGCTTGCTCGGCGGATCGGTCGGGCTTTCGGTACAGGCGCACATGCCCGGTGTCCGGGTGATCGGCTACGATGCGGATGCCGAGGTGCGCGCCAAGGCGCGAGAGCTGGGCCTTGCGCACAGCGTTGCGGAAACGCCGGTCGAGGCTGCACAGGGATCGGACCTCGTGGTTCTGTGCGTGCCGGTTGGCGCCATGGGTGCGGCGGCAGCAGCGCTCGCACCGGGCCTGCGGCCCGATGCAGTGATCAGCGACGTCGGTTCTTCAAAGGCATCGGTTGCGCGCGCACTTGCCGAGGCGCTGCCCGATCACGCGATCATACCGGCCCACCCCGTGGCAGGGACGGAGCGCAGCGGCCCTGACGCAGGCTTTGCCACACTGTTTTCCAATCGCTGGTGCATCGTGACTCCGCCCGAGGCCGCCGATCCGGCCCTCGTTGCGCGGATGGTTGCCTTCTGGGAAGCGCTTGGCGCCCGCGTCGAGACGATGGACCCCGATCATCACGACAAGGTCCTTGCTGTCACCAGCCACCTGCCACACCTTATCGCTTACACGATCGTCGGCACGGCGTCGGATCTTGAGCAGGTCACCCAGAGCGAAGTGATCAAGTACTCGGCCGGTGGCTTCCGCGACTTCACTCGCATCGCCGCTTCGGATCCGACGATGTGGCGCGACGTCTTCCTGACGAACCGCGAGGCGGTGCTGGAAATGCTCCAGCGTTTCACAGAAGACCTCACCGAATTGCAGAAGGCGATCCGCAAGGGTGATGGCGACGTGCTGTTCGATCACTTCACCCGCACTCGCGCGATCCGCCGGGGTATCATCGAGATGGGTCAGGACGATGCGCGGCCCGACTTCGGTCGGTCGGACCACAGCGGCGGCAGGTAACGCTCAGCCAAGCAGGAACAGCAGCGCAATTCCCCACATCACGGCGGTGGAGAGCCAGCCGCCGAAGGCGAGTTTGCGCGAGATCGTCAGGTGCCCCATGACGCGCGGGTTGCGTGCGATCAGCATGGTCACGACCATCAGGGGCGGGGCGAGCAGGCCGTTGACCACGGCGGCCCAGTAGAGCGCGCGCATCGGATCGAGCCCGGTGAAATTGAGCGCAACGCCGCCCAATGTCGCCACCGCGATCACGCCGTAGAAAGCCTTGGCCTCGCGCGGCTTGCGGTCGAGGCCCTCGGGCCAGCGGAAGGTCTCGGACACGGCATAGGCTGCCGAGCCTGCGAGGACCGGCACGGCAAGCAGGCCGGTGCCGATGATGCCGATGGCGAAAAACGCGAAGGCGAGGTTTCCCGCGATCGGACGCAGGGCGTTTGCGGCCTGCGCGGCCGAGGTTATGTCGGTGACGCCGTGGGCGTTGAGCGTGGCGGCTGTGGCGATGATGATGAACAAGGCAGTGAGGTGCGAAAAGCCCATCCCGACCAGCGTATCGGTGCGGATGCGCTTGAGTTCGGGCCCTGCCGAGCGCGGCGACACATGAAGCGGCTTGGTATGGCGGCGGTGCTGCTCTTCCACCTCCTGCCCGGCCTGCCAGAAGAACAGGTAGGGGCTGATCGTGGTACCGAATACGGCGACCAGCGCCATCGTGTGATCACGGTCGAGCGTGAAGGACGGGATGGCGACCCCGCGCAGCGCGTCCCACCAGTTCACTCCGGCGACGAAGACCACGGCGACGTAGGAGAACAGCGAAAGGGTCGTCCACTTGAGGATGCTGGCGTAGCGGTTGTAGGCGATGAACACCTCGGCAAGGACGCTCAATACGCCGAAGAGAACGGTGAACGCCAGCACCGGACCGGGAACCAGGAGGCCCAAAGCCGCGCCCATAGCTCCCAGATCGGCGCCAAGATTGATCACGTTGGCGATCAGCAGGAGCAGGACCATCACCCGCAAGAGCGTCGGGGGATAGTGGCGGCGCAGGTTGTGCGCGATCCCACGCCCCGTAGTCGCGCCGATCTGCGCGCAGATCGCCTGGGTGGAAGCGAGCAGAGGAAAGCCGAACAGCATGGTCCAGGCCATGCCGTAGCCGAATTGAGCCCCGATCTGGCTGTAAGTGCCAATGCCGGACGGATCGTCGTCAGCCGCGCCGGTGACAAGCCCGGGGCCAAGTACGGACATGAGCGGGCGGGTTTCGGTCTCGCTCATGGATTGAGCGCGTTGATCGCGGCTTCGACGCGAGCCTCGATGTCCTCGCGCGGGAGGCCGGGCGGGATTTCTTCGCCAAAGCGGTAGCGCACGGTCCCCGGCTGCTTCCATCGGCGGTGGTAGAGTGGACCACTGTCGACCGCGACCGGGATTACCGGCAACCCGAGAAGCTTGTAGATTCCGGCAAAGCCCGACTGCAGCGCGCGACGTTCTCCGTGGGGAATGCGCGTGCCTTCGGGGAAGATCACCAGTGGCCGTTCCTCGGCAATGCGCGCTCGGGCTTCGGTCAGCATGGCGCGCAGCGCGCGTGCGCCACCTTCGCGATCAACTCCGATCAGGCCGAAGCGCGCGCCGGCAAAGCCCCAGCCGGGAATGCGCAGAAGCTCGGCCTTGGCGAAGACGACCGGGTTGAGGAACAGCCACGGCATGTCGATCGCTTCGAAGAACGCTTCATGCTTGACCGCGTAGAGGACGCCGGAGCGAAACACCGGGCTTTCCAGCTCGACCCTGATGCCGAGCAGGAAGCGGCAGCACAGGCGGTGCCAGTGGCTCCATTCGCGAACGACCCAGCGGAAAGCCCCCTGTGAAACCTTCATCTGGGCGAGCGAGGCGAGCACATAGGGCACCGATCCGAGATAGAACACGGCGTAGAAAACGAGACTGCGCGCGATGGAAGCTAGGGTGCGGATCATTACCAGCCAATAGCCCATGCGAGCAGCCGCGCTACCAGCTTGTTGTATTCAAGGAACAGGATGCGGAAGCTGGGGCGCGACGGAACGGCGTCTTCAAGGATCACGGTGCCCGCTGGCACTTCTTCGGCAAGGTCAAACGCGGCGCGACGCATGTGCCAGTCGGTGGTGACAAGCCGCACCGAGGAGATCTTGTTCTCCTTCATCCAACGCGCGGATTCGACGGCATTTGTGTGCGTGTCGACGGCGTCGTAGCCGAGCATGATGCAGCAGGACATCAGCTTGTCCGGCACTTCATATTCGACCGCGAATTCACGCGGGCGCACTTCGCGATCGACGCCCGAGACGAGCAGCCGCTTGGCCGCACCGCGTTCTAGCAGGCGCAGGGCGTGGGGGATGCGTCCTCCGCCGCCCGTCAGTGCGATGATGCCTTCGGTGCGTACAGGCCCTGCAAGCGGTCGCGGCAGGAAGGTTGCGAACCAGATGAAGCCGAGCGCCCAGGCCAGCAGCAGCAGCGAGAGGAGCCGCCGAAAGATGCCGCGCTTCGTCACAGCATCCGCCTCAACGCTCCAAGCACGGTGTAGCGTGCGGTGAGAACGGCAAGCAGAACGCCAGCGAGCGGGATGCAGCAGATGAACAGCCAGTCGATCCAGTCAAGACCCGACGAGGTCATCATGCCCGATCCGAGCGCCGCGAACTGGCGCCCGAGCAATGCCGTGGCGACAACGCCGAGCAGCAGCCCGCCAATGCCGCCTGCCGCTGCGTCGACCGCCATCGAGCGCTGGAAGATGCGGGCGATCTGGCTGTCGGTGCCGCCGAGCATGTGGACGATCTCGATCGTCGCGCGGTGATTGCCCAGAGCATTGCGCGAGGCGAGCAGCACGGTGGCGATCGTGGCGAAAGCGAGAAGCGCAATGAGGCCGCCCGCCAGCCATTGCAGCGTCGTGATTGCCTCGAAGACCGGGGCCAGCCAACTCGCCTGCGCGTCGATCCGTGCTGCCGGGGCTGGTCCTTTCAGGCGTTGGCGCAGGGTGGTGATATGCGCGTCGTTCGCGCCATCGGTCAGACGCACGTCGATCAGCGCGGGAATGGGCAGGGCGTTGATGTCGTCACCGGCGCTGGTGCCGAGCCAGGGTTCGACAAGGGCGTTGAGTTCGTCTTGCGGCACGAGCCTGGCGGTCTCGATGCCGGGCGTGGCGTTGATTACAGCAAGCGCTGCCTTGGCCTGGCGGTCGCGCTCGCGTGGTGCGCCGTGAACGATCTGCACGGTGACGCCGCCTGTGACGTCCGCGCTTGCTACCCTTGCCGTGTTGCGCAAGGCAAGGCCGCTCGCGGTGGCGACCACGGTCAGGCCGATCATGATCGCGATGACCCAGGGCATCGGGCCGGAAAGCTTGCCCTGCGGCAGCAGCCGGTTCTCCGCACTGGCGCGGTCACGCCATTCGCCGCGCAGGGCATCGACCACGGCAGGCAAGACGCTCATGCTCCGAGCACGTCCGGTCGTGGCGGCTGCATCGCACGGCGAGGAGGATAGCGGAGCGCGCCCGTTGGATCGGACAGGCGCCCCTTGTCGAGCCGCATGATCAGCGAATCGGGCATCTTCTGGATCAGGTGAATGTCGTGCGTGGCGACCACGACAGTCGTGCCGAGGCGGTTGAGCGCCTCGAACAGGCGCAACAGCTTGACCGCCATGTCGGGATCGACGTTTCCGGTGGGTTCGTCCGCGACCAGCATGTCGGGGCGGCCGATCACGGCGCGGGCGATGGCGACGCGCTGCTGCTCACCGCCCGAAAGCGTGGCCGGCCGCGCGTGACTGCGATCGCCGAGGCCCACCCATTCGAGCATGTCGGTGACCGGGCGGATGATGTCCCGTTCAGGCACGCCCGCAACGCGCAAGGGCAGCGCAACATTGTCGAACGCGGAGAGATGCTGCACCAGCCGGAAGTCCTGGAACACGACCCCGAGACGGCGGCGAAAGCCCGGAAGCCGTTCGCGCGGAAGTGTGATCGCATCGGTTCCGAACATCCGGATCAGCCCGCGCGAGGGGCGTTGCGAAAGATAGAGCAGCTTAAGCAGGCTGGTCTTGCCCGCGCCCGATGCGCCAGTCAGGAAATAGAATCGTCCTGAAAACAACGTGAAGCTGACATCGGTCAGCACTTCCTTGCCCGTGCCATAGCGCAGGCCGACATTGTCGAACTGGACAATCTCCGCATCGTCGGACTGGTTCATGATCGGGAGACTGTATCCGGTTGGTGTGCGCAATAATCGGGTTGGTAAAACGGCTATACGCGGCAATCCATGTGGAAAAAAGGCCGCAAAAGCGTTTCTTGGTGGGTGAGGCTATTGTTTCGACGGCCCCGGCCATGCTTAACCCGTACGCATGATCATCGCGTGCCCCGCCTGCTCGACGCGCTATGTCGTTCCCGACACCGCAATCGGCGTGGAGGGCAGGACCGTGCGATGTGCACGCTGCCGCCATTCCTGGTTCCAGAACGGCCCAGAACTGGCTGAACGCGCGCCGGCGCCCATGCCCGCAATGGCGCAAACCTCTGTTTCGCATGATGAAATTGGCCGCGATGTCGAAGAGGCTGCTCCCGTAGCACAGGCTCCGACCGCGCCAGCGCCTGCTTCCCCGGTCGTTTCGATGGCCCCATCGGAATCCGCGCCGACGATCGAGGCCGAGCCACCGACACCTCCGCCTTTGCGGCGCCCGGCCCGCGTGGTGGAGCCGGTCGAGGAGGAAAGCCCGTCTCCGTTCGATCACCAGCCGCCGTTCCGACCGCGCCGCAATCCTGCAAAACTGTGGACAATGGCTGCAGTGGCGTTCGCGCTGTCAGTCATGGCTCTCGGTGCCGCCGCCTGGTACTTCGGTCTGCCGCAATGGCTGCCCGGAGCAGGCCAGACTTTCGGGGCCGACCGGCCTGATCTTGAACTGTCGTTCCCCCCCGAAAAGCAGGACCGACGCCAGTTGCCCAATGGCACCGAGTACTTCGGCGCGAGCGGCACGGTGAGCAATGTCGGCAAGGACGTGCGTGCGTTGCCCGCGATCCTGATCGTCTTGCGTGATTCTAAGGACAAGGTCGTCAAGACCTGGGAAGTGCCGCCGCCGCAGGATGAACTGGCTCCCGGCGAGAGCGTTACGATCAACGCGGCGGTGACCGATGTGCCCAAGTCCGCCAAGGTTGCCGAGATCGGCTGGAAGCCCGACTGACCGGCCTTCTCGACGACGGGACAACAAAAAAGTTCCGATCGTTGTTGCGCCCTGCAAACCTCTTTGCTAGGGGCGCGCTCCTACCCCCCACGGGGAGCCTTTCTTCGAACTGGCACCCCGTCTGATTATGCGGTCGTGGCGGAATTGGTAGACGCGCAACGTTGAGGTCGTTGTGGGCGAAAGCCCGTGGAAGTTCGAGTCTTCTCGACCGCACCAAACAGTCTTCATAGCGAACGGAAACCACCCCCTCGGGGGCGCCCTGCGTACAAGTGGCGCGGTTCCGCGAGGTTTCGCGAGCCATCTTCCCGCTTTGAAGCCAGAGACGCCGTCCCGCCCCTGGCTGACGGCACAAAAAGAGCCGGATTCTCTGTGCGCAAGAACCCGGCTTCACTGTCATTTGCCTGATGGTGGGGCGTTCAACCGGCGAAGCCGAGCAGCCGCTCCTGCGCCGCCCAGTCGATCGGCAGGTTCGCCGCGAGAAGCATTTGGCGGGTAAGCTTGCGGGGTTGCGCACCGTCGACGATCGCCTCGACGATCCGGGGGCTGAGCCACACGATGCGCAGGAGACGCGCAAGATGGGTCCGGCAGCGCCCTTCGCGCTTGCCGATCTGATGCAGGCTCAGTTCCGGGCTGGATTGGACCAGTTCCAGCGCAGCGCGCGCGTTCGCCAGCAGCGCCAGCAAGTCGTCATTTACCGACTTGCCGGGTTTCCCACTGTCGATCCTGAGCTTGGCTTCGCGAAACGGCTTGCGAGCCGGAAGCGAGATGGTCCAACGCCAGCATGGCTGATCGGCGAGACCGAGCGCGGCGGGCTTGAGGGTGAGTTCAAGGCTGCCGCTCTCCACCCTGATCAGCGCGACCAGTGACCGGATCGCGGCCTGCGCATCGCCCGCCTGCTTTAGGCGCATCCAGAGCATTCTGGCGCCCTCGAACATGGTCCGCAGCAGACCGGCATCATCGAGGTTCGCTAGGCGGCGCAAGCCATGGTCATCCTCGAGCAGCGCGCCGAGGTGATGCAGGACATGGCCATCGAGCGCACCCTGCCCGAACCGAGTGGACGGCGGATCGGCAGGGCGTGCGAGGTCTTTGCGGGTCTCGTAATACGAGTAGCGGCGCGTGCCCTTGGTGGCATAGGTGGGCACGATCTGGCGCCCATGCGGATCGGCCAGCAATCCGACCAGCAGCGCGTTCTGTCGGTCATTCTTTGGCCGTTTGCGGGGTGGTGCCTTTTCCCGGAGCCGCGCCTGCACTGCGTCCCACAGTTTCTCGTCGACGATTGGAACATGTTCGCCATCATGAGCGGTGCCCCGGTGAACGATCTTACCACGATAGACCGGATTCTTGAGCAGGTAGAACAGGCTGCCCCGCCGGAACGGGATGCCCCCGCGATGAGGGCCGCTCACCCGTTGCTGGACCTTTGTCAACATGCCCTCCCGCTCCAGCCGCGCAAGCAGGCGTGGCGCCGAAAACGATTCAAGGTAACAGCGCATGATATAGCGCACCCGCTCCGCCTCTTCGGGCTCCGGCACCAGCTTTCGCTCGACCACCTGATAGCCGAGCGGCACCGGCCCACCCATCCAAAGGCCCTTTTTCTTCGAGGCGGCGATTTTGTCGCGGATCCGCTCGCCGGTGACCTCGCGCTCGAACTGGGCGAAAGATAGCAGCACGTTGAGGGTGAGCCGGCCCATGCTGGTGGTGGTGTTGAACGCCTGTGTCACCGAGACGAAACTCGCCTGCCGTGCATCGAGCCGTTCGACGATCTTGGCGAAATCCGCGAGACTGCGGGTCAGGCGGTCGACCTTGTAGACGACGATGACATCGACCAGCCCCGCATCGACATCGGCAAGGAGCGCCTTCAAACCGGGCCGCTCCATGTTGCCGCCCGAGAAGCCGCCATCATCATAGCGGGCGGGAACGAGGTTCCAGCCCTCGTGGCGCTGGCTCAGGACATAGGCTTCGCAGGCCTCGCGCTGGGCGTCGAGACTGTTGAATTCCTGCTCCAGCCCATCCTCGGTCGACTTGCGGGTATAGACAGCGCAGCGCAGCAGCTTCATTTCCTGGCCTTCGTCGAGAGGCCGAAGAACCGGGGGCCATTCCAGTGACTACCGGTGATGGCCTTGGCGATGGCGGTGAGCGACCGCCAGCGCTGGCCAGCGTATTCAAACCCGTCCTCCAGCACGATTACGGTGTGGCCGACTCCACGCCAGTCCCGGACCAGACGCGTGCCCGGGGTGAGCTTGCGTGGCATCGGGCCCTTGTTCTCCGGCTCGGCCGCGCGAGTTATCAACTGGCGAAGAAAGCTTCTGGTTGAGCTGCCAAGGCCGCCCAGCCTCTCCTCCTGCAGCTTGTAGCCAAGCCCCAGTCGCAGCAATTCCGGCGACAGATTCGGGGCGGGCGCACCGAAACGGCGCACCCACTCTGCCCTCAGAGCATCGCCTTCCAGCCCCGCCAGCCTGTCGAGTTTCATGGTGAGGCGGAGGGCCATCAGGCGGCAACCCCGACCGGCGGCAGGTGATAGAAGGCGATACCATCATCCCGCTTCGCCTTTTCCGGCGAGTGCCCCCGCTTGCGCAGGCTGGTCAGGAAGGCCCGGCAGGTATGCGGAAGCCAGCTGGTGGCCTCGCAAAGTTCGGCGAGCGAGGCGCCACCATCGCGGGCGAGCAACTCCTGAACAAGGCTGGCCTTCGTCTGCGGTTTGACTATAGCCGGTCCGCCGGGAATGGAGGCATGCACAGCAGCGTCGGCATTGATGCCGTCGATCGGCGCGGACTGAGCCTCGCGGGCCATCTTGCGCGGGCGACTGGTCTTAGCGGTTTCGGTCATGGGTGGTTCTCCATTTGGGAGTTGCACTATGCCGCTCCCACCACCCAAGGCCCCGCCAGTCGCGCTGGCCGGGGCTACGCGCCACTAACGGGCGCGATTCACAAACTCACCAATGCTCGCCGCGCCCGCGAAGTCCAATGCAATGTGACAAGGCCCGAAAGCTGCGTCTGGACTTGCCCCGCCGTTGTCGGCTTCCTGGCCCCATGGACCGGGATACAACAGAACTCGTCGCCCAGCTTGCCACCAGGCTGGGCATGGCACTCGAGGATGCCGCGCCAGTTTCGCTAACACTGGTAACCATGGATGACAGCGAGCGCGCTCGCGCGGTGGGTTACTTGGAGGAGGTCCTGACCATCACCAATGTCCTCCTCGCCGCGATCGTAGTGTTGATGCGCTGATCAGTCTTTAGTTCGGCACAAGACCTGCAAGAGGACGATCCGGAACAGCGGCTTTGGAAAGGCGAAAGGCGATAAACTGCCACTCCAGCGGATCGCTGCTAGCGCCCGCCCCCGCTAGGGGCGGTTGGCGAGGCGCTGGCACGCGAGCTTCGTGCCGCCGGCGCGGTGCGCGCACAGGATAAGGGGTAGGAGCGAAAGGATCGCGCGCATCGACGGCGCGGCAGGTTACGCCCCCGCGCGACGGTTCGACCGCGAATGGACGGGGGGGCTTCACGGAATCGAACTATGCCGCTATCGTCATGACCAAGGCGTGGCGGCCCGGAGGGGACTTCGGCAGGGCTATTCCGACATTCGCGATCATCGCCCACTTAAACACGGGATAACCCCGGCTGGCTTCAGGACGTGCGCTCGATGCCCCTTTTAGCGCAACGCGATCCTCGTACGCTAGATATCAGCACGCCGAATGACGCTGATGCCGAACTACTGAAGCTGCTCGAGGCCAAGGGCGCTGATCCGGACTTCTGGTCCTTGAAGGATCGCGATCGCAGCGATAGCGCCCACAGCATCTTTCAATATCCGGCGATGATGGTCCCGCTGGTCCAGCGCCGGCTCCTTGGGGCCGTATTGGAAGCGCAGCCAGGCATCAAGTCGATTTACGACCCGTTCGTGGGTTCGGGCACCTCGCTCGTCAGCGGTATGCACTTTGGCCTCGATGTCTACGGCAACGACATCAATCCCCTGGCAGTGCTGATCAGCCGGGTCCGGACGGCCCGGACCATCGAATTCTTCATCGGAGCCATCGCTGAACAGGTGGCTGCCAAAGCCAAGGCTGATCGGCGCGAAACGATCGAGACGGCGATGGCCAATCGCGAAAAGTGGTTCCAGCCGGAAGTGGCGGTGGAACTGTCACGGCTGCGGCGGGCCATCCGCGAATGCGATAACCTCTGGGTGCGCCGGTTCCTATGGGTGACCCTTGCCGAGACCGTTCGGCTGACCAGCAACGACCGCACCTCAACCTATAAGCTACATGCCCGTCCCGCTGAGGAGATCGCAAAGCGCGCGCTATCGCCGATCGCCGTGTTCCGTGAACTCGCCCGAGAGAACGCATCGAACTTCTCGACCTTTAGGCGTCGGCTGGCCGAGGCCAAGCAGATCAAGTCCTCCGAATATGTCGGCGAGACCGGGGTCCGTGTTGGCGATACGCGGCAGGCCTTGGACTATTGGGGCGAGGCAGCTCCCTTCGACCTCCTGATGACCTCGCCGCCATATGGCGACAATCTGACGACGGTTACCTATGGCCAGCATTCCTATCTTCCGCTGCACTGGATCGACTTCAAGGATATCGACCCTGCCGCCGATATAGCAACCTTGCGCACCACCCATGAGATCGACCGGCGCAGCCTGGGCGGGACCTCGGGGGATGCGGCCTGGGACGAGGCCAAGCTCCTTGAAGCGTCGCCCCAGTTAAAGCGTTTTGCGGATGTCTTGCCATCGAAACCCGATGACGGTCGAAGCCGGCTTATCCGCTTCTACTGCGATTTCGGCGCCAGCCTTGACAGCATCGTCGGGGTCATGAAGCCCAACAGCTACATGATCTGGACGGTCGGCAACCGCAACATTGCTGGCCAGCAGGTGCCCACGAATTTAGTCCTCTGCGAGTTGCTGGAAGGCTTGAACTGCAAGGTGGTCACCACCCTGACTCGCCGCATCCATCACAAGCGCATGCCGGATCGCAACGCCACCTCGGCGACTATGCGGGAGGAAAAGATCCTCCTGGCCCGCAAAGTCGAGTCCTAGTCGCATGGCTAGTCCGCACTTTGATATCAGCGCCGCAGTCGTGCGCCAGCTGGGCGACGAGTTGGTCTCCGACGAGGTCACCGCCATCGTTGAACTGGTGAAGAACGCCTATGACGCGGACGCCGACTACGCCCACGTAGTGGTCAATACCATCGACCCGCCCCCTGGCGAGCAGAGCAAATTTCCCAAGGCCGTCGGCTACATCACTATCGAAGATGACGGGATGGGCATGGACCGGGCCGACATCGAGCGCGGCTGGTTGATGATCTCGCTGTCCGGCAAGCGCGTCTTGAAGGCGGCCGGAGGCGTGACTCCCAAGGGGCGCACCCCCCTCGGCGACAAGGGCTTGGGACGGCTCAGCACCCAAAAGCTGGGGCAGAACCTGGAACTCTATACGCGCAAGGACGGACAGGCTGCGACGCAGCACGTCGCCTTCGCTTGGAACGCCTTCACCGACGACAAGAGTCTGAGTGAGGTCCCGGTGACCATCGAGCCAGCGGCTGGTGGCCGGGCAAAGGGCACGATGCTGGTAATCTCGAGCTTGCGCAATCCGGATGTCTGGAGGGGCGGCGCCGTGGAAAAGCTGATCGCCGACCTCTCGCAGATCATCTCGCCGTTCACCGAGGCCCGGCCGTTCCTGGTGACGCTGCGCATTGATGGTCGGCCGATCGACCTTGGCCAGGTCTCCGCCAAGGTGCGCGGCGCGGCCGTCGCTAAGTTTGTCGTCGACTTCGCCGACGGCCAGATGGACTTGGGGGGCAAGTTCCGGCTTGTGAAGCTCCGCGGCAATCAGGATCAGGACTCGTTCGACCAGCTGCTGGCCCGCGACAATGGCCGCGCGTTCTATGAGTATCTGAAGGCTCGTAAGGCGCCGGTCGAGTTTCGCTACAGCGACGACCCAAACTATTTCCTAGAGTTCAAATACCGTCTGCCGCTGTCGTCCCTGGCGAAGGTCGAGACGGTTCCGGGCGAAGGCGACGACGCCATTGTCGCCGATCCGGGCCCGTTCCACGCTGAGATCGACGAGTTCCTGCTCCGCGGCGACGAGGTCGGCGCCAAGCTTGGCGGCTTGGCCAACACCAACGAAGTGCGCCAGATCGTCCAGCTCCACGCGGGCATCAAGGTGTTTCGCGACGGGTTCGCCATCAAGCCCTATGGGCTGAACGGCGAGGACTGGCTGCGGCTCAGCGCTCAGCAGACGAGCGCAACATCCTACTACGGTCTGCGTCCGCAGAATGTCATCGGCTTCGTCTCGATAAGCGAAACGACCAACGGCAAACTAAAGGAAAAGACCGACCGCGAAGGCTTCGTCACCGATCCTTATTCCCACAACTTCCGGCGCTTGATGATTCAAGCTGTTGAGGTGATCGGCGGCTTCTACGAATGGACGCGACGCAACTTCAACACCTACAAGGCCGATCTACCCGCACGCTCCAAGCCCTTTGAGGGTGGTCGCAAGGCGATCGCCGACGCAGAAGTCGTGGCCCGCCGACTTGCCACCTACAGCCGTTCCGCCAAGGTGCTGGAAGCCAACACCACCGCCGCCCGCAGCAAGATTGAGGCGGTCACGACCAGGATTAAACAGGCCCCGATTTTATCGAGCGCGGCGGAACGCAAACTCGCCGACCTGTTGACTGAAGCCAATCAGGCGCTTGAAGCCTCTCAGGCGCTATTCGGCCAGCTTGCGGGCTACGCCGAAGAGGCCAAGGACCTTGCCGATATTGTGGCGACGTTGTCGCCGAGGCTCGACGTGCTGAATGACCAGCTCCAAGACTTCTCCGAATTGGCCGGTCTTGGCCTGCTGGCCGAAGCTCTTTCGCACGAGGTGCAGAACCAGACTGACCGGCTAATGCAGAAGGCCGCCGCAGCGATCGCTCGCGCGCGCAAATCGTCGCCCCCGAACGCCGACTTGCTGGTCCTGGGTCAGGACGTGACCGCTGCGGCCTCGGCGCTTCGCCGGCAGATCGGCCATCTTTCACCGTCGCTGCGCTATCAGCGCGATAAGATCGAGAGCTTCAAGGTCGCCAGCCTCGTCGATCAAATCCGCGAACACTTTGCTGACCGCTGGGCCAGTCGCGGCATCAAAACGGAAATCGAGCCGGGCAGCGTCGATTTTGCTGTGAAGACCAATCGCGGGCGGCTTACGCAGGTCATCGACAATGTTCTGCTGAACGCCGAGTACTGGCTCGCAGAAGCTCAATCCCGAGACAAAACCTTCCGCCCGAAACTCTCGATCGCCTACGCCGCGCCTCGGCTTCGCATCTGGGACAACGCTGGCGGAGTGGACCCTGCCGTCGAGGACGTCCTGTTCGAGCCCTTCATCACCTTGAAACCAAAAGACGAGGGGCGTGGTCTTGGCCTGTTCATCAGCACCCAGATTCTGGAGTCCATGGGCTGCAGCATCGCCCTGCTGACCGATCGCAATGCCCAAGGCCGCCGATTCATCTTCGAGTTGGATCTTTCGGGGGTCGTCGATGGCTAACGAACCCAAGCCGGAGGCGACCAAGGCCGCCGCTACGCTCGAGCCCGTCGCGGCCGAAGACGACGTTGTCGCAGAGACAAAGGTACTCGCGCAGCCTGCCGCCGAGTCGTCGGCGCCTGAGGCGGATGACGCGCGCGGCAAGCTTGCCCAGCTCTTTGCCCATCTGAAGATCGCCAAGATCGTCTTCGTCGATGACAAGGCCGAACTTCAGACCGACGCCGGCGCAGTCATCAAGGTCTTGGCGGCGAAGCCCGAGGCGAGCGAGGCGCTAGCTCAGTTTTTCACCGGCGTTTCGTTGAACCTGGACAATGATGCGCTGCAGGAACAGCTAGCGGCACGACTGGCGGAACTCGACGGCGAAAAGCTGGCGGAGCTTCGTGCTGTGCTCTCCGCCCAAAGCGAGGACGCTGCGGAACGCGAGGCACTGGGACGGCTCCAAGATCTCCTGCCCGAAGAAACGACGGCGCATCTACTGACGCCGCATGCCTGGCATGAGCGACGGGCGGCCTTGATCGAAGAATGTACGGAGGAGGGTCGGACACTCTTCCTGTTCGATCAGGAACTTGAGGTCGATGACGCCGGCCTCGGTTTCCATAAAGGTTCAGACATTATTCGCGACATGGCGGAGAAGGAGCGGGCCGGGTTCGGCACGCGATGGTTCTGCGGCATGCTGACCCACACAGTCGACAAGGGCGAGGAGGTGGCCTCTTGGCGTAGACTGGAGAAGTCCGAGAAGCTTGACCTTCGCTTCTTCATGCCGATCGCCAAGGCTACCTTGGACGATGCGCCAGCTTTTTACGGGGCCGTCTATAGGACTCTGATCAACACCTACAGCCAGACGATGAAGAGTCTGGCGGCCGACGCTTTCGAGAAAGCCCTGGAAGACGCCCTTGAACGGTTCTCGGACCTCGATCCAATCGACTTCGAGCACATGATTGTGAAATCATCAGAGACGGAGGGGGTCTCAGAGCTGGAAACCTTGATCCGCGTTTATGGGATCATCCAGAAGGATCAGGTGAAGGCCCAGATCCTGCAACAGGCCCGGGTAAGCGAATTTTCTGCCGCAGCGCGGACCGTCAAGGACATTGCCGACATTGGTCGTGAGCTGTCGGCCACCTCACAGGAACGACTGCACAAGTTGCGGTGGGAAGAGCTCTTCGAGAGCGATGAGCTAGTCAACGGCTATAACGATCCGTTGCGCAACGGCGACTTGTTTGAGATCGGCGAAGGGGCCAATCTCAAGCTCTGGGTCCTCATCGCTCAACCATGCGACCTGATGGTCCGCAGTAATGGTGAACGGGTGCGCGAAGACAACTTCAAGGTCGCTGTTCTCGCGCCGCTGCGCACCCGGCCGCTAGGCGATGAAGCGGCGATGAAGGATGGCCTGACCTTCTCGCTCGATCATTACGACCACAATGGCGCGCAATCGGCCTTGGTCCTGTTGGCCGACGCTACACCGGCCAACCTGCATGTGTTAGACCTCGCCGTTTTTAACAAGGACGGAGGCTGCCAGCTCAGCGCCCATCCTGATCCGGCCCTGAGTCTTCCTAGCAAGTCATGGGAGAATCGTGTCGGCAAGCTTAGGGCTCATTTCGCCAAGGTGAGCAAGCAAATCGAGGATGCGCGCGGGGCGCACAAGGATGATGTCGCCGACCTTTTGGCCGCCGCCGTCATCCCGCGAGCGTCGCCCAAGAAAGGGTTCGCCAAGTATGGCACCTACGATAAGGGCGCCTATAACTATCCGATCCGTCGGCGCGGCCGGATCCGCGATCCTTTGGCGATCTCGCTCTTGAACGCCTACAGCCGGTTCTTGGCTCGGGACGCCTACGAACACGACTACTCGCGTGCCGGCTGACGGTTGTCGATGCTCGGGGCGGGTGAACGTAGGGGTCTTTGGTTAGCTGTCAGAATGCTCGTTACGACCGCTATGTCAGCGACGGTGATCTTTCAGTCAGAACGCGGATTTTGGAACTCGCGTGGATGATACGTGAGGCGCTACATTGTATCGCCGACATCGTTTCTCACTCTTGCCAGCAATGCCGCCGTGATCAGGTCGAGCCAGCGGCATATCTGGACGTCGTCAACTGGGTTCGAGGTCTCATGGTCGTCGAAACTGCAAGCTTCCGCTTCGATACCAGAATAGGACTGATGCATAACCAGCGATAGCATCGGATAGGCATGATTGTGATAGATGGGGCCGAGGGGCGACAGTCGCGCCTTTTCTGCCGCATTCTCGAAAAGCCCCGGGAAATTTGAAAGTGGTTTCCAGTCCACGGAGTTACTGCCGTTGCCGAGTTCGGCGCGGCGGTTTGCCGCCAATGCTTGCATGCGCAGGCCGAAAAATTGTGGGGAAAGCCAGTCCAGATAGAAATTGAGAAAAGCTTCATAGGCCATCCTGACAATGGCCAAAGCGTGTTCGCGCCGGTTCGCTTGGATGAGGTTCAAGACGCTATCGAGCGCGCGCTCGTGTCGCGCGACGACCGCGTGAAGTGTTTGGTGATAATGGATCGGCGCAATCCTGGTTGGCTCTTCATGGAAAGCCTTGATGCTCGCGCGCGAAAGGCTGCAAAGTCGCATCATGCGCGTGAGCGCCCCGGGAAGATCCGACAACTCATCGCCGATTATGGATTGATAAGCCTTTATCACTGGCGGCACCAAGCGAGCCATTCCAATATATTGACCGCGCTTCTCCATCCAGATCGCAGCTTCGGTGCTGGGTATCGGCTTTGGCCGTATGATCCGGCAAGGGACAAACTCGATGTTAAGCTGCCGGTATGCGGCGAGCGTGACCTCATCATCGGGGCAGATATAACCGCCGCCGTCAGGCGCGTGCGGACTCCAATGTAAATCCAGGGGATCCCGAAATCCACAGCGTATTCTCTCAGCTGCGCACGGCACCATGTCTGCGTCAAAGTTCGAGACATGCTCGACCGCACCGAACGCATCGCGCAGAAAAAAGCCAGGAATGATCGAGGTGGCGGGCATCCGTGTCAGCGCCGTCTTGATTTCGCCTCGGTTGAGAGCGGCGTAGGTCCGCACTATCCTTGGGTCGGTCTTCGAGGCGGGGTCAATCTGGATTTGATCAGCCGGGACCTCGAAGGTCGCCGGAATTCTTGAATGTTCAATGCGTGCCATTTTGCCATTGTAGACTGCACGCCGGTCGGTACAAAGTACCATGGTCAGGTGCGTCACGTTCAGACAACCATCGTCATCCGCAAAAACACGGGAAGCGAGATCATGTGAACGTATGCCGGTTTGGATGGATCAATATCTGTCGCTTAACGAGGACTTTGTCGGCGAAAGAACATCAGCACTGGACGGAAGTGTAGCACAGCATACTCATTCCAAAAGGCGCGTGATCGCGACGAACGGGCGACGTGAAAGCTCGAAACTGTCAATCCAGCGCGCGGACGCGCCGAACGAGGCGTTAGCACAATCGACCAACGGTGGATTCGAAGCTGCACCATGACGCCATAGGGGATGGCGCACGGCGATTACTCGCAGCCCGCCAATGTGTTTGATCGCGATCGCGGGCACCGCTTCACCTGTAATCAAGTCAATATTCGCACTGCTTCGCGCAACCCGAGTGAGTGCCTCGGTGGCTACCTCACGCCAATCGGACAGCTCCGGGGCTGAGAAATCGCCATCACCGCCGATCATAGCCGCCGGGTCGAGAAAGGCCCGCGCATAGGAAAGGCCAAGTCGCCAGTCGAGCAGTCCGTGATAGTTGCGATTGCCATAGCGCTGCAGGCATTCGTAGCAGGCCTGATCACATGTCTGCCTGTGCCGTCCGTTGAGAAAATCCCGCATCGGCCATGCGTTCTGATTGCCGACGATGTCACGCAGCAAGTCAAGTGCCCACGGTGCCTCCGTTGGCAACGAGAGGTGCCTCGATAGGCCGGAGCCATTGACCAAAGTGTCGGCGATCTGGATCACAGGCCAGTCGCGATCTCCCAGCCGCGTGACGCGCGGCGGAAGGATTTCGAACTCACCGGGGTCGACGTCCAACTCCAGCGCAGCGCGGTCGACTAACATGAAGGCCATCGTCAGCGCCGCCGCGCGAATGGCCGTGATCTCGCCATCACCCGCGACCGAGGCGACATCTAGCGCGCGATTCATCGATGTGGGCGTCAGGAACAGGCTGTCGGTGATCTTGCGAGACGCCAACCACATCTCACCCGGGCGGTTGTCGGGCATCCAGGCGCCTCTCAACTCGGCGGCGTGGTCATCACTTATGATCTGCCGCGCCATCTGAAAGCGAGGCTGGCCGGGCCGCCAGAACTTTTGATTGCCGGCCGACAGATCGAACCCGCCGTTGAACATGTCGTCCCCCGATCCGCCAGGGTTCAATCGGATGACGCTGGCCGATCGCTCCAACGCGAGCGCGACGTTGCTGTTCCGAACCACCGTTGGCGTGACAGGCGACGCTTCCGCGCAAACGATGCGGGCGCGAACGATGCGGATGTCCTCCTCGCCAATTTTGGCAGGATTGAAGTCGGTGCGGAACGCTGCAGGCGTGACGCAGTGGTGGAAGCTGTCAACTGGGATCGTCGCGGCGCATGACGCGCACGCCGTCGCGGATGGATCATCACGCCGGGTCCAACCACCGCAGGAGTCGCAGCGACCGATCCACCATTCCTCTGAGATGGGGGACCGCTCCTCTTGCTTGGGAAGTACCCAATTTCCCCATTTTTGAGGGTCTGGCAGGGTCGAGGTGATGCCCACGGCGCGGTGAAGACGCTTGTCCCGCACGAGGGACGCGCCGGGCGCGAACTCATAAATCGCCAGATCAGCGTCTCGATCAGTGGTGTCCCAGGTGTAGCTGTCGGCCTTGATCCGTTCGAGGCCGAGGTAGAGAGGACGCACCCGGGTCGGCATGCCATACATCGGCAAGAGCCCCCCCTCCGCCAAGGCCTGCGCGACGCCGATGTCATAACGGGACTCGTTGTCCATGACCGTTGTGACCGCCGCCATCACCGTCTCGACTGACAATGACTGGCGCACCTGCTCGCGCAACCCTGCCTCGAAGGTCGTCAGAGTGACGGCGATCGCGTCATCGCGTGTAGCCGTCGTCGCGCGCAACGCCGCCTCAAGGCGAGCGGGCCAGGGCGAATCCTGGTCCTTGTAGAGCGCGGACGAGACGAACTCGCCATGAATGTCAGGCGGGTTCAGATCATAGCCTGGATAATTCGCGCCGAACTCGAGCCGCATGTTCTTGAAAGCCGCCTGGAGCCAAGCCTTGCGGATCACCCGCAGCGGTATGTCCTCATAGCCCGTGGCGAGGAAGGGCGGCGGCGGCGGGTCGCCCGTGATGCGATCGGGGTGTCGAAAATAATGCAGATCGTGGCTGCGGCTTCGGCAGACGGTCAAGGCGAGCGAGAAGGCTTGGCCACGACGTCCGGCGCGACCGACCCGCTGCTGATAGTTGAACCGCTGCGGCGGCATGTTCGCTTGATAGACCGCCTGCAACGGACCGATGTCGATGCCGACCTCCATCGTGGTCGTCACGCTCAACAGATCGATCTCCTTGCCCAGGCGCGGAAGCTCGCCACTTGGGTCCGCGCCGTCCTCGACGAGGATCCCGCGGAATCTACGAAGGCGTTCAGCGCCGTCGCGCGTCTGCCCGGTCAATTCCTCGCTGCGCAACCGGAATGGCGCGGTCGCGGAGTTGCCCGCTCGCGCGATGCGATGCGCGAGGAAGTTCCGCCGCCAAAGCTCTTCGACGATGCCGGCGCGGGCTTCTTCGAGGGGTGTGAAGCAACGGGTGCAGACGCCCTGCCCGCGATGGAGGTGGACACGGTCGCACTGACGGCATCGCCAGAACGGATCCTCCGCGCGCGTCAAGCGCACGCCGAGGTTGAACAGTTCTATGAGACCGCCATCATGCCCAAGCGTGCGCAACCGACCGAGGATATCGTCGATCACGCGATTGGGATTGTTCGCGTCCACAAGAGCGGCGAAGCGAGCGACGCGATTGTTCGGCGGAACATCGCCAGCGTTCGCCCACAGCTTGATCTCGTCCGGATCGACGTAGCGCGAAGCCGCGACCCGATAGGCATCGGCGAAGACGCGAAGCGCCGCGTCCATCCGGTCGCGCTCATCGGTGCGCTCACCATCAGGGTAAAGCGTGGGATAGCCGAGCCCGGCCTCCTCGAACGAGAAATAGGTCTTGTTGAACAGGGTGTCGTAGATCGCCTCCTCCTGCTCATCGACGATCTCGCGTCGCTCCGCCGCGACACCCTCTTGTAGGCGGGGGTCGCTTGGACGCGCCCAATCGATCGTTTCCCCATTTTTGCGGAACAGGTTCCACCACGGCTTATCGTCGGTGACGGTGGCATCACTCGGGTGCGTGCCCAATCGCACCATGGCCGCGATCAAGGGCGCCATCGGAACGGCCTGACCCGGCTGCGTGCTTTGATAACTCGCGTCGCGCGGATCCTGGCCGATAAGACTGAGCCGGGCCACAGCCTCACCACGCTGATCAGCCTCAGCCACCTCGCGCTCGAGCCGG
This sequence comes from Novosphingobium sp. HNCC26DJ243, assembly GCF_057180545.1. Taxonomy (NCBI): domain Bacteria; kingdom Pseudomonadati; phylum Pseudomonadota; class Alphaproteobacteria; order Sphingomonadales; family Sphingomonadaceae; genus Novosphingobium; species Novosphingobium sp. HNCC26DJ243. Next base: position 19,506 of record NZ_JBXUGN010000006.1, on the reverse strand, counting down.
TCCGCGTCCGCCCAACGGCGTTCCGCGATGGCCTCAGCCAATTGGGCCTGTAGCGCCTCCAACTCGGCGGCGCGATAGGAGCGGTCGACCCGCTCGCGCAGCAGGCGCACCGTCATGTCTCGAATGAGCGCGCGGTGATGGTTCGCCTCCAGTTCGACCGCCGATCGAGCGGCGTCCTGCCGGCTGTCGGAGAAGACGATCGCCTTGGGTGATTGCAAGCCGCCGGCGTGTAGGAGCTCGAACAGCTCACTGGCGAGAAGCTGTGACGTCTTCGCGAAACCGGTTCGGAAATTGCGGATCGGGCTGGAGCGGCCCTGCCGTCTCAGCAGATATGAGGTTCCACAGCAGGGGCAGGCGACAGGAGAGGCCGAACCCCGGTCCGAAGGCCCGCGATCACGCGCGTCCTTGTCGGTCGGGTTGGCGCTTCTTCGATAGAGCAAACCGGAAATATCGGTGTCGGCCGCATCGCCATTCGGTGGCAACACGCGCGCTCCGAACGGATCGAGTCGCGCCGCGACCCAAGCTGGCTGGCTGCGATCCTTGCGGCCACTCACCTCGGGTGGCTCCGCCCGATTGCGCGTCGTCGGCCAGAAAATCGCGTAATCGTCGTAGCTCAAATCCTCGAACTCGGTGCCCGCCGCCGCGAAGGGTAGCGCCTCAAGTTTCTGCGTCGTCGGCAACAGCTCGATCGGCCTCATGGGGTCCGTGTTGGACCGCATCCCGCCGACCATCAGCTCGCCGCAGGCCTCGCAGTAGAGAATCTCAACCATGCGGCGTGCGAGTGAGTCCGATGAGGTCGTATCAGCGCGGGCGAGACCCGAACCCCGTTCGATCGACAGACCGTCAAATCGGGGCTGACCAGATTCCGTCCCCTCCAACGCGGCGAACAAGCCCTCGAGCGCGCGAAAGAAGATGTGCACACGGAAAGACGGCGTGGATTGATGAACACGCGGACCATCACGCGCCAAGATCGGAAGCGCGTCGCCCAATCCACGGGCGAACAACAGGCCGCGCACGGCCAGCGGGTCCTCCCCGCCAAATATCGCTCGTCCCAACTCATCAAGCCCCCGCGCCCTCAGCCCGCTGGCGTCGCGCGTCGCCGCCACCAATCGCGCCGCCGCCGCCTCGGCCAACGCGCAGATCTTTTCCGCAACCGTCGCCCGCGTGATGTCCGGATTAATCACCGCCAAGGCGAGAGTCACTGGACCGTCAAGGCGCTCCAGAGTTGGCGCTGAGAGCACGGCCCCTTCGCGACCGTCCAGAGCGGCGAGGATGAGTTCGCGAAATGGCGCGGGGTCGATCGTCGATGTGAGCGCGGCGGGGGTCACGGCTCGGCCCTGCACAACGCACGATCGCCAGAAGTCGGGATCCCTGGCGCCGTCGCCGCCGGCGGCGAAGGTCCCAAGCTCTCCAAAAAAGTCCCATAGGTAGCGCAACGAAGCTGCGGCCTGCTCACCAGTGACGGGCAGCGACGCGCTCGACGCGAGGACGCGCAATTTGTGTCGTCGACCCGGATGGTCGAGACCGAGCCGGTTCACGAGCATCCGCAGCAAGCCGGCGACCTCGCTTCCGGATGAGCCTCGGACGAGATGCAGCTCGTCGATGACAAGGTAGAAATAGGCGTCGGGATCGTCGCGCAGCCAATCACGGGTCTGATCGAGGATCGGTTCCTCCACCTCGCGCGCGAGCATCGCGTTCAACATCGACGAGTTGGTGACCAGTACGTCGGGGGGTGTCGCCTGCATGTCCCAGCGTGTGTTGAGCTCAGCCCCGTCGACCGATGGGAAGAGGAACCGCGTCTCCTCGACGAAATCCTCCTCACGGCGCGCGGCGAGCCCACGATCATAATCGACGGCGAGTCGCTGACTCTCGGCGAGATCGCGCAGATGCTCCCGCGTCCGCTCCACCGCCCGATCCCGCTTTTCGCGTGTCTTCTTGTCGTTGCGGACGGGATGAGTCTCGAAGCCCGTCGGCGGCGTCGCGCTGTTGTAGCGGCCGAAGAAGACGCGATTCCCTTTGAACCGCTCGTCACATACGGCGCGCGCCGCCTCCGAATCGAGTGCCTTGCGCAACCGGGTGAGCTGGTCCTCAACCAGCGCGTTCATCGGATAGAGGATTAGCGCTCGCACCGCCTTTGGCCGATCTGGGTGCTCGCGCGAACGCGCCGGCCGGAAATCGTCGTCACCAGTCCACCAGTCCTCATGGCCAAGCTCAGACATTGGCGCGGGCCAATGGACCGCTTCCTCGGAGATTCGGGCCAAGATCGGAAGCAGGAAAGCCTCAGTCTTTCCTGAGCCTGTGCCGGAGGTGACGATGCCCGGCATGCCGGGCTGAACGCCACGCTCAAGCATCTCGAACTGATGGAGGTAGGGGTGATGCTCCGGCACGCGACGAGGTTCGGCGCCGCTCGCTCTCACCTCGCCATCGAACAGTCCGGACGCAACGAGTTCGACGAACGCCAATCGACCCGCTCGCGAAAAATGCGACAGCGCTCCCGGCGCATCTATGACCGTCTCAAGGGGGTGCTGGGTAGCCTCATATCGCAGCACGGGCTCGATGAAGGGCTCGGCGCACATCCTTCCGGCGGTCGCGAGGAGTTCGCGCCGCGCCTGGGCGACGTCCGCCCTGCGAATTTTAAACGCCGTGTCGAGGTACGACACGAAGTAGTCGCGCATGCGTTCGAAGGAGCCGATTGGATCCAACATCGGTCAGTCACCCCCCTTGAGCATCTTCTCGGCGGCCGCGCTGATGACCCGCGCGATCATCATCGTCTCGTCCGGCTTGGACGCCCCAGATTTTGTCCAGCCCAGATAGGCGCGGAATTCCGTGCGAATCCGGTCAACGTCCTCCGTGTTGAAGGTTCGAGCGGCAGACACGGTGAGCGCCGCTACCCGGTCGGCGATCCCATTCATTCGCAATGGCCGCGCGAAAAGCTCGAGTGGCAACTCTCGCGTCGGCTCTTGTGGCGTCTCAAGCTCCGACATCACTGTATCCTCGAAGCTCATTGGGAAAAGCTCACCGGCTCGGACCAAACTAAGCCCCAGCGATGAGGGTTGACCTTCGACCAACGCGATCAGGAATAGATTGGCTGGCAAGCCATGGTCGGAGGGCCGTCGCATGGCCCGCGCCGCCTGCGGCAACCAATATCCTCCGGCCGCGACGTCGACATCGTCGAGGAGTGCGATAACGACCCGATCGGCTGCGGCATTGGCGCTGGCGATCGCGCTCGCCAGCGGCGCGGCGACGCCACGAGGCCCAGTGGGCAAGAGATCATCGAACCCCAGGAGCGTTGGGTCGGAAACCCGGGCCACAATTTTTAGCGGTGCGAAACTCGCCAACCAGCTTTCGATTGCTTCACGCGCGCGCGCGCCGAGGCCGACCACCAACTCACGTCCGCGCACCGCTGCATCCATCAGCAGGAAGCGAGGCACGCCGTCATTACGGATCGGCGACGCCTTCATGAGCGCGCTTCCGAACCTGGCCTCGTCGATCGGTTCGAACGCGGCGGCGGGTGGGATCTCGAAGGCCGTTGCCAGCGGCTCGCCCGCACTGCCGCCGTTTTCATTCAGGCCGAGTTTGGCGAGCCACTCCGCCGCGTATGCCGCCGGTTCCTTTTTCGCGCGGGCGATTAACGCCTCTAGAGATCTCGTGAACACAGCGGTCTCACTGCGTTGCCGTTTCCGAATGTCCTCGATTATCGCCTCGCCGCTTGCGATCTCGGCGCGTATCGTCTCGAGCGTGGTCTGATCGCGGGACAGATCATCGCGCATTTGAGCTTGCTCGGCCGCAAGACGCTCGCGCGCCTCGACTTCAAGGCGTTCAGCGGACTCGAGTGCTTGCGCCTCAAGATCACGCAGCATTGCCGCCTTCTCCGTCTCCATCGCACTAGCGATCGCCGGGGAGGCGAGCAGTGCCTCGACCAATTCATCGACGGCGACCGTTAGATCCTCAGCGTTCTCGGTAAGAGCCATGATGCGATCGAGGGCGGCGCGCACTTCCACCGACCGAAGAGCGGACAATGACTCTAGGGCGGGCGCCAATTCTCGCAATGCCGTCGCGGCCGTCGCGGCGCGCGCCTTATTGGGTGCATGCGGCAGCCATTTCCGCAAGTCGCTAGCGATCTGTTCCGCCAGTGCTCCGGGAGCTCGCCAATTTCGGATATCTGATCCGTGGCCCGAATGGAGAACGGGCAGCACCCAGCGGCCGTCCGGTGTCGAGCAACCGGCGATCTCCTCCAGCGTCCCTTCCAGCACCCGCATGTGGCCGAGCGCCCGTCCGTTGGTCAGGCGCGCGCGATCGTCCGCGCCCCGCTCGAACTCGGGGGCGAGAATCCATCGATCCTCGGCTTCCGGAAATAGAACTCCTCCAATTGAGGATTTAGGCTCAAAACCATCGACAGTTGCCAGTATGCGCAGCGCCTCGCTGGGACGCGGCTCAAGCTCCGTCAAGAACTGGGTCGCCGGCTTCACCTGAATCGTAATGTAGGCATCCTTGCCTTCCTCAGATCCACTTTGCCGTTCGTTGGGTCGCACTTGAAACGTCCATAGACTTCCAGCGGGCGCGAAGCGGAGATCGGCAGCGAGCGAGAATACGAGCCCGGCGTGAGGGAACCAAGCCTTGTCAACCACCCCGGTCCAGCAACGACCATCAAGAGAATAAAGAAGCGGCTTGAGCCTCGCGAAATTGTGCTGCGCGTACTCGACCTCGCCGAGAATGTGGCATTTCAATACGTCGATCACGATCATTCCCCCCCGCGCGTCGCGCGAATCACATCCCAGAGCGGTCGCACACGCGGGCCCTTCGATGTCGCCACTGCGACCGAGCGCCATTGGCGCGCGCGTGGCGTCGTCAAAACGATATCGCTCCTCGCCGCTCGACCGAAGAGCGAAGGCGCGATCCGCGCCAATTCTCTATCCGCGACAACGTCCCGCGCGTAACCGTAGCCACCTCCCGGCATCGGCCCGGCGGCGACGCCAAGCGTCAGGCGCAGCCAACGTGCGACATGCGCAGGCAACCTGGCGCTCGCTGCGGCCCATCGCTCCGCCTCCACGCTGAAGGGCCGAGATCCAATCGCGTTGTAGGCGTCGAGAATCGCATCGTCCCGATGCCGCCAAATTGTTTCGCCTGCTGCGTGTCGCACCGCCCAGGCCGGCGCAACATTGGCCTGATCGGAATCGAGAAACGCGAGTGGCGCATGGTCGCCCGCTAATGGAATGGCGCGGCGCGACATTCGGCTTTCGATGGCCGTCAGTGGTGCCGCGATATGTAAGGAAGTAACCGCCGACAGGTTCGATCGGGCGAATCCAACGGAAGTCTCGACCTCGCTCCCGATTTCCAACAGCGGAGCGAAGTCCTGACACATTACCACGGGCGTCGGCGGTGACCAGATCCCAATGCCGGCCCGCATTTCCATATTGAGGCCGTGATGGCCGACGGCCGCCTCCAAGCGGGCGATCCACGTCTCGCTCAGGCAGCCCTCGAACATCATCGCCCAGCCGGTAGGCGTTCGAGCTATCGCGCCGCGCGGCGGTTTCGAAAGCAGCACACGGCCACGCCATCCTCTAACGTCGAGCACGCGAACCACGCCGGCATCGCGAAGGGATTGTATGACGTCCCACGGGTTGACGCCGTAGTCGCCAATCGCCGTTCGCACGATCTCGCTGAACCCTCCCAACGGCAGTGGAGCCGTCCGAATGGCGAGAAATTCAAGGAGGTCGATCAGCGCTGGCGTCGGCGCCACGCCCCCCGGCACGGCGAGCGAACGGGTTGGGTCAGAAGGCTCCGCCATCGTCGGCCAGGCTGACGCCGGTTCAGGATCGGAATCGTACAGCCTATCGGGAATGGTCTCACGAAACGTCGGAGCCAGGATCGATCGCCGGAGGCGCAGACCGCGTTCGAAGGGCGCGCCTCCCGAGCGCGGCTCCGCCACGATCCGGACCTCCCCAGTCAAGGGCGCTCGCGGTGTCACGCGCCAAGATCGTTGGTCGATCCTCTCCAGAGACAATTGATCGGCGAGTTCACCCGTCACGGTCACCGACGCCACATGACCGGTGGCCTCGATCAAAAACGGTAAAGCGGGGCGCGCCAATATGCCTCCATCGACCCGCGTGCAGTCCGTCACGCCCACATCGATCAGGCGGTCTCGATCCACAGCTGGCGCGCGATCGCCGAAGACGCCCGCGACATCAAAAGTGAGGCCCCATCCCTCGGCACCGACGACACGCGAACAATTCAGCGTCTGATAGCGTCCGGAGAACGCCCTCTTCCGGATAAGCGCGGCGATCGGAGACCTCCCGCGCACTTCACCGAGCCAACGCAATCGGCCCCATTCGCCTTCGATCAAGGGAATCACATGCGATTTGGTCGCCACAGCGATGAGGGCACCAGGAAGCGTCCGGGAACGAAGGGCTTCCTCGAATTCGATGGCTCGCTCTTGCCGCGCGTCAATGATCTGAAAAATACCCCATTCATCCGCCACGATCTCGATTCCGGGGCTGTCCAACTCCGTGCGAAGGGTCTGGGTCGCGAGCTTCCACCCGGACCAAAATCGATGATCGCCAAGAGATCGTTCGGCCGCGAGCCAGGCATCTCGAAAGCTGTTGTAGGCTTCCTCGAAGGTCGGCGAGAATCGCCGCCGCGCAATGAGGGGAGCTAGCCACGCCAACACCGCGCGCGGCGCATCCAAGTCGAAGCGTTCGCCGCTGAGCTCATGCAACAGGCGACGCGCATCGTTTCGCGACGGGAAGGTGAGCTCGATGGCGTGCCCAATTTGCGTCCGAAATCTGGGATCGGGCAAGATCAAAGGTCGCGTCGGAGTGCGTTCCGCGCGTTTGCGCGTGAGGATCGCCAATCGCGCCCACAGGCGCGGCAGGGCCTCGCAATTGATGATGCGATCGTCCCATCCCATGATGTCGCGTATCCGTGCCCGGTAATCGTTGTCGTCGCTATCGGCGGCCTCGCTCGCGGCGAGACAACAAAGGACAAGCAACGGCAACAGGGCATCGCCCGGATTTTCCGATCCCACGAGCCAACGCTGCACGTTCAGGCGGCTTGGGAACGCGCTCAAGAACGCTTGCTTCGCCTCCGCATCCGAGAGCGTCAGGCCCCGTTTAGCGCAGGCGCGAGCAAACAGGGCATCGTCGACGTGAATGATGGATACGGGTCTACCGTCTCCGTCCTCATCGTCGAATAGCTCCGCCCAAAGGCAGTCCTTCCATGTGGCTAATGAGACAATGGCCAAGCACTTCCCCGTATGCCAGCCGCCCTGCGGCCCATTCCTTTGATCATCGCGACGACAATAGGTAGTCTACAAGCAAAATGATCGAAGGAAACAGTACGAAAGTCGAGCGCATTATCATGGTGGACACTCATCAACGAGTCCGCGTGGAAAGGAGATCAGGCGCTAAGGCGCAGGCCAATCTATCATGGGACCACACGAGTGGATTATAGATTTAAATGACCGACACCCTCTCCCCCGACGCCCGCGCTGAGCGCATGAGCCGAGTGCGTGGACGCAACACTGGGCCGGAGATGGTGTTTCGCCGCATGCTTCATGGCATGGGCTACCGCTATCGGCTGCATGCGAAGGAGCTGCCCGGGCGGCCGGACATCGTGTTCCGCAAGCGCCGTATCGCGATCTTCGTCCACGGCTGCTTCTGGCACCGCCATCCAGACCCCGCCTGTCGCCTCGCCCGGCTGCCCAAGAGCCGACTGGACTTCTGGCTCCCCAAGCTCGAGGGTAACCGGGCGCGCGATCTCGCCAATGTGGAGAAGCTTGAGGCCACTGGATGGCGGGTCTTGATTGTGTGGGAGTGCGAATTAGGAAATAAGGAACAATTGAGAAACACGCTGCAACGATTCATCGAGGGGCATTAGTGAAGACCATCGAACTTTTCGCCGGCGCCGGAGGGCTGGGACTGGGCGTGGGACGCGCCGGTTTCACCGCCGTGGACGTCGTCGAATGGAATCGGTGGTGTTGCGATACCCTGCGCGAAAACCGCGCGCGCGGCGCGGAAATCATTCGCCATTGGCCGGCCCCGCGCGAAGGCGACGTGCGTGGTTTCTCCTTCCAGGATTTCGAGGACAAGGTCGACCTCGTCGCCGGGGGGCCGCCATGTCAGCCGTTTTCGCTAGGCGGTCGCCATAAGGCTCAACACGATCATCGCGACATGTGGTCCGAAGCCGTGCGCGTGGTGCGCGAGACGCGGCCCCAAGCCTTCATCTTCGAGAACGTGAAGGGCCTGACGCGGGCGACCTTCCAGACCTATTTCACCTATATCTTCCTTCAGCTCTCCTACCCCGAGATCATCTTGCGCGACGGCGAGAGCTGGGTCGATCACCGCGCTCGGCTTGAACGTCACCACACATCGGGCAGCCGTTCTGGGCTGTGCTATCAGGTGTTGCCGCCCGAGGTGTTGAACGCCGCTGATTACGGCGTGCCGCAGAAGCGTGAGCGGGTGTTCTTCGTCGGCTTCCGTGTCGATCTCGGCGCCAACTGGTCCTTTCCACTGCCGACCCATTCACGCGAGGCGCTGCTTTGGGATCAGTATCGCGACGGTGCCTACTGGGACCGTCATGGCGTCGCCAAGCGCGAGCGACTGCTCGACGAGAAGGGCCTGTCGGCGGCCAGGCGGCTGCGCGAACAACCCGACACCCTGCCCTGGCGCACCACGCGCGACGCGCTGTTCGGCTTGCCGGAGCCTACATTTCAGGGCCGAGGATCGGCCAATTTCGCCGATCATCGTTTTCAGCCGGGAGCCCGTTCCTATCCAGGCCACACGGGCAGCCCGCTCGATGAGCCGGCCAAGACGCTCAAGGCCGGTGTCCACGGCGTACCAGGCGGCGAGAACATGCTGCGCCGGCCCGACGGCTCCGTGCGCTACTTCACGATCCGGGAAAGCGCGCGGCTCCAGACCTTCCCCGATGATTTCGTGTTTCATGGCGCTTGGTCCGAAACCATGCGCCAACTCGGCAACGCCGTACCGGTGAAACTCGCCGAAGTGATCGCGCGGAGCGTGCGAGAGGAATTGGATGTCGTTCAGGCGCGGTGTGGCCGCGCCTGATGACCGACGTCTACAATCCACTCGACAAGATAAATCTCGGCAAATCAGTCGCCGATGCATTGCTCGCCCAGCCGGTTCACGCCTTGGGTGATATCCCGCAGTTCGAAGGCGCGGGCATCTACGTCATCTATTATCGAGGGTCGTTCCCCGCCTATCAGCCGATCACGCGGGCCAATGCGGATGAAGCACGGTGGCCGATCTATATCGGCAAGGCCATTCCCTCGGGTGGGCGTAAGGGCGCGAGCCTGACCGCCAGCGCGCGCGGCAAGGCGCTGTATAACCGTTTGGCCGAACATCGCGACAGCATTCGCGACGTCGAGAGGGGATCGGGTACACTGGCGGTCGCTGACTTTCAGGCTCGTTATCTGACCGTTGATGATATCTGGATCCCGCTCGGCGAAAGCCTGCTCATCGCGCGGTTCCGTCCGATCTGGAACCGCGAACTCGACGGCTTCGGCAATCACGACCCCGGCAGCGGACGATACAACGGCCTTCGCCCGCTCTGGGATCACCTGCATCCCGGCCGGCAATGGGCGACGCGCTGCGCCATGCGGACCGAAACCATCGCCGACATCGAACAGAAGCTCGCGGATTACCTGATCGCGCACCCCCTCAAGGACGAATAGGGCGAACGCGCGATGGCCAAGGCGGTGTTCACGACCAAGGTGTCGCCGGTCTACGACGACCTTCCCGAACACCGGTATCATTTCCCCAAGACCTACCTCTGGCAAGCCCGAACACCGGTATCATTTCCCCAAGACCTACCTCTGGCAAGTGGAGCAATCGGTGGGCGACTGGATCGTCTACTATGAGCCTCGCCGTTCAACCGGTGATCTGTCGAGCACAGGCGGACGCCAGGTCTACTTCGCGACGGCTCGCGTGGATCGGATCATCCCGGACCCGGTCCGTGCCGACCACTATTACGCCGAGGTCTCGAACTTTCTGCCGTTCACGCGGCCGGTGCCGTTTCGCGAGGGCGGCAACACCTATGAAAGCGGGCTCGAAAAACCGGACGGTTCCACCAACAAGGGCGCGTTCGGTCGGGCAGTGCGCAACATGCCCGACGGCGAATACGACCTTATCTGGCGCTCCGGCTTCGGCCACGTCATCGGGCTCGATCGGCGTCCACGCCCCGAACCCGATGTTCCAGAGGAGCCCTGGCATCCGGCGAACAAGGTCGCGGAGGAGCGCGTTCCTTTTCAGTTCGATGTTCCGGAAGAAGTCGACCGCCGGATCGTCGAGCAGCTGATTTCCAGGCCCTTTCGCGATCGCGCGTTCACGGCGGCGGTGAAGAGTGCCTATAACGACACCTGTGCGATGACTGGCCTCAAGATCATCAACGGCGGTGGGCGATCCGAGGTACAGGCGGCGCACATTCGCCCGGTCGAGCATCGTGGTCCCGACAGCGTGCGCAACGGCATCGCCTTGTCGGGAACCGTGCACTGGATGTTCGATCGCGGCCTCATCTCGATCGACGACGGCTATGGCCTCTTGGTCGCCCAGGATCGGCTGCCCGATACCGCGACGCGGCTGCTCAATCCGGATGGCAAGCTCCGTCTACCCGATCGACCCGATCTACTGCCCCATCCCAAATTCCTCGAATATCACAGGCGCGAAGTCTTCAAGGGCTGCGCGTCAGCATCTTGGAGCACATCCACTCGATGCTCTCCTCGTGTCGGTAGGATGCCTGGGCCGACCGAGAATACCCGGCGGCGAACATGAGCGAAGCCATGCGGACAATGTGGCCAAATCGCCTTCGCGAGTGCCATTCACCCGGTGGCCCTGTCCTCCGGCGGCGAGATGGATCAGAGCCTCCGGCAATAGCCGTGGCTCATCTCCGAAATACCAGGTCGCCTGTTCGTCGAAGACAAGCACAGGCCCCGACAGGTCCTTTCGGATCTCGTTTGCGCCTGGGTGATAGTCGGGTCGGAGGCGCTTGAAAGTGCCGTCGGCCTTCTGGCGGTAAACAGCATCCGACCTGCCGCGGAATTCGCGTTCGTACTCAACAGTCTCAAGCTTTCTCTCGATACGCCCGGCCCATGCCACGAGGCCCCGTTCAAAGGGGCGCGGATAGAAGCCCATCACCCAATCACCGGGCATCGCGCTGGACCGGATCTTGGGTTTGCAAGTCGCCAGCGTTAGACGGCCACGATCGCTGCACGGCGCCATCCCGGTATCGGTTTGCAGGATGTACCGGAATATCCGCGTCATCCCTCGATGACCCTGATGATTTCCTCCAGCCAACGGCGCGGTTCCTCGTGCTCGCCGATGTCCGCGACGAATTCCTGCCCGCGCGACACAATCTCCAGACGGTTTCCCGCTTGCCACTGGTCGGCGCGACCATGATAGCTGAGCCCGGTTTGGGCCAGCCAGGCGGGAACATCCCACAGCCGCAGCGGCCCGCCCACAGTGGTAAGACGCAGGCGCGAGTCGGCACTGCCGGCGAGTCTGCCGGGCCCAGCATAAAGGCAATTGTTCGCGTTCCACTCGCCAACGGTATGGGGATGCGGGCGGGGCGCTTTCGCCACCTGCGGGTGCCCGAAACTCAGATTCGCCCCCTCGATCACGCTGTCGACGCGCATATAGCCATACAAACGGTGATGCCGTTCGCGGCCTCCATTCTCCGAGAACAACCCGAAAAACAGGAAAACGTCGCCAGGCCCAACGCCTTGGCGTCGCAGGTGCGACTGGGCGGCGCCGCATTGCCCGAACAGGCAACCACCATCGAAGAACATGGGGTCCTCGTGACACAGGTGGTCCGCGCCGATCCGGCCCCGGGTGATCCGGGCCACCGTTTTGCCAAGGCCGAGATCACTGTAGCAGGTGGACGAGCGCCGTTTCGTCGGGATGGGCAGGGAAACGGGCCGACCATCGATGATGGGCGAAGGCGCGCCACCCGAGCCGGTATCAAAGCCCTTGCGGCTGAAGACGATGCGCATGCCCTTGCCTTTCACCCGGTCCCGAGGGGGATTTTCCAGTAGTCGAGTACGCGCGCCACCTCTTCCCTGGGATAGTATTCACCGGCCGTCGCGAATTCTTCCCGGATTGTGGCAAGTCTCCTCGTCGCCTGTCTCTCGATGTCTGGCGTCAGATCGACCACCCCCAGCGGTGTGCGGGCGCCGGGCTCGCGCGGCCAGCTTTCCGGATACGCCGACCAGTCTTGCCACTGGTCCAGCGCCGCGTTGACCGATGCCATCGTCTGATGATCGCACTGCCAGCGATAGAGATTGCGGGCGCAGATCCGCAGCATCGCCTTTATCTCGGGCATGGTGTCGGTGAACGCCTTGAGCGGCGTCGGAAGCAGAACCATGTTGCCGACGCACGAATAAAAGCGATGGTCGGATACGACGGCATTGGCTGTCTGGTAGGTCGCGTCATCGACGCCCCAAATATGGCAGCATGACCAGTTGGGGCGGTTTGCCTGCCTGAGCCCGAGCGCCAGCGTTAGCGCCTTGTTGGCGTAGACGTTGCCCTCGGTCTTGTGGACCATCACTCCCGTCGTCCGGTTCCGGTTCATCTGTGGCGCGGTCCAGCCGCCCTTGTAGAAGTGGCGGCGGCGCGCATGCTCGGGATACCATACCGGGAGGAGCCTGAAGGTCTCGGGCGATACCCAGCGTGCGGTGCGCTCGATAAGGCGCGCGATTTCGGCCACGCCGATTTCGAGGCGCAGCGCGTCAAGGCCGTCAACCGCGGTCATCGAGATCATCTCCCGCGACCCAGTTCGCTGTGACCGGCCGGGGATCAAGGGCGAAGTTGTTTTCCCACTCAGCAAAGATCTCGGCGACCTGATCGACCCGGAAATAGCGCAGATGCGCGGTCCTGGGGCTTCGGTCCCTACGCGCTTGGCTATCGGCGACCTCGCGCGGAATGAGGAACAGCCGACGTGTCCCTGCTTCCAGTATTACCGCGCACAACCACTCGAACTCGTCGTGGCAATTGTAATCCAGGTAGGCCGCGCCGCGCTTCCATGTGCGCGACTTCACCGAAACGCGCTGGGGCGGGCCATCGACCGGCTGGGCGATCACGTCATAGTGCGGCCAATTGTCCGGTACCTTGAGTGCAGGTACCCCGGCCAGGGTCAGTTCAGCAGCGACGAGCATCTCGCAGGCATCGCCCATCTGCTTCGAGGTGAACTTGCGCGGCGGGGATAAGGTCGGCGTGATCATGATCCAGTAATATATGGGCGATCGGCGAAGAACAATTCGCCGTCATGATGTTCGTTCAGCCAAACAGCCGCCTTACCCAACTACTTGCGGAAACTGGGCGCCGCGCGCCGGTCCACATCGTTTGTACGTCGAGAAGGTCGAACTCGGCACGCGTTCCTTCAACGGTAACCTGGCAGCCGAGCATTCGCCGGGCCTTGCGCCAGGACAAGACATCGAGCGCCCAAACGCCACCGCCATCGACATGCAGCTCGAATCCGCGCCTGCCGGTCAGGAGTATTCCGGTGATAGTGTGGCGGGTGCCATGGGGCATTTGATCGACCATTTGCATACGATAAGTGACTTCGTGAAGCCGGACGAGTGCCGGCAAGTCAAGCGGAATGTCACTGATCGTCTGTAGACGGATCGGCTGCATCGGCGTGTTTCTCTGGCGATGGATGATGTTCGCCAGCGCCTCGCCGGAAATCTGCGCAAACTGCGCACTGCCAAGGGCTTGAGCCAGGAGGCTTTTGCCGATCTGGCGGGTATCCACCGGACCTATGTGAGCGATCTGGAGAGAGGCGCCCGCAATCCGACCATCACTGTCGTGGAGAAGCTGGCGCAGGGGCTCGGCGTGACCGCGAGTGAACTACTCGCCTGAGGTCCGGGAGACCACGGCCCGGGCAGCCTGTCGCTTCAATATTCGTCGTCCAGTCGCTTCGCGGCGGCCACGACCTGGTTGAGGAACTCCTGATCATCGCGGTCCAGCCGCATGGTGACAGCCTCGGGCGGGAAACGGGTCATCATCTCCATGAAAAGCTTGAAGTTCTTCTCGTTGCCGCTCGCCGCCTTGTTGATGATCTGACTCAACACCACTTCCAGCTTCGCCATCGTCCGCTTGCGACCATTCTCGGTGACGGTCACGTTTTCCCGCAGCAGCCGGTGAAAAATCTGGCCGGGCCCCTCCTGCGGGCGCTTCTTGCCTGCCGGGTTGCCTGACCTGCCCTTCTGAAAGCGCGTGTGCTTGGGCGGCCTGCCATAACCCACCTCATAATCGTCATCCATGGTAGGCCTCCATCTCAGCGGCCCGCGCCTCCGCGAGTTCGGAGAAGGTGAGGCCGGTGTCCACATGGATGGCATCCTGCCCGCTTTGCCGCTGGAAGCGGCGGATCGCGGTATCGGCATGCACAGGGTCAAGTTCCATGCCGTAAGCGCGCCTGCCGACCCGCTCGGCGGCGATGATCGTGGTGCCCGAACCGAGAAAGGGATCGAGCACGAAATCACCGCGCGCGGTCACGTCGAGGATGGCGTCGGCGATCATCCGCACCGGCTTCACCGTCGGGTGAAGGCGAAGCAGGTCGCCCTCATCCGAGTGACGAAAGCCACCGATCCCCGGGTACTCCCAGACATTGCTGCGGTTGCGCCCGTTGCGACCCAGTTCAACGTTGTTGCGATGCCGCTCGCGGCCCGATTTCCAGACGAAGATCATCTCGTGCTGCGAGCGGTAGAGCGAACCCATCGCAGGGCGGTCCTTGGCCCACACGCAGACATTCTTGAGTTCGCTGAACACCGCGTCGCCCGCGGTCTGCATCTCGCCCAGGTGGCGCCAATCCATGAAAATGTAGTGCAGCGAGCCTGACCGGCTGTGGTGGACGATGTTTTCGAACGCTCGCTGGAGGAACGCCGTGAACCCGGTCTTGTCCATTTCACCAGAAGCCATCGGAAATTCGGCGTGCCGGACCTCGCCGAGACCGGAGACGTGACCATTGATCTTTACATTGTACGGAAAGTCGCTGCAAGTCATCGCCGCCTTCTTGCCCGCCATCAGCTTGGTCCAGTTTGCCTCATCGAGCGCGTCACCGCACAGGATACGGTGATTGCCAAGCTGCCAGAGATCGCCGACCTCGTTGACTGCGGGGCCTGACACGTCATCAATCACGGCATCGTCGGGGTCATCATCCGGCAGCGATTCAACGCCTTCGATGCGCAGATCGATCTCGCCCATGGAAAAACCGGTCGCCTCGATGTCGAATTCAAGCTCGACCTCGGCCAGAAGCCTGAGGTTCTCGGCAAGCAGCGCGTCATCCCAGCTCGACATGTCGGTGAGCCGGTTGTCGGCAATCATCAGGGCACGCTTCTGGTGCTCATCGAGATGCTCGACGCGCACGACGGGGACTTCGGCAAGGCCGACCCGCTTCGCCGCCTCGACACGCGCGTCGCCTGCGATCAGCACGTTGTTCTCGTCGGCGATGACCGGCGCGACAAAACCGAAAGCATCGATCGACTTGGCCAATGCCTTGATCTGGCGAGCGCCGTGGAGCCGGGGATTGTGCTTCGCCGCCACGAGGGCGGAAGGCGCGACATATTCGATGCGCAGCCTGATATTCGAGAAACGTTGATCGTACCGCATCGCGGTCACTCCTTTAAATGTAAATTATCACTTATAAGGCTATAGTTGGACTTCCTTGCTTACCGGAAATGATCGCGGGCTACCTGCGACCCGGCTTGATGTCAGGGGCTTCGAGTGCCCAGGCGACCCATTGGAGCATGAGCCGTTTGAGCGGAATCAGCCGACGCGGCGCTTCGCTGCCGAACCGCTCCACGGGTTCGAGCATGGGCAGCGCGTCATCGGCTTCTTGCGCACCGACGAAATCGATCTGCCCCCATTTTTCGCCGCGCCGATCATGCAGGCGGACGAACACTTCGTCCGCAATCAGTGGCTTGATCCGCCCCCGGCTTTTGACCCAGTCCGCGACAAGCGCGGCATCGGGCAACGCCAGCCAATTCTCGGCGTACAGGCGGTGCATCGCCTCGCGCTGGCCGACGAGCACCGCCGCGATGTCCTTGGGCCTGAAGCCGAGATCCAGAGCCGTGACCGCCAGTCCGAGTTCAATCAGATCGGTGAAACCGTAGCGGATACGCTTGCCGGGACCGCTAGCCTGGGTGGTCGATGCCCCTGGTATATCGAGGAGGCGAAGATAGCGGATCTGATCCCGGAAATGCTGGTCGGGTTCGTGCCCATAACGAACCGCCCAGAGCATCTGGCCAAGGGTGAGATCGAGGTCGGGCAAATGGTGAGGCATGGGCAAAACCTATAGAGTGATTTTTTACACTTATATATACCACATTGCTTCCGGTCAATCACCCGTTCGCGGAAGCCCCAGTCGGGCGCAGGGCTAGCCATTCCGTAAAATCCAGGCGTTATTCAAGGCATAAGAAGCCCAACGGCCGGGCTGGGCAGAAAAGACCACATGCTTCTCACAAGAGCGCAAATACGCGGACTGCAAGGGCGAGACACGCTCGTCGGACGCATCCAACGGACCGGTTGCACCATTGCCGGCACGCCCGTTTGGACCGCCGATGAGTTGGAGGCACTTCGCCTGCTTTACCCCGACAAGCAGGCGCTGACGGCGGCATTGCCTCGCCGCACTGCGGGTGCAATTTCTCATAAGGCTCGGACAATCGGACTGGTGCCGCCTTTGCGGATTTGGACCGACGGCGACGCCGCGCAACTACGACGCCCTTACGTGACAGGCGTGCCTGTGATCACGCTCACCGAGATGTTCCCGGGCAAGTCGAAAAGGCAGATCTGGGGCAAGGCCTGCGCGATGGGATATCGTCGTCCTCGGCGCGCGCCGAAGTCGACCGGCATGCCGTTGGTTGATAGCATTCGCGCCCGGGCCTTCGACCTTCGCATCACCATGACAGAGCTCGACTCGTACGTGGCACGCAAGCGCTATTTTGTAAGCCCGCGGCACATGGACTGGACCGCGCTCCAGCGCGCGATGACGCTGTTGGGCGGGACGCCTATCGTGCAGTGGCGGGAGCCATGAGCAAGCCTTTGGGCGCCTTGGTAGCCACCGACCGTCGCGGGCAGACGGCGAGTTGGACCGCCGACGAGGACGAGCGACTGCGAAGCCTGTATCCCCGTTACGACCTGTTGCAGTCGGCTTTGCCGCACCGCTCGCTTGCCGCGCTCAAGCACCGCGCGCGCCACCTCGACATCGTGCACCGTCGCCACATTTGGACAAATCTCGAGGTCAGGCGTTTGCGCGAGGCCTTCGAAAACCATGTTCCGGACAAGGAACTCGAAGCGCTCTTTCCGGGAATTCGGCTAAGCCAGATCAAGGCAAAGGCCGGGCACATCAAGGCACCCCATCGTCGCGCGCAACGGGCAATCTTCAAGGTTCAGGCGCTGGACGCCATTCGCCACCGCGCCAAGGCTAGCGGCCTTTCGTATGTCGAACTCGACCGGCAGGCGAAAACCGGTAAATTCTATCAGAAATGCCGACGCCAGCCGATGCTCAGGCCGATCGCGCGGGCGGCCGCGCTACTCCAAGGAGACGTGCATATCGAGTGGCATGATCTCGACTAGTTTGTGTCCGCTGAGCTGATTGAAATCCTGAAAGCACAGGCAGAAAACGAATGGCGGGCTCGGATTCTTTAAGCCGATTGGGATTGGAGCCGCGAGCAGACACACGCAGCGAGCCGGAGGCGGGCGTTGAATTACTGGTACCACAGAAACGACATTATGGTTCTGCCCGATGACCTCATCGCGTTCGCTTGGTCCGCTCCCATGCGCGATCTCGCCGCTCAGGTTGGCCTGAGCGATGTCGGCCTGAAAAAACTGCTGAAGGGATTTGGGGTGGTTACCCCGCCTCAGGGGCACTGGAACCGGGTCCATGCGGGCAGGAAAGTTCTCGCTCCTCCTAAGGCGCCTCACCGACGCCCCGGCGAGACCGGCAGAATACTGATCGATTCCCGCTTCGCCCCATTCATCGCGCAGGCGGCGCCCATTTCTGCCAGCGGCCCCTTTGCGACTCCTGATGTTCCCGAGGACCTGGAGGAATTGCGCGCGAAAGAACTAAAGGCCCTCGGCCGGGTGGCCGTGCCGCGCACTCTCGAGAGCTATCACCCGGGGCTCAAAGACATCCTTCAGAAAGAGGAACGTCGCCGTCAGAAGGCGACGAACAGTTCCTGGCACTGGGATGAGCCGAGGTTCGATAATCCGCTGGATCAACGGCGACTGAAGCTGTTCAACGCTATTCTGCTGGCCCTGGCGAAGCGCGGCCATGGCGGAGACGTAAGCGCGACCGACACGGAAATCAGCGCGCGGGCCTGGATAGGATCCACAGCACTGGGCCTTTCGCTAGAGATCGTCGGCAAACACCGCACCATTGTCAGCCGTGGATATCGCCGCCCGGATCCCGCCCTGCCCGCGAGCACGCCTTTAGTCCTCAGTGTGAAGCCCGGCTTTGATCGAGAGGTGGGTGACACCTGGCGAGATGAGGACGGCAATAGGCTGGAAAGTAGGATCGCGGAGATCGCGGCGGCACTCATCGTCGCGGGAGAAGCCAAATTCAGGAAGCGCCTTCGCGAAGACGAGGAACGCGCGGAGCAGGAGCGCATAGAGCGGGAACAGAAGGAGGCCGAGGCGCGCCGCGAGCGCGAGAGGCGTCGTCTCGAGCGGATCCGCGAACTGAACGAACAGCGCGTGACCGATCTCCGGAAAAGTGGAGAACTTCTGCGGGCCGCGCGGGATCTACGCGCTCTGGTGGCGGAAGTGCGGGAAGCCATGAGCGATCGCGTCGATGTGGAACCCGAGACGCTGGAGGCATGGGCGAGTTGGGCGTTGCGGGAAGCGGACGCGCTTGATCCTATTCTGTCAGGTCAGGTGCTGAAGCACCTCCGGCCACCTGAGCTGCCAGCGCCAGAAGATTGATTACAGCCGGGTGCAAAGCGGATGGTCGCCCGAGTGACGCCGAAATTCCCTGCTTCGGGTTTTGCATTCCCTGCTCGCCACAACAGGGAATTTGGTCTCGCACGCCCGTGATTCCGGGCGTCTCACGACCGCAGGATCGGGTCGGATAAGCGGATTCGCCCGGATTTCCCTGCAAAATACCCTGCTGGCAGGGAACTCGGCACCGCAGACCCGTTCGCTCAGGACTGCGTCGCGCACCAGACAGTCCTACAAGATAATAGATTTTCGCCTTCGGGCACCCCCTTCGCATGGAGGAGCGCAGTTCAGCGCGCTTCTGGCTATGTGATAACCGGTAGTGAAGACGGAGACGGACTGGCTCAGGTGGCGGCCGGTGCAACAATGCGGCCAATTCTCCGTCGACCGGAAGCCGTCTTCACCTGACTTTGCTGTGGAATTGCGCGCTAGCGTGAGAATCCGAAGAGGCGTTCCTGCTCAGCCCAGTCGACCGGAAGCTCGGCTGCGAGCAAGGCTCCTCGGTCCAGTGTTTTCGGCTGCGTCCCGTTAGCGATAGCTTCAACGATCTTCGGGCTCAGCCACGAGA
>NZ_JBXUGN010000005.1:0-245453 GCF_057180545.1 Novosphingobium sp. HNCC26DJ243 | reverse complement strand
CTCTGATCCGCCTGACGAAACTGCTTCCCGACAAAGTGCGAAGTCCCACTTCCGCTTTGCCGGGCCAGCGCCTACATGGGCGGAACCATGGCACGTCCCGTAAACCCAGAATTCGAGAAAACGAAAGTCGTCGCCGAGAACCGGCGCGCGCGTTTTGAATACTTCATCGAGGACCGCTACGAGGCAGGCATCTGCCTGACCGGGACCGAGGTGAAGTCGCTACGCTTTGGCGAGGGCTCGATTGCCGAGAGCTATGCCGAGGTGAAGAACGGCGAGGTCTGGCTGGTCAATTCCAACGTGCCCGAATTCAGCCACGGCAACCGCAACAACCACGTGCCCAAGCGTCCGCGCAAGCTGCTGCTGAAGGAGCGCCAGATCGCCAAGTTCCACGGCGCGGTCGAGCGCAAGGGCATGACGCTGGTGCCGCTTTCGATCTACTTCAACAGTCGCGGTCGCGCGAAAGTCGAACTCGCGCTCGCCAAGGGCAAGAACGCGGCCGACAAACGCAGCACGATGAAAGAGCGCGACTGGAAGCGCGACAAGGCGCGGATCATGAAGGACCACGGCTAAGCCAGGGCGAAGGTGATCCACTTCACCGCGCGGTAACGCACTCTGGACTAGGCGTGATGGCGGCAAGGCGTCCCACTTGGGGCGCGGACGGGAAACGGGTAAAAGCAAGGCGCCATGTTCAATCGGATCGTCAACTGGGCGCGGGCCAACATGCCGACGCGCGAGCAGATGGAGCATAACCGCTTCGCCCGCCCGCTCGCCGCGCGCCATGAATTGTGGCGGTTCACCAGGCGTTCGGTGCCGCGCGGCGTCGCTGCCGGACTGTTCGTCGGCATCTTCGCGCTGATTCCCGGCATCCAGATCATCGGCGCGGCGCTGATGTGCGTGCCGGTGCGTGGCAACATTCCGCTCGCCGTGCTGATGACCTTCGTGTCGATCCCGCCGACCACGCTGTTCGTGTTCCTTCCCGGTGCGATCTGGGTGGGCAACAGCTTCGGCTATCACGCGGATTTCTCGACGGTGAGCGAACTCGTGACGCGCGGGGCAAGCCTGGGTGACTGGCTGGCCTGGCTAGGGTCCGATGCCGCGCCATCGCTGATCATCGGGCTGTTCCTGATCTCGGTCGTGACTGCGGCGGTGGGCTACCTGCTTTCCGCCATCGGCTGGCGGATGTGGACCGCGCACAAGCGCAAGGTCCGCCAGATGCGTTGGGCCGCGCGGGATTTCCCCGACTGATGGCGAGCGCCGGGGGCGAGATCGACGGGCGCGGGCCTGATGCGACGCCGTTGCGCGACTGGGCCCTGCTGGGCGGAGCGGTTGCCGCCAGCGCGGGACTTTTGTGGGGCGTATCGGGCCAGCCGCTGGTCGCCGCCGGGTTCCTTGGCGGCGTGGGCGCGATCGGTGCGGCGCTGCGGCTGGTCGCAAGACCGGCAAGGGTCGAAGCAGCGGCAGAATTTGCCATTCCCGACTGGTCCGTCACCAATGCGGCAATCGAACGCAGTGATGCGGGCATCGCCATAACCGACCGGGCCGGGCGGCTCGTGTGCGCCAACACCTTGATGAGCGAATGGTTCGGCGTGTCCGCCTCGCCACCCCGCCTTCCGTTGGATCGGGCCTCGGTCGATGGGCTGGAGGACGCCGCACGCGCGGCCTGGCGCGATGGTTCGGCCCGGGTCGAAGGCTTGAGCAACTCCACTGGCGCATGGCGCGCTGAAATCAGCCGGGCAGGGCGAGGCGAGGACTACCTCGTCTGGCGCTTGATGCCGGTAACCTCGCACGATCTCGTGACCGAGATGGCAGGCCACATGGCCGGCAAGCTCGGGCGGGCGCTTGCGCGTGAGGGCATTCAGGCGGCGGTCGTCACGCCCGAAGGTGCGATCCTTTCGGCCAACTCCGCTTTTGCCCAGCGTGCCACAGGCGAAGCCACGCATGACATGGCAGGGCAGGACTTCGTCTCGTTCCTGGCGAGCGACGAGGCAGAGCGCATCTTCTATGCCCGCGAGGCGCGCAAGGGCACGCCGGTCAGGCTCGTCCACCTGCCGGTGGCCGACCCCGACGGCTTTGCCAACATCGACCCGGCGCGCACCGCATCGCTGTTCCTGCTGATCGACAACCAGGGCGGGGTGGGCGAGGTCCGCGCGGGCCTTCCGCAGATCGAGGCGCTGCTGTCGCGCCTGCCGCTCGGCCTTGCGATGACCGACCGCGACGGGCGCATCCTATTTGCCAATGCCGCGTTCCTGCGCGCAGCGGGGCACGAGGACACGATCCCGCCGCCCTATCCGTCCGACCTCGTGATCAAGGAAGACAAGGGCGCGCTGGCCGATGCCGTCCGCCGCTATGCGCAAGGCCAGCCGATGGCGGGCGACGTGGCCGTGCGCCTGCGCGCCGCGCCTGAAGAGCCGGTTTCGCTGAGCCTTGCAGGCGTGCGCGGGCTGGGCGAGGGGGCGGTGTTGCTGAGCCTCAAGGATTCCTCGGAAGAGACGCGCCTCAAGCGCGAGATTGCCCAGGCGACCAAGATGCAGGCGGTCGGCCAGCTGGCCGGTGGCGTGGCGCACGACTTCAACAATGTGCTCACCGCGATCATCGGCTATTGCGACCCCATGCTGATGCGCCACACGCCCGGCGACAGCGATTACGACGATATCCAGCAGGTCAAGGCAAACTCGAACCGCGCAGCCTCGCTGACGCGCCAGTTGCTCGCCTTCTCGCGCCAGCAGACACTGCGCCCGCAGGTCCTGCAGCTTCCCGACGTGGTGGCTGAGGTTTCGGCCCTGCTCAAGCGCCTGATCGGCGAGAAGATCGTGCTCGAAGTGACGCACGACCGCGATCTGGGCTTTGTGCGGGCCGATCCGACGCAGCTCGAACAGGTCTTGCTCAACCTTGCGGTCAACGCGCGCGATGCGATCAACGAGAAGCAGAAAGGCATGAGCGCCAAGGCCGGCGGCGTGCTCAAGCTGATCACCCGCCGGGTGACCGCATCCGATGTGCGCGCCATGAAGAGCGAGATCCTGCCGATAGGCGACTACACCGCGCTGGTCGTCGAGGACAACGGGCAAGGTATCAAGCCGGGCCAGATTGGTAAAATCTTCGAGCCGTTCTTCACCACAAAGGAGAAGGGCAAGGGCACCGGCCTGGGGCTTTCGACCGTTTACGGTATCGTCAAGCAATCGGGCGGCTTCATCTTTGCCGAGAGCGAAGTGGGCAAGTACACCCGCTTCTCGATCTACTTGCCCGTGCATACACCCGATGCGGCCGAAACTGCCGAAGCGGCGCGGCCCCGTAGCGAACCCAAGCGCGAATGGACCGGCGGTGGCCGCGTTCTGCTGGTCGAAGACGAGGACACCGTCCGCGCCGTGGCCGAACGCGCGCTGGTGCGGCAGGGTTACGAGGTCACGACCGCAGCGGACGGCGAGGAAGGCCTCGAGGCCATTGGGCGGGGTGAGTTCGACCTTGTGGTGTCGGACGTCGTGATGCCCTCGATGGATGGCCCCGCCATGGCGCGCGAAATCCGGGCGCTCAAGCCGAACCTGCCGTTCCTGTTCATGTCGGGCTATGCCGAGGAACACTTGCGGCGCGAAATCGACATCCCCAACATGCATTTCCTCGCCAAGCCATTCTCGGTCCAGCAGATCGTCGAAGCGGTTGAAAAGGTGCTGCGCGGCGGCTGATCGTTCAGCGGCTTACTCGAAAGCGGGCACCGTTTGCGCAATGCCGGTCGACGCCGCAAGCGCGGCCGCCTCGACAACGGCCATGACCGCAAGTGCGTCGCGCGCGGTAACCGGCGCTTCAGCCCCATCAAGCGCCTTTGCCATCCTTTCATAGAACTGCGCATAATCGCCGTCGGCCAGCGCCGCGGGCTTAAGGACGCCCTCCGCGTCGAACAGGTCCACCGGCCTCGGATCATGGCCCCAGCCGGCATCGCCCGGACGCAAACCCTGCAGCAACTGCGTTTCCTGAGGATCGAGGCCATGCTTCACGAGGCTGCCCCCGCTGCCATGGACGATGAACCGCGGCGATCCCCCGGCGACAAGCATCCCGGCGTGAAGCACGCAGCGCACGGTGGGATATTCCAGCACGACATGGGCCCAGTCGTCGGTCTGCGCGCTGTCGCGTAACATTCCGAAGCTCGCCATGACGCGCTCGGGCAAGCCGAACAGGCAAAGCGCCTGATCCACAAGATGCGGCCCCAGATCCGCCCAGACGCCGCTGCCCGGACCAGGGTTCTCGCGCCAGCGATCGCGCACGACCGGCCGAAACCGGTCAAAGTGGCTCTCGAAATGGGCGACCTTGCCAATCAGCCCTTCTTCGATCGTCCTGCGGATTGTCAGGAAATCGCCATCCCAGCGGCGGTTGTGAAACACGCTGAGCAAGGTGCCGCGCGCAGCCGCGTGGGTGGCGACCGCCCGTGCCTCGTCAAGCGTGAGCGCAAGAGGCTTGTCGATCACGACCGCCTTGCCCGCCTCTATCGCGGCATGGGCTAGCGGGGCGTGACTGTCGTTTGGCGTGGCGATCACGACAAGCGCAATGCCTGGATCGGCAAGGACGCTGGCGATATCGGCCTCAACGCGCATCCCTGGCAGGTCGGCATGGACCTTGGCCGGATTGCGCGAGACGAGAGCAGCCAGCGCGAGGCCGGGTGCAGACTGGATCAGCGGCGCGTGAAAGGTCTTCCCGGCATAGCCATAACCGACGAGTGCGACGTTGTGTGGGGCAGGCAAGCTCAAGTCCTTCAGAAAGTCAGCGTCAGGGCGAAAGGTTCGTCTTCGATCAGGCCTTCGGCCTTGCGCACCACGGCCTTGATCGGAACCATCCAGCCGCGCTCCTTGCTCGGAAATGCCGACGTCCGCCAGCAGGTTTCGCCGACCGTGACCGCGATCTTGACCGCGCCCCACCCGGACGGGCGCCCCCTCTCCATCCGGTGCATCAGCGCCGTTGCCGAAAGGGCCTCGCCCACCTCGTCGCCCACGCTGATGAAGAACCAGTCCCCGCCTTTATCGCCCATGCTCCAGCGCCAAAGCCTTGCCGTTACCGCGTAGTCCGTCTCGCTCATTTTACGCGGCGCACCGGGACCTTGAGATTGCAGATGTCGATCCCGCCCGCAGGCTGCACGTAGAATGCCTCGCGATGGTTGGCGCTGGCCTCGGCATAGCGGTGGAACGACATGCTCTCGGTCGAAAGATATTCGTAGGCAGGCAAGTCGGGCACGTCGCTCGCCGGGTGGATCGATAGAATCGGCGTGCGCTCCTCGGGCTTGGCATAGACACCCATGGGCGCAGCGCCGCGCGGCAGCGATGAAAGATGGGCAATGCCTTCGACCACGCGACCAACGACCGCCAGATTGCGATCGAGCTGGCGCGGGGCATGGCCGATGACGGCGTAGAGCTCCGCGCCAGTGCCGGTGTCAGGCGGCGTGTCGCGAGCAACGCCTATGGAGCCATAGCAATGCAGCGGCCAGGCGCTGGGCCCTTTCCGCGATGCTCCCACTGGCCATCCACGATAGAAGAATGTCTCATCCGCATAAGGATCGGCATCCTTGATCGCGAGCTTGCTGTGCGTGAGCGCATGCCACGCCGCGTGCGTGCCCTCCATCGTGGCCAGCCAGGTGTCGAGCTCCTCATGGGTCGCGCTCCGCTCCGGTCCTTCGGGATGGACCACGTACCGGCTCTGCGGCACACTCGCCAGACCAGCAGGAAGCGGTTTGGCTTTGGCCTTGTCCTCGCCGTCGGCATCGCCCCACTGCGCAACCCAGTTGTCCTGCACGCGATAGACCGAAAGTCCGTCCCACCAGCGTGTCAGGGCAAACGTGCGCATATTGGCGGTCCATCCGGCAGAAAACGGCTCGGGCATCAGCTGGATAACGATACGGCGCGGGCGACCTGCGGAATCGGGTGCAAGGTCCATGACCAGCAAGTCGTCAGGCGCGATCCGCGTCCAGTCACCGGCCGGTGACGCACTGAGGATTTCACCGGGCGAGGGCACGGCCAATGGGGCAGGGGTGGCGGCTGCAGCGGCAAGAACGACGAGTAATGACATTTGTCCATCATTGCAGGAACCGACGCCTTGCGAAAGCGCTCACGTGCCGCTAGGGGCCACGCTTCCAGAGCGATTTGGTTGATCGCCTGATTCACGTTTGGTGCCCCGCACGAAACGATCAGGCACGTGCGGAGCGGTGGCCGAGTGGTCGAAGGCGCTCGCCTGGAAAGTGAGTATACGTCAAAAGCGTATCGAGGGTTCGAATCCCTCCCGCTCCGCCATTTAACCTATTGGAATCATTCTATTCCATGGGCCAGGCGCAAAAAATCCCCAGCGTTTCAAGGGTTATAGGTATTAGCCTCTCCACTGCACATCTGCGGTGCTGGGGCAGATATGCTCTCTTAGGCCCGATATTCTCCAAAGCTCTCGACCGCACCAGTTCCGGTGCAGAGCCGTAAAACCCCGATATCACTCATCCTTTCGGCATCGCGATCTTCGCTTCGGAAGCCGGTAGAGGCACATAAATTTACCCGCGTCCAACCTTCCGGCATCCGGCTTCAGTCAGAAGGGATAACCAGTGATCCACTGGCCCCATTAAGCCACGCGTTTATCTGATGAGCGATTTCGGCTGGTCCTGGCGACTTGACCGCGCATTGCCAGATCACGCCGACGCGCCACCCCTGAGCCGCCAATCCAAGCATGTTCTGCTCATCCCGACTGACGTTGGCAGCAAACTTCTTAGCCCAGAATTCGGAGCGCGTGCTCGGCTCTGAAGCTAACCGACAACCTTTGTGACGATGCCAGAAGCAGCCATGGACAAAAACGACGGCTCGGAACTTGGGAAAGACGATGTCAGGGCTGCCCGGAAGATCTTTCCGGTGTAGCCTGAAGCGCAACCCCATCCGGTGAAGTGCTTGCCTGACCACTAGCTCATGCGGTCGAGGTCCAGGAAGCACTCGTCGATGCTGTAGATTTCGTGGGCTGGGGCCTGCGCGCCAAGCACGCTCATCACGCGCTCCGAGATATCTCCATAGAGGGCGTAGTTTGACGAGCGGACGGTGATCCCATGCTCCTCGATCAGGCGGCGGATCTTGAACAGAGGCGCACCCATCGGGATGCCCAGCGCCTTGGCCTCATTGGACCGGGCGATCACGCAGCCATCGTTGTTGGACAGGACCACGACAGGACGATCCCGCAAATCCGGCTGGAACAGCCGCTCACAGGACGCGTAGAAGTTGTTGCAATCGACGAGCGCGAAGGTGGCCATCAGCGTCCACAATGACGCCGGATGCTGTGGGTGACGACGCCCCAGATTTCACAGCCATCATCGCGGATCTGCATGGTGGGAAAATTCGGGTTCTCGGCCGCCAGTTGCCAGGCGCCGTCCTGCCGCCGCAGCCGTTTGACCGTTAGTTCGCCGTGGACGACAGCAATCACGATGTCGTCAGGCTGGGGCGTGATCCCGCGGTCGATTACCAGCAGGTCGCCATCAAAGATCCCGGCTCCCCGCATGGACTCACCTGCAGCCCGGACGAAGAAGGTTGCCGCCGGCCGCCGGACCAGATGCTCGTTGAGATCGAGCTTGCCCTCGATGTGGTCATCCGCCGGACTCGGGAATCCAGCCGGCACTGTGGAAGTGAACAGCGGAAGTTCGAGTTTGGACGGGATATCGACAAGGCGCAGCACGTTTCATGTTCCTAGATTAATGGAACATAAATAGAACATTGCTAAAATGATTCGTCAATCCGACGTATGCGCTACGCCTTCGGATACCGCGATCCGTAGCCCCGCGCCAACACGATCTTGGCTTCGCGCAGCATGCGAATGATCTCCGCAAGCTTGGGCTTCCTTGCTATTCCACTCCACTCCTCCTTCGGAGCCAAAAATAAAACAGATTTGGGGCCACTCAGAGGGGGCCAGATCAATCATATAATATCGCCAAATAATATGACTATTCAGGATCGAGCTAGCTCTTTTTCATCAAGTTCGTAGAGCAGCGCCGAGCCAGCAGTCGCACTGAAACGAAAACCCCGGGCTTCGGCCGCAAATTGTTCATTGAAATAGCGTGAAACAGTTGCTTTTTCTTTAAAGAGCACACTGCCTGTTTCCTCAGTGGCGCGAGCCTGTCGTAACAGCTGCCAGCCGGCAATCGCCACTGCGCAC
Source organism: Novosphingobium sp. HNCC26DJ243 (assembly GCF_057180545.1). Classification (NCBI taxonomy): domain Bacteria; kingdom Pseudomonadati; phylum Pseudomonadota; class Alphaproteobacteria; order Sphingomonadales; family Sphingomonadaceae; genus Novosphingobium; species Novosphingobium sp. HNCC26DJ243. Next base: position 237,308 of record NZ_JBXUGN010000005.1, on the reverse strand, counting down.
ATCGTACAGAAAGGGACGCTACCCGCTAGTTTGTCGTCAATGCTGGCTTCGTTCACCATCCAATCGGCAACTGCGATGCAGTCGTTGGCCAAATCAGCTAGGACTGAACCGCTTGTTGCATCGGCGACGACGTCTGCCAACAGACCCTTCAGAACACTGCCATCACCCAGTTTGCGGGCAACAAAGTCGGCGGCCTGAATGCCATTAGTACCTTCGTAGATTGGCGCAATGCGCGCATCGCGGTAGAACTGGGCCGCTCCGGTTTCCTCGACAAAGCCCATGCCGCCGTGAACCTGCACGCCAAGGCTTGCAACTTCGCAGCCAATGTCGGTGCCCCATAGCTTCAACATCGGCACCAGCACCTCCGCACGCTGCTGTGCCTGGGAAACTCCAAGCGTACCGCGGTCGACCTGTCCTGCGGTGTAATACAAAAGCGCCCGCGCTGCTTCTGTCAGCGCCCGCATGCGCAACACCATGCGTCGCACATCAGGGTGCTGGATAATCGAAACGGGGGTCTTGTCTGGCGACCCGGCGCGGGGTGACTGCACGCGTTCCAACGCATAGGCGCAGGCCTTTTGCAAAGCAGCTTCAGCCACTTGCACGCCCTGACTACCGACATTGATACGCGCGGAATTCATCATAGTGAACATGGCCTTCAGGCCCGCGTTTTCCGCCCCGACCAACTCGCCGATACATTCGTCATTATCGCCGAAACTCATCACGCAAGTCGGCGAGGCATGGATACCTAGCTTGTGTTCGATGGAAACGACACGGAGGTCGTTGCGCTGCGCCAGCTGCCCGTCTGCACCAACAAGGTATTTCGGAACAACGAACAACGAAATGCCGCGGGTCCCCGCAGGAGCGCCGGGTGTCCGGGCAAGCACAAGATGGATGATGTTGTGTGACAAGTCATGCTCGCCCCAGGTGATGTAGATCTTGGTGCCCTTGATCCGCCATTTCCCGGCATGCTCACCTGTTTCGATTGGCCTAGCTGTGGTCCGCAACGCACCCACGTCAGACCCGGCTTGCGGTTCGGTCAGGTTCATGGTCCCGGACCATTCGCCGCTGATGAGCTTTGGCAGATAGGTCGCCCGCTGCTCGGCGCTGCCATGGTAATGCAGGGCTTCCACGGCGCCGGCCGTGAGCATGGGCAGCAGCGAAAAGGCCATGTTGGCGGTGCCGAGGGTTTCGAGCACGCACGTTGCCAGCGTGAACGGCAGACCTTGACCGCCATGGGCGGTCGGGCCTGAAATCGAGCCCCAGCCCTGTTCGAAAAACGCCCGATAAGCCTGTGCGAAACCGGCCGGCAGGGTGACCGTTCCATCGCACCAGGTGGCCCCTTGCACGTCGCCCAGCCGGTTCAGCGGCGCCCATTCGCGTTCGGCGAGCGCGCCGATGCCGTTGGCAATGGCTGCGACCAGATCGGGCGTGGCGGCGGCAAAGCGATCATGCAGGGCCAATGCATCGAGACCGGCGTTGACGCGCATGGCCAGGAGCTGGTCGGCGGTGGGCGCATGGAAGTCGGTCATGCTTCGGCCCGCTTTGCGGCGAACGCATCGCGCACGTCGCGTTTCATGATCTTGCCACTGGCGTTTCGGGGCAAGCCGGGGGTGAAGAACACATGCTTGGGCCGCTTGAAAGGAGCAAGCCGGACTGCGCAGTGTTCAAGGATTTCCGAGGCTTCGACCTGCTGGCCGGCGCGCAGGACGATCACTGCCGCGACGGCTTCCACCCAGCGGTCATCGGGTATGCCGATGACCGCCACTTCCGACACCTTGGGATGCGCGTAGATGACTTCCTCCACTTCGCGCGAAGAGACATTTTCGCCACCGGTCTTGATCATGTCCTTCTTGCGGTCGACCACGGTGATGAAGCCTTCGGCGTCCATCGTGGCGAGGTCGCCACTGTGAAACCAGCCGCCCGCAAAGGCGCGCGCGGTTTCTTCGGGCTGTTTCCAGTAAGCGCTGAGCAACTGCGGTGAGCGGTGGACGATTTCCCCGACCGCGCCCGGGGGCACGTCGTTCATGTCGTCGTCGACCACGCGCGTCTGGACATGCAACGCGGCCCGGCCCGCGGAGCCGAGCCGGCCGACGTGCTCATCGGGGCGAAGCAGGGTTGCAAGAGGAGCGATTTCGGTCTGGCCATAGACATTCCACAAGCGCAGGCGGGGCAACCGCATCGCCAGTTCCTCGATCACGGCGACCGGCATGATCGATGCGCCGTAGTAGCCCTTGGCCAGCGAGGACAGATCGTGGCGTTCCGACGCCGCGGAACGCAGGATGGCGATCCATACGGTGGGTGGCGCGAAGAACGAGGTAACGCGATGCTGCTCTATCGCGGCACAGATCGCCTCGGGCGTGGGACGGGCGATGATCACGCCGGTTGCTCCCGCCGCAATCGCAGGCCCCGCCATCAGGTCCAGCGCGGCGCAATGGAACAGCGGCAGGGCGTGGAGTGTGACATCCGCCGGGGACCATTCGCAGTCGAACAGGCAGCTCTGGTATTCCCAGAGGACGGCGCCGTGGGTGAGCATGGCCCCCTTGGGCCGGCTTTCTGTGCCGCTGGTGTAGACGATCTGCAACAGGTCCTCGGCCGTGGCGCAGTCTTGCGCCACGGTGCCGCGCACGCACAGTTCCTGCCAGCCCGATAAGCCGGCCACGCTGTCCATGACGGTGACGATATCGGCGCCAGCCGCGCCCAGCGCTTCGCGCACGGTGCCGGCAAATTCGCCATCGGCAAAGACCAGCGAGACGCCGGCATGTTCGAGGATGAAGCCGATTTCGGCCGCGCCCAGCATGACGTTCACCGGCACCAGCACCGCCGCGATCCGCGCCACGGCGAAACGGATGGCAAGAAAGGCATGGCTGTTGCGCGCAACGATGCCGACGCGGTCACCCTTGCCAATGCCGCGCGCCGCCAGCCCGGCGGCCAGTTCATCGGCCAGCCGGTCGAGCGCGGCGAAGCTCCAGGTTTCGTCTTCGAAGATCACCGCCGGCTTGTGCGGCGTCCGCCGGGCCGAGCGCCGGAGGACGAGCGACAGCGATTGCGCCTGCGGCATAGGCGAATGCGCCGCCGGGTGTGCGTCAGCCGGGGTGATCATAGCGTCGTATAGGCGCCGTCGACGGTGTGGAACCCGCCGGTGCAATAGCTGGCTTCATCGCTGAGCAGGAAGCAGACGAGGTTGGCCACCTCGGCCGGCTGGCCATAACGCTTCAGCGGGACCATCCCGGTCAAGGCATTGCGAAAGGCCAATGGATCGCCGGGGCTCACGGCCTGCTCGAGATCGCGGACCATGCGCGTATCGATCGGCCCGGGATTGATCGTGTTGACGCGGATATTGCGCTCTGCGCCTTCGAGCGCGGCGGTCCGCATCAGGCCCATCACCGCGTGCTTGCTGGCGACATAGGGGCTGAAATTGGGCGTGGCCGTGATCCCGAAGGTGGATGATGTGAGGACGATGGAGCCGCCGTTTGCGCTCATCGCCGGCATGACCCGCGACAGGCCCAGGAAAATGCCGCGCACGTTGACGTTCATCACGCGGTCGAATTCCTCGACCGGCAATTCGCCGATCCGGCCCGGCGCCCCCTCGACCCCGGCGTTGAGCGCGGCGGCATTGAGCTTACCGAAGGATGCAAGCGCGGCATTGACCGCGCGCTCGTAGAGTTCGGGCGTGGTGACATCGCCGACCACCGCCTGTGCTCCCGGCAGTTCGGCAGCAAGTGCCGCCAGCGCCGCTTCATCACGGTCGACCAGAACCAGCCCGGCCCCTTCGGCAGACAACTTGTGCGCCACCGCACTGCCGATGCCCCCGGCAGCGCCCGTTACCAGCGCCACCCGTCCGTCCATGCGTCCCATTTGCCAATCCCTTCCTGCAATTGCCGTTCACGCCGCCGTGTAGGCGCCATCGATGGTGTGGAACCCGCCGCTGCAATAGCTGGCCTCGTCGCTCAGGAGGAAGCAGACGAAATTGGCGACTTCTTCGGGCTGCCCGTACCGCTTCATCGGCACCATGCCGGTCAGCGCGGTGCGGAAGGCCTGCGGATCAGCCGGGCTGACGGCCGCGCCGACGGCCCGGACCATCCGTGTCTCCACGGGGCCAGGGTTGATCGCGTTGACGCGGATATTGCGTTCGGCACCTTCGAGCGCGGCCGTGCGCATCAGCCCCATCACTGCATGCTTGCTGGCGACATAAGGGCTGATGCCCGGGGAACTGGTGAAGCCGAGCGTGGACGAGGTAAGAACGATGGAGCCGCCGTTTGCGCTCATCGAGGGCATCACGCTGGACAGCCCGAGGAAGACGCCGCGCACGTTCACGTTCATCACCTGGTCGAAGTCCTCAACAGCCATGGTGCCGATCGGCCCCGCAGGCCCCTCGATCCCGGCGTTGAGCGCGGCGGCATCCAGCTTGCCGAAGCGGGCGAGCGCGGTTTCGACCGCACGCGCATTCAGATCGGGCGAGGTTACGTCACCGGCCACGGCCACCGCATCGCCCAGCTCCGCAGCAAGTGCCGCAAGGGCATCTTCATCACAGTCAACCAGCACCACCGATGCGCCTTCGGCGCGCAACTTGCGGGCAATGGCGGTTCCGATCCCGCCAGCCGCACCGGTTACCAGGGCAACCCTGCCATTCATACGCAGCATATCCACTCCCAATGCATTGTTCCGCCACGCCAGCCCTTGCGGCCGTGCACTTGATAGCCACCCAAGTATGTCGTACGTATGACTGACAGTCAAGGCGGTGACCTCGACTGCAGGAGAGGACAGGGATGGGAAAACTGCAAGGCAAGGTTGCCATCATCACGGGTGCGCAAGGCGGGATGGGCCAAGCCCAAGCGCACGAATATGCCGCACAGGGCGCGCTGCTGGTGCTCACGGACCTGGCGGCTGGCGCGGAGCCTGCCGGGAATGACGGCACGCTAACCCTGCGCATGGACGTGACCTCGGCAGAGGATTGGGCGCGGGTCGTGGCGGTCGCCGTGGACCGCTTTGGGCGCGTGGACGTGCTGGTGAACAACGCGGGATACTATCTGCCGCGCGGAATGATGGAAACGACCGCGCAGGACATGGAACGTCATTTCGCGGTCAATCAACTGGGGGCGTTCCTGGGAATGCAGGCGGTTGCGCCGGCGATGCAGGCAGGCGGCGGCGGGGCGATCGTCAACATCAGTTCGGGGGCCGGCCTTCGCGGCTATCCTGGCATGTTCGCCTATTCTGCGTCGAAATGGGCGATCCGGGGCATGACCAAATGCGCCAGCGCCGACCTTGCCGGCTTTGGCATCCGCGTGAATTCGATCCACCCCGGCGCAATCGACACGGCCATGCTGCGCAGCAATGACCCGGCCATGCTCTCCGCGCTCGAGGCGATGATCCCGCTGGGGCACCGGCGCGGCCAGCCGGAGGACGTGGCCCGGATTTCCGCGTTCCTCGCGTCGAACGATGCCCGCTATATCACCGGGGCGGAGGTCGCCGTGGACGGCGGCATTTCCGCCTGACGCAGAAAGGGCGGGCCGGACAACCGGTCCGCCCCGCCCCGTTGCTCTCTCCTCGGCGACCGGTTCAGGCCACCACGTCGTATTCGGCAAGATCCGGCTCGCGGCCGAGATATGCGATGAACTCGTCAGGCGTGGAGGTCCAGATGGCAACATGCCCGTGCTCGTCGAGATACCAGCTCTGGCACCCCTGCAGCCAGGCGGTCTTGCCTTCGGCTTCGCGCATGCGCGCAAGGAACGCGTCTTCCCGGTCTTTGCGCGGGGTGATGGCTTTGTGGCCCGCGAGCTGCGCCTTTTCCATCAGCTTCATGATATGCGCGGACTGGATCTCGAACGCGGACATGACCGAGAGGTTGCCCACCGTCGAATATGGCCCGCCCACGAAGAACAGGTTGGGGAACCCCGCCATGGCCACGGTGTCGAACGAACGCGCGCCCATCTTCCACGCCTCGGTTACCGATGGCCCGCCTTCGACCGAGATGTTGAGCTTGCGGAAATAGGCCATGGCCTCGAACCCGGTGGCCAGCACGACCACGTCCAGTTCGTGCAGCGTGCCGTCGGCGGTGCGGATGCCGTCGCGCTCGAACCGGACGATGGCGTCGGTGACGAGCGATGCGTTGTCCTTCTGCAGCGCCTTGTAGAAGCCGCCGGAGAACACCAGCCGCTTGCAGAATGCCGGATAGTCAGGCGTCAGCTTACGCCGCAGTTCGGGGTCCGCGATCGAGGCGAGGTTGGCGTTGCAGGCATCCGCAAACGGCTTCTGCGCCTCCATGTCCCCCACCGCGCCGCGGCCGAAGCCATCGTTATAAAGGTGCATGTAGTAATCGTAGAGCCCGCGCACCAACGCCGGGCTGCGGGCGAGCATGTCCTGCCGGCGCGGCGAATAGAAGTCGTTCTCAGCCGGGAATACCCACTGCGGCGTGCGCTGGAAGACCGAAATGTGCTCTGCCGTCTCGGACAGCGTGGAGACGATCTGGACCGAGGTCGAACCGGTTCCGACCACGCCCACGCGCTGACCACCCGCGTCGGCACCGGCAGGCCATTGCGTGCTGTGCATGATCTTGCCGGCAAAGTTCTCCTGCCCTTCGAAGCTCGGAACCTTGGGCAGGTGGAGAAAACCCGCCGCCAGCAGCAGGATGTCGGCGACCAGTTCCTCACCGCTGGCCAGCACGACCTGCCATGCCCCGTCGCGCCAGGTGCAGGAGGCGACCTCCGCGCCCAGCCGCACCCGCTCCCGCAGGCCGAATTCGTCGACAATGTCGTTGAGGTATTGCTTGATCTCGCTTCCCGGCGCGAACATCCGCGTCCAGCGCGGGTTGGGGCGGAAGGTGTAGCTGTAAAAATAGGATGCAACGTCGCAGGCAACACCCGGATAGGTGTTGTGGTGCCAGGTGCCGCCCACGTCGTCGCTTTTTTCGAGGATTGTGAAGTCTGTATAGCCCTGCTGGCGCAGCCGGACGCCGAAGCACACTCCCCCGACCCCGCCGCCGACCACCAGGATCCGGGGCTGCACCCCGGTTCGGGTGGTGGTCGGAAACGGGCCGGGTTGCGCGTTCACTGGCGAAGCGCTTGCCAGTATCTGCTCCTCGATCGGACCTTGGGCCTCTGCAATGGCCGCCTTTTCAGCAGGGTCGAGCGTGGCGAGACGCTTGTGCTCCAAGTCCATCCACGCCTGTTCCAGTTGGTTCATTTCGACACCCATGTTCGCGGCTCCGGGAGAGTAGTATGCTTCAGTTGAAGTTGTGGCGGAAGGACACGCCGACCGACCGCGGGCGGGCATAGATCTGCGCAGCCGTCCCGAAGGTGCTCAGGTCGTAAGCCCAGATGCGGTGATGATTGTTCCAGATGTTCTTGGCGAAGATCGCGGCTTCCCACGAACCGGACTGCGAGCCGAGGCTGATGCGCAGGTCCCCTGACTGCCATGCGCCTTCGCGTTCGTCGGGCGCGGAAATCGCGGTGAAGGACATCTTGCCCTGCCACACCACGTTGCCCTGAATCGCTGCCACCTTGTCGCCCAGCACGGGGAATTCATAGCGGATCATGCCGTTGCCGGAGAACGAAGGCGCCTGAGGAAGCTTGCGGTCCACGACATCGCCATTGGGCAGGACAACGCCACGGATCTTGGAGTCCATACCGACGAGGTTGGCGCCCAGCGTCAACCCGGTGACCGGTCTGGCAGTCAGTTCCAGTTCGATGCCCTTTGCCTTGGCCGGCAGGTTGCGAATGGTGCCCACGGGATTGAAGCCTGGATCGGCCGCGAAGATATAGGCCTGGTAGTTCTTGTAATCATAGTAGAACGCCGTGGCGTTCACGCGGAACACGCCGTCGCTCGATGTCCACTTCTCACCGACTTCATACGAATAGAGGACTTCGGGCTTGAAGGCGATGATGCCCGGCGCGGCCGGCAGGAAGAACGGCAGCGCAAAGTTGCCACCCTTCGTGCCGCGGTTGAAGCTGGCGAACAGCATCGTGCGGCTGTCCGGCTTCCACTGCACGGCTGCGCGGTAGGAATATAGATTGTCCGACTGGTGCGCCAGATCGGGGTAGGTCGAGGTGTTGAACTTGAACGGCGGCAGCGGAACGCCGCTGTCGGACAGCGTGAAATCGATATTGCGCTTGTCGTTGGTATAGCGCGCGCCCACCGTCACCGTCAGCGCAGGCGTCAGGTCGTAATCACCCTGCGCGTAGACAGCGAGGCTGCGCGAGCGAATATGCGCGGTGCCGATGGGGTCGAACACGCCGGCAAACAACGTGTAGTTGTTCACCGTGTCGGACTTCTGGTGATAGTAGTATCCGCCAAGGTTCCAGCGGAAGGCACCCGACTCTTGGGTCAGGCGCAATTCCTGCGTGAACTGTTCCAGCTGCTGGTCGTGAACGTCGCGAACGATGTCGGCCGGCGTGCCGTCGGTATCCTCGAACCAGTCCTTGGTCAGGTGCTGATAGTCGGAAATCGCGATCAGCTTGGCAAAGCCCAGTTCCTGCTCGATCTTGAGCGTCCCCGCGTAGACCTCGCGACCGAAGTTCCCCTTGGTGCTGAAGCCCCCATCATAGATGTTCTTCTGCAGGTAGCCCGCGTAGAACGGCGCCGCGCAGCCATTGCAGGTGCCATAGGGATTTTCATCGGCGCCGACGAAGCGCCCCAGCCCCTGGCCGTCTACCACCGTCGGGCGGAAGGTGACCGGCGATCCGGTCTGGTCGAAGTTCTTGTAGTAGCGGAAGTTGAGGTTGATATTGGTCGTGTCGGTGGGCTGCATCGCCAGGATCGTGCGCGCGGCCACATAGTGTTCCGACCCCAGCTTGCCGCCATCGGGCCCGCTGTTGGTCACGTAGCCTTCGCGGCTGAGCATCGTCACGGCAACGCGGCCCTGGATATTGTCGGTGATCGAACCGCCGACTGCCGCCTCCAGCTTGCCGCTGAGCTCGTCGGTCAAGGTGACATCGACGTACCCCTGGGTGTCCTTTGTCGGCTGGTTACTGACAAAGTGGATCAGACCGCCGGTGGCATTGCGCCCGAACAGCGTGCCCTGCGGGCCGCGCAGCACTTCCACGCGCTGCATGTCGAACACCGGCAGGCTGGTCTGCGAGGGCGTGCTGAGATAGCTGTCATCGACGTAGAGCGCGATCGGCGGTTCGAGGTGATCGGTAAAGTCGTTCTGCGATACGCCGCGGATGTTGTACGCCACGAACGAGCCGCCTAGCGTGGCGAAGCGGAGGCTGGGCACGCGGCTGGTTACATCGGTCGCGTTGTTGAGTCCCACCCGCGCCAGTTCGCGCGCATCGAGCGCTGTCACCGAGACGGGCACGCGCTGGATGCTCTGCGAACGACGCTCCGCCGTCACGACGATGTCCCCGGTGCTGGCCGCGTCCGTGGCTGCGCGCGCATCGGCAGCCTCGGCGGCGGTCTGGGCCAGCGCGGGCATAGCCCACAGTCCACCGGCCAAAAGCGCGCACTGCATGAAATAGGACTTGCGTGTCATAGTCGGATACCCCCTCCAGATGGTTATCGTGTGGCGAAGGCCGATGAGCGTCGAACGCACTTCTCTACCCGCCTTCGCTTGCGACCATAAGTATGTCGTTCGTCTGACTGACTGTCAAGTCGCCCTGTGGAAGCCCACGGAAATGCGGGGGTGCGGCTTAATCCTTGGCCATCAGCGCTTCTGCACCGGCAATGCAGAAGCGCAGCACGCGCTGGCTGACGGCTTCGAAATCGAACGGCTTGCAAGCACCTTGTGACAGGCGGACCGTCCGCGCATTCATGCTGCGCGAAACGCTGTCGATCATGCAGCCGATGATGAACTGGAACGCATAGGCCTGGTCTACCGGATCGGCCGTGGGCATGGCCTCGCGGATCCAGCCAAGCATTTCCCTGCCGATAGGATCGGACAACTCCCCTACGAGGCGGACGTGCTGCTCGCTGTGAATGTACATCAGCCGGCCGACCAGTGCGGTGTAGCTCTCCCACATCGGCCCGCCGCACATTGCCTGCCGCACGAAGGGATAGACAATCGCCGTGACCGTTTCCGCCAGCGAAAGCGGCTTGCCGCCGGCCTTTTTACGCAATTCGCGGTACATCTGGCGGCGCACCTCGCCCAGTTCGTCGAAACGACGCCGCACCACTTCGGCAAACAGGACTTCCTTGTTGCCGAAATGGTAGCTCAACGTGCCAAGGGTATCGCCCGAAAGGCTGACGATGTCGCGCGTGGACGTGCCTTCGAAACCGCGTTCGGAAAAAAGCTTTTCGGCGCTGTTCAGAAGTCGTTCGCGGGAATCCCCTTTGGGAGCAGCCATTCGATCTCGGTCCTTGGGTCAGGGTTGTTGCATGCCGAAACCGGATGCGCGGGAACCCAACCCCAGATTGGGACAAAGATCAAGGCAAGGGGATTACCGCGCCGCATCCGCAGGGGCGACCACAACCCGGTTGCGCAACGTGCCGATGCCCTCGATATCGAGTTCGACCACGTCCCCATCTGACAGGCGGCGATCAAGCTCGAACCCGCACCCCCCAAGTACCGTGCCGGAGCCGATGACCTCACCCGGGACAAGCGGGGAAAGCCGGCTCCATGCCGCGATGGCGTCCTCCCAGCTGTGGAACATCGATGCCGTACTGCCGCGCGACCATTCCACCCCGTTTACCCGCGCCGTCATGGTCAGATCGTACGGATCGCCCAGCTCATCCAACGTGACGACGCAGGGACCTAGCGAACTGGCGAAGTCCTTGCCCCCCGAGGGGCCGAGACCCGCGGCCATGAAGCCAAGTTGCAGATCCCGGGCCGACCAGTCGTTGAAGATGGTGAAGCCGAAGATGTGCCGCCGCGCCTCTTCGGGCGAGACCCGGCTGCCAGCCCGGCCGATGACACACGCGATTTCCAGTTCGTAGTCCATCCAGGTCGATTCGGCCGGCCAGAAGATGTCGCTGTCCGGCCCATGCATGACCAGATGATTGGCGTTGTAGAAGATCGGCTGGGCGCGGAATGCCGGATCGAGAGACTTGCCGATCTTGCCGAGGCTGGCTTCCATATGCTCGAGGAATAGGCTTGCGTCGCGCAATCGCACCGGTTGCGGCAGCGGCGCAAGTAACTCGATCTCTTCCGATGCGAGCCGCGCGTGCGGCGGCGCAGCGGCGCGGGCGCCGGCGGCGAGATCAAGCCCGTCCCCGCCGCACTCGATCAGACCCTGCAGGCTTGCCGGCGGCGCCTTGCCCACATCGGCGCCGACCCGTGGCAGGTCGACGACGAAACCATCAGCGTGTTGCACGCCATAGCTGGCTCGGCCTCGATGCCGATAGCTGACAAAGCGCATGGCGGGATGACCTTTCGCGTCAGTGGCAGCAGTGTTCGTGGCGCGGGTCGTGGCGGGCAGCCGCGCTGCGCTTTGCATTGCGCGCCAGCTTGGCGAAGGTCTCGACGATATTATCGGTCGCTTCGGGGCTGCCGAGCTTGCCATAGAGGAAATTGACGCTGCCTGCGATCCGCTCGGGCAGATGCCAGTCGGCGAATTCCTGCATCAGCGCCATTTCTAGTGCCGCATCCTCCAGCGGGACACCCGCATCGAAGCGGCGCCTGGTTTCCGTCAGCAACATCTGCAGGTAATCGCGAAAACGCATCACGCCCTGGTTGTCCGTGACCGGCCCGTGCCCGGGCACGATCGCCGTCGCGTTCAGCGACAGGATATAATCGCACGCCCGGATCCAGCCTTCCACGTCGCCGTCCCAAACCGCAGGATGGCCGCCAACGAACAACAGGTCTCCGGTATATACGACGCCATCATCGGGCACGTGCACCACCACGTCGCCAGCCGTGTGCGCGGGCCCCACGTTGCGCATCACCACCTTCTTGTTGCCGACCATGATCTCGCTTTCGAGCGCAAAGGTCTCGGTCGGCGGAGTAAGGACAATCTGCGAAAAATCGAACAGGTGCGGGCCCATCTTTTCACGCAGGTATTCCCCGCCCTGCCCGAACCGTTCGGGGTTGGTCACGATTTCGTGGATCAGGCTGGGCTGTACCTTAAAGAATTCCTCGGCGCCCGCATCGGACATGATGATGCGCGCCCCTTTGAGCAGCTGGTTACCGTAAATGTGGTCAGCGTCGGAGTGCGTGTTGACAAGCGTGTCGATCCGGGCGGCGGCCGGAACGGCATCGCGCAGCGCGTCGAGCATTTCGCCCGTCAGCCGCAGGTCGAACAGCGTATCGACCAGAAGCGACTGTCCGGAATCCGAAACCAGACCGGCGTTGCTCCAGCCCCAGCTCCCATCGGGTTGCAAATAGGCATAAGTGCCGGCTCCGAGATCATGCACGCCCTTGCGATATTGCCAACCAGTCACGTTCAGTCTCCTCAACACGCCGCCGGTATGTCGTACGTCTGACTGACTGTCAATGCGGAAGGCGTTGTCAGAGCAAAATGGCCGGCCGACGGTTAGAGCCCGTCCTCAAAAGTAGTTGTGTGATATCAATCGATTGCGTTTGACGCATTGTCACATCTTTGATTCCGGGGGTTTGCATAGACCTCGGAGGACAGGATGTGAACCGATATAACCCGCCAGCAGCATAGCCGTGCCGGGCTGCGCTATCCAAGCGATTTGCGTGATGAAGAGTGGGCTTTGATTGAGGCGCTGTTTCCACCAGCAAGGCGGGGCGGGCGACCTCGTTCGACAGATCTGCGGGAGGTGTTGAACGCGATCCTGTATGTCGGGACAAGCGGTTGCCAGTGGCGAATGCTGCCCAAGGATTTCCCACCACTCTCGACTGTACAGCGCTACTTCTATGCTTGGCGCAGCAGCGGCCTGCTTACACGATCAACCATTTGCTGGTGATGACGGCTCGTGAACAACTGGGACGCGAGGCCAGCCCAAGCGCCGGTGTGATCGACAACCAATCGGTCAAAACCACCGAAGGCGGCGGGATTTCCGGCTATGATGCGGGCAAGAAGGTAAAGGGGCGCAAGCGGCATATCGTCACCGACACCTGTGGGTTCCTGATCTTTATCCTCGTCCATGCTGCCGATATCCAGGACCGAGACGGTGCCGTCGATGTGCTCAAGGCCATCCGTACCCGGTTCCCGTGGCTGCGCCATCTCTTCGCCGATGGCGGTTCTGCCGGAGACAAGCTAAGGGACGCTCTGCGTAAGCAAGGCGACTGGTCATTGGAAATCATCAAGCGCTCCGACACGGCAAAGGGCTTCGAGTTATTGCCTCGCCGCTGGGTCGTCGAGCGCACCTTCGCATGGCTCGGCCGTTGCCGCCGCCTCGCCAAAGATTGGGAGCGGTCCATCGAAAGCTCAACCGCATGGGCTATCGTCGCCTCAATCCGTATGCTAACTGCAGAATTGCTAGACTTTCCAAAGCCTAAATGGACTTTTGAGTCAGACTCTTAGGGCGGTAAGTCGGCTTTATGAGCAGATCCGCGAACCCGTACTTTAACTCTTCGCCCGAGATTATCCGCCTGGCGGTTATGATGTATGTGCGGTTCCCATTATCGTTGCGCAATGTGGAGGACCTGCTGTTCGAGCGTGGGATTGACGTTTGTCACGGGACGGTACGGTTTTGGTGGAATCGTTTTGGATCGATGCGCGATTAAGAGATCCGGCGCCAACGGGTGAGCCGGATACGCGGTTTCAGACATTGGCGCTGGCACCTCGACGAGGTGTTGGTGAAGATCAACGGCGAGCGCCATTATGGGAGCGAGATGGATGCAGGTGCAGCATAGGTGAGACTTTAGAGATGGGTATAGTTTTGGCCCTTAACGCCGTTCGAAAAATACCTATAGGACAATATAACCAATGGCGTATGTGCCAGAGAAGGTTGGAACCCGGTCGACTTCCCACCGCCAAAACTTGTTCGATTGCGTGCACACCCGGCTTGAGAAGGCTGACGGCCAAGCCCTTTCGGGTCACATCTGCGCCGCTTGGGTGGGGTGCAAAGCGTTGGTTGGTGCCTTGATCGGGTCCTGACGCTAAAGCCTTTGCGCCAATTCGCCTGGTTTCAGCGTCTTGACCAGATTGCAGAAGGACAGGACCGCAAGGTGCTCGATTTCGGGCATGCGCTTTTCGAACGGCTTTTCGTGACCGGCAAAGATGGTCATGCCTTCCATCGAAGCTGAGATGAACAGGGCGACGAGTTCGCGTTCGGATTCCGGCAGGTCGGGGCGCATTTCGGTGACGATTTCCAGCAACGGCGCTCGGGCGCGCACGTAGAGGTCCTGCACGCGTTCCAGCACGAACGGATCGTGGTTCGACAGTGCCCACAGTTCCGGAAAAAAGCGCGTCGTCTTCTTCGAGCGGATGTCGTCAAGCACCAGCATGCACACGCGGCGCAGACGCTCCTCAGCCGGAACACCCGGCATGTGCATGATCGATACGAACTCCAGCTCGTAACTCCGGATGACCGCTTCCATCAGCTCGCGCACAAGGTCTTCCCGGCTGCGATAATGGTAGGTGAGGTTGCCGAACTTCATGTCGCAGGCCGCGGCGACTCGGCGCATCGACATGGCGCGGTATCCCTCCTCGATCAGGATCGAGAGCGCAGTTCGCAAGATCAGTTCGCGGGTCTCGTTGCCCTTGGCATAGCCGCCCTCCCGCTCGGAAAAGACCATGTCCGTCACATAGTGCGGCACGTTATCTTGCTGCTTCATCGCGCTTTCTGCCTCTACGAGATCACAGGATAGAGTGCCTTTCAAAATCTGTCACCTGACAAATTTAGGTCACTTGACAGTTTTGTTGCTGGTTTGAGACTATGGGCCTGCAAACGGCACACCATCGCCGGGCTGCATGGGAGTTCGTCGCATGAGGTTTTTCGCGCTGGCCCTGGCCCTGACCACCACCGGTGCGGCGCTCGCCGCTGCTCCGGCGGCAAAGGTCCCGTTCCCCACGCCGCTGGCCGAAGAGCCGATCCCGGCCGTGCTCAAACTTCCGGCCCAATATCCGGCATCATGGGTGCTGATCCACGATTTCCACTTCAACGCCATCGTCGATGGGCGCGTCATGATCGTCGATACGGCTTCGCCGGACCGTCCGGTGCGGGGCATGGTTCGCGCGGCGCAGTTCGCCAACATGCTGGCTTCGCCGAGCCGGGGTGAAATCCTGACGTCCGAGACATTCTATTCGCGCCTGACACGTGGTGAACGCACCGATGCGGTCACATTGTGGGATATGGCCACGCTCCAGCCCAAGGGCGAAATCGTGATGCCGGGCGGCAAGCGCCAGCAATCGGTGACCTATCCCCAGCTGTTCCAGTTCACCAATGGCGGCAAGTGGGCGCTGGTCGCCAACTTCACTCCGGCGCAATCTGTCAGCGTGCTCGATCTGGATGCGCGCAAGGTCATTGCCGAAGTCGATTTGCCGGGCTGCGCGCAGCTCTATCCGACCGGCGCGCGCGGGTTCACCAGCTTCTGTGCCGATGGCGCGATGCTCTCGGTCGCACTGGGACCGGACGGACGGGTCACCTCCTCGAAAACGATCGAGGGCGTCCACGACATCGACAACCAGCCCCTGTTCGGTACGCCGGCGTGGACCGGCCAGAAGGCCTGGTTCGTCAGCTATCACGGACAAGTTCAGGGCTTCGACTTTTCAGGCGATGTCGCCAGGGCCATGCCGGGCACGTTCAACGTCGGCACGGCAGAAGGCGGTGCGCCCGAGTGGCGTCCGGGCGGCTGGCAGGTCATTGCCGCCGATGGCGCGGGCAAACTCTACGTTCTGATGAGCCCCAATGGCCGCGAAGGCAGCCACAAGGATGGCGGCAGCGAAGTATGGGTTGTGGACCCGGCGACCAAGGTGCGCGTGGCCCGCATCCCCCTGAGAGCGACCGCAACCGCGATCGGCGTGACCCGCGAGCCAACGCCCCACCTGATCGTGGCGCGCGGAGACGGCGTGATCGACGTCCATGATGCGGGCAGCGGGGCCTTCGTGCGCACGCTCGGGACAGCGGGCGGCGCCAATCCCATCCTGATCACGGTGCCTTGAAATGAGTGCGCTCACCCTCTTTCTCGCCCTGCTGCTGGCCTCCTCGGCCTTGCACAAGGCCTTGGCGCACGTACGGCTGGCGCAAGTCGCCGGCGTGCTGACGGGCATGCGCGGGCAAGGGATACTCGCGCTGATTGTGGCAGGAACGATCGAACTCGTCGCTGCCGCATGCCTGCTCGTTCCGGCGACGCATCTGACCGGCGGTCTGCTCGCAGCCCTGCTATGGGCGGGTTACGCGTTGGCCTTGCTGCGCAAGCGCGGACGCGTGCTGGATTGCGGGTGCGATCTGGTTGCCCGCGAAAAGGCGGTCGGCGGCATGCTGATCGCCCGGCCCTCAGCGCTGGCGGTTCTGGCGCTCGTCGCCGGTGCCTTGCCCCTTGCCACATTTGAAATCGAAACGCCGTTCGCGGCCGCCGGTCTGCTGGCGCTCTACCTCGCCGGGTCGGAACTTCTGGCCATTCCCCATCCTCGCTGGAGGAAATCGTGATGCTGACATCCCAGATCCTGTTGTGGACCGCGGTCATCGTGCAGGCCTTGCTCATCGCGGCTCTCGCGCGGCAGGTCGGCATCCTGCATGAACGCATTGCGCCGGCAGGTGCCCTCACGCTGCACCAGAAGGTCAACGTCGGCGAGGTTGCCAGTCCGATGACTGTCGCCACGATCGATGGCGCCCCGATCGAGATCGGCGGCAAGCGCGAAGGACGCAGCCAGCTGCTGTTCTTCGCCTCACCGGACTGCCCTGTATGCAAGTCCCTGTTGCCGGTCGTGCGCTCGGCCAGCGGCGCAGAAGCGGATTGGCTCGACATCGTGATCGCAGGCGACGGATCGAAGTCGGAATACCGCGATCTTGTGCGGCAGCATGGCCTCGGCGGCGTTCCCATGGTGCTTTCAGAAGCGCTAGGCCGGGCCTTCGGCGTATCCAAGCTGCCCTATGCGGTTCTGCTCGACGAACAGGGCCGGGTCGCCTCGCTTGGCCTCGTCAACAGCCGCGAGCATCTCGAAAGCTTGTTCGAAGCCAAGGAGCGCGGCGTCGCCTCGATCCAGGACTTTCTCTCCCGCCGCCAGAAGGAGGCCTGAGCCATGGCCGGTTTCGACAAGTGGACCGAGCGCCTTTCGCGAGGGGTCGCGCGTCGCACCTCGCGTCGCAGCACGCTGGCATGGCTTGGTGCTGCGATTACCGGGGCGGCGGCCATTCCGGTCCTGCCCGTGGCGCGCGCGGCGAGCGGTTCCCCGCACGGCGGAGGCGGCGGGACGCACGCGCCGCTGTCCTCGGGCAACCTGCAGGACCCCGGTGACCAGACCAGTTGCGATTACTGGCGCTATTGCGCGATCGACGGGTTCCTGTGTTCGTGCTGCGGCGGCTCGGTCAGCACCTGTCCGCCGGGAACGGAAATGTCGCCGATCACCTGGATCGGAACCTGCACGAACCCTGCCGACAATCGCGCCTACGTGATCAGCTACAACGACTGTTGCGGCACCTCGTCGTGTGGACAGTGCCTGTGCAACCGCAATGAAGGCGATCGCCCGCAAGTGCGCCCGCAATCGAACAACGATTACAACTGGTGCCTCGGGACCGAGAGCAGCGTCTACAACTGCTCGACCGCCGTCATCGTCGGCGTCGCGCTGGATGTGCCCAAATGAAGGCACTCGCAGCTCTGCTTTCTGCCATGGCGCTGGGAGCTGTCACGTTGCCGGCAAGCGCAGCGCCAGATGGGGCCGCGCTGTTCGCGCGCTGCGCGGCTTGCCATACCAAGACCGGCGCGGGCGTGCCCGGTGCCTATCCTCCACTGGCGGCTGATTTCCGTACGCTGGCCACCAAGCCTGCCGGGCGGCGTTACATTGCGCTGGCCGTGATCCGGGGCCTCGCCGGGCCGATCACGGTCGAAGGCAAGGCCTATCGCGGCGTCATGCCTGCGCAAGTGCTGGACGATGCAGGCACGGCCGCCGTGCTCAACCACGTCGGCACGCAGATTGCGAAGACCGGACCTGCGTTCAGGCCTTTCACGCCCGGCGAAATCGCAACCCACCGTGCGGCAGGGTCAGCCATGACCGCGGGCGAGGTTGCCAAGCTTCATGCTGCGGCAGGCGGGAAATGAAGCACATCGCGCCCGGGCTTGCCGCGCTGCTTGCCGCATTGGCGGCTGGCGCCGGAGTCCGGGCGAGCGAACCGCAGATGCGCGGCGTTGCGAACGTGGCGCAAGCACGCGTCGATTACATGTTGAAGTGCCAGGGCTGCCACCGCCCCGACGGCAGCGGCGACGATCGTTCGAACCCGCCGATGAAGAACATGGTCGCGCGGTTTCTTGCGGTTCCGGGCGGGCGTGAGTTTCTCGCGCGCGTGCCCGGTGTTTCGACCGTCGATCTTGACGACACCCGGCTGGCAAATCTCGTCAACTGGACACTCTACACTTTCGATCCGGAGCACATGCCCACCGATTTCCGTCCTTATACGCCGGACGAAATCGGGCAGTTGCGCCGAAATCCCCTTCGCCTTGAACGCGCCGGAATGAGAGCGCGACTGGTCGAAGGCTTTACGCAGGACAGAACACGCGCACACCAGCCCTGAATGGGAGGCAATGATGAGGGAACGTCTTTTCCGTGGAACCGCGCTGGCTGGGGTAGCCATCGCAACACTTCTCCAGGCCGCTCCGGCACTTGCGCAGGATGCGCAGACCGAAGCAGCGGTGCCTGATGGCGAGATCGTCGTCACCGCTACCAAGCGCTCCGAAAGCCTGCAGTCGGTGCCGATCTCGGTATCGGCGATCAGCGGCGACACTCTGGCCAAGGCGCGCGTCAGCAGCGTCGACAGCCTCGTCACCAAGGTCGCCAACCTGCAGCTGACGTCGATCGTGGGTGACAACACGCCGATCTTCGCGTTGCGCGGCGTGTCCATGTCGGACTACAGCCTCAACCAGTCGAGCCCGGTCGCGACCTATTACGACGAAGTCTACAAGGGCAACTTCGCCTTCCTTGGCGTTGCCATGTACGATCTGGAGCGGGTCGAAGTGCTGCGCGGGCCGCAGGGTACGCTTTATGGAAAGAACACCACCGGCGGCGCGGTCAACATCATCGCCAGCACGGCAAAGCTGGGCGAGACCAGCGGCTACGTCAATGCAGGCTACGGCAATTACGATCGCGTCGATCTGAATGGCGCGATCAACGTGCCGCTTGGCGAGAAGGCAGCCTTGCGCGTTGCCGGCACTTACTCGCGCGCGGATGGCTGGTTCAAGAACGTGGTGCCGGGCAAGCCGGACCTTGCTTCCACCGATGAATACGCAGTCCGCGCCACGCTGAACGTCGAACCGTCGGAAGGCGTACGCTTCGTGCTGCGCGCCTCGACGAGCTATCAAAACCCGCAGAACTACGGGATCTATGCCCAGCCCGAGGCGGTGAACCGGCCGGGCCTCGAACGCCGCGAGATTGCATCCAACCTCGATACGAAACGCAAGGCGCGCACCTATTCGGTGGCATTGACCGGCACGGTCGACGTCTCGGACACGCTGGCCATCACCAGCATCACCGCGTGGGACAAGGGCAACCTGTTCTTTTACGAGGACACCGACGGCACCGCGAGCGAACTGCTCGAAATCCCCTATACCGACCGCGCCACCCAGTTCGCGCAGGACTTGCGCCTGACCAGCGATACCGGCGGTCCGTTCGACTTCATCCTCGGCGCCTATTTCCACCGCGAGAAGGTCTACAACGAGACGACCTTCGAGATCGGCAAGGACCTTGATTCAGACGGTCTGCCCGGCATTACCGCCAACGACTGCGCGGTGGGCCTGCCGCTCGCCTGCCTGTTCCGCAACCGCTTTGACCAGTTGAAGAAGAGCTTTGCCGTCTATTCCGACGTCAAATACGCGCTGACTGATGCCTTCACCGTGCGCGGCGGATTGCGCTACACGCACGATACCGGAAAGCAGACCGGTTTCCAGTCCGATGCGCTGGGCGTTGACGGTTCGCTGATCGTCAACCTCATCCCGCTGTCCGCGCTGGAATATTCGCAGGACAATATCTCCGGCAAGATCGGGTTCGACTACAAGCTGGCGGGCGGCAACCTGCTCTACGCCAGCGTCAGCAAGGGTTATCGCGCGCCGAGCTTCAACGCGCAGGCCTTCTTCGATCCGTCAGAGCTGTCTGTTGCCAAGGCCGAGAAGGTCACCTCGTACGAGCTTGGTGCCAAGACCCAGTTCCTTGATCGCAAGGTCACGCTGAATCTCGCCGGGTTCTACTACGACTATCGTAACCAGCAGTTCATCAACGTCGATCCGGCAACGGCGGCGCAGACCCTGCTGAACATACCCAAGTCGCGCATCTACGGCGGCGAAGCCGAGCTGACGGTGCGGGCGGGCGATCGCCTGACCCTTCACACCGGGATGGGTGTCCTTGCAACCAAGATCCAGCGCGGAACCGTCAGCGGGGTGGATGTGTCCGGCAACCGCCTGTCGAACGCGCCAAGCTTCACCTTCAACACGACGATCGACCTCACGCTGGTTGACGACGACATGGGCAAGATCTCGCTCCATCCCGATATCGCTTACCAGACCAGCCAGTTCTTCGAGGTGCTCAACGTACCTCGCCTGCGGCAGACTTCGTACGCCATTGTCGGCGGCCATATAGACTGGGAGAGCGCCGATGGCCGGTTCAATGCCTCGGTCTGGGGCAAGAACCTGTCCAACAAGTTCTACTTTACCTCGCGGGTCGATCTGCTGGCGGGCTTTGGCTTCGATTACAACCACGTCGGCAATCCGCGCACTTATGGCGTGAGCGTCGGCGCAAAGTTTTGAAAACCGCATGACAAGGCTGCCGGATGAGCAGCCGGGAGAGGATGATGCCTGACTACAAGCTGCTGATCGCAGAGGTAATCAAACCCGCAACCGGGAGCGGTCCCCGACGTTCGACGATGTCGAGGATGTCGAGGATGTCGAGGATGTCGAGGACGTCATCGCGCGCGCCAACACCTCGGAATACGGTCTTGGTGGTTCGGTCTGGTCCAATGACGTCGGGCGCGCGGCGGATATTGCGGCGCGGATCGAAAGCGGGCAGGTTTGGGTGAACCAGCACATCGCGATCGGGCCGCATATCCCGATGGCAGGTTTCAAGCAGTCCGGGCTGGGTGTGGAGCAATCGTCTGAAGGCCTGGCGGAATATACGCAGACGCAAGTGGTGAATATCAAGCGATGACGCAGCTTTCCTACGCGCGAGGCGCGGTGAACGAGCCTCTGCTCGACAAGACCATCGGCCAGGCCCTGCGCGATGCTGCGCAGCAATGGGGCGATGAGCTTGCGCTGGCATCGCTTCACCAGCAGATCCGCTGGACATGGAGCGAATTGGATGGCGAAGTCGATCGGATCGCCACCGGCCTGCTCGATCGCGGCGTGCGCAAGGGCGACCGCGTCGGCATCTGGTCGCCCAACTGCGCAGAGTGGACCGTACTGCAGTTTGCCACGGCGCGGATCGGTGCCATTCTGGTCACGATAAATCCGGCCTATCGCACCAGCGAGGTTGAATATGCGCTCAACAAGGTCGGCTGCACGGTGCTGGTCACCGCCGCCCGGTTCAAGACAAGCGACTATGTCGCAATGCTGCGCGAACTGGGACGTGAAAAGCTGCCGATGCTGCAGCATGTCATCGTGCTCGGCAGCGAACGGCACGATGGCTTTGCGGCATGGTTCGATTGTCGCGCCTCCGTCGATGACGACCGGCTCGCTGCCGCAGCGGCATCGCTTGCTCCCGACGACGGCATCAACATCCAGTTCACCAGCGGCACGACCGGGTTTCCCAAGGGCGCCACGCTCACTCACCGCAACATCCTCAACAACGGCCATTTCACCGCCCGCACGATCCGGATCGGCGTGCGCGACCGCATCTGCATCCCGGTGCCGCTCTATCACTGCTTCGGCATGGTCCTGGGCAACCTTGCTGCGCTGACGAGCGGCGCGGCAATGGTCTATCCGGGCGAGGCATTCGATCCGCAGGCAACGCTCGAGGCCGTGCAGGCCGAAGGCTGCACCGCGCTCTATGGCGTGCCGACGATGTTCATCACGATGCTGGCGCGGCCCGATCTTGACGATTACGACGTCTCGACCCTGCGGACAGGGATCATGGCGGGCTCGCCGTGCCCCGTCACCACGATGCAGCAGGTCATGGACCGGCTGAACATGACCGAGGTCACCATCGGCTACGGCATGACCGAGACAAGCCCGCTGACCACGCAAACCGCCACGGACGATCCGCTGGCCGAGAGGGTCGGCACGGTCGGACGGGTCCACCCCCATGCCGAGGCAAAGATCGTCGGGCTGGACGGTGAGACACTGCCGACCGGCGAACAGGGCGAATACTGCTCGCGCGGCTATGCGGTCATGCTCGGCTATTGGGATGATGCCGCCAGGACGGCAGAGGCGATCGACAGCGATGGCTGGATGCATTCGGGCGACCTCGCGACGATGGACGAGCGCGGGTATGTGCGCATCACCGGTCGGATCAAGGACATGATCATCCGCGGGGGCGAAAACATCTACCCGCGCGAGATCGAGGAATTCCTGCTGACCCATCCTGCGGTGCAGGACGCACAAGTGTTCGGCGTGGCCGATGCCAGGTTTGGCGAGGAAGTCTGCGCCTGGATCATTCCCAAGAGCGGCAGCGATCTGACGCACGAACACATACTGGCGCATTGCCGTGGCCGGATCGCGCATTACAAGGTGCCCCGTCACATTCGCGTCGTCGAGAAGTTCGAGATGACCGTGACCGGCAAGGCCCAGAAATTCGCCATGCGCCAGATCATGGAAACAGAACTCGGCCTGCGCAATCCGGAAGCAGCGCAACACGCGATCGTCTAGGCGCCAGTCCGGGTGTCGAGCGGCGCGTCGAGACGCCGGTTCCCTTCTGACAGACATCGACGGACGGCCCTTGCATGTCACACGGTGCACACCGGCCTTTTGCAGGGTTGCGGGGGCGTGTGGCGCGAACCATCGTCATGGTACGATTGGGGCGAGCCGAATCTGGTCGCCCGATCCGGGAGAGAACAGGTCAGATGACGAAGCTCAGACTCATTGCCACCGAAGAGGCGTTCTCGGTGCCGGAAGTGGCGGCCGCGCTCCGTGACGTCTCGCGCAGCCCGACGCTCAGCCTCGACCGCCCACTCGTTGCCGGTGTCTATGACAGCCCCGATGGCAAGGGCTACGACGGAATGAATTTTCTCGAGGGCCTGCTCGATGTGGAAGATCGCCGCCTCAGGCAGATGGATGAACTTGGCATCGACATGCACCTGCTGTCGCTGACCGCGCCCGGCGTGCAGATGTTCGACGCAGATACCGCGACCGAGCTTGCCACCATCGCCAACGACCGGCTTGCCGATATCTGCCAGCGTCATCCCACGCGCTTTGCCGGCCTCGCCAGCTTTGCACCCCATTCGCCCAAGCGCGCGGCACGGGAAATGGAGCGGGCGATTACAGAGCTTGGCCTCAACGGCTTCATCGTCAACTCGCACACCAACGACGAATATCTCGACGATCCCAAGTTCTGGCCGGTGCTCGAAGCCGCCGAGGCGCTGGACCGGTGCATCTACATCCATCCCCGCGCCGCCTCCTACGGCTTCAAAGGGCCGTTGCAGCACTACGGCATGGACTCTGCGATGTGGGGCTACGGCATGGAAGTGGGCACCCACGCCGTGCGGATGATGACGAGCGGACTGTTCGACCGCTTCCCCAAGCTGAAGATCTGCATCGGCCACATGGGCGAGGCGCTGCCGTTCTGGATATGGCGCCTGACCTACATGAACAGTCGCGCGCAGGCTGCCAACCGCGCGCCGCGCACCGAATTGACGATGGAAGAATACTTCAAGCGCAATTTCGTCTTCACGACGAGTGGCGTCGAGGACCCACTGGCGCTGGACTACTGCATCCAGCGCATCGGCGTGGACAACATCCTCTGGGCCATCGACTATCCCTATCAGCCGATGGAGCCTGCGGCCGATTTCATGCGCACCGCGCCCCTGTCGAACGAGGATCGCGCCAAGATCGCGCACGGAAATGCCGAGCGCATCTTCCACATCAAGCCAGAGTAAAGCTAACGAAGCATCGCGGCATTGCGCAGGAGGTGGCCGCTCCCCTGCGCAAGCCAGCGCGATGCCTCCGGGGAGCAGGCCGTCTGGTTGGCAAAGGCGAAGTCCGGCACATGCAGATCGCGTGCGAACCGCAGATGGCAGTCTCTGCCGTCCAACTGCCATGGAAGCGTGACGGCGCCATCGCGGTCGATCGCGAAGGCGTCCACCGGCAGGATCGGCTGGCCAAGGCGGCGGGGCAGAGTGCTCGCGGTTACCGTGTCTCCGCCAAGCGCCAGAGAGACCTCGTAGCTCTCGATCTGCGATGCGCTCGCGATGCCATCGGAAAGCGCTCGGGCCAGGTCGGGCGCTTCTGCGAGGGCCTTGTCGATGGCGGGAAGGCGAGAGCAGGCGAAGGCGATGTTGTCGCCAGCGACGATCAGCCCGCCGTCCATCGCGTGACTTTGTCCACTTGCATCTTCGACAAGGCTAACGAGGCGCAGGCCGAGCAACGGCCCGCGCGTCGATAACTGGCGCCAGTCCTCGACATAAGCGCCCGAAGGCGCGAATTCGAGCACGGCATTGCCGATGAAGCCGAGACTGGCCGGCTCGGGCCACTGGTTGCGCGGCTGGTAACTGCGACCGACGTCCCACGACATCTGCCGCGTCGCCTCATCCCAAAGCGTATCGCCGATCCAGCCCTGCCTATCGGTCAGCGGCGTTTCCGGCCCGTCTGGCAGGCGCAGGTCGATGGTGAAGCTGCGTGACTGGAACCAGTAGACCGGCGTCGTCTCGTCGGTCATCCCGTTGCAGAAGGTGATGCTCTTGCGGCGGAACGCGCCGAGCAGCCGGTGCGGGAACGCGATGTCGTCGAGCCCCGCAGGGGGCAGCGTTGCCAGCAACTCGTCCAGCGTCATGCCTGCACGGCCACACGCCGACCGAAGGAATCGAGCGGCACAGCCTCGTTGAGGACGAGTTCGCCCCTGGCAATGCGGCGCTTGAGGTAGGCGAACGTCTGCGCGGTCTGGTTGAACAGGTGTTCCCCTCCCATCAGCGGCTCGTAGCGGGGTGCTTCACCGCGCACGACCGGGGCGATTACCTGATCATAATCGAGCGAATGAAACAGCGCGAAGGAGTAGCGTTCCTGCGCCACCTTCTTCACGCGATGCCGCGTGGCGACGTAGCGGCCGTTGGAGAGGATCTCCATCATGTCGCCGATGTTCATGATCAGCGTGTTGTCGATCAGCGGCACGTCGATCCACGCACCGCTGCGATCGACGATCTGCAAGCCGGGCGCGGTGGCATGAAGCAGCGTGAAGCACTCGTAATCGGTATGCGATCCGATGCCGGGGCGATCGCGGACGCCGGGATCATGGGGGTAGTGGATCACGCGAAGCTGGCTCGGCGGATTGATGGCGAGCCCGTCGAAATGGTCCTCTGCAAGGCCCAGGGCCAGTGCAAAGGCGCCAAAGAGCAGGCGGCCGATGCCGGTAACGTGTGCGTAGTAGGCTTGTGCATCTTCGCGAAAGCCGGGCATGGCGGGCCAGATGTTCGGCCCCAGCAACGGGCGGCGTCCGTCGGACTGCCGGTAATCGCAGTTCACGTCGTAGGCCTCCTTGAGGTCCTCGGTCGCAGTTGCGAACTGCTCTTCGCCCACCGGCACATATCCGCTGTGGTTCTCCGACAGGCCGATGTAACTCTGCATCTTCGTGTCGTGCCCTTGCGCGAAGTAAGCCTTGGCCCGCGCGAGCAGCCGCTCGATCACCGCAGGATCAAGCTGCGTACCCTTGATATAGAGGAACCCCGCCTCGGCGCAGGCCGTGTCGAGTGCTCGCGCCACCGCCAGCCGGTCTTCGAGGCGCGCACTGCCCAGCAGGGATATGTCGACAAGCGGAAGGACAGTTGTCTCGGTCATGGTGTCGAGGGTAGGGCGGGTAGGTCATAACGATAGTCAGGGCATCTTTATGTTTTGCATCGATTTGATCTATGACCTGCCGCAAGTCTCGAAAGTTGCGGCAGATTCGCGCGCGTGTTGCGTGGCTGTTGCCCAAGGAAAGTCTCCGGCATGAGCGATCGCGTGCCCCTGATCGACAAGAAGTTCGCCAACAGGGTCGACTGGAACCTGATGCGTACTTTTGTCGATATCGTGCGCGCGGGCGGGATCGGGGCTGCGGCGCGCCAGCTCAACCGCCAGCAACCGAGCATCAGCGCCGCGCTCAAGCGGCTCGAGGATCATGTCGGGACGACGCTGCTCCATCGCACGGCCACGGGAGTCGAAATGACGGCGGCGGGCAAGGCGATGATGGCCCTGTGCGAGGACATGCTGGAATCGGCGCGGATGATGCCGCACCAGATCGCGCAGGCGACCAAGCGCGTCGAGGGTTTCGTGCGCATCCAGATCGTTTCCGGCCTTGTCTCGGCCGAATTCGATGAAGCCATCGCCAGTTTCCATCGCCGCCATCCCGCAATCCACATCGAAATTCGCGTCTCGCCGTGGCGCGAAGTGCTGGATGCGCTGGAACAGGGCGATGTCGAGATCGGCGTCGGATACGACAGCAGCGTGCGCGGCAGCCTGATGTACGAACCGCTGCTGGTGGAACGGCAACAGCTCTATTGCTCGCGATCGAGCCCCTATTTCGGCCACCGCGTCAGCCGCCTGAGCGATCTCAAGGACGAAGGCTTCGTCCTGACCGGAGAGGACGAGATCGAACTGATCACCAACTTGCGTCGCCGCTATCGGCTGGGAACCAAGATCACGGGTCTGGCCGAAGACATCAATGAGGCGCGTCGACTGATCACGCTCGGCGTCGGGATAGGCTTTCTGCCCGTGCTTGCGGCAGAGAAGGAAGTGGCGCGCGGCACCTTGTGGCCCTTGCTGCACGCAGACTTCGAGCCGACGTACGACATCTATCTGCTCGCCCGCACGCGGCCCGCGCGCGACACGGCAACCCAGCTTTTCTGGGATGAAGTCTTCCGCCGCGTACGCGCGGCGCGCCGGTCATAAATCCAGTCTATGTCTTTCATCGGGCATTTCCGTCTGCCCTTATGACGCGTTGCAGCGCAGCCTTCCGGTCCTGGAATGGAGTTGCGTCGTGTCCACAAGCATCAAGACGACTGTATTCAATCATCTCCCGCCCGCGATGGTCGCGGCAGTTTGGCTGTTCTGGTCGCTCGGTCCCAAGGCGCTGCTCGACAATCCCTGGACGCTGACCGTCACATCGGCGCTGATCGTCATCGTCGTCCTGCTGCTCGAAATGGTCCACGAGCGGCACGCCGACTGGCGGATGAACAAGCGCGAGTTCGCGACCGATCTCTACTACTCGGTCCTCAGCGCAACAGTCATCGCCTGGTTGACGGTCAAGCTGGCCGAAGACCCCCTGAAGGCTGCCAAGGCGGCGCTCGGCATCCACACCGAGTGGATGATGCAACTGCCGTGGCTGGTGCAAGTGCTTGCCGTCGTATTCCTGATCGAATTCGGCCAGTACTGGATGCACCGGCTCATGCACAATTCGACGCCGTTCTGGCTGACTCATGCGCCGCATCACCATATCACCCAGCTCAATGCCGCCAAAGGCGCGGTGGGCAACCCCATCGAGCTGTTCCTGATCACGCTGAGCGTGGTGGCGCTGTTCGATTTCGACAACACCGCATTGTTCGCCGCCTTCAACACCACCGGCGTCATCTCGACCTTCGCGCACGCCAATGTCCGCTCCGATCCACCGATCTGGTACTCCTACGTCTTCACCACGATCCGCCACCACAGTCTGCACCACTCGACCGACTACGAAGCCACGCGCTGCAACTACGGCAATTCGCTCATCCTGCTCGATCGCATCTTTGGGACCTATCGAGAAGGCGAAGGCGTGCTGGTGGGGCAGGACGAACGTCGTCGCCTGTCGATCTGGGAGCAGACGCTGTTCCCGTTCCAGCCGCTGATCGACCGCTACAAGGCGCGCCGCGCGGGAAATGACAAGGACGTTGCAGATGGCGACGGCATCGGAGGCGCAGCCGCGGCATGAACCCCAGCAGCTCCGGCATGATGGCAACAGCGCGCGACGCGTTGGTTCGGGGTGACCTGAAGACGACCCATGCCGTTGCGTCCACCCTGATTGCCGAGGAACCCTCCAATGCCGAGGGGCACTTCTTGCTCGGCATTGCCGAATCCGGCGCTGGCCGCATTCGCAGCGGCATCGAGCACATCGGGACAGCTGTTTCGATAGACCCGCGCGGCGAATATCGCGCGCACCTTGCCAAGCTGTTCACGCTGGTGCGCCGCGATGGCGATGCGGCCGAAACGCTTCGCGCAGCCGAAGCAGCGCCGCCTGCCGATGCACTCAGCCGTGACACGATGGGCTGCGTCTATGCCCGCCTCGGCGATCACGCCGCCGCGCTTGGCCACTTTGCCGAAGCTGTCCGCCTGCAACCCCGCAACGCCGAATATCGCTACAACGAGGCCGTGACGCTGAATTTCCTCGGCCGCACGGATGAGGCCGACGCGGCGCTCGAAGCGCTGATCGCGATGGCACCGGCCCACGCCCGTGCGCACCACCTTCTGGCCAGCCTGCGCAAGCAGACGCCTGCGCGAAACCATGTCGCGCGCCTCGGCAGCACACTGGCTGGTGCACCTGAAGGGCGCGACCGCCTGCTCCTTGGTTATGCGCTGTCCAAGGAACTGGAGGATATCGGCGAACCGGACGAGGCTCTCGATCGCCTCTGCGCCGCGAATGCCGAACACCGCCGCAGCCTGCCTTACGATTTCGGTCGTGATGCCGCGACTTTCGACGCAATCGAAGCAACCTGGCCGACCCTGAAAGCAGCAACGCCAAGCGAAACTTCAGGCGAGGCACCGATCTTCATCATCGGCATGCCGCGCACCGGCACGACGCTGGTTGACCGCATCGTGTCATCGCATCCGCTGGTCGAGAGCGCGGGCGAGCTTCAGGCCATGCCGCTGGCGGTAAAGCGGGCGGCAGGAACGCGCAGCCCGACCGTCATGGATCCCGAGACCATCGCCGCCGCAGCATCGGCAGATATCGCCGCGATCGGGCGCGATTACCTCGAGCGCGCGGCGCATCACCGTCGCGATCCGGCCTTGCGCTTCACCGACAAGTTCCCTGGCAACTTCCATTACGCCGGCTTCATCGCCCGCGCCCTGCCATCGGCGCGCATCGTGTGCCTGCGTCGCAATCCGATGGACACCGTGCTGGCCAACTTCCGCAATCTCTTCGCGGTCAGTTCGCGCTACTACGACTACAGCTACGACCTGCTCGACATCGCGGCCTATTACGCCCGGTTCGACCGGCTCATGGCGATCTGGCGCGAAGCGTTGCCCGGCCGCGTGCTCGAGGTCCGCTACGAAGACCTTGTCTCGGATCAGGAGAGTCAGACGCGCCGCCTGCTCGCCCATTGCGGGCTCGACTGGGCGGATGAATGCCTCGCCTTCCACGCCAATGCCGCGCCGGTTTCAACGCCCAGCGCCGCCCAGGTCCGCCGACCGATCTACGCCGACTCGATCGCGCGATGGAAGCGCCATGCCGAAGTGCTCGAGCCGGTTCGCCAGTTTTTCGAACGCGCCGGCATCGTGATCGATTGAAGGAGCATCAAGCCGTGACACGACTTCGTAAGCTTGCACTGACCGCGCTCCTCATCGGCGTCAGCGCCGGGCCTGCTCTCGCCAGGTCCGGGCCGACGACGCGCGTCGTGAAATGCGGGGTGGAAAGCTGCGTGCAGGTCAGCGGTTGGCGCACGGATGCCATGGCGCCGGTCAGCCTGAACGGCCACGCCGTTGCAGCCGAAGGCGCCCGAAAATGGCGGGTTCGCGTGCCGGTGCGCACTGTGCGCGCGTGGTCAGAACCTTACGCGCGAACAATTGCGGTGTCGATCGCGGAAGCCTCGACCGAGACAGACTTGCCCATCGGACTTCTTGGCGGGACCGAGAAGTTGGCGATGCTTGTGGTCCGCGCCAAGTAATAACCAGCAACGCGCAGAGTAATAAAACAACAAATTTGGGTTCAATATTGTAAGTTTCGTCACCTGACGCTATATGAACGGCAGCCGCCGAAGAGTGGCGCCCTTTTGAAGCACAGGAGATGACCTTGAAAATCGGCCTCGTGGCGCTCGCCACTCTCGCATTCGCATCCTCGGTTTCGGCTGTTGCCGCCGCGGAATCCCCCTTCGCGCAGGACAAGGCGATCCTGACTCTCGCCGACCTCGATCTTTCGACGGCTGACGGCCAGCAGCGCCTCGCCATCCGCCTCGATCAGGCCGCCCGCGCCGTGTGCGGTGATCAGCTTTCGGCTGTCCACCTTGCGCTTGAAAGCAAGGCGCAGCAGTGCCGCACCGCTGTCGTTGCTGACGTCCGCTCGCAGATCGACGCCCGTCTGGCCAGCGCCGCACCGGTCCGTTCGATCCGCCTCGCAGCGCGCTGAGGCATCAGACTCCATTCCGTGGCCCGCTGACGGGCCACGGATGGCTCTTCATTTTCCGATCTTGCCGGGCTTTGCCCACCAGACCAGCGTGTGGTTGTCATGCGCGGTCGTCCAGACCCCGCGCGGCGTGTAGCGCAACGCGCCGCTGCCCGACGCCTTGCCGATGCGTGCCTTGACGGTCATCGTCGCCGGATCGATCACGACGAACTCCTGATCCTCGGTGGTGCGCAGCCAGATTCTGCCGCCGCCGGTATCGATATCGCCATACTTGAGCACCGCGCCGACCTTCACCCGGCCGGTCACCTCGCCGGTCGCGGGATCGATGCGCGCGACCGTGCCGTCGCCCTGTTCCTGCACCCATACGCCGCCTTCGCCCGCGGCCAGGAAGCCCGGCATCTTGCCCAGCGCAGTGCGCTTGACCACGGCGTTCGTCGCGGCGTCGATCTTTGTGATCGAATTCTGCGTCCCGCTCACCGCCCAGACCGCGCCGAAACCGAACGCGAGGTAATAGGCCTCGGGATCGGCGGTAATGGTGGTCACGACCGCGTTGGTGGCAGGATCGACACGCGTGATCTTGCCCTTGGTGTCGCTCGCCACCCAGACCGATCCGGCTCCTGCGACGACGTTGGTTTCGCCGTCGGGATTGCCGATGCCCGTCGGGATGCTGGCGATGATCCTGGCTGTGCGCGTATCGATCCGGTTGAGCGTTCCGGCCTTGCAGTCCGCCACCCACAGGTCGCCGAATGCCATCGTCAGCGCGCCGCATGGCCGCTCGAGCGGGACGGCGGCCAACTTGCCCTTGCGTGACCATTGTTCGACACGGCCACGATTGGTCATCCACACGGTCTTGCCGTCAACCGCAAGAAAATCCCCGAAATCGGGAACGTGGATTACTTCGCCTTTGGGGGCCTTGGCCATGACGGGTTGGGCGATCGCGGAAACTGCCAGCGCCAGGATCAAAGCCTTGATAGTCCGCATGTCTCGCTCCTTACGGTAGTGCTGTGTCGCTTATGTCCGTGCGATGTAAGCGCGCCATCCGCCAAGGCCGGTGATGTCCTCGGCACCGGCCATTGCGCGCGGTTCGGCGACGAAGCCTTTGACGCTGGTGCCATCGGCCAGCGTGACCGTGCCGATGGCGAGAGGCGCGGGCACTTCGACCACGAAGCTGCCGAATTCGGCGACGCCAAGTTCGTAGACCTCCAGCGCAATCGCCGCGCCGTCCGCGCTGTGCACCAGCGCTGGCTTGGGCGGCACGCTGTCAGCCATGGCATAGAGCCGGTAGTTGGGGGCAGTCTCGGTCGCGCAGACGAAAGTCGCATCGCGCGAGGTCAGCTGCCAATGCAGCGGCATGTCCTTCAGGTGGGCACCAACGACGGCGAGTTTCACGGTCTGCATTCTGCCCTCCAGATCGAGCGGGGGTGGTGGCGGAAGATCGGCCACCGAGAGGTAGGCGTCGGCTGCATCGAGCAGCGCGATGTCGGTATCGGCCGGGCTGATCAGGGTGATGCCAAAGCCCGTGCCATTCGTACGTACGCCCGCAGGCACAGCCAGCGCCGCCATGTCGAGCAGGTTCACGAAATTGGTGTAGAATCCGAGTGCGCTGTTGAGCGCCACGGGTGACGCTTGCAGTTCAGCCACGCGATAAGTCGTGCCCGTGGTCGGGAAGGCCATCAGGTCGATGGTCTCCCACAGCGCGTCGGCATGGCGCTTGAGTTCGGCCAGGCGGTAAATGCCGTTGAACAGATCGACCGCGCTCGTTTCCAGCCCCGGAGAGACGACCTCGCGCACCGTCGGATCGATCGCGCCGGGATTATCGGCGAGCAAGCCCGAGAGCGCAGCGGCGCGTTCGGCTACCCATGGACCGCCATAGAGCAGTTGCGCGGCCTCTTGCAGCGGTGCGTAATCGATCTCGACCAGATGGGCAAAGGTTGCGAGTTTTTCCAGCGCCCGGTCGTAGAAATACTCCGATTCACTGTCGCCGAAAAAGGCGCGCTGATTGCGACGCGGTACGCCGATGGTCTTGCGCGCGCGCGAGACATTGGCGAGCGGCTTCGAGTAGGCATCCGCAGGATCGTAACCGGCAACGATGCTGTCGATCAGGCGCGCGCTGGCGGTGTCTTCGGTGAAGACGGTGATGCAATCGAGCGTGCGGCAGGCAGGCACGAGACCGGTGTTGCTCCAGCGGCCCTTGGTCGGCTTGAAGCCGATCAGGTGCTGGAACGCCGCCGGCACGCGGCCCGAACCTGCCGTATCGGTGCCAAGCGCAAAGGCGACGAGACCTGCCGCAACCGCGCTGGACGATCCAGAGCTCGATCCGCCGCTGACATAGGCAAGATTGTGAGCGTTGCGCGGTGCGCCATAGGGGCTGCGCGTGCCATTGAGGCCGGTCGCGAACTGATCGAGATTGGTCTTGCCGACGCAGAGCGCGCCCGCTGCCAGCAGGCTTTCGACGACCGTGGCCGACGCATTCGGCGCATAGGCAAAAGCGGGGCAGGCGGCAGTCGTTTCGAACCCGGCAACATCGATGTTGTCCTTGACCGCGAACGGCACGCCTGCAAGCGGCAGAACTTCGCCGGCTGCCACACGCGCGTCAATGGCGCGGGCCGCTCCCCGAAGCTCCTCGGGCGAGGCGCGGCTGATCCAGATCTGCGGCTGGATCGCATCGTAGACCGCGAGCCGCGCGATTACGTCCTCGGCAATCGCGACGGCACTCGTCTGGCCAGCGTTCACGGCTTCGGCGATGGCGATCGTGTTCTGGCGGGAAAGATCGGTCATCAGTGCCTCGCCAGCGCAAGGATGGGGGCACCGGGGTTCACAGGCTGGCGTTCCTGTGCGTATAGCGCCGAAACGGTGCCCGCACCCGGACTTTCGACACGACATTCCATCTTCATCGCCTCGATGATCGCAATGGTTTCGCCCGCGACGACCTCGTCGCCGACGCCGACCAGCATTTTCCAGACGCTGCCACCGAACGGCGCTTCGACAACATCTGACCCTTCCGGCACCTCTACCGCGCCGGCTTCTGTCACCTCCGGCTCGGCAAGATCGGTGCGGTCGAACTCCCCGCGCCGCTGCCATTCGGCACGTTCCTCATCGAAAGCGGCCTGGCGCGTCGTCTCGAAGGTCGAGATTGCCTCGGCATTGTCGGCCAGGAAAGCGCGATAGTCGGCTAGGCGGAACTCGGACGGCTCGATCCGGATCGAGCGCCGTCCTGTCGGGAAATCGCGCCGCCAGTCGGCCAGCTCTTCGGCGCTCACCGGATAGAACCTGATCTGGTCGAAGAAGCGCAGCAGCCACGGCTTGCCTTCGATGAAGGCATCGGTCTGGCGGTGCGTATTCCACACCTGGATCGTGCGGCCGAACAACTGGTAACCGCCGGGCCCTTCCATGCCGTAGATGCACATGTAGGCGCCGCCGATGCCGACGACGTTCGGCGGCGTCCACGTCCGGGCGGGGTTGTACTTGGTCGTCACCAGCCGGTGGCGGGGATCGACCGGCGTGGCGACCGGCGCGCCGAGATAGACGTCGCCGAGGCCGAGCACGAGGTAGTTGGCCTCGAAGATCAGGTTCTCGACTGCGGCGGCATCGGGCAAGCCATTGATGCGGCGGATGAACTCGATGTTGTCCGGGCACCACGGCGCATCGTCGCGCACCGCGCCCATGTACTTCTCGATGGTCTCGATCGTCGCCGGATCGCGCCAGCTCAGCGGCAGGTGGACGATGCGCGACGGGATGGTGAAATCTTCCAGATCGCCCAGCCGCTCCTCTGCCGCGATCAGCGTCGCCAGCGCTGCGCTTTGCGTCATCGTCTCGCCATCGAAGTGGAACTGGAGCGAGCGGATGCCGGGCACGATGTCGATCACGCCGGGCAGAGCCATGCGCTCAAGTTCGGTCATCAGCGCCTGCACGCGGATGCGCAGTTCGATGTCGAGCACGATCGGGCCGTATTCGACCAGAATGTTGCGATCGCCCTGCTGGCGATAGACAGTGCGCGGGCGCTGCGGTCCTTCGGCAATTTCGCCGAGAATGGGCGAGAGCGTCTCGATCGGACGGGCAGGGCCGGTGCCGTGGGCCTCGCCCGTGGTCAGCAGCCTGCGCTGGAGCGTGTCGGCCATCGCCGCATCGACCGCGTTGACGGGCACGAAGCGAAGCTTGTCGCCCGGCGAAAGCTGGCCGATCTTCCAGCGGTCCGCCGCGATCACCACGAACGGGCAGACGAAGCCGCCGAGCGACGGGCCGTCCGGCCCGAGGATGATCGGCATGTCGCCGGTGAAGTCGACTGCGCCGATGGCGTAGGGATTGTCGTGGATGTTGGAGGGGTGCAGCCCCGCCTCGCCACCATCCTTGCGCGCCCAATTGGGTTTGGGCCCGACAAGCCGAACGCCTGTGCGGTTGCTGTTGTAGTGCACTTGCCATTCGGCGGCGACGAAGGTGTCCACGTCCTCGTCGGTGAAGAAGTCGGGTGCGCCGTGCGGGCCATAAAGGACACGCAACGACCAATCGTTCGAGAACGTGGGCAGGGTGACCTGCGGCAACGCGTCGGCAACGCTTTCGCCGGCAAGGTGGATCGTGTCGCCCGCGAGCAGCCGGCGCGCGGCGTGGCCGCCGAACTGTCCCAGCTCGAACGTGCTGCGGCTGCCGAGGTAGGGCGCGATGTCGAGCCCGCCCGCGATCAGGATATAGCCGCGCATGCCGCCCTGCGAGGCGCGGCTCATGGCCAGCGTCTGGCCCGCCGCAATGTCGATGGCGACGCCCCGCGCGACGGGCACGCCGTCGAGCGTCGCGCCGAAGTCCGCGCCGGTCAGACAGATGCGCGCCGGGGCGTTGAAGGCCAGTGTCGGGCCGGTGATTGTGACCTCGAGGCCTGCGGTGCCTTCGGGATTGCCAAGAATGCGGTTGCCGAGGCGGAACGACTGGTCGTCCATCGGACCCGATGGCGGAACACCGACCGACCACAGGCGCTGGCGTCCGGGCCAGTCCTGCACCGTCGTGGCCGTACCACCGCTGACGACCTGGATGCTGCGCGGCTCGTAGGCGACGGCGTCGAGCGCGCGGGTGGAAACCTCGCCGCTGACGAAGGCGGGTGAGCGGACGACGTCGCGCAGCCAGCGCAAGTTGGTCTCGATCCCGTCGACGCGGCTTGCCTCAAGTGCGGCCTGCATCGCCGCGACCGCCAGATCGCGCGTTTCGGCATGGACGATCAGCTTGGCGAGCATTGGGTCGTACCAGGCGCTGACCGTGCTGCCGGCCATGACCCAGGTCTCGGCGCGGATATCTGCCGGGAAATCTACAGCGGTCAGCGTGCCTGAAGTTGGGCGATAGTCGAGCGCCGGGTCCTCGGCATAGAGCCGCACCTGCACCGAATGGCCCGAAGGCGCGCCGAGCGGTGTGTCGAGGAAGGCGAAGTCTCCGCCGCCGCCCCGGATCATCCATTCCACCAGATCGACGCCCATGACCTCTTCGGTCACGCCGTGTTCGACCTGAAGGCGGGTGTTCATCTCGAGGAAGAAGAACTCCTCGCGCTCTGCATCGTAGAGGAATTCGACAGTGCCTGCGGAGCGGTAGTTTGCGGCCTGTCCCAGCCGGACGGCAGCGGCCATCAGATCGGCGCGCACGGCGGCAGGCAGCAGCGGGGCAGGGGCCTCTTCGACAACCTTCTGATTGCGGCGCTGGAGCGAGCAATCACGTTCGCCCAGCGCGACGATCGTCCCGGCACCATCGCCGAAGATCTGCACCTCGATGTGGCGCGCGCGTCGAATGTAACGCTCAAGGAAAACACCGGCGTCGCCGAAATTGCCGAGGCCCTGGCGCGCAACCGTGGCAAAGCCCTCGCGCACCGCAGCCTCGTCCTCGCAGACGCGCATGCCGATGCCGCCACCGCCCGCCGTGGCCTT
The DNA here is from genome assembly GCF_057180545.1 of Novosphingobium sp. HNCC26DJ243. NCBI lineage: Bacteria > Pseudomonadati > Pseudomonadota > Alphaproteobacteria > Sphingomonadales > Sphingomonadaceae > Novosphingobium > Novosphingobium sp. HNCC26DJ243. The sequence goes on along the minus strand of NZ_JBXUGN010000005.1, from coordinate 201,004 downwards.
GAGCATGATCGGGTAGCCGATGGCCTGCGCGGCGCTTGCGGCCTCTTCCTCGTCGGTGAGCAGATCGGTGCCCGGGGCCAGCGGCACGCCGTGCGCCGCGGCCAATGCGCGGGCGCTGTGCTTCAGGCCGAAGGTGCGGATGTTTTCGGGAGTCGGGCCGATGAAGACGATGCCGGCTGCCGCACAGGCCTCGGCAAACTCCACGTTCTCGGCGAGAAAGCCATAACCCGGATGGATTGCGCCCGCGCCGGTCCTGCGTGCGGCCTCGAGGATCGCCGGGATGTTGAGATAGCTCTCGGTTGCGCGCGCGCCGCCGATGCACACGGCTTCGTCGGCCTGCGCCACATGGAGCGAATTCTCGTCAGCCTCTGAATAGACCGCGACCGAGCGCAGGCCCATGCTGCGCAACGTGCGGATGATCCGCGTGGCAATCGCGCCACGGTTCGCGATCAGGACGGTGTCGAAGGCAGGGCTTTGGCTCATGCTGTGACGATCATCCGTACGGGGGTGGGGTTGAACCCGTTGCAGGGGTTGTTGATCTGCGGGCAGTTGGAGACGACGACAGTGACGTCCATTTCGGCGCGCAGGTCGACCGTGAGGCCGGGCGCGGAAATGCCGTCGACGATGCCGAGCGATCCGTCGGGTTCCACCGGCACGTTCATGAAGAAGTTGATGTTCGAGACGATGTCGCGCTTGCCGCGCCCTTCGCTGAGGTTGGCCTCGAGGAAGTTTTCGACGCAGGCGTGCTCTGCCTTGGTGTGGTGGCCGTAGCGCAGCGTGTTCGATTCACATGAGCAGGCACCGCCGATAGTGTCGTGATAATCGACCGAGGTCGCCGCGATGGTCATCATCGGTCGGCCCTCGTTCGAGCGCAGCACGGTGCCTTCGCGCAGGAACAGGTTACCTTGCGCCGAAACCGTGTCCTGCGCACTGTAGCGCTCGGCATCGTCAGCGGTGGAATAGAGCAGGAAATCGACCGCCTGGTTGCCTTCGAGATCGACGATGCGCAGCGTCTGCCCGGCAGCAATGTGATGCAGCCATGGTGCGCGCGCGGGTACGATCTCGTCGTGGACGATGGAGCCGGAAAGCCCGGCGATATGCGGATCGACGCTCATGTGGATTGGGTCCTTCTCAGCGGCGGAAATAGTCTTCGACGTTCAGGAAGGCGCGCAGGCCTTCAGGCGTCGCTGTGCGGATCGCGTCGTCGGCAGGGGTCACCGGCCCGCGCCATGCCGTCGCGCGCAGCGGCGTCACGCTCCACTCCACGCGCGGATCGAGCACGTGAGGACAGTTCGCGATCACCACGATCACGTCCATCTCGGCGCGCAAGACCACGCTGCGGCCCGGCGCGAACGGCCCCACGTCTGGCTCGATCGAGCCATCTGCCAGGATCGTCGCGCCCTTGAACAGGTTGATGCAAGGGTGGACGTCGCGGCGCTGGAGGCCGTGCTTGGCCGCGCCGAGCAGGAAGCGGTCGCGCCCGCTGGGATAGGCCCCGCTGTTGCGCCCTTCGCCGTATTTCGCGGCATTGGTGGCGACGTTCGAAGTGCCGCAGAAGGCATCGTGCGTGCCTGCGTCATCCTCGACGATGCTCATCATCACGCGGCCCATGTCTGACAGAAGCAGCTTGCCCTGGCCGAGATAAGCGTTCCACTGCACCTTGACCGTGTCTGCCACATTGAGCCGCTCGGTCGGCATATCGGCGTTGAAGACAAGCATGGAGGCGCAGGCATCGCCCTTGAGATCGATCAGCCGCAGCCGCGTGCCGCGCGCCAGCCGGCGCGTGGCATAGCCCCCCGCCGCGATTGTCTCTTCCCAGACAAGGTCTTCCGCGCCCACGCCCTCGGGCAGATCGCTGGCCACCGGCGGCAGGACTGGCATGGCCTCGACGACCGTGCCTTCCATGCTGCGCGCATGGTCGCGCGCGGCGAGCGGATTGGCGAGGTTCGCGCTCATGCGGCCGCTCCCTTCGAAGTGTCGCCCGCATCCGGCTCGTACAGCGGCGGCAGCAGGGCGGTGGTGGTGACAAGCTGGAGCTGGTGGACACCGCGCACCCGGCGCAGCGCATCGCACAGTTCCTTGAGGCGGACGGCGGGGCCCTGAACCAGCAGCACTTCAAGCGACTGATCGTCTTCGAGGAACACGTGCTGCGAGGAGATGACCTCCTTGAGGTAATCGGCCTGCGTCTGGGCAAGCTGATGGCGCACGCGGCCGCGGTCCCCGCGATAGACGATGGTGATCGTGCCAGCGAGCATCTCGTCGGGGCGCGTATAGGCTTCGTGCTCGGCAAGCGCGTGGCGGATCAGCTCGGCAATCAGCTGCGAGCGCGACGGCAGCCCGCGTTCCTCGACCATGACGTCGAGCTGGCGGAACAGTTCGCCGGGGAGGCTCATCGAAAGCCGGGCAAGGCTCGTGGGTTCGGTACTCACTTCGTGCCCTTTCTTAGCTGTTGGCGGCTTGGGCGAGTGGAACGGGTGGCGTGGGTTCGGTCGCCGGCTCCGGGTCCTGGCGCAGAGCGAGGTCGTAGACGGCGGTCGCCCCGAAGCGGTGCGGCGCGTGCGGATCGTGGCGTCGCTTGTCGAGCGCCAGCACGCGCGTACCGAGCGTGAAGGCCTCGCGGATATCGTGCGTCACCATGATGATCGTCAGCGAATAGTCGCGCCACAGCTGCCTGATCAGCGCGTGCATATCGGCACGGATGCCGGGATCGAGCGCGCCGAACGGTTCGTCCAGCAGCAGGATGCGCGGACGCTTGATCAGGGCCTGTGCAATGGCAAGGCGCTGCTGCATCCCGCCTGACATCTGCGCAGGATAGAGGTGCAGCGAGTCTCCAAGGCCGACCGCCTCGAGCATTTCGGTCGCCTCGGCCGTCGCGGCCTTCGCCGCCGAACCGAACAGGCGGGCCGAGAGCGGCGCCTTTTGGCATTCAAGCCCGAACACCGTGTTGCGCAGCGCCGACAGGTGCGGGAACACCGAATAGCGCTGGAAGACCACGCCCCGGTCCGGTCCGCATTCGGGAGCGAGCGGCTCGCCGTCGAGCAGGATCTTCCCGCGCGTCGGCTGCTCTTGACCGAGGATCACCCGCAGCAGGCTGCTCTTGCCCGCGCCCGAGGGGCCGACAATCGAGACGAACGAGCCTGCGACGATGTCGAGATTGACGTCCTCGAGCACGATCTTGTCGCCATATTCGACCCAGACGTGGCTCAGGCTGAGGATGGGGCTGGATGTGGAGGTCAATGGCTCGCTCCATGGGCCCAGGGGAAGGCGCGGCGGCTGATCTGCGTCAGCGCAACGTCCATCAGGATCGCCAGCAGCGCGATCCACGCGACGTAAGGAATGATGACGTCCATCGAGAGATAGCGGCGGACGAGGAAGATGCGGTAACCAAGGCCGATGTCCGATGCGATCGCTTCGGCAGAGATCAGGAATACCCATGCCGGGCCGAGCGCGAGGCGAACCGCATGGATCAGCCGCGGCATCGCCTGCGGCAGGGCAACGCGGATCATGATCTGCCAGGAATTCGCGCCCAGGGTCTGTGCCTTGACGATCTGCTCGCTGGGCAAGGCGGCGACATGGGCGGCAAGATCGCGCACCATGACCGGCGCAATGCCGATGACGATCAGCGCCACCTTGGCCGTCTCGCCAAGGCCCAGCGCAATGAACAGGATCGGCAGCAGCGCAATCGGCGGAATGACCGCGATGCCCGTCACCAGCGGCCCGAGCGTGGCGCGGACCGGGGGCAGAACGCCGAGCACCAGTCCAACGACGAGCGCCATCAGCGTCGCGATGCCAAGGCCAAGCCCCAGGCGCTGGAGGCTGGCGAGGGTATCGGCCCAGAACACCAGTTGTCCGGTCAGGATATCGGGCTGGAACAACAGCGCGGACATTGCCTTGGCCATGCCGGTCGGCAGCGGCAGGATCTTGTCCATCGGGTTGGCCGCGTGGCGCTGGCCGGCCAGAAGCAGGTAGACGATGACCAGGGCAATGATCGGCAGCGATCCCAGCAGGATCCCGTTGTTCCGTCCGACATGACGGTTCACCCAACGCATGTTCGTTCCTTTGTCGCGCGAGGTCCGGGCGTGCGGATCAAAGTTTTCCGTCGGCGGCCAGCTTCATGAAGCTGTCGTCGAAGCGCAGGGTCACGTGCGCCGGATCGCCCAGGGTCTTGCCGCCGGGGAACGCCATGCCCACCGCATCGGCAGACGCTGCGCCCTTGAACAGGCCTTGGGTAAAGCTGAAGTCGCGCACCAGCGTCATGGTCGAGACCAGGGCAGGCGCATCGGTGGCGGCGACGGCGGCCTTCGGGTCGACATAGAGGAATGTCGTCTTGAGCTGGCTGTCGAACGCTTCGGGCGTTGCACCCGAAAGCTTGGCCATGGCGGCGCGCGCGTCCTTGCCCTGCGCATCCTGGCGCTGCATCAGCGCCACGGTCTCGTACCAGATACCCGCAAGCGCCTTGCCCAGGTTCGGATTGGCCTTGAGCACGGCGGTGTCGACGACCATCAGGTCGAGGATTTCGCCCGGAATGTCTGCCGAGCTGAACACTTGCGTCACGCCTGGCTGCGCCTTCATCACCGAAAGCTGCGGATTCCAGGCGACTGCGGCGTTGGCATCGGGCGATCCGAAGGCGCCGACGATGTCGGCATCCGAAGTGTTGACCGTCCTCACGTCGGTCGGCTTCAAGCCAGCCTTCTCCAGCCCGCGCGCGAGCAGGTAGTGCGAGACCGAAAGCTCGACGAGATAAGCCTGACGGCCCTTGATCGCGCTAAGTGAATTGGCGCCCTTGAGCAGGATGCCATCATTGCCGTTGGAATAATCGCCGACGATGATCGCGCTGGTGTCCTTGCCGCCTGCCGCCGGGATCGTCAGCGCATCCATGTTGGTCACGGTCACGCCGTCGAACTTGCCGGCGGTGTACTGGTTGACCGATTCCACGTAGTCGTTGACCTGCACCAGGTTGATCTTGATGCCGTACTTGTCGGCCCACTTCTTCACGATCCCGGCCTGCTGCGCATAGGGCCAGGGCATCCAGCCGGCGTAGATCGACCAGCCGATGTTGAATTCCGTCTTGGGCGCGGCCTGGGGGGCTGGCGACTGCGAGCACGACGCCAGCATCAGCGCTCCAGCGATCAGAACTGAACTTCCGGCCTTGCCAACAAGCTTGATCATGATTCGACCCCTTTCGCACTGCAGCATCATCGGACTTGAACGGCTTGTCCATCGAAAAATATTACATCTTCGAAAAAGAGTAATAACGCGGTTGCAGCTGGAGAGATCGCGCCGGGGCAGTGTCCTGGTCTGGAATCGGGTCACGTGAATCGGCAGAAGCCAAAGGTTACGGGAACGGAACCGCTCGCGATGGTCACCATTGGGACGCGAATCACTTTTCCGGCCTGTTGCTGACTCTCTTGCCAGTTTCTCTCGCTATGCACGAAGCGATAAGTTTTACGGAAACACGCAAATTCAGCCGGTTTGTGCGACGCAGCACGGATCATGTTCATACTGAGCAAGTGCAAAATTATTACGCTTGACGCGTTCCGTAATATCCATACCGTAATGCCCAGAAACCGGGAAACGGCCATTCAGGTCCGTCCCGGCGCGAGATACCCGGCGCAAGGACCGCGCCGATGAGTGGGGAATTTCGAGCAAGCAGGCCGCAACCCGGCCACCAAGGTGCCGACCAGGCCCAATCGCCCGGATCAGAGCACCAAACGGGGAAGGATGTCACTGACGACTGGCAATCACTGCAAGGGGTCGGAGTGACTATGAAAATGTTTCGCAACACATTGCTTGGCGCGACCATGCTTATGGGCGTGGGTGCCACTTCGGCCTTTGCCCAGGAAGCGGCGGCGGAAGCCGAACAGGACGCAGGCGAGATCGTGGTCACCGCCACCCGCCGCGCGACCTCGCTGCAGGACGTGCCGATCAACATCAGCGCGGTCGGCGCAGAACAGCTCGAGCGCCAGCGCATCGACGACGTCCGCGACATCGCCGACTTCACGCCCGGCCTGACCATCTCGGACACCGGTCCGGGAAACACCGGCACAATCGTCATGCGCGGCCTGAACGCCTCGGACTCCGACACATCGGGTGCATCCTATGACGATGCGCTGGGTCTCTATCTCGGTGAAGTGCCGCTCTATTACGATTTCAAGCTGCTCGACATCGCGCGCGTTGAAACGCTGCTGGGGCCCCAGGGCACGCTCTATGGCCTCGGCACGCTCGCCGGCGCCATCCGCAACATTCCCAACCGCCCGAACACCGATGCGGTCGAAGGCGAAGTCCATGGCCGCGCTTATGGCAAGGACCACAGCGGCAAGGTCGGCTACCAGATCGATGGCGTGATCAACCTGCCGATCATCAGGGATCACGTCGCGTTCCGTTCGGCGACCGGCTACTATTACGATCCGGGCTTCATCGATTATCCGCTGCTGCTGCAGACGCCCGGCGTCTCGCTTCCCCAGCCTTCCGGCACGACCGGCGTTTCGGACGCCGATTACATCGCGAACCTGCGCCGCGAGAAGGATCTCAACTTCGAGAAGACCTTCACCACGCGCAACCAGCTGCTGGTCCAGTTGAACGAGGACCTGAAGGTCAACTTCACTTACGCCTATCAGCAGACCAAGACCGATGGCGGGCAGTACAACAGCAATGGCGTGCTCGGCACCAGCAAGTATGAGAGCGCCGGGCGCTACAAGGAGCCCGTGAACCGCCATGCGCACCTCGGCAGCATGGAAATCAACGCCAACGTCGCCAACATCTTCGATATCGTCGCGACCACGGCCTACACCAAGGTCAATTCAAAGTCACAGTCGGACAATACCGACCTGCTGCTCGACCTCGATTACGGCTACGAAACCTTCCCGGCCTTCTCGAGCTGGAACGAGAGCGAGAGCGAACGCAAGCAGTTCAATCAGGAAGTGCGCCTTGTCTCGCGTCACGGCGGTCCGTTCAGCTGGGTTCTCGGCGGCTTCTACAACCAGCAGAAACTGCAGCGTGACTATATCGAGCACGTGCCCAATCACCCGTGGGTCGAATTCGGTACTCAGCCCAACCCCGATGAAGTCGAGTACGCCTCGTTCAACCGCGCGAAGGTGACCGAGAAGGCCGTGTTCGGTGAAGGCACCTTCCGCGTCACCCCGGCTTTCCAGGTAACTGCCGGCGCGCGTTACTTCGGCTACACCTCGGAAGTGGCGGGCCGTGCCACGGTTCCGTTGCTGGGCGATCCGGTCAGCCCGTATGATCTCAAGGCAGCGGGCGGCACGTCGAAGAAGACCGGGTGGGTGTGGAAGTTCAACAGCTCCTACAACTTCACGCCCGACTTCATGCTCTATGCGACCTACAGCAAGGGCTATCGCATTGGCGGTCCGAACACCGTTGCGCCTTGCGTCCTTCCGTTGAAGCCACCGCCGTTCCAGAACGTCTGCGCCCTGCCGAACGAAATGCAGTACGGGCCGGATACGACCAAGAACGCCGAAGTCGGCGTGCGCGCGCAGCTGTTCGACCGCAAGCTTACCTTCAATGTCAACGTCTTCCAGATCAAATGGGAAGGCATCCAGGTGGACTCGGCGACGATCAACGGAATCGTGGGGATCACCGTCAACGGCGGTAAGGGTGAATCGAAGGGCGTCGAAACGTCGTTCCAGATCCGTCCGATCCCCGAGCTGTCGATCCAGGGCACATATTCCTATGTCGATGCCAAGCTGACCGAGGACGTGCCCGCGATCATCGCGGTCAATTCGCCGGCCGGAAGCTATCCGAGCACGCCGATCCAGCTTGACGCGCTGGCCGGTGACCGTCTGCCCGGCTCGGCCAAGCACAGCGGCAGCCTTGGAGCGGCCTATACCGTACCGTTCCGCGATGGCAGCGTGATCGTTGACTGGACGGCAACTTATCGCGGCGATGTCGTGACGCGCCTCGGCTGGGATCGCGCCTATGGCGACAAGCTCCCGGGCTACGTGCTGCACCGCGCATCGCTGACTTACGAGACCGACACCTACAGCATCGGCCTGTTCGCCAACAACATCTTCGACAAATTCGCCGTTGCTTCGGTGGCTAACGACCGGTCGCGCGTTGGCCTCAATGATGGCGTACTGCTGCGCTACTACAAGCGCACTGTGATCAACCCGCGCACTGCGGGTATCGAGGCGCGGTTCAAGTTCTGAACCGACGCAGGGGGTGGGGCGCCGTCCGGCTAGGGTGGCGCCCCAATCTCCTTTCAGGCTTCCGATGGCAGCGCACGAAGGACGAGCAGCGATGGCAAGGCATGCACGCAAGAGTTGGGGCAGACCTTACACCGCACTCGGAGCGGCGCTGCTTGTCGGATGCGGTGTGGCCGGCGTTCCGGCAGCGCAGGCCAAGGGCCCTTTGCTGCCAATGCTCTTTGCCGAACGCTGGATCGACGGGACCAATGGCGAGGAACCTGCCACGCAGGTCCAGGCGCTCGACGCCGATACGTTCGTCATCCGTCAATCGGTAACGACCAATTTCGAAGCGCCGTTCCTCTACCTGCTCTTCGGGCGCGACAAGGTCCTGCTTGTCGACACCGGGGCCGAAGGCGGTCGGATAAGGCCCACTGTGGACGGGCTGATCGCCAACTGGCTTTCCGCGCACAAGCGCAAGTCGATTTCGCTCGTCGTCGCGCACAGCCACAGCCACGGCGATCATGTCGCAGGCGATGCCGCTCTCCGTGATCGTCCCGATACCACAGTCATCGGGCTGAAACCTGAAGATGTCGCCGCAGCTTTCGGCATAGTGAAGTGGCCAGCCGCGGCGGGCAAGTTCGATCTTGGCGGACGCGTGCTCGATATCCTGCCAACGCCCGGACACCAGGCCGCAGCAATCATGGTCTACGATCGCCGGTTGAAGATCCTGCTCTCGGGCGACACGCTTTACCCCGGCCGCCTCTACGTCCCGGTGAACTTCCTTGATGACAACCGCGCCAGTATCGACCGGCTCGCGGCCTTCGCCGCGCGCCACCCTATCCGCGCCGCGCTCGGTGCGCACATCGAGATGACGCAAGTACCGGGCAAGGACTATGGTCACGAGGCGCCAACCCATCCGGGCGAGCATCGGCTGGAGCTTCCGGCGAGCATGATCGGCGAGTTGCGCGAAGGACTCAAGGCCAGGCTCGACGTTCCCGACCAGAGCCAGGTTCACGATCACTTCATCATCTTTCCCGTCGCGCCGAGAAGCGAATGACGGCGTTTCGTCAGGCTCGACATAGATCAGGCCTATGTCCGCTATACCACAATGCTGTCTGGCATGATCGGTTTATAGCCCCGACGTTGCCGGCATCGGGTTTCCATATTCATCCCGGCGGATCGGTGTTAAAACCGTAACCGCCGGCACAGATCGCGAGTACAGGCGCATGGACGGAGTTCGCGTAGGCAACCGCATCATCGGGTCCCAGGCCCCGGTCACCATAGGCTGGGAAAACATACCCCGCGTCCAGGGCGGGCCGATCAAGCAGTTCATCTTCACCTGGTTTCAGCCAACCGCGTTCTTTGCGCTGGTGCTGTTCTGGTACTATGCGCCCAATTCGATCGCCAAGGCGTCGACCGCGATCGGCATCGGCTTCAAGCTGCTGCTGCTCGCGCTCGAATGGGTCAATCCCCGCTTCGAAAGCTGGACGCTGACCTGGAAGGAACTGGTCGTCGACCTGTTCTACGTGGGCCTTGGCTACACCATCCTCAACATGATCGAAAAGTACATCGGCAGCGATGCCGTGATCGAGGCCGTCCAGCACAGCTTCGACTGGGGCAAACTGGAGTGGTTTACCGGCCTGCCGTTGCTGCTCCAGGCGTTCCTCATCTCGTTCATGTTCGATTTCGGGCAGTACTGGATGCATCGCGGGATGCACAACTGGTACCCGCTGTGGCTGCCGCACTCGGTGCATCACTACATCACGCAGCTCAACATCAACAAGGGCGCGGTCGGCAACCCGATCGAACTCTTCCTGATCGGCCTGGGGATCGGCGGCTTCTTTGATTTCCTCCCGCGCGCCGCGCTGCTCGCCGGCGCCATCGGGCTGACCACCGGCATCTACCAGCATATCAACGTGCGCTTCAACACGCCGCGCTGGTGGCGCTTCGTGTTCAACACCACCGAACACCACAGCCTGCACCACTCGCAGGATTTCGAAGCGACCCGCAGCAATTATGCCGGCACCTACATTTTCATCGACCGCATGTTCGGTACCTGCATCGATGGCGAGGCAGAACTGCTGGGAATGGAGGGCGGCCGCCGCATGACCATCCGCGAACAGATGACGTTCCCCTTCACCGAGGGTTGGAAGGCGATCAAGGAGCGCTGGGGCAAGGACACGAGCCGCACCGATGCTTTTGCGGTGCATGAATCGGTCCCTGCGGAATGAGCGAGATGGCCTCCACGTTTGCCATGGGTGAGCATCAGCCTGTCACCGCCACAGGCCATCGCCTGAACCTGCGCTTCATCGACTGGATCTGGAACGTGAGGGGCAGCGTTCCTCTCCCACCGGGGCAGTCCGAAAGCGAAGCCTTCGCGCGGCTCGATCCCCTGTTTCACGAGTACGGCACCACTTACGAGCAGAGCGGCGATACGCTGACTTTTTCCAAGAAGGACCAGCCCGCGCAAGACAAGATGTCCGTGTTCGACCACGGCGTCCTGCGCATCGAGCAGGAGCCGACCGGCGCCGTGCTGCGCTACCGCCTGTCCAGCCGCTCGCTGCTGTTCTGCTTCCTCGCGCCGCTGTTGTTCCTCGGCTTTGCCATGCTCACAATCCAGGTCGGCAAGCTTGAAGGGCCCAAGACCGAAGCGGCAGAAAAGGACAAGAAGAAGGACGTCGTGCCGGTCCAGAACCCGATCGACAAGTTCCTGGGCGCACCAGCGCCCGAGAAACCGAAGAAGGACGCCAAGGACAAGGCCGAAGACAAGAACAAGGCCAAGCCGACCTCGGCCTATGTCTTTGCCGGGCTCTTCGCCGCGCTCTGGCTGATCGGCCGCGTCCTCGAGCAACGCCTCGTAGGCTTGCTCTTCCGCAAGAAGCTGGCGGGATCATAGCACCGGCGCAGCCGATGGTGGTCAGCGGCGGGTAAGTTCGCGCGCCACGTCCTCAAGGCTGCGTCCGCGCGTCTCGATCATTGCGAAGTGAACCCACACCAGTTGCAGTACCATCATCCCGGCAAAGGCGAGGAATATCGTCGCTGGTGGCACGGCCGCAAGGATCGCGGGCATCACCAGCGTCAGCCCTGCGGCAAACACCCAGTGCGTGCCTGCGCCCAGCGACTGGCCTTTGGCGCGGGCGACGCTCGGGAAGATTTCGCTGATATAGACCCAGATCACCGCGCCCTGGCCGATGGCGTGCGCGGCGATGAAGGCGAAGATGAACGGCAGGACCAGCGCGAACTGGCCACTGGCAAAACCCCACGCCGTCATGCCGAGCGAGACGATATAGCCGAAGCTGCCGAGATACATCAGGAACTTGCGGCCCGCCCTGTCGATCAGGATGAGCCCCGCCAGCGTGAACACCATGTTGATAAGGCCGATCCCCACCGTTGCCAGCAGCGCCGTGGACGATCCCGCACCGGTCAGCTCGAAGATGCGCGGCGCATAATAGATGATCGCGTTGATGCCCGAGACCTGGTTGAACATCGCGATCAGGAAGGCGAGCATGATCGGGCGGCGGAACTCGCCCGAGAAGAACTGGCTCCAGCTGATCGTGCGCGAGTCTTCGTCGGCCTCCTGCGCGATGGCCGCAAGCGTCTCGTCCACGGTCGCAGGGTTGATCTGGTTCAGGATGGCGCGAGCCTCGGCCTCGCGCGCGGCGTGGCAATAAAGCCAACGCGGGCTTTCAGGAATGCTCAGGGTTGCGGCAAGATAGGCGAACGAGGGAACCGCGACCACGCCAAGCATCCATCGCCAGCCGTCCTCGCCCACGTTGCCGAGCAGGTAGTTGCTCAGGAACGCGACGAGAATGCCCAGCACGATCATCGTCTGGAACAGCGCCACAAGCCGCCCGCGCTGCTCGCGCGGGGCGATCTCGGCGATATAGGCAGGTGCGGTAACCGAGCTGACACCGATGGCGAGCCCGCCCAGAACACGGAACATGATGAACGACAGCGGGTCCCAGGCAAGCGCAGAGCCGAGTGCGGATACCGCATAGAAAACGCCGATCGCGATCAGCGTCGGGCGGCGGCCCCATCGGTCGGACGGCCATCCGCCGAGCAGAGCGCCGATGACCGTACCCCACAGCGCCGACGATATCGCCAGCCCGTGCAGCGCGTCGGACATCGACCAGACCTTCTGCACGGCCTGCTCGGCGCCCGAGATCACCGCCGTATCAAAGCCGAACAGAAACCCGGCCAACGCCGCGATCATCGCCCAGCTACCACTCTTTCCCGTCATCATCCTGCCCCCCAGCAAGTGTTTAGTGTGCGCCGCGTGACAGCAGGCGATAGCCCCACGCCGGCAGCGTGACCGTGTCGCCGGCACTGATCGTCACGGTCTTGCCGGTGCCGAATTCGGTATAGCTTCCGGCGGGCAAGGCGTCGGCCAGCTTGGCGGTGACCGGCTCGGCCGAAAGGTTGAACAGCCCGAGCACCTTGTTTTCGCCGCTCTGGCGGACCCAGGCGAACAGCTGCTTGGGCTTGTCGTTCTCGACCTTGTTCATCCGCGCGCCCCATTGTGCGTTGCCAAGCGCCGGGTTGGCCTTGCGGAACGCGATCAGGTCGCGCAGCAACGCGCCCATTGCGCAGGTTTGGCCCTGCGACCAGTCGATCGTGTCCTTCTCGAAGAAGGCAAGACGCTTCTCGTTGCACGCCTCCTGCCCGTTGTGGATCATCGACAGGCCCTCGCCGGTAAAGGATAGCGCGACGAAGGCGGGCAGGGCCGGGCCGAAGTTCTCGCCCGTCGTGCCTTCCCATGCATTGCTGTCATGGTTCTCGATATACGTCAGGCGCATCGCCTCCTTCGGCCAGGCGCTTTCGTTTTCGGCGTAATAACCATAGAGCGCGGTGGCATCGGCTTCGCCCTTGGCGATCTGCTTGATGGTGACATGCCAGTCCCACGAATAAACCGCGTCGAATGCGCGGCGCATCAGTTCGGAGCTTTTCCACTCGGCCAACATGAACACCGGGCGGATCTTCTCCAGCCGTGCGCGTTCGGCCTCCCAGAAATCGAGAGGCACGTATCCGGCCACGTCGGCGCGATAGCCGTCAATCCCGACCTCGCGGACCCAGTATTCCATCGCCTTGCCGACGTGTGCGCGTACGCCGGGCTTGGACCAGTCGAGGTCAATCACGTCGGACCAGTCCCACCACGGCGTAGGGCGGAACGAACCCTTCCAGTCCTTTTCGTACCAGTCGGGATGCTGCTTCGCCATCTGGTTGTCCCAGGCGGTGTGGTTCGCCACCAGGTCGAGGATCACGTGGAACCCCTGCGCGTGCGCCGCATCGACGAAGCTCTTGAGGTCGGAAACCGTCCCGAACTCGGGATTGACCGCGTAGTAGTCCTGCACCGAATAAGGCGATCCCAGCGTGCCCTTGCGGTTTTCCTTGCCGATCGGGTGGATCGGCATCAGCCAAAGGATGTCGACCCCCAGCTTCTTCAGCCGCGGCAATTGCGCCTGCGCGGCGCGGAACGTGCCTTCTGGCGTGAACTGGCGGGTGTTGATCTGGTAGAGCACCGCGTTCTTCGTCCACGGGGCATGGGCCTGTTCGACATAGGGCTTGGCCGCCCAGGGATCGCTCTTGGCAAGAGCGGGCGATGCAACGGCAAGTGTCGCGGCAAGGGCGGGCAGAACGGTCTTAAGCATGTGCGGTCTCCGTGCGGTGCGCGGGAAGGGCTGCGGACACCCGCTGCATGGCAAGCGCGGCGACGATCCAGGCGGCGGCGGCGAACAGCATTGTCCACACCGGTTCGCCCGGGAAAAAGGCTTTCATCAAGGTGCCCATCACGGTCGCCACCAGCAATTGCGGGATCACGACGAAGACGTTGAACAGGCCCATGTAGATGCCAAGCTTGGCCTGCGGCAGGTTCGAGGCGAGGATCGCGTAGGGCATCGCAAGGATCGAGGCCCAGGCGATGCCGATGCCGATCTCGCAGAGCAGCAGCGCCTGCGCATCGCGCAGCACGAAGAAGCCGAGGAACCCTGCTGCGCCGATGCACAGGCACAGGGAGTGCGTCATCACCTGTCCCAGCTTGCGCGAAAGAAACGGCAACAGGAACAGTGCCGCGCCGGCGGCAACCCCGTTGTAGACGGTGAAAAGCACGTTCACCCAGTTCGCGCCTTCGTTGTACGCGGCGCTGGCGGCGTCGCTGCTCCCGAACACGTACTGCGTGACCACCGGCGTCGTGTTGATCCACATGATGAACAGCGCCGACCAGCTGAAGAACTGCACCAGCGCCAGCCGCTTCATCACCTCGGGCATGCCCGCAAAGTCGCCGACGATGCTGGCGAGCATGCCGCTGGTCTGGCCCTTGCGGGCAAGCGAGATGGCGATAGCGCTGAGCGCGCCATAGAGCACAAGCAGCCCGCCCAGCAGGTAGACTTCCTTTTCGAGCCCGAAGCCTTCGACGATGGCGATCACGATCAGCCCGAGCACGGCCCAGACCGCGCTCGATCCATAGGACTTGGCAGCAAGCGCGCGCACCGGCGTTTCGACCGGCGTCTCGCTCTCGCCCGAAAACGCGGCCTGCTCCTCGGGGCTGTATTCGCGAGTCGTCACCACGGTCCAGAGCACCGCGACTAGCAGCGCCGCACCGCCTGCCTGAAAGCTCCAGCGGACCGTATCGGGCAGGGCACCGGGATGCGCGATGTTGTCAACGCCCAGATGCTCGAGCAGCCATGGGAAGATCGAGCCGACCACCGCGCCCGCGCCGATGAAGGCGGTTTGCACCGCGTAGCCCGCTGAGTGCTGGTCGGTGCGCAGCATGTCGCCGACAAAGGCGCGGAACGGCTCCATCGAAACGTTGAGCGACGCATCCAACACCCACAGCATCGCCGAGGCAAAGACCAGCGCCGCCCCCATGCTCGGGGCCAGCGGCATCACGAACAGCGCAAGCGCTGCCAGCAGTGCACCGGTCAGGAAGTAGGGGCGGCGGCGGCCGAGGCGCGACCATGTCCGGTCCGACAGGTGCCCGATGATCGGCTGTACGATCAACCCGGTGAGCGGGGCTGCCACCCACAGGGCGGGCAAGTCGTCCATGCTCGCGCCCAGCGTCTGGAAGACGCGGCTCATGTTCGCGTTCTGCAGGGCAAAACCGATCTGGATTCCGAAGAACCCGAAGCTGATGTTCCAGAGCCCGAAGAAACCCTGGCGCGGCTTTTCCATTGCGATCGTCCTGTCCCTTGAATCGCGCATCTGTGGCGCGATTTCCTGTGCCCTCTGGCTGACAGGAAGCGGGTCTCCGGACAACACGTATACGAATACCAAACGTTTGCATTCATCGCCTAAATCGCGGTTTTCAGCCGTTTTCGCGTTCGAAGCGATCTTGCGGGGCTTCGCAAATCCGGGGCCGTCGTTAAACCTCGCGCGATGTCGGGCCCACTTTCTCTCTCGCCTGCCGCCGCGCTGCGCACCGAATGGTTCGGTGTCGAGCGTCAGCCGCTTGTCATCGTCGATCAGGCGCTCGAGGATCCGGACATGGTCGTGGCCATCGCGGCAAGGCACGATTTCAGCGCGATCGGCCCTTTCTATCCGGGTCTGCGCGCAGCCGTGTCCGAACGCATCGCGATGGATCTCGTCCTGCCGCTCTTGCCGATGCTGCAGGAAACCTTTGCGCAAGCTCGGCCCCCGCGATTCCTTGAATGTTATCTCAGCCTGCTCACCACCCCCGCGGCGCAGCTCCTGCCGATCCAGCGGTTCCCCCATTTCGATGGGCTCGAGGCCGAACGGCTGGCGGTGCTGCTCTATCTCGATGTTGCGCAAACGACCGGCACGGGCTTCTATCGCCAGCGCGAGACCGGGTTCGAAAGCGTCGATACCGCGCGCTTCGACGACTACCGTCGCGTGCTCGAAACTGAAGTCGCCGAGCGCGGCTTGCCCACCGACGGCTACATCGGCGGCGACTCACCCCATTTCGAGCGGATTCATCGCGTTGACGGGCGCTTCAATCGCATGGTGATCTATCGCGGCCATGCGTTGCACTGTGCCGACATACCCGATGGCTTCATGCCCGCGACCGATCCCGCGAAGGGCCGCCTCACGCTCAATCTCTTCCTCGACTGATCGCACAAACCCAATATTTCCGGGCATTTGCGGTGTGACTAAAGGGTCACGCCGCATAGCCTGTCCATGCATGGTATACGTATACCATCTATCGGCCATGCCATCGCCGGGAATATCAGGACCTTGCAACGAACGGTCGGGCATCGGTCCCGGTCGTCTCAGCAGGGACAGGATCAGCCGGTCGCCCGATGTGGCGACGTCCGGCGTTTGGAGGGCACATCGATGGCATATCGCAAGCAATTTACCGGCGGGATCAGCTTCGCGGCTCTGGGCATTGCCCTGGCAGTGAGCCTGCCCGCCGTCGCACAGGCGCAGGACGCAGCCGCCTCTGCCGACCAGGCATCGACTGAAGCTGCGGCCGAAGAGCCCGGCATCGTCGTCACCGGCTTCCGCCAGGCACTGCAGACCGCAGTCAACCTCAAGAAAGAGCAGATCGGCATTGTCGAAGCCTTCTCGGCTGAAGACATCGGCAAGCTGCCTGACGTTTCGATCGCCGAAACGCTCGGCCGCCTGCCGGGCCTCGCTGTGCAGCGCATCGACGGTCGCGCCCAGAGCCTGTCGGTTCGCGGCCTCGGCCCCGACTACTCGACCTCGCTCCTCAACGGCCGCGAAGTCGTATCCTCGGGCGACAACCGCGCCGTCGAATATGACCAGTATCCCTCTGAACTGATCGACCAGGGCGTGGTCTACAAGACTCCCTATGCCGGCCTGATCGGCCAGGGTCTTGCCGGTACGGTCGACCTGCGCACGATCCGCCCGCTCTCGAAGAAGAAGCGTATTGTCGCGCTCTCGGCCCGCGCCGAAATCAACGAAGGCGGCTCGCTCAACCCTGATATCCGCGGCTACGGCTATCGCGCCACCGGCACCTACGTCGATCAGTTCGCCGACGACACGCTCGGCCTCGCGCTCGGTCTGTCGTACCAGTCGAGCCCGAGCCAGGTCGAACGCTTCCGCGCCTGGGGCTACCCGAGCGATGCCGGCTACACCGTCCTTGGCGGCATGAAGCCTTTCGCCAAGTCGGTCCTCCTTGACCGTCTCGGCGCGTTCGGCACGCTCGAATGGCAGCCGAGCCCCGAATGGAACAGCTCGCTCGACGTGTTCTATGCCGACTACAAGGAAAAGCAGCCGCAGCGCGGTATCGAGTTCCCGCTGAACCCCGGCTGGGGCGCTGGCACCACGATCACCTCGCACTCGGCAGGCAGCTTCCCTGACAGTGTTACGTTCAGCGGCGTCCAGCCGGTCGTCCGCAACGACTATGACCGCAAGGACACGACCACGTTCGCCGCGGGCTGGAACACCAAGTACGAAAACGACGATCTCATCCTGACGGCCGACATTTCCTACTCGAAGTCGGATCGCCGCCTGCAGCAGATCGAGAGCTACTCGGGTCTCAGCTATGCCGCCAACCCGGCAGCGCCGTCCGATGTCATTGTCGCGACGCGCAACGGCAGCGGCAATGGCTTCCCATACTCGTTCGCCAGCCAGATCAATTATGGCGACACCAACCTCATCCAGCTGACCGATCCGCGTGGCTGGGGTGGCGGCATCGTCCAGGCCGGCTTCATCAACGACACCAAGACCAAGGACGAACTGTGGTCGGGCAAGCTCGAAGCCGTCGGCAAGATCGAGAGCGGATTCCTCGACCGCATCGTGGCCGGTGTCTCCTATGCCGATCGCCAGAAGTCGCGTGACATCACGCAGAACTTCCTGAGCCTCAAGGGCCCGTCCGCCTTTGTCGCGCAGGGTGCTGTCACCCGCTTGCCGATCCCGCAGGATGCGCTGCTCGGCACCGTCGATGCCCTCTCGTTCCTCGGCATTGGCCCGCAAGTCGCCTACGATCCGTTCGTGCTGCTCAACAACGGCACTTACATCAAGACCAGCGTCGAAAGCTCGAGCCTGCCCTTCCCGGGTGACTGGACCGTCGACGAGAAGGTCTACACCGGCTACGTTCGCGCCGACATCAAGTCGATGGTCGGCTCGATGGAGCTGACCGGAAACGTCGGCGTCCAGGTTGTCCGCACCGATCAGTCGTCGGACGGCTTCAACTCGCCGGGCGGTGTCGGCAGCGTCAAGACCCCGGTCAGCGATGGCGACAAGTACACCCACGTCCTGCCGAGCCTGAGCCTCAACCTTGCGCTCAACGACCAGATGAAGCTGCGCTTCGGCGCTGCCCGGACTCTGGCTCGTCCGCGCATGGACCAGCTCAACGCTTCGCAGAATGCGTCGATCTCGAACTCGCCGCTGCTTCCGCTCAACACCATCTTCAGCGGCAGCGGTGGCAACCCGCGCCTGCGCCCGTACCTCGCAGACGGCGTGGACATGAGCTACGAATGGTACTTCGGCGGTGAGGGCTACCTTTCGCTCGCGGGTTACTACAAGAACCTCAAGGACTTTGTGAACCCGAACGCTTCGGTCACGCGTGACTTCTCGTACCTCGTGTCGAGCCTGAATGCGGCGCAGCGGGCGGCGTTCCTTGCCACAGGCAGCAACACGACCGGCTTCGTGTCGGGTCCGGACAACACCGCCAAGGGCCACATCTACGGCTTCGAAGCCAGCCTTGCGCTGCCGTTCCGTTCGCTCACGCCCGCTCTCGAAGGCTTCGGCTTCCAGAGCAGCGTATCGTACACCAGCAGCGAACTGACGATCACCGATCGCCAGACCGGCAACACCTTCACCGCCACGGTGCCCGGCCTGTCGAAGTGGGTCGTCAACTCGACGGTGTACTTCGAAAAGTCCGGGTTCGAAGCCCGCGTCAGCCACCGCTACCGGTCGAGCTATCTGGCCGAATTCATCGGCATCTCGGCCAGCCGCGACTTCCGCCAGACCTATCCGGAATCGATTTTCGATGCCCAGATCGGTTATCGCTTTGGTGAGAACAGCAGCCTCAACGGTCTGTCGCTCACCGTTCAGGCGCTGAACCTGACGGACGAGCCGTTCATCAACTATGCCGATCAGGACAAGTCGCACGTCATCGATTACGAGCGCTATGGCCGCACCTACCTGCTGGGTGTTTCCTACCGCTTCTAAGTTCCCTCCGAAGCGGCGGGCCGGATCAGTTCCGGCCCGCCGTTACGCTTTGGAGCGCTACGCAGGCTTGATCCGTAAACCGGCTCCGGCAACGATACCGCAAACTGGCGGGAGAGGTTCGTGCTCAATTCAGGCCAAGGCGGCATGCGCTATGTCATAGCGGGCGGTGGAACCGCCGGCTGGATGACTGCCGCCGCACTGTCACGCTTCGCGCCTCCGGGCACGCAGATCGATCTGGTCGAGAGCGACGCGATCGGTACCGTGGGCGTTGGCGAGGCCACGATTCCGCAAATCCATCTGTTCAACGCCGCACTCGGCATAGACGAGGCGGTATTCATCCGCGAGACCAAGGGCACGTTCAAGCTCGGCATCGAGTTTGCGGGCTGGCAGCGCGAAGGCGAAAGCTACATGCATGCCTTCGGCGCCATCGGTCGTCCGGTCGGGCTCTTGCCATTCCAGCACTACTGGCTTCGCGCGAAGGAACTGGGCTTTGCCAAGCCCCTTCAGCGCTACTCGCTCAACGAACTCGCCGCCCGCACCATGCGCATGCAGCGTGGTCGTCGCACCCCGCAATCGGCGGAGATGCCATACGCCTACCATTTCGACGCCGGCCTCTATGCCGCTTTCCTGCGCCGCAAGGCCGAGGCGCGCGGCGTCGTGCGCCACGAGGGCCTGATCCAGACCGTCGAGCGCGATGCCCGGAGCGGTGACATTTCCGCCCTTCTGCTCGATGGCGAACGCCGGATCGAAGGCGATTTCTTCATCGACTGCACAGGCTTTCGGGGGGCTCTGATCGAAGGTGCGCTCGAAACCGGATACGACGACTGGACGCATTACCTGCCCTGCGACCGCGCGCTGGCCGTCCCGTGCGCCAGCGGTGGTGATTTCACGCCATATACCCGTTCGACAGCGCGCGCCTGCGGCTGGCAATGGCGCATTCCGCTGCAGCACCGCATCGGCAATGGGCATGTCTACTCCAGCGCGATGATCTCGGACGACGAGGCCGCGGCAACGCTGCTTGCCAATCTTGACGGCGAACCGCTCGGCGATCCGCGCCCCTTGCGTTTCACCACTGGCATGCGGCGCAAGCACTGGAACCACAATTGCCTCGCCATCGGGTTGGCGGCAGGATTCATGGAACCGCTGGAATCGACCAGCATCCACCTCGTGCAAAGCGCAATCAGTCGCTTTCTGGCGATGTTGCCCAATGGCCGTCCCGATCCGGCCATGGTCGATCATTTCAATGCGCAGTCCGCTTTCGAATGGACGCGCATCCGCGATTTCATCGTCCTCCACTATTGGGCCAACGAACGCAAAGGACAGCCCTTCTGGGATGCCATGCGCAACTTGGAACTGCCCGCAACGCTCACCGCCAAGCTCGCGCAATGGCAGGCCAGCGGCTTCATCCATCGCGAGCACGAGGAACTGTTCACCGAGGTCGGCTGGTTCCAGGTTCTTGCGGGGCAGGGGGTCGAGGCGCGCGCTTACAACCCCATGGCACTGAGCTTGCCTGAAGACGCCTTGCGCGACCTGCTCGGCCGCACCGAGGCGGAGCTCGTCGAGGAGGTGCGTCAGATGCCGCGCCACATCGACGTGGTTGATCAGATGGTACGGAGTGCTGCTGCATGAAGACGTCGCTTCTGGCACTCGCTGCTGCACTGATGCTGCCCGGCTGCGCCACCGCGCAACCCGAAGCGGACTTGCGCGCACGCACCGCCTCGGATGAGGTCGTCTACTTTCTCCTGCCAGACCGTTTCGAAAACGCCGATCCGAGCAACGATCGCGGCGGTTTGACCGGCGATCGTCTCAGCACGGGCTTCGATCCGGCCGACAAGGGCTTCTACCACGGGGGTGATCTCAAGGGACTGACCGCGCGTCTCCCATACCTGCAGAAGCTCGGGATCACCGCGATCTGGGTTGCGCCGATCTTCCAGAACAAGCCGGTGCAGGGGCCGGCCGGGCAGGAAAGCGCCGGCTACCACGGCTACTGGGTCACCGATTTCACGCGACCTGATCCTCACCTTGGCACTGAGGCGGACTTCAAGGCGCTGGTCGCCGCTGCGCACGGCATGGGGATGAAGGTCTACATGGACATCATCACCAACCACACCGCCGACGTGATCCGCTATCGCGAAGGCGAGGCGACGAAATACGCCTACCGCTCTCGCGCTGACTATCCGTATTCGCGCAAGGGCGGCGCGGGCGGTGCGGCCATCAATTCTGGCTTTGCAGGTGACACCGACAGCAGCGCTGCAAACTTCGCAAGGCTGAGCGATCCGGCGTCGGCCTATACGCCCTATGTTCCGGACGCCGAGCGCGGCGTCAAAGTCCCGGCGTGGCTCAACGATCCGCTGTTCTATCACAATCGCGGCGATTCCACCTTCACCGGCGAGGACGCGCGCTTTGGCGATTTTTCCGGTCTCGATGATCTGTTCACCGAGCACCCCCGCGTGCGCGAAGGCATGATCGAAATCTACAAGGGCTGGATCGACCGCTACGGGATCGACGGATTCCGCATCGATACCGCCCGCCACGTCGACCCCGGCTTCTGGCAGGCCTTCGTGCCTGCCATCCAAAGTGCTGCCAAGGCGCGCGGCGTGCCCAATTTCGCGATTTTCGCCGAAGTCTACCGCTCCTCGCCCGACAGCGGCTATATCGCGCAGTACACGCGGCGCGACATGCTTCCCGCCGTGCTCGACTTTTCCTTTCAGGCCGCCGTCCGCGAAGTGCTGGGCAAGGGCAAGGGCACTGTGCTGCTCGCCGAACTGTTCGATGGCGACGTGCTTTATGAAGGCGGCGAGGATGCCGCACGCGCGCTGCCCACGTTCCTCGGCAATCACGACATGGGACGCTTCTCAACGCTGCTTCGCGAGGACCGCCCCGGCATCGGCGCCGACGAGCTGCTCGCCCGCGTCACGCTCGGCCATGCCATGCTGCTGACCCTGCGCGGCGCGCCGGTGATCTATTATGGCGATGAACAGGGATTCGTTGGCGATGGTGGCGATCAGGCCTCGCGAGAGGACATGATGCCCTCGCAGGTCGCGTCCTACAACGACAATGCGCTGATCGGCACGAGTGCCACGACGGCGGCCAGCAACTTCGACGAGAAGCACCCGCTGTTCCGCACGATCGCCAGCCTTGCCGCGATCCGTCGCGCCAATCCCGCTCTTGCGCGCGGACGACAGGTCGTGCGCGATTATGCGCAAGGGCCGGGGCTGTTCTCGGTATCGCGCTTCGATCCCACGACCGGCGCGGAATACTTCATCGCCTTCAACACCGCCGACCACCCGATCGATGTGAGGAGCACGATCGGCTACCGGGCCGGCGCACTCCAGACCCTCGCAGGATCATGCCCTGCCTCCGTCGAGGCACCGGGCAGTGTGCGCGTCGCCCTGCCGGCCTTTGGCTGGATGGTCTGCCGCGTCAAAGAAAGACAGTGACGAGAACGATGAATACGCACGCCTCATTCGAAGAGCCCGCAGTGCTCGCGGACCATCCGTGGTGGCGCGGGGCGGTGATCTACCAGATCTATCCGCGCAGCTACATGGATGCCAACGGCGACGGGATCGGCGACCTTCCCGGCATCACGCGCCGGCTCGATCATATCGCCCGTCTCGGCGCCGATGCGATCTGGATATCGCCGTTCTTCAAGTCGCCGATGAACGACTTCGGCTATGACGTATCCGATTATTGCGATGTCGATCCGATCTTTGGAACCCTCGCCGATTTCGACGCACTCATCGCGCGCGCCCATGCCCTCGGCCTGCGCGTGCTGATCGATCAGGTCTATGCCCACACCTCCGACGAACACCCGTGGTTCGTCGAAAGCCGGTCCTCGAAGGATAACGACAAGGCAGACTGGTACGTGTGGGCCGACGCCAAGCCCGACGGGTCGCCACCATCGAACTGGCAGTCGGTGTTCGGGGGCCCCGCCTGGCGGTGGGACGCCCGGCGCCGGCAGTATTACATGCACAATTTCCTGGCCAGCCAGCCGCAGCTGAATTGCCACAACCCGGCGGTGCAGGAGGCGCTGCTGGGTGTCGCCGAATTCTGGCTCGAGCGCGGCGTCGACGGGTTCCGCATCGACGCGCTGAACTTCGCGATGCACGATCCCCAACTGCGCGACAATCCGCCCGCGCCAGCCACCGATCAGATCCGCACACGCCCCTTCGATTTCCAGTCGAAGATTTACAACCAGTCACATGCCGACATACCGGCGTTCATCGAGCGGATCCGCGCGCTCACCGATCAATACGATGCGACCTTCACCGTCGCCGAAGTCGGCGGCGACGATGCCGAGCGCGAGATGAAGCTGTTCACGGCGGGCGAAACGCGCCTCAATTCGGCCTATGGCTTCGACTTCCTCTATGCCGATCGCCTGACGCCGGGCCTCGTCCGCGCGGCGCTTGCCGCCTGGCCGGCGACCCCCGGCGTCGGCTGGCCGAGCTGGGCGTTCGAAAATCACGATGCGCCGCGCGCTATCTCTCGCTGGATCGAACCGCCGCATCGCGAGGTCTTCGCGCGGATGAAAGCGCTTCTCCTGATGTGCCTGCGCGGCAATGCAATCGTCTATCAGGGTGAGGAGCTGGGCCTCAAACAAGTCGAAATCCCGTTCGAACTGCTGCAGGACCCCGAGGCCATCGCCAACTGGCCGCTGACGCTTTCGCGCGATGGCGCGCGCACGCCGATGCCGTGGGTCGCTGCCGCGCATGACGCTGGCTTCGGTTCAGCCATGCCTTGGCTTCCGGTGGGCGAGGCGAACCACGCGCTTGCCGCCGACGTGCAGGAACGCGATCCGGGCTCGCTGCTGTGCCACACCCGTCACGTCATTGCCCTGCGCAAAGCCCATCCCGCGCTGAGCGTCGGTGAAGTGGAAGACTGCCGCGCAGAGGGCGACCTTCTGATCATCGATCGCAAGGCTCCGGGCGAGACGGTGCGTTGCCTGTTCAATCTTGGCGAAAAGTCGGTTAGCCTCGCCGAGGGCATGGCGGAAGGGCAGCTTCTGATGAGCGTGAACGGCGCAGACACCGGCACCCTGCCACCCTTTGCTGCGATGGTCGTCCGCCGGTGAGCGCACCCACGCCGCCGCACGTCGTAATTCTCGGCGGCGGCAGCGCAGGCTGGATCACCGCCTGCCTCCTGCACAAGGAATGGGGCGCGCGCGGCGGCAAGGTCACCGTCGTCGAAAGTCCGGACATCGGCATCATCGGCGTGGGCGAGGGCTCGACCCCGCAGCTAAAGGCGCTGTTCGATCACCTCGGTATCGCCGAAGCGGATTGGATGCCGGCTTGCGATGCCACCTACAAGCTGGGCATCCGCTTCGCGGGGTGGAGCGAGCGAGCGGGATTCGAGTCCTATTTTCATCCCTTTCCCGGCCCGACCGACCTCCACAGCGAACCGGGCTTCGTGCTCAATACCACGCTCGCGCGCCGCGGTTTCGATGTGCCGGCCCATCCTGATCCGTGGTTCCTCGCCTGCCGGTTGGCCGACGCGGGGAAGGGGCCGCACGCTGCCCCGACCTTTCCTTTTGCCCCGAGCTACGGCTATCATTTCGATGCTTACAAACTCGGCGCATACCTGCGCGATTTCGCCTGCGCACGCGGGGTCAGCCATCTGCCGCTCAAGGTCGTCGAGGTGGAACGCAAGGCCGATGGCGATATCGCCGCGCTGCTCTGCGAAGGCGGCGAACGGATCGCTGGGGACATGTTCGTCGATTGCTCTGGCTTTCGCGCGGTCCTGATCCGCCAGGCGCTGGGCGTGCCGTTCCGGTCCTTCGGCGAAAACCTGTTCAATGACCGGGCGGTGGTCATGCCCACGCCCCACGCATCGGTGCCGCGCCCGCAGACCGACAGCATCGCCATGCGCGCCGGGTGGCGCTGGTCGATCCCGCTGACGACGCGCGTCGGCAACGGCTACGTCTACTCGTCGAAATACATCTCGGATGATGAGGCCGAAGCCGAACTGCGCGCAGCGATCGGCATGGAGGAAAGCGACCAGCCCGCCCGGTTCCTGCAGATGAATGTCGGCAGGGTGGAGCACAGCTGGAGCCGCAACTGCCTCGCGGCCGGCCTGTCGCAGGGTTTCATCGAACCGCTGGAGGCGACAGCTCTGCACATCGTCATCGCCACGGCGCTGGAATTTGTCCGGGCCTTCGAGGCCGGCGGCTTCTCCGCACGCCATCGCGAGGACTTCAACCGCAAGGCCGCAGTTCGCTACGAGGGCATCCGCGATTACATCGTCGCGCATTACCGTCTCAACCAGCGCCGCGACACCGCCTACTGGCGTGAAAACGCCGCCAACCAGGCCTTGTCCGACGAACTCAAGGCAATGCTCACCGCATGGTTCACGCAAGCGGACATGGCTGCCGCCAATCAGGCTGCCTACGATGAGCCGCACTACGCCGCGATGAGCTGGAACTGCATCTTCGCAGGCTACGGCACGTTTCCGCCGGCCGACCGCCTGCAACCGCTCCCGCCCAACGCACTCAGTGCCGACATCGCCGCAACAAGCGCGATGCTCGATGCCTGCACGGGCAACTTCGCAGACTACCGGCCCGCAGGCGTCTAACCTGCCCCTAGCTGTCGAGGCTCTTTCCGGCCCAGCGCTCACGCTTGCGGTAAATGGTCGACGGGCTGACGCGCAGAGTGCGCGCGGCGGCGGGCAGGCTGCCCCCGGCTACGTCGATGGCATTTTCGATCACGATGCGTTCGATCTCGTCGAGCGAAAGGCCGTGGAGAGCCTGCGCCAGGTGCAGCGCAGCGGCTGCCGGAGCATTGCTCACCGAGGGGAGCGGCGCCACGCTCGTCGCGCCTGTCGCATGTTGCGCGGCAAGCGGGAAGGCGGAGTTCGGCAGGGTCGGGCCTTCGTGCAGAACCGCGGCGCGGCGCAGCACATTCTGCAATTCGCGCACGTTGCCGGGCCAGGTGTGCGCCTTCATCGCCGAAAGCTGCGCCGGTCCAAGCGCATCGAAATGCTTGCCTTCCTCGCGCGCGAAACGCTGCAGGAAAACTTCGCCCAGTTCGCCAATGTCGTCGCCGCGCTCGCGCAAGGGGGGCATGTGGACGGGAACCACGGCGAGGCGATAATAGACGTCCTCGCGGAAGCGACCCTCGGCCACTTCACGTTCGGGATTGCGATTGGTGGCGCAGACGATGCGCACGTCGACGTCCTCGGTGCCGTTGGCGCCCACGCGCTGGACGGTGCCCGTCTGGAGAAAACGCAGCAGCTTGACCTGCAACGGCAGCGCCATCTCGCAGATCTCGTCAAGGAACAGCGTGCCCTTGTGCGCCGCCTGGACCGCGCCGATACGGTCGCTGACCGCTCCCGTGAACGACCCCTTGATGTGACCGAACAGTTCGGATTCGAGCAGGTTTTCCGGGATCGCGCCGCAATTGATCGCGACGAAAGGCCCCTTGGCGCGACCGCTCTTGCGATGGATCGTCTCGGCGCAGACTTCCTTGCCCGTGCCGCTTTCGCCGGTGATGAACACCGTGGCGCGGCTGCGGGCGACGCAATCGATCTGGCGATAGACTTCGCGCATGACCGGCGAGGAACCGACGAACGTTCCGGGGCGGGGCGCGTCGCCCGGCTTTGCCGGACTGGTCGCCTCGGGCAGCGCCTCGATTGCCGGAGCGGGCGTGCTGGCGGGTCGTGAAAGCCCGGTCTCGACCGCACTGTTTACCACCGACACGAGCCGGGCCGCGCCTACCGGCTTGACGAGGAAATCGAACGCCCCGATCCGCATCGCCTCGATTGCGCGCGAAAGTGAACCGTCCGCGGTGGCAACGATGACCGGCTGGCGCTCGACAATCTCGGGATTGGCGCGCAGCAGGTCCAGTCCGTTGAGGTCGGGAAGTTGCAGGTCGAGCAGAACCGCGCCGAACTCGCCGGGCTCGGCCAGTGCGCGCAGGGCGGCCGCCCCCGATTCCACCGCAACCGCCTCATATCCCGCCTGCTCAAGCCTGGCGGCGTAGGCGATCGAGAGGGAAGCAAGGTCTTCGACGATCAGGATGCGTGTGCGGGTCATGCTCTTTTGCCAGAAACGTTGAGTGGTGGCCTGACCGCAGCAACGATCATGCCAACTGTTAAACGGCGGTATACGGCAACATACTTACGTAGTTTTGCATAATGCATCCGGAAAGGTTTGCAAATTGCAAAGGCCTTGGTCGCAATCTGCAAAAATGGTCAGCGGCCAGCGATGCATTCTGCCACGATCCCGTGCGCTGGGGCCGATTGGCACGCGCATTGCTCAACACCGGGCAAACCGGAGTTGACCATGTCCATGCAACGTTCCTTTTTCGCTCTAGCTGCCTGCCTCGCCGTCGCGGGCTGCTCGACCATGCCCGTTCCAGCCAATCGACCCGGCGCACAGTACCAGCGCGAGCAGCGTCTTGCTGGCACCGTGTCGCAACCCGTCTGCCTGCCAGCCTCTGCGCCTTTTGGCCTCGACTCATTTCGCAAGGTTGATGTCGCAGCCTTCACAGCCATGCCGGATGTTCTGGCGCCGGGCGATCGCCTCCGCCTTGTCGTAAGCGGCGACAAGGACGTGCTGACGGGCAGCTATGTCGTGGGCGCGAACGGTCGCCTCGTCGTCACCGACGTCGCTGATCTTCCCGCGTCGGGCCAAGTGCGCCAAGCGGTCGAAATAGCCCTTCGTGGACGCCTTCTGGCGCAAGGGCTGGTGCGCAACATCAGCAACAACGTCCGCCTGCAGCTCGAAGTAGCGGGTGCCGTCCCGGTCTCGGTCGAAGGCGCAGTGTTCGAGCCCGGCAATGTCCGCGCGGGCGAGCGCGGCCCCGATGACAAGGCCTCCGCACTGAGCAACGCCGCCGGTGGAGACTTCAACGCCGGACGCTCGTTATCGACTGCCCTGCGCGCGGCCGGCGGGTTGCGGCCCGATGCTGCGGCCGGGTCGGTCTATCTGATCCGCGGCGATCGCTATGCCGTGATCGACGTCTGGCCCGCGTTCGGCGGCAGCGGCGCGGTCGATCCGCAGCTGGCAGCCGGCGATCGCATCGTCGTTCCTTCGGCCGGATGCTTCCAGCCCGAGCTTGCCCGCCCGAGCAGCGTCACGGCCCCCGGCATCCGCGTCTACATGTCAAACCTTTCGCGTCCGGCCGCCAGCAATGCGTCGTCGGCCATCGGAAAGGAATCGACCAGCCTGCCCTATGGCACGCGACTGCTGCAGGGACTGGTTTCGGCCAACTGCGTGGGCGGTTCCGCGCTTAACGCCGGACGTCGCGCCGTCCTCATCTCGCGCAATCCGATCAACGGCAAATCGATCGCGATCGAGCGCTCGGTCGAGTCACTCGTCCGCAATGCCGATCGCGACGACGCCAATCCCTACCTCATGCCCAACGACGCCATCGCCTGTTATGATAGCACGGCCATGTCGGTGGTCGACGTCATTGGCCTCATGGGCAACCTTCTCGGCCCGGTTGCGATCGTGAAGGGGTTGGGCAATTGACCATCTCCGCAACTCTGGCGCCTGAACGGCGTCTGGTCCGCTTCTGGCATCTCGTGCGGCAGGGCCTGCCAAGCGCCGGGCGTTACCGGCGATACGTCGCTGTCATCGTCCCGGCCTTTGCGCTGATCTGGGGCCTGACCGCCGCCTACCTCATGCTCATGCCTCCCAGCTATTCGAGCACCTTCACCCTGATCCTGCCAGGATCGGGCATGGGCAGTTCGCTCAACGTTGAATCGATCGGTCAGGCGCAATCGTCGGCAAACTCGGCGTTTTCCAGCTCGACGCTCAGCCCGACCGAGAACTACAAGCAGCTCCTCACCGCCGATGTCACGTTGCGCAAGGCGGCTGATATCGTCGGGGAAGACGGCGGCGCCTTTCCCGAACCGCGCATCAAGCTGATCGACCAGACAAACCTCATCAGCGTCGATGTGACGGGGCCAACGCCCGAGGCGGCGCATCGCCGTGCCGAGGCCTTGCGCGCCGCCTTCCTCCAGCAGCTGGACGAATTGCGCACCGACGAGGCCGACAAGCGCGAAGTGTCCGACCGTCGCCACCTTGGCGAACTGGCCGACAAGGTGAAGCTGGCACAGCGCAAGCTGATCGCCTTCCAGGCAAGCCACGGTCTTGCCACGCTCGACCAGTTCAATTCGCGCATCTCCGCAGTCGATACCCTGCGCGACAAGGAGCGCGAACTGCGCACGACGCTGCGCCAGCAGGACGGCACCGCGGGCAGGATCGGCGGAAGCCTGCGGACATCGACAACCGGCGCCAACACTGCCATGCGGCTGCGCGGTGATCCCCTGTTTCAGGAACTCGCCCAGCGTTTTGCCGCTGCCAGCGCCGATGCCGAACAGAAAGCCGGAACGCTCGGCCCCCGCCATGCCGCGATGGCCCAGGCCAGCAGCGAGCGTGACGAACTGCGCATGGCGCTGGTCCGTCGCGGGCGTGAATTGACCGGCCTGCCCGAACAGGTTCTGTTCGATGCGGTCGATCATCAGGTGGCCGATGGCCGATCGAACCTGATGCAGGCGCTCGTTGTCGGCGATGCACAGGCGGCGGGCACGCGCGCGGCCTTGGCGGAGATTCGCGGCGACCTTGCGCGCGAACGCTCGCTCTCCCCCAGCCTTATCACCCAGGCCTCCGAACTCGCCGACCTTCAGCGCGATCACCGCGTGGCCGAGGCCGTTTTTTCCTCGGCGCTTGCCCGCCTTGATACCAACAAGCTTGACCCCTATGCCTCGTACCCGCTTGTCCAGACTCTCGCACCCCCGTCCCTGCCGCGCGATCCCAGCAGTCCCTCGCTGGTCATCGCGCTTGCCGGAGCCCTCGCAACCAGCCTGCTGGTGCTGGTCGCATGTCTGATGGCTTGGCTGCGACAACCGCTGCTCGACCGGATCCTGCGGAAAGGTTGATCGCCGGGACCATCGGAGCCACCTGGTGGCTCTGGTTGGTCGGCGGGCTCTACATCGCAGGCCCGTTCCTTGGGTGGAGTCTCGCGTTCCTCGCATTCCGGGCTTGGTATCTTGGGCCCTCGCTCGGGCCTGACCGTGCCGCGCGTCCCGTGCCGGGGGTGATGTGGATATGGCTGGCCGGCATGTCGGCCATGCTGCTGATCCTGTTTGCCGGCCATGCAAACTTCCACCTCGGCACGGGCCAGACGGTGAAATCGGCAATCGGCTGGGCCAAGGGCTGGGCCCTGCTCGCCCTGTTTCCGCTCGCCGGCGCGGTGCTGCCAATCAGGCTCGAAGTGGTCGTGCGGGCGATCTGCCGCCTTGGCCGCCAGACCCTTTTTCTCCTGCCGCTGTTCCTGCTCGCTCCCCTGCTGCATTTGCCCGAAACGCTCTGGGTGTCACCGCTCAAGGTGCTCGGCGGATCGGGCGACGAATATTTCGCAGCCGTGCTTTACACGATCGAGCCGGGCGTCGGTACGGCGCGCTGGCAGTTTTTCGCGCCGTGGTCGCCCGCCGCGGGCATGGTGGCGGTGGTGCACTTCCTGCTGGCCCGTGAGGAAAAGGATAAGGCATGGCGCTGGACCGGGATGGCCGCATCCATCCTCGTTGCGCTGCTGTCGCAGTCGCGCCTCGCACTCGTCGCGCTGGCGGTGATCATCCCGGTGACGCATCTTGTCGGCCGCGCCAATCGCGCGTCGAGCTGGTTCGCAGCCGCTCCGCTGGTCATGGTGGCAAGCTGGCTCGCTCCGCAGATCCGGTTGATCATCGACAAGGCCGTCAGCGACTTCGCCGGCGCGCGCGCCGATTCCTCGCGCGTGCGCGCCGCGCTCGGGCGGATCGCGGTGCAGCGCTGGAAGGATGAGGCCTACTGGTTCGGCCATGGCATCGTCGAGCGTGGCCCCCACATGGTCGAATACATGCCGATCGGCAGCCATCACAGCTGGTATGGTTTGCTCTACGTGAAGGGACTGGCCGGAGCCATCGCTCTGGCGATCCCGATGCTGGCAACGCTGGCGGTCAGCCTGCGCGCGGCAATGCGAGGGCGCGAAGGCCGGCTCGCACTGGCGATGATCCTCGTCTATTGGCTCTACAGCTTTGGCGAGAACCTCGAGGTCCTGACCTATATCGGCTGGCCCGCTCTGCTCGCCATCGGCATTGCCCTGCGGCAAGCCGATGGCGAGGGCGCGCAGGCTTAGGCAGCAGCCCCGACCGGGGACAATCCACCGGCTACCGCCCCGCTCCTGCTCGACACGAGCCGCGCAAGTAGTTGGCCCCAACCCTGTTCGCGGACCTGTCCTTCGCTCGCCGTCGCGGCGCGTGCCGAGAGCGCCATAGCCTCGAGGCGGGCGGGCGTCAGCGTGGCAAAAGCCGATGCAATCGCGTCGTCGCTCGTGAAGTCGATCACGAGGCCGGCGGTGCCAACTTGCTCGGGAAGTCCGTCCACCGGCGAAACGATGATCGGGCGTCCTGCCTCGCGCGCCTCGGTCGCAACCTGGCCGAACGCTTCCCAGCGCGAAGGGATGGCGACGACGTCGCACTGGCCAAGAAAGCCGGCGACATCCGCGATCTTGCCGGCAAAGGTTATCCCGGTGCAGCCATCGGCCAAGGTCTTGAGCCGCTCTTCCTCTGCCCCGAACCCGCCGATCACCAGTTCCGTTCCGGGCATCAACCCGCGCTTCCAGGCTTCGATCAGGCGGTCAAAGCCCTTGGCTTCGTGGAAGCGTCCGTAAGCACCGATCCTGAGGGGCGCGCGCTTGCGGAACTCGGGCAGGGCGACCTGACTGAGACCGGGATTCTGCGAATAGGGGTAGATCACCTCAATGCGCGCCGGATCGATGCGCGAGGCTTCGGACAGCCACCGGGCCTGACCGTGCGAAACGCAGACGATCGTATCGACAAGGCGGTTGGCGATCCCGAGCATCGCATGAAAGCGTCCGCGATTGGGAACTTTCACAGCTTCCCAGGCACGGGTGTAGCTGTGCTCGACATGGATGATCGTCGCGTGTGGATTGCGCGCACGCAGGCTCAGCAGAAATGCGATGCGTCGCCAGTTGGGCGGGAAGTGCAGCACGATGATCTCTGCATCCACCTTGGGCGCGAGGATTGCCGACGGATCGATCGCGAGGACCGAGGGATCGACCACCGCGCGCACCGGCGCGGAATCGAAGATGCCGAGCCCGCGCGACACGCCGCCAAGTGCAAAGTCGTCGAGCAGGTTGACGAGACGGGGCCGGCTCATGCCACCAGCTTCCCGCCCGAAAGTGAACCGGCAAGCCGCGCGAAGCGCTCGGGCTTGAGCGCGCGGCCCGCCACGACTGCGGCAACGGTCACCAGTGTCTTTACCGGTTCCTCGATCAGAGGGCGCATGCTGCTTGCCGCAGCCTCGCGCAACAGCGTCTCGGCCATGGTGGCATCGCCCATCTGCACCGAACGCCGCGCGAGATAGCGCAACTGGTACGCGCGCGCACGCGGCAAGTGCTGCGCCACGAAATCCGGCGCATAGCTCCGCAGCTTTTCGATTACGTCAAGCCAGGACTGGTACTGGCGCAGGACCTGGGCCGAAAGACCGCCTGCAACTACGCGATATTCGGTCAGCGCGGGCGCGATGCCTTCGAACCGCACACCGCCCACGATCGAAAGCCGCAGCCACATCTCGATATCCTCGGACTGGCGCAGGGTTTCATCGAACCAGCAGGTCCGGTCCGGCTCACCCGGGTGTGCAAACGAGACGGTATCGAGCGCCGATCGGCGAATGACCGGTGCAGAGCCATTGCCCACCGGATTGCGGCAGAAGATCGTTTCGGACGTGATGCCGGTCAGGCGTGGCGTCTGCTTGAGGCGCATCGGCGCGCCGGCCTCGTCGATCAGCCGTGACGGGCAATAGCTGACGCCGATTGCAGAGTTGTTGTCGAGGTGGATCACGTGAAGCGCCAGTTTTTCGGTGGTCCAGCGATCGTCGGAATCGAGAAACGCAACGTAGCGTCCGCGCGCCTCGGCAATGCCGGTATTGCGGGCGCCTGCAAGGCCGCGGTTGCGCTGCTGCACGATGCGGATACGAGCATCGGTGAAGCTCTTGCAGATCAGTTCGCTGCCGTCGGTGCTGCCGTCGTCAACCACGATCAGTTCGAAATCGGCAAACGTCTGGGCAAGCACCGACTGCATGGCCTCTGCCACATAGTCGCGGACATTGTACACCGGCATGACGATGGAAACAGTTGGTATCATGGCAAAAATCTTTCAGTGAGACGAGGAGGTGACAGATCAGGCGAACAGGCGGAGGCGCCACGCCGATGGCATAAGTGGAGCTGCAACCGCGCCGAGCAGCGTGGCAAAGCCGCGCCTGCGGTCGCGCAGAAACGCGGCGGCATCGAGCCGCAAGCCCGACACGGCGTAGCGCAGCGCGAGTGCGGGCCGCCCACCAGCGCGCAGCACGCGGCGGGCAAGATAGCGGCAATAAAGGGCATCGAGCGCGGCAAGCGCTGCGGGATCGAGGAACTGGATCGCAACGCGACGCCAGCCCTCGTGCATCCGGTCGAGATCCATCGACAGACCCTGCGGACTGAAGCGGTAGCCTACCAGCACGGCGTCGATCCCCGCGACCTCACCGCCGACGCAGACAATCCGCGCGACCAGGTCCTGATCTTCGGCAAATGACAGTGTCTCGTTGAAGCCTCCGGCCGCTTCGAACCAGTCTCGCCGCACCACGAAGTTCGACGCGGTACAGACCGGGTTCTCGCCAAGCACGTCATGCAATTGCGGCTTGCGGGGACACAGCGATGAATGAGTCTTCGCGCCGTCGAGTGCCGCAGCATCCTCGTCGATGAAAGCAATCCGGGCGTAGCTTGCCGCACAGGTCGGCATCCCTCGATGCATCGCCACGTGATGCGAAAGCTTGTCCCGGTGCCACAGGTCGTCAGCGTCGATGAAGGCGATGAGCGGCGCCGTGCCCAGGCTTGCGCCAAGGTTGCGGGCCGAGGACACGCCGCCGTTGCTGCGCGATACCACGCGCAGGCGCTGGTCGGTCGCAGCCAGAGCGCGTGCACGCTTCAGGCTGTCATCGCTCGAACCGTCATCGACAATGATCAGTTCGAACCACTCGAAGCTCTGGGCCAGCACCGAAGCGATGGTGGCTTCAAGCGTCGAGGCTGCGTTGTAGAGCGGCATCACCACGCTGACGCGGGGCGTTGGGGCCACGGAAGCGGCTTGCTGCGGGATCATGCGAAAGTCTCTCTGTTAAATGGATTGCTGCGCAGCATAGGAGCCGCGCTACGCAGCATGATAAGGGTGGCGGCGGCGATCTGGCCGAGCAGGAGACCAGTCACTGCCGCCTCGAGCGAATGCGCGCGCGCGCCCAGTGCCAGACCGCCGAGGGCGGCAGCGCACATCACCGTCTGGTTGACGACATCGGTGCCGGCCTCGCCCTGCGCGCGTTTCCACAGTGTCGTGAACGTGGTGGCGAGAAGCGGCAGGCCGGTCAGGCACAGCAACGCCACAAGCGGTGCTGCCGGCGTCCAGTGCGCTCCGAACAGCACGGGGACGTAGAACGGTGCGGCCACGGCCTGGGTAAGCGCGAGCGGCACGAACACCGTGCAGCCCATGGCGACGATCCTCAGCATTGCGCTCTTGCGGGCGCTGCCTTCCGGCGCGGCGCACAACACCGGAAATGCCACGGTGGCAAAGGCGCTGACGAGCGAGGAAACGATCCCGATGCCTGCGTTATAGGCGAAGTAGTAGGTGCCAAGTGCATTGGTGCCCATCATCGCGGCAACGATGAGATTGTCGCACTGGCTGCGAACGGCCATCAGCGTCTCGGCAAGAAGGACCGCGCCTGAGAACCCGGCAATGCTGCGAAATGGAATACGTCCTGCCAGGGGATCGGGCGACCACGGGCGATTGCGCCGGGTCATGACCAGCCAGATTGGTGCGGTCAGAAGCTTTGGCAGAACCACCGACCATGGGCTTGGCCAGACAACGAGCAGCGCAGCAGTCAGGACATGGTCGACAATTGCCTGTGCCGCCGATGTGCGCGCCATCGCGCCGTTGAGGCCCTCGCGCATGGCGAGGTGACACTGGACCAGACCACCGGGCATCCACAGATAGACGAACGACAGGACCGCCAGCATCGCGCCGGCCGCAGTCTGGCCGAACCCGAGCCAGAGGATCGCGGCGGCACCCGTTTGCACCACGAC
Organism: Novosphingobium sp. HNCC26DJ243; assembly: GCF_057180545.1. Lineage (NCBI taxonomy): Bacteria > Pseudomonadati > Pseudomonadota > Alphaproteobacteria > Sphingomonadales > Sphingomonadaceae > Novosphingobium > Novosphingobium sp. HNCC26DJ243. The sequence continues at coordinate 165,663 of NZ_JBXUGN010000005.1, read as the reverse complement.
CAGGGCGAGCGACCACGCCCAGAACAGTACGTGCGCGGTGTTGCAGGTTGCGGCAAGTTCGGCCGGGTTGCAGGCAATGATACGCTGGCCGACGCCCGTGCGGGCAAGGACGCGCACGATCTCGAACAGCGTCAGCGCCAGCGCCGCCTGTCCGACGATGTCCGGCTCGAGCTGGCGGGCGATGACAATGGTCGCGCCCAGTCGCACGATCCGCGTCGCAAGCTCTGCCCCGCCATAGGCACCAAGGCCGCCCAGCAGGCGGCGCACCGCATCCTGCTGCAGCATCGCACGTGATTTTCTGATGGCGTTTCGCACCGATTATCGTCCTGATCGAAGTTGTCAGGCTGCTGTCTCAAGGATCGTGCCAAACCCTGAAATCCCGGGTTTTCAGTGCGCAGACACGCCACGCCCTGCATCCCGTTCCCGTTTTGCGATGCAAAATGCGACGATCGGCTGCGGCATCTTGCAATATGAAATGCATTCGGCGCTGCCTGACCTGGCTAGAGCTGCCAACCTGCCGGAATTGCGCGGTTTCCTGCGTCTGGCACGCCTCCTGCTGAGCTCCCGGCAGCATTCAGGAGAGTTTCGCCATGTTCAATTCCTTCGATCCCGCCGACAGCCAGTCTGGGCAACCTGTCGCCACAGCGCGTCGTCAGCGCGAGGGCGCACCGCTGATGGTTGCACCCCGGTTCAGCCTGTTCGGCTTCGATATGATCGACTCCACCCGCAGCACCGTGGCTCGCGACATTGTCGCTTATGCTGCAGCGGGGCGCCGGGTCACGATCCAGTTCCTCAACGCGCACTGCATCAATGTCGCGCTCGCCGATCGCGAATATTGCGCCGCGCTGGGGCAGGCAGACTATCTCCTGCCCGACGGCAGCGGCCTTTCGCTTGCGTCGCGCATGGCAGGGGTGGAAATGGGCGAGAACCTCAACGGCACCGATCTCTTCCCCGAAATCTGCCGCGAGGCGACCCGCGCTGGCCAATCGATCTTCCTGCTCGGCGGCAAGCCGGGCATCGCGGCGGGAGCGGGACGCGCCATGCGCGAGCGCTTTGCCGGACTGCGCATCGTTGGCACGCACAATGGCTATTGGCCCGCGTCGCAGGAGGACGAGATCGTCGCTATGGTCAACGCCTCGGGGGCTGACATCCTGCTTGTCGGGATGGGCGTGCCGATTCAGGAGAAGTGGATAGCGCGGCTGCGCGATCGTCTGGGGGCCAAAGTCGTGCTTGGCGTGGGCGGGCTGTTCGACTACTACTCGGGCGCCATTCCGCGCGCGCCTTCAGCCATGCGGGCAGCGGGATGCGAATGGGTCTGGCGGCTGATGCAGGAGCCCCGCCGTCTCGCCAGCCGCTATATCGCCGGAAACGCCCGCTTCCTTGCCTCGGCCGCACTTCATGCCTGGCGCGTGCGCGGATACGATGCCGCACTCTCGACCAGGATCAAGCGCGCCTTCGACCTTTCCTCGGCGGTTCTGGCCGTTGTGGCGCTTGTGCCTCTGTTTGCACTGATAGTACTGCTGATCAAACTGGAGGACGGCGGCCCGGTGTTCTTCCGCCAGACCCGGATCGGGCTACGCGGCGCTCCTTTCCGGATGTGGAAATTTCGCTCGATGGTGATCGATGCCGAAGCGCGCCTTGCTGCCGTCCGCGCACAGTCTGATCGTGATGCCACCTGCTTCAAGATGAAGCGCGATCCCCGCGTGACGCGGGTCGGTCAATGGCTGCGCCGGCTGTCGCTCGATGAATTGCCGCAACTATTCAACATCGTCGAAGGCACGATGTCGGTAGTCGGTCCAAGGCCAGCCCTGCCGCGCGAAGTGCTCGAATATGGCCGCACCGAACGTGCCCGCCTCAACGGCGCACCGGGGCTGACCTGCACCTGGCAGGTCAGCGGCCGCGCCGACATACCGTTCGAACAGCAGGTCCGGCTTGATGTCGACTATCTCGAGAACCGGTCGTTGCTGCGCGATCTCGCCCTGGTCGCACGCACGGTTCCGGCGGTGCTGGCGGCGCGGGGGGCCTATTGATCGTCAGGGCAGGGGGCTGGCGGAATGGTCCGGAGCCCCCAATGCCACCACCCGGATCGCGTAAAGCGTGCGACGTCGCATTTCGACGAAGGCTTCCTGCGCTTCGGGCGTATCCAGCGCGCCCTCGCTCATCGCGGTCAGCTTGGTCGCGCCGAAGTTGCCGCAGAGCCCTTTGAGCGAATGGCGCGCGCGACGAATGTCCTCTTCGCTGCCGCTCTTCCATGCCTCGAGCAGGCGGTTGGTCCACTCAAGAATGTCGGCTTCGGTCGCCGTCAGCAGGCGCAGCGCGATTTCCTCGGGAAACGCGGCAAACTGTGCACGCGTTGACGGAACATCGATCATTGAAAGCATGGAAGCTGGATCCGGGAAATGGTGTTCGAGAATGGCGGCGGCAAAAGTCAGTCTTTGCGCGAGTGCTCGTCGAGCGTGATGCGTATGACCCGATAGAGGTCCTCACCGACTATGGGCTTGCTGGCACTTGCGTTTGCTCCTGCTTCCAAAATCGGCGCAAGTTCCTCGGGCCGCGCATAGGCTGTAAGCGCGATGATCGGCGTCGTGCCTTTTGGTGCAGGCATCTCACGGATCAACCGCGTGGCATGCGCGCCGTCCATTACCGGCATGGCCATATCCAGCAGGATAAGATCAAATTCATTGCCCTTGACGGCTTCGACCGCCTCGAGACCGTTTTCGACCAGAGTTACCTCGCACGACATCTTGCGCACATGGCCTTCGACGACGATCCGGTTTGTCTCGATGTCCTCGGCCACGAGAACGCGGACGGGACTTCCGTCTCCGCGGACGAGCGGCTGAATGACCGAAGCGTTCACCGCAGGCGGAGCGCCAACTTGCGGGCAGGGGATTTCGAACCAGAAGCAGCTGCCCGGCGCAAGGCTCTCGACCCCGATGGTCCCGTTCATGACTTCGACGATGCGCCGACAGATCGCGAGGCCAAGTCCGGCGCCGCCGGGTTCGCTGCCGAGCATCTGCAGTTGGCCGAAGTCCTGGAACAATTCCGCGCGGCGGTTGGCCGGCACGCCAATCCCTGTATCCCTGACCTCGACGCGGAGGCGTGACCCTTCAATGTATTCAGCGCGAATGGTGACGCCGCCCTTGACGGTGTACTTGATCGCATTGCTGAGCATGTTGTCGATAAGCTGCCGCAGACGAACGGGGTCGATCGATACCCACTGCGGCAGGTCGCCATCCATCAGCGTGTCGAGAGTCAGCATCTTGCCGGAGGCGACGTAGCGCCAGAACGCGGCGCCTTCGCCGAGCAGCTTCTTGAGGTCGATGTTGATCGGGTTGAGCTGGAGCTTGCCGGCCTCGGCGCGTGCCAGATCGATGATATCGTCGAGCAGCACGCGCAATTGCTGGCCGCTTGCCCGCGCAAGGTTCAGCGTCTGCTGCTGGCTGCGGGACAGCGATTCATCTTCGAGCAGCGCAAGCATGCCGATCACGCCGTTGAGCGGCGTGCGGATGTCATGGCTCATCATCGCAAGGAAGCGCGACTTGGCAGTGCTTGCCTGCTCGGCCTGTTCGCGTGCCTTCAGAAGCTCGTCGTTGAGCTGCACCAGATCGGCCAGACGCTGTTTTTCCAGGGTCCGCAGCTCCTCAGCTTCGGCTGCTGCGAGTGTCTGGACGGTTACATCCTGAACTGTGCCGAAGATCCATTGCGGCCTCCCGATCTCGTTGAGTTGTATCTCGGCCATTCCCAGCAGCCACCGCACCGCACCGGTTGACCGGTCGACCGTGCGGAACAGGCAGATACGGTCGTCGCCTGCCAGATCGATTGCACCATGGACTGCACGGCCATGGAGATTGCGATAGAGCCAGGCCGCCGCCGATGCGCGATCCTCGGCGAGGACCTGTCGCAGCAGGGGAAGATGGCTTTCGACCGAGCTCGCCGGATCGATCCCGAACAGCAGCTTGACCTGATCCGAAATCTCGAGGCGCTTGGCGCGGATGTCCCAGATCAGCGTGCCAAATCCCGCCACGCGCTGCGCGTCGATCAGCTGACGCGTGCGCCGCTCGAGGCTTTGCGTCAGATCGGCCTTGCGCGCGCGCAGTTCCTCATTGGCCATTGCAAGAATGCGGCTCTTGCGCTCGAGCAGGGATTCCGCCTCCGCCCGGGCTCTTTCCGAACGCGCAAGGCGCCGTTCCAGCAGCGCGATCTGATCTTCAAGGGAAAGCTGCGATGTCACTGCGCCGATTTCATCCTGCCTGTTCGCGCACGACGCGGGTGACCTTGAAGCTGGCCGTGTGCGGTCCCGGATCGCCTGCGTCACGCGTCACGATCATGTCATCGCCGAAATAGGCAATGTAGCCCCGGATCAGGCCAAAGGCGACATCGGCGAAGGGGCGATGTGACGAGTAGGCGACCGCAAGTTCTTCGCCATCAATCTCTGCGATGATCGAAGGAGTGCGGGCATCCTCGTAAAGCTTTTTGACCTCGCGATGCATTTTGGAATCGACATCATGCAGAAAGGAACGGACGTCGCTATAGCCTTGGAACATGTCGGGGTAGAGTTCGACGAACCGGCCAGCGAGCCAATAGCCATAGGCCTCGGCGAGCACCGGCACGGCTCTTCCGGTCATGTCGGCCAGCGCTCCGATCAGGGCCAGTGCTTCCTGATGGGGATAGTTGCCGACGGAGGTATAGGCTCCGTCACTGGCCACTGCCGAATGCCGGATCATTTCGTCGGCGACCTCCGGTGAAAACTCCAGTTCGACGAAGCGAACCAGTTCAGACAGCACTACGCCCTTCATCGCCGGACCTCTCAAAGATGACGTCAACCTGAGGCAATTGCCGTGCCAGACTTGAATATCGCGCAGCAACATGACCGCAACAGTGTTTTCGGCCAATTTAAGACAAGTGGCGTATTGCAAAATGCAAAGCATGCTGTCGCATTTTGCAAAATGATAATTGCATAATGCGACAAAACTCTTTCTGGTGACGGTTGTGAACGAGTGGCGCGTTAACCATTGTAAGGAGCCTAACAGTTTGCGGAAAAGAGATTTTTGCAAACCGGCGCAAGAGAACCTTTGCAGCAGGCTATCAATCGGTCTAACGCTCAGGACATAATAAGAAACCAATCGGGCCGCGTCGCATATCTTTGGGCGGGGACGGCAACATGAATTCTGGGGTTTGGGGAAAAGCTGCCTTGTTGAACAAGGCGGTAGTGCTTGCAGGCGCAGCAATTGCAGCAATCCCGCAATCGGCCTTGGCACAGGCGGTCCTCCCGCAAGCCAATGGCTCGGTCCCGACTCGCGACGATATTCGCGGCGTTACCGGACGGGCTGAGGAGGGCGCGGGTCGCCTCTCGGTCAGTGGCGGCGTCGAACGCTCGCCATGTCCACTTGCCGATCCCAAATATTCGGACATCAAGGTCAACTTGCGCAACGTCACCTTCGGCGGGCTGAAGGAAATTGCACCGGCAGACCTCGCCTCGTCCTGGCAGCCCTATGTCGGCGCAGATCAGCCGATCGCCGTGCTGTGCGAAATCCGTGATGCCGCAGGTACGACGCTGCGCAACAAGGGCTACCTTGCCGCCGTCCAGGTGCCCACGCAGAAGATCGACAACGGCGAGGTGCGCATGGAAGTGCTCTACGCCCGGATCACCGCCGTGCGCGCCCGTGGCGAGACACGCGGGGCTGAACGCAAGCTCGAACAGTATCTTGGCGCGCTGACCGAGGGCGAGGTCTTCAATCTTGATCGGGCCGAGCGCTACCTCCTGCTGGCGCGCGATCTTCCCGGTTACAATGTCCAGCTTACTTTGCGCCCTGCCGGTACCGGCGCGGGCGATCTGGTCGGGGAAGTCAGCGTGCTGCGCGAACCCTACGCGGTCGACCTTACGCTGCAAAACCTGTCGTCGGAAGCGACCGGCCGTTTCGGCGGACAGATTCGCGCGCAGGCCTTCGGGTTGACCGGAATGGGCGACGTTACCTCGTTGTCCTATTACGCGACGTCCGATTTCAACGAGCAGCATATCCTGCAGGGCTCGCACGAGTTCCGCCCCGGCCGCAACGGCCTGATCGTCGGCGGTCAGTTGACGTACGCCTGGACAAAACCCGACGTGCCGGGACTGCCGACCGGTACCAGCATCGATGCACGCACGCTCTTGGCCACGCTCTATGCGCGTTATCCGCTGCGCCGTTCGCAGGCGGGCAATGTGTGGCTGGCCAGCGGTTTTGACCTTCTCAACCAGAAGGTCGATCTCATCGGCCCGCTTACGCGCGACAAGTTGCGCGTCCTGTGGACGCGCCTCGATTTCGATGGCGTCGACACCACGCGCGCCCGTCCGGCCTGGCGCTACGCCTCGTCGTTCGAACTGCGGCAGGGCCTTGCGGTTCTGGATGCAACGCGGGGCTGCATCGGCGTGGCTTGCGGCGCCACGGTTTCGACCAGCCGGTTCGACGGCTCGCCCACGGCCACGCTCGTGCGCTATCAAGGAGAGTACGAGCGCTCGCTCGGAAAGGTGTCGTTCCTGCTTGCGCCGCGCGGCCAGTATGCCTTCAAGCCGCTGCTCAGCTTCGAGGAGTTCTCTGCCGGAAATTACACGATCGGGCGGGGCTATGATCCCGGCGATCTTGTGGGCGACGATGCGATTGGCGCATCGGTCGAGCTTCGCGGGCCGCGTCTGCCTTTTGCGCAAAGCCGCGAAGTCCGCGTGCAGCCCTTCGTCTATTTCGACGCAGCTTGGGTCTGGAACAAGGATACCACGGGCTCGCAGCGACTGACTTCGGTCGGCGGCGGCTTCCGCAGCGAAATCGGATCGCGCTTCCGGCTCGAGGCGACGCTGGCCGTCCCGCTCGAGAAGGCAGGGCTCCAGACCCGCCGCTCCGATCCCCGATTCCTGGTGACCCTGACGACCCGTCTCCTGCCTTGGAGGACCTTCTGATGCGCGCGTTCCGGCCCAATTCCCGCACGCTGGTTTCTGCCTCCGGCCTTGCACTGGCCGCAGCCATGCTGGCGGTCTCGCCCGTCGCACGGGCGCAGTCGTTCCAGGGCACGGTTGCCTCGACCGCCGGGTCCGTCAACATCACCACGGGTGCCAACACCACCGATATCACCGTCTTCAGCCCGAGTGCGGTGATCAACTGGACGCCAACCGATCAGGCCGCCACCGGCGGGCCAATCAACTTCCAGCCTGCAGGAACCACGGCAACATTTACCAACAGCCCATCGGCGGGCGGGCTGGGCGGTTTCGTCGTGCTCAACCGCATCCTGCCCGTCGGCTCGACGCGGCCGATCCAGTTCAACGGCAATGTCGTTTCACAACTGCAGGGCGCCGCCGGCCCGACGCCTGGCGGTACCGTCTTCTTCTACAGCCCCGGCGGTATCCTGCTCGGATCGAACGCGGTGTTCGACGTCGGCAATCTGGTGCTGACTGCGTCTGATCTCACCTATGATACGAGCGGCAATTTCAGCACCGGCGGCGCATACCAGTTCCAGCCAGCGACGGTCCCGGGCGCACAAGTGCAGATCCTGGCGGGCGCGCAGATCAACGCCCCGGTCGACGGGTCATATGTGGCGATGATCGCGCCGAGCGTCGTCAACAGCGGCACGATCACCGTAAACGGCTCGGCCGCGCTCGTAGCCGCCGATGCCGCAACCGTCACCTTTTCGCCAAACGGCCTGTTCGACATCCAGGTCGATTCCGGAACGAGCGCCACCGGTACGGTCGCCGCCAACAACGGCACGATCACCGGCGCGGCCTCGGCCTCTGCCGCGATCGTTCACCGCGTCTACATGGTGGCCGTCGCCAAGAACGACGCGATCACGATGGCGATCGGCAGCGGCAGTTCGCTTGGGTTCGACATTGCCGGCGCCGCCGACGTTTTCGGCAACTCGATCGTGCTTTCGGCCGGCCATGACGTGACCGGCGGCGTTGCCGACGTCGCCCCCTCCGCGGGCGGGGGCGCCGGCCTCGTTTCGATCACTGGCGGCGATGCCGACGCGACCTCGTCGTTCAATGCTGATGCTACCGGCAGCGTAAACCTCGGCTCAAGCACCGCAAGCGGGCTCGATTTCGCGTCCGATGTGAACCTGCACGGCACCGGCGGGGATTCCGGCATCTTTGCAAATGCGGGTGGCGCGGTCACCATCGGCGGGAACGTCACCGTAAGTACCGACGCAACCAGCACCGATCCTTCGGTGACGGCCACGGCTTTCCGATCGCAACTTTACGCGAGCGGAGGCGGAACGATCGACGTGACTGGCGACGCCAACATCAGCGCCAACGCCTTTGGCGCGCAGACCCTTTCGGCAGGCACCTATGGCGGCAATGCCGTGGCGTCGTTTGCCAAGATACAGGCCAATGATGGCGGGCAGATCACGATCGGTGGCGATGCCAGGCTGGATGCGAACGCTTTCGGCGGCCAGGCACAAGTCGGTGGTGCCGGCGGCGGCAGCGCTCAGGCGGGCACGGCATGGGTCCTGTCGACCGGGCCCAATGCAGCGCAAGTGACCATCGCAGGCGCACTGGCGGCGAATGCTTCGGGCTTCGGCGGCAGCGGCACCGGATGCGCAACCTGCACCATCGAAGGTGGCGCTGGCACAGGCGGCCTTGCCGCCGTGCGCACGAATGCGAACTCGGTGATCCAGGTGGGTGCGTCCACATCGCTTTCGGCCGATGGCGCGGGCGGCAGCGGGCTGACCGGTGGTGGCGCAGCGGGGACGGGCGGCACCGTCAGCGTCTTTGCGATCAGTGGCGGACAGACCTTGCTGGCTGATTTGAGCGCCAATGCCAATGCAACAGGCGGCGCTGGAGGCAGTACCGCAGGCAATGGCACCGCGGGTTTCGTCGAGATCTTCGCAAGCGGCAGTCCGACTGCACCATCGCTGGTCGAGTTGACGGGAAGCGTCACGCTCCTGGCGGACGCGAACGGCGGCGCGCAGTCTTCCAGTGGTAATGCCGGAAACGGGCAGGGCGGCACCGCGTCGATAAACGCAGCAGCCTTCGGTGACATCGTGGTCGGTGGAGCGGCGTTTCTCTCGAGCGTTGGCATCGGTGGCATTGGCAGCGATGCGCTGTCGGCGGCTGGAAACGGCACTGGCGGCCTTTCGCAGGTCGTCAGCGGGGGCGGCAATATCACCTTCGCCTCGGATGCGATTGTCAACGCGAGCGGATTTGGCGGGCTCGGCAACGGCGACTTTGCGTCCGGCTCGGGCGGCGACGGCATCGGTGGCACGGCGCGGATTGCAGTCGGCAGCGAAACCCAGGCAGGCAACGCTGGCTCTATTGCCGTAGCGGGCCAGACATTCCTTTCGGCGGACGCCCAAGGGGGTGACGGCTATTTCGCGGGCAACGCAACAGGCGGCATATCGTCCGTATATGCCCGCTATGGCGATATCACGCTCGACACGCTCAACGCTTCATCCGTTGCCAACGGTGGTTTCGGTCTTACCGGTGGAACCGGTGGCGCGGCCACCGGCGGGGCTGTCTTTGTCCGGGCCGACAATGCCCTCGAAGGGGCAAGCTCGATATTTGTCGACCAGCTCTCGGCAGACGCTTCGGCATCCGGCGGTTTCGGATCTGACGCGTTCTCTGCAAACTCGGTGGGCGGAAACGGTGGCCGGGCCGAAGGGGGCATCGTTGGCATAACCGGGGGCGCGGGCAACGGCGCGCTTGAAGTCGTCGCGGTCTCGGCATTCGCCAATGCTACCGGCGGCGGCGGTGGTATCGGCCTCGGTGCGGCGGGGGGCAACGGCGGCGATGCCACGGGCGGAGCGGTCGAAGTCGGCCTGTCCAGCGGAATCGATACCGGCAGCCTGAATGCAGGCTCTGCCACGTTCGGCACGATCAGCGCGGCCACGCTCGTCAACGGCGGCAATGGCGGCGATTCATCGGGCGGTCCGCCGCTCGGCGCTGGCGGCAATGGCGGCAATGTTGCGGGTGGCGGCGCCAGCCTGCTGGTGCGCGGCGCGCCGGTCACCATCACCGGAACGGCCTTCTTCCAGACCACCATGAACGGAGGCAACGGCGGCGCAGGGTCGGTTGCGGGACTGGGCGGCAATGCGCTTCTGGGCAGCACAAACCCGACCGAGGTCGCAGGCTCCTACGCGCTGGTGACCAATCGTTTCAACCAGCCCACGCAGGGCGGTTCGTTGACGGCGGCCGATCTCAGCTTCAGCGCCAGCGCCACAGGCGGCACCGGGTCTGTCAACGGGACCGGAACGATCGTAGGCGGTGCTGTGGAATTCCGCGCCATCAACAGCACGATCACGGCCAACAGCCTGGCGTTTGTCGCCGTCGCGGACGGACAGACCGCCACCGCGCCAACCGATGCCATCAACTTCGTCAATTCGACGGCAACGATCGCCACCGGCCTCACGTTCGAGACCCCATCGACCGTCTCGCTGACGCTCGACCAGTCCACGATTACCGCCGATCATGCGTTCATCAGTGGCGGCAACTGGGCGTTCGACGGAGCGGCCCCTGCAACTCTCGGCACGCTGGTCGGCACGTCGCTGCTCGTGCTTGGGTCCGGCGCCGACCTTGTCGCCCATGCCAACCTGCAGACTGCGGGCAGTCTGTCACTCTTTGCGACGGGACGGATCGATCTTGGCGCTTTGAGCGCCGGCACCTTCGTTGACGTCGTTGCGGGCAGCACGCTGTCTCTCGATGACGTAACCGCCGGGGATTCGATCGACCTTTCGGCACTGGGCGCTGTGGTCACGGGCAACATGACTGCAGGCACCTCGATCACGGTCGAGACGGGGGGCAGTGTCTCCACGGCAAATCTCGTGGCAGGCTCGGGCACGCCCAGTGGCGCCAACGGCGACCTTTATTCGATTGGTATCCGCTCCGGCGGCAACGTCTCGACCGGCTCGGTCTTCGCTGCGTCCGATCTCGGCATCGGCGCGCTTGGATCGATAACGACGGGCGACGTCACGGCCTATGACATGCTGCTGCTTGGCGGCGGAGACATCGGCATTGGTGGCATCAACGCGATCAATCGCGTGCTGATAGCCGATGTTTCGATGAGCGATCTCGGCGTGACCGCGACCGGCTTCGACAAGGAACTCGTCTTCGGCGCGAGTCCTGCCACGGCAACGGCCGGAAACATATCGATCGCAGGCCTCGCTTCGGCGGGCCAATTCACGGCCTCGACGCTCGGGTCATTCAACAGCGCGGCAATCAGCGGCAACTCCCGCGTCCTCATTTTCGGCAGTTCCGCGACCACGGGCGACATCTTCGCCAACGGCTTCATCGGAGTCTTTGCCGCCGATGCACTCACCGTCGGCAACGTCAACAGCAGCTTGTTCGATGTGCGGCTGGCAGCGGGCACGAGCGACGGCAACGGCAGCTTCGTTCCGGGCCAGGGTTCGATCACCGCCGGAAACATCCAGGCGGGCGGCCGCGTCAAGATCGGCAGTGGCGGCAACATCGCCACGGGCTCCTTGCGCGCGTCCGGCTTTACCGGGGTCAAGGTCGTATCGACCGGTGGCAACGTGCTGACCGACAGTATCAACACGCCCGGAGACGTGTTCATCAGCGGCGCGCAATCGGTCGGCGTCGGGGGGAACCTTAACGCGCGCGACATCGTCCTGCTGGCGGGCGACAACATCTCCACTGCACCGCTGTTTGCCGGCCTGGTTCTCACCCAGACCGCCAACGGCCCGCGCGTGACAAACGCAACCGGCCGCGTTCTACTGGCCAATGCCTCGATGCTTTCCGGCTCGACGTTGCTTTCCGACACAACCGATTTCAATGCGCTGTTCGCCGCCGCTCCGGTCCGTCTTGGAGGGTCGGTCACGAGCCTGGGCCAGATCATCGCCGGACGCTTCGTCTCCTATTCGCAGGGCGACATGACCGCAGCGGGCATAGCCGGCTTCGGCTCGATCGAGGTTGAGTCTGGCGGTCTGGTGACTGTCGGTCAGCGCTGGGGTTCGCCTTCTTTGACGATCGCCTCTGCTGATATCCGCATCGTGGACAACGGCAGCGTCACCTCGCCGACAGGGCAGCAGATACTGTCGGGTCTTCGGACATCGTCCACGGGAGAGATCGCCTTGATCTCGCTCTCGGACAGCCCGGCGTTGATCGGTGATGGCCTCGATGGCACCGGCTATTCCCTCAGCAATGCCGAAATCGGCCTGATAAGCGGTCACCAATTGACTATTGGCGCCGTCGATGTCTCCAGCAACCCGATCGACATGCTGATCGGAGACGTCACGCTCTCCGCAGGTACCGCCATCGGTTCCGCAACACTGGGGGACTCGACCGCCTTCGTCCTCTTTGCCACCGGTAACCGGGAAACGCAGACGCCGGGCGGCGCGATCCGCGTGATCGGCAATCTGACCGGTAGCGGCTTTGCCGATACCAACATTGTCGAATTCGATACCGGCCGGTTCGAACTCGATGCCGAAACCGGCTCGATCTCGCTGACGCAAGGGTCGACGACGCAGGGCGGCACGTCGCTGGGCGGTATCGTCGAGATTCACGCCGACAACATCCACGTGGCAAGCGGCGCTATTCTCGACAGGCTGGCGGCGGACCCGTTCTACGCCGGTCATGTGTTCGATCTCAATTCGCCTGCCGCGGTGCAGAGGCCGGAAGGCGTGCTCCGCGCTCTCGGCCTCGATCTTTACCCGACGGGCACGCTCTACATCCAGAACACCGGGACAGTGCTTGATCCCGCAGGCTTCTTCGCCGACTTCGAGTTTACCGATCTGACGCCACCTGCCGATGCGGCACCGGCAAGCATCTCGGTGATCGTCAACGGCAAGTGGCAGACGCCAGACGGCATTATCGGCGGTGTCGCGGCTCGCGATCTTGTCGTGAACAATGCCGACACGCTGGCGTTCTACACGCCCGACAGTTCGGTCAACGGCTGCGCAATCAATGCAAGCGCCTGCGTGACGGTTGCCGAAGCCGATCCGGTTCCGGCCCTTGCCGCGCAGTTCGAGATCATCGGCGCCGAACCGCTTGGCAATACTCCGCAATTTATCGACGATGAAACCGATCCGGGCCCCGCCTCCGATGGCGAACCGGACAGCGAGGAAGAAGAGGCGGCCGTGCAGAAGTCGACAATTCGCGCGCGCGATCGAAGCAGTCCGATTGCTGTCCCGCAGCCGGTCATCGACAGCACGCCGCTTGAAACGTCACCACTTGTCGAGCAGCCTGTGGCGGGCAGCGGCAATCCGTCGCTGATTGGCTCGGTCGTCAACGAAGACAGTGCAGAGGGAGGAGTGCAGTGAGCACCGCTATCATGGCTCCCCGCCATCACCGGATCCGGTCCTCGCTCGTCGGGCGCGTGGCTCTTGCCGCAGCGCTCGTCGGCATCGCCTTGCCGAATGCGGCGGTCGGCGCCACCGACCAACCGCTATCGGTGCGCAATTCGTTCCGCGTCGGCACCAGCGGGGTAACCTGCACTGCACAGAACGCGCCACTCGACGCACGTCTCGGCGGACTGTTCGATCGCGGCTACCGCCTGAGCTGTCGCGACGCCTCCGGAGCGATCGGCACACTGATCGCCGTGCGCCGTGCAGTCGATCCTGGCGCTGAACCGGCGGGCATCGCCGGGGTCGCGCTGGCTTGCGGTGGGCTTGGCGCAGTCGAGATTGCCGGGCTGGGCCGTGTCGATGCAGTCAACTGCAGCGATCACAAGGCGGGAGTGGATTACAAACGCTATGCCGTGAAGCGAGGCAAGGTGACTTATCTCGTCGAAGGTCTCTCTGGCTACGATCCCGCGCTGCGCATCGCGCTTGCCAGTGTCGTGGGCGATGCGCCGGTCCCCGGCGAAATCCGCGTGGCAACCACCGAAGTGAGCGACCCGGCGGCCTTTGCCCGCGTCCAGGCCGGACAGCTCGATCGGCTCGGAGCACGCGACGAAGGCTATTTGCGTAACAATGGCGGGCGGTTTGCGGAATCGTCGGAATTCTTCGAAACACTCGCGTTGCGCGATCGCTCCGCCCGCGCGCCGGGCCTTGCAGAGGCCTTGGCCAATCAGGGGCTGCAGCAGTCCAATCTTGCGAACTTCACGGCCGCAGACCGCCTGCTGGCCCAGGCCAGCGCTGCCTCAGCGCGGAGCGATGGCGTTGTCCAGCGGCTGATCCGCAACTATCGCGCGATCAATCGCCTCAACCAGCGCCGGCCGGTCGCAGCATTGCGAGAACTCGCCGCCAACGTCACCCCGGTCGCGGCAACCTTTGACCGGGCCAGTCTCTCCACCGGGGTCATCGACATGCCACTGGCGGAAGAAATCAACCGCGAAAGCCTCGCCCTCAAGCGTCTTGGTGCGTCCGACCCCGGCCTCTCCGATGCCGAGCGTGAAGAGATTCTCGACGCGCAGGCGGACTCGCTGAAGGCCACAGCCGCGCGCTTGCAGAACCGTTATGACGAGGCGGTTGCAGGCTTCGAGGGTGCCAGCCGTCGGCTCGATGCCGTGCGCCGGGGTCGCGTCGCGTCGGCTGGATGGCTGCGCTCGGAAATCCAGATCGAACTGGCATTGCTTGCCGAAGCGCAGGGACGGACTGCAGATGCAGGCGCCTCCTTCGACCGCGCGATCCGGATCATCGGCAATGATTTTCCGCAGTCCCCGGCCCTGCTTTCGGCGCAGGCGCGCAAGGCCGCATGGCTGGGCCGCTCGGGCGATGAAGCCGGCGCGCTTGCGCTCTACGCGCAGGTCGTGGAGGCCAGTCTCTCGGTGCCCGATTCCGGCGCAACCTTGCGCGAACTGCTCGGCCCTTATTTCGGCTTGCTGGCCAAGCGCGGCGACGCGGATTCCTCGCGCGCCCTGTTCACCGCCTCGCAGGTTCTCCAGCGCCCCGGCGTCGCACAGACGCAGGCCGTACTCGCGCGCCAGTTGTCCGAAGGCAACGACGAGGCCTCCTCGCTGTTCCGCCTTTCGGTTACCCGCAGCCGCGAGATCGCCCGCCTGGAATCGCGTGTTGCCGTCCTCGGCGCAACGGCCGCCCCGACCGAACAGGATGCAGCTGCGCTCAAGAGCGCTCAGGACGATCTTGCGTCGCTTCAGCGCGACCAGACCGCGCTTGTCAGCAAGCTTGCCGCTTATCCCCGCTACAATGTGCTCGCGCCAAAGGGCGTCGATCTCCCGGAACTGCAGGGCGCGCTCAAGGCGGGCGAGGCCTATTACAAGCTGATGATCGTGGGCGATCACGTCTACGCGATGTTCGCCACATCGGGCGACGCGCGCATTTTCGACACGGGGCTTTCGCCCGATGGCTTGTCGAAATCGGTGCAGGATATCCGCGACACGATCGTGAAGGTCGAGAACGGCAAGCAGGTCAACTACCCGTTCGATCTCGCCAAATCGCGCGCACTCTACCTCAAGCTGTTCGCGCCGATCGACGATCGGATGTCGCAGGTCCGGCACCTCGTGTTCGAACCCGATGGCGGTATGCTACAACTTCCGCCCACGGTGCTCGTAACCGCTGACAAGGGCATCGCCGAATATGACAAGCGCGTCGAATCGCCTGATGGCGACGCCTTCGATTTCACCGGCGTCGAATGGCTCGGCCGTGGGCGCGAGGTCTCGATCGCGGTCAGTCCGCGTGGCTTCCTCGATATCCGCAAGCTGGCCAGCTCGACCGCGCCCCGGACCTATCTCGGCCTCGGGCACAATGCCAAGCCGGCCGCGCGCCCGCTCGCGGCGGTCGCGGACGAATGCGACTGGCCGCTGGCGACATGGCAAAACCCGATCTCGGCCGATGAACTGCTGTTTGCGCAGAAGAAGCTGGGGCAGGGCGGCAGCACGGTCCTTACCGACGCTGCGTTCAGCGACAGTGCGCTGCTTTCGGCGACCGACCTCGACCAGTACCGCGTCCTGCACTTTGCCACTCACGGTCTAGTCACCGCGCCCCGCGCCGATTGTCCTGCCCGCCCCGCGCTTGTGACGAGCTTCGGTGACAGCGGATCGGACGGGCTGCTCAGCTTCCGCGAGATTTTCGATCTGCGGCTCAATGCCGATCTCGTGATCCTGTCAGCCTGCGATACGGCCGGCATGGCCACCGTATCGGCCAGTCGCGAGGCGGGCGTGACGACCGGCGGCAACTTTGCGCTCGACGGGCTCGTGCGCGCCTTTGTCGGCGCGGGCGCGCGTTCGGTCATCGCCAGCCACTGGCCTGTGCCTGACGATTTCGACGCGACCAAGCGGCTGATCGGCGGCGTGATCGATGCCCGGCCCGGTCAGGAACTGTCCGATGCCCTCGCGGGTGCCCAGCAAAAACTGATGGACGATCCCAACACCTCGCACCCGTTCTACTGGGCCGCCTTTATCGTTCTGGGCGATGGCGCCAAGCCGCTGGTCCCAGCCAGGTCCGCTGGGCTGCCCACGACGACTCCGGCCCGCTGAAGTGCCGTGCGGTAAATCACAAACGTGCGTCATTGCTTCGCTGCGATCGCACTGACGAAGTGTGGTGCAGATACTAGAGCGTTGGAATCAGAAGCGGGCGGCCAGCATTGCTGACCGCCCGCCACTGTCGTTCCGCAAACGTCAGTCCTTAGAACTTGATCGAAGCATCGATGCCGAAGGTGCGCGGCATGTTGAAGTTGCCGTAATCACCCAGGATGTTGTTGTTGTTGCCGATCACGACCACATTCGGCACACCCGCCGAAGCGTTGCTCTGGACCGACGGCAGGCTGTTCGACGGATCGCGGCGGTATACGAGCTGGTTGTTGAACAGGTTGCGGCTCCACAGACCCAGGTTCAGCTTGTTCTTGTCGCCGCCCAGGCCGATGTCCAGCAGTGACAGGCGGGCATTGACGATGAAGCTCTCGTCAGCCTTTGTGCCGAACTGGTCGAAGCTTTGCGTTGCCTGCGAGTAGTTTGCATCGAAGTGGATCTTTGCACGCGCACCGCCGGCGAACTCGGGGAATTCGTAGTCGATCGAGCCGCTGGCCGCATTGCGCGGGGTAAAGACGATGTAGAATTTCTGCAGGACAGTCGTGCTGTTCCCGGTCGGCACGCCCGCGCTGGTGAACTCGCGATACGTCACCGGCACCTGCGGAATGTTGGTGTAAGTGTAGGCATAGGACAGGTCCAGCTTCAGGCCATCGGTCGGCTTGATCGTCAGGTCTGCTTCCACGCCGCGGATCTTGGTCGTGCCGGGCGCATTGAACGTGACGAGGTTGTTGAAGTTGCCGGTCGCGGTCGGCTGGATGGTGGAAAGGTCGACCTGGCTGCCCTTGCGGTCCATCATGTAGGCGGCGATGTTGATCCGCGCATGGCGGTTGAACATGTCCGCCTTGAGGCCGATTTCATAGTTCTTCACGTCTTCGGGATTGAAGGCGCGATAGTCCGAAGTGCGCGAACTGGCACCGCCTGCACGGTAACCGGTCGAATATTTGGCATAGCCGTGCACGTCGCTGTTGAAGTCGTATGCGACGGTCGCCATCGGGTTGAAACGCTTCCACCGCTTGTCGAGGCGGGCGTATCCGTTGGCGGCTGCTGCGGCGGTGTTCACCGTGTAGTTGATGTTGCGCGACCAGGTCAGGTCGCCTTCCTTGTCATCCCAGGTGTAGCGGCCACCGACGGTGATGTGCAGGGCTTCGGTCGCATTCCAGGTAGCCTGGCCATAGACCGCATAGCTCTTCGAATTGACTACCGAGGCGCGGTCGATCGAGCAGCCGTTCACGGCCTGGCCCACAAAGTCGGGCGTATTGCCGGTGCAGAACGGAATGGGCACGAAAGTGGCTTCGGTCGCCGATTTGTAGATCGCACCCATCGAGTTCGGCGTTGCCGCATCGTCGCTCACGTGTTCGTTGAAGTAGTAGACGCCGGCAACGTAGTCGACCGAACCCAGTGATCCGACGGCCTGCAGTTCTTGGCTGAACTGGCGCTGGTGCAGGTCGGCAAGGCTGTAGCGGCTGAATGCGCAAGGTGCGGCTGCGGTACAGCTCGGGGTGTAGTTGATCACGGGTACACGGTGCGCGCCGCCCGAATTGTCCCACTGCTGCACGTCGACGCCCCGCCATGCCGTGATCGAGCGCAGTTCGAACTCGGGCGAGATCTTCCACTTGAACACGTTGGTGAAGCCGTGCGTCTTGTCGACGCTGTTGCGCTGCGGAACGCCGATGTCGGCCGTGCGCATAAGGGTGTCACCGTTGACCACGATTCCCGGCGCCAAAGGCTTGATCGTGCCCTGAGTGCCGGTGAAAGCGGTCCCCGGCGTCACGCAGGTGCTGCCAGCCGGGATGCCGAGCGGTGCCTTGTTGGTGCCGCCGCTCAGGCAGTTGTTCGGGTTGTAGTTGAGCAGCTGGCTGTAGAACGGCGTGTTCTCGTCGCGGGCCACGTCGTACGAAAAGTCGTTGGTGATGCCGTCAGCCGGCTGCCAGCGCACCGCAGCGCGCAGACCCTTGCGGTTGAAGTAACCCCAGCCGGCCTGGCCAGCGAGCGGGTTCTTCGTGATCGCGTCCTGGTGCTGATACACACCGTCGAGCTTGATCGAGAAGCCCGCGAACTTGGGCAGGTTGAGGTGAAGCCCGCCGCTGCGCGAGCCGATGTTGCCGACCGAGCCGTCAACGCTGCCACCGAATTCACCGGTCGGAGCCTTTGAGATAAGCGACAGTGCGCCGCCTTCGGTATTGCGGCCGAACAGCGTGCCCTGCGGGCCCTTGAGCACTTCGACGCGCTCGATGTCGAACAGGCCGGTGTTGAGGCCGTGCTGGCGACCGAGGTAGACGCCGTCGATATAGACGCCGACACCCTGTTCGCGGGCGGGCTGGTTGGCGTCGAGCGGCACGATGCCGCGGATGCCGATCGTGAGCGCCGACTGGCGCGCTTCGAAGGTCGCAACGCGCAGGCTTGGCACGCCGCCGTCAGCCAGATCGAGCAGGCTCTGGACCTTGCGTTCCTTGATCGTCTCGGCGCCCATGACCGAAATCGAGATCGGGGTCTTCTGAAGGTTGGTCTCGCGCTTGGTAGCGGTGACGACGATTTCAGTAAGGCCACCGCCGCTGCGGCCGCCCGTTTCGGACTGCGCTTCGGCTTCGGGGGCAGTCTGGTCTTCTGCGCCCTCGACGGTCACGCCTTCGGCGCCGACGGAGAACTTGGCGAATGCCGATTCCGAACTGCAGAGGGCCGCGATGGCAATGGCTGCCAGCGAAGCAGAACGACGAATACGCGCGGACTTCATGAGAATTTCCCTGATGACGTTTCTATCACAGCCGTCCAGGGTGCCTTTTCAGGCAGCCACCGAGCGGCATGCGGGCCGCCCTAGAGGGGCCCGGTGACACTGCGGTGACGTGTCAGTGACACTAACGTGACAAGGCGACGTCGATCAGGTCATTCGATGTGAGCAGATGCGAGAAGCGCCAGCCATTGTGCCTTTGCTTCATCCGTAAGCCTGTCTTTCGCCAACACGGCAAGCTGGAACCATGAACGCTTTCCGGTCACCAACCGATAAAGGCCGTAACGCACGGATTGCGGACCACAACCGGCAGAACGCCGTTCGAAGGTTACCGAGTTTTCGTCACTGGCAAGGACAGTGAATTCCGTCTTGCATGCCGCAGTCGAACGGGCGCGGATCCCGTCCTGGATCTGGGTCATCCAGCCTTTCGCATCCTCCAGCTTTTTCTGCTTCGGAATGGACACGATCTGCAGCGCTTCCTGCCAATTGGTCGCCGAATCACCGCGGACGGCAATCAGGTCGACCAGTCGACTCGGATCGGACCCGTCAAACTGCACCATCTCCGATCGCCCCTCGTCCAGCACACGTTGAAGGGGCGGAGACAGGCGATGGTCGAACTGCAGCCGTTCGGCATGGGCAGGCATCGCGATGAACAGGAGCAGCAGCGCAATCAGTTTCCTCATGGCCCTAGATTACCGCGCGGGGAGGGGGATGCATCAGATTTCGCCCATTGTCTTGAAACTGTAACATAGCGTGCGGCTTGCAATGGCGAGGCAGATGTGCAAATAGTGAACCATATGGTTCAGTTTGAGCGCCTCGATCTTTCTTTTGCCGCCTTGTCCGACGCCACCCGGCGTGGGGTTGTCGAATATCTCGTGGGAATGGACGCCTCGGTTGGCGAACTGGCCCAGCGATTCGACATGACGCTTACCGGCATGAAAAAGCACATTGCCGTGCTGGAGCGGGTCGGGCTCGTCACCACGCAGAAGCAGGGTCGCGTCCGCAAATGCCGCCTCGGTCGGCTCAGCCTCGAGGAAGAGGCGGCGTGGATCGAACGTTATCGCCGGATGTGGGAAGCCCGTTTCAACGCGCTCGATGCAGTTGTCGAAGACCTTTTGCGCAAGGAGAAGAACGATGAGCAGCGGGACTGATACTGCCACGAACGTCGAACGCGCGTCCGATCGCGAACTGCTGGTCACCCGCAGTTTCAACGCGCCCGCCCGTATTGTGTTCGAAGCTTGGGCAAATCCTGACCTGTTCCGTCAGTGGTGGGCGCCCAAATCGTTCTGCATGACGATCGTCTCGTGCGAGATGGATGTGCGCACAGGGGGCAGCTACCGGCTCGAGATCGGCCACCCTTCGTCCGATTCTCCGATGGCATTCTTCGGCCGCTACCTTGATGTCGTGCCCGGCGAACGTATCGTCTGGACGAACGAGGAAAGCGGCGAGGGACCGGTCACCACGGTCACCTTTGCCGAAAGCGACGGCCGCACCACCGTCACGATCTCCAACCTGTTCCCGAACGTTCAGGCGCTGGAAGACGAACTCGCCTCGGGTGCGTGCGAAGGCACCAAGGAGTCGCTCGCGCAACTCGAAACGCTGCTGGGCGATTCCGAGGCAGGTTGACCAGCGCGCCTCAGGCCGGGCGGTTGCCCATCATCTCGCCCAACCGCACCGGCCGCTCGGGCATCCAGCTTTCGTTGAACGCGATCGTGCCCGGCCTGAACAACATCACGATCGTCGAACCGAGCAGGAAGCGGCCCATCTCTTCACCTTGGCAGAGCACGACGGTGCCGGGCGCGTAGTCCCATCGCGCCACCTTGCCGGTGCGCTTTGCGTTGACCACACCATGCCACGCCGTCGCCATGCTGCCGACGATCGTGGCTCCGACCAGCACCATCACGAAGGGGCCGTGAGCTTCGGAATCGAACACGCAGACCACGCGCTCGTTGCGTGCAAAAAGGCCGGGCACGCCGCGCGCGGTGACCGGGTTCACCGAAAACAGCGCTCCCGGCACGTGGATCATCCGCCTCAGCGTGCCATCGCATGGCATGTGCAGGCGGTGGTAGTCGCGTGGTGACAGATAGAGGTTGGCAAAGCTGCCGTGGCGGAACTGCTCGGCCAGCGCTTCATCGCCGCCGACCAGCGCGGTCGTCGTGAAGCCGTGCCCTTTGGCCTGTACGATCTGGCCGTCCTTGATCTCTCCGAACTGGCTGATCGCGCCATCCACCGGACAGACGAAATCGGCTGCCGCAAGGGGGCGGGCCCCGGTCTTGAGCGGGCGGGTGAAGAAGTCGTTGAAGCTCTTGTAGCTGGCAATGTCTGGGTTTTCCGCCTCGTCCATCGCCACGCCGTACCGGCTAACGAACCAGCGGATCAACTGCGTCGTGGCAGCCCCGCCGTGCGCGCCTGCGATGCGCCCGGCCAGAGACGTCAGTCCCTGCTTGGGAGCCAGGTGTTGCAGCATAACCTTGAAGCGATCGGACATCATGATCCCCGCATCGCAGACGCAGACGCAGACCGCAACCGGAAGGACTTCTTGCGCAGAAAGTTCAGGGCCGGTCGAGCACGTATCCCAGCGAGCGCACCGTGCGCAGTGGTGAGCCTGCACCCACGTCCCGCAGCGCCCGCCGCAAACGGCTGACCCACGCATCGACGGTGCGCTCGTCAATCGGCTGGTCATGCTTGCCCAGCGCCGTGATCAGTTGCTGGCGCGAAAAGACGTGGCCGGGCTGTTCCATCAGATAGCGCAGCAGCCGCAGCTCGTTGGGCATCAGCAACAGCGCTCTCTCGCGCCAGCGCGCCTGCAGCGCCGCAAGGTCGAGCGTCAGGTCGCCCAGCTTGAGCGTGCGGGCAGGGGCGTCGTGGTCGGGCAACTGGACCGAAAGCACGCGGTCGAGCAGCGCGGGGCGATCTACCGGGCCAAGGATGTAATCGTCCGCGCCCGCGCGCAAGGCGCGGCGCTTGGCTTCGGCGTCATCTTCTTCGAGAATCATCGTGATGTGTGCGTTCTGGCCAAGCCCATCCGCGCAGCGAAAGCGGCGGCACAGCTCGAGGCCCGACATCTCGGCCAGCACCCAATCGATGAATGCCCAGGGTTGACCTTCCATCAGGGGGAGCGGCGCATCGGCCTTCCAGCGGTGGAAGACCACGCGCAGATCCGAATGGGTAAATGTCTCGCGCCCTCCGGGCAGGTCTCCCGTCAGCAGAATGTCGATATGCCGCATGCAAAAAAGCCCCTGTCTACAAAGAGGCTTTTGTCCCGCCCATGTGACGGGAACATGACGATGTTACAACCCGGCGCCCCTCCCGCAAGCGGAAGGGGCAGGGTCGTCGAAGTCCTGCCTAGACTGGCAGGCCCACGTAGTTTTCGGCAATGCTCGTCTGCGCAGCGGTGCTGCTGGCAATGTAGTCCAGCTCTGCCACCTGCATTGCGCGCTCGAACGGCCCGTCTTCGGGGAAGCGGTGCATCAGCTTTGTCAACGACCACGAGAACCGCTCGGACTTCCACACCCGCGCCAGCGCCTTGGCCGAGTAGCCCATGACTGCATCGTTGTCGCCGCGCTTGAAGAGGCCGGTCAGCGCTTCGGCTGCATAGTGCACGTCGCTCGCCGCAAGGTTCAGCCCCTTGGCACCGGTCGGCGGCACGATGTGCGCGGCGTCCCCGCACAGCAGCAGGCTGCCGTGGCGCATCGGTTCGAACACGTAAGAGCGCAACGGCGCGATCGACTTTTCGATCGAGGGTCCGCGCGTCATGTTCGCCGCAGCCTCGGGCCCGAGGCGCACCGCCAGTTCGTCCCAGATGCGCTCGTCAGACCAGTCCTCGACCTTCTCGGTCAGTGCAACGTCCACGTAGTAGCGGCTGCGCGTGTGGCTGCGCATCGAGGCAAGCGCGAAGCCGCGTTCATGGTTGGCATAGATCAGTTCGTGGTTGCACGGCGGCACGTCGGCCAGGATGCCCAGCCAGCCGAACGGGTAGACGCGCTCGTACTCGCGCACCACGCTTGCCGGGATCGCCTTTCGAGAAGGGCCATGGAAGCCATCGCATCCGACGATGAACCGCGCGTCGATCCGCTGCGCCACGCCGTCCAGCGCGTAGGTGAGGTAAGGGGCGTCGCTCTCGATGTCCGAAAGCGCCACCTCGTCCGCACCGTAAATTACCTCGAGCCCGCGTCCGGCCGCGGCGTCCATCAGGTCGCGCGTGATCTCGGTCTGGCCATAGACGACCACGGTCTTGCCGGTGAGGTTGGCCACGTCGATGCGGATCAGGCGCTCGCCGTCAGCCAGGTTGAACCCTTCCTCGACGAGCCCTTCGGCCTTGAGCCGCGCATCGAGGCCGAGCCGTCCCATAAGTCCGACCGTGATCTGCTCGAGTACGCCTGCGCGGATGCGGCCAAGGATGTAATCGGGTTGCTGCCGCTCCACCACGATGCAGTCGATGCCCTCGGCCTTGAGCAGGTGTCCGAGCAGTAGGCCGGCGGGGCCGGCGCCGACGATGGCGACTTGGGTCTTCATGGCTATCCTCCCACGCGCCCGCTCTGGGATCCGGGCAACTGCCATGCAGATTGACACGACGACGGTCTTGGCGGAATGCAGCCATGGGACAAACTACTGGCACTATCAGGACATGCAACCGGCCATCCCCACTTATGCGCTCTATGGCGAGGGGGCCGCGCCTGCTCCCGGCGGCTTTGCGCATATCGAAACGATTGCTGAGCGCAGCGCCTTGCACGATTGGGAAATCGGCGTGCACCGTCACGACCATTTCGTGCAAGTGCTGCTGGTAGAGGAGGGACACGCAGAGGTCCTGCTCGATGGTGCGCGCGAGGGGCTCGAAGGCCCGGGGCGAGTGATCGTACCCGCCGCCGCCGTCCACGGCTTCCGCTTCCGCCAGGGCACGCGCGGATTTGTTCTCACCTTGTCGACAGACTTTTCCACAAGGGCCACCGGTCCTGCCGACGCGCTGCTGACCGCCCTGGCACGCGGCGGCCTTGCGCCCCTTTCGCCCGAGGCCGCCACCCGTGCCTGCTGGCTCGCGCGCGAAATGCTGGTGCTGCAACAGCAATGGCAGGAGCGCGATCCGTTGTTCCTCGCGCTGGCCGAAGCCCTGATCCGCACGCTGGCGCGCGAGGCAGCGCCCGCCGACCCCGACGCCCGCGCCGACCGCCGCCTCGATCGCTTCCGCCAGCTGGTCGAACTGCACTATCGCCAGCATCGCAGCCTCGATTTCTACGCAGGCGCGCTCGGCATGACCCGGCGCACGCTCACCCGGCTCACCACCGCGCAGCTCGCCTGCACCCCGCTCGAGGTCATCCACCGCCGCCTCGCGCTCGAAGCCCATCGCCTGCTGCGATATACCAACGCTACCGCCGCACAGGTCGCCACCGAACTCGGCTTCGAAGACCCCTCCTACTTCTCGCGCTTCTATCACCGCATGACCGGCCGCAGACCGGCAGGGGATCGTGCCTAAACCTCGCGCCACTCCCCCTGCGCCAGACCGTCCAGCGTCCACTCGCCGATCCGCCAGCGCACCAGCCGCAGCGTGGGGTGGCCGACGGCTGCGGTCATGCGACGCACCTGCCGGTTGCGGCCCTCGCGGATGGTCAGGCTGATCCAGCAATCGGGCACGGTCTTGCGGAAGCGCACCGGTGGGTCGCGCGGCCATAGTGCGGGATCGTCGATGCGTTCGACGTCGGCGGGCAGCGTCATGCCATCCTTCAACCGGACACCCCGGCGCAACGCGTTCAGCGCGGCATCGTCGGGCTCGCCTTCCACCTGCACCAGATAGGTCTTGGCCATCTTGAAGCGCGGATCGGCAATCCGCGCCTGCAGCCGGCCGTCGTCGGTCAGCAGCAGCAGTCCCTCGCTGTCGGTGTCGAGCCGTCCGGCAGGGTAAACTCCCGGAACCTTGACGAAGTCAGCCAGCGTCGGACGCGGTGGGCCCTCGCGCTCATCGGTGAACTGGCAGAGCACCCCGTATGGCTTGTTGAAAACGATCAGCGTCATCGCCCCGGCCTTTGCGCTGCCAGCGCTCGCCTGTCAAAAGACCTTGCGCAATTCCACCGTCACGGTCCGCCCGATGGGATCGCGATAGGCCGGCTGAAAGCCCAGCGGCAAATCGCCACTTTGCGCCGAAACGCGCTGTCGGGTGTTGCCGATGTTGTCGACCGCAAGTGACATGCGCGCCCCTTTCCAGAAGCGCGTCTTCGGGAAAAGGGATCCCATGTCGGCAATCGCGCGGAGATCGAATGTGCCGATCGCATGGAAAGTCAAAGTGTTCGGCGCCCCTTGCGATCCATAGGCAAGCCGGCTCTGCCCCCGCCGACTTGCGCTCAACCGAAAGCCGCTCGCGCCCCGCATGAGCGAAAGGTTGGCATTGGTGAGGTGTCTTTGCTGCCCCCCGCCCAGACCGACCGCACCGCCCGAAAGCAGATCGACCTCGCCAAGGCCTGCCCGGATCAGCGCGGAACTCTCAAGCACGAACGTGTGGGCTGCATTCACCTGCAATGTCAGCCGCGGGCCGTAGGCTTTTGGCTTGCCGGACGCGTCGAGCGGCATCGCCTCGAGCGGTATGGCAAAGCTCGTGCCCAGCCGTAACTGGCGGGAGCGAAGACGGTCGAAATTGACTGTCCGGTTGTCCACCAGCGTCAGCCGCCCACTGGCATCACGCACGAAGCGATCGGGAAAGGCCTGGACCACCGCTGGCGTGGGCAATGGCAGTGCACCGAACTGGTTGCGCGTGTCCGAGATCGAATAATCGGCATTCAACTGCAGCTTGTAGCGCGACCAGGGCGAGGCGGAGGCCGATAGCGTGCGCAACCGCTGGGTTTCGTTGCGCAACTCGCCGCCACCGCCGTAAATCGTCGTGACGGTCACGGTCTCGCCGCGCAGCGGGTCGAAGTAAGGGACATTCTGGGCAATCGTGCCAGGCGCTGCGATCAGTTCGAGCGGGATCGCCCGGCCATCGCGATTGTCAGTCAAGTTGAACCGCAACCAGGGCAGGGGGCGCCAGTTGAGCGCGATGGCATATTCGTCGACCCTGCCAAAGCGCCCGAAGTCCTGCCGCGCGATATCTCCCGAAAGATCGATGTCGCCCAGCACGCCAAGGAAATTCGCCGACTTGCTGGTCAGCGGCACCGTTATCCCGCCGCGAAGGCTCCATTCGTTGCGTTCGATCCGTGCCGTGTGGTCCTGCTGGTCTGTCGTGTCGAGCGTCGATCCGCCCATTGCGCCACCGCCGCGCGCCTGGATCGACCCGGCAGGCAGCGCGAAAAGCGGACCTTGCAGATCGAGCCGCAGTTCCCGTGCGGTAGTGCGGTTGCGCGTATTGCGCAGCGTCAGCGGGATCATCGCCGCCAGCGTTCCGCCAAAGGGGTTGGCCGCAGGATCAATCGTTATGAACCCGCCCGTGACTTGCCCCGCAATGCTGCTTCCCGAAACCCGCTCGCGTTCCTCATACCGACCGGACAGCGTGCCCTGCCACGATCCGCGCGAAGCGATCAGCGATGTCGTCACAGACCGGCTTTCCGATCGCGTGTCGTAGCGCAATGGGCGTGCGGCATCGCTCAGAGCGATCACCACGGGCGTTGAGAACGGGCTGGCAGGGTGGCTTGCAGGAAGCAGGAAGCGCGCCGTCGGCAGGCCATTGAGGCTCGATCCGGTGGTCTGGCTGATCCGCGCGTTGAAGGAGAGCGATAGCCACGGCGCCAGGGTCTTGTTGCCCGAAAGGCTGGCCTCGATCGGCTGCGACGCCCCGCGCAGCGTGCGGAATTCCCCGATGCGACTTGCGTTGACCTGGTTCGCGAAAGGAACAAGGCTCGTCAGCGTCGGCTGGCCGCCGCCAGTGGGCAAGGCGACAGTCGAGACAGTCGCACCGGCCAGCACCGACAGTTTCGGATCGATCTCGCTGCCACGAAACGCGATCAAGTTGCCCTGTGGCGCAAAGGGTATGGCTGAATCCGGGCGAACGAGATTTCGGTCGCTTTCGAACAGGTTATCTGATCGCGATGCCTTGATCGAAAGATTGATGCGGTCGCGCTTGCGGATATAGGTCAGCTGCGCCTCGCCCCGGTCAAGATGCCACGCGCCTTCGGTAGCCATTTCGCGGCTTCCGGTCACGGTAAGAGACTTGACCGACGGCTTCAGGACAATGTTGTAAACACGCTGCGTCGATCCGCCACCCACGCGCGTGGCCGATCCTCGCGGCAGCGCCTCGATCTTGCGCACCGCTTCCACCGGATAGTCGGAGATGTCCCCGATGTCGCTGACCGGCTGGCCGTTTACCAGAACGGCGGGTTGGTCGTCGCCGTTTTCGTTCTGGATCTGGTCAACCAGTTGTCCGACCGTACTGGCGCCGTAGGACGCGATCCGGTCCTCCTCGTACGTCTGTTCGGGTTCCACATCCGACAGTTGCGAAATGATCACCCGATCGCCCACCACCACGATCTGCCGGTCGAACAGCGGAACCGGCAGATCGAGGCCGGGTCGGTAGGGTTGCGCCGATTCGCCTCGTGTTGCGCCATCGCCGCTTCCCGATGTGGCCTCGGCACTTCCTTCGGTGCCTACGCTGGCTGAATGGGCCGTGCTGGAAAGACAGGACAGCAGAAGGGCCGAAATCGAAGTTCCAGACTTTATTGCCCCTAGACACTGGAGCCGCGGCGTTGACCAGGCCGCGCGCGTGCCTGCCGCACGGCGCGCGACCCGCTCACGGCGAACGATATGTCGAGTGATAGCCATTCAGAATCGTACAAAGGAGCAAGGCTCCACCGGCAGTTGCCGATGGAGCCGAAAGTGCACTTTATCCAACGTCAGAGCGCTCAGGCGCCAGGAACCGAAATATATGTCCCGTTCGAGGTCTGCGAGCCGCCACCCCACGGCGCGGTGTTGAAGTAGGCCGTCGTGCACAAGCTGCCCGTGTATCCGTTCTGGTTGGTCCAGGTGCCAGGCAGCTTCCGAGGCGAAATGCAGATCACGACCTTTTCGGCGAGCCAGTTGCCGACTTCGGTCCATGGGCCGCCAAGAACTTCGTGGCCTGCTACGCCATATTCGGTGTTGGTTTCGTCGATCGTATGCGACGAGGTGAGTTCGGGCGCGGCGGCAGGATCGTTGTCGATCCACTGCTCGTCCTGCGGTTCCACGGCGTCAGCCGTCTTGATGAACAGGCACTGGGCGTGATCTTCGCCCCAGAACGGCTTGGTTGCACCACTTTCTGTAAAGCCTTCGCAGGCACGGGTAACCGCCTCGATGTTGCCGTTCGCTTCCGGATCGCGAATGTAATAGCCCTGTACCGGCGAACCTTCGACCGGCGGGACATAAGTTTCGCTGTAACGCGTGTATTCGCAGTTGTAGCTCACCGTTGTCGTGGTCGAATAATCGGCGGTAAAATCATATTCGCTGGCGGGCCAGTTCTTGTTCTTGGCAACCTTGTCGCCAAACATGTTGACGCTGCCGCCGGTGCGGAACGGCTTTCCTTCGATCGTGAAACCCGAATACGTCGGCGTGCCGGTGCCGAAACGGGTGCCCGGCGTTTCAACGCGGTTGCTTTCGACCGGGGCGCCATCGAGCTGGCCTGTTTCGACGACTTCGACGCTCAGCGACGGGCGGCCATCATGCAGCGGTGCGGTAAGCTTCGACGCGAGGTCTGCCTCGCAGGTGCCGGCCATCGCGGTTGCAGTGTCGGCCGATAGAGTAATTGCCATGGCAGGCGCAATCGCGATCGGGCTCAACGAGGAGGCGCACAGCGCGGCACTCACAAGGATCTTAACGGTCTTCATCTGAAACTCCCCCGTGTTTCTCGAAGGGCTGCGTCGGATGTGCAGCCCTGAAAGCCGAGTTGCTGCGGGCGACTCGCCAATTCATCGAGTGATTGATGATTAATAATTGTTTAATCTTCTTATGGGGAGTCATTAATAGGATATGGTCCATTGTGGGACTAAAACGCGATCCCAGATTAATATTCATGCTTTAACAAAAGTTCGTGTCAAATTATTTCTTTGGTAAAGGACCATGCTGTTTTTGTTCTTTAATTTCGCCTCCTCGGCATAGTGCGGTAAACCGCTCAATCGTGCTAGGTTCATGCCCTGTCAGGAGCGAGCGCAGCAAAGCGCTTTCCTACATCACCAACCAGCGTCACCATGCGCGCCATGCCCGGCCGGCTCTCTCGACCCCGACGCATGAGCGAGAGCTTTGGCCGACCTTGTTGGAAAGGTGGAAAGGGCCCCCTGCGTCTCTGGACAGTGTAAACCGGTGTAAACCTCTCGCAGTGTCGCTGCGGGGAAAATCCAGCAAATCCGCTTGTTTCCTCCCTCAAGTACGCTATGAAATTTTCACGGATATGAACTGTGGGAGAGGCTGAAATCATGGCGAAGATCAAGACCACGCACGTTGGCAGCCTGCCTCGCGGCGATGAACTCACCCCGCTCCTGCTCGCCCGCGACAAGGGCGAAGCATACGATGCCGCCGAATTCGATGCGAAAGTCTCGGCAGCGGTGGACGAAGCTGTCCGCCACCAGGTCGAAGCCGGGGTTTCGGTGGTTTCGGACGGTGAACTCGGCAAGGTCGGCTACTCGACTTACATGATCGAGCGCCTGTCCGGCTTTGGCGGCCATATCGACCGCAAGCCGGCGGCTGATCTCGCCGAAGTGCCGAACCTTGCCAGGAAGCTTTCAGCGATCATGGGCAGCCAGGAATTCGTCCGCGCCTCGTGCATCGGCCCGGTCCGCAAGGTCACGCTCCAGCCCCTGCATGACGATATCCGCCGCTTCCGCTCTGCGCTCGACAAGCACGCCGGGCCCGGGACGGAAGCCTTCATGAACGCCGCTTCGCCCGGCCTGATCACCGCCTTTCAGGTCAACCGCCACTACCCGAGCCACGAGGCCTATCTCGCCGACCTCGCCGACGCGATGCGCGAGGAGTACGAGACGATCGTCGATGCGGGCTTCTACC
Source organism: Novosphingobium sp. HNCC26DJ243 (assembly GCF_057180545.1). Taxonomy (NCBI): domain Bacteria; kingdom Pseudomonadati; phylum Pseudomonadota; class Alphaproteobacteria; order Sphingomonadales; family Sphingomonadaceae; genus Novosphingobium; species Novosphingobium sp. HNCC26DJ243. The sequence continues at coordinate 135,597 of NZ_JBXUGN010000005.1, read as the reverse complement.
TGCAGCTCGATTGCCCCGATCTCGCGATGAGCCGCCATACAGGCTATCAGGACGCGACCGAGGAGGAATTCCTCAAGATCGCGGCGGCCAACGTCGAGGCGCTGAATGCGGCGACCGCCAACATTCCGCCCGAGAAGATGCGCATGCACATCTGCTGGGGCAATTACGAAGGCCCCCACGATCACGACATTCCGCTCGAGCGCGTCGTCGATATCGTGATCGGCGCGCGTCCCGCGACGATCCTGTTCGAGGGTGCCAATCCGCGTCACGAACACGAATGGACCGTGTGGCGCGATGCCAAGCTGCCCGATCACAAGATCCTTGCGCCGGGCTTGATCGACACCTGTTCGAATTACATCGAACATCCCGAACTGATCGCCCAGCGCATCGAACGCTTCGCCTCGTTCGTCGGCGCCGATCGCGTCGTCGCCAGCACGGACTGCGGCTTCGGTACGTTCGCGGGCTACGGCAAGCTCGATCCGATAGTGACCTGGCGCAAGCTCAAGTCCTTGCGCGAAGGTGCCGACATCGCGGGCGCCCGCCTGTGAGCCCGGAGGACCGGCGCGCTGCCGAACATGACTGCGCGCGCCTGATCGCGCTCTACGCCAACCTCAACGACGAGGCGCGGTGGGACGAGGTCGCCGCGCTCTATGCCGAGGACGGCGTGATGTATCGCCCGACCTCGCCCGACGCAGGCGTTGAAGGGCGCGAGGCTATCCTTGCGGCATTCAAGGCCCGCCCACCACGCACCACACGGCACGTGTGCTCAAATGTGGTGATAGACGTCGAGGGCCCCGCCACCGCGCGCGGGACGAGTGCGATGCTGTTGTTCACGGGCGAAGGCGCGCCGTTGGTCGGTTCCTTCCACGATCGCTTCTGCCTGACTGCGGAGGGCTGGCGCTTTGCCGAGCGGCGCGGGAGCCTGCTGTTCAAGTGAACGCGCCGGCCGCCTCAAACCCGGTCAAGTCCGCGATGCGCACGCTCGACGTGATCGAGTATGTCGTTGCGAACCGGCAGGGGGCCGTGGCGCAGGAAATCGCGGGCGCGCTGGCAATCCCGGTCAGCAGCCTGTCCTACCTGCTCGCCACGCTTGTAGAGCGCGGTTACCTCGCGCGGGAAGGACGGCGTTACTTGCCGGGGCCCGGGCTGCAGCGCCTGCGCGCGCCCGATGCGGCACTGACGCTTGAAGATCGCGTAGCCCCGCTGGTGCGCGCGCTGCGTAGCGAGTTGAACGAGACCTCTTCCTTCATGGTCCGGCGCGATTGGGAGGTCGAGGCGATCGTCACAGAGGCGAGCGACCAGGCCTTGCGATACGCGGTCGATCCGGGCACGCGCCGCCCGCTCCATGCGCTCGCTGCCGGAAAGCTGCTGCTGGCGTGGATGCCGCCCGAGGAACAGGCGCGCTATTTCGCGCAGGTCCAGCGTGAGGCGCTGACCCCTTATACGCACACCAGCGAAGCCGACCTGCGCGCGGACTTTACGCGCATCTGCGTGGAAGGCTTCAGCGTCGCGCGGGAAGAGGCGACCGTGGGCATCTGCGGGACTGCCGTGCCGGTATGGATCGGCGGATCGCTCGCGGGTGCTTTCAGCGTGGCAGTGCCCGCCGTCCGGTTTGATGCTGCCAGCGAGGCGCGCATCAAATCCTTGCTCCTGCGCACCGCCGCTGCCATCAAAAGCGAATGATCATGAACCGCCGGGAAGTTCTCTCATTTGCCGCGGCCGGTACTGCCGCATTGGCCCTTCCGTTGCCAGCCCTGGCCAAGCCGGACGCGCGCCGCTTCCGGGTTATCGTTGACAACGACTTGTCGGGCGATCCGGACGGCCTGTTCCAGTTGGCCCACCACTTGCGCTGCACCTCGGTCGAAATCCGCGCGATCATCGGATCGCACATGCACGAGAACGAACCGTGGGGAGGGCCGGGCGATCAGGCTGAAGCCTCGGCTGAGCGTGCGAACGAACTGCTTGGCAGGCTCGGTATCGCCGGCAAGGTGCCGGTCGTCGCCGGAGCTCCCAAGGCTCTTGCCGGCATGGCGCTGCCGGCCCGGTCCAAGGCGACGGACGCGATCATCGCAGAGGCGATGCGCGACGACTCCCGGCCGCTGTTCTATTGCGCCGGCGCGGGGCTGACCGATCTTGCAACGGCGCTGCTGATCGCCCCGGAAATCGCGAAGAAAATGACGCTCGTCTGGATCGGCGGGCAAGAATATCCGGGCCTCGGGATCCCCGTCCCCGGCGCAACCCCTGCCGAATACAACCTGACGATCGACCGGATCGCGGCGCAGGTCGTGTTCAACCGGTCGGACATCGCAATCTGGCAGGTGCCGCGAAACACCTACCGGCGAATGCTGTTCGGTGCGGGCGAGCTGGTCGAGATGAAGTCGCGCGGCGGCATCAGCGCGTGGCTGGTGGGCGAAGTCGAAAAGGTGTGGGAGATGGTCGGCAAGTACGGACTGCCGGCCGGTGAGACGTATGTGCTGGGCGACAGCCCGCTTGTCACCCTCACCGCGCTGCAATCTACCTTCGAGCCCGATCCCGCCTCGAGCGACTACGTTGTGCGGCCATGCCCGATCATCGGCGACGATGGGCTTTATCGCCGCAACGCCAAAGGCCGCCCCATCCGCGTCTATACGACGATCGACACGCGGCTGACCTTCGGCGACATGCTGGCCAAGCTCAGGTAAGCGCGGGCCGGATTGCTCCGGCCCCGATCGCCTGTCTTACTTCTTCATGCCTTCGGTAATACGCTGGGTTTCGGCGCGGGTCGAATCCGGGCCGGTGTTGCGCTTGTAAATGCCGCCTTGGCCGGCCGCGCGGTTGAACAGGTCGGGATCGCCTTCGCGCTGCTCGAGGCCGAACAGCGGGAAGAGGCCAGGATGACGGCCAAGGCCGCCGTAGAGATCGAGGCAGCGCTCGATCCAGTCACGCAGCGGATCGTCGTTGGCAAGGACCGGGGTCTTGCAGACCGAAGCGGTGAACAGGATTCCGCCCATGATGCGGAAGTCGGCATAGTTCGGTGTCGATCCGCCGAGCCACTGATGCTGACCGAGCGCGGCGCGCAGCGGTTCGAGCGCGGCCGAAATCTTGGGCAGGCGTTCTTCGCGGCCAGCCTGAACCTCTTCCAGCTTGCGACCGAGCATCTTCTCGCGGCTGTGGGTGACGTATTCGTGATCCTGCGGAAGCGAGAGGTCGCGATAGTCCTGGCAGAAGCAGAACATCCATGGGCCAACCGCGGCGTTCCAGAACCAGTGGTCCAAAGCTTTCAGCGTCGCAGCGACGCTTTCGTGCGGGATGAGGGTAGGGCGATCAGGATATTTGGTGTCGAGGTATTCGACGATGCCCCAGCTATCGAGCACGAATTCGCCATCGTCGACGATCGCGGGCAGACGTTCGGTCTTGCCTCCGGTGCGTTCAAGAATGCCGGTGAAGCCACCGGGGACGACGTCGAGCTCGAAGCCCTTGTGCTTTAGCGCGTACTTGGTCGCCCAGACGAACGGGCTGATCGTCGCACCGGTGCTGAGCGCCAGGTCGTAGAAGGTGATGGTGTTGTTCTGGGCCATGACATCCTCGTTATCGTTGATCGGCAGTGTGCCAGAATTTGTTAGTAACACAAACAAATTGTGAACGTGGGCGGGCCTTGCCGAAGGCCGCGCATGTCTCCTTTGAAAGCAAAGAGCGCCGGGCCCGTCGGGTTGGGACCGGCGCTCTCGCTGTCAGGCAGATGCCCGCAAGCTTACTTGCGCGTGCGCCAGCCCTCGGCATAGTTGTCGCGCGCGGCGGTAACGTAAGGCACGGCTGAGACTGTGGCCTTGATTTCGGTCTGGACGTGCGGTTCTACGGTAGGCTTGGAAGTTCCACCGTTGGGTTCGCCCCAGAGCAGGCTGACCTCGGTACCCGGCGTTTCGAAGCCCGGTTCCATCATGGCGAGCGTGAGGAACTTGCCTTCGTTGGCGGTGTAGCCGATCCAGGTGGACAGGCCGACCATCTTCCCGTCCGCCAGCACCTGATCGAACGGGTGCATCGAATAAACCGCGCTCGGGTATTCCATGAACTTTGCGCGATCGCCGGTGCTGAGTGCGGAGGACTGGACGCGCATGACGTCCTCGTTGTCGAGCGCGAGCGTGACCTTGGTCCGGTGCTTGCCCTCTGCCGCCATCTTCTCGAGCGCGGCGCGGCCGATGAAGTCGTGGTCGAACTTCACGAATGGACCGTACCCGAGATCCCAAGGCGTAGTGTAGTAGCCCTCGATGGTTTCGGGCACGTAGCTGCCGCCGACTGAGCATTTGGCTTCGTAGGAGTTGGCGGTCAGCCATGCGCGGTAAGGGGCGAGCGCTTCCCCTGTGTAGATCGCGGGGAAGGGCGAGGGGATCCAGCCCGATTCCAGCGTGTTCGACGAGTAGGCACGACCACCGACGAGCGCCATCTGGAACTCCTTGCCAGCATCGACCAGTGCGGCGTGGACTGCACCATAGTCTTCCCATGGCCCCATCAGTTCGAAGCCCGGCTGCCCGGCCATGCCATGGCGTAGCGCGCGGACTTCCTTGCCGCCGATGGTCATGCGGGTCATGTGGAAGAACTTGAGTTCGGGTGGAGTCTTGCCGGTGGCCTTCTCGATGATCTTCATCGCATTCGGGCCTTGGATCTGGAAGCGATAGGAGTTGCGCTTGCCATCGGTGCGCATCGCCCAGCGCTCGTCACGTTCGACGGTGACGTTCCAGTTGCCGCTGGCGGCGTGGAATTCGACCCACTCGATCGTCGGTGCGCGACCGACGAGGTTGAAGTGGTTCTCGTCCAGATAGAACAGGATAACGTCGCCGATCACGTAGCCATCGGGCGTGACGGGCACGAACTGCTTGGCGCGATCGGGCTGGAAGTTCTTGAAGCTGTTGATGCCGAGGTGTTCAAGCATCTTGAAGGCGTCCGGGCCCCTAACCGCGAGATCGACCATGTGGTACGACTGGTTGTAGAGCACGGCGGTGTGGCCCCAGGCCCACTGTTCTGCACGCCAGTTCGAAAATTCGGACGGCACGCCCGGGTAAACGTTCGGTCCAACCTGCTGGTTGCGGACGAAGTTTACGAGGTCACCGGCGTTCTGGATGACCTGTTCGAGGGTTTGGGACATTGATCGACTCTCCCGATGCTAATTCTGGCTGTTGTCACCTTATTGCCAGAAATTCGTGAGCGTGAAAAGTTCGCAATGATGAAATCAATAAAAAAGTATGCGAGACATACGAAAAAGGCCGACCCTCGCGGGCCGGCCCTTCCGTTGGGCGGTTTGAAGACTATCAGCCTTCGACGTGTTCGGCCAGAACGGTCAGGCCGTTTACGCCGACTTCGGCGAAGCCGCCCTGGACCTTGATCTCTTCGGGGGCAGCACCTGCCGACTTGTAAACCTTGATCGAGCCATCCTTGACCGTCGACATGAACGGTGCGTGGCCTTCCAGCACGCCGAATTCACCGTCGGTGCCGGGAACGACGACCATGTGGACCTCTTCCGAACGGACGAGTCGGGCCGGGGTGACGAGTTCGAAGTGAAGGGACATGTCTTGCCTTTCAGTCTCCCCGGGCGGGCCCGGGGAGCTAGGTCAAATCAGGCGTCGGCAGCCAGCTTCTTGGCCTTTTCGACCGCTTCGTCGATGCCGCCGACCATGTAGAACGCGGCTTCGGGAAGGTGGTCGTATTCGCCATCGACCACAGCCTTGAACGAACGCACGGTGTCTTCGACCTGGACGAACTTGCCCGAGATGCCGGTGAACACTTCTGCGACGTGGAACGGCTGCGACAGGAAGCGCTGGATCTTGCGGGCGCGGGCGACGGTGAGCTTATCTTCTTCCGAAAGCTCGTCCATGCCCAGGATCGCGATGATGTCCTGCAGCGACTTGTACTTCTGCAGCGTTTCCTGAACGCGGCGGGCGGTCTGGTAGTGCTCTTCACCGACAACGGCGGGCGTAAGCACGCGCGAAGTGGAGTCGAGCGGATCGACCGCCGGGTAGATTCCGAGTTCAGAAATCGCGCGGTTCAGCGTGGTCGTTGCGTCAAGGTGAGCGAACGAGGCGGCTGGCGCAGGGTCGGTAAGGTCGTCGGCGGGAACGTAGATGGCCTGAACCGAGGTGATCGAACCCTTGGTGGTCGAGGTGATGCGTTCCTGCAGCGCGCCCATGTCGGTGGCGAGCGTCGGCTGGTAACCCACGGCCGAAGGAATACGGCCGAGCAGAGCCGACACTTCCGAACCCGCCTGGGTGAAGCGGAAGATGTTGTCGACGAAGAACAGCACGTCCTGGCCTTCCTGGTCGCGGAAGTATTCTGCCATGGTCAGACCCGACAGAGCAACGCGCGCGCGCGCACCCGGAGGCTCGTTCATCTGGCCGAACACCAGCGCAACCTTCGACCCATCCGGGGTCGGGTTGCCGTCGGCGTCCTTGGCGATAACGCCCGCGTCGAGGAATTCATGGTAGAGGTCGTTACCTTCGCGGGTGCGTTCACCCACGCCTGCGAAGACCGACACGCCGCCGTGGCCCTTGGCGATGTTGTTGATCAGTTCCTGGATGAGAACCGTCTTGCCCACGCCTGCGCCGCCGAACAGCCCGATCTTGCCGCCACGGGCATAGGGGGCGAGAAGGTCGATGACCTTGATGCCGGTCACGAGGATCGCGGCCTCGGTCGACTGGTCGATGAATTCAGGAGCCTTGGCGTGGATCGGGGCGGTCTGTTCCGCGCCGACCGGGCCACGCTCGTCGATCGGTTCGCCGATCACGTTCATGATGCGGCCGAGCGTCTTGGGGCCGACCGGCACCGAGATCTGCGCGCCGGTATCGCGCACCGACTGTCCGCGGGTCAAACCGTCGGTCGAGTCCATTGCGATGGTGCGGACGGTGTTTTCACCGAGGTGCTGCGCGACTTCGAGCACGAGGCGGTTGCCGTTGTTGTCGGTTTCGAGCGCCGAGAGAATGGCGGGCAGTTCGCCGTCAAAGGTCACGTCGACGACGGCGCCGATGACCTGGCTGATCTTGCCGGTGGAGGTGAGCACGGTGGCCATGGTTGTTTCCTTGCCTTCTATGTCGTCGTCAGAGCGCTTCGGCGCCGGCGATGATTTCGATGAGTTCGGTGGTGATCGCGGCCTGGCGGCTGCGGTTGTACTGGATCGTCAGCTTGTTGATCAGCTCGCCCGCGTTGCGCGTTGCGTTGTCCATGGCGGTCATCGACGCGCCCTGTTCCGACGCTTCACGCTCGAGAAGGGCACCGAAGACCTGCGTCGTGACGTAGCGCGGCAGCAGTTCTTCGAGGATTTCCTCCTCGCTCGGTTCGTACTCGACCACCGAGCCGGTCTCGGTCTTGGTGGCAGGAGCGGGAACCGGGATCAGCTGCGTGGTGACCGGGTCCTGCGAGAGCGCGGACTTGAACTTCGGCGCGATCAGATGCGCAACATCGAACTTGCCGGCTTCGAACAGCGCGATCAGTTCGTGCGCGATGGCGCTGGCTTCGTCGAAGCCGGGCGTGCGCACAAGGCTGGTGTCGAAGTTCTTCGCGATCGCGTTGGGATAGTCACGCTTGATCGGCGCGCGGCCCTTCTTGCCCACGAGGTAGAAAGTCACGGTCTTGCCAGCGGCCTCAAGCGCGCGGGCCTGAAGCTTGGCTTCCTTGACGATGTTGGAGTTGAGACCGCCGCACAGGCCCTTGTCGGTGTTGACGACGACGAGGAGGTGACGCTTGTCCGAGCCGGTGCCGCGCATCAGCAGCGGGCCGTTATCCTGGCCCGCAACCTTGGCGGCAAGGCTGCCCATCACTTCGGCCAGACGGCTGGCATAGGGACGCGCGGCTTCGGCCGCAGCCTGTGCCTTGCGCAGCTTTGCCGCTGCGACCATCTGCTTGGCCTTGGTGATCTTCTGGGTCGACTTGACCGAGTTGATGCGGCCCTTGAGTTCTTTAAGCGAGGCCATGACGGCTCCCTTGATCCGTCATCCCCGACCCGCAGGCCGGGGAGACGATAACTCTGAAAATCAGGCGAACTGCTTGCCGAAGGCTTCGAGCGCTTCAACGACCTTGGCCTTGGTGTCGTTACCCAGGTCCTTGGTCGTGCGGATCTCGGCCAGCAGATCGGCCTTCTGCGTGCGCAGGTAGCTGAGGAGCTCGGCCTCGTATTCGCCAACGCGGTTTACCGGGATGCTGTCGAGGTAACCGTTGGTGCCAGCAAAGATCACCACGGTCTGCTCTTCGAAGCCGAGCGGCGAGAACTGGGGCTGCTTGAGCAGCTCGGTCAGGCGCGAACCACGGTTCAGAAGCTTCTGGGTCGAAGCGTCGAGGTCCGAACCGAACTGGGCGAAGGCCGCCATTTCGCGGTACTGCGCCAGTTCCAGTTTGATCGAGCCGGCAACCTTCTTCATCGCCTTGGTCTGTGCGGCCGAACCGACGCGCGAAACCGAGAGGCCGACATTGATGGCCGGACGGATGCCCTGGTAGAAGAGGCCGGTTTCGAGGAAGATCTGGCCGTCGGTGATCGAGATCACGTTGGTCGGGATGTAGGCCGAAACGTCGCCTGCCTGGGTTTCGATGATCGGCAGAGCCGTCAGCGAACCACCGCCGAGCGAATCGTTCATCTTCGCAGCGCGCTCGAGCAGGCGGCTGTGGAGGTAGAACACGTCGCCGGGATAAGCTTCGCGGCCCGGAGGACGGCGCAGCAGGAGCGACATCTGGCGATAGGCCACAGCCTGCTTGGAAAGGTCGTCATAGACGATGACGGCGTGCATGCCGTTGTCGCGGAAGAATTCGCCCATGGTCACGCCGGTGTAGGGCGCGAGGTACTGGAGCGGAGCGGGTTCCGAAGCGGTGGCAGCCACGACGATGGAGTATTCCATCGCGCCGTTCTCTTCGAGCTGGCGCACGATCTGCGCAACGGTCGAGCGCTTCTGGCCGATGGCGACGTAGATGCAGTAAAGCTTCTTGCCTTCATCGTCGCCCGAGTTCGGACCCTTCTGGTTGATGAAAGTGTCGATCGCGACGGCGGTCTTGCCGGTCTGACGGTCACCGATGATCAGCTCGCGTTGGCCACGGCCGACGGGGACGAGAGCGTCGATTGCCTTGAGGCCGGTCTGGACAGGCTCGGAAACCGACTGGCGCGGAATGATGCCCGGAGCCTTGACTTCAACGCGCTTGCGCTCGGTGTACGCGATCGGGCCCTTGCCATCGATCGGGTTGCCGAGGCCATCGACCACGCGACCGAGCAGTCCCTTGCCGACGGGAACGTCGACGATGGTGCCGGTACGCTTGACGACATCGCCTTCCTTGATCTCGGCGTCCGAGCCGAAGATCACGACGCCGACGTTGTCGGCTTCGAGGTTGAGGGCCATGCCCTTAACGCCGTTCGAGAATTCGACCATTTCACCGGCCTGGACCTGGTCCAGACCGTGGATGCGGGCGATGCCGTCGCCGACCGACAGCACGCTGCCCACTTCCGAGACCTGGGCCTCGGTGCCGAAGCTGGCGATCTGGTCCTTGATGACCTTCGAGATTTCAGCGGCGCGGATTTCCATTTTCAGCCTTTCGTAGAGCCTTGAGGCTTCAAGCCTTCATCGCCTGGGCGAGGGAATTGAGACGGGTGCGGATCGAACTGTCGATCATCTGGCTGCCGATTTTCACGACAAGGCCGCCGAGAATCTCGGGATCGACGTTGGTCTTGAGCTTGATGTCCTTGCCTTCACGCGCCTTGAGCTTTTCAGTCAGGGCGGAGATCTGGGCATCGTCGAGCGGGTGGGCGCTGGTCACTTCGGCAGTCGCTTCGCCGCGATGGGCAGCAGCAATCTGGGCGAAAGCGCGGATCACGTCGGGCAGGGCCGAGAGACGGCGGTTGCCGGCGAGAACGCCGAGGAAGTTCTTGGCCAGAGGCGAAAGACCGAGCAGGCCGGCAACCCCGTCGATCGCGCCGGCGGCGGCCTTGCGGCTCACTTCCGGGTTGTGGATCAGCGCGGTGAGATCGCTCGATTCGCGCAGGGCGGCGCCCAGCGTCTCGAGATCGCCTTCGACAGCGGCAACGAAGCCCTGTTCATTCGCCAGTTCGAACAACGCCGAAGCGTAACGCCCTGACAAGCTGGCCGTAATGCCGCCGGAAATCTCCACGCGTCGAAGTTCCTTCATCCAAGGATAAGCCGGTGCGTTCCATTGCCGGGAGATGAACACCCGGTGGTCCGCAGACGGGGCGCGCCTAGCAACGTCGGGCCCATATGACAAGATGCGTCTTGGCTTCTTGTGCATAGGTATGAAGGTGACTTAGCGCTTTGGACGAGTTCGTCTCCTTCGTGTGACTGTGTCGCCGTAAGGTGTAGCCAAATTTTCTGCATTCTGCGTTGAGGACGCGGGCTGGCAATTATAGCGCAGGCGCTCATTCGGCTCGGGCGGGAGCAGCGCCTTGATCGCCTGCTGGTTTTCGCCAAAGCGCCTTGCGGCTTCGAGACCTGCACCGCAGGCAGGCGCTTCGAGCTTTGCCCGCGCCGCGCGGGCCTCGGTCATCGCGCCGAGATCGATGAGGAATCGCTCTACCGTATAGGTGCGCGTGGCCGGATCGTAGGAATTGCGCGAGATCGCTTCCTCGGAATTGGGCACGAGAATGCGCGACCAGCCATCGGCGGCGAAGCCGTATTGCGATTTGCCGTTGACGCAGCCGTCCTCGCTCCAGTCGAGCGGGACATCGGTGATGTCGGATACGGTGACGCGGCTGCGTTCCGGATCGAGCACGCAGATCATCCTGCCCGCGGCCTTGGGCGTCGCCGAGGCGACGTCGCCGCCGGTGGGCGAAGGCAAAGGCTGTTCGAGTGATTCGCGCGCGCGCTGGTCGATCAGCGTGAGCGATGGCCGCAGGAACCAGACCGCGATGGCAGCGACAAGCAAGGCCATCGCCGCAAAGACATGCTTGCGCTGGAACCGCCCGCGCCGCTTCGAGGCTTCGACCATGCCCCATCCGCCAGCACCGAGCGCTGCGACAAGCAGGAGCGCCGCGAGCGCCAGTCCGTTGTCGCGCTCCGATAGAATAGCGAGTTCCGCATCGCGCCGCGCCTTGTCCATCGCGCGCTGCCTTTCCTCGGCCTCGGCCGCCTTGCGCGCCAGATCGCCCGCAGCGCGTTCGGCCTCGGCACGGTCGAGATCGGCGATGGAGCGGCAGGGCAGACCGCTGGTGTGCGCCTCGACATTTGCCTTGCGCAGGAACGCGGCGAGTTCGCGCATCGAGATTGCGAAGTAGAATGCCGAATCGGTATTGTTATCGCTGACCGTACCGAACGAGTTGATGCCCAGCACGCGGCCGCAGGCATCGAGCAAGGGGCCGCCCGAGTTGCCGGCGCCGATGGGAGCGGTGTGCAGCAGCGTGTCGAACGAGCGCGACGAGCGCCCGCCCGACAAATAGCCGCGAGTCTTTACCGGGGCCTGGGGGGAAACGAGGTCTGCCATCGAGAGGCCCTGGGCGAGGTCGACATTGCCGGGATAGCCGACAGCATAGACCTCTGCGCCATCGGCGGGTGCGCCGGGGAACAGCGTGATCGGAGTGAGCGTGCCGCCGCCTTCGATGCGCAGCAGCGCAAGATCGTTGGCCGGGGAATAGGCAATCAGCCGTGCCGGGAAGCCGTTCCCGCCCTCGGCAGGCACGACGCCCGCAATCAGCGTGTCGTCGTTGCGCAGTTCCTCGACGACGTGGGCATTGGTCACGATCAGGTTCGAGGTAATCGCAAAGCCGCTGCCATGCGTAATCAGATTCGCCCGGTCGCCGTCGCTTTCGACGATGACGACGCGCACGACCGAACGGCCTGCAGCGGAGATGTCGGCGGGGTCTGCCCATGCGGCGGGCGCAGCAAGGCCCATTAAAAGCAACGCGAGAAAGGCAATTATCTGTTTGGCGACGCGCATGGCTGCGCTTCTTGCGCTGTTTCGCTTTGATCGCAAGGTGCGGGACGCGTGGCTCGCGCGCCCGGACCATAGCTGTCCACGACAAAGCGACAGTTCGAGAAGGAGCAGAAGCGATGACAGCGGCATTGGGGACAGCGGCATTGGGGACAGTGACATTGGAGACAGGGCCCCTTGCTGGAACCGACAATCGGGCTAACGATGCAGGGCATGGGCCGGAGACCGCCAGCATGATCCCTGATGAAGAGGCCTGGGCTGCGGTGCTCGCCCGCGACCGCGCATTCGACGGGCGCTTCGTGACAGGCGTGCTCAGCACCGGGATTTACTGCCGGCCTTCGTGCGCGGCGCGCCATCCGCGGCGCGAGAACGTCCGCTTCTTCGGCGACGGAGCCGCTGCGCGTGCTGCGGGGCTGCGACCTTGTCTGCGTTGCTTTCCCGACGATGTCTCGCGCGATGAGCGCGCGGTGCTGAGCGCGATCGAGGCGATCAAGACGGCGGAACAGGTGTTGGCGCTGGGCGATCTTGCGGCGCGGTGCGGTTATTCGCCTGCGCACTTCCAGCGCGTGTTTGCCCGGCATACCGGCCTTTCGCCCGCTGCCTATGCCCGCGCCCTGCGGCAAGAGCGCATGGGCGAAGCGTTGACTGAAACGGGGAGCGTCACGAATGCCATTTATGATGCAGGGTTTTCCGGCCCCTCGCGGTTCTATGCGGCCGCAGGGGGGCGGCTTGGCATGACGCCTTCGGCATGGGCGCAGGGCGGGCGCGGGGTCCTGATCCGCTGGTCAGTGGTGCCGACCTCGCTCGGGCCGATGCTCGTTGCTGCGACCGACAAGGGCATATGTCGCCTGTCCTTCAACGAAGGCGTGGAAGCGCTCGCTGCGCGCTTTCCCAAGGCGGAGCTGGTGCAGGGCGGCGATGGGTTCGAGGCGCTGCTGGCGCAGGTCGTGGCTGCGGTGGAAGTGCCGGGAGACCATTCGCACATCCCGCTCGATGTGAAGGGGACGGCGTTCCAGGAAGCGGTGTGGCAGGCGCTACGGCGCATTCCCCGGGGCGAGACGCGCTCCTACGCGCAGATCGCGGCCGAAGTGGGCAAGCCCGGAGCTGTGCGCGCGACCGGATCTGCCAATGGCGCGAACAACGTGGCGGTGCTGATCCCGTGCCATCGCGTGGTGCGGACCGACGGATCGCTGGGCGGCTATGCCTATGGGCTTGAGATCAAGCAGCGTTTGCTGGACAAGGAGCGCAAAGGGGCCTGACCCCGGTGGAGGGAGAGCGAAGGCATGGACGAGGTACAGCACGCAAGACCCGGGCTCTTGCGCCGGATCATCGCCTTCCCCTTGACGTTGATGATCGTGGAATTCGTCCTTGTGGTCGCGCTGGCGGGCGGATCTTCGTGGGCGCTGCAAAAGGTCGTCTCGCACGATACGCCGGTCGATGCCCTGGGAGCGCTCGTCCTGGCGATGATCGTGATCGCGATCTACCTTGCCTGCCGCCGCTGGATCGAGCGGAGCGGGAACGAGGACCTGCCGTTTGGGGCGCTGGGGCGCGAATTGCCGCTTGGCCTGCTGATCGGTGCGGGCCTGTTCACGCTGATGACGGGAATCGTGGCTCTGATGGGCGGCATTTCCATCAGCCGGGTGAACGGTATGGGGGCGCTGTGGACGATGCTGGCGATGGCAGTGACATCGGGCGTGTTCGAGGAAGTGCTGTTTCGTGGAATCCTGCTGCGCCATATCGAGGCCATGCTTGGTACCTGGGCGGCGCTGGCGATCACTTCTCTCCTGTTCGGAGCGGCGCATCTCGCCAATGACAACGCAAGCCTGTTTGCGGCCTTTGCGATTGCGATGGAAGCGGGAATCCTGCTGGGTGCGGCCTATCTGTGGAAGCGGCGGCTGTGGATACCCATCGGCATTCACGCCGCGTGGAACTTCACGCAAGGCTGGGTTTTCAGCGTGCCGGTATCGGGCGGACGCGGGCCCGCAGGCCTGCTGGTGACGAACCGAACCGGGCCTGAGTGGCTCACGGGCGGGGATTTCGGGCTCGAAGCTAGCGTTGTCGCGATGGCGGTGGCGACCTTGGCGGGATTGCTGCTGCTCGTGCGCGTGACCAGACAGGGCGGGATCAGGCCGCCGATGTGGGGGAAGCGCGACTAGGGTCAGTGACTCGGCGAGCCCAACCCGCTCGTGCAGGTTCGAGCGTGGCAAGGAAGGTCTCGGCGCTTGCGAGATATTCCGCGCGCTTGTCCTCGCTCATCCTGCGCCAGGTCGCATAAGGCTGGGCGAGCCGGTGGTTGCGGCCCAGCTTGCTCTCGTTGCGCGCCAGGAAGTGCCAATAGAGGGCGTTGAACGGGCAGGCGCCGGGGCCGGTCTTCTGTTTTACGCTGTAGGTGCAATTGCCGCAGTAATCGCTCATGCGATCGATATAGGCGCCGCTGGCAGCATAGGGCTTCGAGGCCAGGCGCCCTTTGTCCGCATGGAGGATCATTCCGGCGACGTTGGGAAGTTCGACCCATTCATAGGCATCGGCAAAGACGACGAGATACCAGTCGGCGACCTCCTGCGGCTTCAGGCCCGCCAGCAACGCAAAGTTGCCGAGCACCATCAGGCGCTGAATGTGATGGGCATAGGCGTTGTCGCGAGTGGTGCGGACGCAGTCGGACAGACAGCGCATCTGTATATCGCCGGTCCAGTAGAAGTCGGGCAGGGGCCGGGTGGCTTCAAGGCCGTTGGCTTGAGCAAGGTCCGGCATTTCGAGCCAGTACATGCCGCGGATATATTCGCGCCAGCCAATGATCTGGCGGATGAAGCCTTCGACCGCTTCGAGCGGGGCGCGGCCTTCGCGCCACTCGGTTTCGGCGCGGTGGCACAGGTCGAGCGGATCGAGCAGGCCCAGGTTGATGGCCGGTGACAGGGCGGCGTGGAACATGAAGTCCTGCCCTGCCACCATGGCATCCTGATACCTGCCGAACAATGGCAGGCGGTTGTGCAAGAAGATGTCGCGTGCCGCTTCGGCTTGCGCGCGGGTGACCGGCCACGCGAAGGCGTCCAGTGATCCGAAATGGCCGACGAAACGCTCTTCGACCATGGCGATGACCTCGCGCGTCACGGCATCGGGTGCGAACGGGGGGATGCTGGGAGGAGTGAGGCCCTTGTCCGGGCCGCCCCGATTGTCAGCATCGTAGTTCCATTTGCCGCCGACAGGCTTGTCGCCGTCCATCAGCAGTCCTGTCTTGCGGCGCATGTCGCGATAGAACCACTCCATGCGCAATTCGCGCCGACCGGCCGCCCATTCATAGAAATCGGTGAGCAGGCAGACGAAGCGGGTGTCGGGCAGGATGCGGACACGCACCGGCATGGTTGTGCGCCATACCTCAATCGCTTCGCGCACGCGCCATTCGCCCGGCTCGGTGACCTGCACGCCGCGGGGGGCATGACGCTCGATGGCCCGGAGGACTTCGCCGGTGAAACTGCCGGTGTTCGCAGGATCGTCGAGGCGGACGTAGTCGACCGTCCATCCGGCGGCCTTCATCTCCTGCGCGAAGTGGCGCATGGCCGAGAGGATCAGCGCGATCTTCGCCTTGTGGTGGCGAACGTAAGTCGTCTCCTGCGCCACTTCCATCATCAGGATGACTGTGTCTTCGGGCCCGCGATCGGCAAGGCTCGAGATATCGGGTGAGAGCTGGTCGCCCAAGATGGGCACGAGGACGGGGCCGGTCATCGCGTGTGAATGGCCGAGCGACCGATTGGTTCAACCTGCCCTTTCGGGGCAGGCGATCAGACGAAGCTGTAGGGATCGATGTCCACGGCCACGCGCACGCCGGGCGGGAAGCGAAGGGGTTCGAGCCATTCGCGGATGACGCGCTGGAGTTCGGTCGAGCGGCGTGCGTTGATCAGCAGGCGATAGCGATAGCGCCCCCGCAGCAGCGAAAGCGGGGCTGGTGCCGGCCCGAGAATGAGGACGTCGGCAAGGCGGGGCGCAGATCCGCCGATGCCGCGCGCCGAATCGCGCGCTTCGGCCTCGTCCTCGCTCGATACGATGATCGCGGCCCAACGTCCGAAGGGAGGCGCACCGGCGTCGCGGCGGGCCTCGGTCTCGGCAGCGTAGAAGGCATCGCGGTCGCCGCTGGCCAGTGCCTCGATCACCGGGGCTTCCGGGTGACGGGTCTGGATCAGGACTTCGCCAGGCTTCTCGCCGCGTCCGGCGCGCCCGGCCACCTGCGCGACCTGCTGGTAAGTCCGCTCGGCCGCGCGCAAGTCGCCACCTTCCAGCCCCATGTCGGCATCGATCACGCCAACGAGCGTGAGTTCGGGGAAGTGATAGCCCTTGGTGACGAGCTGGGTGCCAACGATCACGTCGATCGCCTTGGCCGATGCCATCTCGACAAACTCGGCAGCCTTGGCCGGGCTAGTGAGCGTGTCCGATGTGACCAGCGCGACTCGTGCTTCGGGCAGGATGGCGGCAACTTCATCGGCGATGCGCTCGACGCCGGGGCCGCAGGCGACCAGACAATCCGGTTCGTTGCATTCCGGGCAGGCGTCGGGCGTGGGGACCTCGTGCCCGCAGTGGTGGCAGGCAAGCCGGCGCGACAGGCGATGTTCGACCAGCCAGGCCGAACAGTTGGGGCACTGGAAGCGGTAGCCGCAGGTGCGACACAGGGTGAGCGGGGCATACCCCCGACGGTTGAGGAACAGCAGCGACTGTTCGCCCTTGTCGAGACGGTCCTTGAGCGCCTTGACCAGAGGCGGCGCGATCCAGTGGCCGCGTTCGGGCTGTTCGAGGCGCAGGTCGACCACCTGAATGTCGGGCATCGTCGCGCCGCCGAAGCGCGCGGGCAGGATAACGCGCTCATAGCGGCCCGCCTCGGCCATCTGCAGGCTTTCGAGCGCGGGCGTGGCGCTCGCGAGGATCACGGGTACGCTCTCGAACCGCGCGCGCATGACGGCCACATCGCGCGCATTGTAGCGCACGCCGTCGTCCTGCTTGAACGAGATTTCGTGCGCTTCGTCGACCACGATCAGGCCGAGGTTGGCAAAGGGCAGGAACAGGGCCGAACGCGCGCCGACGATGACTTGTGCGGTGCCCATCGCGACCGCACGCCACGCCCGCCGCCGCTCGGACGATTTCAGCGACGAATGCCATGTCACCGGGGACACGCCGAAGCGCGCTTCGAAGCGCTTGAGGAAAGTCTCGGTCAGCGCGATTTCCGGCAGGAGCACGAGGACCTGCCGCCCGTCCTCGATCGCGGCGGCGACGCCTTCGAAGTAGGTCTCGGTCTTGCCCGAACCGGTTACCCCGTCGAGCAGGAACGGCTGGTACTCATGGGCATGGACTGACGCGACGAAAAGCGCGGCGACTTCGGCCTGATCGTGGGAAAGGTCGGGCGCGGCATGGGCCGGATCGGCGAAGTGGTAGGTCCGGTCCGAATCAACCACCACCGCCTCGAGCAGGCCGGCATTGACCATCCCGCGCAGGACGGCGTCGGACACGCCTGCGATCTCGGCCAGTTCGCGGATCGTGGCCTGCTGCGCGTCGAGCGCTTCGAGCGCCTTCGCGCGTTGGGGCGTGAGGCGGCCCGGCTCCTTGCCGGTAAGGCGATACTCGGTGACGGTGCTGCCACCGCGCAGCGCGCCGGTGCTCGACAGCGCCATCCGCGCCACGGCGGCAAGCGGGGCGAGGTAGTAGTCGGCCGTCCATTCGATCAGGCGGCGCAACGGCCCGGGCAAGGGCGGGACCGGGAGGACCGAGAGGATCGGGCGCAGCTTGTTGTCCGGAACCTCGACACCAGGCAGTCGTTCCGCTTCCCAGACCACGCCGATGATCTGTCGGGGGCCGAGTGGCGCGACGACGACGCTGCCGGGCTCCACGACGAGGCCGTCGGGCACGCGATAGTCGAGCGGGCCAAGCGCGGCATTGAAGACAAGGCATCGGACACGGTTCATGTTAGGCGGTCTATATGGGGCGCCGAAGCGGTGGGCAAAGCCCGCTGCGAAACGAAATGAGGAGAAATCGGATGTCGCAGTTCTCGTTCGCCACCAATCGCCGGGCCTTGCTTGGCGGCATGACGTCAGTCACGGTGCTCTCGCTGGCGGGATGCGCAACGTTTCCCTCGTTTTCGCTCGAGGATGCGGTACGCCGGCTGCTGTTCCTTTCGACCGACCGGGCCTTTGCGCGATTGCTGCAGCCCGGCGGGTTCTGGGACGACCAGATGGCGCGTCTGGCCTTGCCCGAGGCCATCGGCAATCGCGGCGGGGTTCTTCAGCGCATCCTGACCGGACCCATCTTCAAGGAGCGCCTGCAGCGCGCGTTCAACGACATGGCCTATGACGCGGCCGAGCGGGCCGCGCCCGCGGTGACCGAGGCCGTGCGTACGATCGGCATCCGCAATGCACTTGCCCTGCTGCGCGGCAGCGATCCGATGGCGGCGACGGCCTTCCTGCATCAGGAAATGGGATCGAGCCTTGTCGAAATCATGGTGCCCGAATTCGGCGATGCCCTGCGCGTCAGCCGGGAGCCGCTGGTGGGGCAGGTGCTCTCGGCCCTGACCGGCGTCGATATCGGCGGGATCGCCAATTCACTGGCTTATGAGGCCGACAGTGCGATCTTTCGCGCGATCGGTCGCGAAGAAGCCGCAATCCGCGCCGATCCGCGTTCGACCAACGATCCGGTGCTGATGGGCGCATTCGGGATAAAGTGACGGACTGACATCGGGCCGCAGCTTGCCTATAGGCGGGGGGAATCATTCTCCCCGCTTGGAAGGCCAGACCCCATGAAGTTCTTCGTCGACACTGCCGATACCGCCGAAATCGCGGACCTTGCCGCCACCGGCCTGCTCGATGGCGTTACCACCAACCCGACCCTGATCGCCAAGGCCGGCAAGGACTTCATCGAAGTGACGCGTGAAATCTGCGGTCTGGTCGATGGTCCGGTTTCGGCCGAAGTCGTTGCGCTCGACCACGAGACGATGATGCGCGAGGCCGAAGTGCTGCGCAAGATCGCCGACAACGTGTGCATCAAGGTGCCGCTGACGATCGACGGGCTCAAGACCTGCAAGGCGCTGTCCAGCGAGGGCACCCAGGTCAACGTCACGCTGTGCTTCTCGGCCAATCAGGCGCTGCTGGCGGCAAAGGCCGGCGCGACGTTCATCTCGCCTTTCGTTGGTCGCCATGACGACAATGGCTTCGATGGCATGGACCTGATCCGCGACATCCGCCTCATCTACGACAACTACGCCTTCGACACGCAGATCCTCGTCGCATCGATCCGTCACGGCGTGCATGTCCTTGAAAGCGCACGCATCGGTGCCGATGTGATCACTGCACCGCCCGCCGTGATCAAGGGCCTGTTCAAACATGTCCTTACGGACAAGGGTATCGAAGGCTTCCTTGCCGACTGGGCGAAGACCGGCCAGAAGATCGTCTGATCCAGACCTTCCCACACGAGCATTTCCGATTTGGCCGATGAATCCCCCCTCGATCGCTTCCGTTCGGTCCTGACCGGCACGGCACGCGCCATTTCGCTCGATCCCGAGGTCGAGGTGGCGTGGACCGCCGATGCGCCGGTGCAGTCGGGAAGCTCTATGCGAGTGCCGATGCCGGGCCGCGCCCTGCCGCCGGAACAGGTAGCAGAGGCGCGCGGTCATGCGGATTCGATGGCGCTGCGCCTGCGCCATCACAATGCACCGCTCCATGGTCGCAACGCCCCGACCGAGGCACTGGCGCGGGCATGCTATGACGCGGTGGAGCAGGTCCGCTACGAGGCCCTGGGTGCCAACGCCTATGCAGGGATGCGCGGCAATCTCGATGCTTCGCTAAGGATGCGCATGGCCGGGGATCCGATTTCCCGCGCCACGCGGCCCGAGGAAGTGCCTTTGCCAACGGCACTGGCGCTGCTGTTGCGCGAGAAGCTGACGGGGCAGGCAGCGCCCGCCAGCACTGATGTCGGCATGGCGATGGTGCGCAGCTGGATCGAAAGCAAGGCAGGCGACGACTTCGAGGCGCTCGCGCTTTCGCTCGATAACCAGCGCGCGTTCCAGCAGCTCGCGCTCGACATGCTCCAGCACCTCGAACTCACCCAGTCTGCCAGCGAGCAGGATCAGGAGAACGAGGAAGACGAAGGCGAGGACCAGGAGGACGAGGGCGAGGAAGAGCCCAATACTTCCGAGGATCAGGAGCAACAGCCTTCCGAGATCGCCGGCGACACCAGCGAAGGCGACGAGGATTCGGATTCCGAGCAGGAAATCGAACAGGACGACGACGCGGCCGATGCCGACATGGCCGACGAGGGCGAGGAAGGCATGCTGCCGACCCGGCCCAACCGTCCGTGGACCGACCTGCCCGAGAACTTCGATTACAAGGCCTATACCACGCAGTTCGACGAGGTCGTCGCGGCGACCGACTTGTGTGACGAGGAAGAGCTGACGCGCCTGCGTGCCTACCTCGACATGCAGCTCAAGGGGCTGCAGGGCGTGGTCACGCGGCTGGCCAACCGGTTGCAGCGCCGCCTGATGGCGCAGCAGAACCGCTCGTGGGACTTCGATCAGGAAGAAGGCCTGCTCGATGCCGCGCGGCTGGCGCGCGTCGTCATCTCGCCGGGCCATTCGCTATCGTACAAGATCGAACGCGACGTAGAATTCAAGGACACGATCGTCACGCTGCTGATCGACAATTCGGGCTCGATGCGCGGGCGGCCGATCTCGATCGCGGCGATCAGCGCGGACATTCTTGCGCGCACCCTGGAGCGGTGCGGCGTCAAGACCGAGGTCCTGGGCTTCACGACCCGCGCCTGGAAGGGTGGACAGAGCCGCGAGGCCTGGCTGGCCGGCGGCAAGCCCGCGCAGCCCGGCCGTCTCAACGACTTGCGCCACATCGTCTACAAGAAGGCCGACGAGCCGTGGCGTCGCGCGCGCAAGAACCTCGGCCTGATGATGCGCGAGGGGCTGCTCAAGGAAAACATCGACGGCGAGGCGCTGTTGTGGGCCCACACCCGCCTGCTGGCACGCCCCGAGGACCGTCGAATCTTGATGGTCATCTCCGACGGCGCGCCGGTCGACGATTCGACCCTGTCGGTAAACAATGCCGGCTATCTCGAACAGCACCTGCGCAAGGTGATCGACTGGATCGAGAAGCAGTCGCCGGTCCAGCTTGTCGCCATCGGCATCGGCCACGACGTCACGCGCTACTACAGGCGCGCCGTAACGATCATGGACGCCGAACAATTGGGCGGCACGATCATCGAACAACTGGCTGACTTGTTTGAGGATGAGTAAAGTCGCATAGCGGCTTTTACCCATTTCGGCTTCTTTTATCCACAGACTAAAGGCTTGTAATTCTCCGCCCGGCAGGCTTTGATGATGCGGGGTTTGGGGGAAGAATCTTCATGAAACTGTTTCGCAGCATGCTGGCGTTTCTGGCCTGCGGTTTGTTTTTTCTTGGTGCGTCAAGTGTGTGTGCGCAGGAAAAGACGGGCAGTAAGCCCGGTTTTGCACTCAAGCCTGGCACTGTTCGCGTCGTACTTATGCGTCCGACGGTTCGAGTGGGATCGCAGTCGGCTGGCGGTGTCATCACCCCCAACGCGGATTGGACTACGAACGCGCGTGACTACATCGCCAAGGCTCTGAAAGAAAATCAGGGCAAGCTCGGCAACGTCGTCGTCGAGTACGAAGAAGGCGTTACGGGCGATGGGCCGATGGTCACGCAGTATTCCAATCTGTTCGGAACGCTTGCCGATTCGATCATTGAGTATCAGTTTTTTCCGGGAAATCGCCTGCCGACCAAGAAGCGCAAGGGCGCGTTCGAGTGGGGCGTGGGTAACGGCCTCGCCAGCCTCGGCTCTCTGCAGGGTGCAGACTATGCGCTCTTCATCAACACCTACGACGGTTATGGCTCGGCTGGACGAAAAATGCTGCAACTGTTTGCTGCCATGGGCGGGATCGGAGTCACTTCGGGCGTGCATTGGGGGCACGCAGGCCTTGTCGATCTGAAGACCGGGGAACTCGTCTGGCTGAATGCTGATCGACAGATGGGAGGCGACGTGCGCACCCAGGACGGCGCGGCCAAGCGGGTTGAGCAGTTGCTGGAAGGTTTTCCTGGCCGGACGGTCGAAGCAAAACCGGCTGAGGTCAAGTAACCTTGGCTGTCCGTTTCAGGGCGCCGCTGCTTGCCTGTGCGGCATTCGCGCTTGTCGGCGCCGAGCCGCCGGCGAAGCAGGTTTCTGTTGGGCTCCCAGCATATACCAAGGCCTACGAGCCCCAGACCAAGGACGAGCGCGGCATATGGATGGAAGCCGACGAGGATGAGCGAATTCTGCGGGATTCGATCCTGGTCATGCGAGACGAAGGCCTGAACAATTACCTCAAGGGCGTTTTGTGCAGGGAAGTAGGTGAGGATCGCTGCAACAGCGTCCGTATCTACGTCGTCGAAGTTCCGCAGTTCAATGCGTCGATGGCCCCGAACGGGACCATGCGGGTGTGGACCGGACTGCTCCTCAGGGTACAGAACGAGGCGGAACTGGCCTCTGTCCTGGGTCATGAGTTCGCGCACTTCGAACTGCGACACGCGTTGTCGGGCATAAAGGCCAAGCGCGATTCCGCCAACCTCGCGGCTTGGATAACTGTGCTTGGTGCGGGCGCTGCCAACATCGGACGGGGTGGCTCGGGCTCGAACCAGACTACGACTTTGCAAATGGCCGTTTTCGGAACTTACTACAAATTCAGTCGCGATCAGGAGACGGCAGCGGACCTGCTGAGCCTGAAATACACGTCTGAATCACCGTACGACCCATCTGCGGCTGCGCAAGTCTGGAAGTCGATCATGGCAGAGGCCGACGCGCGTGCCGTATCGCGAGGGCTGAAGCCGGGTCGGGAATACAAGGCGGCTTTTTTCGGCACCCATCCGGCTTCGTTCGAGCGGGCGAATTACCTGAAGGCAGAGGCCGACAAGCTGGGCAAGGCAGGTGAACTGCGGGCCCGGGAGTATCGCGATGCGATCCGCCCGTTTCTGCCCAGGCTCCTCGACGCCCAAGTCAAAGCGAACGACTTCGGTGGTTCGGAATACTTGCTGCAAAGTCTTTCGGCGACGGAAGGCTGGACGGGCGAGTTGCTTTTTGCGCGCGGAGCGCTTTTCAGGCAGCGCGGCAATCCGCGAGACCTGGCAACCGCGGCCGACCTTTTCCGGGAGGCAATCTCGAAAGGGTATGCCGAACCAGACGTGCATCGTGAACTTGGGCTGTCGCTGCTGCGCAACGGTAAGGAGGCTGACGGCAAGGCCGCCCTGCGCGCGTACCTCAGCCTGAAGCCCGATGCTTCCGACGGTAATGTGATCAGAATGCTAGCAGGCAGTTAGGATAGTTCATGAACAAGATCGCAAACGTAACTCTTGGCGCCACTTTCCTGCTTTACGCTTTCGCTGCACAGGCCAATTCTCTGGTCGGGCCGGGCGAGCACAAGGGTGTCGCCAAGTCATCGATCGCGACCACGTCGTCGGGCGAATGGAACAAGCTCAGCCGCACCGATGGTCCGGGCGTCGAGGTCTGGACGCGTGACGGCGACGGCCTTAACAAGGTCTCCTTCTTTGGAGGAATCTCGAGCGGGATGCCGATCTACAAGGAACGCAATAAGAAAGAATTTCCGCTGCCTAAGGTAGTGGCGAACATGCTCTTGCCCGATATCCCCGGTCTTCTCGAGGCCACATACCGTAGCCAGTATCAGGTGAGCCGTATCAGCGTTGACAGCCAGGACATTGCAACAGTCAACGGCAAGCAGGCCATTCGCTTCACCTACAGCTACGTCCGCAGTGACGACGAGGTCGAGCGCAAGGGCGAGGCCATAGGTTCGATCGTGAACGGCAAGCTCTACATGGTCACCTATGAGGCCCCGGCCATCTACTATTTCGGCAAGGATCTGGAAGACTTCCGGAAAATTGCAGAGAACCTGAAGTTCTGACGGGTCCACGGTTGCCGTCAATCGCAAAGCCAGCAGCATCCGAATAGAGCGGGACTAGGTGTGTCGGGTTGACGGCCCTTGTTTAACTGGGCAGTTAATGCGGCATGAGCACGATGTCTGTCAGCGAAGCCGTTCTTTCTCGCCGTTCGGTCCGGGCGTTCATGCCTGATCCAGTGCCGCTCGAGGTGATAAAGCGGGTCATGGATCGGGCGCGATGGGCGCCGTCGGGGTGCAATTTCCAGCCTTGGCAAGCAACAATCGTGACGGGCGAGCCGCTTGCCGAGTTGCAGGGCAAGATGCTCGCAGCCCCGTTCCAAGATCCGCCCGAGTACAGCTTCAGTCAGCCCGAAGTGATCCCTGAATGCAAGACGCGGCTGCAGCGCGTTGGGGCGGCGATGTACCAGTCGATGGGGATTGCCCGGGGCGATGCCGAGGCGCGTACGCTGTTCGTGCGCAACAACGTCATGTCCTTCGGCGCGCCTGCGGTCCTGCTATGCTATTTCGACCGGCGCATGGGCCCGGCGCAATGGTCAGACACCGGCATGTGGCTTCAGACGATCATGTTGCTGCTGCGCGAGGAGGGGCTCGATTCCTGTCCGCAGGAATTCCTCTCGTTCCACGCCCGGCTGATCAAGGAGTTCATCGGGGTGAGTGACGAGACGCATCTTTTCTTCTGCGGGATGGCCATCGGCTATCGCGACGCCGCCGCCAGCGTTAACGCGTTCGAGCGCGAACGCGAGCCGATCGACGGTCACGTACAATTTCTCGGTTTCTGACGTCGGATTGGTACAATCGCACGCGATCAAAGCGGCATATCGCAACTGGCAGAGCGTCGTCATTGCGCCTATGCTGGTCGAAACAGCATAACTGACACTTCGGGTAGCGCGAAACACACACGTGGCAGGGGCTTGGGGAGACCCGGCTTCGGAGAGCGCTCATGCGGTACCTCAAGGCGAAAAACTGGGCAGTTCTGACGGCGAGCGTCGGCGCCATGGCGCTGGGCGCTGCAGCGCCTGCATGGGCAGAGGACGGCAGCGTTCTGCTCCGTGACAGCTTTCCGTTGGGCTCGGGCGGCAGCAAGGCGCTTTGCCAGATGCAGTCGCGCGTGGCCGACCCGGTCAACCGCCATCCAATGGATCGGACCTGGGCCATCGTTTGCCGGGATTCGGCCTTGCCGGTGGGATATGTTCATTCGCTGCGAGGTCCGCGCGACGAGGTCGGGGGGCGACTGGCCGAAAATCGCAAGGCCGATGTCGTCTGCCCGGGTGCTCCCACCACGTCCGTCGGCGGGCGCACGCGTCTGGATTGCCGTTGGATGAAACCTGATCTGGCTTATGAAGTTGTCAGTGTAAATAACGGAAAATCGACGCTTTCGGTGGAAGGCTTTTCGGCCTACCACAGCGTGCTGGACTTGGCGCTGCGCACGATCTTCGCTGACCGCCTGATCGACGAGCCGGTCGCCGTAGCCACGACATCGATCGACGATACCGAGGCCTATGCCCGCATCCAGGCGCTGACGCTCGATCCCTCGACTGCCCTTGCCGAAGGCTATCGCCGCAACAACTCGGGCGACTATGCCGAGGCAGCGGCCTATTTCGAGACACTGGAACAACGGCAGGCATCGGCGGGGGATATCCCGATCGATCGCGTCGAGTTCCTCGTCAACGCAGGGCTTCAGCGTTCGAACCTGGGCCAGTTCACCGATGCTGATCTGCTTTTTGCACAGGCTGATGCCCTGCCGGCGGGAAGTGGCGTCGTGGAGCGCTTGCGGCGCAATTACGAGACGATCCACCTGCTCAACCAGGAGCGTCATGCGCAGGCGCTCGAACGTCTTGGAGCGCCGCTGCGCCAATCCAGCGCGATGGGCGCCGATACCTTGCGCCAGTCCCTGGAACTCACGCAGTCGATCTCACGCCGTATCAATGCCTCTGACGTCACGGCCAATGCGATCGGACTGGTCGACGACCTTCGGCTGACCGAAGACGAGCGCGCAACGATCCTCGATGCGCAATCACTTGAACTTCGCGGCATGATCCTGCGGCTGATGGGCAATCGCAGCGAGGCTCGCGCGGCGCTGGAGCAAGCGCAAGGCAGGGCCCTTGGGGTACGAAATGGCCGGGTCGTCTCGATCGTGCGGATGCGCGCACAAATACTCACCGAATTGGCGACGCTTGCCGAAGACGAGGGGCGACTTGGCGATGCCGAAGCGCTGCTCCGCTCGGCCGTGGGGATTGTCAGCGTACAGTATCCCGAGACGCGCAGCCTCGCCGCTGCGCAAGCACGACTCGCGGCCTATCTGACCCGGCACGACCGGATTGGGGAGGCGGTCCCGATTTACCGCGAGGTTGTTGCCCGCTCCGTCGAGCGCGAGAACGGCTTGTCCGGCCTGTCGCGCCAGATGAGCCCGTGGTTCGATCGTCTGGCATCGCAGATGGCGGCGGATCCTCAGGCCAGCGCCGAGTTCTTTACCGCAAGCCAGGTGTTGGTGCGCCCCGGCGTGGCTGAAACCCAAGCTGTCCTTTCACGTGAGCTTTCGGCAGGAAGTGACGAGGCTGCAACGCTCTTTCGGCAATCTTTGAGTCTCGGTCGCTCGATCGAGCGCGCGCGCATGACCTACGCCGCGTTGCAGCGTCTTGAAGACGCCGCCGCGCGTACCGACGAAATCAGCGATGCTGCGCGTCAGGTTCAGGATCTTGAAGAGCAAAAGCGCTCGACCGTCATCCAGCTTGCCAATTACGCCCGGTATCGCGTCGTGTCGCAGGGCGTGCTGAGCGAACAGGACTTGCGCAAGGGCCTGCAAGCGGGCGAGGCCTATGCCAAAATGGCGGTACTGGGGCAGGACGTCTTCGTCTATTATGCGGACGGCAAGCGTGCCACTGGGTACCGCGCCGCGATCAGCGCGAGCGAGCTTCAGGCAAAGGTGCAGGCCATCCGTGATTCGATCTCGCGATTCGATGGTCGCCAGCACGTGACGAGCACTTATGCGGCCGACGAAGCCAACAAGGTCTACACCGCCCTGTTCGGTCCGGTTGCTGCGGATCTGGCGGCGGCGCATCACCTGATCTTTGAAGCCGATGGGGCCATGCTGAGCCTTCCCGTCAACGTGCTGGTAACTGATGAACGGTCGGCCAAGGCGTACCTGTCTCAGGCGGAAGATCCGGAAGGCGATCCTTTCGACGTGCGGGGCGTCCATTGGCTGGGGCGTGACAGGCTTGTTTCGACCGCCGTTTCGGCGCGCTCGTTCATGGAGGCCCGAAAGCAGGCAGGTTCACGTGCGGGTGAGGCCTATCTCGGGCTCGGGCACAATGCGGCGGTTTCGTCGGCCTCCGCGCTCGGGATCGTCAGGGTGCGCGGTGTGGATGGGGCGGTTCTGGCGGATTGCAGCTGGCCCCTGGCGACCTGGAACCGGCCTATCTCCGATGCCGAGCTGATCAAGGCGAGACAATTGCTGGGCGGTCAGGGGACCGACCTCATGACCGGAGCCGGTTTCTCCGATACGGCGATCAAGTCGCGGAGAGACCTCAACAATTTCCGGATCTTGCACTTTGCGACCCATGGTCTTGTCACGCCGCCGGCTCCTGCCTGTCCTGCGCGTCCTGCGCTCGTCACCTCATTCGGGCCTGCGGGCTCGGACGGATTGCTGAGCTTCTCGGAAATATTCGATCTCCGGCTCGATGCGGACATGGTCATCCTTTCCGCCTGCGATACCGCCGGGCAGGCCGATGTCGCAGCGACGCGCGCGGCGGGGATCGTCAGCGGGGGCGGATCGGCGCTTGAAGGCCTTGTGCGCGCTTTCATCGGAGCGGGCAGCCGGTCGGTGCTGGCGAGTCACTGGCCCGCGCCCGACGATTTCAATGCGACAGCGCGTCTGATCAACGGACTCTTTGAAGCCCCGGCGGGAACGTCGGCAGGCGAAGCGCTGCTCAAGGCGCAGCAGGGGCTGATGGCCGAGGTCGATACGTCCCATCCGTACTATTGGGCAGGATTTGCGGTGATCGGCGATGGCGCGCGCCCGCTTGTCGGGGCAAGGGATGCGCGCGTTGCGATGGCGGGGAACTGAGGAATGCCGAACGAAGCCCGTGCCAAGCGGGAGAAGGAACTGGCGGGGAGCCGCGACATGGGGCGGACGGCCTTGCGCAGCCTCGCCCAACTCGGCTGGCAGCGCGTAGCGATAGCGGCGCTGCTTCTGGCGCTGGCATTCATCATCGCCGTCAATTCATGGCGCCTGCCGCTGTTGCGTGATGCAGAGGCCGCACTCTACGACATCCGGGCTGCGAATTTTGCGCCGCCAACCGACACCGACAAGCGGGTGACGCTGGTCGTCTATACTGCGGATACCAACCGGGCGACCGGGCAGATATCGCCGGTTGATCGCACGATCCTGGCCAAGGCGCTCGCGCAGATCGACCAGTTAGGCGCCAAGGGCATCGGGATCGACGTCTTGTTCGACAGCCCGCAGGACGACGACGACGCGCTGCGCGCCTCGCTCAAGGCGATGCATACGCCGGTCTACCTCGCCTTTGCCGACAATCGTACCAACCCGGAAGCGATCACCTACGAGCAGGAGCAGGACCTGCGCAGCTTCTTGACGACTGCGGGGACGGACCTTGTCAAACCCGCCAGCATCCTCCTCGAAACCGATGCCGACGGCGTCGCACGGCGTTGGCCGCGCCAGTATGCCGGATTGCCGCCTCTGCTGTCGCTGGCGCTGACTCAGGGCAGCAACGATGCCGACGCCCGGTTCGCCAAATACACCGGACCGATCCGCTATCGCGTGCCGACCGCCAGCGATCGTCCGGTTTTCGACAAGATCCCCATCGATCTCCTTGCCGATCCCGAAACTGCGCCGCTCGTCGCCGATGCGGTGAAGGGCCGCTACGTGCTGGTCGGCGGCGACTTTTCGGACTTCGACCAATTCGACACGCCGTTCACGCGCACGGGCAATCCCGTGTCGGGTGAAACGCGGATGATCGGCGTGGAGGTTCATGCCTCGATGCTGGCACAACTGCTCGACAAGGCGTGGAAAGTGCCCCCGGCGCAGTGGATCAAGGTGCTGGCGGCGATCCTTGCCGTCGGGCTCGGAGCGGCGACGGCACTTGCCCAGACCCGCACGTGGGTTCTCGCGCTGGCCGTGATCGGGCAGTTCGCGTTGTTTCTTGCGGTGCCCTTTGCGGTCGAGCGCGCAGGCTATGATACGCTTGATCTGCCGGCGACAGGCTGGCTGATCGGCTGGGGCGTGGCCTTTACCGCAATCAGTTCGAGCCTGCGCGCCATCAACGCGGCGCAGCGCGAATTTGCGCAAGGCGCGCTGGGCAAATACCTCCCGCGCTCGGTGGCGTCAGAAATCATGCGCAATCCCGAGCGGCTCTCGCTCCATGGCGAAAAGCGCGAGATATTCTGCCTGTTCAGCGATCTGGAAGGCTTTACAAAGCTGACGCACGCGGTTGAACCGGAAGTGATCGCGCGTCTGCTGAACGAGTATCTCGACCGGTTGAGCGGGGTGGTTCTCGAATACGGCGGGACGCTGGACAAGTTCGTCGGGGATGCCGTGGTTGCCTTCTGGGGCGCGCCGATCGCCTATCCCGACGATGGCGAGCGGGCCGTGCGCGCCGCCCATGCGATGTACCTGGCGGGCGAGGAGTTCCGGCGTTCGGTCGGTGACGAGGTGCCCCGGATCGGCAGGACGCGCGTCGGCGTGCATTTCGGCGAGGCCGTGGTTGGCAACTTTGGGGGCGAAGGACGCATCCAGTACACTGCGCTTGGCGATGCGATGAACACCGCGGCCCGGCTGGAAGGTGCGAACAAGTCGCTCGACACGACCGTTCTGGTCAGCCGCGAGGCGGCCGAGCGGTCGGGCCTTGACTGGTTCAGGCCGATGGGGACGGTCACTTTGCGTGGAAGGAATACTCCCGTCGAGGTGTTCGAACCGGTGCCCGAACTTGATGTCGACCGGCGCAGGATGAGCGTTGCGGCGATCAGCGCCCATTCAGCCGGCGAGGCGGAACGTGTGAAAGCTCTCACAGACACAATGCTCGAATCGGCGCAAGACGACGCTGCGATGATGAACCTGATCCAAAGATTGCGGCAGACGCAAAAGGGAGAGAGTTATGTACTTGGTTGATGGCAGGGCCCTGCGGTCCCTCTGCGCCGGCGTGGCGGCCATTGCCGGAGTTTTAGCGGCTGGCACCGCGCTGGCGCAATCGGTCGTGGTGCGATCGACCGGCCCATCTGCGGCCGTCTACCCTCAGGGCAAGAAGCTGCCGGCCGACGCTTCGGTGGTGCTCAAGCCGGGCGACCGCCTGACCGTTCTCGACAAGGCAGGCACGCGCGTCTTGTCAGGCCCGGGAACATTCAGCCTCAACGGCACGGTCAATCGTGACGCGGCAACGGGAGGTACGGCGCTGGCAGCGATGATGGCAAGGGGCGGAGGTGCGCGCACCCGGACCGGAGCCGTGCGCGGTGCGCCGATGGGCCCGGCCGAGGCCACGCCTTCAGGCCCTGAAAACGTGTGGTACATCGACGTCAGCAAAGGAGGGACATACTGCGTGGCCGACCCGGCCACGGTGGTCCTGTGGCGCCCGGCGCGAACGGAGGAAGGCACGGGCAAACTGCTTTCGCAAGATGGCAGCACGGCCGACGTGGCTTGGCGCGCGGGCAGCGCGCTCAAAGTGTGGCCCTCGGCAAGCGTCCCGGTGATCGACGGGCAGACTTATACCTTCAGCAACGCGGTGGGGGCCCCGGTGAAGATCAGGACAATGTTGCTCGCCAGCGTGCCGAGCGACGAGGTCGACGTTGCCGCTGCGATGGCCGAGAAGGGTTGCACAGCGCAACTCGACCTGCTGGCGGGCCTTGCGGCACCGGCACAGGTGGGGGGCTGACATGGGCGAAAGCGTGTCTTTTGCGCGCACCCTGGCCGGAGCCGCCGCCTTGTGGCTGGCAGGAACGGCTGTGCCTGCGTGGGCGCAGGCCGTCGTGGTCCGCTCCACAGGTCCATCGGCGGTGGAATACCCCAAGGGCAAGCGGCTACCGGCCAAGGCGGTTGTCGTGCTCAAAGCCGGCGATGTCGTGACGGTTCTCGACAAGGCGGGCACGCGTATCCTGCGCGGTGCGGGTACCTTCTCGCTTGACGGGGCGATCAACCGCGATCGCGGCGCCGCAGCGCTGCTTGCGCGCTCGCTCAGCAATCCGGCTTCGGTTCGTGCGGGGGCTGTGCGTGGCGCGGGCGACAGTTCGGGCGAAACCGTGCTCCCAGTCAGCATCTGGCTTGCCGATACCGAACAGGGCGGCAACGTTTGCGTGCCGCGCGGGAGCGATCTCTACTTGTGGCGCGGGGCGTCGGCCAGGCGCAGCTTTACCTGGCTGACCGATGCTTCGGGCGGCGAAATGGTGCGGATGCAGTGGCCGCCGAAGACCGTCGGCATTGCCTGGCCCAAGACGATGCTGGCTCCGCAGGAAAGCCGCACCTACCGGATTTACGACGAGGCAACGCCCGACAAGGCGGCAGAATTCCAGATCGTGATGATCGAGCCAGAGACAGTACCTGCCGACGCGGCGGCACTTGGCACCCTGCTTCTGGACAACGGTTGCAAGGCGCAGTTCGATTGGCTTGCAGCGACGCTCGAAGAAGAGGACACTACGCAAAATCCCCTATGATTTGCGCCAAAGCTCGCAAGTGTCGGGAATTTTGAAAAGTCGTTTATAGATAGGCGTTTAACAGCCTAACCTACAACACTACCGGGTCGCGCAAGGTGGAGATTCGATTCGAATGGCCGGTCGCGATTCTGTGCGCCCCCGATTCCGGGTGAGATTTGCTGTTCCGTTTCGGGACCTGTCTTTCTTGGTGCGCCGCACATCGCGCGGCCATTGCTTACCTTCGTTGTTGCTCGCCGCCTCAGCATGCCTGTGGACGTCAGCCAGCCATGCCCAGGCCGTGCCACCTGCTGGCGTACAACCGCCGACGCGCGAGGAGATCGAACGCGGTGTCGCCGAGGGCACTCTAAACCGCAGCGGGCCAGTCTCGGTAGATACTGACGAAGTGGAACGGGCGCCCTGTCCTTTGGCCGCCCCGGATTTCGCCGGCATCCGCCTGAAGCTTGCCTCGGTAACCTTCACCGGGATGACGAATCTGCCGGGCTTCGACCTTTCGGGCAGCTACTCCGACCTGGTCGGGCGTGACTTGCCGATTTCGGTGATATGCGAAATTCGCGATCGAGCGGCAACGGCGCTGCGACAGGCCGGATACCTCGCGGCGGTGCAGGTGCCTCCACAGAAGATCAGCGAGGGCGCAGTCCGCCTCGACGTGCTGCTCGCCCACCTCAACCGCATTCAGGTCAAGGGCGATCCGGGAGCGTCTGAAGATATCTTGCTGCGTTATCTTAACAAGCTGACGCAAGAACCCGTTTTCAATAGCAAGACTGCCGAGCGTTATCTGCTGCTCGCAAAGGACATTCCGGGCCTGGACGTGCGACTGGCGCTGCGGCCACTGGAAGGTTCGCCGGGCGAGGTCGTCGGGGAAATCTCGGTGCGGCGCGATGCGGTCTATGCCGATCTGGGCCTTCAGAACTACGGGTCGCGCAGCGTCGGCCGGTACAGCGCATTGGCGCGAATGCAGATCAACGGGCTTACGGGCCTTGGCGACGCGACTACGGCCAGCTTTTTCACGACGACTGATCTCGACGAGCAGAAAGTGCTTCAGGTCGGCCACGAAATGCGGCTGGGAGGCGAGGGGTTCACGCTTCGCGGTGACTTCACTTATGGCTGGACCAATCCCACCGTCACCGGCGCGCGCTCCGATTTCCATTCGCGAACGTTGTCGGCAACGGTCGAGGGTTCCTATCCGCTGGTCCGGTCGCAAGCCTGGAATCTCGCGTTCGCTCTGGGCGGACAAGTTGCCAATCAGGACCTCGATTTCGGCAAGATCGCACTCAACCGTGACAGGCTTCGCGTGCTTTATGCGCGCCTCGAAACCAACGGTGTCGCACCGCGCAGCCTCACCGGACGCGACGGATTTACGCCCTTCGAACCGCATTGGGCATGGGGACTGACGACTGAGGTGCGGCAGGGCATCGGCGTGTTCGGCGCGACACGTGGCTGCCGGGGCGCATTGGCCGTGACCTGCCTTGGCGCGGGCAAGGTCACTCCGAGCCGCATCGAGGGCACTGCCAAGGGCTTCGTGGTCAAGGCCGGTGGCGTATTCGACTATCGTCCGGTTCGAGGCCTGACCTTCAGTCTGCAGCCCCGGGCACAGTATTCCCCTGACAAGCTCCTGTCCTACGAAGAGTTCTCGGGCGGCAACTACACGATAGGCCGCGGCTACGATCCGGGTTCGGTACTGGGCGACAGCGGTGTTGCCCTGCGCGGAGAAGTGCGCGTCGGTTCGCTTATCCCGAAGGCGGTCGGCGGCAACGCGCTGCAGCCCTATGCCTTTGTCGATGCGGCTTGGGTGTGGAACCATGACAGGGCATTTGCAGGGCTCAATCCGCAGAAGCTGGTATCGGTCGGCGGTGGCTTGCGCGCGGCCATCCATGATGCTGTGCGATTGGATGCAGGCGTGGCGGTGCCGTTGCACGATCCCGTGGGCCTGAACGTAAAGGGCAAGGCCCGGTTCATGCTCAATCTTTCGTTCCAGCTGTTGCCGTGGAGGCTGTGATGAATCACGCGATCAAGCCGAGGCCACTGGTGGCGCGCGACAGGTGCGTTGTTGCATCAAATGCCCGGCTCAAACCTTTGCTCAAAGTGCCGGCAGGGCCCGTGCGCCGCAAATTGGCATTCGCGCGGCTCATGGTCGGCGTTGCTCTGGGAGCGGCCGCGCTGGCGCTTTCAGCCAATTCGCAAAGCGTGCGTGCACAAGCAGTGCAGGGAACTGCAACCGTCCAATTTGGTGCGAATGCCCCTGTCTACAACCCGGCAACGAAGACCGACACAGTCTTCGTCAATGCGAACGAAGCGTTGATCGACTGGGCGATCACCAGCCCTACCGGCACGTTCCTTCCGCAGGGATCGACACTCTCGTTTACCGCAGATTCCAGCGGCCCTTATACGGTGCTTAACCGGGTCTCGAGTTCCAGCACCGGCGGCCCGCTCTCGATCTCGGGGACAGTGCAGTCCGGCTCACAGGGCCGCATCTGGTTCTATAATCCCGGCGGGTGGGTGGCCGGCGCCACAGGTGTATTCAACGTCGGCAGCCTCGTGCTGACTTCGCTGCCGATCACGGTCGATCCGTCGAGTGACACGGTCTCGCGGTTGCTGGGCGACAAGGGCGAAATCCGTTTCGGCAAGGCCACCTTGCCGATGTCGTCGGTCACGATAGAGAATGGCGCGAGCTTGAGCGCCATTCAGCAACAGGGCAGCTATGTCGCGCTGGTAGCGCCGCGAGTCTCGCAGGGCGGGACGGTTCAAGTCAACGGTTCTGTCGCCTATGTCGGTGCCGAAGCGGCGACGCTGACGATCAACAATGGCCTGTTCGACATCGTGGTGGACAGCGGCACCGACGATTCGATCGGCGTATCGCATACCGGCACGACCACTGGCCCCGCCGCCACGTCCAACGATCCCTATCATCGAATTCACCTCGTGGCGGTGCCCAAGAATCAGGCGATGACCGCGATTGTTTCGGGGGCGATGGGCTACAAGGCTGCCGACACCGCGCAGGGCGAAGCTGACGGTTCGATTGTCCTGTCCGCCGGGTTCGATGTCGGCGGGGGCTCGGCGCTCGCCGGTGTCAACGAAGGCGGCAAGGCCGGGCTGACGCTTACCGATCTCACCGCGAGCAACGCAGTTTCAGGGTATGCCGGACGCGCCGTTACCATCGATGCGAAGACGTCTGACGTAACCTTCAACGCCCAAGCCGACTTCTATGCCCAGGGCGACGTACGGATCGATGTCGACAATGGTCACGCGCTGACGGCGGTCAGCAGCCTCGATGTGCTAGCCACCAACGCGTCGGTTCCCGGTACGGCACGCAGTGGCGACATTACTCTGACGGCATCAAATGGCAGCACGGTCAGCATCGGCGGCACGCTCAGCCTGGTTTCGACTGCGGAGGCCGTGATCAAGACCGATCCCGACAATGGCGATGCTCTTGCAGCCAACAGCGTCGGCGATGACGCGATCGCTGGCCATGTCAGCGTGGCCATCGACGACAGCAGCTTCAGCGCTGGCGACACGTTCCTTGCGTCCAATGCTTTCGGAGGCGTAGGAGAACGGTCCTACGGGAATTCCACGGCCGGCGACGCGACATTTGTGGCCATCCAGCCAGGGGGAAGCAATTCGGCTCGCGGCATCGATCTTGGCAGTCTATCGCTGCAGTCGCTGGCGTCGCACGGGTTCTTCAGCAGTTTCCAGACGCCGGTCGATGGCGGTACGGCAACCTCTGGCAATGCAGGCCTTTCGATCGACGGTGGAACCTTCACGGCAGGTTCGGGCATCGGGGTCTATTCTGAAGCGAGCGCGGCGCAGGGTTCGAATGGTCTCGCGCATGATGCGAGTGCTGGCAGCGCATCGGTCGCCTTTGCAAACGGAGCGGCGACCTTCGAGATCGGCAACGTCAATGTCTCGAACTATGCGAGCGCCGTCGGCGGGGGCTCGGTTACGCTGGGCGACGTGTCGCTATCTTTCGATGCCGCCGGCGGCACTACAAGGGACGGACCGGTATTTCTGGAAAGTACCGCGTTTGGCGAATTGACGGCAGTCAATACGGTCGCTCTTTCGATGACCAACGGGTCAAGTCTCGATACGGGCGGTTCGCTGGTATCTCTCGCGGCAACGGGGCGCTCGGCTACCGGCAGGGCGCGTTCGAGCAATATCCGGTTTCTGCTGGATGACAGCACGCTGCTTGCCGGGCAGGTCGTCGAGACGTCTGCCAGCGAGGGGCAGGCGAGCGGCGTCGATGCATTGAGTGGCGGTGTCTCGGCTATCCTGCGCAACGAAGCCTCGCTGGTGTCGGACAGCGAAGTCTCGCTGATTTCCGATGCCATTGGAGGCAGCGGAAGTGGCAGCGGCAGCGGCGATGGCAGAGGTGGTGCCGTATCGCTTTCGATTGCCGACAGTTCACTTTCCACGTTCGATCTGGTCCTGCAATCTACAGGCGTTGCGGGCGAGCGGTTCGACGCAAGCGGGTCGCGAGGCGCAGGCACCGGCGGGAACGTGACATTCCTCCAGCAGGGCGCAAATTCCAGTCTCGATGCAGAAACTGTTTCAATCGGGAACATCGGGCTTGGCGGCAGGCCAAACAACAACGCACGCAACGATACCGTGGTTCAGGCGGGAAATGCTGCGGACGGGATCGGCGGAACCACGAGTTTCGGCATCAGCGGCGGGACCTTCGCCGCATCAACCGTCAGGATATCAGCCACCGGTGAGGGCGGGAGCTCGTTCAACGTGGCCGGTGCCGCGCCCGGCCGGGGTGGAGCGGGTGTTGGTGGAACGGCTACGCTTGCGATTTCGGGCGGTGATGCCAGGATCGGAACACTGGATATCATCGCATCTGCCACTGGTGGCGACGGTGCACGGCAGGATGCCAGTCTCGGCATAGCGGCTGGCGTGGGCGGGGTCGGGACAGGCGGATCGGCGCTTGCGACAATCACCGGGGGCAGTCTTCTTTCCGATGTGATCACGATCGAAGCCAACGGCAACAAGTCGGTCAATCTGGGAGGCGGCTCGTTCAGCTATTTCGGCAATGGTGGATCGAGCATTGAATCGGGCGGAACCGGGGGTGTCGGCGGGCTAGGTAGCGGTGGCACGGCGCAGCTGACGATCAACGGCGGTATTCTCGGCAGCAACGGCGGGACGAGCCTGCCCCTTGCGGTGGCGGTCAATGCGATCGGTGAAGGTGGAGCGGGCGGTTATGCCCGACGTTTTGGCGGACTGCCCGGTGATTCGGGTGCGGGCGGGAACGGGGTCGGGGGTGCGGCCGGCATAAGCTTCCTGTCTGGCCAGTTCGATGCGGCCGACATTCGCATTGACGCCACGGGGCAAGGCGGGCTCGCGGGCAATACGGCCTACTTCCCGCTGGCGACTAACCGCGCGGGAGCAGCAGGTGCAAGCGGCACTGGTGGTTCGGCAACTCTCACTCTGGGCACCGACTTCGACGAGTTGACCTCCGGCGACGACAGCCGCGACATTCGCCTAACCGCAGACGGCATCGGCCTCAATGGTGAGCATGGGGCAACAGGAGGGGCCGGCGGCAACGGTCGCGGCGGACATGTCACGGTGACATCACTGGGCGGCAACGCCATTCTGGCTACGGTGCAGCTATCGGCGGTGGGCACGGGTGGCCGGGGCGGTAATTCGGCCAATGGTACCGATGGCGGCGCAGGCGGCATCGGCATCGGTGGCAACGTGGCGCTTCTTGCAGATGGCGCTGCCGCCAATCTGGCGGCCATCAGCACCACGATATTGCTTGAAGGCAAGGGCGGGGCCGGCGGTCGGGGCGGCAGCGGTTCCGCCACGCTTGATGCTGCCGGTAACGGCGGTGCGGGCGGCCGCGGTGCTGGCGGCGACCTCTCGTTCGGCGCGGCAAACCGTGGCAGGTTGACGATCGAAAACCAGTCCGGCCTATCCACTTTCACCAGCATTGGCACGGGCGGTGCCGGTGGCCTTGGCGGCAATGCTGCCGCCAACGGGTTCGGTACGACCGGCAACGGAGGGGCAGGCGGCGCAGGCTCCGGTGGCCATATATCGATCGGTGCCGAAACCAGCGGCCGCGTGGATCTCGGGTCGATCGTTCTTGAATCGACCGGGCGCGGCGGGGCCGGTGGCGGGCTTCTTGTGGTCGAAGGCAGCCAGCCGCTGGACGCCTCGATCGGTGGTGCCGGGGGGGCGGGCCTTGGTGGCGCTATTGCGCTGACAGCCACCGGGGACGCCTCGATCAGAGCTGCTGACCTGAGCGCTTATGTGCTGGGCTACGGCGGAGGCGGCGTCAACGGCACCGGATACGACTTCGCGAATGGCACGGGCGCTTCCGGGAGCGCTGGCGGTGATGCCGCTGCCGGGGCCATCACCGTGCTGGCCGAACAGGGCGGAAGCATGTTGCTCGTCCCCACCAGTGGCGACGCGGTTTTCGTAGCCCGCGCATTTGGCGGTAGCGGTGGCAGGGGCGCGCGGGGTCAAAGCGGAACAGGGGGAAATGGTGGCCGCGGAGGTCAGGGTGGCCAGGCTGATGGCGGCACGGTTTCTTTCGCTGCGAATTCCAGTGGTGAAATCGACATCGGGTCTGGCAGCACAACCATGGTCGAGTCATCAGGCTTCGGCGGATTTGGCGGTCGAGGTGGCACTGGAGGCAGCAATTCGGCCAGTGGCGGCGTTGGCGGCAATGGCGGTGATACCGGAACCTCTGCACCCGGCATTGGCGGGACGGCCAGTTTCTCGGCAGTCGGCGGCGACCTGAAATTCAACGACCTGGACGTGAAGGCCCGGGGCTTCACGAACGTCGAACTCGATGTTGCAGGGCCTGGAGCCGGTCCGGGCGGATCGGGCAATCTGGGCGAACGCAGCTACGTCATACCGTTTGGCGGTGACGTCTCGTTTGCATCCGGTGATGATGCCCAGGGCAATGCGGGAAGTCTGATCAGTGGACTGACGACCGTCAATGCAACAAGCGAGATCGCGTTTCCAGGTTTCAGCTTTTCCGGAGTGGCCGGCTTTGTATCGCTCGATGCGGCGAGTTCGCTAACGACCAACTCCCTCCGTTTTGCAGGCCTCACGGTCGATGATTCGGGAAGCGCGGTGGACGGGACCGGTATCGCAATCGGTGCGCGGTCGGGGCCGATCGAGATCGATACCGACCTGACCCTGGTATCGGCCGGGCCGATAAGCATTACCGCAGATGGCCTCGGCAATGCGCTCGTCGGCAATCTCGCGGATGTTTCGAGCGATGCATCGATCGCCATCTCTGGCATTGGCGGGGCGCAGTTCAGGGCCACGAACATACAACTCGCGGCGCAGGGCCGGATTTCCATCGAAAGCGCTTCATGCCCCGATCCTACATGCGCGCCGGTCCATGCAGGGGATCAGTTCCGCGCTGACGCATTCGGCGAGTTCAATCTGATCGGTCCGGCCGTGGTCGCGGGGCTGGCTTCGGTAGACGTCTACGCCTTTGGCAACATCACGGGCGATGCGGGCAGCGGCTATTTCTCCAATGGGAACGTGCAGGTACGCGGCGGAAACGATGTCAGCGTGCGCAATGCAACGGGCGCGGATATCAATATCGGTGCCGGTGCTGTCATCGACGGGGCGACATTCTACTACCCTGGCACTTTGACGCTCGGCGAAATCGGCGGAGGAGGGCAGTTCACCGCTTCGGGCAACATGACGTTTGCAAGCGGCGGCGGCATAGCGGTGACCGATGGCAACACGTTCGAAGCCGAGCGCGGTATTTCATTCACAAGCGGCAACGATATCCTTGTCGGCAGCCAGAATAGCATCACCGCAAACCTGGCCGGGCCGAACAGCACGCGCGCGGTGACCTTCGATGCCGGCGGATTGAAGCTTACCTATACGCTCGAGCCCGATGACATCGCGACGCTCGGCATTGGTGGCGGGACATCGGTCGAGGCCAACGGCGGAGCCATCCGCCTGATCGGCGCTGCGATAGACGCCCGGGCGGCTTCGTTCAGCGGAGCATCGATACGGGTCGATGTTTCGCACCTGCTTGCAGCAAGCGATCCCCGTCGCGACGATGGCGGCAGGCTCGATCCAGACTGTCTCGAAGGTGCGATCTGCCTGGGGACCATCGAGGTGGGCGGAGCCGTGGACATCGGGCAGACCACGCGCCCGCTCGACGTGAGGCTTGCCGGCAACGTATCGGGACAGACGATCCGGGTGACCTCGACGGGCGACATCGCGCTGGGTGCGGGAGAACTCACCGCCGCGCTCGCGGCGTCGGGCACGATCGAGCTGACATCGCAGCAGGGAAGCATCTCGCTCGAGTCGGGCTCATCGGTCCGGAGCG
The DNA here is from genome assembly GCF_057180545.1 of Novosphingobium sp. HNCC26DJ243. NCBI lineage: Bacteria > Pseudomonadati > Pseudomonadota > Alphaproteobacteria > Sphingomonadales > Sphingomonadaceae > Novosphingobium > Novosphingobium sp. HNCC26DJ243. Next base: position 95,830 of record NZ_JBXUGN010000005.1, on the reverse strand, counting down.
GCACGGTTTCGCTATCCGGGGCCGGCAGCCTGACCGGAAACGGCATTGTCGAGGCGACGGTCGACGATGTCGGTCTGAGCTTTGCAGGCGACATTGATGCAGGTTCGATCACAGCCGCACGTGAATTGACGAGCGCTGCTGCAGTCGGCGGCGGGACGGATGGCCTGTTTACGACGCCGGGCTCGCTGCGTGTGGGCGTGCTGACGCTTGGCGCAGATTCGCAGGTCGAGGCAGGAGCGGACATCGCGATCGGCACGTTCGATCTGGGTGGCCACAACGGCAGCCTTGTTGCGGGCAGTGCTCTCGATCTCGACAGCACCGGAGCGATCGGCAATCTTGCGCTTGCAGGGGACACAATCGGTTTCGGTACACTGGATGTGGACGGCAACCTCTCGCTTGCGGCAGGAGCGATCACCGGCAATTCCGCAATCGCGGGCGGCACGCTCGATGCAACGGCGGGCGACCTGACGGCTTCCCTGCTAAGCTCGGTCGGCGATCTCGTGCTGAAGGTGGACAATACCGCTGCCCTCGGTTCGGTCCAATCGACAGGAGGCTCGGTCTCGATCGATCCCGTGTTACTGACTTTCGACGCGATTTCGGCAGCAGGCGCGATCAGCCTCGTGGGGGACACGATCCGTGGCCGTACCGTGGATGCAGGCTCGAACCTTGCGATCAATGCATCAGACTCGCTTACCCTCGCTTCGGCAACTTCGGGTGGCGACATGTCGATTGCTGCAGGCGGTCTTGTCGCGACGTCGCTTTCCGCAACTGGCGATGTGGACATCGATACAGACGGCGATGTGTCGCTTGCCGCAATCTCGGGCCGGGCAATGCGCATCCTCGCGGGCGGAATTGTCGATCTCCCGTCGCTGTCGGCCTCGGGAGCGATTACCGTCTCTGCGGCAGACGTCCGGATTGCAACGTCGGGCGCGTTGTCCATCAACCGCATCGACGCCAACAAGGGCAATGTCGACGTGTCCGCAGGCGGATCGATTACCGGCCAGGTGATCGACGCTCGCGGCGACATCGCGCTGTTCTCGACGGGTGGCGATGTCACCATCTCCCGTCTGTCCGCCGGGTATGGCAATGTTTTCGGAGGCGCCGTCCGGCCACGGGCGAACGGGCCCACAGGTGCGGTCGGCCTTGGTGACATCCGGATCGACGCGCTGGGTGACATCCAGATCGATACCATCGCCGATGCGGCAAACGCCTTTGCAGCCAATGCCGGCGGAGTGTTCCGGCTGAATGGCCTCGCGACAGGCCGCACGATGACGCTTTCTTCGCAGGACATTGCCATTTCATCGGCCGGACAACTTGGAGAAGCGGCGCATACCAACACGATTGCCCTGAGCAACGGCGGTAACGGCGCAGTCCTGCTGGGTGACGGTCTTACTGTCCAGAACGGCACCTATGCCTTGGACAATGCCGAGTTTGCCAGGATCCAATCCTCCGGTGACCTGTCGCTGGGCGGGCAAGGCGACATGACCGTCGGGAAGCTCGACGTGGCAGCGCAAGCGGGTTCGGTAGCGGGCCGGATTGGCGAAAGCGGCAGCCTGATCCTGCATGCAGGTGGACAGATTTCGGTGCTTGGCGCACTCGCGATGACTGGGGCCGAGGGCAATTCGCTCACGATCGACGCTGCCGGGCAATTCTTCCTCGACGCTGCAAACGGATCGATCCGGCTAGCAGATGGCCAGGACAGTGCAGGTTCCCTGCTGATCTCGGCAAGCAGCATCGCCATGGTCACGCGCAGCGCGCTTCAGGACATTACAGAACTGACCGGAACGGCCGCCATCTCGACGCGGCTTTCTGCCAACGACGGGGTGACGGCGGGCCGCACGCTGGTCGAAGCCGGAGCGGTAGACTTGCGATCCGACCGCGAGGTCTACATCCAGAATACCGCGACCGGGACCGCGTTCGACGATCGTCGGGGACTCGTGGCAGGCACACTGGCGATCGACAGCCGCGACGGCGCGTCGCTCGATATCGTGATCAACGGGATCGTAGCCGGAAAGACCGGCATCGCAGCCATTGGAGTGACCGACTTCGTCGAAAAGTTCACGACCCTGTCGTCGATGAACAATTGCGTGATCGCCAATGTCGCCAATTGCGCGGCGCCACCGCCACCACCGCCACCACCGCCACCGCCGCCGCCGCCGCCGCCGCCGCCGCCACCACCACCACCGCCACCGCCTCCGCCGCCACCGCCGCCACCGCCTCCTGATCCGGAGACGCCGACGGTAGAAATCGTCGAGACGCGCGATGTCATTGCCGAAGTGCTGAAGGGCAATCCGGCCGATAACGCGCTCGTGGCGCTGGACAGTTTCGTGCAGACCTCGCTGATTCAGCTTAACCGGATTGCGCCTGCAGGGTTTGAGCCGTTGATCGACGAACCGGTGACCGGCACCGGAAACGACGACCTGATCGGCGACGAGCGGGACGACGACAACGCGCCGCGCGGCGAATGACTTGACCGAATGTGCAGGGGCGGGGCAATGGCTGGCTCATGTCCAATGCCCCTGCGCCTTTCTCGCCGTCCGCTCTGCTCAAGCTGTTCAACAGCTTGACGCGCCAGCTTGAACAGTTCCAGCCGGTCCATCCCGGCGAGGCGCGGGTCTATTCGTGCGGGCCGACGGTCTACAACTATCCGCACATCGGCAACATGCGGGCCTATGTGTTTGCCGACGTCCTCGGGCGTGCTCTCTCGTTCAAGGGTTACAAGCTCACCCACGTCATAAACATCACCGATGTCGGCCATCTGACCGATGATGCCGATGCGGGCGAGGACAAGATGGAGCGGATGGCGGCGTCACAGCAACAGTCGATCTGGGACATCGCCGAGCACTACAAGCAGGCCTACTGGGCCGATGTCCGTGCGCTCAACATTCGCCAGCCGGCAAACTGGACCGTGGCGACCGACTATGTCCCGCAGATGATCGCCTTTGCTGAGCGGATTGCCGACAGGCACTGCTACGAACTCGACAGTGGGCTTTACTTCGACGTTTCGACCGTGGCCGACTACGGCCGCCTTGCCCGCGCGCAGACCGAGGACGGGGAAGGCCGGATCGAGGCCGTCGAAGGCAAGCGCAACGCTGCCGACTTCGCGATCTGGCGCAAGACCCCTTCGGGCGAGAAGCGCCAGATGGAATGGGATTCACCCTGGGGCAAGGGTGCTCCGGGCTGGCATCTCGAATGCTCGGTCATGTCGGGCGAAGTGCTCGGCTTCCCGTTTGACATCCATACCGGCGGGATCGACCACCGCGAGATCCACCACCCGAACGAGATAGCGCAGAATCAGGCGTTCTGCTGCAGTGACAAGGCAAGTGGCGGGCTCGACGTTCCTGCCAATTCGGGTGCTCGGATGTGGATGCACAACAACTTCCTCGTCGAACGCTCGGGCAAGATGAGCAAGTCGTCGGGCGAGTTCCTGAGGCTGCAACTGCTGGTCGACAAGGGCTACTCACCGATGGCCTACCGCCTGATGTGCTTGCAGGCGCATTATCGCAGCGAGCTGGAATTTTCATGGGACGGGCTGTCCGCCGCCTTGACGCGCCTCAAGCGCATGCTGATTGCGATCGCGCAGTTGAAGGAACGTGCCGAAGGCGAGGCCTTGCCGGGCGCACGGTTCCTGCCCTTTCTCGAACGTTTCGATGCCGCCGTCTCGGATGATCTGAATACGCCGGTCGCGCTGACGGTGTTCGAGGAAGTGCTGGCACTGAAGAAGGTCGATCCGGCCGAAAAGCTTGCCGCGCTTGCTGCGATGGACGCCGTGCTGGGGCTGGGCGTGATGACGCTTGTCCGCGAGGACTTGCGGATACGGCCCAAGGGCGTCGATATCGAGGCATCGGAGATCGAAGCCATCCTCGCAGCGCGCAAGGCCGCCCGCGCCGAGAAGGACTTCGCCCGTTCGGACGCCCTGCGCGACGAACTTGCGGCCAAGGGTGTCGATGCCATGGACGGCGACCCGCTCGGCTGGGAGTGGAAGCTCGTCTGAACGGGTTTCATTTCGCAATGCAGGCGCTAGGCTCACCGTCTGACCGGGAGTTTGCGATGACCGTCCTAGTAATGAATGCCATGGCCGCCCCGCTCGTCGAGGGGCGGTTGCCCGCCTGGGTGGAGCCGCGCTTCTTCCGTACTGCCGAGGAACTGTTCGAACTTGCTCCCGAGGCGGAGATCGGCTGGTTCGACCTTTATCAGCCTGCGGGCATGGCAAAGGCCATTGCGCTGGCGACGAAGATGAAATGGCTGAACTCGGTCTATGCCGGGGTCGATTTCTTCCCGCTCGATCAGTTGCGCGCCCGAGGTGTAGTCCTGACCAACGGCGTGGGGATAAATGCGATCACGATTGCTGAATATGTCGTCATGGCCATGCTCACGGTCGCCAAGGGCTATCGCGAGGTCGTGCGTGCGCAGGATCGGCATGAGTGGCTGCTGGATTCACCTGGCAAGGTGGAGCTGTTCGGCAGCCGCGCGCTGATCCTTGGCTATGGGGCAATCGGACAGAATGTCGAGGCACGCCTTGCAGGGTTCGGTGTCGAGATCGTCAAGGTCCGGCGCTCCGGCGGGGAGGGGGCGCTCGGGCCAGACGAATGGCGCGGGCAACTCTCGACCTTCGACTGGGTTATCCTCGCCGTGCCCGCGACGCCCGAAACCGATGCGATGATCGGCAGGGACGAACTCGCGGCGATGAAACCGGGTGCAACGCTCATCAACGTGGCGCGTGGCTCGGTTGTCGATCAGGATGCCTTGATCGAGGCCCTGGCCGCAGGCCGCCCCGGGCATGCCTTCCTTGACGTGACGACGCCAGAGCCGCTCCCTCCCGAACATCGCTTGTGGAGCGAGCCCAACGCCCATGTCTCGATGCATCTGTCGGGGCGCTCGCAGACGAGAATGTTCGAGCGCGCCGCCAGCCGCTTTCTGGAAAACCTCGATCGCTATCATCGTGGGGAGCCGGTGGAGCCGCGCGTCGATCTTTCTCTCGGCTACTGAAGGCATGGGGTGACTCCGCCCTTCGTGTTTGTTACCCCTTGTCCCGCAGGGCTGATGCGGGGCCGAAAACGACACGCATCGCCAACTGCCCGTGGGGTCGCATCCGACTAGGGGAGAGAGGCGTCGCATTTCGCGCGCCTTTCACAATTGGAGCGACGCGAATGGCCGAAGGCGCAATCCACGCTGGCGGGGGCAAGAAGGCTTCCGATCTTTTCATCGAATGCCTTGAGGAAGAGGGCTGCGAGTACATCTTCGGCGTGCCCGGCGAAGAAAACCTCGACTTCCTTGATTCGCTCTCCCGCTCCACCAAGATCAAGCTGATCCTGACGCGGCATGAACAGGGGGCGGGCTTCATGGCGGCGACTTATGGCCGCCACACCGGCAAGACCGGCGTGTGCATCGCGACGCTCGGGCCGGGGGCGACGAACTTCGTCACAGCTGCCGCCTATGCCACGCTTGGCGGCATGCCCATGCTGATGATCACCGGCCAGAAGCCGATCAAGAAATCGAAGCAGGGCAGGTTCCAGATCCTAGACGTCGTCTCGATGATGGGGCCGATCACCAAGTTCACGCACCAGATGGCATCATCGGACAACATCCCCAGCCGCTTGCGCGAAGCCTATCGCCTTGCCGAGGAAGAAAAGCCGGGCGCCACGCATATCGAATTGCCCGAGGACATTGCCGACGAGCATACCGATTCGCGCCCATTGAAGCGCAGTCTGGTCCGCAGGCCCAATGCCGATGCCAAGTCGATCGCGCAGGCCGTTACAGCCTTGCAGAACGCCAAGGCCCCGGTGCTGGTGATCGGTGCGGGCGCAAACCGCAAGATGACGGGCAAGATGCTGGCCGAACTGGTCGAGAAGACGGGCATCCCGTTCCTCACCACGCAGCTCGGCAAGGGCGTGATCGACGAGCGCCACCCCAAGTTCCTGGGCTGCGCCGCGCTGTCAGCCGGCGACTTCGTGCATCGCGCGGTCGAGGATGCCGACCTGATCGTCAACATCGGGCACGACGTGATCGAGAAGCCGCCGTTCTTCATGCGCGCCGAAAATGAAGATGGGGGTGGCACGCCGGTGATCCACGTTTCGACCAAGACTGCCGAGGTCGATCCGGTCTATTTCCCCTCGATCGAGGTGATCGGCGATATCGCCAACGCGATCTGGCAGATCAAGGAAGCGATCACGCCCAATCCGGCATGGAACTTCGATCACATGCTGGCCTATCGCGCGGCCGAAGTCGCGCACACCGCGCCGCTGGCTGCCGACACCCGCTTTCCGATCTTTCCGCCGCACCTTGTCCAGCAGATCCGCGATGCCTTGCCTGAAGACGGGATCATCTGTCTCGACAACGGCGTCTACAAGATCTGGTTCGCGCGGGGTTATACCGCCTATCAACCCAACACCGTCCTGCTCGACAATGCGCTCGCCACCATGGGCGCTGGCTTGCCGTCTGCGATGATGAGCGCGATGCTCTATCCCGATCGCAAGGTCATGGCGATTTGCGGCGATGGCGGCTTCATGATGAACAGCCAGGAGATGGAGACCGCCGTCCGCCTGGGCCTCAACCTCACAGTGCTGATCCTCAACGACAGCTCCTATGGCATGATCCGCTGGAAGCAGGCCAACATGGGCTTCGAGGACTTCGGGCTGACGTATGGCAACCCCGATTTCGTCAAGTACGCCGAGAGCTACGGCGCGCAAGGCCACCGCGTGGAGAGTGCCGCGCATCTCAAGGAACTTTTGGCCCACTGCAATTCCACGCCGGGGGTGCACCTGATCGATTGTCCGGTCGATTATTCGGAGAACGACCAGATACTGAACAAGGACATCAAGGAACTGTCGAAGTCGCTGTAGCAATCCGCTCGTCATTGCGAGGAGCGCAGCGACGAAGCAATCCAGAGTCGTCGTAAGTATCCCTCTGGATTGCTTCGCTGCGCTCGCAATGACGAATTTTTTTGGGAGCGGATGTGCTCCCGGCAGAGGCAAACGATGAAACTCAAAGACGTCTACCCGCTCTATCTCAACAACAAGGCGGTGCAGCCCAACACCGATCTTGCGGTGACCGACAAGTTCACCGGAGAGATCGCGTTTCGCACCGCGCTCGCCACTCCCGACGTGATCGATGAGGCGATCGCCGGGGCGGTCCGAGCGGCGGAGCCGATGGCAAAGCTTGCAAGCTATGAGAAGCGCGACGTGCTGGATCACTGCGTCCGCCGGTTCGCGGAGCGCAAGGACGAACTGGCTTATGCGCTGTGCATCGAGGCCGGCAAGCCCATCGCCGACTCCGAAGGTGAAGTGGGCCGTCTGATCGACACCTTCCGCATCGCTGCCGAGGAAGCGACGCGCAATTACGGCGAGGTCCAGCCGCTCGACATTTCCCCGCGCGCCAAGGGCTACATGGGCATGTGGAAGCGCGTGCCGATCGGGCCGTGCAGTTTCATCTCGCCGTTCAACTTCCCGCTCAACCTTGCCGCACACAAGATCGCCCCGGCCATCGCGATGGGCTGTCCCTTCGTTATGAAGCCCGCATCGATGACCCCGCTCGGCGCGATCATCATGGGCGAAGTTCTGGCCGAGTGCGATGTCCTGCCCGAGGGCGCGTTCTCGATCCTGCCCGCCAGCCGCGATGGGGCAGACCTTTTCACCACCGACGAGCGCCTCAAGCTTCTTTCCTTTACGGGTTCGCCGGGCGTCGGCTGGGATCTCAAAGGCAAGGCGGGAAAGAAGAAGGTCGTGCTGGAGCTGGGCGGCAATGCGGCGGTCGTGGTCGACAAGGATGCCGACCTCGATCACGCGCTCGCCCGGATCATTTTTGGCGGGTATTACCAGTCGGGCCAGTCATGCATCCATGTGCAGCGCGTGATCATCCACGCCGACATCTATGACCGTTTCCGCAACATGCTGGCGGCCAGGGTCAAGACTCTGAAGTCAGGCGATCCCAAGGAACGCGAGACATTCATCGGACCGATGATCTCGGCCAAGGAGGCGCAGCGGCTCAAGCGATGGATCGACGCTGCGGTGGCAGGCGGGGCAACCCTGCTCGCGGGCGGCGGCTGCGAAGGGAATATGCTCGAGGCTACGCTGCTCGAAGGCTGCAGTCGCGAAATGGACGTCTATACCGAAGAGGCTTTCGGACCGGTGGTGATCCTTTCAAAATTCACCGATTGGGACGCCGCGCTCGACGAGGTCAACGATAGCAAGTTCGGCCTTCAGGCAGGATTGTTCACTGCCGATCTGCACAAGGTCATGGACGCATGGGACCGGCTCGATGTCGGCGGCGTCGTGGTCAACGATGTGTCGTCATACCGTGTCGACAACATGCCCTACGGCGGCGTCAAGGATTCGGGGCTTGGGCGCGAGGGCATCCGCTTCGCGATGGAAGACATGTCCGAAATCCGGAACCTTGTCATCCGCCGCAACTGATCGCCCTTGGGGCGAAGCTTAATTGCCGGAAATCTGTCGGAAACATGAATAGTCACTTGAACCGCAAGGGCAGACTGGCCTAGGTTCAACCCAACGGGGTCGCATTGCAGCACTTCCGGCAAGCGCGCGGTACAGGGCAATGGCCCGGTCGCGTGGGGACCGGTGGGGACGAGGGGCAATGCTCGACAATTTCTTGTCCATACGGCGGCTTGGCGCACGGCTTCGGGCTGTCCCGCGCAAGGGCGCAACGGCGTTCGCCCTGTGCCTTGCCATGGCATGTGCCGCGCTTGGCGCGTCATCGCTTGTCTCTCCCGCAGCAGTACAGGCCCAAGGCGCGTCCGAGGTTCTGCGCGGCCATCAGGGCGTGTCTTCGTGTGCAGGGTCGACCTGTCACGGGCGCAGTGCTGCCGATGGCGCGGTCGTCAGGCAGGACGAGCTTTTGCGCTGGCAGGAAGATTCATCGCCAACGGGTGCGCACAGCCGCGCCTGGCGCGTGATCCAGGAGCCGCGCGGCCAGGCCATCGTTCGCCGCATGGGTCTCGATTCGGCAGGCGTGCAGCGCGAATGCGCCGGTTGCCATTCCTCGCCCGGTGCGGCGCGCGACACCGACGGTGTCGATTGCGAAGCCTGCCACGGCGCGTCAGGCGGCTGGCTTTCCACGCATTATACGGTCGGCGCCAGCCATGCGCGCAATGTCGCGCAAGGGATGACCGATCTGACCCGCCCCCAGGTCAAGGCGCAGGTCTGCCTCGATTGCCACTTCTCGGGCGATGCGAAGGGCCAGTTCATCGCGCACCGGATCATGGCAGCGGGCCATCCGCGAATTTCCTTCGAGATGGATCTGTTCACCACGCTGCAGCAGCATCACGACGAAGACGCCGATTACGTCCAGCGCAAGGGCGGCAAGACCAACGGCATGCGCATGTGGGCGGTGGGCCAGGCCGAGGCGGTCAAGCGCAGCCTCGAACTGTTCAGCCAGCCTGCGCGTGCGGTCGACGGGATCTTCCCCGAATTCACCTTCTACGATTGCCATTCGTGCCATCGCCGGATCTACGATGGCGAGGAGGGCAATGTCACGGCGGTGACCAATCCGGGCCGACCGATCCACCTTGGCATGCCTCCCTACAATGACGAGAACATGATCATGCTGCTGGCTGCGGCCAAGGTCATCGCGCCTGATGCCGCCGCCAACTTCGATGCACGTGCCAAGGCGTTCCACCGGGCGATGCTTGCCAATCGCGCTGAAACGGTGGCGGCTGCGCAGGCGTTGCGCCAGTCGGCCGATGCGCTGTCGTCGCGCTTCGCGTCCGCCTCGTTCACGCGCGAGCAGACTTTTGCGATCATGGATTCGATCGCGAGCGAAGCGATCGGCGAGCGCTACACCGACTACGAAGGTGCGGTGCAGTCGGTCATGGCCGTCGATACCCTGCTTAACGGCCTGGTCAATCAGGGCATGGTTCCACCGGCCTCGGCCGGAAACCTGCGCATCCAGATCAACCAGGCCTACTCGGCGGTGCGTGATCCCAATGGCTTCCAGCCGCTTGCCTTCCGTCGCGCATTGGGCGGGGCGGTCAGATCGATCCGGAGCCTGCGCTGATGCAGATGCCTTACATCCTGCGCCAGACCACATCCCTTGCCGCATCGCTATCGCTGATGCTGGCTGGCTGCGGCGGCGGGGATTCGTCGTCTGGCGGCACGTTCACCCCCACACCCAGCCCGACGCCGACCGCCAGCGCGCGCTTCTTCTCTGATCCCGCGCAGGAAGCGCTGACCGCTGACGAAGTACAGCAGATCATCGCGCAGGCGGTGGGTGAGGCAAAGGCGCTCAACTATCCGGCGATCATTGCGGTGGTCGATCGCGTGGGCAACGTGCTGGCGGTGTTCCGCATGAACGGTGCCTTGACCCGGATGATGACCAGCCGCCGGACCGCCACGGGCGAGATTTCGCCGCGCGAGGTGGATGCACAGGGGCTCGAAGTCGATGCCACGATGGGCGCAATCTCGAAGGCGGTGACGGCCGCTTATCTTTCTTCAAGCGGCAATGCCTTCTCGACGCGCACGGCCAGCATGATCGTGCAGGAGCATTTTCCGCCGGCACCCAACACGCCGGGGCTTGAGGCCGGGCCGTTGTTCGGAGTGCAGTTCAGCCAGTTGCCCTGTTCGGATCTTTCAGCGCGTTTTTCCGCCGGAAACGCCGGTTCCTCGGCATTCATCGGCCCCAAGCGCTCGCCACTGGGTCTTGCTGCCGATCCGGGCGGCTTGCCGCTCTACAAGAACGGCGTGGTGGTCGGTGCGATCGGCGTCATGGCGGACGGGGACTACGGTTACGATCCGAACGTGACAGACGTCGATGGCGATCCCGAGGAATACATGGCGCTCGCCGGCATTCAGGGTTTTGCACCTGCCGACGACATTCGCGCCGATCGCATCACCGTTGATGGATCGACGTTGCGCTTCTCCGATGCGCGCGTCGAAGGACTTCACGCGCTGCAGACGAGCTTTGCCGCAATCAACAACGTGGCCGGCACGCTGATCCCGGTGCGCGGCTATTACGACGGTAATGCCGTGGTGGCGGGCACGGCCTACGGAACCGAAAAGAGCGGCATTCGCCGCGCCAGTTCGTCAGAGTTCTCGCTTGCCGATGCCTATGTCCTGAGCAACGGCTCGGGCAGCAATCGCTATCCGATCAAGGGGGCGACCGACAGCAGCGCCGTCAGCCAGCCGCTGACCGCTGCCGAAGTGCGCGCGGTGCTCGAAGAGGCGTTCACGATCATGACGCGTGCCCGCGCGCAGATCCGCCGACCTGTCGACAGCCGGGCGCAGGTCTCGATCTCGGTCGTCGATACTTTCGGCGAGGTCCTCGGACTCGTACGCGGACCGGACGCGCCGATCTTCGGTATCGACGTGTCGCTGCAGAAGGCGCGGACGGCCGCGTTCTTCTCGAACAGCGTGGCCGCGCAACAACTGACCGACAATACCGATGCCGAGATTCCGGCCTTCGTGAAGCGGACGCGCGATTTTCTGGGCGACCAGACTGCGCTTACCGGAAAGATTGCCTTTGCCGATCGGTCGGGCGGCAATCTTTCGCGTCCCTATTTCCCGGATGGCGAGCTTGGCCGACCAAATGGCCCGTTGTCCCGTCCGATCAACGATTTCAGCCCCTTTGCCACCGGCCTGCAGATCGCTCTGGTCAAGGCCAACCTGCTCCAGCATGCGGTCTTCGTCCAGGGCTCGCTCAATGCGCGCGACGTATCCCAGACCTGCACGGCGGTGCCAGACACGCCTACCGGCAAGAAGCGCCTTGCCAACGGTATCCAGATTTTTCCCGGCTCGGTGCCGATCTATCGCGGCAACCAGCTGGTCGGGGCGATCGGCATTTCGGGCGATGGCATCGATCAGGATGACATGATCGCGTTTCTGGGGGCGCACAACGGGGGGTCGAAGGTCGGCGGCATCGGCAATGCACCCAAGGCGATCCGTGCCGATACGATCGTGGTGCCGGTGGGTTCGGGCTTGAGGCTGCGCTACGTCAACTGCCCGTTCGCGCCGTTCCTCGACACGTCCGAACAGAACGCTTGCGAGGGCAAGTGATGCAGCAGGTCTTCGCCCTGATCGCACCCGCGCTCGGCCTGTCCCATCCGGCGCCGACCGCGATTGCACTGCCGTTTCACGTGCTTGCAGCCGTCCAGGCAGCTGAACCGGGCGAGGCTGCGCCGCAACAGGCGGCCTCTGCGCAGGCCGATACGGTATCGCAGTCAGCTCCGGCCAATACTGCTCTGCCGGGGGGTGAGACCGAGGCCGACGACGCGCTGATCGATGGCCGCCGCCGCCCCGGTTTCAACAAGCGGCTGCCTGACAAGGTCGAACAGGACAATCCGGGCGCGGTCAATGCCCCGCCGCCCGAAGCGTTCTACGACAAGTACGACGGGGAAGGCCCGATGGGCGATCTCGGCCTCGATGTCGGCTTGCCCGATCGCTGGCGCATCATGTCCTCGCTCTGTCCGCAGAAGGATGCGGCAACGGGCAAGAAGGACCGCTCGCTCTACACCCTGTTTCCCAAGCTCGAATACGTCTGCCGTTCGAAGCTCGATCCGTTTCACCACAACCTGCTGAAGGGTGATCTACCGCTCGCCAAGGGCAAGCGCCCCGGCTTTCTCAAGGGCGAGGACTGGTTTCTGCTGGCCGGAGCCATCTCCGATACAGTGGTTGAGCCGCGCAGCTTCCCGATCCCGGTTGGCAACCAGACGACAACCAACCCGAACGAGATCGACACGTTCGGCCGCAGCAACAGCCTTGTGCTGTCCCAGACCTTCATTGCCAGCGTGTCGCTGCTCAAGGGCATGACCGCGTACAAGCCGCCGGTGGTGGAATATCGCATCGCGGTGGCGGCCAACATCAATCATGTGCAGGTGCCGGAACGGCGCGTCCTGTTCGTCGAACCGTCCAAGGGCACGCGCCGCACCGATGCCTTCATCGGGTTGCAGGAAGCCTTCATCGACTATCACATCGGCCGGTTCGACACGAAGCGCTACGACTTTGTCTCGCTTCGCACCGGCATCCAGCCGATGCAGTCGGACTTTCGCGGCTTCCTGTTCAACGACAACCAGCTGGGCGTTCGCTTGTTCGGCAACCGCGACAACAACCGCTTCCAGTTCAATCTCGCTGCCTTCTGGCGGCTCGAGAAGGAGACGAACTCGGGCCTCAACGATGTCAGCCAGACGCCGCGCAACGACTGGGTGTTCATGGCAAACCTGTACCGCCAGGATTTCCCGGTGGTGGGCCTGACCAGCCAGGTCTCGGTCACCTACAACATGAACCGCGAGCGCAATGAGGTTCATGTCGACACCAACGGCTTCCCGGTTCGTCCTGCGCTGTTGGGCGATCTGCGCGGCCGCGAATACGATGTTGTCTATCTGGGCTATGCAGCAGATGGCCACATCGGGCGGCTCAACCTTACGGCGCAGGCCTATGCCGCGCTCGGAGAGGACCGGAACAATTTCCTGACCAGCCGCCCCGCCGAGATCAAGGCGTTCATGGCTGCTGCGGAACTCAGCTATGACATCGACTGGACGCGCATTCGCCTTTCGGGCCTCTGGGCCAGTGGCGACAGCGACCCCTATGACAAGGTCGAAGGCGGGTTCGACGCGATCTTCGAAAACCCCCAGTTTGCCGGTGCCGACACCAGCTACTGGATTCGCCAGACGATCCCCTTTGCCGGCGGCGGCCGTGCGATATCGATCAATGGCCGCAACGGCATCCTCAATTCGCTGCGCTCGTCCAAGGAGCAGGGGCAGTCGAACTTCACCAATCCGGGCACGATGCTGCTGGGCGTGGGTACTGATTTCGACCTGACGCCAACGGTGCGCGTGTCGACCAACGTCAACCACCTGTGGTTCGAGAACACCAAGGTCCTTCAGGTCCTGCGCAACGAAGGCTCGATTCCCAAGGACATCGGTTGGGATGCATCGGTCTCGGCGATCTGGCGGCCCAACGCCTCGCAGAATCTCGTGTTCCGCCTGTCGGGAGCCGTGCTCGAACCGGGCGGCGGCTTTGACGATCTGTTCGCGCAATCGGGCAAGGCAAGCCGCTTCTACTCTGTCCTCGCCAATGCGACCCTGGCCTTCTGATGACCGAGACCATGACACCCACGCGCCGCAATCGCACTCTTCCGTTGGCATGGCTCGTTGCGGCACTGGCCGCGCTGCTGGTGCCGAGCGCGCTCTATGCTTCGGGCGAGGAAAAGGCGCAGAAAGTCATGCACACCCGTGCACCGGCCGCGCCGCGCGGTCAGCCGGGCGATACGGTCGAAGAGCAGTGGGCTTATGTCGACAAGCAGAATGCAGGCTGCGTCAGCTGCCACACCAAGAGCGATCACCGCACGATGCACGCGAGCCCCGCGGTCGTGCTGTCTTGTGCGGACTGCCATGGCGGCAATACCAAGGTCGTTGCTGATCGATCGTGGAACCACAACTCCATGGAGTACATGGGCGCGCTGAAAGATGCCCACGTGTTGCCCAAGTATCCGGTTGCCTGGGGCTGGCCGTCGTCGGCAAACCCGAAGCGGTCCTATGCACTGCTGGCCAAGGAAAGCCCGGAATTCATCCGCTTCGTCAACCCATCGGACTATCGCGTGGCGCGCGATTCCTGCGGGGCGTGCCATATGTCGATCATCGAGGCGTCGGAACGCTCGCTGATGTCTACGGGTGCGATGCTGTGGGGCGGCGCTGCCTATAACAACGGCATCGTCCCCTTCAAGAACTACATGTTCGGCGAAAGCTTTACCCGCAATGGCGAAGCGGCATTGATCAAGTCGGGATCAAAGGAAATCGGCCCCGACGGCAAGCCGATGTGGGGCACGGTCACGCCAAAGGAGAAGTCGCGCGGCGCGCTGCCGATCATGTATCCGCTCCCGCGTTGGCACACGATTCCGCCGGGCGATGTGTTCCGAGTGTTCGAGGATGGCGGCCGTACGATCAACCCGCAGTTCCCCGAAATCGGCCTACCCAACTCGACCGGCCTGATCCAGCGTCTGGACGAACCGGGGCGCCCGGACCTCAAGCAGTCGAACCGCGGACCAGCCACCGGTCTGCGCGTGGCGATTCCGGTCCTGAACATCCACAAGACCCGCCTGAACGACCCGTTCCTGTTCCAGATGGGCACCAATGACCAGCCGGGCGACTATCGCTCATCGGGTTGCGCTTCGTGCCACGTGATCTACGCCAACGACCGCGAGCCGCGTCACAGCCTGAATTACGCCAAGTGCGGGCGCGACGGTCAGTCGATCACCGCCGACCCAACGATCAACGGCCTGCGCGAAGGCCAGCACCGCAAGGGGGCCTACGGCTCCTACGACGCCGAAAAGGAAGAGCACCACGACAAGGTGCGTGGCACGGTCCTAGGGGGCAAGGGAGCCTATGTCGGCAAGTCCGCAGCGGACGAAGAGGACTGCGCGCGGGCCATTTCCTCGGCCGAGCAGCTTGTTTACGCGCCGGGCAAGGGCGTCGCGCCACACGGCACGATGGACCATGACAAGATGGACCAGGCTTCGGCGCATGCCATGGCGGGTCTTGACGAGAAGGGCCATGCCAAGTCCGGTGCCGATCATGGCGACGAGCACGCAACCACTGGTCCTGTCGCCATGCAGGATCGTGAGCGCGGGCACCCGCTGGTCCACGCTTTCACCCGTGCAATCCCGACCGCGCAGTGCATGAACTGCCACATGCACCAGCCGAACATCTTCCTGAATTCGTACCTCGGTTACACGATGTGGGACTACGAATCCGATGCGCCGTCGATGTGGCCCGGTCCTGAGAACCGCGCTCCGAAGCCCGCCGGCATGTCGGACGAGGACTATGCCAAGGTCTTCAAGAAGCAGTTCTATCCCAACATCGACGAGCAGCGCGAAGTGCTCGATCGCAATCCGGAAGGCGCCTCGACGCGCGGCCTGTGGCGCGATGTCGAGTTCCTGCGCAACGTCTATGACCTCAACGAGCAGCTCAAGGACACCCAGTTCGCCGATTACCACGGTCACGGCTGGAACTTCCGCGCGATCCTGAAACGCGACCGTCGCGGCAACCTGCTCGATGACGAAGGTGACATGACGTCCTACGGCACCGACAAGGCGCACATCGTAGACCCGTCCGATCCAGCCAAATTCCGCAAGGGCAGGGAGGGCAAATTCGTCGAGCCCGGTCCCGACAATCCCGGCAAGGCCGTCCACATGATGGACATCCACGCGCAGCTCGGCATGCAGTGCGCCGATTGTCACTTCTCGCAGGACAGCCACGGCAACGGCTTGATCTACGGCGAAGTTGCCAACGCGGTGGAGATCGGGTGCAAGGACTGCCACGGTACGCCAGACACCTACCCGACGCTGCTGACATCGAACCTTGCCGCGCCCGAAAAGGGCAACAACCTTTCACTCCTGCGCAATGCTGATGGCCAGCGCCGCTTCGAATGGTTCAACGAGGCCGATGGACGCCGCGTGCTGGTGCAGCGCTCGATCATCGATCCCAACCTCTCCTGGCGGGTCAGCCTGGTGAAGGACTCGGTCGACGCGCGTTATGCTGGTAAAATGGACGCAGCGGGCAAACCGATCTTCAATCCAAAGGCCGCGCGCGCCAAGCTGATGGCCAAGTCGGCATCGGAGGATGGCGTCTACAAGTTCGGCACGGGCGTAGCCAAGGAGCAACGCGCGCACCGCGACGACGACATGGCCTGCTTCACGTGCCACCTTTCGTGGACGACTAGCTGCGCGGGCTGCCATCTCCCGATCGAGGCGAACTGGAAGTCGGCCACCCACAAGTACGAGGAAGATTACACCCGCAATTACGCGACCTATAACCCGCAGGTCGCGCGCGACGACATGTTCCAGCTGGGCAAGCACCAGCGCAACAAGTCATCGGGCAGCGATCCGGTACAGTTCGATGCTGGCGGTAATCCGGTCAGCGGCAAGGCGATCACCGCGCCGATCCGTTCGACCTCGGCGCTGATCCTGTCTTCGACCAACATCAACCGCGAACGCATTTACGTGCAGCAGCCGCCGATTTCGTCGATCGGCTACTCCAGCCAGGCCTTCGCGCCGCATTTCCCGCATACCGTGCGAAAGAACGAGACGAAGCAGTGCACCGACTGCCATGTCAGCAAGGATGAAGACAACAACGCCACCATGGCGCAACTGCTGCTTCTCGGCACCAATTACGTCAACTTTGTCGGCATGAATGCGTGGTTCGGGCTCGATGGTGGCTTTGAAGCCGTCCGCGTGACCGAGTGGGACGAGCCGCAGGCCGTTATCGGCTCCTACCTCCACCGCTATGCCTATCCCGATTTCTGGAAGCAGCACGTGGAGGACAACGGGCGCGAACTGAAGAACTGGACGCGCGGAAAGACAATGGACGGCAAGCTTTCGGGCGAAACGACCGGTCACGAGCAGTTTGCCAATGTGACAGAAGGCACGAAGGATGCCGTGCGCTGCCTGCAGATGCGCGGGGAATACATGTTCGTCGCCGAAGGCAAGGGTGGCTTCCGTGCCTATGATATCGCTTCTATCGGCAACAAGGGCACGTCCGAGCGGATCCTGACGGCGCCGTTCTCGTCGCTCGGCCATGACACCCACGTTGACACGACGAACGCCACTTGCATGGCGCTGCCCACCAATCAGGCGATTGCGCCGACGCGCAATTCGCCGGAGCTGCGCACGGTCAACCAGGAACAGCCCTTCTCGCCGATCTACCACTACGCCTTTGTCACCGATGCGGTCGAAGGGTTGATCGCGGTGAATGTCGACACGCTGGCCGACGGCGAATTCCGCAACAACTTCTTCTCCCGCGCGATGACCTTCAATCCCGATGGTGTGCTGAGCGGGGCGCGCCATATCACGCTGGCGGGCGACTATGCCTATGTCGTGACCGACAAGGCGCTGGTGACGGTCCATCTGACCAAGCCGTGGAGCGCGGACAAGCCTTGCGAGGTCAGCGCAGCCAAGGGGGGCGAGACCTGTCTCGATCCGCGCATCACGTCGGTCGTCACCTTGCGCGATCCGCGCGCGACGGCGGTGCAATTCCGATACCTGTGGGTGACGACCGCCAATGGCCTCGAGCTTATGGATGTGACCAATCTGGCCCAGCCCAGAGCAGTTGCCGGTGCGGTCGTGCCATTGGCCGATGCGCGCCGGGTCTACCTTGCGCGTACATATGCCTACGTCGCGGCGAAGTCGCAGGGTCTGGTGATCGTCGACATTACTGCGCCGACGCGTCCGTCGATCTACGCCAGCTACACGGCGGAGGGGCAGTTGAACGATGCAGAGGACGTCATCGTCGCGTCCACCAATGCCTCGCTCTTTGCCTATGTCGCCGATGGCCGGAACGGGATGAAGGTTCTGCAGCTTACCTCGCCATCGAGCCAGCCCAACTTCTACGGCTTCTCGCCAGAGCCGAGGCCGGAACTGATCGCCTGGGCGCGGACGCCAAGTCCGGCGCTTGCATTGTCCAAGGGGCTGGACCGCGATCGCGGCGTCGATGAAACGGGCGGACAGATGGCGATCTTCGGACGCCTCGGCTCGCGTCCGTTCAATCGCGCCGAGATGGAAGAGCTGTTTCTCAACAGCAAGGGTGATGTGTTCCGTGTCTCCAACGCGGTCGACATGAGCCTGTGGGTGGGCGCAAAATCCGCGCCGCTGCTTTCAAGGCTGGATCGCTAGGCGTTATCGGTTGGAGAGGAGACCGGGCGCCCACGCAGGCGCCCGGCATTCCTGGCAACCCCGCTCAGTCTTCGTCGAGAACCAGGATCTCGCATTCCACTTCCATCAGGGGCGATGGAAGCACATCCTGATCCACGCGCAGGATACTGGCGTCAGCCACAAGCTTGCCGCGTAGCCTGAACTCGTGTTCCGGCAAGCCCGCGATGAAGGCTTCCCCATCGCTCACCGCGTCGCTTCCGGCGAAGCGCAGGACGAGACTGTGCCGCGCGCCGCTGAAGGTGATGCTCGCCCAGGGCACTTCGCGGTGGCTGACCACTTCGGCGAATTGCCCTGCGATTTCGCGCACTTCGCGCAGCAACCGCTCGCCAGGCGTCAATCTCCGAGGGGGAGGGGTGGTTGTCGCTTCGGACTTCGTTTCGAACGCATGCAGATCAAGCAGCATGGACATTGCCTCCAAACGTGTTCATGAAATGTTCTATTCGACGCACCATTGCGGAACGGGGTTCGCGGCCATTGCGCAGATCGCCTACGAGACGGGGATCGTGTGCGGCAAGGCGACCGAATTTGGTGACCGGCATGCCGGTGTTTTCAAGGAATCTCTCGATCTTGCGGATGAGCATCTCGGCTTGACCCTCCGGACAGGTAGTTGCGACTCGAAATAGGATTTTTCCTATGTTGACGTTCAAATCCTACAACGCTAGGAAAAGTCCTTCGAGATTGGAGAGACGCCCGATGGAAAGCCAGACCGAAGCAGGAGCGCGTTCCCGGCTCGTCGCGCTGGCCAGCGCGCGGGGCGTGAGCCTTGCCGCGCTTTCTGCGTTGATCGGCCGCAACACCACCTACCTCCAGCAATTCGTGCGCAAGGGTAGCCCGCGCAAGCTGGAGGAGAACGACCGGCGCACGCTGGCGCAGTTCTTCGGCGTATCCGAAGGCGAGCTGGGTGCCGGCGTGCGCGAAGAGGCGGTCGTGGTAGGGACGGGGAAGGGCCGACCGGTCCCGTCATCGCTGCGCACAGCACTGGCTGAATGGGCAGACATTCCGCGCCTGCCGCTTGGCGCGTCGGCCGGTGCGGGAGCGCATGCGGCCGAGGAAATTCCCTCCGGGCGCCTGCGCTTTTCCAACCGGTGGCTCAAGGGGCAGGGACTGGAGCCCGCGATGCTTTCGGTGATTGAGGTCGAAGGCGATTCTATGGAGCCGACCTTGCGCGATGGCGACGAGATTCTCGTCGATCGCACCCCGCGCCCCACGCGCGCCGGCATTCACGTGATCCGGCTGGACGATGTGCTGCTGGTCAAGCGGCTCGAGTCAGGGCCGGGTGGTACGCTGCACATCATCTCGGACAACGCGGCCTATCCCCGGATGGAGCGTCCGCTGCGCGAGGTGGAAGTGCTTGGCCGCGTCGTCTGGAAGGGCGGACGGCTGTGAGCGCATGCTGCTTGCAAACACCGCAGCCAAAGGCCATTTCCCGCGCATGACCGAAACGACCGCGACGCCGCCGATGAAGGTGGCCATCATTCCCGTCACGCCGCTGCAGCAGAACTGCACGCTGGTGTGGTGCACAAAGACCATGCGTGGCGCATTCATCGATGCGGGCGGGGATATCGACCGGCTCAAGCTGGCGGTCGAGCGTTCAGGCGTCACGATCGAGAAGCTGCTCGTGACCCATGGCCACATCGATCACTGCGGCAGCACGGGCATTCTCGCAAAGGATCTGGGGGTGCCCATCGAAGGACCGCACGAGGCAGACCGCTACTGGATTGCCAAGCTCGACGAGGACGGCAAGCGCTGGGGCATCACCGGCGAGGTGTTCGAACCCGATCGCTGGCTGTCGGATGGCGACAAGGTCACTATCGGCGAGCTTGAGCTCGACGTGATTCATTGCCCCGGCCACACGCCCGGCCATGTCGTCTTTCACCACGCACCGTCACGTTTTGCCATCGTCGGCGACGTCTTGTTCCAGGGCTCGATCGGTCGAACCGATTTTCCGCTGGGCAATCATCAGGACCTGATCGATTCGATCACGCAGAAGCTCTGGCCATTGGGCAACGACATCATGTTCGTGCCCGGACACGGTCCCAACAGCACGTTCGGTCGCGAACGCCAGACCAATTCATTCGTCAGCGACTACGCGCTCGGCTGACGAAAGGAAGAAGCCCCGGCGGCAAGGCCGAGGCTGCTTTTGCATCACATGTCCAACGCGATTGATACCGCCCAGATGCCAAGGCACAGCTGGGTGAGCATCGTGATCAGCGTACCGAGTCCGCGCAGGAAACCGAGCTTGCCGCCATCCATGCCGATGCCGTGGGCAACGCGGCCAAGCAGATAGATTGCAGCTGCGCCGAGCAGGAACGGGTTGCCCATGCGCGCCAGTTCGATCGCCGCGACCAATACCAGCACGATCGGCGTGTTCTCGACGAAGTTCGCTTGCGCCCGCATGCGCGCGATCAGGTCCATGTCGCCGCCGTCGCCGATGCTGATTTTGCGGGCGGTGCGGATCATGCCGATACGGATCGACAGCCAGATGTTGATGACGGCTGATGCGGCGGCCGCGCAGAGCGTGATGGGCAGAATTGTCATGCCTTGTAGTACTCCCCCTCGATATCCTCTCCGGCAAGGTGAGGATGGCCGCAGTGGTAACGCGGCCGAGCTTGCAAAGCATCAGAAAATCCGTATAGGCGCGCCTTCGCCCGCGTTTCGGCGAATCCCGTTCCTGCTGTGCTTGTCGCTGCGTACGGGTCCAGCAACTGATCGGATGGTCGGGATTGGGCTTGTGCGATGGATCGGTTTTCCCTATCGCGCCCGCAACAAACTACGCAATTTCAGGAACAGGTGCCGAGATGGCCGTCCCCAAGAGAAAGACTTCGCCCTCACGCCGGGGCATGCGCCGCAGCCATGACGCTCTGTCGCCCGATGCATTCCACGAATGCTCGAACTGCGGTGAACTCAAGCGCCCGCACAACCTGTGCAATGCTTGCGGTCACTACAACGGTCGCGAAGTCATCGCCGTCGGGCTCTAAGCCCATAAACGGGGGGGATTCGGGAACATGAGCCTGCCGCGTATCGCCGTCGATGCGATGGGCGGCGATGAAGGCGTGCGCGTGATGGTTGAAGGCGCGGCACTTGCCCGTCGTCGCCATGACCGCTTCAAGTTCCTTCTCGTCGGCGACGAGGAGCGCATCAAGCAGGCGCTCGAAAATCATCCCAACTTGCGCGGGGCGTCGGAAATTCTCCACGCCCCCGACATCGTCAGCGGCGAGGAAAAGCCGACGCAGGCTCTGCGTCGGGCCAAGACCACGTCGATGGGCATGGCGATCAACGCGGTGAAGCAGGGCCACGCCGGCGCTGCGGTCAGCGCGGGGAATACCGGCGCGCTCATGGCCATGGCCAAGCTGGCACTTCGCACGATGCCCGGCATCGATCGCCCGGCGCTCTCCGCCCTGCTGCCCACGCTTGGCGAGAACGATCTCGTCATGCTCGATCTTGGCGCGAACACCGATTGCGATGCGCGCAACCTGGTGCAGTTCGCGATCATGGGCGCGGCCTATGCGCGCATCGTCAGCAATCTCGATGCGCCGCGCGTGCGTCTGCTCAACATCGGCACTGAAGAAACCAAGGGCACCGATTCGCTGCGCGACGCGGCGACTCAGCTCAAGGCGCTGGCCGAAGAGCTGGCGCTTTCGTTCGATGGCTTCACCGAGGCGGACAAGCTCTCGCGCGGCGACGTGGATGTCGTCGTGACTGACGGTTTTTCCGGCAACATCGCACTCAAATCGATGGAAGGTGCGGCCCGCTTTGTCGCGGACCTGCTGCGCCGAAGCTTTTCCTCGTCGTTGCGCTCGAAGCTCGGCTTCCTGATCTCGCGTCCGGCGACCGAGCTGCTCAAGCATCATCTCGATCCCAACAATCACAACGGCGCGGTTTTCCTCGGCCTCAACGGCATCGTGGTCAAAAGCCATGGCGGCGCATCGGCGGTCGGGGTGGCCAATGCGGTCGCGGTTACCGCTCGCTTGCTCGAAGAGAACCTGACCGAGCGCATCGCGGCCGACCTTGCACGCGTGGGTGCCGAGGCGATCCGTACGACGGGTCGTGGCCGGGCCAGCGCGCTCAATGGTGAGAACGCGGCATGAGCCTGCGCTCGATTGTTCGCGGCAGCGGATCCGCGCTGCCCAAGCGGGCGGTTTCCAACGCCGAAATGACCACGATGGTCGAAACGACCGACGAGTGGATTGTCGAGCGTACCGGCATCCGCAACCGCTATATCGCGGGGGAAGGCGAGACGACCTCCACGCTGGCGACCGAAGCTGCGCGCAAGGCACTTGCTGCGGCCGGTATCGATGCATCGCGCGTCGATCTGATCGTGCTGGCGACAGCGACGCCGGACCAGACGTTCCCGGCGACCGCAACAATCGTGCAGCACAACCTGGGCTGCAACGGGGGCATTGCCTTCGACGTTGCCGCGGTCTGCTCGGGCTTTCTCTATGCCATGGCAACGGCAGATTCCATGATCCGCACCGGCATGGCCAAGTGCGCGATCGTGATTGGTGCCGAAACCTTCAGCCGCATTCTCGACTGGGAAGACCGCACGACCTGCGTCCTGTTCGGTGACGGCGCAGGCGCGATCGTGCTTGAAGCGCAGGTCGTCGACGAAAGTGATCCGGCAGCTCCGGGTATCATCGCCTCGCGCCTTCATGCTGATGGCGCCCACAACGAACTGCTCTATGTCGACGGCGGGCCATCGAGCACCGGCACGGTTGGCAAGCTGCGCATGAAAGGCCGCGAGGTGTTTCGCCACGCGGTAACCAACCTCGCGAACGTGCTCTCCGAAGTGCTCGATGCTTCCGGTTACGCGCCAGATGACATCGACTGGGTCGTGCCGCACCAGGCCAACCTGCGCATCCTCGATGCAACCGCGCGCAAGCTTGGACTCTCGCCTGACCGGGTGGTCGTGACGGTCGACCGTCACGCCAATACCAGCGCCGCGTCGGTTCCGCTGGCCTATGATACGGCGGTGCAGGATGGCCGGATCAAGCCGGGTGACCTTGTGATGTTCGAGGCAATGGGCGGCGGATTTACCTGGGGCGCCTGCCTCGCGAGGGTCTGAACCGGTCAGTTTCAGGTCGGCTTTCCCCTTATCCTTTATCCCCAAGGCATTGCATTGCGTTCCTGAGAATCGGCGTTATTCTCCGCGATCTTGGGTCAAACAAATATCGAGGGGGAAATCGGGGATGCGTTCAATCGGAACTCTGACGCGAGCCGATCTTGCAGAGAGCATCAATCGCCGCGTCGGTTTGTCGCGCGCGGATTCGCTCGAGATGGTGGAATCCATCTTGCGCCACATGTGCACGGCACTGGCTGATGGGGAAAACGTCAAGATTTCGGGCTTCGGCACATTCCTGCTGCGCGACAAGGCCGAGCGGGTAGGACGCAATCCCAAGACAGGGATCGAGGTTCCGATCACCCCCCGCCGCGTCCTGAGTTTCCGCGCCAGCCAGATGCTGAAGGACCGCATCGGCCAAGGCTGAGCGCTTGGTGATGACGGAAAATTCCATTCCAGATCCAACTGATGGCAAGGATCCCGGGGCATTTCGCACAATCGGCGAAGTGGCCAAGTTGCTCGGGATTCGCCAGCATGTGCTGCGATATTGGGAAGAGCAGTTTCCGGCTTTACGCCCGCTGACACGCGCTGGCGGGCGAAGGTACTATCGCCCGCAGGACGTTGCCTTGCTGACCGAGATCAACCGGCTCCTCAACCATGAGGGTTATACGATCAAGGGGGCACGGCAGGCGTTGAAGGGGGGCAAGGCGGGGTCGGCCACGGTGCTGGCCGCGCCAAAGCCGGTTGAACCGCAGGAAGATCAGCCGTTCAGCGCATCGCAGGCGCTTCGTGCCATCCGTGACCGTCTCGCAGCGGCGCTTGACGCCGACTAGTCGACAAGGACAGGGCCAAGCGACGGATCGAGATCGCGCGGGCGTTTGAGTTCGACAAGGCGACCACAGCCCTCGGTTATGGCCGACCAGTCGTTCACGTCGAGTTCGATGACGGCAAAGGTCGCGGTCGGGAATTTCTGTTCCACCACGTCGCGCAAGGGCGAGGTGCCGTCGTCAGGCACGAGATCAAAGATCAGGTCCTCAAGGCCAGGATTGTGGCCGACCATCAGGACGCTGGCTGGATCGCCTTCGATCTCCTTCAGCAGATCGATCAGTGTTGCCGAACTCGCCAGATAGATGCGCCGGTCCCATTCCACCTTGAAAGTACAGCCCCAGGCGCGGCTCGCTTCCTCTACCGTCTCTGCGGCGCGGACTGCGGGCGAGGCGATCATGCGCGCGAATTGCCGACCGGAGGTCTTGATGTAATCGCCCATCGCGCGGGCCCCGCGCTGGCCACGCTCGTTCAGCGGTCGATCGAAATCACGGGCGCGCGCATCGCTCCAATCCGACTTGGCGTGACGGAACAGGGCGAGTGTCTTCACGAGATCCCCTCGGCGCGGCTGGTTGCTGTCTGATCTTCAGAAACACCGCCGACAACGCTTTGTAAAGCCACATCGAGCGTGACCCTGCGGATCGGCGTTCCAGCCGGAAAGGCGCTGAGCAGGCGTGAGGGGAAAGCCGATGAAAGCACCACGAAGTGGCCCTTGTCTCCGGCCGAGCGGATCAGCCGGCCGAAGGCCTGGGCGAGGCGCGCCCGGATGATACGGTCGTCATAGGCCTGTCCGCCGCCTGCCAGACGCCGCGCGCGGTGCAGGATCGAGGGCTTGGGCCAAGGCACCTGTTCCATCACAACCAGCCGCAGCGAATGGCCCGGCACGTCCACGCCGTCCCGCAAGGCGTCGGTGCCCAGAAGCGAGGCGCGGGGATCGTCGCGGAAGATATCGACCAGCGTCCCGGTGTCGATCGGATCGACATGTTGCGCAAACAGCGGCAGCCCGCCGCGCGCGAGGCGATCCGCGATCCGGCCATAGACCGCGCGCAAGCGACGGATCGCGGTGAACAGGCCAAGCGCGCCCCCGCCCGATGCCTCGATCAGCCGACCGTAGGCTGCGGCAAGCGCCGGAATATCGCCCTTGGGCACATCGGTGACGATCAGGACTTCGGCCTGGTTCTGGTAGTCGAACGGGCTTTCGGCGGAGAACAGGCGCGGTGCGATATCGAGATGCGGCGCACCACTGCGCTGGACCGCGCTGTCCCAGTCATCGCCGTCGCGCAGGGTGGCCGAGGTCATCATCACGCCGTGCGATGGCGCCAGCACGGTTTCGGCGAAGGGCTTCATCGGATCGAGATAATGTCGATGCAGGCCGACATCCCACTCGCGACCGTCCGAGCGTTCGACCGCCAGCCAGTCGACGAAATCGGGATCGCCCGGGCCACCAAGCCGTGCCAGCAGGGCAATCCAGCCCGCGACAAGATCTGTGCGCCAGCCGATCGCCCCGCGCGCGCCTTCGATGCGGGCACGGGCGGGGCCGTCGAGCCAGTCCGGTCCGTCCTCGATCAGAGCCTCCAGCCGCAGGCCAAGCCGGACGAGCGGCTTGCGCAGCGCTTCAAGCGCCTCCTGCGCGCGGCCAGCCACTTCGATGAAGGGGCCGTCGAGCTGGGCAATTTCAGTCTCCAGCCCATAGCCTGCATCCTGGCCACCGCTTTCGTCGCGCGCGTAAGTCAGCGCCCGTGCTGCCGACAGCAGTTCCTCCAGCGGCCCTGACGGCGTACCTTCAACCACCCGCGCGAGCCATCCTTCGCTGGGCAATGCTTCTGCCGCCTCGCGCGCATTTGCAATCGCGCGCTCGCCCTCTTCGTCATAGCTGGCGACATCGGCAAGGCGTGCGGAAAGCCCGCGCCGGCGACCGCGCGACTTGCCTTCGGGCCCGATTACCCAGCGGCGCAGTTCGATCGTCTCGGCGCCGGTCAGGGCTGCCGAAAAAGTCGAATCCGCCGCTTCGAACACGTGGTGTCCTTCGTCGAACACGATCCGGGTGGGGCGCTGCGCCGCGTCCCGTCCGCGCGCAGCGTTGACCATGACCAGCGCGTGATTGGCGATCACCAGCTCGGCGCTGGCCGAGGCGCGAGCGGAGCGCTCGATGAAGCATTTGCGGTAGTGCGGGCAACCGGCATAGACACATTCGCCGCGCTGGTCGGTCAATGCCGCGATGCCGCGTTTGCGGAACAGCGTGCCCAGCCAGCCGGGCAGATCGCCGCCGATCATGTCGCCATCCTGCGAGAACGCGGCCCAGCGCGCGACAAGCTGGGCAAGGATCGCCGCGCGACCCCCGAAGCCACCCTGCAGCGCATCCTCAAGGTTGAGCAGGCAGAGGTAGTTCTCGCGGCCCTTGCGCACGACTACGGGGGGCTTGCCGTTGCGCTCGGCGGGAAACGCGCGGCGGCTTTCGCGGCGAAGCTGGCGCTGCAGCGCCTTGGTGTAGGTCGAAACCCAGACCGTGCCGCCCGAGCGTTCGGCCCAGAGCGAGGCGGGGGCGAGATAGCCGAATGTCTTGCCGGTGCCGGTGCCGGCCTGCGCCAGCACCATGTGCGGCTGGCGCTGCGCGGTGCGGGGATTGAAGGTTCGTCCTGCCTCGCGCGCGTAGTCCTGCTGCGCGGGCCGCTCTTCGGCGCCCGCACCCGTGAGGTCGGCCAGGCGGGCCGCGATCGCCGTGTCATCGAGCGTCACTTGCGCAGGCTGCGGGCGTTCAGGCGTCTCCTCCCATTCAGGCAGGCGGGCAAACAGCCAACGCTCTGCACGTTGGGGCTTGGCAATCCGGGGCGTCAGCAGCGTCGCCCAGGGCCAGCGCATCCGCACCAGCGATTGCAATGCGGTCCAGGCTCCTTCACGCTCGGCCCAGTTATCCCGCTCGCACGTGGCAAGCAGCGCTTCGGCAGCCTGCTGCAGGAGCAGGGGGACCTGATCGTCACCGGAAGGTTCATCTAGGCCGAGGGCATGAGCCAGGCCCTTGGGTGTCGGTACGACGAAGCGCGCAGGATGAATGAAGGCGTAGAGTTCGAGCAGGTCTAGCCCCGAAAGATCCGGATAACCCAGACGGCTGGCGACCAGCGGCGCATTGAGCATCAGCAGTGGCGTATCTGCTGCCGCAACGATGGCCTCGCCCTTGCCGACGCCGCGCGTGGCGAACCCTTCGCGCAGCCAGCAGCCGCCGTGGCTGGCATGAATCGCCGGAAGCGAGAGGGCGGGCCGGTCCGTCACTTGTTTGCGTTAGAACAGGAATGGAACACGGGGCAAGCGACAACCCGACAAAGCGCTCCATGCCGTCAACTTTTCCCCCGGGCCTTAAAATACCGGCCCGTGCACCGTTCTGATCTGCGGGACCAATCGCGGAGTGTCACCCGACTCCGCCCCATAGTGGAGAATGGGACATGGCAGTCATCAACACGAATATCAGCGCGACCCGCGCTACGAATGCTTCCAATACGGCCAACAAGATGCTCGGCACCGCGATGGAGCGCCTTTCGACCGGCAAGCGGATCAACGGCGCCAAGGACGATGCCGCCGGCCTCGCGATCAGCACCACCATGACGTCGCAGATCAAGGGCATGGGCCAGGGCGTGCGCAACGCCAACGATGGCATCAGCCTTGCACAGACCGCCGATGGTGCGCTGAATGAAGTCACCGCGATGCTGCAGCGTATACGCGAACTCGCCGCGCAATCGGCGTCGGGCACCTATCAGGACGCTACCGACCGCGTTTACATGCAGAGCGAAGTCGATCAGCTGACCGAGCAGGTCGACCAGATCATCACCAACACCAATTTCAACGGCGTCCAGCTGTTCGACGGTTCGGTAACCGCCATCACCATCCAGGCCGGCTCGGATTCGACCGATACCGTGGACCTCGAGATCGCCGACCTGACCACGCTGCAGGCGTCGGGTGGCGCTCCCGGTTCCTACGACGTTTCCACTGCAACGACCGCCAACGCATTGCTCGGCACGCTGGACGCAGAACTGGATTCGATCTCGGGCGCGCGTTCGCTGCTCGGTGCAGGCCAGAATCGTCTTGAATCGGTGGTGAGCAATCTCAACGACAACATTACCAACCTTTCGGATGCCCGTTCGCGGATTCTGGATACGGACTATTCGGCGGAAACGACCGCGATGGCCAAGGCCCAGATACTGAGCCAGGCATCGACCGCGATGATCGCTCAGGCCAATCAGGCCCAGCAGAACGTACTTTCGCTTCTGAAGTAAGCCTCCCTTCGGAAGCACCTCCACGGAAAGGCGGGATCGCGTGCGCGCGGTCCCGCCTTTTCGGTGATTGCCCTGGCCAGCTTTTGCTTGCGAAAGCGGCGTCCGCGCGCAAAAGGGCGGGCATCATGACCGATGCCATCCAGACCGCCGCCCAGACCTCCAAGGCATGGCCCTTCGAGGAAGCCCGCAAGCTGATCAAGCGCTTCGCGGGCGGTAAACGCGATGCATCGGGCGCGCTCGTGCCAGTGCTGTTCGAGACGGGCTATGGTCCCTCGGGCCTGCCGCACATCGGCACCTTCCAGGAAGTGCTGCGCACCACGCTGGTCCGCCGCGCCTATGAAGTGCT
The DNA here is from genome assembly GCF_057180545.1 of Novosphingobium sp. HNCC26DJ243. Classification (NCBI taxonomy): domain Bacteria; kingdom Pseudomonadati; phylum Pseudomonadota; class Alphaproteobacteria; order Sphingomonadales; family Sphingomonadaceae; genus Novosphingobium; species Novosphingobium sp. HNCC26DJ243. The sequence goes on along the minus strand of NZ_JBXUGN010000005.1, from coordinate 66,690 downwards.
GACCGGGGGGCATCCGACGCGCCTTGTCGCATTTTCGGACGACATGGACGGGCTGCGCAAGGTGCCCGACAATATCGAGAACAAGGCCGTGCTCGAGGCCCATCTCGGCCATCCGCTGAGCCGCATTCCCGATCCGTTCGGTACGCACGAGAGCTTTGCGCATCATAACAACGCGATGCTGCGCGAGTTTCTCGACCAGTTCGGGTTCGACTACGAATTCGTCTCGGCCTCGGATCGCTACAATGCGGGCGCGTTCGACGATGCGCTGCGCAATGTGCTGCGCAACTTCCAGGGCATCATGGACATCATGCTGCCCACCCTGCGCGAGGAGCGCCGCAAGACCTACTCGCCGGTGTTGCCGGTATCGCCGACCAATGGCCAGGTGCTGCAGGTGCCGATCGAAGTGGTCGATGCCGAAGCGGGGATCGTCCGGTTCGAGGATGTGACCGGCGAGACGATCGAGCACACGATCCTTGGCGGCTGGTCCAAGCTGCAGTGGAAGGTCGATTGGGCGATGCGCTGGGTCGCGCTGGGCGTCGACTACGAGATGTGCGGCAAGGATCTGACCGACAGCGTTACGCAGTCGGGGCGGATCGCCCAGGTTCTCGGCGGACGCCGCCCCGAGGGCCTGATCTACGAACTCTTCCTTGACGAAAAGGGCGAGAAGATTTCCAAGTCGAAGGGCAACGGCCTGACGATCGAGCAGTGGCTGGAATATGGCAGCGATGAATCGCTCGGCTTTTACTTGTTCCGCGAGCCCAAGAGCGCCAAGTCGCTTCATGTCGGCATCATTCCGCGTGCGGTCGATGAATACTGGCAGTTCCGCGAGAAGATGCCGACGCAGCCGGTCGAGCAGCAGCTCGGCAACCCCGTGTGGCACCTGCTGCGCACCAACGGCTATCATGGCGGCGAGGGGGACAGGCTACCGGTAACCTATGGCCTTCTGCTCAATCTCGTAGGCGTGCTGGGCGCAGGAGCGACGCGTGAGCAGGTCTGGTCCTATCTCGGCAACTATGTCGACGATGCCGACCCTGCAGCGCATCCGGCACTCGACGGGCTGGTGACGCGGGCGCTGGCCTACAACCGTGATTTCATCGCGCCCACGCTCAAGCGCCGCAAGCCCGAGGCCAATGAGGCACTGGCGCTTGCCGCCCTCGACGAGGAACTGGCAGCGACGTCGGACGGCGCGACGGCCGAGGAACTGCAGAACATCGTCTACGAGATCGGCAAGGATCCGCACTACGGGTTCGAGCAGCTGCGCGACTGGTTCAAGTGCCTTTACGAGACGCTGCTGGGATCCCCGCAAGGGCCGCGCATGGGCAGCTTCATCGCGCTTTACGGCGTTGCCAACACCCGCAGGCTGATTGCCGAAGCGCTGGGCGATTGACGGTCAGCGCGCGGCGCGGGTCCGGTTGATCCATCCGCGAACCTTGGTTTCCAGCACTTGCATCGGCAGGGCGCCGCTGCCGAGGATCTGGTCGTGGAAGAGGCGAATGTCGAAGCGGGGGCCGAGCGCGATCTCCGCCTCGCGGCGCAAGCGCTGGATCGTGAGCGCGCCGATCTTGTAGGCGAGCGCTTGTCCCGGATTGGCGACGTAACGATCGACTTCGGCCTGGGCGTCGCTGCGCCCCATCCCTGAATTGGCGAGCATGTAGGCCACCGCCTCGTCGCGGGTCCAGCCTCGCGTGTGAATGCCGGTATCGACCACCAGCCGCATCGCGCGCAGCATCTCGTCGTCGAGGGTGCCCCAGTGTTGCATGGGGTCCTTGTACAGGCCCATCTCGTAGCCGAGCGTTTCGGCATAGAGCGCCCAACCTTCAATGTAGGCGGTATTGCCGCCGAAGCGCTGGAAGTCGGGCAGGGCGGTGTTTTCCTGCGCGAGACTGATCTGGAAATGATGCCCCGGAGAGCCTTCGTGAAGGTAGAGCGTGGAAACGCCCGTCAGGAACCGGCTCTTGAGATCGTAAGTGTTGAAGAAAAACACACCGGGCAGGCGCCCGTCTGCCGAGCCTTGGGCGTAGCTGCCACCCGCCTCGAACCGGGCGCGATAGGCGCGGTATGGCTGTATCTGCAATGGCGTGCGCGGGAGGTGCAGGAAGTACTGCGGTGCCAGCGAATCGACCTTGCGCCCGGTTTCCCGGAAGCCGTCAGCCAGTTCCTGCTCGCTGCGTGGATGATAGCGGGGATCGCGGCGGATGTGGTCGAAGAAATCTCGCAAGGGCCCGGTGAAGCCGAGCTGCTGCTTGACCACTTCCATCCGTGTCTGGATCTGCGCCACGCTGCTCAGGCCCATCTGGTGGACGTCGGCAGGATCAAGATCGAGCGTGGTATTCGACCGCGCGAGGAGTCGGTAAAGCCGCTCGCCTCCAATCAAAGCAGACAGGCCGACCTGTTCGCGCGCGACGGGGCGATATTCCTCGGCCAGAAACCGACGCAGGGCGCGATAGGCAGGATAGATCTCGCGCCGCGTCACCTCGGTCAGTTCGCGTGTCAGACGGTCGCGGTCTGCGGGTGAGAACGAGTCGGGAAATTGCCGGGCCGGAGCGACGAAGGCCGAACGGCTGACGGGTTGCGCCAGCAGACCGTCTATCTGGACGATCATGTTGTCGATCGTGAGGCGCGGCGATGTCATCCCGCTGGCCATACCTTCGCGAAAGCGCGCGATGGCTTGGTCGAAGACCTGCGGCAGCGCGCGGTGTCGGGCAATCAGCAGCTCGTAGTCGGTCAGGGTATCGAGCGCCACTCCGCTTCCGGGCGTCGAAAGCTCAGGGTAGCCAACGTGAAAGCCGCCGAAATGATTGAACGGTTCGACATCGAGCAGGGCCCGCATCTCGGGCGCGAGCAGTGCCTGCTCGCTGGTCTTTGCATCTGCGAAGACCGCGCGCGAAATGCGATGGGCCTCGTCCAGCCGCACAGGGTCGATCCTTGCGAGACTGGCAAGCGTGCGGGCATTGGCCTCGCGGCGCAATCGCGATAACTCCGGCGTAAACAGCAGCGTGAACTGGCGGACCGATACCGTCTGGCCCTGTTCGATCGCAGCGACTGGGTCGAGCGCCAGGCTCTGGCTTGCATCCTCCGCGAAGAGCCGGTCGAGCGCAGCATCTGCCGAAAGCCGACTGACGGGCGCAGGTACGCTGTCGATGCGCGCAGTGGCCGCTGGAGCGGACGGGATTTCCCGTGCGGCCGGTGCATTCGCCAGCGTAAGGGCCAGCCATACGACAAGGGCCGCGCGCAACGAGACGCGCGTCAGCACCACGGACGGGCCCGGTACCATTTGGTCAGGACGTATTTGGTGCCACGCAAGACCGGCATTCCGGCATGCATGGCATCGGGATTGGGCGTGCCATCAGGCTTCATGTTGTTCCAGATCAGCAATGCGCCGGGCTGGGGTGGTATGGACAGGTCGATCCGCGTGAAATCTGTCGTGCCGCCTTCTTCGACCGCATTGAGATAGGCCATCGCCGTCCAGCTGCGCTGTCCCCCGCGCTTCTGCTCGGAATCCCAGAATGGCTGCGATGGCAGAAAATGATCGTAATGGCCGCGGAACTCCTGACCTGGCGCATATCGTTGGCCCTGGATCGTTTCGCCGAACGTGGGGTCTATCCCCATCAGGTCATCGATCCGGCGCTGCAGCATCAGGATGAACGGATCGAACGGGTCGACATCACCGCTATAGCTGGTGCGGCCGGTGGCATCGGTGCCCTTGTAGGTTGGCGAAGGGCGGGCGACGCTGTCGACGATGCCGATCAGCTTTTCGCATTCGGCCAGCGAGAAGAAGTCGGCCACGCCAAAAATCTCGAGCCCATCGACGGGAATCCGGTAGACGCCCGGATCGCTCGCAAGGCGGCCGCGTACGATTTCGCCCACCTGACGGAGCGCCAGTTGCTCTGCTGCTGATCCGGCTTTCCGGCGAAAAATGGCCATGGTTCAAGCGGTAATGCGATATCCCGGCGGACGGTGCAAGAGTGGCGAATTGGTCCGAACCGGACAAATGGTAATATTTCATCAAGCATTACCCGAAGTTTTCGTTTAATCCATGCGGCGCCGTTCAATCGAGTGGAGATTGGCGGCCGGATGACCAGGCCCGGCAAGCAGCGTTTGAGGCGGCGTTGATTTGTCAGGCAGTCGAGCCGGGGGGCTTGATGGTTTTCCGATGTAAACTTGGAGGGAATTTTACTTGGATGCCTTCGTTGATCCGGAGATCGAGTGCCTGCGTGTCGCAGCCTCTCTTTATGGCCTGCGCCGAAAGCGCGACGCCGCATCAGGTCGCAAGGGCCTGTTCGGGGAGCCCGGCTGGGATATTCTGCTGGATCTCTACATCGCCGAACGCCGCCGCACCGAGATCCAGGTTTCCAGCGTCTGCCTCGATGCCGGTGTCCCGTCGACCACGATCCTGCGCTGGATCGCCCGGCTCGAGCGTGAAGGTTTGATCTATCGCATCGCCGACAACGCCGACGCGCGCCGACGCTACGTCCGATTGACCGACGCGGGGCGCAGCATGATGCGCTCGATTCTTCTGGCGATGTCGTCCAGCGGTGTTGAATGACCAAAGGCCCCGCGCAACTGGTGCGCGAGGCCTTCGTCACCGAAACCTTGCCTGCGGTGCGGCAGACGTTGATGCGCCTGCCACTTCCGTCATTCTTACCAGAAGAAGTTGTAGATCACGTCCACGACTTCGCCGGAGTAGGTGTCGACGAGCATGACGTCGTCATAGTACCGGACCCAGCGATAGCCGCTGTAAGCCGGGGGCAGGCGGTATGACCATGGATCGTTGATCCAGTAGTTGCTGCCGTAGAATCCCGAGTTCAAGAAAAACCCGATCGACAGGCGGCTGTAATTGTAACCGCGATAGGGCGCGTAGTACCGCGGCATCCGATAGTGGTTGCGGTTGGTATTGCGGTAGCTGCTCCAGTTGTAGCGATTGTCGCGCCGCCAGTCGTTGCTCCAACGCCGGTGGTTATCGCGATCGTTGCCGCGCCATTGGCTGCCCTGCCGCCACCGGTCGCCATCGCGTCGATCGTTATCCCGCCAGTTGTTGTCGTGGCGGTTGCGGTCGGTGTAGGTCGAGTTGCGACCGTTCCACCCGTCGCGCTGATCCCGATTGCCTGACCAGTTGCGATCCCGGTTGCCATCACGATCACGATCGCGATCACGGCTGGTTTCGACGCGAGCGCCATTGCTGGGATTCCAGCGCGTGCCGTCCCAGCCACGTTGCGGCACTGCAGGCGTCGCTGCCCGTTCGGCGGGGGCAGGGCGGTTTACCGTACCTGCCTGCCAGTCGCGTCCGGGGCGATTGCCCGATCCACGATCCTGCGATCCCCACCGCGGAGCTTCGCCAGCGTTGCCGCGTCCCTGCCAGCCCGCTGCCGGTCGTTCCATCGGCGGCTGTTCGGTGCGCGCCTGTTGCGGAGGCGCTTGCTGCGGGCGGGCCTGCGCCTGCCCCTGACCCATCGCTCTGGCGCGAAAGTCGCCACCGCCGCGCTGGCCATCATTGCCGCCGCCCCACGCCCTGCCACCGCGTTCCTCGCGTCGCTGGGGTTCGGCAGAGGCCGATGCAGGAAGAGCCGTTGCGACGAGGGCGAAGGCAAGCGCCGCCAACGCCGAGTTCTTCAAATTGGACTTGTCGGACATGGTAGCCGACCCTTTCCCGATTGTTCGCCGCAAAACCCTTCGCGGCTTAATACGTTGGTAATAGATGAGTCGCGCTGTCCGATCCCTGAACCGGACTGACAGCTTCTCGTTCAGGTTTGTAATGGGTTCAATGAATGGATTTGTCGCTGTCAGAATTGCCTCGCGATGCGTCTGCCCGCCTCGCACAAGCCGCAAACAGTGCGCGTCACCCGATGCATACACCCGTCGTGGGCACGGCTGACGGCGACTTGAGGATCATGGTCCTGCGCGAGGCGCAGGCCGACTTGTCACTGATTCGCTTCCACACCGACCTGCGCAGTCCGAAGGTCGGACTGATCGCGGACAATCCCCGGGTGTCGGTTCTGGCATACGATCCTGTGGCACGCATTCAGCTGCGCATGCGCGGCCTTGGGAAGGTCGAACAACACGGGACGGCAGTGGACCTCGCCTGGAGCGCCGCGGCGCTTTCAAGCAGGCGGTGCTACCTTGCCAGTCAAGGTCCGGGAGCCGCCTTGCCCGAGGCCGGGTCTGCGCTGCCCGAAAGCCTGTTGCGCCGCTCACCCACTCTCGCGGAGTCGCTGCCCGGACGCGAGAACTTTGCGGTGCTTCTGGTCGAGGTTCTCGTGCTCGACTGGTTGCAGCTTACCCACGAAGGCGGCGTGCGTGCCCGTTTCGAACGATCCTGCGCCCACGAAGATTGGCACGGGACATGGCTCGCGCCGTGATGTAGCTTTCTCTTACCCGATTATGACGGAGCGTGGCGTCGATGAAAGCAACCTTTCTGGCTCTGGCTGCAACCATCCTGACCCCGGAAATCGCGCTCGCTGCCACACCATCGCCGTCGGCAACGCTGGCCGACCTGTCATGGTTGGCAGGATCGTGGGAAGGCGATGGCATCGAGGGCGCACCTGCTCTTGAAACCTATGCTTCGGCCGCAGGCGGGCAGATGGTCGGCCACTTTCGCCAACTGAACAAGGACGGGTCGGTGATGTTCTATGAACTCATCACCATCGTCGAGAACGGCGGATCGCTGGCCTACCGGCTAAAGCACTTCAATCCAGACCTGACCGGCTGGGAAGAGAAGGACAAAGTTGTCGCTTTTCCGCTGACGCAGGCGGGCAAGGAGCGTTGGGACTTTTCGGGGCTGGTCTACGAACGGACGGGGCCGGATACGATGACCGCGACCGTGGTGGTCCATGGCGACGGCGGCAAGGATGAGACGCTGGTGTTCCGCTTCCGCCGCACGGGCAAATAGCGGAACACCGGCTGCACTGGGTCAGCGCGTCAACTTCTTGTAGGCGAGCGCGGTCGGGCGGTCGGCGGCATCGCCCAAGCGGCGGCGCTTGTCTTCCTCGTAGGCTGCGAAGTTGCCTTCGAACCATTCGACGTGGCTGTTGCCTTCGAACGCGAGGATGTGGGTTGCCAGACGATCGAGGAAAAAGCGGTCGTGGCTGATGACCACGGCGCAGCCGGCGAAGTTTTCGATGGCGTCTTCCAGCGCGCTCAGCGTTTCCACGTCAAGGTCGTTGGTCGGTTCGTCGAGCAGCAGCACGTTTCCGCCCAGCTTGAGCATCTTGGCCATGTGGACGCGATTGCGTTCACCGCCTGAAAGCTTGCCGACATTCTTCTGCTGGTCAGCGCCCTTGAAGTTGAACGCGCCCACGTAGGCACGGGTGGACATGTCCTGCTTGTTGACAGTCATGTAGTCCAGCCCGTCCGAGATTTCCTCCCAGACGTTGTTCTTGGGGTTCAGGTCGTCGCGGCTCTGGTCGACATAGCCGAGGTGAACGGTGCTGCCGATTTCCACGGTGCCGCTGTCTGGCTGTTCCTTGCCGGTCAGGATCTTGAACAGCGTGGATTTGCCCGCGCCGTTAGGACCGATGATCCCGACGATACCGCCCGGCGGCAGCATGAACGAAAGGTCTTCGAACAGCAGCTTGTCGCCATAGGCCTTCGAGATGTTCTTGACCTCGATGACCTTGCCGCCAAGGCGTTCGGGCACCTGGATGACGATCTGGGCCTTGCCGATCGGACGGTTGTCCTGGGCGTTCTGCAGTTCCTCGAACTTGCGGATACGCGCCTTGCTTTTTGTCTGGCGCGCGGCGGGCGTCTGCCTGATCCATTCGAGTTCGCGGGTAAGGGCCTTCTTCTTGCCGCTTTCCTCGCGGTCTTCCTGCTCGAGGCGCTTGGCTTTCTTTTCGAGGTAGGTCGAATAGTTGCCCTCGTAAGGGAAGTACTTTCCGCGATCGAGTTCGAGGATCCAGCCGACCACGTTGTCGAGGAAGTAGCGGTCGTGGGTGATCATCAGCACCGCGCCTGCATATTCCTTGAGGTGATTTTCCAGCCATTCGACGGATTCTGCGTCAAGGTGGTTGGTGGGCTCGTCGAGCAGCAGGATCGACGGCTTCTGGATCAGCAGGCGGGTCAGCGCGATGCGACGCTTTTCACCGCCCGAGAGGCTGGTCACCGGCCAGTCGCCCGGCGGGCAGCGCAGCGCTTCCATCGCGATCTCGAGCTGGTTGTCGAGCGTCCAGCCGTCGACCGCGTCGATCTTGTCCTGAAGCTCGCTCATCTCGGCGCCCAGCGCGTCGAAATCGGCGTCTTCCTCGCCCATTTCCATGCCGATCTGGTTGAACCGATCGACCATATCGGCGATCCCGCGCGCGCCGTCCTTGACGTTTTCGAGCACGGTCTTCGTCTCGTCGAGTTGGGGCTCCTGCTCGAGATAGCCGACGGTGATGTTTTCACCCGCCCAGGCTTCGCCGGTGTAGTCCTTGTCGATCCCGGCCATGATCTTGATCAGGGTCGACTTGCCGGCGCCGTTAGGGCCGACGATGCCGATCTTGGCGCCCTGATAGAACTGCAGGCTGATGTCGCTGAGAACCGGCTTCTGCGCGCCGGGGAAGGTCTTCGTCATGTTCTTCATGACGTAGGCGTATTGGGCAGCCATGTCGGGTCCTTGGATGAATGGCGAGAATGAGTTGCGCCGCCCTTATCCGAGCAAGCCGGTGCGGGCAAGCGGGGGTTGGCGCGCCATAGGGGCAAGAGGGGCTTGGCAGCGGCTCGGCCGAGCGATAGGCAAGGTTTCATGCGAAACAATTTCCGCGCGCTGGCGCTCTCCGCCCTGATCGTTCCATTGTCAGCACAGGCTCAGACGCCGGAACCGGCGGCGGACACCGCCTGGGACATCCTTGCCGGGCTCACCAGCGAAGTGGGTCCGCGGATGCCCGGCAGCGAGGCGGAGGCAAGGGCTCGGGTCTGGGCAGGCGCACGGCTGAAGGCGCTGGGCTTCGCCAAGGTCGCGGTCGAGCCGTTCACGATCCGCGGCTACGTGCGCGGGCGTGACCAGGCGAGCCTCCTCGCGCCGATCCATTTCACGCTGGCAGTCACGGCACTGGGATACAGCGGGACGACCCCGGACAAGGGCATCGAGGCCGATGTCGTCTATTTCCCGACGCTGGATGCACTCAGGCAAGCACCAGCAGGCTCGCTCTCAGGCAAGATCGCGTTCATCGACCATGCGATGAAGCGCAACCAGGACGGCAGCGGCTATGGGCCATACGGGCAGGTGCGCCGCGCAGGGCCCGCGATTGCCTCGGGCAAGGGGGCGGCTGGTGTCGTCATCCGATCGATCGGGACCGACAGTCACCGCAATCCGCATACCGGTGCCACAAATTTTCCCGATGGCGTGAAGCCGATACCGGCAGGGGCGGTGTCGAACCCGGACGCCGACTTGATCGCGCGCATCGCCCGCAGCGGAAAGCCGATCCGTCTTTCGTTGACGCTGACGGGCAAGACAACCGACAATCTTCCTTCGGGCAACGTGATCGGTGAACTGCCGGGGCGCGATCCTGCGTTGCCTGCAATCCTCGTCGGTTGCCATCTCGATAGCTGGGACCTTGGCACGGGCGCGATCGACGATGCCGCCGGCTGCGCCATAATTACGGCAGCCGCGCTCAAGGCGCAGGAGGGCGGGCAGCCGTTGCGAACGATCAGGGTGCTCTGGGCAGGCTCCGAGGAACTCGGCGGCTTTGGCGGCAAAGCCTATGCGCAAAAGCATGGCGAGCCGCATGGACTGGCGATGGAAAGTGATTTCGGTGCGGGCCGCGTCTGGCGGGTAAACACCAACTTCTGGACCAGCAACAAGCCGCTGGCCGATCGGATCGCCGATGCGCTTTCGCCGATGGGTATCGTACGCGGATCAGGGCCTGTCGAGGGCGGGACCGATGTCGAGCCGATCATCGAGAAGCAGAAGCTGGCCGTTGTCGATCTCAATCAGGACGGCACGCACTACTTCGACTTGCACCACACGCCAGACGATACGCTCGACAAGGTCGATCCTGTCGATCTTGCGCAGAACGTGGCGGCATGGACGCAGGTATTGAAGATCGTGGCAAACGAGCCGGGAGACTTCGCTCCGACGCACTGAGCCGCCCGGGAACCGATCAGTCGGTGTCTTCGGGGAATTCGACGATCGTGGTCACGCCATTGTCGTCGATGACCTCAAGCTGGCCGTTGAGCTGGGCCGCAAAACCCCGGATGATCGTCGTACCGAGCCCGCGCGGCTTGCCGGGCGCGTCGGCGGAGGCCGAGGCGGCCATACCGCGTCCATTGTCGGCTATGGTCAACCGCAATCGCTCATCCGCGATCCGCTCCAGCCGCAGGCTGACACAGGCTGCCTCGTGGTCGGCAAAGGCATGTTTGATGGAGTTGGTGACGACTTCGGTCACGAGCAGCATCAAGGTCATCATGCGGTCCACCGCCAGGTTCGCCTCGATGGCATCAACCACGACTTCGACGTGGCTTGCGCCGGCAACGTCCTGCGCCTGTCGCAACACGTGCCCGATCTGGTCGGGTAGCGAAACCTGCCGCGCAGCTGGGTCATAGAGCTGGCGGTGCACGCGCCCCATCAGTTCGATGCGTGCATCGGCGCTGTCGACCACGGCGAGAGCCGACGTCGGATCACGCTCGATCTGGCGGCGCTGCAAGCGCAACATTGAGGAGATCGACGCAAGATTGTTGGCGACGCGGTGTTGCAGTTCCTTGAACAGCAGCGTCTGGTGCGTCGCCATGTCGGCCAGTTGCCGCTGGCTCTCGACGAGTTGGCGCTGGCGCTGGAGCAGGCCATCGATCAGCGCGATGTCTACAGCTACCACAAGACCGAAGAAGACCATGGCGGTCACGACCGGGCCGTTGGCATGGAAGCTTTGAAACGGGGGGATGAACCAGTACCATGCTGCAAGGCCGCTTACGACCGCACACACGATCCCAGGGCCTCGACCGGCAAGGAACGTGCAGATGATGACAACCGGAAAGAACGTCAGGAACGGAAATCCCGGCGGCAGCATGCCGTCGGCCAGGAAACGGGCAGCGGTGGCCAATCCCGCAAGCAGGAACGCCGTTCCATAGCGAGGCACGGTGCCGCGGATGGGCTGAAATAATGCACGCGGCAACGAGGTCATCTTTTTCTTTACTGGCCGAGTGCGGTAACAAATGCAACCACGCCGGGGCAACGATCTTTTCCCTCACCGAATATCCGCCCGTATTGCGATCTGTAGCGGGTGCGATGGGCCGTATCAATCCTGAACGGACACAGAGGGCTTTTGCTTTGCCCGCAATTCGCGCTACCAGCCGCCGCTGACGACGACAGTTCGGTGCGGCGAGGAGCGAATGGGATGGATTACACGACGTTCATCAAACGATTTGGCGGATCTTACCGGACCAAGCACGTCAATTCGCCCATCGAAGTCACGTTCAAGAAGACGACCCGCAACGCGCGCACGTATTACCCCTTGCGCGACACGGAAATTCCGCAGGAATTCATCCGCATGGAACCGTGGGAAGGCGAGTACCTGTTCATGCTGGCGGCGCGTGCGCGAAAGGGCATCGTCGAAGTGGGGCGCTACAACGGCGGCAGCCTGTTCCTGATGGCTTGCGCCAATCAGGAAGCGCCGATCTGGTCGGTCGACATTGCTCCACAGAATGACGAATTGCTTGGCGAACTCCTGCATAAAACCGGGATCGGCGGCAATGCAAAGATCATCGTCGGGGATTCACAGCACACGAAGTACCCCGAGGTCGGCACCGTGGATATGCTGTTCATCGATGGCGACCACAGTTACGAAGGCTGCACGGCGGACCTCGTCAACTGGTTCGAATCCGTAACGCCGGGCGGGCACATCGTGCTGCACGATTGCTACCACGGTTCCGACGTTCTCGATTCGGTCATCGATTTTGCCCGCGAACATCCGGTCCGTTTCGTGACTTCGCCGTATATCGGGCGCGAGCATTGGCTGGTGCCGACCGGTTCGATCGTCCACATGATCAAGGAGGGGTAACGCTTCGGGCCGGGATTGCCCGGCCCGCGTTGTGTGTTCAGATCCGTTCGATAATGATTGCAGGCGCCATTCCGCCTGCCGCACACATCGTGACAAGGCCGTAGCGCCCGCCGGACCTTTCAAGTTCATCGAGAGCAGTACCGATCAGGATCGATCCGGTGGCGCCGATCGGGTGGCCGAGCGCCATGGCTCCACCGTTGATGTTCACCTTTTCGCGATCAAGTCCGAGATCGCGGATGAACTTCTCGGCGACGACGGCAAAGGCTTCGTTGATTTCCCAAACGTCGATGTCGTCCTTGGTCAGGCCTGCCTTGGCCAGGGCCTTTTTCGCCGCCGGTACCGGGGCATTGAGCATCAGCGTCGGATCATCGCCCTGGTTGGCGTAGGCCACGATGCGCGCACGCGGCTTGAGACCATGCGCCTGCGCGTAGTCCGGGGACACGATCAGCAGCGCCGCCGCACCGTCGACCACGCCCGAGGAGTTTCCGGCGTGGTGAAAATGCTGGATCTCGACGTCGGGGTAGCGGCGGTTGATCTGCTTGCGGAACGTCGTGCCGCCAAGATCGTAATCGGCGAGGGCCGCAAAACTGGGCTTCAGCGCGGCCAGCCCCTCGGCGGTGGTTTCCGGACGCGGGAATTCCTCGCGGTCAAGCGCAACCGTGCCGTTGTCGTTATACACCGGCACGACCGACTTTGCGAAGCGGCCCTCCTTGATGGCAATGTCGGCGCGCTGCTGGCTTACCAGAGCCAGAGCGTCGAGCGCCTCGCGGCTGATGCCTTCGATGCTGGCAATCGCATCGCCGCATACGCCCTGATGCGATTGCGGATGGAGCGCGTCAAGCGCCACGTTGCCCGATCCCATGCCCATCGGCTTGATCCCGGCGTTCGCCTGCTTGGCGCCATGGGCGATGGTAAAGCTCATCATCTCGGTGCCGCCGGCGATCACGCAATCTTCCATGCCTGACATGACCGAAGCACAGGCAAGATTGACCGATGTAATGCCGCCGCCACAGAAGCGGTCAAGCGTGGTTCCGCTGGCCGTGATATCGTAGCCTGCGGCAAGGGCCGCCATGCGTCCGAGGTCGCCGCCCTGCTTGCCGACCTGCGACGATGTCGACCAAATGATGTCATCCACCGTCGACGTATCGAGATTGTTGCGGTCCTTCAGCGCCTTCAGGACCGTTGCCGCGAGGGTCTGCGGATGCAGATGCGAAAGCGCACCCTTGCCGGGCTTGCCAACCCCGCGGGGTGTGCGGACCGCGTCGATGATGTAGGCTTCGGGCATAACGAACTCTCCGACTTTTCTTTAATCGATCGATTAACGCTGCGGCCGGACTTGTGCAAGGGCAAAGGTGCAGGGTCGACAGGCCAGCCGCAACGTGCCAGCCTTTCGCAATCCCATCTCTCGAGAGGCTCCGATGCTTCATCATCAACTGCTCGAACAGGCGCGCGGATTTTCCGATGCGATCATCGCACTGCGCCGCGCAATTCATGCCGAGCCGGAACTCGGGCTGCAAACCCCGAAGACGCGCGACAAGGTTCGCCTGGCGCTTGCCCATCTGCCGCTGGAATGGCGAGAAGGGCCATCGACCACGGGACTGGTGGCTACGCTGAAGGGCAGGGCAGGCGAGGGCCGCCGTGTGCTTCTTCGCGGTGACATGGATGCCTTGCCGATGACCGAGGAAACCGGCCTGCCGTTCGCCTCGACCATTCCGGGCACGATGCACGCCTGCGGCCACGATACGCACACGGCGATGCTGGCCGGTGCGGCAGAGGTTTTGTGCGCGCGGGCCGACAGTCTGGCGGGCGAAGTGCAGTTCATGTTTCAGCCGGGAGAAGAGGGCTTTCACGGCGCGCGCTTCATGCTCGAAGACGGTCTGATCGATCCGCTGCCTGACGCTGCATTCGCACTTCATATCATGCCAAACAGTCCGCATGGGCTGGTGGCGGGGCGCACGGGCGCGCTGCTCGCTTCGGCCGACCAGTTCGACATCGTGGTCGAAGGACGCGGCGGCCACGCATCCATGCCGCACGACGCGCTCGATCCGGTGCCCGTCGCCTGTGAGATCGTGACCGCACTGCAGGCCGTGGTGACGCGCAAGTTCCCGGTGTCTGATCCTGTCGTGGCAACCGTGGCGAAGATCGAAGCTGGCACCGCACACAACGTGATAGCCGATCGCGTGACCATGCGGGGCACCATCAGAACGCTGTCCCAGGCCAACCGCGCGCGTATGCACGAAGTACTGACCCAGCTGGTCACGCATGTCGCCGCAGCGCACGGCATGAAGGCAGATGTGCGGATCACGCCGGGATTTCCGGTTACGGTCTGCGATGCTCGCGCGGTCGCGCTGGGCGAAAGCGTCGTTGGTGAATTGGTCGGCGACGAAGCCTTTCATCACCTCGACCATCCGATCATGGGGGCCGAGGATTTCTCCTATGTCCTCGAGAAAGTCCCGGGCGCGATGTTCTTCCTTGGCGTCGCGCACGAAGGCGTGGACTGGCGCTCGTGTTGCTCGATCCATTCGACGCGCATGATGGTCGACGAGAGCGTCCTTCCGCTTGGCACCGCCGTGCTGGCCGGCTGTGCCGAGCGCTTCCTTGCGACAGGCTTTGCATGATCTGGTGGAATGGCGAGATGCCGTCGATAGCGCGCCTCACGCGAGTAGGGGCGTCGACGATGGCGGCGCACTTGGGCATCGAGTTCCTTGATTGCGGCCCGGACTGGGTCAGCGCGCGCATGCCGGTAGATCACCGCACGCATCAGCCCTTCGGACGTCTCCATGGCGGGGCTTCGGTCGCCTTGGCCGAGACGATCGGTTCGATGGCCGGGGCAATGGTGGTCGATCCGACGCGCTTCCTGTGCGTCGGCATGGAGATCAATGCAAACCACGTCAGGCCGGTTCGCGAGGGCTGGGTGACCGGGACCGCCCGGCCCGAAGCGCTAGGGCGCACCACCCATGTGTGGTCGATCCGGATCGAGGATGCCCTTGGCAAACTGGTGTGCATATCGCGGCTGACTTTGGCAGTCATTCCGATCGATCAACGATAGTTCGAATTAACCTAACGTTTTCAGGAACCAAGCTGGGGCATCTGCATTGGAGGCGGCAGGTGCCCTAGACATGCAAGACAGAACGACTGACCACTATTCATCCGGGCGGCTTCGGACGGACCAAGCCCATACCGCCTTCGATCCCGCCGTTGCCCGGTTTCGCGAGCAGCATCCCGAGGACTCATTCGATGGGGCGTCCGGCGTGCTGTTCGAACAGGCAATGGCGCAGACCCGCATGGCAATCTGCCTGTGCGATCCGCACGAGACGGATTTGCCGATCGTGTTCGCCAACCGCGCCTTCCGCCACCTGACCGGCTATGAAGAGCACGAAATCATCGGGCGTAACTGCCGGTTTCTCCAGGGGCCGGGCAGCGACAAGAAGCAGATCCAGAAAATACGTCGAGCCATCGCCAACGAAGACGTCGTCGTCGTCGAACTGCTCAATTACCGCAAGGACGGCACAGCCTTCTGGAATGCGCTGCACCTTGGGCCCGTCTATGACGCCGAGGGCAAGCTGGTTTACCTGTTCGGCAGCCAGTGGGACGTCTCGGATGTCCGCACCGCCCGGGCGGACGAGCGACACGCGCGCGACCTTGCGCGCGAGCTTTCGCACCGCATGAAGAACATGTTCGCGGTCATCGGCAGCATCGTAAACTTCACAGGACGCATGCGCGGCATCGAACCAGAGGCGCGCGAGATCAACGATCGCATCCAGGCACTGGGCCGCGCCTATGAAACCACGCTGGACGATTCTCATCGCGGCACGGTCGAGGTGGGGCAGGCGATTCGTGCGGTGCTCGCGCCCTATGACCCCGATGGCACGCGTATCGCCTTTGAAGGCAATGGCCTGCGGTCAGACTTCGCCTCCGTTTCGATCCTTGGCCTTTCGCTGCATGAACTTGCGGTAGATGCGATCAAATATGGCGCGCTCGGCAGCGATCGCGGCCGTGTCGTGGTTGGCTGGCACAAGAATGGCACGCCAGATAATCCGGAGATCCGCATCGACTGGATCGAACAGGGCGGGAAGCCCCGTCAGTCGCTGCTCGGCGCTGGAGGCGGGATTATCGAGCGCATGCTGGAAATGGCCCGTGGCGGAATCGTTCGCGATTGGCACGGCGGTGGCCTGCGTGCGAGCCTCAAGATACCTTTGCGGCAGATGGCAGAATGACCGGGATGCATCCCTCCTCAACCGAACCGTGTCGCATTCTGGTGCTGGATGACGAACCTCTGATCCTTCTGGATCTGGAATTCGCGGTGGAAGACGCCGGTTGCAAGCCGCTGACGGCGCTCGATCTTGTCGAGGCGCTGAACATTGTCGAGAACAACGCGATTTCCGCTGCCATTCTCGACGTCTCGCTCGGCAAGGGCCAGACATGCGAGCAGGTTGCGCGAACCCTGGCCGCGCTAGGCGTTCCCTATGTCCTTCATACCGGCGATCTGGATCGCATGGACGAGGCCGTTCGCGGGCTTGGCGGAACGCTCGTCCCCAAGCCAACGCCTGCGGCGGTCGTGGTCGCGCGTGCGCTGGAACCCTTGAACCCTCCGTTGTCCTGACGGCTTGCCTGCAGCGTCCCAAGGCTGCAAGCGATAAGGCCGGAGGACCGGAATGCAGAACGACCATACCGACGGACGCGTAATCACCATGTCCGGTATCCATAACTTCCGCGATTACGGGAATTATCAGGCGCGCGCCGGACGCCTTAAGCGTGGAAAGCTCTGGCGTTCGGGCCAGCACATGGATGCCTCGCCCGATGATCTTGCCACGGTGCATGCCCTGGGCATCGCAACGGTGATCGATTTGCGCGGCGACAGTGAACGGGCCCAGAATGTCTGCGCGCGGCACCCGGAATTTACCGGCGAGGTCCTGTTCCATCCGGGCGAAACTGCCGGAACTTTCGGTCGTGCAGTCCATGAAGAGGGCGCAAGTGAAGTCCGCACCCCGGACGATGCCCGCCTTGCGATGCTGAGGCTTTATGAATCGCTGCCGTTCCGCCCTGTACTTGTCGGCACTTTCCGGCTCTTCATGAAGGCATTGGCCGAGCGCGATGCGCCAAGCCTGCTACATTGCCTGGCCGGAAAGGACCGTACCGGACTGGCTGCCGCTCTGCTCCATTCGCTGCTGGGGGTGCACCGCGATGACATCTTCAGTGACTATCTGCTGACCAACACCGCCGGAAACGCCGAAGCGCGCATTGCCGCCGGGGCGCGACACGTCCGCGAAGGCTTCGGCATCGAGATGAGCGATGAGGCGCTGCGCGTGCTGATGAGCGTCGAGGAGCAGTTTCTTGACCGGGCATTCCAGACGATCGAAGCGAAGCATGGTTCAATTGAGGCCTATGCCCGCGAACGTCTCGGTGTCTGCGTCCAGACGATCGCGCAAATCGAGCAGCGCCTCGTCGTCAGCTGAATCCCCGACAAGATATTCTGTTCGAACCTGCGGAAAAACCGGCCCAGCCGGACTCGCTTTTGCGCGGCACGAGCCTTATCTCGCTGGGCCTCTGGAGGAGTTCCCATGGCGACGACGCACAAGACCCGCATGCTCATTATCGGTTCCGGCCCCGCCGGTCTGTCCGCCGCAATTTACGGCGCGCGCGCAGGGATGGAGCCGATTGTCGTGCAGGGCCTCCAGCCGGGCGGACAGCTGACGATCACTACCGACGTCGAGAACTACCCTGGCTTCCGCGATGTGATTCAAGGTCCGTGGCTCATGCAGGAAATGCAGGCCCAGGCCGAGCACGTCGGCACCCGCATGATGTGGGACACGATCCTCGAGGTAAGCCTTGAGGGCTCGCCCTTCCGCGCCATCGGTGACAGCGGCGACGTTTATGAAGGCGATGTGCTCGTGATTGCCACCGGCGCGCAAGCCAAGTGGCTCGGCGTTCCAGGCGAACAGGAATTTTCGGGCAAGGGCGTGTCAGCCTGTGCCACCTGCGACGGGTTCTTCTATCGCGGCAAGAAGGTCGTGGTGATCGGCGGCGGCAACACCGCGGTCGAAGAAGCGCTCTATCTCACGAATCATTCACCCGATGTGACCTTGATTCACCGCCGCGATTCGCTTCGCGCCGAGCGCATCCTGCAGGACCGCTTGTTCGCGCATCCCAACGTCAAGGTTCTGTGGAATCAGAAAGTCGAAAGCTTTGTCGGCGAGGTTGGCAAGGGGCTGACAGGGGTCAAGGTCATCGACACGGTGACCGGCGCGGAATCGATCGTCGAAACCGACGGCGCGTTTGTCGCCATCGGTCACGCGCCGGCTACGGAACTGTTCAAGGGCAAGCTCGAACTCGACGATAGCGGCTACATCGTGGTCGAACCCGGCACCCCCAAGACGGCGATTCCCGGCGTCTTTGCCTGCGGCGACGTCATGGACCACACCTATCGACAGGCCGTAACGGCAGCGGGAACCGGCTGCATGGCCGCGCTCGATTCAGAGCGCTTCCTTGCCGAGCTTGATTTCAAGGCGACCCAGGCGGTTCCTGCCTGAGCAATCCGGGCCTGAGCAGTTCCAGAAGGCGCGCGAACAGCCATTCGCGCGCCGCGTCGTCCGAAAAGCTGTGCGAGTTGCTGGCGAGGCGCGCGATGCGGGAATCGGTCTTTCCCCATGCGGCCTCAAACATCTGCGCGGTCCTGTCTCCGTTTGCGAGCAGAATGGCAACGTCGCCCGAGAATGCGGCAAGACCGGCCTGCATCTCGGTCACCAATCCTGCGGGTTCGGGCGAGGGGGCAGAGGCCGCATCACGCAAACCCTTGGCCAGCTTGGCAAGATTTACGCCGCCCGTGACCAGCCGCCACAACTCGCGCGGATTGGTCAACTTGGCCAGATAACGGCTCCTGATCGCGGCAGCGGGCATCGCCTCGGGCGCTGCTTCGCCATCGATCGTCCAAGGGTTGGCCAAGGCGAGGCCATCGATCCGCAACGCTTGGGCAAACAGCATCAGCGCCGCTGCCGCATCACAGTTGCCGAATGCGACCACTCGCGTCACGTGCGGAGCCGCCGACCGGAAGGCTGCAAGCGCAGCCTCGATATCCGGTCCTGAATGCCGGAACGTCAAATTGTCGCCCGCGCTGTCGCCCACCCCGCGCCGGTCATAGCGGAACACCGGGAAGCCGGCTTCAGCGAGGCGCGCTGCCATTTGTGCCTGACCGCCCCAGGCGCCACTGCGCAATTCGTTGCCGCCGGAAATCAGCAGAAGACCTGCCGACCCGCTGGCTTCGCCGATGTCGAGCGTCCCGACCAGCGTCTCGCCTTCGCAGGCAAAGGTGAGGTGGCGGCGGCTCATGCGCCGAGATCCGCGACGATCAGTCGAGCAAGCGCGGCCGATTGCTCGGGTGCAACAGCGGGCTCGGCCCGCAGCCACAGGCCGCCGCCGCCCAGCTCGGCCTGTGCGATCAGGCGCTGGCCTTCGATCTGCGGCAGGGCATCCTGCAACCCGGCGATCAGCGAAGCGCCACAGCGGTAGCCAGCCAGTTCAAGTCCCTCGGTCCGCCCGATCTCGAGCAGGCTTGCGCTGTCCTCGTGGCGGCCCGCTTCGCGCGCTGCGATCGTTCGCGCGCGCAGCAACTGGCGCAGAATGGCGGGACCTTTGGCAGGTTCGAGGACCCAACCCGGTAGTGCGTTCGGAAAGACCAGCGCGCCGCCGCGGACGGCAAGAACATCGGTCGCGCGGAAATGATTTGAGGCGTGCTGCATGGCAACGCGCCAGCCATGGACGCTCTGCGCGGCGAACTCTTGTGTGCTTTCGTTGCAGCCGGGAAGGTCGGGCAGGAAACTGTCGATCCCGGCTTGATCCAGCAATCGCATCGTATCGACGAGCATCCGGCGCAGGCGGTTTGCTTCGTCGAAGAGCGCAGGAACGATCAGCAACCGGTGCGTGCGGACACGGTCGAAGGCCAGCGCATATTCCTCGCTCTGACCCGAAGGGCCGGGGCAGGGCCAGCCTGCGATCACCCCAGGGTTCTCTGCGAGACCTTGGCCTCGAGGAACGTCAGCAGGTTGCCATAGGATTCGAGAAGTTCGCCATCGACGTCGTCGTCCTCGATCACGATATCGAGACGGTCCTCGATTTCGGTGAGCAGACCGGCCACTGCCATCGAATCCAGTTCGGGCAGGTCACCGAACAGGCCAGTGGACGCATCGAACGACGCCACACGGTCTGCCGAAAGGCCAAGCACGTCCGAAAGGATCGTGCGCAGGGTGCTGTCGGTGTCGTTCATTTCTGCCCTGAAAGATCGAAGAAGGACGGGTGCAACTGCGCCCTTAACCATCGCGGTTTGCGGAAACAAGGGGTTGGAGCATCTGGCGCGCCAGTGCGCGTGCCAGCGAGGGCCAGTGACGGACTGCTGATGGGCGCCAGGCGCGTATGCGCCAGCGGGAGCGGACCGTGTCCATCCAGTCGCGCTTGTAGGGATCGTCGCCAGTCCCGAAGTCGACCAGATCGACGCGATCCTGGTCGATGACGTGTTCGAACATTGCGGCAGTGAGCAGTGTTCCGGGCGACTGTTTGCGGAAACGTTCGTCATGCGCCAACTTGTGGATGAACGCCGTTCCGTTTTCGACCGTCCAGAATTGCGCGGCGACCGGCTGGCCCTCAATCTCGGCAATGCCTAGCCGCAAGCGACCTTGCGCGCCATCGGCTGTGGCCCATTTGCGCAGGAATTCCGGGCTGCCTTCGCCCGGTTTCCAGCTCAGTTTGTACACGGTCTCGTAGGCTTCCCAGTCGGCATCGCAGAACGCTGTGGCGATCCGCAGCGCGACTTCGCCTTTCCGACCCTTGCGCCTTACCGTCTCGCGAAGCGCGCCGGGACGGGTTGACCAGTACTCGGCATGGCTGCGACCGCGAACGTCCAGAACGTGGTTGGCATCGCAAGGCTCGGACAGGACGAACCACCCTGCCTTGCGCAGGGCGGAGCCCAGAGCGACCGCATCATCCTCGCGCATCGGCGCGAAGTGCGCGCGTCCATGCGGGATCGCTGTAGCAATGGCCGGAAGCAGGCTCCGCTCGCCCACAGGTGCGACGAAAAAGTTGTACCAGTTGGCAAGCGGCTGCACCTGGCCATCAGCGTCAAACCACGGCAGCGCCGCGATGCGCTCGCCGTCTGCGGCGACGCTGACTTTAGCCTTTGCGGGATCGAGGCATTCGGCTGCCAGAAGGTCCAGCCAGTCAAGCCGCTCGAAGGGCGATCCGCATGCCAGTGCAACAAGGCGCGGGTCCGCTTGCGCTTCATTAAGACTGGCGTGATAGACGTCCAAATCGCAAATCCCTTGCCGAGACCCCGCAGCGTGCCCGCCGATCCCGATCCAACCGTTTATCCGCTCGATCATCTTGTCCTGCGCGGGGCAGGTGATGCGCCTGCGCTTGTGCTCAGGCACGTGACCCATAGCTACAACTCGTTAAATGCGCGTGTAGGCCTGCTGGCGGGATGGCTGCGGTCAAAGGTGGGCACGCCGGGGGCGCGCATCGCGACGTGGCTGCCCAAGACCGAGCTTGCCTGCCTCATGCCCTTGGCTGCGGTCCGGGCAGGTCTGGTCCATGTGCCGGTCAATCCTTTGCTCAAGCGCGCGCAGGTTTCCCATATCCTGGCTGACAGCGGGGCGTCACTGCTCATCTCGAACAAGGCACGGCTCGAAACGCTCGAGCCGGGTGATGCCGCTTGCCCGATCATTGAGGAAGCTGCCGCCTGGTCAGAGGCCGGGGCCTTGGGCAAAGTCCTACCGCCCTCCGACGCCGCGTCCGACAGTCTCGCCGCTATCCTCTACACCAGTGGCTCGACCGGCCGACCCAAGGGCGTCATGCTCAGCCAGGCGAACCTCTGGCTCGGTGCGGTCAGCGTTGCGCATTACCTTGCGATTGCCCCGCAGGACCGGGTTCTCGCGGTGCTGCCTCTCGCTTTCGACTATGGCCAGAACCAGCTCCTCTCCACCTGGCATGCAGGCGGATCGGTCGTGCCGCTCGACTACCTGACGCCGCGCGACGTGGTAAAGGCCGTGGCGCGCCACGGCGTGACGACAATCGCCGCCGTGCCGCCGCTATGGCTGCAACTGGCCGAACTGGATTGGCCCGAGGATGCCGCCGCGTCGCTCATGCGCCTGACCAACAGCGGCGGAGCACTTACGCCCTCGCTGGTGCGCGCGTTGCGAACCAGGTTCCCGCAGGCCCGCATCTATCCGATGTACGGCCTGACCGAGGCCTTCCGTTCGACCTACCTTGACCCGTCATTGGTGGACGAAAATCCGACATCGATCGGCAAGGCAATTCCTTTTGCCGAGATTCTCGTCGTCAATGACAGCGGCAACGAAGCCGCGCAGAATGAGGAAGGCGAACTGGTCCATACCGGTCCGCTGGTCGCGCAAGGCTACTGGCATGACGCCGAGCGCACTGCCGAACGATTCAAGCCCGCGCCGTCGTTTTCAAAGCTCGGCGGCATGGCCGTCTGGTCGGGCGACCGGGTGCGGCGTGATGGCGATGGCCTCCTGCACTTCGTAGGACGGCGCGATGCGATGATTAAGACCAGCGGCAACCGCGTCAGCCCGCAGGAGGTCGAGGAGGCCGCCGTGGCAACGGGCATCGTGGCCGAGGCCGTCGCGCTTGGCCTGCCTGACCCGCAACTGGGGCAGGCGATTCACCTCGTGGCTCGTGAAAATGCCGGGGCGTCTCGCAACGACCTGATCCCGGCGCTGACCAGGGCCTTGCCCAACTTCATGGTGCCGCGCCACGTCCACTGGCGCGAAGAAATGCCGGTCAGCCCCAATGGCAAGCTCGACCGGGTTGCGCTTGGGCTCGAACTGGCCAAGGAACAGGGGGCATGAAACCGCTCGGCCCAATCCCTCCCGGTTACGCCGCGATCGACGGCGAACTTGCCATTGCCGGACACAAGGCGTCCGATATTGTCGCGCAAGTCGGCAGAACACCGCTGTTCGTTTATTCGCGCGACTTGTTGACCCAGCGTGTTGCGACCTTGCGTGCAGCGATGCCCAGCCGCCTTGCGCTGCATTATGCGGTAAAGGCCAACCCTTTCGGGCCGGTCTTGCAGCACATGGCGGGGCTGGTCGACGGGTTCGACATAGCTTCGGGCGGGGAACTGGAACTGGTCCGCGCAGGCGGCATCGAGCCCTCGCGCGTAAGCTTTGCCGGGCCCGGCAAGCGCGATGTTGAACTTGAGGCGGCCATCACGGCAGGCGTCACGCTCAATCTCGAATCGGAAAGCGAAGCCGCGCGGGCGCTGCGGATTTCAGCGCGTCTGGGCATTGCGCCGCGCCTTGCGATCCGGGTGAATCCCGATTTCGATCTCAAGGGATCGGGCATGAAGATGGGGGGCGGTGCCAAGCCTTTCGGGATCGATGCCGAGCGCGTGCCTGCACTTGCACGGCTGCTGATCGCAGAAGGTGCCGAGTGGTGCGGCTTCCACATCTTTGCCGGAAGCCAGGCGCTGTCTGCCGATGCGATCATCGAAACGCAGGGCCAGACGCTGGAACTCGCCGCCCGCCTTGCGGAGCTGGCCGGTGCTCCGCTGCCCAAGTGCAATCTTGGCGGCGGCATCGGCATACCGTACTTTCCGGGCGATGAACCGGCGGACATCGGCAAGATCGGGGCAGCCCTCGGCGAACGCTTCGACAATCTGCCCGACGTCCTGACAGACACCGCCTTCTGCATCGAGCTTGGTCGCTATTTCGTTGGGGAAGCGGGCGTTTATCTCGCCACGATCGTGGATCGCAAGGAAAGCCATGGCGAGATATATCTCGTCACCGACGGGGGCCTGCATCACCAGTTGGCCGCCAGCGGGAATTTCGGCACGGTTGTCAGGCGCAACTATCCCAGCGCCATCGCCACCCGCTTTGGCGCGGCGATTGAGGAAGAGGTGAGCATCGTCGGTTGCCTGTGCACGCCGCTTGATCGGCTGGCCGACAAGGGGGGCTTCCCTCGCGCCGATACCGGCGATCTGGTGGCAATCTTCTGTGCCGGTGCCTATGGTGCCAGTGCCAGTCCGGCAATGTTCCTGGGACAGGGACCTGCGGCGGAAATTCTTTTGTAACAAAGTGATGCCGCAGGTGCGTTAACCTGTGACGTAACGGCAGTCCCGTATCGGGACAGCGGCAAATGGCTGCTTGTGGCCGCGCCCCTGCCAATCAAGGCTAACGCAATCTTCACCCTTTTTGGCGATAGCCGGTGATGAATTGCGGTTCTGTGTCCCACGCCCGTCTTATCGGTGCGCGGCCCAGGTCCCGCAGCAGACAAGGACAGGCCATGCCGTTGAATTCGCGCGTTACCCGTATGCTTGCAGGCACGGCCATGCTGAGCCTTGCCCTCTCGGGATGCGGCGGCGTGGGCGGAGGGCAGCAGCTACCGCCGGCCTCATTCGTGGCGCTTCAGGAAGGCCCGGGCGAGGAATACGTGATCGGACCGCTCGACGAGCTGACCATCTTCGTCTGGCGCAATCCGGAACTCGGCGCATCGGTGCAGGTCCGTCCGGACGGGCGCATCACCACACCTCTGATCACCGACATGCCGGCAGTGGGCAAGACACCCTCGATGCTGTCGGAAGACATCAAGCTCCAGCTGTCGCAATACATCCAGGAGCCGATCGTCTCGGTCATCGTCAACAAGTTTGCGGGCACCTTCAGCCAGCAGGTCCGTATCGTGGGGGCGACCGAAAAGCCCGCCTCGATTCCCTTCCGCGCCAACATGACCCTGCTCGATGCGATGATCGCGGTGGGCGGGCTGTCCGAGTATGCCGCAGGCAACAAGGCGCGGCTGGTCCGCTTCGACAAGCAGTCGGGCAACCAGAAGGAATATGCCGTGCGCATCGGCGATCTGCTGCGCAAGGGCGATACCAAGGCCAACGTGCTGCTGATGCCCGGTGACGTGATCATCATCCCCGAGAGCACGTTCTGAGCGGCGGGCGGGGGACAGGGCGGCCATGACCAACATCTACGAGGAAGTGCGCATCGCGCTCCACGGCATCTGGCTTCGCCGCTGGGTAGCGCTCGGCATTGCCTGGGCGGTGTGCATGCTCGGCTGGCTGGTCGTCGCGACCGTGCCCAACAGTTATGAGTCCAAGGCGCGCATCTTCGTGCAGATCGACGACGTTCTGGCCGACCAGATCGGCATCGGTGGCGATCGCAAGCGCGACATCGAACGCGTGCGCCAGACGCTGACCAGCTCGGTCAATCTCGAGAAGGTCATCCGCGCCACGCGGCTGGGCGACAAGGTCACCAGTGACAAGCAGATGCAGGGGGCCGTCGCCGGCCTCGGCAAGCGCGTGACCGTCGTCAGCCAGCAGGACAACCTGTTCGAAATCACCGGCACGGCCGGTGGCGGCGGCTTCAACGATGCCGAGAACGCCAAGCTTGCGCAGGATATCGTCCAGAAGATGATCGACATCTTCCGCGAGGAAAACCTTGCGGGCGGGCGCGGCGAGATGACCGACACGCTGGCCTTCATGGACCAGCAGCTTTCTCAGCGGAAACAGGCGCTCGAAGCAGCCGAACTCAAGCGGACCGAGTTCGAGGGCAAGAACGCCGACATGATCCCCGGCAGCGGCTCGCTCTCGACCAAGCTCGAGGCGGCGCGCGGCGAGATGCGCGATATCGAATCGAACCTGCTAGCGGCCCAGAGCGCGCTGGCCTCGATCAACGGCCAGCTTTCGGGCACGCCGCAGACCATTGCCATCCCCGGTGTTCAGGGTGGTGCCAAGGGTGCGCTCGCCCAGGCGCAATCCGATCTTGGTTCGATGCGCGCGCGCGGCCTGACCGACAGCCATCCCGACGTGATCGCCGCCAAGGCGCAGATCGCCAATCTCCAGCGCTCGGCCCATGCCGAAGGCCCGGGTGGCGGCGCGCCGAATCCGGCCTACAGTTCGCTCATCTCGATCAAGGCCGATCGTGAGGCCAGCGTCGTCGCGCTGCAATCGCGCAAGGCCTCGCTCCAGGGCGAAGTCGCGCGTCTTTCAGCACAGCAGTACGGCGAGCCCGCGATCGCGGCCGAAGCATCGCGGATCAATCGCGATTACGACGTGCTCAAGGAACAGTACGACAAGCTGCTGCGCGATCGCGAGGCGCTGCGCCTGCGCGGCCAGGTCGAAACCGAGCGCGACGCCGTCAAGTTCGAAGTGATCGATCCGCCGACGATGCCGACCGGCCCTGCCGCGCCCGACCGTCCGCTGCTGCTGATGCTCGTGCTCGTCGTCGGCATCGGTGCGGGCTGCGGCGGTGCCTTTGCGCTCGGCCAGCTCAAATCGGCCTATTCCACCACCGGCCAGCTTGAGCGCGCCACCGGCCTGCCCGTGCTTGGCTCGGTGTCCGAGGCGCTGACCCGCGCCGCGCGCGCCCAGCGGGCCAAACGCATCAAGTGGTTTGCCGGCGGTTTTGCCGGGTTGTTCGTCGTCCTGTTTGTCCTGCTCGGCATCGAGATGCTGAAGCGCGGCATGGTGGCATGAGGGGTATGGGCCGATGACCGACCAGAGCAAGATCCCCGTCCCGCCTTCGGGTCCCTCGCTGATCGAGCGCGCCTCGGGCAGCTTCGATTTCCGCACGCTGACGCGCCCGCCGATTGCGGACCTTCCGCCTGCGCCCGAACCCGTGGTGCCCAAAGCAGCGCCCGCACCTGCGTTGGTGCCGCAGCCCAAGGTCGCCACGCAGTTCGAAACCACCTTGCCGCAGGCCGATCCGCAGCCATTCCGCGGCACCTATCACGTGATCGATCGCGCTCACCTGCGCGAACAATGCCTGATCGAGCCCGAGAGCGCCGTTACCGGCCTGCTCGAGGAATTTCGCATCGTGAAGCGCCAGCTTCTGCGGACAGCCGCCGATTCGCGCGAAGGCAAGGGCGCGCCCCATGGTGAGCGCATCCTGATCTGCTCGGCCCATCCGGGCGAGGGCAAGACCTTCTGTTCGGTTAACCTCGCGCTCTCGATCGCCGCCGAAAAGGACAATGAAGTCCTGCTGGTCGACGCCGATTTCGCCAAGCCCTCGGTCCTCTCGACCCTCGGCCTGCCTGGCGGACCCGGACTGATGGACGCGCTGGCCGACCCGACGATCGCCGTCGAGGACTGCATAATCGGCACAGACATTGCCGGGCTTTTCGTTCTGCCTGCCGGCAATGCGACGGGATCGGACACCGAATATCTCGCCTCGACGCGCACGGACGAAGTTTTCGCGCGCCTGACCAGCCATGCGCCCAACCGCATCGTCATTTTCGACTCGCCGCCCGCGCTCGCCGCATCGCCTGCATCCGTGCTCGCCAAACATGTCGGACAGACCGTCATGATCGTCCGCGCCGATGTGACCGGCGAGGCCGCGTTGCGCGATGCGGTGCAACTGCTGGGCGCATGTGACGACATCAAGCTCCTGCTCAACGGCACCCGCTTTTCCACGACGGGCCGCCGCTTCGGCACTTACTACGGATACAAGGAATGACCCGTCCTGTGATCCTGGCCCGCCACATGCTGGCCGCGGGCGCCGCGCTCGCTGTGTTCGGCGTGCAGCCGCTGCACGCGCAGACCATGCCCTACGAGCCGGTCGACGGCGATGCCGCGTCATCGTCTGAAAAGTCGGAAGCGCGCGGCGGCCACACGCTGCGCGGTGCCGGTGGCGGTGCGCGCACCACGATCCGTCCCTACATCGAAGCGACGCAGAGCATTCTTTACGAACTTTCGCCCGGCGACGAGGTGCTGACCTACAGCACGATCGCGGCCGGCGTGGACGTCGCGCTCAACGGACGGCGCACGCAAGGCGCGGTCTCGGTGCGGTACGAGCGCCGCTTCGGGCAGGGCAACGACCGTGTCGCCAATGGCGATACCCTCTCGGGTCTTGCCCGGGTGAAGCATGATCTCGTGCCGCGCACGCTCTCGATCGAGGCTGGCGGCCTGGCCGCACGCACCCGCACCGAGGCCAGTGGTGCATCTACGCTCAATCCGCTCGCCAATGGCGATGCGGTAAGTCAGGTCTATTCGCTCTACGCCGGGCCTTCGCTCTCGACTCACGCCGGAGATGTGGCGTTGAAGGGATCCTACGCGCTGGGTTACACGCGGGTCGAACAGAAGGACGCGCTGCAACTCGCACCGGGTCAGGCGCGCACAGACATATTCGACGATTCGTTCTCGCAGTCGGCACAGGTTTCTGCCGGCATCGCGCCCGGCACGGTCCTGCCTGTCGGCATCACCGCGACCGGGGCGTTCTACCAGGAAGACATCTCGAACCTGGACCAGCGCGTGCGCGACATGCGCGCCGGGGTACAGGTGACCTATCCCCTGACCATGGATCTCGCCGTAATCGGCGCGGTCGGTTACGAAGACGTAGAGGTTTCCTCGCGCGATGCGGTCCGCCTTGCCAACGGCGATCCAGTCATCGGCAACGATGGCCGGTACGTTACCGACAAGTCGAAGCCGCGCCAGCTTGCCTACGAGACCGATGGTCTCACCTGGGATGCAGGCGTCATGTGGCGACCGAGCCGCCGCACGGCCCTGTCCGCGTTCGTCGGTCGTCGTTACGACAGCATGACCTACTACGGCAGCTTCTCGTACAATCCCAACGACCGCAGTTCGCTCACCGTTTCGGCCTTCGACAATGTCTCGGGCTTCGGCGGGCAGGTGACCCGCGCGGTGCAGGACTTGCCGACCGACTTCCAGGTCAACCGCGATCCGTTCAACGGCCAGATCAGCGGTTGCGCCATCGGCACCCAGAGCGGGGGCTGCGTCAACAACGCGCTGTCCTCGGTTTCCTCGTCGGTGTTCCGCGCGCGCGGCGTCAACGCCACCTATTCGCACCGCATCGGCCGCATGCAGGCCGGGATCGGTGTCGGGTACATGCGCCGCAAGTATATCGCGCGCAGGGATTCGGTTCTGGGCGCTGCAAACGGCCAGGTGGACGAGAGCTTCTATGTCGACGCCGGCCTCAGCGGTCCGATCGACCGCCGTTCCAGCTTCGGCGTTTCGGCTTATGCCGCATGGTTCCAGAGCGGAGCCTCGAGCCTTGGCGACGTGACCACGGTTGGTGCCAACGCGTCCTATTTCCGCAATCTCACCGATCGCCTCGTAGCGACCGCGGCCGTCGGTTTGGATGCTGTTAACCGTAAAGTGATTGAAGATGAAGTAATCGCATCAGGCCTTGTCGGCCTGCGCTATTCCTTCTGATGCCCGGAGACGGCCTCGATGTATGATGAATTCTATGGCCTGACCGGCCGCCCGTTCCAGCTGACGCCCGATCCGCGCTTCTATTTCGAGAGCGGAACGCACCGCAAGGCGCTGTCCTATCTCGGTTATGGGCTGGCACAGGGCGAGGGCTTCATCGTCATCACCGGCGAAGTGGGCGCGGGCAAGTCGACGCTGGCTGCGCACCTGATGGCCTCGGTCGACCGCCAGCGCCTGACGGCGGCCCAGATCGTGACCTCGTCGCTTGATGGCGAGGAACTGATCCACGTTGCCGCGCGCGCCTTCGGGCTTGAAGTCGCAGGCCACGACAAGGCATCCGCGCTCGCGCAGATCGAAGCGTTCCTCCACCGTGAGGCACGTGAAGGCCGGCGCTGCCTGCTCGTCGTCGACGAATCGCAGAACCTTTCGGTCGAAGCGCTCGAAGAGCTGCGCATGCTCTCGAACTTCCAGCTTGGCGCGCATCCGTTGCTGCAGATCCTGCTGCTCGGTCAGCCGGAATTCCGCACGCTTCTGCAGACCTCGAGCGAACTTGAGCAGTTGCGCCAGCGCGTGATTGCCTCGCATCATCTCGATGCAATGGAACCCGGCGAAGTCGGGGCCTACATCGAACATCGCCTCGCTTGCGTCGGCTGGCAGGGCAATCCTGCTTTCGACCAGCGGGTCTATGCCGATCTTGCCAAGGCCAGCGGCGGCGTGCCGCGCCGGGTCAACCAGATCGTCAATCGCCTGCTCCTGATGGGTGCGGTCGAGCAGCGTCCGCATATCGATGCCGCGATGCTTCAGGCCGTGCTTGCCGATCTTGCTGGTGATGGTGCGGTCAGCGCTCCGCAACAGGTCGTGACGCCCGTTCCTGCCGCGCAGGCACCCGTCGCCGAATTTGCACAGGCCAATCCGGCAGCTGCTGCGCCCGTTTTCGACGACAGCGCATGGCGCGCAGCCTTGGCCGAGCGCGACGAACAGATTGCCGAGCTGCAGCAGGCGATCATCGAACTGGCCGACATGCGCCCTGCCGCCGCAGAACTGGTCGCTGATCCAGCAATCCTGGAGCAACTTGCGCAGGCCAATCGCCGCATTGCGGCGCTCGAAGCGCGCGATGGTGATGAAGAAGTCATCGCCGCGCTGGAAGAGGCCCAGCGCCGGATAGCAGCGCTCGAGACGCGCACTGTCGAGCAAGAGCAGGCGATCCGCCACACGCTCACCATGCTGATCGAATGGATCGAAGCCGAAGACTTCCACCGCGCCGCTGCCTGACGCGGAGCAACACGGGGACTGTAGTACGATGACCGCGCCGTCCGTCCTCAACGGACTTTCCGTCGACGTCGAGGACTGGTTCCAGGTCGGCGCGTTCGAAACGGTGATCGACCGCAAGGATTGGGACGGGCTCGATTGCCGCGTCGAGCGCAACTGCGCGCAGATCCTCGATCTTTTCGATGCCGCAGGCGTGAAAGGCACGTTCTTCACGCTCGGCTGGGTGGCGCAGCGCTACCCGGCAATGATGCGGCGCATCGCCGATGCCGGGCATGAGATTGCCAGCCACGGCTGGGACCACGCCCGCGTTTTCGCTTTGGGCCGCGAAGCCTTTGCCGAGGACATTTCACGCGCACGCAAGGTGCTTGAGGACACGACTGGCCAGCACGTGACTGGATACCGCGCACCTAGCTTCTCGATCGACGCCCGCACGCCCTGGGCGCACGAGGTTTTGGCCGAACACGGCTACGTCTATTCTTCCTCGGTCGCACCGATCGTCCACGACCATTACGGCTGGCGCGAGGCCCCGCGATTTGCATTTCGCCCGGTCGATGGTGCCGACTTTATCGAAATTCCGGTAACCACCGCCGAAGTCGCCGGACGACGCATGGCTGCGGGCGGTGGCGGATTCTTCCGGCTGCTGCCCTATTCGGTGTCGCGCTGGGCGATCCGGCAGGTCAATCTGCGCGATGGCCGCCCTGCGGTGTTCTATTTTCACCCTTGGGAAATCGACCCCGAACAGCCGCGTCCCGCCAGCGCTCCGCTAAAATCCCGCCTGCGGCACTACACCAACCTTGATGTCATGGCGGCAAAGCTGTCGCGGCTGGTCCATGAATTCCGCTGGGGCCGCATGGACGAGGTTGCGGCAATCGAGGCTGCGCACACCCCTGCGAAGATAGCAGCATGAACGCACCCTTTGTGCCTTCGCGGATCGCTGTCCGCCTGGCCGATCCGGGAGACCGGGGAGCCATCGCCCGGTTCCTGGCAGAGCATCCCGAGACGACCGCCTTCCACCGTCTCGAATGGCTTGACGCTGTGGAACGCTCGACCGGCCATCGCGCGCATGTTCTGCTTTCGGAGCAGGACGGCGCGATCCGCGCGGTGCTGCCACTGCACGAAGCCCACAGCCCGCTGTTCGGACGAGCCTTGGTCTCCACCGGCTTTGCCGTCGGCGGTGGCGTGTTGGGCGAGGCTGACCCGGCGCTGTTTGCTGCCGCGCAGGAACTCGCCGTACGCTTGCAGTGCCCCAGCCTTGAATTGCGCGGCGGTCCGCTGACATTGGTCGAGGGCTGGCACGTGAAGACTGACAGCCACGCAGGCTTCGTCACTCCGCTCGCCACCGATGAGGAGGCGCAACTACTTGCGATACCGCGCAAGCAGCGCGCCGAAGTGCGCCGGGGCCTTGGCCACGCCATGGAAATCTCCATCGGCACAGACGCAAAGGCGCGCGCCACACACTACGCCGTCTATGCTGAATCCGTGCGCAATCTCGGCACGCCGGTTTTCCCCAAGGCGCTGTTCGATGCGGTGATGGATTCATTCGGCGACGATGCCGACATCCTCACGGTTTCGCATGATGGCAAGCCGCTTGCCTCGGTGCTGAGCCTCTACCATCGCGGTGCGGTCATGCCTTATTGGGGCGGCGGAGTGTTCGCGGCGCGTGCGATGCGCGCCAACGACGTGATGTATTATGCGCTGATGAACCATGCGCGCGGACGCGGCTGCGATCGTTTCGACTTCGGGCGTTCGAAAACCGATACCGGCGCTTATCATTTCAAGCGCAACTGGGGCTTCGAGCCGCAGCCCTTGTCCTATGCCAGCTGGACAGCAGATGGTGTGCCCCCGCGTGACGTCAATCCGCTCAGCCCGCGCTATCAGGCCAAGATCGCGGTGTGGCAGAAATTGCCGCTCGGAATTGCCAACCGCTTGGGGCCGCTGATCGCACGCGGTCTGGCATGAGCGAAGTCCTGTTCATCGCGCACCGGATTCCGTTTCCGCCCGATCGTGGCGACAAGATCCGCTCGTGCCACATCCTGCGGCACATTGCCGCCTTGGCGCCAGTTCACGTCGCCTGCTTTGCCGACGATGAGGCGGATCTCGCCTACGAACCCGAACTCGCCGCCGTTGCGCAAAGTCACTGCCTAGTCCGACGGTCCAGGCCTTTGCCCGTTGCGGGGCTACAGGCGCTGGCAATGGGCAAGCCTGTCAGCCTCACGGCTTTCGCAGACAAGGCCATCCACGCCTATGTCGCGCAGGTTCTGGCACAGCGACCGATCTCTGCGATCTACGTCTTTTCCGGTCAGATGGCGCAATATGTCCCGGCGTCCTTTGCCGGGCGCACGGTCATGGATTTCGTCGATGTCGATTCGGCCAAGTTCGAAGCCTATGCCGAGGCGGCGGGCTTTCCAGCCGATATGCTTTACCGGCGCGAGGCCCGGCTGCTCAGCCGCTTCGAAAGCCGGACAGCCCTTCGAGCAACCACCAGCCTGCTCGTCACCCCGGAAGAGGCAGCATTGTTGCGCTTGCGCATGGGAGTGGCCGATCGGGCTGATGTCGAAGCACTTGGCAACGGCATCGACACCGAATTCTTCGATCCCGCAGGCACGCTGCCCGCGCCCGAAATGGCGGGCGAGGGGCCGCAGATCAGCTTCACTGGCCAGATGGACTATCCGCCCAATGTCGCCGCCGTGGAAATGTTCGCCCGTGAGGTCATGCCCGCAATACGCGGCATTTTTCCCGAGGCGCGTTTCAACGTGGTCGGGCGCGCACCTTCGGGGCCAGTCCGCGCGCTCGATGGCGTGAACGGCACTCGCGTGACCGGGGCCGTGCTCGACGTGCGTCCGTGGATCGTCGGGGCCGATCTGGTTGTCGCGCCGCTGACGATCGCGCGCGGTGTCCAGAACAAGGTGCTCGAAGCCATGGCCATGGCAAGGCCGGTCGTCGCCACGCCGCAGGCCGCTACCGGCATACCGGCGCGCGACGGATATGAACTGCTCGTCGCCGAGGGGGCGGATGCCCTCGCGCGTCAGGCGCTTGGCCTGCTGCACGATCCGGTCCGCGCGGCCAATATCGGTCAGGCCGCGCGCGCTTTCGTGATAGATCATTGTGGCTGGGACCATGTACTTTCCCCGCTTGCCGGTCTGCTGGGATTTTCCGATGACGGCGGAGGTGCCCGTGTCGCTGCGTGATACGGCGGGCGAGGCGCCTCTGGCGCGCGCGTGGCAGGCGATCCCGGTGACGTGGCGACGCCCGCTGGCGCTGCTCTGCCTCGCGTGGGTCGGCAACATCGCGCTCTTTTCCGCTGACT
This sequence comes from Novosphingobium sp. HNCC26DJ243, assembly GCF_057180545.1. Taxonomy (NCBI): domain Bacteria; kingdom Pseudomonadati; phylum Pseudomonadota; class Alphaproteobacteria; order Sphingomonadales; family Sphingomonadaceae; genus Novosphingobium; species Novosphingobium sp. HNCC26DJ243. The sequence continues at coordinate 32,975 of NZ_JBXUGN010000005.1, read as the reverse complement.
GGCGTGCCATGGCGATGCAGTGGTGGGACAGCTCGACCTACAACCATGTGCTTCTCATCCCGTTCATCCTCGGCTGGCTGCTTTCGTTGCGCTGGCGCGAGGTCGGGCGACTCGAGCCGCAAGGGTGGTGGCCGGGACTGGTGCTGTTCGGTGGAGCGGGTTTCATCTGGCTGCTGGGCAGTTTCGCGGGTCTCTCCATCGCCTCGCAATTGGGCGTCGTGCTCATGGCTCAGGCGAGCGTACTGACGCTTCTGGGCCTGCGCGTGTCCGTCGCCATGTTGTTTCCGCTTGCCTACATGCTGTTCCTCGTTCCGGCCGGCGACGAGCTGATCCCCGCGCTCCAGACCATTACCGCGCAAATCACGATGGTGCTGCTCGATGCAACCAACGTCCCCGCGCATATCGAAGGCGTGTTCATCACAACGCCGGGCGGCTATTTCGAGGTCGCCGAGGCCTGTTCTGGCGTGAAATTTCTCATCGCGATGATCGCCTATGGCGCGCTGGTCGCCAATGTCTGCTTCCGCGCCTGGCCGCGCCGCATTGCGTTCATGGCCCTGAGCGCGATCCTGCCGATCCTAGCCAACGGTGTGCGCGCCTGGGGAACAATCTTCATCGCCGAACACCGCGGCATCGAGTTTGCCTCGGGCTTCGATCACATCTTCTATGGCTGGATATTCTTCGCGCTGGTCATGGCGCTGGTCATGGCCATCGCCTGGCGCTTCTTCGATCGCGCCATCGATGATCGCATGGTCGACGTCGAGGCCGTCACCGCCAATCCGCTGCTTGGCCGTCTGACTGGGCGTGGCCTGTCGCAGCCGCGCGGGCTCGCGATCATGGCGGCGCTCGCGCTCACCTTTACCGGCTGGGGCCTCTGGGCAAGTCGCCTCGAAGCGGCTGTACCTGCCCAGTTGCATCTGCCGCAAGTCGCAGGCTGGCATCAGGTCGATTACGCACCGCTTGCCCCGTGGCAACCGCTACATACCGGTGCGGATCACGTGTTGCTCGGACGCTATCAGGACCCCGCAGGACACATCGTCGACGTATCCTTTGCGCTTTACGCGGCGCAGGGCGATGGCCGCGAGGCGGGTGGCTTCGGGCAGGGCGCACTTCCCCTCGATGGTGGCTGGGCGTGGGAAGCGTCACCTCCTGCGCTTGGTGGCGGCCACGCCGACCGCATCCAGACCGCAGGGCCGGTGCATCGCCTCGCCGAGACCTGGTATCGCTCGGGCAGCCTGCTGTCTGGCAGCAATAGCCAGCTGAAACTGCGCAATATTCTCGACCGCCTGTTCCTGCGCAGCCCCACCACCGCCACGCTGATCCTGTCCAGCGAGGACGGTTTGCCCGGAAATCCTCCCGCCGATGCCTCGATCCGCGCCTTCCTTGCCGCCACCGGACCGGTAGAAGCATGGATGGACCGCGTCGCCAGCGCCCGCTAGGTCCTGTTCGCATGTGCGGAATAGCCGGAATTTTCCATACCGAGGGCCTCAAGCCCGTCGATCCTGATCGCGTCCGCCATATGTGCGATGCTATTGCGCATCGCGGGCCCGATGGAGAAGGTGTGTGGGTCGCGCCTGGCGTGGGGCTTGGCCACCGCCGTCTCTCGATCATCGATCTTGCAGGTTCCCCGCAGCCGATGGCCTCCGCCGAGGGCGACGCCGTCATCGTATTCAACGGCGAGATCTACAACTTCCAGGACCTGCGCAAGGAACTGCAAGGCCTTGGCGCGCAGTTCCGCACGCATGGCGACACCGAGGTCATCCTGCAGGCGTGGCGCCATTGGGGTATTGGGTGCCTGCCACGCCTGCATGGCATGTTCGCTTTCGCGCTTTACGACCTTCGCCAGCGCACGCTGCTGCTTGCGCGCGATCGTCTTGGCGTAAAGCCGCTGCACACCGCACGTCTTTCCGATGGATCGGTCATCTTCGGTTCGGAGCTGAAGGCCCTGCTTGCGCATCCTTCGTTACGTCGAGAGATCGATCCGCTGGCGGTCGAAGACTACCTTGCCTGGGGGTATGTCCCGGACCATCGCTCGATGCTCAAGGGTGTCGAAAAGCTCCCCGCCGGCCATTATCAGCTGCTGCGCCACGATGCGCCGCCCGCGCCTGCGGTCCAATGGTGGGATGTGTCCTTTGCCGACCGGGCCAAGGGGAATGCCGACGATCTGGGCGCACATCTGCTGCACACCATGCGCGAAGCCGTCACATCGCGCATGCTTGCCGACGTTCCGCTCGGCGCGTTCCTGTCGGGCGGGGTGGACAGCTCTAGCGTGGTCGCGCTCATGGCCGAGGCCAGCACTTCGCCGGTCAAGACCTGCTCGATCGGGTTCGACGTCGCCGCACTCGACGAGACCGCCTACGCCGATCGTATTGCGCAGCAATTTAACACACAGCACTGGAAACGCTCGGTTTCCTCCGATGATTTCGCACTGATGGATCGTCTGGCAGGCATGTTCGACGAGCCCTTCGCCGATGCCTCGGCTCTGCCGACGTTCCGTGTCTGCGAACTGGCGCGCGAACATGTGACGGTCGCGCTTTCGGGTGACGGCGCAGACGAAGCCTTCGCCGGGTATCGTCGCCAAACCTTTCATCACCGCGAGGAGCAGGCCCGGTCGCTGATGCCGGCGGGTCTGAGAGCGCCCTTGTTTGGCACGCTTGGCCGGTTGTGGCCAAAAGCCGATTGGGCACCGCGCCCCTTGCGCGCGAAGACTACCCTGCTCAGCCTCGCGGCTTCGGGCGAAGAGGGTTATGCCCGCGCGCTTGCGGTGACTTCGCCGGAATTGCGCGAAACACTATACAGCGCGGATTTCCGGAAGCTTCGCGGAGACTACCGTGCCGAGAAGCCGCTGGTCGAACTCATGCAAAAGGCACCTGCGCGCAGCGGCCTTGACCGCGCGCAGTATGCCGATCTCAAGTTCTACCTTCCCGGTGACATCCTCACCAAGGTCGATCGCACCAGCATGGCGGTAAGCCTCGAAGCGCGCGAGCCACTGCTCGATCATCGCCTGATCGAATTCGGCGCCCGTCTGCCAGAGCGGATGCGCGTGCGCGGAAACACCGGAAAGTGGCTCGTGAAGCAAACGATGGGGCGCTACTTGCCCAAGGATGTGCTGTTTCGCCCCAAGATGGGCTTCGTCACTCCGATCGCCCAATGGCTACGCGGCCCCCTTGCAGCAGAGGCGCGCAGCGTGGCGACCGACGGGCTGCTCGCGCGGACCGGATGGTTCGATACGGCGCGTATCGGCCATCTCGTGGAAGAGCATATCAGCGCCCGGGCAGACCATAGCCGCCTGATCTGGCAACTGCTGATGTTGCGGAGATCACTGGATCTGCTTGGTTGATCCGGCATTAATCATGCGCGTTCGGTAAGCTGATCTTCACCATTGCGGACTAATCCGGCGTGGAAACAACGCTGATGGTCATGCTGAAGAAACTGCGCTCACCGCTGTATCTCGCGCTGCTAATTCCAGCATTGCTGACTCTTGCCGGAAACTGGCTCGAGCCGGTTGACCACACGTTCTGGAACATCCGATTCAAACAGGGCAAGCTGGCCGCCCCTGAATCGGTGGTCGTTGTCACGCTCGAAGGCGGAGCAAACGAGCGGGGGGCATCCACTGCGTCTTCATCTGGCCTCGCGGATGTCTTGCATGAAGTAACGCGTCAAATTCCTTATCGCGTTTTCGTGGATGCGCCCGTCGACTTCGGCCAGGATCCGCAGGGAGATCGCAATCTCATTGCCGCCGTCCACGAACTTCAATCAGACGTTTCATTCGTCATCCGCAACGAGAAGGTCGTGAGCAATGTGGGCGACCTGAAGCCTCACGATTTCCGGATGCCGGACGTGGCAATTTCGCAAAACTCTCCGCTGGTTGTTTCGTCCTGGAACGCTAACTTCTTTGATTATGCGACGTCGGCCCCATATTTCGTCACTATTGACGGAAAGCGCTACCCCTCGCTTTCTTCGGCCCTAAGCGGGGTTTCATCGGGCCTTCAGTCGATCTTCCGGCCGGAATTCTCGATCGATCCGGATACCATACCGACGATTCGCTCGAGCAAGTTGAAGGCTGGCAATTTCAAGCCCGGCTTGCTCACCGGCAGGACCGTCATCGTGATGTTCGAAGGGAACGTTGCGCCTATCGGTTTCTATGGCAGTGGCCGCCGCCATCCGCTGGCCCTCGATATCGCCGGTGCGGCCGCCTTGTCGCAGCCCGTGTCGGTCTGGCTGGGGCCGCTGCCTTTGCTGGCATTCGTTTGGCTGATGCTGCTTGCCGGTCACCGCTCTTCCAGGCTGCGTGCGAAGGTCGCCTACCACAGTCTCGCGATGATCGCTGTCTTCTCAGGGCCGATCGCCTTGCAGTTTCTCGGCATCTCGGTGGACATCAGCGCTGGGCTGTTTGCTGTTGCCATCTATGGTTCCAGCAGGCTGTGGCAGCGTCGCGTCCGGCGAATACAGCTTACTAGCGCGTCGGGCCTGCCCAACCTGCTCGCTCTCAGCGCAAGCCCGATCGATGTCGGTCGCGACGTCATTGTAGCAGTGATCGCGCGTTACGAAGAAATACTGGCGACGCTGCCCAAGGACCTCCACGGCGAGTGCGCCCGCCAGATCGCGCGCCGACTTGGCGTCGGATCGGGGATCGAGACGATCTTCAACGGCGAGGGTGGCCATTTTGCCTGGACCGAGGAGGCCCGGCCTCTCGAGATGCAGCTCGATCATCTTGAAGGTCTCAGGGCCCTGTTTTCGGCGCCGCTGGAAATCGGGCCGTACAAGTTCGACACCAACATTCACTTCGGGCTTGATCGCAACGAAGGGCTGGACGCCCTGACGCGTGTGAATTCGGCCGTCGCAAGCGCCAACGACGCGCTCGGCAGCGGTCGTGCGGTAGAACTGTTCGAAGCCGATCGCCTGGCGGAAGCCAGCTGGGAACTGTCGCTGCACGCGCGCATCGACGAAGGCCTGCGCAACGGCGAAATCTGGCTGGCGTTCCAGTCACAGTGGGACATGCATTCAGGCCTTCCCTGCGGTGCCGAGGCACTGATCCGCTGGAATCATCCCACGCGTGGTCCGATCCCGCCCGACGCATTCATCCTTCAAGCCGAGCGGGCCGGACGGATCGACGCCTTGACGTACTGGGTAGTCGAAGAAGCCATTACCGCTGCACTTGCCGTGAATGCCATGGGGCATCGCTTGCAGATGAGCGTGAACCTGTCCGCGCAAATGGTCGACAAGCCCGAACTTGTTCCCAGCCTTCAGGAGATCGTTAGTCGACGGGGGATCGATCCGACGCTCCTGACGATCGAGGTCACTGAAACGTCGAGCGTCCGCAATCGGCCCGCGGCCGTGCACAATCTGACGCGACTTCGGGAAATCGGCTTCCGCCTTTCGATCGACGATTTCGGCACGGGCGAGGCGAGCCTTGCCTACCTTGCCGATTTGCCGAGCGACGAACTGAAGCTCGACCGGCGCTTCATCTCGCGCCTGCTCACGCACGAGCGGGAAATGAAGATCGTTCAGAGCACGATCGACCTGGCCCATGCGCTGGGACAGTCAGTCGTCGCCGAAGGAATAGAGGACGAAGCCACCTGGCGAATGCTGGCAAAACTGGGTTGTGACGTGGGGCAGGGCTACCATTTGGGCCGCCCGATGGCGTTCCCGGATTTTCGCCAGACACTTCTCAAAATGGGACGAAACCAAATCGGAAGTGTTTAGAACTTGTTAACCAGTTAGCTTGGTGTTAACCAACACGGGTCAACTCGTGGATGGAGGCATCAATGCTGGCAGCAATCTCGCTTCTCGCAGGCGTTTGGGATTACTTCTTCAAGTAAGATTACCTCTGGATTTCTTAGGGAATTCAAAAGGTAAGCTTACCCAAGCGCTGCACGCCCATCGGCGTTGCAGCGCTTTGTTTTTTGGCGAGCGTCTGTTGCGCGATTCGCGGTTAACGGTTTTAAGGAAATTTAGCCGTGAAAATGGGCAGTGATTGCCCTACTCGGCACAAGGCCTGAGGATCAGTCCTCGCCGTGGCCCAGCGCAAGATAATCCTGACTCTGCATTTCGATCAGTCGACTGACGGTCCGATCGAACATGAAGCGCCCTTCATCGTCGCCTTTTCCAGCGGCATCATAAAGAGCGTGTGGTTCGGCGTCTGCTGTGGCGATCAACTTTACCTTGTGCTCGTACAGGGCATCGATCAGCGTGATGAACCGGGCAGTCTCGTTTCGCAGGTCCGCACCGAGGCGCGGAATGGCGACGACAATCACCGTATGATAATTGCGGGCAATGGCCAGATAATCGGCAGCCCCGCGCGCCTGTTCGCACAGACGCTTGAAGCTGAACACGCCCACGCCTTTAAGGCTTTTGGGAACGTGCAGCATGCGACCACCGCCGACGTCGAGTTCTGCGCTAGGCACGTGCTCACGGTCCTCGGGTGGATAGTCGGTCAGGCGGAAGAAAGCCTCGCTCACCGCTTTTGTCGACTCCGGCCCGACCGGGACGTGCCAAGTGCCCACGCCCTTCATTCGCTCTAGCCGGTAATCAGTCGGGCCGTTCAGAGTGACGACATCCAGCCTGTTCTCCACCAATGCAATGAACGGCAGGAAATGCTCGCGGTTCAGTCCGTTCTTGTAGAGATCGCCGGGCGCGCGGTTCGATGTTGTGATGATCGTGACGCCGCCTTCGACCATCAGCGCGGTGAACAGGCGGCTCATGATCATGGCGTCGGCGCTGTTGTTGACGACCATTTCGTCGAAACACAGAACACGCGTCTCGGCGGCGATCGCAGCGGCAACCGGCAGGATCGGATCGCCGCTTTCCTTCTTGCGCTCCTCGCGCAGGCGCGCGTGGACGTCGAGCATGAATTCGTGGAAGTGCGCGCGGCGCTTCTGCGCGATGCCGAGGTTGTCGTGGAACAAGTCCATGAGCATCGACTTGCCGCGCCCGACGCCGCCCCACATGTACAGCCCGCGCGGTGCAGGTGCCGGTTTGCGACCGAGCAACTTGCCCAGAAGACCGGGGCCGGGCGCTGGCGTTTCAAGCTCGCGCTGGAGCGCGTCGAGGCGGGTGGCGGCGGCCTCCTGCTCGGCATCGGGCCGCAATTCTGCTGCCGCGACGAGTTCGCGATAGCGCTGGAGGACGCTGGTCATCGGCGGGTTGGCTTGCGGATCGTGCCGTTGAATGCCGCGACCTTTTCGTCGCCCTGGACGACCAGGCCGCGCAGAAAGACGAGACGCCCGGTTTCGCGCAGCACTTCGACCACGGCATCGAGCGGTTCGCCGATGCGGCCCGCGCCGATGAACTGGGTCGAAAGATCGAGCGTGACCGAGCCGGCGGCATCGCCGTCGAGCAGGGTGCGCATTCCGGCGAACAGCGCGATGTCGATCAGGGCGAGCGTGACGCCGCCGTGGACCGCGTCGAGCAGGTTAGAATGGCGGCGCTCGGGAAACATGCGCAGCCGCGCGGCCTTGCCGCCATCGGGCCGGTCTTCGACGCGGGTGAGCATCCGGCCCATGGTCTGGGCGTTGAAGCGGCTTTCGTCGGTCAGGTTCCAGGTGAACCAGCCGGGATGATCCGCGGCCGGTTCGTAGTGGAAACTATGGCTGCTCACGCGCTTGGCCGCTTCGCCGGTCAGACGAGGCGCTCGGCCTGCATCTTCTTGATTTCGGCGATGGCGCGCGCCGGGGACAGGCCCTTGGGGCAGACGTTGGCGCAGTTCATGATGGTGTGGCAGCGATAGAGACGGAACGGATCTTCCAGCTCGTCAAGCCGCTCGCCCGTCATCTCGTCGCGGCTGTCGGCCAGCCAGCGATAGGCCTGGAGCAGGATCGCCGGGCCGAGGAACTTGTCGGAATTCCACCAGTAGCTCGGGCACGAGGTCGAGCAGCAGGCGCACAGGATGCATTCGTAGAGGCCGTCGAGCTTTTCGCGCTGTTCGGGGCTCTGCAGGCGTTCCTTGCCCGAAGGCGTAGGGCTGACGGTTTGCAGCCAGGGGCGGATCGAGGCGTACTGCGCGTAGAAGTGCGTGAAATCGGGGACGAGGTCCTTGATCACTTCCATGTGCGGCAGCGGGGTGATGCGAATTTCGCCCGACAGATCTTCGATTGCGGTGGTGCAGGCAAGGCCGTTGCGGCCGTTCATGTTCATCGCGCACGATCCGCAGATGCCTTCACGGCACGAGCGGCGGAAGGTGAGGGTAGGGTCCTGTTCACCCTTCATCTTGATTAGCGCGTCGAGCACCATCGGGCCGCACTGTTCGAGATCGATCTCGAACGTGTCGTAACGTGGATTTTCGCCGCTGTCGGGATCGTAACGATAGACCTTGAACTTTCGCACCTTGCCCTGCGTGGGCGCCGTGTGGTGGCGGGCCTTGCCGGTGATCGTGGAGTTCTTCGGAAGCGAAAAGGTCGCCATCGTCATATCCTGTCTTGCGCGTGCTTCGCGGCGTGCTGAGTCGTCCTTAGCGAATGCAGCGCGAGGGGCAAGAGGGCGCGGCCTGCCCTATGGTAGAGGTACCCCTCTTCACATATGCGAACGAGGTTTACACGGTTTACACAGTCCAGGGAAAAAACCGGGCCTCCCCCCACGATCCCCTTTTCAAAGACGCGACGCACAGGGCCACGAGGCGCGAAAGCCGTGGCGTGTTGCGAGGTTGGGCCCTGGTGCATGTCCAGACCCTGCCATTTTTCGTGTCTGTAGGACAGCGTATCTGCCTCGCGGCTTCGATCCGCAATGGTGACACTCCGCACTTGCCTGAAGGGCGCGCTCCCATAGGTTGTTCAGGGGCACGGACATCTGGGGGCGAGTTTGAAGGATTGGACCAGGAAAGCAGCGGCATTGATGTCAGCCGCAATGACGTTCGCCTCATCGGCAACAGTCTGGGCACAGGTATCAGTTGATCCACAGGCCTCCGCTACTACGGTATTGGCTCCGGTCGCGCCGCCTCCCGTTGCTGCATTCGCGCGCCTTCCATTCGTAGAGGGCGCCAAGCTTTCGCCCGATGGTCAATGGATCGCCGGCATGTTTGCGGTGAAAGGCGAGCAGCGCCTGGTTGTCATGTCGCCCTTTGCCGCCGGCGAGGCGAAAATGACGCAGGCGCTATTGCCCGACGATATCGAAGTTGCGAGCATCCAATGGGTCGACAATGTGAACATCGTCGTTCGCCTGCGCGGGATCAGCCGGGTCGAGGTGACGGACAGCGTGTATGTCAGCTGGGCTGTCGCCTACAATCGCGAAACCCGCAAGTTCACGCGGTTGCTGAAGGACCTCAATGGTCAGAACACTGCCGACATCCTGTGGATTCCCTCGGATGGATCGACGAGCATCCTCATGGCAGGGCAGCCTTCTATCTACGCGGGCGACGACTTCTGGCCGCGTGTGTACCTCGTCGATGTCGCCACGGGCCGCAACAAACGCGTGGTCAACCCGCGGTTCGGCGTGATGGATTACATCGCCGATTCTTCCGGCGCAGTCAGGGCGGCGCTGGACTTCGACAAGGGCGGGACGCAGAGCTCGCTGCTTTATCGAAAGAGCGGCGACGGGGCGTTTGAACGGGTGTCATGGGGAAAGACCGATGACATCGAAGTGCCGTGGTGGATTTTTCCGGGCGAGGCAAGGGCTCTGGTCCAACGCCAAATAGAGACCGGCGATGCAGTGGTAGAAATCGATCCGGGCACGGGAAAGGCGCTCAGGACCGTGTTTGCGGCACCGCCCTCGCGCACGATCGAAGGGGGCATATTCGATTCGAAAGACGGGCTGCTGGGTCTTTATCTGGGAGGCACATCCGAGGGAGAGATTCACTGGATTGATCCAGCCCTTGCTGAACTGCAAAAATCCTTCGACGCAGCGGTCAAGGGGCAATCGGCCCGGATAATCAGTCTTTCGGCCAATCGCAGGCAGATGCTGGTCAGGATCGGACGGGCGGACGACCCGGGCCGACTCTATTACTATGATGTCGACGACGGCAAATTGCATGTCTTTGCCAGACTCAACGATCAGATAACTGCCAGGCAGACGGCTCGCGTAAGCGTTGTCCGATACAAGGCGCGCGATGGTCTTGAGATCGAGGCGATAATGACCACGCCTCCGGGCCGTGCGGCAAAGCAGTTGCCCGTTGTTATCCTGCCGCACGGCGGACCCTGGGCGCAGGATGCGCCGACCTGGGATTACTGGGCGCAGTTCATCGCAAGCCGTGGGTATCTGGTGATCCAGCCCAACTTTCGCGGCTCGACTGGGTATGGCGATGCGTTCCTGAAAAAGGGCGAGGGGCAGCTTGGCCTGGCGATGCAGGACGACGTCAATGATGCGCTGGCCTGGGCGGTGAGCCAGGGCCTTGCCGATCCCAAGCGTGCCTGCGTTGTGGGGGCAAGTTATGGCGGATACGTGGCGATGTGGGGCGCCTCTCGCGATCCGGACATTTGGAAGTGTTCCATATCCATTGCGGGCGTCGCGAACCTGCGCCGTGAAGTGAACGACTTCGGGCGAACCTTGTACGAGCGCCGTTATCGCGAGCAATGGGGCAAGATGACACCGGATTTTGCGGCCGTTTCACCGATCAACTTTATCGAGCGGATCAAGACGCCGATGCTTCTGATCCACGGCAAGAAGGATCTGACCGTGGCGCATGGGCAGTCCCAATCGATGTATGCCAGGATGAAGGCTGCGGGGAAGGACGTGGAGTTCGTCTCGGTTCCCTTGGCGGACCACTACTTCACGCGGGAAGCCGATCGCGCGACGCTGCTTGCATCAATCGAAAGCTTCCTTGCCCGGCACAATCCTGCCTATTGAAGGTCGACGCGGATGGGCATGGCGGGATTCCACGCGCCTGGTCGATCATCCCGGAAGGATCGCCAAATGACCGAAGACAGTTCACCCGCGCCTGAACCGGTTGCTCCAGCGCCCTTGCGCATCATGGCGACAGAGCGGGCGAACGACCGGTATCGCCGGTTTGCCGAAGGGCGGACGATCACCGTGCCGCGACAGGGGGTCATTCATCCCGGCGATGTGATCTTCACGATGGGCAGCTGCTTTGCCGCCGAGATCAGGGGCGCGCTCGGGAGCCATGGCTGGACGTGCGTTCCGGCCTACAACACGATCGCCTTCGATCCGGCCGAGGCGCTGATCGACACGCTGCCCGATCAGGAACATCTGAATTACTACAACACCTTCACGATGCGTGCGCAGTTCGAGGAATCGCTGGGGCTGCTGGCGCACGACGAGGACGATTTCTGGACGATCGGGCAAGTCGCGCGGCCGGTGCGGCGATGGGAGGAGACGCCCAATTTCCAGGACCCGTATCGCAGGCTCGTGGTGGCGCGCTCACCCCGGAAGCTGGCCGAGCTGGTGCGGCGGATCAACGCCAAGATCGGCGAGGGGATAGCGGCAGCGGACGCCTTTGTCTTCACGCTGGGCATGACCGAGGTGTTCCGGTCAAAACGGAACGGGCGCGTGGTGTGCCAGAAGCCGGCCTATGCCGGCGGAGGTGGCGAGATGGAGACCGAACGCCACGAAAGCACTTTTGCCGAGAACCTTTCGAACATGGAGGCGATCGTCGCGATGATCCGCCGCACCAAGCCCGACGCTCCGATCTTCATTTCGGTTTCCCCCGTAGCGCTGGAGCGCACGTTCAGCGATCTGGACATCGTGACCAAGAGCATCGAGGGCAAGGCGACCTTGCGCGCGGTGGCCGGGCAACTGGCGCGCGAACACGCGGGCGTGTTCTATTTCCCGTCGTTCGAGTTCGTCACGCTGCAGGGCGCTGCGGCCTATCGCGACGACTTCCGGCATGTGCTGCGGCCCGTGGTGGAGCAGATCACATCGGCCTTCATCGCTGCCTATGGGGTGAACGAGCCCCGCGATTGAGCTTCGTTCATCATGCCGACGTGCGGGAGTTTCTGCGGAACAGGAACCAGGCGATCGCCGCTGTTGCGACCGTGACCGCGCTGGCGACAAATTGCGGGCGCAGTTCCGGGACGAGGGCCATTGCACCCAGCACGATGGCGATGGCCGCGATGGTGGCGTAGCTGAGGCCGGGGAAGAGCCACATGCGCAAGCCGAGGGTTTCGGGCGCGGTGGCCTCGACCTGTCGGCGCAACCGGACCTGGGCTGCGCAGACCATCAGGTAGATCACCAGCATCAGCGCGCCCGAGGCGCTGACGAGGAAGCTGAACACGCCCTGGGGCGAGAGGATCGAGGCGGCCATCGCGCCGTAACCGAACAGGCTGGCGATCAGGGTAGCGCGCGCAGGCACCTTGCGGCGGTTCAGCCGGACCAGCGATTGCGGCGCATCGCCATGACGGGCAAGGCCGAACAGCGCGCGCGAGGTGACATAGAGCCCGGAATTGAGGCAGGAGAGCACTGCGACGAGGACGACCACGTTCATGATCGTGGCCGCGCCCGGAATGCCCATCAGGCCAAGCGAACTGGCAAAGGGCGACTCTCCCGGAACGACCGTATTCCAGGGCTGGACCGCAACGATCAGGATCAGCGAGGCGACGTAGAACAGCAGGATGCGCAAGGCGACCGATCCGGTCATGCGCGCGATGACCTTGGCAGGGGCGTGGGATTCCGCAGCGGCAACGGTGGCGATTTCGGCTCCGCACAGCGCGAAGATCACCGATGTCACCCCGCCGATCACCGCGCCCCAGCCCATGGGGGCAAAGCCGCCGTGCGCGGTGAGGTTGGCAAAGGTCGGGCCATCGGGCGAGGTGACGCCAAATGCCCAAAGGCCAGCAATCAGGATGAAGCCGATGATCGCGGCGACTTTCGCGCCCGAAAGCCAGAATTCGAATTCGCCATATGAGCGGGCGGAGAAGAGGTTCACCATGGTCATTAGCGCGAGCAGGACGCAGCCGATCTGCCAGACCGCGAAGGGCAGCCAGAGCGCGAGGATGACCGCGCCTGCGATCGCCTCGATCGCGACGACGATGACCCAGAAATACCAGTAGAGCCAGCCGGCGACGAAACCGGCCAGAGGGCCGAGCGCGAGGCGGATCAGTTCGGTGAAGGAACCCGCGCCCGGATGGAGCATCGCCATTTCGCTGAGCATGCGCATGATCAGCAGGATGACGAGCCCGGCAAGGCCATAGCTGACGACGACCGCCGGACCGATCTGGGCGATCGAGGTGGACGAGCCGACGAACAGGCCAGCGCCGATGATCCCGCCGATCGCGATCATCGCAACGTGCCTTGCGTGAAGCGCGGCCTCCAGCCTGTGTTCGCCTGCGCCGTGCCTGTTTTCGTTCATGCCCATGCCGGTCCTGGTCAGTCGCTTGTGAGCGGACAATACGGGTTTTGTGGCCGTCTGCCAGCGCGGCGATTGACCGGCGCTGTCAAGGTGGGGCATGCTCGTCTTGAAGAACATGGGAGATAGAGATGCGCAAGGGTTTGGCCGTGGCAGGGGCGGCAATGCTGGGGTTGGTGTGCGTGCCAGCACTGGCCGCACCGGTGACCGATTGCCCGCTGGCGCGCGCGCCGCTTTCGACCACATCTCCGCTGGGCGACGTGATGGTGGTACCGGCTGCCAAGGCGGCGGTCGAGGCTGCATCGCCGGGGCTTCTGGAAGCCATGAGCAAGCCGTTTTTCGGGCAGGCGCTGCCGCCGGGGTTTGACCGAATCGTAACCTCGCGCGGGGTGTTGAGTCTGATCGGCAAGACCGATCCGGCGCTGGTGGCGAAGCTTGATGCCGCGCTGGCCAAGGTCAGGCTGACCCGCGCCGACGTGATCGCGCGCTGCGCAACTTATGACAACGAGCGTCCGCAATTGCCGGCAAAGCTGTCGCGCCCGTCCTTGCTCGTGTTCGGCAAGATCACCGGGTATCGCGACGCGCCGTCGATCGACGCTGCCGAGGCGGCGCTCAAGGGGATTGCCGCGCGTCACGGATGGGGCATCGTCTTCTCCGACAAGGGCGGCGTATTCAACGCGACCGATCTCGCGAAGTTCGACGCGGTGGTCTGGAACAACGTCAGCGGCGATGCCCTGACCGTGCCGCAGCGTGCAGCGTTCCGGCGCTGGATCGAGAACGGCGGCGGCTATGCCGGGATTCACGGCGCGGGCGGCGATCCGCAGTTCTTCTGGGACTGGTATGCCGACACGCTGATCGGCGCGCGGTTCATCGGGCATCCGGGCTCGCCCCAGTTCCAGGAAGCGCGCGTGGTCGTGGAGGACAAGGCCCATCCGGCGACTTACGGCCTGCCTTTGGAATGGCGCATGACCGAGGAATGGTATTCGTTTGACCGCAGCGTGCGCGCGAAGTCGTTCCGTGTGCTCGCGACGCTCGACGAGAGCACCTATGCGCCGGGCGAGGGGTTCGGGCGCAAGCTGGCGATGGGCGATCATCCGATTGCCTGGACGCATTGCCTCGGACGCGGGCGCAGCTTCTATACCGCGATCGGTCACCGGCCGGAAAGCTACACGCAGCCCGAAAGCCTGAAGCTGCTCGACCAGGGGATTGCCTGGGCGATGGGCGTGGCGCCGGAGGGTTGCGGCGTAAAATGAAACCTGTGCCGCGCGAGGTTTGCGAAATCGGCGGGTGAAAGGCAGTCTCCGCTAGCGGGGAACCGGAAAAGGCGGGGGCTGGAGATGGGACTGAAGGCTGTCTGGGACGCGCATGTCGTTCCGCGTGTTATCAAGTGCGCATGTGCATCGCCGAACATCATGGAACTGCGCGCAGGCGTGGTTCCGCGCGCGCAAGGCAAGGTCTTCGAGATCGGGTGCGGGGGCGGACTCAACCAGCAGTTCTATGACCCGGCGCGGGTGACCGGGTTTGCCGGGATCGACCCTTCGGACAAGCTGCTCGACTATGCGCGTGAAGCTGCTGCCCGCAAGGGCTGGAACGCCGACATCCGCGAGGGCGTGGGCGAGGATATTCCCTTTGCCGACGAGAGCTTCGACACAGTGGTGTGCACGTACACGCTGTGTTCGGTGGATGACCCGGCCAAGGTGCTGAGCGAGCTCCGCCGTGTATTGCGGCCCGGCGGGCAACTGCTGTTCCTCGAGCATGGGCTCAGCCCCGACGCGGGGGTGGCGAAATGGCAGCGACGGATCGAACCTTTGTGGAAGCCGCTGATGGGCGGCTGCCACCTCTCGCGCGCGGCCACGGCACCCGTGATCAGGGCCGGGTTCCAGATCGAGCATCCGGGGCATCAGTACATGGCGGGTATGCCGAAATGGGCATCGTGGATGGAGTGGGGCACGGGCATCAAGCCCCTCTGATCCGGCGAGTTGTCTGATGATCCGGTGAGTTGTCTGGCCTACCAATAAAAAGGGCCCCGTCGGTATGTCCGGCGGGGCCCTTTCCATGTTCATGCGGCCTGGATCAGGCGCCGAAGGTGCGCTGCCACCAGCCACGGCGTGGTGCCGCAGCGTCGCCGTCCTGTGCAGCCTCTGCTTCGACCGCAACCGGCGCTTCGGCGGTCACCGTTTCTGCCGGTGCGGCTTCGGAAGCGACCGCATCGGCCTTCTTCTTGCGCGGAGCACGCTTGGGCTTGGCCGGCGCTTCCTCTGCGGCGGGCGCAGCTTCTGCTTCGGCGACCGGCGCGGGTGACGCCTCGGCCGCAGCATCGGCCTTTTTCTTGCGCGGTGCACGCTTGGGCTTGGCCGGGGCTTCCTCTGCAACGACAGGCGCCGCTTCGGTTACTGCTTCCATTGCAGGAGCAGCCTCGGCTTCGACTTCGGCTTCGACTACCGTTGGAGCATCAGCCTTCTTGCGGCGCGTGCGCTTGGGCTTGGCCGGTGCTTCGGCTTCGACCGGAGCGACCGGTTCGGCAACGATTTCGCGAACGATCTCGGCCGAGCCTTCCTCGTCGGACAGACCTTCGGGATCGGTGCCATCGGCACCGTTACCCTCATCGTCATTGCCCTCAGCACCATTGCCCTCAGCGCCATTACCGTCCGCACCGTCGCGGCCACCACGCCGGCGGCGGCCACGGCGGCGGCGCTTGCGCTGGCCACGTTCGGCGTCCGTCTCGGCATCTGCTGACGCCGGTGCATCGCCCGAGGGAAGAGCAGCATCGATGATCGCATCGAAGCTCTCGTCTTCTTCGCCACCTTCGGAGTCGCCGCCGTCTGCGTTGCCGTTTTCGGCCACGTTTTCGTCGCGCTGGTCACGACCACGACCACGACGACGCTTGCGACGCTTGCGGCGACCATCGCGATCGCTCTCGTCGCCATCGCCGCGAGGCGCGCGTGCGGGACGCTCCTGCCGGACTTCGACTTCTTCTTCTTCCTCGGTTTCGTAATCGTCCTCGACGATGTCGTCCTCTTCAGGTTCGACGATCGGTTCGAAGCGGGGCACGAATTCGGGTTTGGGCCCGCGCGAGGCGACGCGCATCTTGGCGCCTTCGTTCTCGCCCTCGGGGATCACCTCGACAGTGACGCCGTAGCGCTCCTCTATCTCGGCAAGGTCCGTGCGCTTTGCGTTGAGCACGTAGATTGCCGCTTCCTGCGAAGCATAGAGCGTGACGACGTTGCCCTTGCCCTTGGCGGCTTCGTCCTCGATCATGCGCAGGGCCGAAAGGCCTGCCGAGGAGGCAGTGCGGACAAGGCCGGTGCCATCGCAATGCGGGCAGCCGCGCGTGGTGGCTTCGAGCACGCCGGTGCGCAGGCGCTGGCGGCTCATCTCCATCAGGCCAAAGCCCGAGATGCGGCCGACCTGGATGCGCGCGCGATCATTGCGCAGCGCGTCCTTCATTGCCTTCTCGACCTTGCGGATGTTCGACCCGTATTCCATGTCGATGAAGTCGATCACGACAAGGCCGGCCATGTCGCGCAGGCGCAACTGGCGGGCGATCTCGCGCGCGGCTTCAAGGTTGGTCGAAAGCGCGGTCGCCTCGATGCCGTGTTCCTTGGTGGAACGGCCCGAGTTGATGTCGATCGAGACGAGGGCCTCGGTCGGGTTGATGACGAGGTAGCCGCCCGACTTGAGCTGGACGACAGGATCGTACATCGCGGTGAGCTGGTCTTCGGCGCCGTAGCGCTGGAACAGCGGCACCGGATCGGCATACTGCTTCACCCGCTTGGCATGGCTGGGCATCAGCAGCTTCATGAAGTCCTTGGCGGCACGATAACCGTACTCGCCTTCGACCACGACTTCCTCGATCTCGCGATTGTAGATGTCGCGGATCGCGCGCTTGATCAGATCGGAGTCCGAATGGATCAGCGCAGGGGCGACCGAGCGCATCGTGCCTTCGCGAATCTCGTCCCACAGGCGGGCGAGGTAATCGAAGTCGCGCTTGATCTCGGGCTTGGTGCGCTGGAGGCCAGCGGTGCGCACGATGCACGACATCGAACGCGGCAGTTCCATCTCGGTGATGATCGACTTGAGGCGCTTGCGGTCGGATGCCGAGCTGATCTTGCGGCTGATGCCGCCGCCATGGCTCGAGTTCGGCATGAGCACGCAGTAGCGGCCCGCGAGGCTGAGATAGGTGGTCAGGGCAGCGCCCTTGTTGCCGCGTTCTTCCTTGACGACCTGGACGAGCAGCACCTGGCGGCGCTGGATGACGTCCTGGATCTTGTAGCGGCGGCGCAGCGCCATGCGCTTGGCGCGCAGTTCGTCGGCTTCCTTGCCCTGCGAACGACCGCCCTGACGACGACCGCGGCCACGCTGGCGGCGGCGGTTGCCGTCGTCCTCGCCTTCGCTTTCACCTTCGTCTTCGTTGGCGGAGGCGTTTTCCTCGCCCTCTTCGGCTTCATGATCAAAGCCGTTCTCGACGACGCCGCCTTCGATCGTGGCGACCTGGTCCTTTTCCGAGGTGTCGACCTCGGTCACGCCCTGATCGGAATCGTAGCCTTCGGAATCATAGCCTTCGCCGTCGGCGTAGTCTTCGTCCTCGGCATCCTCGGCGGCGCGCAGGGCAGCCTCTTCCTCGGCGTGGGCAGCTTCCTCGGCCAGAAGAGCCTCACGGTCTTCCTTGGGGATCTGGTAATAATCAGGGTGGATTTCGCTGAACGCGAGGAACCCGTGACGGTTGCCGCCGAAATCGACGAACGCCGCCTGAAGCGAGGGTTCTACCCGTGTAACCTTGGCGAGATAGATGTTGCCCTTGATCTGCTTGTGATCCGCAGATTCAAAGTCGAATTCCTCAATCCGGTTGCCCTTCAGCACCGCCACCCGGGTTTCTTCCTGGTGGCGCGCATCGATAAGCATGCGCGTGGTCATTACAAATTCTCCAGCCGCGCCGTCGCCGGGTTGCCCCTGCGTGTCGGGCGCGGATCGTTTGGGATATGCGCGCGTCGTTCTTCAGGGACCGTGCGGAGACGGGGCCTGATTCACGGATGCGCGCGAATGCGGGTTTGCCGGATCGGAGCGTCGGGACATCAGGCCTTGCGCCTGTCCGGTCCTGTCGCTCGCCGCCCGGCGGCGGTTGGTTTGCGTCTGCTGAGATGACAACTCGCGGCGAAATGCGCGTGCCGGAATTCGTCCAAGCCGATGCCGCCCCCAAGGGGCAGACAGGCAGGAACGAAACGCGGCTCATCATCACGGCATCAACCTTGTGGCGTGGGAAACGGGCGCGTACGCAACTTCTTTCCCACGTTGACGGGATCTTCGCCAGCGGTGCTTCTCCCTCGCCCTCCGCGGCGCAAATCAGCGCTTTCTGGCGGTTTCGGCGTGGATGGCCTCGGTGCTGGCTCGCCCCGGTGCGCAAGTGCTAGCACCGCAATTGCAAAGCGGCAATTAAAACAATCTCGGATGAGCCCGAGGGTCGAGGCGGTGATCGTGCGCAGGTGGCACCTGCAAGATTGGTTAATGATGTGGCCCATTTCCCGCTGGACCGCGACAATCCCGCCGGGGCATAGGCCACATTGATGAACGACGACGCGGCAGATTTCGACAGCATCAGGGATCGGGGAATGCTCGCGGCGGTCTTTGCCGCGCCGGTGCTGGCGGCGGCCCTGCTGCTGGTCACGTTCTCTACCGGCCTTGCCGAGATCGAGCCGCGCTATGTCGTGCGCCTCGAGATGCCCGGCAGCGGTGCGCGGATCGGGCTTCCGCCGATCGAAGGCCCTGCCGATGCCAGTCGCCCGCTGGTGGTCATCGATGCTGGTCACGGGGGGCACGATCCGGGCGCGAGCGGTCAGGGCGGGGAACGCGAGAAGGATCTGACGCTGATGCTGGCCCGCTCGCTTCGGGACGCGCTGCTGGCCAAAGGGCGCGTGCGCGTGGCGCTGACCCGCGACACCGACCGTTTCCTCGTGCTCGATGAACGGGCCGACATCGCGCGCAGGCTGGGCGCCGATCTTTTCGTTTCGGTTCACGCCGATGCCGCGCAGGTTGATACCGCGCATGGCGCGACGATCTATACGCTGTCCGACAAGGCTTCCGATTCGGTGGCCGAAGCCCTGGCCTCGCGCGAAAACAAGGCCGATTCCGTCAACGGCGTGCGGCTGGAAGGGCAAGGCAGGGCGGTCTCGTCGATCCTGGTCGATCTGGCGCGGCGCGAAATGCGCGCGAACTCTCAACGCTTTGGCGAACTGGTCGTGCGGGAGGGCGAAAGCGTCATCGCCTTCCATGATCAGCCCCGGCGCGAGGCGGCTTTCATCGTGCTCAAGTCGCTCGATCTTCCCTCTGCGTTGATCGAGGCGGGCTATATCAGCAATCCCGACGACGCGCGGGCGATGCGCGATGCGCAATGGCGCGCCGTGTTTTCCGGATCGGTCGCTCGGGCGATCGAGATTTTCCTTGCCGAGCGGCAGGCGCCGGCACTCGTGGAATCCTCGCCGACGCCTGAGTCCGCTGATGAAAGTGCTGCAGCGGAGCGCTGAACAGCTTTCGCGCAGGCAGGCACTGGCTTGGAGCGGCGATGGCGTGCTAGAGGCGCATCACGATGGCCGAAGAGACCCCAAAGCAATCCCGGTTCGCAACACTGCGCGAAGGCGGTCTCGCCCGTTGGCGCGCGACGTCGCAATGGTATCTCGCGACTTGGCATGAGAGCCGCAGGTTCCGCATTGCCAACTACGTACTGGGTGCGGTGCTGGCCGGGTGGCTGGTGTTGTGGCTGACGGTTGCAAGAGGGCTGCCTTCGGCGGACAAGCTGCTCACCTATCAGCCGCCCCTGCCGACGATGGTGCGCGGCAACGATGGCGAGATCGTGTCGAGCTATGCCCGCGAGCGGCGCGTTCAATTGAGGTTCGTCGATTTTCCCGAGCCGATGATCAACGCGTTCCTGTCGGCCGAGGACAAGACCTTCTGGTCACACGGCGGCATCGATTTCCTGGGCCTGGCCGGGGCCGTGGTCGATTATGCCACCAAGTTCGGTTCGGGCGAGCGCGCGCGGGGTGGTTCGACGATCACCCAGCAGGTCGCCAAGAACATCCTGATCGGCGACGAATATTCGATCACGCGCAAGCTCAAGGAAATGATCCTTGCGCGCAGGATCGAGGGTGTGCTCACCAAGCAGCAGATTCTCGAGCTTTACCTCAACGAAATTCCCCTGGGCCGGCAGAGCTTTGGCGTGCAGGCGGCGGCACGGGCCTATTTCGACAAGGATGTGGGCGATCTTGCGCTGCAAGAGGCCGCGTTCCTCGCGATCCTGCCCAAGGCGCCGGAGCGCTATGGCCGGGCGAGCTATGAATCGCAGGCGATCGAACGACGCAACTGGGTGCTCGACCAGATGGTCAAGAATGGCTGGGCGACGCAGGCGCAGGCCGCTGCGGCGCAGGCAATGCCGCTCGGCCTCAAGCCCCGCCACACCGAGAACTATACCGCCGACGCCGGGTACTTCCTTGAGGAAGTGCGCCGCCAACTGATCGAGAAATACGGCGAGAAGGCAGAGGACGGACCGCACAGCGTCTATGCCGGCGGCCTGTGGGTGCGAACCTCGCTCGACACGCAATTGCAGACCGCGGCACAGAACTCGCTGCGCGCGGCGTTGCTGCGCTATGGCGGCGGCAGGGCTTGGCATGGGCCGATCGCGCGGATAGATCTCGAGGACGGCAACTGGCAGACCCAGCTGATCACCAGCAACATCTCGATCAACTATCAGAACTGGCGCACCGGTGTGCTGCTTTCGCGCAGCGGATCGACGGGCAAGATCGGGTTTTCCGACGGAAAGACCGCTTCGCTGATCGGCGTGCCCGACGCGATGCGTCCCGGTGACATATCGGCCGTGGCGCCGGTGAACTCTGAGACCTTTGCAGTGCGCACGGTGCCAGAGGTGTCCGGGGGCATGGTCGTCGAAGATCCGCAGAACGGCCGCGTGCTGGCGATGCAGGGCGGGTTCGACGCGCGGCTGGGATCGTTCAACCGCGCAACGCAGGCCAATCGCCAGCCCGGATCGACGATCAAGCCGTTCGTTTATGCAACCGCGCTCGACAACGGGATGACGCCGGCCTCGATGGTCGTGGACGGCACGTTCTGCGTCTATCAGGGTGCGGCGCTGGGCGAGAAATGCTTCCGCAACTTCGGTAACGAAGGCGGATCGGGCAGCCACACGATGCGCTGGGGGCTCGAGCAATCGCGCAACCTGATGACGGTGCGCGTCGCCAACGATGTCGGCATGGACAAGGTCGTGCGCACAATCAAGACTGTCGGCATCGGGGATTACGAGCCCTATCTGTCGATGGCGCTGGGCGCGGGCGACACGACGGTGCTCAAGATGGTGAGCGCCTATTCCGCGCTGGCCAATCAGGGGCGGCAGCACGCTTCGACGCTGATCGACTATATCCAGGACCGCAACGGCAAGGTCATCTGGCGCGCGGACAATCGCCGGTGCGACGGGTGCAGCATGGCGCAGTGGGACGGCAAGCCGATGCCGCGGCTCAAACCGACCGGCAAGCAAGTGATCGATCCGCGCACCGCCTACCAGACCGTGCACATGCTCGAAGGCGTGGTGACGCGCGGTACTGCGATCACGCTGCGTGATCTTGGCCTGCCGCTGTTCGGGAAGACGGGCACGACGTCTGGTCCGACGAACGTGTGGTTCGTGGGCGGATCGCCAGACATCATCGCCGGGGTCTATATCGGCTATGACCAGCCACGCAGCCTTGGCGGCTACGCGCAGGGCGGACGCATCGCCGCGCCGGTGTTCAAGCAATTGGTCCAGGAGACGCGGGCGCGCTGGAAGGACATTCCGTTCCGCGTTCCCGAAGGCGTGCGCATGGTCAAGATCGATCGCGTATCGGGCAAGCGCGTGTTCGGCGGCACGCCGGCCAACGACGAGGCCAAGGCCGCGATCATATGGGAAGCGTTCAAGCCCGATACCGAGCCCAAGCGGACTGTGCGCGAGGGCGAAGTCACGGCCAAGCAGGCCGTGATCGATGCCCTGCGTCGCGCCCGCACCGCACGCGGAATTCCTGCGGCAGCGGCTGAGGAAGAGGCGCCCGTCGAGCAGAACTTCGTGGAGGATCAGGGCGGCATCTACTGAGCCGCCTGTACCGAAAGACATTGGCGCCGGTTCGGGCGATCTGGTAGCATGCGCCCATGATCCTTCGCACCTTTGCTGCTGCTACCGCAGCACTCGCCCTCGGCTTCTCCATCCCGGCTATGGCGGAATTGCCGAGCGGCGCTCGTGCGCCCGATTTTGCTGCGAAGGGCGCGCTGGCGGGCAAGCCGTTTTCCTTCACGCTCAGGTCGGCGCTGAAGAAGGGGCCGGTCGTTCTCTACTTCTATCCCAAGGCCTTCACGCAGGGCTGCACGCTCGAAGCCCATGCCTTTGCCGAGGCGAGCGACCAGTTCAAGGCCGCAGGAGCGACCGTGATCGGCATGTCGAACGACGATATCGTCACTTTGCAGAAGTTTTCGACCGAGGCCTGCCGCGACAAGTTTGCGGTTGCGGCAGCCAGCCCTGCGGTGATCAAGGCCTACGATGTCGATCTGAAGAAGCCCGATGGCGTTTCCACCGGCCTGACCAAGCGCACCAGCTATGTCATTTCGCGCAGCGGCAGGGTCGTGATGGTCCATTCGGACATGGATTATCGCGATCACGTGAAGATGACGCTGGAAGCCGTGCGCAAGCTCAAGGGTGCGAAGTCCTGATTTTCAGACGGGCTTGCGGGCACTGATCCGCACGCTTGGGCTTTACATGCCTGCCCGCTGCGCTAAGCGGCGCGGCAGGTTTCAAGCGTTTTGATTTTTCGGGAGTGAGATTGTCATGCGTGCCGAAGGGCAGGCCCATATCGACCGCATCGAGGCGGCACTGGCACTTGTGCGCAAGTTCCTCGACTGGGACCGCGCCGTGCGCCGTCTCGACGAGCTGAACGCCCGCGTCGAAGACCCGAAACTGTGGGACGATCCCAAGAAGGCCGAGGAAGTGATGCGCGAGCGTCGCCGCCTCGAGGCTTCGATCGGCACGGTCAGGGAAATCGGCCAGGAAATGGCCGATGCGATCGAATTCATCGAACTGGGTGAAATGGAAGACGACGAGGCCACCATCAACGAGGGCCTCGCAACGCTGTCTGCACTGGCTGCCCGAGCCGACAACGACAAGGTCCAGGCACTTCTGGCGGGTGAAGCCGACGCCAACAACGCCTTCCTCGAAGTCCATGCCGGGGCCGGCGGGACAGAGAGCCAGGATTGGGCGGAAATGCTCCAGCGGATGTATACGCGCTGGGCCGAGCGCCATGGCTACAAGGTCGATCTCGTCGATTACCACGCTGGCGAAGCCGCCGGGATCAAGAGCGCGACGCTGCTGATCAAGGGCGAGAACGCCTATGGCTATGCCAAGACCGAGAGCGGCGTGCATCGTCTCGTGCGCATCAGCCCCTACGACAGTTCGGCTCGGCGCCACACCTCGTTCAGCTCGGTCTGGGTCTATCCCGAGATCGACGACAACATCGAGGTCGAGATCAACCCGTCGGATCTGAAGATCGACACCTATCGCGCTTCGGGCGCGGGCGGGCAGCACGTCAACACGACCGATTCGGCGGTACGCATCACGCACATGCCGACCGGGATCGTGGTGGCCAGCCAGAACGATCGCAGCCAGCACAAGAACCGTGCGACCGCGATGGGCATGCTCAAGGCGCGCATCTACGAGGCGGAACTGGCCAAGCGCGAAGCGGCGGCAAGCGGCGAATACCAGGCCAAGACCGAGATCGGCTGGGGCCACCAGATTCGGTCCTACGTGTTGCAGCCCTATCAGCAGATCAAGGACTTGCGCACGGGCGTCGTCTCGACAAATCCCGCCGAAGTGCTCGATGGGGCGCTCGATCCGTTCATGGCCGCCGCGCTCTCGCAGAAGGTAACCGGCGAGAAGGTGACGGTGGAGGACGACGATTGAGCAGGGCGGGGGCCCTTGCTTGCTCATCGCTGGCGGTGCTGGCATCGCTTGCTCTGGTTGCCTGCCACCCGGCAGCCAAGGACGACCGCGCCGAAACGTCACGCGCGTTTCCCAAGGCCGACCGGCCGGTTTCCAAGCTGGGCAGCAACGCCTTCTCGACCGAGGCCGACCGCGATGACCGCAACGAGGCCAACACGGTCATGGACCTTGCCGAGGTCAAGCCCGGCATGAGCGTGGCCGACATCGGCGCGGGCGAGGGCTACTACACCGTGCGCCTGGCAGAGAGAGTCGGGTCAAGCGGTCGCGTGCTGGCGCAGGACATCGACGGCGATGCGCTCAGCCGGCTAGGCGCACGCGTGGAAAAGGACCGGCTCGACAACGTCTCGATCAAACCGGGCGCGACCGACGACCCAAGGCTGCCTGCAGGCGGGTTCGATCGGGTCTTCCTGATCCACATGTATCACGAGGTGGCCGAGCCTTATGCGTTCCTGTGGCGGCTGTGGCCGTCGCTGAAGCAGGGTGGCCGGGTTATCGTCGTGGATGTCGACAGGTCGAGCGACCGCCATGGCATTCCACCGGCACTGCTGTTCTGCGAGTTGGAGTCGGTGGGCTTTCGCTTGGAGGAATTTCACCGTAAGCCGGAAATCGCCGGGTACTATGCGCAGTTCGTGGTCGCCTCGGCGCGACCGGAACCGTCGGGTATCAAGCCATGCCGGCTCGCGCCGGCAAAGAATGTGAGCGCGAAGCGGCGCTGAAAGGGAATTAATGTCTGCGTTCAAGGGGTTGAAGCCGATTCTCTATGGTGGCCGTGAGGTCTGGCCACTGGTCGAGGGCGGCAAGGGTGTGGCAGCGACGAACCATATGAGTTCGGGTGCCTGGGCGGCAGCCGGGGGCATCGGCACGGTGAGTGCGGTCAACGCCGACAGCTACGACGCAGAAGGCAAAATCATTCCACAGGTTTATGATGCCCTGACCCGTCGCGAACGGCATGAGCAACTGATCCAGTATGCGATTGACGGCGCTGTCGAACAGGTCAAGCGCGCACACGAGATCTCGGGCGGCAATGGCGCGATCAACATCAACGTCCTGTGGGAAATGGGCGGGGCGCAAGCCGTGCTCGAAGGCGTGCTAGAGCAGACGCGCGGGCTGGTGACCGGCGTGACCTGCGGCGCGGGCATGCCCTACAAGCTGTCCGAGATCGCGTCGCGTTACAACGTCTATTACCTGCCGATCGTATCATCAGGACGAGCCTTCCGCGCCTTGTGGAAACGCGCCTACAACAAGGTGCCCGAACTGCTGGGTGCAGTGGTTTATGAAGACCCATGGCTGGCGGGCGGGCACAATGGCCTTTCCAACGCCGAAGATCCGAAGAAGCCGGAGGACCCCTATCCGCGCGTCAAGGCGCTGCGCGATGTCATGCGCGCCGAGGGCATTTCGGACGAGGTGCCGATCGTGATGGCGGGCGGCGTGTGGTTCCTGCGCGAATGGGACAACTGGATCGACAATCCCGAGCTCGGATCGATCGCGTTCCAGTTCGGCACGCGACCGTTGCTGACCGAGGAAAGCCCGATCCCGCAGGGGTGGAAGGATCATCTGCGCACGCTCGAGCCGGGCGACGTTCTGCTGCATCGCTTCTCGCCGACGGGATTCTATTCCTCGGCGGTGCGCAACCCGTTCCTGCGCGAACTGGAGGCCCGGTCCGAGCGGCAGATCCCCTATTCCAAGGTCGAGGCAGGCGAACATACCGCGCAGCTCGACGTAGGCGTAAAGGGCAAGAACTTCTGGGTGACCCCCAAGGATCTGGAGCGAGCGCGCAACTGGTTTGGCGCAGGCTATACCCATGCGCTGCGCACGCCTGACGATACGGTCGTGTTCGTTGCGCCCGACGAGCGCGCGGTTATCCAGCAGGACCAGAAGGACTGCATGGGCTGCCTGTCGCACTGCGGGTTCTCTTCGTGGAAGGACCACGACGACTACACCACCGGACGGCTCGCCGATCCGCGCAGCTTCTGCATCCAGAAGACGCTGCAGGATATCGCGCATGGCGGCGACATCGACCGCAACCTGATGTTCGCGGGCCATGCCGCCTATCGGTTCAAGCAGGACCCGTTCTATTCGAACAACTTCACCCCCACGGTGAAGCAACTGGTCGACCGTATCCTGACGGGCGACTGACGCGCCCGCTCGGGTCAGGCCCGGCGTGTCTGCGCGTCGGGCAGGCGGCCCTTGCCGGGCTTGCGGAAATGCTGGTCGATCAGGCGATCGAGCACGAAGAGCCGGACCACGAGTTTTGCGTCATCAGGCGAGAGGGTGTCACCGGATTCGGCAATGGCGTCGAACCGCGCGCGCGCCTGCGCCAGGGTTTCGCCAGGCTGCAGCAATGCCTCGACCTGCGCGCGGCTGGCAAGCGTGATCCCGATCGTTTCGAGGGCCTGCGCCTCGGTTACCTCGCCCGCAGCCGTGCGCTTCTGCAGGCGGCACATGTAGTCGCCGCAGATCGACGGGCGCCATTGGTCATATCGGCGGCAGGCCGCGCCATCGAGATAGTGACACGGCAACCGCATGGCCGGGGTGCCGTCGGCACGACGATAAGTCTGGAAGCCGCAAGCGCCGGCGGGCGCCATGTCTTCTTCCTGCAGGAAGGCGAAATCGTGGACGGTTCCATCGCAGCACATGCCGCAGGCGAGACACAGGCGGCTCGCAAGGGAAGGTTCGGCGCATTCATCCATTGCGGTTGTTCTACCGCGCCGCAAACAGCACAACCATTTGGCATGCGTAAGTTTGATGACCAGCCTAATTGGAGTATGTAATTCAACTATTTCAACGGTTAATCGCCAACTTTCGTTGGGTCTAGCGCGCGCCACAGTCCATGGTGGCCAGTTTTAGGGCAGCCGTCCCTTGCCGGGCTTGCGGAAATGCTGGTCGAGCAACCGCTCAAGCGCGAAGAGCTTTACAACGAGCCGTGCGTCGACGGGGTCGAGTGTACCACTGGCAGTGGCGATGGTTTCGACGCGGGTGCGCGCCTGTGCCAGCGTCTGGCCCTCCGGCAATAGCGAAAGCACATCGCCGCGCGCGCGCAGGGCGCTGGAAATGCGCGCAAGCGCGTCGGTTTCCGAGATTTCGCCCGCAAGGGCGCGGACCTGCGTCTGGCACTGGAACTTTCCGCATGTCGACGGACGCCATTGGTCGTAGCGCGTGCAGGCGGTGCCTTCGAGGTAGTGACATGGCAGGCGGAAGGCTTCGCGACCATCATCGGCCACGGTTAGCTGAAAACCGCATGCAAGGGCGGGAGCGGCGTCACCTTCACGCATTATGGCGACGTCGAAGATTGTCCCGTCGCAGCACATCGCGCAGGCAAGGCACAGGCGGCTTGCCAGCGACAGGTCTTCCGTAGGCTCCGACATGACGGAAGTTTATGTCGGTATGTCCGGATCGGCTATTTATCTAAAGTGAGAACAAGATTGAATTAAAGTTCGTATCAGCGGAGCATCGTCTTGCCCTGCTTGCGGAAATATCGGTCGAGCATCAGGTCAAGCGCGGTCAGTTTCAGGACGAGCTGAAGTGCGCCGGGCGCGCGTACCGGTTCGGCTGCGATCGTGGCGCGGCGCTGCCGGGCCTGGAACATGGTCTCGCCCTCGGTCATGAACGGCCGCAGGGTTTCGCGCGCATGGAGTGCTTCGTCGACGCGGCGCAAGGCTTCGGCCGGGGCGATTTCACCGGCTTCGAGCGCGATCAGCGTCTTGCAACGGTAGGCGCGGCAGGTGGCGGGTCGGCTGTCGTAGACGGTGCAGACGCGCGCGACGGCGTGGGGGCAGGGCTGCAGGAATACCGGCCCCTTGGCTCCGTCTTTCAGATCGAACAGCGGCGCTACCTGCGCGCGCTCGCTATCTTCGATCTCGACGTATTCGAACAGGGTGCCATCGCAGCACATGCCGCAACTTGTGCACAGATGCTGGTCGTCCGGGAGCGTCTGCGAGGCGGCGGTCATGCGGTCAGACTATGGACCGCACGACCGCCGCGCAAGCTGCGTGGCGACGAAGGGCGGCCGGGTGTCAATCGAACTCCCAGGCGCGTTCGCCGTGGCTGGTGATGTCGAGGCCTTCACGTTCCTCGTCGTCGGTGACGCGCATCGGAATGATCATCGAGACCATCAGCGCGCAGACGACCGTGGCAAAAGCACTCCACACGGCAACGACGCCGACGCCGGCGAATTGCGCCACGAGCTGGCGGGTGAGGTCCATGCCTTCGGCATAGCCGGTGCCGCCAAACTGGGGCGCGATGAACACCGCCAGCAGGATCGACCCGATCATGCCGCCCACGCCGTGAACGGCAAAGACGTCGAGCGAATCGTCGACCTGCAGGCGTTGCTTGACGATCTGGATCATCGGGTAGCAGACGATGGCCGCGATGGCGCCGAACAGCATGGCCGCGCCCGGCGCAATGAAGCCCGCAGCAGGGGTTACCGTGGCGAGGCCAGCGACCGCGCCGGTGGCAAAGCCGACAGACGTGGGCTTGCCCACCGAGAACTTCTCGATCACCAGCCAGACCAGCGCGGCGACGCAGGCGGCTGCGTGGGTGTTGATGATGGCCGAGGCGGCATCATCGTTGGCGGCAAGGGCCGAGCCGCCGTTGAAACCGAACCAGCCGACCCAGAGCAGGGCGGCACCGGCCATGGTGAGCGCGGGGCTGTGCGGCAGCATCAGCGTCTTGGGAAAGCCGTTGCGCTTGCCGAGCAGCATGGCGACGACGAGCGCGGAGATGCCAGCAGTGGTGTGCACGACGATGCCGCCTGCGAAATCGAGCGTGCCGAACTTCGAGGAGAGCCAACCGCCACCCCAGATCCAGTGGGCGGACGGGGCATAGACGATCAGGCCCCAGAGCGCGCAGAACGCGACGACCCAGCCGAAGCGCGCGCGATCGACCCAGGCGCCGACCATCAGCGCGGGCGTGATCAGGGCAAAGCACATCTGGTAGAGTGCGAAGGCGCTTTCGGGGATGGCGGTGTTGGCGCGGACGTTGCCCAGATCGAGCAGCATCCAGGCATTGCCGCCACCGAGCCAGCCACCACTGACGTTGCCGAAAGCAAGCGTATAACCGACCATGATCCAAAGGACCGATGCGACCGCAGCGATCGCGCCGACTTGCACCAGCACGGCGAGGAAGCCCTTGGCGCGGACGAGGCCGCCGTAGAACAGCGTCAGGCCCGGCATGGCCATGAGCAGGACGAAGGCAGACGAGACGAGGATCCACGCGGTATCGCCGGTATCGGCAACATCTTCGATGCTGATCGCATCAACCTGCGCATGGGCAAGCACCGGCAGCAGCGCCGTTGCGGCGGCCAGCGCCGTCGCGAGTATTTTACGCATAGACATCTCCCCCTCGCGCCGACAGGTCGACGCCAGATCCTCTCCGTTCGAGCCTCTAGAGCAATATTGCACCAGCGCACAAGCGGGGTTGCGAACGATTGTTGTGCGAAAAGGTTAGTCTCAGACGAGACCTTCGAGCACCTGATCCGGCGGGCGATGACCGTCGGCCCAGAACCGGATGTTCGCTATGACCTTGTCGCCCGAGGCGATGCGGCCCTCGAACGTGGCACTTCCCATATGCGGCAGGATCGCGACGTTATGATGGCCGAGCAGGCGCGCATCGACCTGGGGTTCATGTTCGAACACATCGAGTCCGGCGCCGCCGATGCGGCCATCGACCAGCGCCGCGATCAATGCGTCTTCTTCCACGAGCTGTCCGCGCGCGGTGTTCACGAGGTAGGCTTCGGGCTTCATCAGGGAAATGCGGCGGGCATCAATGATGTGGTGGGTATCGGCGTTGGCGGGGCAGTGCAGGGTGAGAATGTCCGCGTTTGCCACCAGGGCATCGAGATCGGGTTCGAACTGCGCACCGAACATCGTTTCCTGCGCCTCGGGCAGGCGGTGACGGTTGTTGTAGACGACCTTCAGGCCGAAAGCGCGTGCGCGCCAGGCCACGGCCTGTCCGATGCGGCCCATTCCGACGATGCCGAGCGTCTTTCCGGCAAGGCGATGACCGAGCATCGTCGAGGGTGCCCAGCCTTCCCACTTCCCTGCGCGCAGGACGCGGCCCCCGTGGTTGAGGCGCCGTGTGACCGAGATGATCAGCGCGATGGTCATGTCCGCGGTGTCGTCGGTGAAGACGCCGGGAGTGTTGGTGACCATGATCTTGCGAGCGCGCGCCGCCGCAAGGTCGATATGTTCGGTGCCTGCGCCGAAATTGGCGATCAGGCCGAATTGTGGTCCGGCCTCGGCGATCATCGATGCATCGATCTGATCGGTCACCGTGGGGACGAGTACGTGCGCCTGCTGCATGGCCGCCACGAGCTCGGCACGCGACATCGGCCCGTCGGTCGCGTTAAGCGTGACGTCGAAAAGTTCGCTCATCCGGGCTTCGGTCTCGGGCAGGAGACGCCGCGTGACGATCACGCGGGGCTTGCCCTCGATGCGGCGCGTCGGGCGATAGTCTGCAGAACTTGGCATGGCTCCACGAGGCTAGGCGCTGGGAGGGGAGCGGGTCAAGCACCCGCAGCGTAACGCAGGCAAGCCATGCCGATGCGGTGGACAGCGAGCGCCAAGGTGTTGCCCTCGACCCTCAATTTTGCGACGGCTGGCGCATGAACATCCGATATGCGCTCAGACATTCTGCAATTGTTTCGGCTGGCGTCTCGGCGGGCATCGCGGCTGGCGGTGCGGCCTTGCTTGCCATGGCATCGCCCGCGTTTGCGCAGGACGACGATCAGGGCGTGCCCTACTGGGTCGCGACCGCCAAGAACGAAGCCAACATGCGTGTCGGTCCCGGTCGCGAATACCGGATCAGCTGGAAGTACGTGCGCAAGGGCGTTCCGCTGAAAGTCCTGCGCGTGATGGGAAGCTGGCGCCTTGTCGAGGACAAGGACGGATCGCGCGGATGGATCCTGTCGCAGTTCCTGACGCGCGAGCGCGCCGGGATCGTCGAAGGTTCGATTACCGGCATTCGTGCCAACAAGGACGGCACGGGCCAGATCCTGTGGCGGGTTGCGCCCGGCGTCATCGGAAAACTTGGCGAATGCGCCGGCGCTTGGTGCGCTTTCGACGTGGATGGCCGCAAGGGCTTTGTTCGCGCTTCGAGCGTGTGGGGCGCACAGAAGCCCTGATCGCCTGAGGTTTCAGGGCAGGTCTCCCCGGTCTTGCGACCGGGGAGTTACCCGATCAGATCAGACCAGTTCGACCGCGAGGGCAGTGGCTTCGCCACCGCCGATGCACAGGCTGGCAACGCCCCTGGTCTTGCCGTGCTTCTTCAGCGCGGCGAGCAGCGTGGTGACGATGCGGGTGCCCGACGCGCCGATCGGGTGGCCAAGTGCGGTGGCACCGCCGTGGACGTTGATCTTGTCGTGCGGGATGCCGAGATCGTGCATGGCGAACATGGCGACGCACGCGAAGGCTTCGTTCACTTCGAACAGATCAACGTCGGCAATCGACCAGCCGGCCTTTTCGAGAACCTTCTTCATGGCGCCGACGGGGGCGACGGTGAAGTCCTTGGGCTCCTGCGCGTGCGCGGCAAGGGCGACGATGCGGGCAACGGGCGTGAGGCCTGCAGCCTTGGCAACGCTTTCGCGCGTCAGCGTGACGGCGGCAGCACCGTCAGAGATCGACGACGAGGTAGCCGCGGTGATCGTGCCATCCTTGGCGAAGGCAGGGCGGAGCGACGGGATCTTGTCGGGCCGACCCTTGCCGGGGGCTTCGTCGGTATCGACGATGGTTTCGCCGGCGCGGCTCTTGACGGTGACCGGGGCGATTTCGTCCTTGAAGGTGCCATCCGTAACCGCCGTCTGAGCGCGGCGGAGCGATTCGACCGTGTAGGTATCCTGCTGTTCGCGCGTCAGCTGATAGGCGTTGGCGGTGTCCTGCGCGAATGTGCCCATGGCGCGTCCGGCTTCGTAGGCGTCTTCGAGACCGTCGAGGAACATGTGGTCGTAGGCGGTGTCATGGCCAATGCGAGCGCCCGAGCGGTGCTTCTTGAGCAGGTAGGGCGCGTTCGTCATGCTTTCCATGCCGCCGGCGACGATCATGTCGACGCTGCCCGAGGCGAGCGCTTCGGCTCCCATGATGATCGTCTGCATGCCCGAGCCGCAGACCTTGTTGACCGTCGTCGCTTCGACCGACTTGGGCAGGCCGGCCTTGATCGCAGCCTGGCGCGCGGGGGCCTGGCCAAGACCTGCGGGAAGGACGCAGCCCATGTAGAGGCGTTCGATGGAATCGGGGGCAACGCCTGCGCGCTCGACCGCGGCCTTGACGGCGGTGGCGCCAAGATCGGTCGCTGCGACATCGGCAAGCGAGCCCTGCATCGCGCCCATGGGCGTGCGGGCATAGGAAAGGATGACGACCGGATCGGCGGAAGAGAACTGTGCCATGGCTTGATTGCCCCTGATGGATTAAGCGCTGTGTGGATGCTGCTGCACCCGACGACACTGTCGTCAATAGTGCTGCAGCGCAACGAAAGCAAATGGGGCGGGGGTTGAACCCATGGATGACGGCGCTTTTTCGTCCTTGCCGCTGGCCCTGCTGGTTTCGGCAGCGGCGGTGCTTGGTGCGGTGATTGGCAGTTTCCTGGGAGCAGTGCTTGAGCGGCTGCCGACGGGAAAGTCGGTGGTGACCGGGCGATCGGCCTGTGACGGCTGCGGCAAGGCACTGACCGTAATCGAGCTTCTGCCGATCTTGTCGTGGCTTTCCCAGAACGGCAAGTGCCGAGCTTGCGGTGCAGCGATCGGGC
>NZ_JBXUGN010000004.1:0-361263 GCF_057180545.1 Novosphingobium sp. HNCC26DJ243 | reverse complement strand
ATCTGATCCGCTTGCGGGCGCGCGGCAGCAAGCGGCTTGATTCCTGGATTGGCCGAGGGGTGAGGGCAGGCGCTTTCACGCCCGCCCTCCTTTCCATCAGAACTTGATGCCGGCACGCACGCCATACTGGCGCGGATCGGCAAAGCTCGCGGTTCCGAAGAACCCGGCGGTCACGCCAGTCAGCGTGACCTCGTCTTCGAGGTTGTTGACGAAGCCGCCGATGTAGAAGCGGTCATCGGGCGCCGTGTAGGTCAGCGTCAGGTCGGTCTTGGTGAACGAGGGCTGGTAGAAGTAGACGAAGTTGCCCAGGTCGGTCAGATCATAGCTGCTGCTGAAGCGCGTCATCGCCGTGGCAACGACCTTACCGTCACCCACCGGCACGGTGTAGTCGAGACCGGCGGTCCAGGTCCATTCCGGGCTGCGGCTCAGCTTGCGTCCGCTGAAGTCGTAGCTCGGGTTCGGCACGAAGGTGTCGTAACGCGCGTTGAGGTAGTTGGCGCTCAGGTGCACCGAGAGCCGTTCGGTCGGACGCAGTTCGGCATCGAGTTCCACGCCATCGACCTTGGCCTTTGCCGCATTGCGCGTGACCTGGCACGGAAGGTCGCCGTTGGGACCGCAGATATTGGCCACCTGGCTCAACTGCAGGCCCGAGTAGTCGTAGTGGAACACGGTGGCGTTCAAGCGGAACGCATTGCTGAACTTGAGCTTCGCGCCAGCTTCGTAGGCAGTCAGCGTTTCGGGCTGATAGTAGAGCGCCGAAGCGGTCTGGTTGCAGCCCACGCCCTTGCCGACTTCGCAACCATCGTTGAAGCCGCCCGCCTTGTAGCCGGTCGAAACCGAGGCGAAGACGAGGCCCAGAGGGGTGTCGTAGTCGATACCGGCGCGCCACGTTAGCTTGTTGAACGTGCGCTTTGCACCGGTGATTTCGGCAGTGGTGCGGCTGAGGAAGTTGCCGACGTTGTAGGCATCGCCGATCGAGTCATAGAAATCGATGACCGTCGACCCGAAGCGCGACTTGGTATCGCTCGAATAGCGCAGGCCACCGGTGATCTTGAGTTCCGGCGACAGTTCGTAGGTCGCCTGACCGAAGACCGACTTGTTCTCCGAAATGGTCGGGTCGCGCAGGAATCCGAACGCGGTGTTCGGCCCGAGCAGGTTGAACAGCGACAGGACGATATTCGACCGTTCCTTGAAGTAGTATCCGCCGACCTGGGCCTGAA
Source organism: Novosphingobium sp. HNCC26DJ243 (assembly GCF_057180545.1). Classification (NCBI taxonomy): domain Bacteria; kingdom Pseudomonadati; phylum Pseudomonadota; class Alphaproteobacteria; order Sphingomonadales; family Sphingomonadaceae; genus Novosphingobium; species Novosphingobium sp. HNCC26DJ243. Next base: position 360,043 of record NZ_JBXUGN010000004.1, on the reverse strand, counting down.
GAGGGCCATCATTGCTCAGGGCCAGACGAAGTTCGTGCGAGGTCTGCCAGTAATGGCCGGGGAACACGGCGGGCACGGTGCCGCGGCCATAATTCAGGACTTCGTCGCGATCGAACACGCGGTACGAACCGAGGTAGGTCACGCGGACCCCGCCCAGATCGTAGTTGATCTCGCCCATGATGCCGCGATCCTTGTTGTCGCGGTTGCTCTGCTGGACGACGGCGTTCGCGTAGGTGCGATATTCGCTGCTGCTGCGATCGCGGTAGGTCGGGCGCGTGCCGGTGGCGATGTTGGTAAAGAAGTTTTCGGGGAAGACGAAGCTGTCGGTCCGGCCCTTGGCGACGCTGTAATCGCCGACGAGATAGACGCTGAGATCGTTGCTGGGCTCCCACAGCAGCGACAACCTGCCCGCGACGTTGTTCTTGAACTTGTCGAAGGTGTTGTTGTCGGTGGCGTTGCCATCGATCACGAAGCTGTCGCGCTGGTCGACGTTCACGGCCGCACGAAGCGCGAGGTTCGATCCCAGCGGCAGGTTCACCGCACCGGTCGCGTTGATGTTGTTGTAGTTGGCGTAGCTTGCATCGACCGAGCCGCCGAATTCCATCTTCGGACGAGCCGAAATCACGTTGACGACGCCTGCGGTGGAGTTGCGACCATAGAGCGTGCCCTGGGGACCGCGCAGTACTTCGACGCGCTCGATGTCGAAGAACGAAACTTCCTGTGCCTGCGGACGCGCGATGTAGATGCCGTTGAGCATGAACGCGGCCGAGGGGTCGCCCTTCTCGGTGGCGTCGGTCGAGGTCACGCCGCGGATGGTGATCTGCACGCCGCCGTTGGCGCGCACGATCGACAGGTTGGGCACCGACGTTTCGAGCTGCGTGGGGTTGGTAATGCCCGACTTGGTCAGATCGGCGCCGCCGATGGCGGTCATGGCGATCGGGGTCTTCGACAGGAGTGATTCGGTCCTGTTGGCGGTGACGATGATGTCGCCCGAATCGACCTGTGCCTCGGCGTCCTGCGCCAGCGCCGGGTTAGCCATGAACGACAGAGTCATGGCGCTGCTCAGAAGTAGTTTACGCATGGATACACCTCTCCCTCAGACAGGCTTCCGGCGCACGCGCGGCCTTTCGGGTTACGTGTCCGCTGCCTGCAGATTGCTTGAAAATGTGATTGAAGCTGCGCCTGGCCCGCTCCCCTTGCGGCGCAGAAACTGTGTTGCCTGATCTTCGCACCTCGGGGCGTTGATTGCCCTGCTTCGTCAGGTGCTGCGCAACCGGGCAAGCCATGCTCGCCTGGCCTGCTGGCTTTTCTCACCCTCCCTCGTGTTGCTTCTCGAAAGTTTTATGAGATTAAACTTTCTCGGCGAGGCTGTAAACTCGATTGTTCGGCAGCGACTATGTGCCTTGCCGAAGTGTCGATGTTTGCAGCAGAAATTTGCTGTCAGCAGCGGGAAGGGGATTTGCGTGAATCGATTGCGGAACCGGCGCAATCGCCGGTTTCAGACCTGCCGAAGCTGGCCGATGACCGTCCGCAAGTGACCGGCAGAATCGATTCCGGGGTCAATCAGTGATTGCAGTTGCAAGCCGTCGGCCAGTGCGATCAGCAACCGGGCCTCGATGTCTGCATCGAACGAGGCGATCATCGTGCCGGCATCCTGCTCACGCCGGATGGCTCCGGCGAGATTGCATTTCACGCGCTCGAATCGCTCGTGAATGAAATCGTGCGCGGGGTGATTCGGGTCGACGGCTTCGGCCGCGAACGTCAGGTAGAGGTGGACGATGCCGGGCTGACTCTGGTTCTTGCCGATGGCCTCGACGTAGGCGTCGATGAAATCGTTGCCTGGCGGGTCGTTGATCGCGTGGCCCGACCTGACTTCGTCCCACCGGACGATCACCGCCATCATCAGATCTTCGCGGCTGCCGAAATAATAAAGGATATGGGCAGGTTCCATCTCCAGTGCCTGACCGATCGCGCGGAGCGAGGGATTGCGCAATTGCCCGTTGGCAAGTGCATTCATCACGCCGACGAGGATTTCCTCGCGCTTGGCATCGCCCTTCGAATAACCCGACGAGCGGCTGTCTCGCTTGCTGGTTCGCCCGGAGGAAACTTTGCTCTGGACCATTTTTTTAATTCCATTAAACATTCAACGAGACCCTAGGGTCCCATAACATGAAGGGACAGGAATGAAGCTGGAAACTTTCGACGACACGGGCTTTGTCAGCCTGTTCGACGGATCAAGCCTTGCAGGGTGGCACGCAGAGCCCCGAGTCTATGGATCGATCTATCCGGGTGGGCCCGGGCTTGATGGATTTTTCAGGGAGCGCGGCGTGACGCCGCCGGTCGAGCCCGAAAAGCACCCGGCCGTCTGGCATGTCGAGGATGGCGCGATCGTCGGCCAGCAGGGCACGCCCGGCTATGGCGGCTATCTGGTGAGCGACGAGGCCTTCGGCGATTTCGAGCTCGTGCTAGAGGCGCGGCCTGACTGGCCCGCCGATACCGGAATCATGCTGCGCCGCAAGTTTCAGGACTGGACCGGCTATCAGGTCCTGCTCGATCATCGCGAATCAGGCGGGATCGGCGGATTCTTCGGCAATGGGCTCGCCAGTTTTTCAGCGGTGCCTTTCGCTGTCAGGGCAAAGCGCGATGCCGAAGGCAACGTGATCGGGATCGAGGCCGACGATCCGGCAACCTCGATGGAGCCGGTGACCCCCGAAAAGATCGCGCGCCTGACCTATGCCGGTGCGGTCGAAGACTTCCTGGCGGTGTGGAAGTGGGACGACTGGAACGAAATCCGCATCCGCTGTGTCGGCGCGCTGCCGGTGATCACGACATGGGTCAACGGTCTCAAGATTGCCGAGATCGACGCCGCCACGCTCGATTCCCCCGATTACGATCCGCAGGGCGTGCTCGATTACCTCGGTCCCCGGGGGCACATCGCGCTCGAGGTTCATGACAACGACGCCTTCTTCGGGGAATCCCGCTGGGGGAAAGGCGCGCAGTGCCGCTGGCGCGCGCTGCGCATCAAGCCACTTGATTGACGAACGGAACAAAAGACATGCCACAACTTGCCGTATCGAGCTTCTGTTTGCACAGCGAACTGGGTCCGATCTCCATCGAACGTCGTGATGAACATGGCACGATGCGCCCGCTCACATTCGATTTTCCGCATCTCCACACACTCGAGCAGTTCGTCGGCCTCGTGCCCGAGCGCCTTGGCGTGAGCGCGGTGGAACTGTGCCAGATCCAGTTCGACTCGCATGACCCGGCGCGCATCGCGAGCGTGCGTGCCGCGCTCGACGCGGCCGGGGTCCGCCTTTTGACTCTTCCGATCGATCTGGGCGACTTCGGTGGCGCAGGCCCGGATGAGCGCGCAGCCGACGAGGCGCGCACGATAGAGTGGTTCAATATCGCGCGCGAACTCGGTGCGCGGTTCGTGCGTGTCAACGCAGGGACTCCGGGCAGCACGCTCGATGCTGGCGCGCGTCCGGCGCTGGTCGAAACGCTGCAACGACTGGGCGACAAGGCCAATGAGCTTGGCCTCACCCTGCTCGTGGAAAACCATGGCGGCACCAGTTCGGACCCGGTGTTCCTTGCCGGCCTGCTTGACGAAGTCGGTTCCGACCGCCTCGGGCTGCTGCTCGACGTCGGCAATCTCGAACCGCTGGTCTCGCTGTCGAACGCACGGTTTTCCAATGCCGATGTCGACGACACGGGCCTCGATTTCGAACCGCTCTACGAAAGCATCGCGGCACTGGCGCCCTATGCCAAGCTGGTTCACGCCAAGTCGGTCGATCCGGCAAGCGACGGGCGCCCGCTACCCGATCTTGCCCGCGCGTTCTCGATCTTGGCCGATGCGGGCTATGCAGGGGATGTCAGCATCGAATGGGAGGGCCGGCTTGGCGACCCGTGGGAGCAGACCGCAGGCGTTGTCGCGAAGGTGCGCGCGGCCTTTCCGCATCTGAACTGATCAGCCCTTTTTGGGAACAGGCAGGTCCGGAGAGCTGCCGCATGCGTCTCTCCACCTGCCCCGCGCCGGGTCTATCCTCCCTTGACCCGGCCGGTTAGCCCCAGGTTGCCGCAACCGGCGCCTGGGGCTTTTCCGTTACCGAAGGCCTACTTAACTATCGGCGTGGCGGGCAAGGCGTAGGCGACATAGGCCGAACCCTGCGGTCCAGCACGATTGCGCGCGCCGCTGGCTGCTATGACGACATATTGCCGGCCGCCGGCCATGTAGGTGATCGGCGTTGCATTGCCCGCAAACGGGAGCTTCGCTTCCCACAAGACGCGGCCGTTTGCCGGATCGAAGGCGCGAAAAGCCTGGTCGTAGATCGTGGCGCCGATGAACAGGACGCCGCCTGCGGTGAGCAGGGGCCCGCCATAGTTCTCGGAGCCCGTATCAGGTTCGCCCGCCTTGGCCAGTTCAGGGTAGCGCCCCAGCGGTACGCGCCAGAGTGTGCGCCCGTCGTTCATGTCGATCGCGCTCAAGGTTCCCCATGGCGGAACCACGGCCGGGTAACCCTGCGGGTCGACGAAGCGGTGGTATCCGGTGAAGACATAGCGCGATCCGACAGCGCTCTTCCTCTGGGCCACCATTTCGCCACGGGTCTCGGCCGGCGGTTGCCTCAAGTAGTCCGCGATTGCGAGCAGGCGCTCCTGCCCGAGGTGCGCAAAGGCAGGCATGCGCCCCCTGCCGCCCGCGATCACGCCAAAGACGGTGCCGTCGATGTTGCGCGCCATCACGCCTTGCAGTGAGGGGAAGGCGGGGGGCGAGCCCTTGCGGTCGAGGCCATGACAGGCCGCGCAATGCTCCTGATACAGCGCTTCGCCGCTACCGCTGCCTGCGGTCGATGCGGGCGTGAGCATACCGGTCCATGGCACGTCGTTGGCGTTGACGAAGAGCACGCCCTTTGCCGGATCGACTGCCTGGCCGCCCCATTCGGCACCGCCGTCAAAGCCGGGGAAGATCACGGTCGGCTTGTCAGTCGAGAAGGGCACGAACGGTCCATCGCTGCGCATCCCGGCAAAGTCCTGCGCCACGGCACGCGCGGCTTCGGGCGTGCGACGGGTAAGCATATCGGCGGTGAGGCGCTGGCGCGCGAAGGGTGCGGGCAGGAGCGGCACGGGCTGTGTCGCCCAGGCTTCCTCGCCGGGGATCGTGCTTGCCGGAAACGCCTTTTCCTCCACCGGGAACAGCGGCTTGCCGGTCACGCGGTCGAACAGGAAGAGCAGGCCCTGCTTGGTCGCCTGGGCCACGGCGTCGATGCGCTTGCCGCCGTGGGTGACTGTCAGCAGCACGGGCGGGCTCGGCAGATCGCGGTCCCAGATGTCGTGGTGGACGATCTGGTAGTGCCACAGGCGCTTGCCGGTGGCGGCGTCGAGCGCGACGAGCGAATTGGCAAAGAGGTTGGCGCCCTTGCGATCGGCGCCGTAGAAATCGTCGACCGCAGAGCCGGTGGGCACGAAGACGATGCCGCGCTTTTCGTCCACGACCATGCCGGCCCAGGCGTTCGCCGCGCCTGCGGTTTCGAGCGCGCCGGGAGCCCAGCTTTCGCTGCCGAACTGGCCGGGCCGTGGCAGCAGGTCGAAGGTCCAGCGCAAGGCGCCCGTGCGCACATCGTAGGCGCGCACCGCGCCGGGCGCGGCAGGCTTGGATTCCGATGAGCGGAACCCGACGATGATCGTGTCCTGCCAGATCACGCCGGGGCTGGTCATCGCCAGGGGCAGGGATGCGGTGTTGGCGTCCGAGCCTGTGCGGGCAAGGCCCGCGCGCATGTCGATCCGGCCATCCTCGCCGAAGTCGCCCACGCTTCTGCCCGTTGCCGGATCAAGCGCGAAGAGCCAGTGCCCGATCCCGACGAGCAGGCGCTGCTGCGCGCCGTGCCGCCAGAACGTGAGGCCGCGCACCGGCTGCTCATCGGCATCGCTGACGGGGTGGGTCCACAGGACGCGACCGTTCGCGGGATCGAGCGCGACGATCTCCTGTTTCGCGGTGACCGCAAAGAGCCTGCCATCGACGACAATAGGTGAAGTATGCATGCCACCAGTGCCCGCATCGTACCGCCAGGCAAGCTGAAGCTGCGAGACGTTCTGGGCGGTGATCTGAGAGAGCGCCGAGAAGTGGCTGCCGCCGGCGTCTCCGCCGTAGACGGGCCAGTCGCCCGGACGGTCTGCGGTGCCGGCAACAAGATGGGCCGCCGTGAGCAACGCTGCCGCACCTGCCAGCCACGGCGCGCGGCTTGCGTGTTTGGCCAAGAATTTTCTCGCCACGGCCATGTGCCTTCTCTCCACCTGCTTATTATTTAACGTAGTAAAAAGTTGGGCGCTGGTTGGCAAAGCCTTTCACTGCGGTTTTATGTCGATAATATATCTTATGTTAAATGAAGTAGTCGCGTTCCAGGAGATCATGCTGCGTCCCACTGCCGAACGTCCGGCGGGTTCGTACCCCGATATTGCATGAGGCCGCACGCAGCACCCGCCGGACGCCCAACGCACCTGCGTTCGAGGTCTACCAGTGCACGTGCACGGCCGAGGGGCCGCGGAATGACAGGCTGGGTTCGTAATTGAACACCTGATCGCGATCGATCTTCATGCCTGGCATCCGCTTTACCAGCTGTTCGAGAAAAACCTTGATCTCGAGCCGTGCCAGCCCTGCGCCCACGCATAGATGAACGCCGTGGCCAAAGGCGAGATGCCTTTTGGCGTTGGCCCGGCACAGATCGACGTTGTCAGGATCAGGAAATTGCTCGGGATCGTGATTGGCCGCCGCCAGCATCAGAAGCATGCGCGAGCCAGCTGGAATGCGATGGCCACGCAATGTGGTGTCGCATGTGGCTACGCGTCGCCAACTGGTTACCGACGGGCGATAGCGCAACATCTCCTCGACCGCCTGGGGGATGATCTGCGGTTCCGCCACGAGGCGCTCCCACAAGCGGCGATCGCTCAGGAGCGTGTGGAGCGAGCTGGCAACGACGTTGGACGTCGTCTCGTGCCCCGCGACCAGCATGGTGAAGAGCATGCTCGCGATCTCGTTGGTCGACAGATCGGCAGGGTTTTCGCGATGATAGCGCACCAGATCGCCGAGAAAGCTGTCGGAGTCCTCGCGCATCATGGCGTCAACATGGTCCTCGCAGAACTTCCACATGGCGATCAGGCCCTCGGCCTCGTCCCACTGTTCGCTTTCGCTGCACCGGCCCCAGGTTAACCGGACCCGGTTTGCGGTCCACGCCTTGACGTCGGGGACACGATCGTCCGGGACGCCGACGAAGCGCATCCCGACGTGCGCCGGAAGGTCATAGGCAAACTCGCTGACCATGTCCGCGCGGCGAACCCCTGATTCATCGGGGCTCTTTGCCAGAAGCTTGTCGATGAAGCCGTCGGCAAGATCGCGAATCCATGGCTCGGCATCGGCAACGTGGCGCGTGCTGAAGGCGTTGGTGGCATGTCTGCGAATGCGCGCATGTTCCGGCGGATCAAGATTGGTGAGAACGGGGTTCATCCGAAAGCCGCTTTCGCGCAGGCGCTGAAGCACCTGGGGCGACATCGGCGTGACCGCGCTCAGGGTGATGGCGGCGCTCCAGGTGGATGGATCCTGGAAAATCTGGCGCACGTCGTCGTAACGCGTCACCACCCAGTAATCGATCTCGGGACTGTAGAAGACGGGCTCTTCGCGCAGGGCGGTAGCAAGGAAAGGGTAGGGATCGTCAAGGAACGGGCGATCGAAGGGTGTGAATTGCGCCGCGACATGGCTGACCGGGCATTGGCCCTGGTCGCCTTCGGATCGCTTCCTGCCGGTGTCGAACTGCGCCGCAGCGCCGTCTTCGAGATGCAATGATGCACTCACGCCTGATCTCTCCTGCCCACCCAGCTTGCCATGCCGGTTGCTTAATACCATACACAAATGTATGTTAATCGAAAGGCGCCTGTAAAGGTAGAATTGCATCGGCAGGCTCTCCCCATCATGGCATGAGAGCAAGGCCGTTCGAAGTCGGGGCCGGACAGCGAAAGCGATCGCGTGACAGGTACGCAAAGTGCCAGGCGCCGACAGGGGAGGAAGTGGCTGATGTTCTACGAACCGGGCAGATCCGAACACGGACTGCCGCATGATCCGTTCAAGTCTTGCGTCGTGCCTCGACCGATTGGCTGGATTTCGACGCGCTCGCGCGATGGCGTCGACAACCTTGCTCCCTACAGCCAGTTCACAAACGTCAGTTTCGCGCCGCCGATGGTGATGTTCTCGGCCAACCAGACCACCGAAGGCAAGCGCAAGGACAGCGTGATCAACGCCGAAGAAACCGGCGTGTTCGGCTGGAACATGGCGACCTGGGATCTGCGCGAGGCAGTCAATCTGTCGGCCCAGGAAGTTCCCCATGGACAAGACGAATTCGGTCTGGCCAACCTTGCAAAGATCGAAGCGCTCAGGATCTCGGCGCCACTGGTCAAGGACTCGCCGGTTCGCTTCGAATGTCGATATCTGCAGACGGTCCGACTGCCCGGTGAAGGCGTCATGGGCACGGTGGACGTCGTGTTCGGCCAGGTTATCGGCGTTCATGTCGAGGATGCCTTCCTGGCCGAAGACGGTCGCATCGATATCCTGCGTGCACGGCCAATCGCCCGTCTTGGCTATTACGATTATACCAGCGTCGATTCCCTGTTTCAGATGGTCATCCCAGGATCGGAAAAGCTTCTGGCAGGGCTGGAAGGGTCAGCGGCCAAGGCAGCGCGCGAGCCTGGATGACTGGGTCAGTCGGCGATGCGTCCTTCGGCAAGAACGACGATTGCATCGACGATATCCTGCGCGCCGCGTTGATCGGGAAACGTGGGCGCGACGCGCATGAAGCTGTTCGCCAGCCTCGCTCGGGTCCGGGCAGCCTCCTCATCGAAACCCATCTCCGCAAACAGCCGGGCGAAGTAGCGCAGCCTCAACCCGTCTACCTCGTCAAGCGCCTGCCGGGCGCGAGGATCGGACCGCCCCCATTGCCGGATCGCGAACTCGACCAGTTGGCCCGGATCCTTCTCGCTGCGGTCGAAGGCGATCGCGATGAGCGAGCGCAAGCGCTCGAACGGAGCGAGGGGCCTTGCCTCGAGCCGTTCTATCAAGGCAAGCGTCGAGGTCTGGCGCCATTGCTCGAGAATACAGCCCAGAAGGGCATCGCGATTGGCGAAGTGCCAGTAGAAACTCCCTCGCGAGATGCCGAGTTGCCGCGCCAGACTGTCGATGCGGACTGCGTCGACCCCTTGGCGGGCCAGGACCTTCTGCGCCGCGCGAATCCATGATTTCTCGTCGACCTTGGCCGGCGCGCCGCGCTTCTTCGGAATCGGCGGGGAACTGTTCAAGAAAGAGTCCGGTCCTAAAGGGGCAGCCGACGGCCTGTCTACCTCACGATCAGGGCGTTCGCCATGTCAGCAATGTCACGCGAGGCGAGCGCTCCGGCAGGATCGAACCAATTGCCGGTCCAGTTTATCATGCCGAACAGGAGCATCGTCAATGACCGGCCCCTCGCCTTGTCCGTCGCCAGATCGGGCCTGATCTCGCAAACGATGGCCTGGAAGGCATCAAGAATTTGCCGCTGCTTGGCCACAATGCTGCTCCGCCGGTCGTCAGGCAAGTTGAGCAGTTCGTTCAGAAGGACTTTCTGCCTCGACGAAGCATCAACATATTCTTCCATGAACCGGACTAGCAAGGAATGCAGGCGGTCCTTGGCATCGGCCTCGCGGTCCAGTTCCTCGGCGACGATCGCGACCAGCCTGTCGATGTGCGACACCATAACCGCATACAGAACATCTTCTTTTGACGGATAGTAATGGTAAAGCAAAGACTTGGACGCGTCACATGCCTTTGCGATCTCAGACACCGAGGTGCCGAGAAAGCCTTTTTCAGCGAACAGGACCGCAGCCTTCTCAACAATCGCTTCGCGGCGTTCTTCGTAATCTGCCGCCTGTGTTCTTGCCATCTACCATCAGTCCCTAACGCATGGCGACCGGCGCTGCCTCCATGGGAATGCGACGCGGAGCACGGTTACAACTAGCAGTACCGCGACCGCAAAAACACCCGTCAAGCGCACGGGTCGGGACAATTTTCCGTACGGGCTAGTCGGCAACGGGCTTGGTCGCCCGTCGAGCCACCTGTAGCTACCACGTGCGGCCTGCTGGTTGGAGCACGCCACGAAAAAAAGCGCCACCCGGATGGATCACCCGGATGGCGCAGTCGCATTCCCCGGAGGGTGGATCAGAACTTTCTGGTGGCAGAAACTCCCCAGGTGCGGGGCATGCCGGCGTAGCGAACAAGGCTGTCCTGGTTCAATTGCACGCTGTTCCAGTAATACTTGTTGCCGATGTTCTTGACGAACAGCTCGACTTCATAGCCGTCGCCGCTGTTTGCCAGATTGAGGCTGGCATCGAAGAGCGTGTATTCGTCTATCTTGAACAGCCGGTCGCCTTCGAGATCGCCGCGCGCCTTGCTGGTGTAGCGCCCGGAAAGGCTGAAGCGGCCACTGATCTTGTCCGAGAGTTCAAAACGGTAATTGACCGTCGCGCTTGCCTGGACCTTGGGCGTGAACGGGAAGCTTGCGCCCTTGAAATCGCGCGCCACGCCGAAGTCGTTGAAGCCCTGGTACTTGTCGATCTTGGCATCGATGTAGGTCGCGGCCAGTTGCAGGTCGATGGCATCGCCCATCGGAATGGCCACATCGCCCTCAAGCCCGAAGATGTGCGATTCGGGGATGTTCTTGATGCTGTTGAGCGTGACATAGACCGGGTCAGGCGTGTTCACGAACAGCTGCTTGTCGCGGTAGTCATAGTAGAACACGGCACCGTTGACGCGGAAGCCGGGCGCAGGGTTGGTCTTGAAACCGGCTTCGTAGGCCCGGACCTCTTCCTGACGCGCCGGATCGTACTGGGGTGCCACGTTCGCGTCGATGTTCGGGAAGGCACCGGACTTGAACCCGCGCGCGGCCGAGGCATAGATCAGCACGTTGCTGTTGACGCGGAAGTCGAGACCGAGGCGGCCGGAGAGGTTCTTCTCGTCGAGCGTCTTGCGCACCACGCCCTGCTGATTGTTGCCGAACGGAACGAGCGCCGCCAGGTACGTCACGCAGCCGCCGGGAGGCACGTTGGCACCGAACGGCGTGGCATAGTTGAAGAAGGCATTCCACGAAGCGGCGATCGAATTGTCGCCCTGATCGCGCGAGCAGCCAGCGAAGGTGGTATTGTCCTTGGTGTAGCGCAGACCGAGCGTGACCGAAAAACGATCGGTGGCCTTGTATTCGGCCTGTCCGAACAAGGCTTTGGAGGTCACCTTTTCATCGATCGTGTTCGCCCAGTCACGGAAGCCCCAGATGATGTCCTCGCGTTGGGCTGTCGTCAGGGTCGGAGGAGCGGTAAGTGCACCGAAAGAACGGACAAGCGACACGGTGCTGATCGAGGCTCCCCAGCTGCGGTCGTTTTCCTGGATCTTGTCGTGGGCGTAGAACAGCCCGGCGATCCAGTTCAGGTCGCCGCTCTTGCCAGTGAGGCGAAACTCCTGCGAGAACGACTTTAGGCTGCTGCGTGCGGCGAAGATCGCGTTTTCGATTTCCCAGCCGGCCGCATCGGTGCCCTCGCGGCGCTTAAGGTCCGAATAGTTGGTAAGGCTGGTCAGGGTGATCTTGTCCGTCAGATCGAATTCGGCGCGAAGGGCACCCGAGATCATTTCGTTCTGCTTGCGGAAGTCGAGCGGTGCGGGCGTCCAGTTCTTTCCGCCGACGGTGCCTCCCCAAGGCAGGTTCTGCGCAACCCAGTTGGCCTGTGTGGCCTTTGTCGGGGTATAGGCCTGATCGAAGATCTGCGGCGGCACGTTGAAGGCCACGGCATCGGCTTTCCACTGCTCCACGGTGGTGTGGCCAAAGAACGCGATGTAGCCCTTGGGCAGAACTGCGATTGCCTGCGCTGCTTGGGTATCGGAATTGTCGCGCCACCAGTTGACCGTGGCGAGGAAGCGGGCGCTGGAAGAAGGTTCCCATGCCAGCGACAGGCGCGCGGCCGCCTTGTCTACCTTGCCCAGCCTGTCGCCCGGGCGCGAAACGCTTTCCTGCCAGCCCTTGTCGGCCTTCTGGATGGAGAAGGCGAGACGACCGTCGAGGTTGGGCGCAATGCCGCCGTTGATGAACCCGTCGACGCCATAGGACTCGTAGCTGCCGTAGTTGAGCCTCACTTCACCCGAATTCTCCGAGGTCGGCTTGCGCGCGATGAGGTTTACCAGGCCACCCGTGGTGTTGCGGCCATAGAGTGTCCCTTGCGGGCCCTTGAGCACTTCGACACGCTCAAGATCGAAGGACAGCCCTTCTGTCATGATCGGATAGGGGTAGGCCACTTCGTCGAGATAGACGCCGACGGGCGATGAGGTCGACATGTTCGGCGTGTTGAAGCCGACGCCGCGCAGAGTGTAGATCGGCGGGCCGCGGAACGACTTTGCGACAGTGAAACCGGGGACCAGCGTGGCGATGTCGGACACGGTCCGGACGTTGGCCTGCTTGAGCTGTTCGGTGCCGAAAGCCGAGATCGACAGGCCGATGTCCTGCGTGCGCTGGCTGCGCTTTTGCGCCGTCACGACGATGTCACCGAAGGCAACCGGAGCTTCCGGCTGAGTTGCGGCAGATGTACTGTCTGCGGGCGCTGCCTGAACGTCCTCGGCATGCGCGGCCCCTGCACTGATGGCGAGCGGAACAAGCGAGACTGTCGACACCAGGCGACGGATGAAGCGAGTATTTTTCATTTTTTCCTCCCCATTTGCACGATCCGGTGTTCCGGACGCATTTGTGGTTGAGTGTGATGATCGATTGGTTAATCGACCAGACGGTTAATTAAACAGGTATGGAAGTTCGTCTGTGCTTTGAGAAGCATCAGGCTCACTTCGCAGGATTAGTTGCGTCGGGCTTGCCGGATCGCCGCAAAGCCGATCATGATCAGTGCAATCATGGCCAGCACGCCGAAGAGGTAAGCGGGTGCGAGTGCAAGGAAGCTGAAAATGTCGGCCTCTCCCATGCGGCTCGACGCGAATGCCAGCCCCCGGTTCGGTGAAAAGTTGCCGAAGAAGTAGAAGCCGGTGTTGGACCAGCCATCAAGCAAGATGATCCAGCCAAGGCGGCTCGCTGTCTTCTCCGAAAAGTCGAGCAGGGGCAGGATGAACGCAACGCCGATGACCATCAGGCCGTTCATCACTGGCCCAGTGTGGGCACGCTGCCAGCCGGCTTCCGAACCCGGAAGGTTGATGCTGATGATATGGCCCGGCACGATCTCGAACCCGCCAAGCAGGAAGATCCAGAGCCCCAGGCCGCCGACCAGTGCCATGAAAATCATCAGGGCACCATGACCGACCATTGTCCGGCGCAATGCGATTGCGGCGGGCGTTATTCCTGCGTCCGAAATATCCTGTGCCATCTCCGTTCCCTCTCGTTATTATTAATTGTTTTATTTATATTTTCTTGTGCGAACTCAACTTGCCTGACGCACTTTCGGTTCGTGAAATTCGCGAGCGAAATAGATCAGCGGTCGTGCTTCGCTTCGCCGGATCTGCTGCACCTCGCCGAAGAATACATCGTGCGATCCCACGGCATGCATGTGCGAAACCCGGCATTCGAGGTTGACGAGCGCGCCTTCGAGGAAGGGGACGCCTGCATTGCTTGTATCCCGCCAGTCGCCATGCCTGAAGCGGTCGGCCCCGCTCAGCCCGTCCATCCCGGCAAAGACCCTGGCGATCTGCTCTTGCGCCGTGGCCAGAACGTTGACCGAGAAGTGGCCGGCGTCCGCGATCATGCGGCCCGTGCCGGTGTTGCGATTGACGCAAGCGAGGATCGTTCCGGGTGAATCGGTGACCGAACAGACCGCCGTGGCTGTGACACCCCGGCGATCGCCGTCAAGCGCGGTGGCGATCACGCTGACACCAGCGGCGAGTTGGCCGAGCGCCTGGCGAAACTCGTCAAGCGGAACTGCACGGACCGGCTCCGGCGGGGCATTTTGCGCAAGGGTGGTCACGACACGTCCAGCCTTCCATTCACGGAGTTCAGGCACGCCTGCATTCAAGCTGCGACCGCTTCGGGGAGGGTTTCAGCCGGCATGCGCGCCCCGATCCACGAGACCGTGCGTTCGGCACTGGCGAAGCAATCCCACTGCTTGTCCGGTGCGTCAAAATTGGTCGTGAATTCGTCGGCCATCGATGGGTGCTGCGAGATGGCGCCGATGAACTGCATCAGTTCGGGAGAGCCTTCCTTGAGGTGGCGCAGCATGAAGTTGGTCCAGCGGGTGGCGGCCAGAACACGGTCGGACCGCGCGGCATCGAGCTTCTCGACGAACCGGGCGTCGAACACTTCATTGGCCAGGATCTGTTCGCCAAGCCGGATGGCAGCGTAGGATGCGGCATTCGCCCCCTGCCCCAGCACCGGATCGACCACGGCGTGAACGTCGCCCAGCGCTACCGCCAGCGTCCCGTTGTCAAGGAATGCGTTCGTCTTGCGGACAGTTGGCGTGACCGCACCCTGCAGAAGATCGAGCGCTCCGTTGGCGAGATCGAATTCATCCCGGTTGATGCGTTCCGCGCAGGTGGGATAGAACTTCTGCAGCTTTTCGAAGAGAAGGTCGAGGAAAGCCTCGCGGTCATCTTCGTAGCGGGTCTTGGAAAGCACTTCCAGTTCGGCACCGATGTGGTTCTCGATCACCAGGGCGGTGACCATGCCGCCGAACGAGTAGGTCGGAATTTCGATCATCTCGCCCATGCCGGGGGCGAAGTACATCGTGACGGCCCGGGTCGCGGGCTCGGCAATGCCCTTGAACAGACCGCAGCACAGCGCCCGCTGCGGGCGATCGAACGGCGAGTGCGTCGGATCAGGATCGAACATGCGACCCAGCGGTCCCTTGCCGGTCGAAACGACCAGTAGGTCGAACTGCTCGCCCAGCGTCGCAACATCGTCGTGCTCGATTTCGCCATAGACGATCTTGCCGCCGCGGCTTTCGAAATCGCGCATCAGGGCGGGCTGGTAGATGCGATAATCGACCGCGCGGCTCGGATTGCGGAGTTCGCCGTAGAACTCGAGCGGCTGAGGCGTTCCGATGTAATAATAGTGGCCAAAGTAGCCCATCTGGTCAGTCGGCCAATGGTTCACGCCCAGCGCCGTCTCGCTGGCGATCGTGGTTGCGTGATGCGCCACGGTGTTGAGCAAGCGTCCCGAAGCAATCTGCTCGGGCGTCTTGTCGCTGAAGATGGTGGCGTCGACGCCATTTTGTTGGAGATAGAGACCGAGATGCAGCCCGGCGGTCCCCGACCCGATGATGCCAATTCGCTTCGACATTGCCAACTCCTCTCGATTCTCTTGCTAAAAGGGGTTTACCGACCGATCGTTCAGTCGTAAATTTCCATTTCGGGATATGACATATTCCATTTGGAATTAATCAATGGACAGCATCGAAGCCTACACCGCTTTCGCACTCCTTTTGCAGCACCGCAATTTTTCCGCGGTCGCACGCAAGATGGGCATTTCGCAGTCTACCGTCAGCAAGCACATCGCCTCGCTGGAACAGGCATTCCAGCTGCAACTGTTCGTGCGCAACACGCGAAGCGTATCACCCACTATCGAAGCAAACCGCTTGAGCGAGCATGTCGAGCAACTGCTGGAATCGCTCAAGGCCGTGCGCGCGTCGGCAGCAGGGCAGACTCCCGATCTGGACGGGGAGCTGCGACTGGCCATGCCCGCCGATTTCGGCCGCATGCGCATCATGCCGCTGGTGCCTGAATTCCTGGCGCTTCATGGCGCGCTGACGCTCAAGGTGACGATGGTGGACAATGCCCAGCACCTGGCACCCGATCAGCACGATCTGACGATTACCACATCGGTGCCCTCGACAATGTCGCTGATCAAGCGGACACTCAGGATCTACCCGCGGCAGGTGGTCTGCAGCCCGGAATATCTCGCTCGCCATGGCGAGCCGCAGGTTCCGCTCGATCTTGAAAACCATACGGTGATGGTTCCGACCGAACTGGGCCGCGATATCGTCGACTTCGATTCTGACGATGGGCGTCAGCGCATCCGCGTGAACGGCACCGTCGAGACGAACGACGTCCAGACGGTCTACGATTTTGCGCGCAAGGCCCTGGCCATCGGCATCGTGCCGTCGTGGCTCTGCGCCGAGCACACCGCAGAGGGAAGCATGAAGCGCCTGCTGACCGACTACTACCTGCCGCCGGTCGAGGTATCGATCGTTTACCCTCCGACAAGCTTCCTGTCGCGGCGAGCCCGCCTGTTCATCGACTTTCTCGTCGCAAGGCTCGCCCCGAGCAGGTAGCGGTCAAAGAACGAGCGTTGTGACCTTTTCTTCGGTGCAGGCGTCGATGCCGCTGATGCCCAGCTCGCGGCCGATGCCGCTGGACTTGAAACCGCCCCAGGGCAGCGCCGGGTCGATCGTGGCCCATCCGTTTACCGAAACGGCGCCGGCGCGGATCTGACTGGCCGTAGTCAGCGCGCGGCTGAGATCGCTGGTCCAGATCGTGGCGGCAAGGCCATAAACCGTTGCATTGGCACCGCGCACGGCCTCGGCGTCGTCGTCGAACGGGATGATGCAGCCAACCGGACCGAAGATTTCCTCGGCCACGATCTTCATGTCCTGCTGCACGCCGTCAAACAGGGTCGGACGGTAGAAGTATCCATCCTGCCCCTCAACCGGGCCGCCGGTGATCATGCGCGCGCCATCGGCAATTCCGGCCTTCACATAGCGATCTACCCGGTCGAACTGCCCGCGCGTGGCAAGTGCTCCCATGCCGACTTCTGCGACGGCCGGATCTCCGACCGTGATCCCGCTCGCGACCCCGGCAAAAGCTTCTGTAAACTTGCTCACGATCGAGCGATGCACGAAAATGCGCGTGCCCGCTGCGCAGACCTGCCCCTGGTTGAAGAAGAGACCCATGGCGCAGCCCTGGATCGCGCTGGACAAGTCGCAATCGGCAAACAGGATCTGCGGGGATTTGCCGCCAAGTTCCAGTGCCACCTTCTTGAAGTTCGAGGCGGCCGCGCGCATGATCGCCGCGCCGGTCTCGGGGCTTCCAGTGAAGCTGATCTTGTCCACGTCCTGGTGGCTGGCAAGCGCCGATCCGGCAATGCTCCCTTCGCCCGGAACGACGTTCACGACGCCAGCCGGGAAGCCGGCTTCGATGATCAGTTGCGCCAGGCGCAGGGCGGAAAACGGCGTCTGTTCCGCCGGCTTGATCACGCAGGTGCAGCCAGCTGCCAGCGCCGGGGCCAACTTCCAGGCCAGGATCATCAGCGGCGTGTTCCACGGCACGATCATGCCGATCACGCCCAGCGGCTCACGAGTGACGAACGAGTGAGTCTTGCGCCCGAAGTATCCCGGCGTTGGCACCACGCGACCCTCAAGCTTGTCCGCCCAGCCGGCATAGTACCGGAACGTCGCGACCGCGTTGGGCAGATCGAGTATCTGGGTCTCGCCGACTGGTCGCCCGATCGCCAGTGCGTCCATCGCGCCGAGTTCGGGCGCGTCGCGTTCGACAAGGTCGGCCAGGCGATGCAACAGCCGTCCGCGCTGTGCGCCGCTCATGGAATGCCACTCACCACCCTCGAATGCGGCGCGAGCTGCAGCGACCGCCCGGTCGATGTCACCGGCTGAACCCGAGCCAACGGACCCGACCGCCTTGAGACTGGCAGGGCTTGTCACCTCGAGCATTGCGCCATTCTCGGCCGCGACGTCGGATCCCGCGATATGCAGGGTGTTGAAGTTCCACACTGTCATTCTCCTTGAACCGCAGGATCAGTAACGCGCCTGCACGCGCCTGCCCGGCTCAGTCTTCGACAACCAGAAGCGAGACGCGGCCGCCGGTCAGGGCCATCACGTCGGAACCTGCAGCCCGGTTTTCTGGCGAGGCCATGGCAGCAGAAAACGCTGCCTTGTCCGCGAAGGTCATCGTCGCGATCATGTAGATGTCGTGCTTGCCAAGCATGACGTTGCTCACCCGGTCGACCGAGATCGACTGCAGGTGCGGGATGGCCTGCGCCAGCGGCAGATGGACGGCCGCGTAATGGGCATCGAATTTCGCCGGATCTTCGGGTGTATTGTAAACAGCGAGCAGCTTGACCGTCATGTTCGATCCCTTTCAGTTCCTGGGGCGATTGTCCGTGATGCGTGCAGCCTTGCCTTCGAAGCGCTTGAGCGTCCCGGGCTGACAGACCTCAATCCGTGTGGAAATACCGATCATCGTCTTGATGAGGTGCGACAGTTCACCCGCCAAGGTCTTCCGGGCAGCTTCACCGGCAGTCTCGCGCGCTTCGACTTTCAGCTCGATCACGTCCATACGGTCGGGGCGCGTGATCACGATTTCGTAGTGTGGGGAAAGTCCGTCAACCTTGAGGATCTGCTCCTCGATCTGCGACGGAAACACGTTGACGCCGCGAATGATCAACATGTCGTCAGATCGACCGACGATCTTCTGGATGCGCCGCATCGGTCCGTTCGTGCCGGGCAGCAGCCGTGTCAGGTCTCGGGTGCGATAGCGAATGATCGGCATTGCCTGCTTCGTCAGCGAAGTGAACACCAGTTCGCCTTCTTCGCCGTCGGGCAAGACTTCGCCAGTCTCGGGATCGATCACTTCAGGCAGGAAGTGATCCTCCCAGATGGTTGGCCCATCGCGCGTGGCGGCGTATTCCTGGGCGACGCCTGGCCCCATCACTTCCGACAGGCCGTAAATGTCGACGGCAATGATTCCGGTGGCCTGCTCCATTTCCCGTCGCATCGCGTCGGTCCACGGCTCGGCGCCGAAAATGCCGATCTTTAGCGAGGTCGATCGCGGATCGATGCCGCGCTTCCGCATCTCGTCGATCAGGGTCAACATGTAGCTGGGCGTGACCATGATGATCTCGGGCTTGAAATCGCCGATCAGTTGTATCTGCTTCTCGGTTTGCCCTCCCGACATGGGAATGACCGTGCAGCCCAGCGCCTCCGCGCCGTAGTGGGCGCCAAGTCCCCCGGTGAACAGCCCATAGCCATAGGCCACGTGGATCTTCATGCCGGGCCGGCCCCCGGCGGCGTGGATCGAGCGCGCCACCAGCCCCGCCCAGGTCCGGATGTCCTCGTGGGTATAGCCCACGACGGTCGGCTTTCCGGTCGTGCCGGACGAAGCGTGGATACGCGAAACCTGGTCCATCGGGAGGGAGAAATACCCGAACGGATAATTGTCCCGCAGGTCCGATTTCATCGTGAAGGGAAACCTGGCGAGGTCATCGAGCGAATGCAGGTCATCGGGCGTGATGCCGGCGGCAGCACATTTGCTGCGATAGGCTGCATTGCCCTCCCAGCACGCGCGCACGCTGGCCTGCAGCCGTTCGAGCTGGAGTGCGTCCAGGGCGTTGCGATCGAGCCGCTCGTTGACCAGCAGCTCGCCTTCCGAAACCATCGTGCCCATGATTACACCGCGTTCATCGTCAGGAGTTCGTAGGATGCGACAAGTTCGTCGGCCGAATTCGTCACGGCGACAGCCCAGCGCACTTCACCCATTTCAGGCGTGCGAAGCGCCTTTGACTTGACCGTGAGAGCAACCTTAATGCTCTCTCCCGGACTGACCGGCTTGATGAAGCGCAGCCGCTCCAGTCCGAAATTGGCAAGCACCGGCCCAGGTGCAGGATCCACGAACAGCCCGGCGGCAAAGGACAGGATCAGATAACCGTGCGCGACGCGGCCCCCGAAGATCGGGCTGGCGGCGGCGGCAACTTCGTCCATGTGGGCATAGAACGTATCGCCGGTGAACTCGGCAAAATGTTCGATGTCGGCGATCGTGATCGGTCGCGACGCCGTGTGCAGCGTGTATCCGATTGCCAGTTCGCTCATCCGCAGCCGGAAAGGATGCGTCGTGGCCTCTGCTTGCGGAGCCCCCGGCAGCCAGACGCTGGCGAGGCGGCTGAGGTGTCGCGGATTGCCCTGAATGGCGCTGCGCTGCATGAAGTGCTTCACACCACGCACGCCACCCATCTCCTCGCCGCCGCCGGCCCTGCCCGGCCCGCCATGGACCAGCATGGGCAGCGGTGAACCGTGCCCCGTGGATTCCCCGGCGCTGTCGCGATCGATCAGCACGATGCGGCCGTGATACGATCCCACCGTTAGCACGAAGCGCCTCGCAACATCTGCGTCATGCGTGAACACGGACAGGGCGAGCGAGCCTTCCCCGCGGTTGGCCAAAGCCATCGCCTGGTCGGGATCGGAGTAGGGCATCAGGGTCGCCACGGGGCCGAAGGCTTCGGTCTCGTGCACAAGCCTGGCGTTCAACGGATCGTCGTGGCGGAACAGCAAGGGCGACATGAATGCGCCGCTTGCCACCCCATCGCCCCACGCGTCGACAGAGTCGATGGTGCCGAAGACCAGCTTTGCCTCGCTGGCGAGAAGATGGGCCTTTTCCCGCACGTT
Source organism: Novosphingobium sp. HNCC26DJ243 (assembly GCF_057180545.1). NCBI lineage: Bacteria > Pseudomonadati > Pseudomonadota > Alphaproteobacteria > Sphingomonadales > Sphingomonadaceae > Novosphingobium > Novosphingobium sp. HNCC26DJ243. The sequence continues at coordinate 339,616 of NZ_JBXUGN010000004.1, read as the reverse complement.
CGCGAGCTGTGCCGTGCTGATGAGCGGCCCCATGTTGACGCCCTCGACCGAAGGATCACCCGGCACGACGCGCGACAGACGCAGGCAGAGGGCTTCTTGCGCCGCATCCATCCAAGCCTCGGGCACGAAAGCGCGGCGGATCGCGGTGCATTTCTGCCCGGCCTTCACCGTCATTTCGCGCGCGACCTCCTTGATGAAGAGGTCGAACTCGGGCGTGCCCGGCGCAGCGTCCGGGCCCAGCACGCAGGCGTTGATCGAGTCCCGCTCGGCGATGAAGCGAACGGACTCACGCGCGATGACCGGGTTGGCCTGAAGCTTTATCGCTGTCGCTGCCGATCCGGTGAACGACACGACGTCCTGACAGGTCAGGTGGTCCAGCAGGTCGCCGACCCCGCCGATCAGGAGTTGCAGGGCACCCTTGGGCAGCACGTCTGCCTCGATCATGATGCGAAAAGCGTGCTCTGCGACTTGCGCTGATTGCATGGCGGGTTTCACGATCACCGGAACACCGGCGATCAGCGCCGGACCGAGCTTCTCGAGCATGCCCCAGACCGGAAAATTGAAAGCATTGATCGTGACCGCCGCGCCTTGCAGCGACGTGTAGATATGCTGACCCACGAACGTGCCGGTCTTGCCGATCGGCTCCATGTCGCCATCCAGCAGAAGAACATCGTCGGGCAGCTCGCGGCGCGCCTTGGACGACGTGGCAAAAAGCGTGCCCGCACCGCCCTCGATGTCCACCCAGCTGTCGCTGCGCGTGGCGCCGGTTTCCGCAGAGAGCGCATAGAGCTCTTCCTTGCGCGCCATGATGGCCGCGCCGAGCGCCTTCACGATCTGAGCACGCTGGTGGAACGTCATGTTGCGCAGTGCCGGACCACCGATGCTGCGGGCGTGTCGCAGCAAATCTGCAAAGACGATGCCCTCGCTCCCGGCACGTGCAACCAGCGCGCCATTTACGGCCGAATGGATCTCGTGATCGGGCACGGGAGTGGAATACCAGGCGTCCTGGCAATAGTTCTGAAGAATTCTGGTCATGGTGCCTCTGGTGTGATTTCGGTCAGCGGCCGGTGAAGGACGGCGCGCGCTTCTGCATGAAGGCGGCGACGCCCTCGCGGTAATCGTCACTGAATCCCAGCTCGCGCATCAGATCGCGCTCGAGCGTCAGCGATTCATCGAGAGTGCGGTCGAAGCTGCTCCGCAGTGCCTGCTTCGTCGCCGCCAGTCCGAGCGGCGGACCGGCCGCAAGACTGGTTGCAAGTGCCATAGCCTCGCTCTCCAGCTGTTCGGAATCGACGCATTTCCAGATCATGCCCCACTGTTCGGCCTGCTCGGCCGCGAGCGGTTCACCGGTAAGCGCCAGTCCAAGCGCACGGGCCTGACCTGCCAGGCGTGGCAGCACCCAGGTGCCTCCGGAATCCGGAATCAGACCAATCTTGGCGAAGGACTGGATGAACTTGGCGCCACGCGCGGCAAACACGATGTCACAGGCAAAGGCGATGTTGGCCCCAGCACCTGCGGCCACGCCATTGACCGCACAGACCACCGGCTTGGGCATGGAAGTCAGCCGCCGGACAAGTGGCGACCACCAGGTCTCGACTGATTCGCCAAGATCGACCGCCGAACTGTCCGGCGCCACGGCCCGGTCCGAAAGATCCTGCCCTGCGCAAAAGCCGCGACCCGCGCCAGTGAGGAGCACGGCGCGAACTTGAGGATCTGTCTCGAAGCCGTCCAGGACTTCGGCCAGTTCGCGATGCATTCCCACGGTAAAGCTGTTGAGCCGGTCGGGACGGTTGAGGGTGACCTTCCCCACGCCGTCCCTGATTTCCGACAGGATCGTCTGCCCGACCATCTGCTTCTCCCTTTGGCCATGTTTCTGGCCGCTGTTCTTATTTAATAGAATGCCCGGTCAGACAATTATTGTAAAGCCCATTTTCCGCGTGTATCGCTGCTCTTGGCCGCACGGGCCCGAAATGCAGCAACGGGCAGGGTCCAGAGGGGGAGGGAATGAGCGAAAGCCTGGCGAAGACCATTGCCGAAACGCTTCTTGCCCGGGAAGGCACGGGTGCGGCGTGGGATCTGCGAATCACGCACGCCTCCCCCGGATGTGCCTGCGTGGCCATGATCGTCCGCGAAGACATGACGAACGGCCACGGCACGGTGCATGGCGGCATGGTGTTCGCGCTGGCCGACACCGCTTTCGCCTATGCCTGCAACAGCCGCAACGTCGCGACGGTCTCGCAGTCGGCCACGATAATACATATCGCGCCGGCCCATGTCGGCGACGAGCTCGTCGCCGAGGCGCGCGAGGTGGCGCTGGCCGGTCGGAGCGGAATCTACAGTGTCACCGTCCGCACAGGCGGCGGACAAATCATTGCGCAGTTTCAGGGACATTCCCGGTCTCTCGGGCACCCCGTCATTTCAGAAGCAGGATTATCAGCATGATGGATGCGTATATTTGCGATGCAGCACGGACGCCGATCGGTCGCTACGGTGGCGCGCTCGCCTCGGTCCGGCCCGACGATCTGGCAGCCGTGCCTTTGCGAGCGCTGGTCGAGCGTAATCCCGGAATTCTAGGAGCGATCGACGATGTCGTGATGGGCTGCGCGAATCAGGCCGGAGAAGACAACCGCAATGTGGCGCGCATGGCCGCGCTGCTTGGCGGATTGGGCGATAGCGCTCCTGGCACCACCCTCAATCGCCTTTGCGGCTCAGGCATGGACGCGGTCGCTTTCGCGGCCCGATCGATCAAGGCCGGCGAAGGCGACCTCTATATCGCGGGCGGCGTCGAATCGATGTCACGCGCACCCTTCGTGATGCCAAAGGCCGAGAGCGCATTCAGCCGCAACAACGCTGTTTACGACACGACGATTGGCTGGCGCTTTGTGAACAGACAGCTCAAGGCCGAGTACGGTATCGATTCGATGCCCGAAACGGCCGAAAACGTGGCGGACGATTTTGCAATCTCGCGCAGCGACCAGGACAGTTTCGCGTGCGAAAGCCAGCGCCGCGCCGCGGATGCGCAGCGAACGGGCCGCTTCGCGCAGGAAATCGTCGCTGTCAGCGTACCTTCGCGAAAGGGCGAGCCGACGCTCGTCGAACATGACGAGCATCCTCGCGAAACCACAATTGAAGCGCTTGCGAAACTGCGACCGATCGTCCGCCCCAATGGCACGGTGACCGCCGGCAACGCGAGCGGCGTGAACGATGGTGCCGCCGCGATCATCGTAGCCAGTGCAAAAGCCGTAGAACGTCATGGGCTGGTGCCGCGTGCGAGAGTCCTGGGCTGTGCGGTGGCTGGCGTGAGCCCGCGGATCATGGGCATCGGCCCTGCCCCGGCGACGCAGCGCCTGCTGGATCGGCTCGGTATTGGCGTCGGCGATATCGACGTGTTCGAACTCAACGAGGCTTTTGCCGCGCAAGGTCTCGCGGTGTTGCGCCAGCTGGGCCTGCCGGACATGGCCGCCCATGTGAATCCCAATGGAGGCGCAATCGCCCTGGGTCATCCACTGGGGATGTCGGGAGCGCGCCTTGTCCAGAGCGCGACGCAGGAACTGGTGAACAGTGGCGCTCGCCTCGCGCTTTGCACGATGTGCATCGGTGTCGGACAAGGAATCGCCCTCGCGCTGGAACGGGTCTGACCCTCGTGCGCCGAGCGGAAAACGCCACCTGAAATAAGTTGACCGTTCGGTCGGTAAATTATATACAGACTGCGCGCAGGAGATTCCACGATGTACACAACCGAACTTGGCAAGGCTGCCGACAATGCCCCCACGTTGATGACCGAGGATCCGGCAAAGCTGGCGGCCTTTGAAGCCCGCGTTGCCGCTGACGAGTTCATCGAGCCGAATGACTGGATGCCGCAGGCCTATCGCCGCACGCTGACGCGCCAGATTTCGCAGCACGCCCACAGCGAAATCGTGGGCATGCTGCCGGAAGCCAACTGGCTGACCCGGGCACCGAGCCTGAAGCGGAAGGCCATCCTGCTCGCCAAGATTCAGGACGAGGGCGGTCACGGGCTCTATCTCTATTGCGCAGCAGAAACGCTGGGGACGAGCCGTGAGGACATGATCCAGGCCCTGCACTCAGGCAGCGCCAAGTACTCGACCATCTTCAACTATCCGACGCTGACCTGGGCCGATATCGGTGCCATCGGTTGGTTGGTGGATGGTGCAGCCATCATGAACCAGGTCCCGTTGCAGCGCACCTCCTATGGTCCCTACGCCCGGGCCATGGTCAAGATCTGCAAGGAAGAAAGCTTCCACCAGCGCCAGGGCTACGATCTGCTGTTGTCATTGATGGCCGGCACCGACGCGCAAAAGGCGATGGTGCAGGACGCCATGAACCGCTGGTGGTGGCCTTCGCTGATGATGTTCGGCCCCTCGGATGCGAATTCGCCCAACTCCGAACAATCGATCCGTTGGCGGATCAAGCGCGAAACAAATGACGAGCTGCGCCAGAAATTCGTCGATGCCACCGTTCCCCAGGCCGAACTGCTTGGCATCACGATCCCTGATCCGGACCTGAAATGGAACGAGGATCGCGGCCATTACGATTTCGGGAAGATCGATTGGGCGGAGTTCAACGCGGCTGTTCGCGGCGAAGGTCCTGTCAGCAAGGAGCGCCTGCAGGCCCGCCGTGCGGCATGGGATGGCGGAGAATGGGTGCGCGAAGCGGCAGATGCTTACGCCAGGAAGAAGATGGCCCAGGCGGCCTGAACAGGGAAACGATGCACATGAATCACGATTGGCCCTTGTGGGAAGTTTTCGTCCGTGCGCGCGGTGGCCTCGAACACCGGCACGCCGGTTCGATCCACGCTCCCGACGGAGAGATCGCGCTGCGCCATGCACGCGATACGTACACGCGTCGCCTCGAAGGGGTGAGCCTGTGGGTTGTGCGCTCGGATCAGATCATCGCGTCCGATCAGGGCAAGGCAGATGTCCTGTTCGAGCCGGCGGCCAGCAAGATCTACCGACACCCCACATTCTACAATCTTCCCGATCCCGTAAAGAATATGTGAGGCGGCCATGACCGATCCATTGTTCCGCGCGCTGCTGCAATACGGTGACGACTGTCTCATCATGGCGCAGCGCCTGTGCGAATGGTCCGGCCGGGGGCCGACCATCGAAGTCGACCTCAGCCTGTCCAACCTGGCCCTCGATTTGCTCGGCCAGGCCACGCTGTTTCTCGAACATGCCGCTGCGGTGGAAGGCAATGGCCGGGATGCGGATCGGCTAGCGTTCCATCGTGGTGCCGAAGACTATCTCAACAGCCTCCTCGCAGAGCAGCCTAACGGCGATTTTGCACGCACCATGGCACGCCAGCTCCTGTTTTCGCTCTACAGCGAGCTCGCATGCGAAGCCATGCTGGGTTCGACCGACGATCAGATTGCGGCGATTGCTGGCAAGGCGCTCAAGGAAGTGCGCTATCATGTCGAGATTGCAGCCGAATGGGTCGTCCGGCTTGGCGACGGGACCGACGAAAGCCGTCTTCGCATGATCGAGGGATTTGACTGGTTCTGGCGCTTCGTCGACGATCTTTTCGCGATGGACGACGATCAGCAAGCGCTTGTCGCCGCGGGCGTTATTCCGGATCGGGCGGCGTTGCGCCCCGCATTCGACCGGAAACTGGCTCAGGTGCTAGCCAGTGCGGGTTTGCCCGAACCTGCGCAGGTCTGGCAAGTTCGAGGAGGCCGCCAGGGTCGCCATACCGAACACCTTGCGATGCTGCTGGGCGAAATGCAGGTCCTGCCCCGAGCCCATCCAGAGGCCGTCTGGTAGGCATTGGCCATGCCCGATTTCGCAACGCTGGAACGAATTCTCGCGGTCCTCCGCGTGGTTCCCGATCCCGAGATTCCGGTGGTCTCGGTCATCGACCTGGGCATCGTTCGCAGTGTTGATTCCAACGATGCGGGCTTCGAGGTCGTCATCACGCCCACATACACCGGCTGTCCGGCAACCGAGGTGATCCACATGTCGGTCCGGGCTGCGCTGGATGGCGCCGGATTGGCCGAAGTCTCCATCCGTACCACCCTGTCTCCGGCCTGGAGCACTGATATGATCAGCGAGGAGGGGCGCGAACGCCTGCGTTCCTACGGCATCGCGCCCCCGCCAAGGGGCGGCGGTGCGGCCTCGCTCAAGACAGCGCCCCCTGCCGAATGCCCCCGCTGTGGATCAACCAGCACGCGGGAAATTTCCCGTTTCGGATCAACGCCGTGCAAGGCGCTTTGGCAGTGCAACGCCTGCCAGGAGCCCTTCGACCGATTCAAGTGTCACTAGGAAACCGCCATGACCGCCATGTTCCACAGTCTCAAGGTCGCCGACGTTCGCCAGGAGATTGCCGATGCAATCTCTATCAGGCTTGCCGTTCCTTCCGAGCTTGACGGCCAGTTCGCCTTCGCGCCCGGCCAACATCTCACGCTGCGCGCGATGATCGACGGCGAAGACGTGCGCCGCAACTACTCGATCTGCTCGGCGCCGCATGACGGCGAACTGCGCGTGGCGATCAAGAAGATCGCCGGCGGAGTCTTTTCGACATGGGCCAACGACAACATCGCAGTTGGCCAGTCGATTGACGTCATGCCGCCGCATGGCAGTTTCACGTGGGGTTTCTCAGCTGATCGCAGGGCAACTTATGCCGGTTTTGCTGGCGGTTCGGGCATCACGCCAATTCTGTCGATGATCAAGACCGCCTTGCAGGCCGAGCCGCATAGCCGGTTCCTGCTGTTCTACGGCAATCGCAATTCGCACAGCGTGATGTTTCTGGAAGAGATTGCTGGCCTGAAGAACCGCTACCTTGACCGCCTGCTGGTCCATCATTTCCTCGAAGACGAGGATGGCGATTTCGAACTGCTCAACGGGAGGCTGGATCAGGCGAAAGTTGCGGACCTGCTCACGTCGCTGGTCGAGCCATCGGGCATCGACGCCGCATTTGTCTGCGGGCCGGGGCCGATGATGGATGCCGTAGAGACCTCGCTACGCGCGGCGGGGATGCCGCAGGAGCGCATCCTGATCGAACGTTTCCATGTCGGAGAACTCAGCGCCGCCCGCCGCGATGCCGCCCGCGCGCTTGAACAGGCGGCAGAGGGACGCTCGATCCGGGTGAACATCGACGGCCGTCGTCGCGTGCTCAAATACAGTGCCGAACGCGGCTCCATTCTCGACAACGCGAGGGCCGAAGGTCTGCCCGCGCCGTTTGCCTGCAAGGCCGGAGTCTGTGCCACCTGTCGCGCCAAGGTCTTGAATGGCAAGGTAGAAATGATCCAGAACTTCGGCCTCAACGCAGACGATCTGGCAAGCGGCTATGTGTTGACCTGCCAGGCCGTGCCATTCACCGATGATGTCGAGCTCGATTTCGACGCCTGATGGCAGGACTTACCTTCGCCAATCCGCCGTTTGGTGCCAAGGGCTGACGTGGACTGTTCCGGCGGCCGTCCTGGCGGCTGTTGACCGAAGCGATGCCCTATGGGCCTAGATGGCTGGATGGCCGAGAATGCGGCGATAAAGCGCCTCGTATTCCTGCGCCATCCGCTCCACCGAAAAGTGCCGGGCCGCCTCTGCCCGAACCTCGGCGCGATCCAGTTTACCTGCATGCTCGACTGCTGCCACGGCCTCGCCAGTGTCTCGCAGCAGGAAGCCCGTGCGCCCATGTTCGATCAGTTCGGGCATCGATCCGCGACCGATCGCGATTACCGGCGTGCCGCAGGCCATCGCCTCGATGACGGACAGGCCGAAAGGCTCGTCGAAGTTGATCAGGTGGAGCAGCGCGCGCGCCCGGCCCAGCGCGGCGACCCGTTCTGACCCGCCGACGGGGCCGTGGAAGATCACGCGCTTGCCATCCACATGCGGCAAGACCTGCTCGCAATGGTAGGCCTCGTCCTGAACCAGTCCGTAGATATGCAGCCGCCGCCCTGTCGCCTTGGCGACGGCGATTGCCTCGCTGGCGCCCTTGTCGGGATGGATGCGCCCGAAGAACAGCAGATCTTCGCTGCCGACAGGATCGAAGGCGAAGTCCTCGATCCGGATACCGTGGTGGATGGTCGCGGCGTAGCGCAGATCGGGATGGCGGTCGGCCTCACTGATCGCCACGTATTGCACGCGGTCCTCGAACGGCTTGTACATCGGAAGGATGCGTTCGGACGAAAAACCGTGGATCGTCGTAACCATAGGCGTCGGCACGAAAGGCGCAAAGGCGTGCGCGGGAAAATCAGCCTGGTTGTGGATCAGGTCGAACTCGTGCGCCTTGCCGAACAGGTGTGCGAGGTGTCGGTGCTCCCACACTTTTGCATCGATCGACGCATCCTCCGAATAGGGCGCGGGCACCACGCCATCAAGCGTTCCGGCCGTCTCGCTGTCGAGCGTCGCGAACAGCGTGACGTCGATACCCCGCGCGACGAGCGCCTCGGTCAGCAGGCTGGTGACAAGCTCCCACGGGCCGTAGTGTCGCGGCGGCGTGCGCCAGGCGATCGGCGCCAGCATGGCGATGCGCATCGGAAATTCTCCTAGGGTTTCAGAACCACGCCCTCGTCGGGCGCAAGCACGCCCGGAAAGCGCGTGTCGGAACGGGTCGAGAGCAGCACTTCGCCCACAAGCTCGATGGCTTGGGCTTCGTGCGTCAGGTTGAGGGCAACGAGCAGTCGATCCTCGCCAAGGCGGCGTTCATAGGCCAGCACGCCCTCAGGCGACGGCAGCAGCGCAAACCCACCGACGCTCAGCGCCGCATGCGCGCGCCGGAGTGACAGCAGGTTGCGATGGAGCAGGAGCATCGAATCCGGTTGTTGCTCCTGCGCGGAAACATTGCGCGCCGGCCAGTCCTCGTTGAGCGGCAGCCAAGGTTCGACGGTACTGAACCCTGCATGGGCCGAGCCATCCCATGGCATCGGCGTGCGCGAGCCGTCGCGCCCGAGGCCCAAGCCGGGCTGGCGCAAATCCTGCGTATCGCGGACCCGGTCGGGCGGGATCGCGACCTTGCCGATGCCAAGCTCGTCGCCCTGATAGAGCGTCGGCGTCCCCCTCAGCGTCAGAAGCAGCATGGCGGCCACGCGCGCCTGCGCCTCGCCAAGGCGTCCGGCAATGCGCGGCGCATCATGGCTGCCCATGACCCAGTTGGGCCATCCTCCGCGCGGCAGCGCCGCTTCATATTCGCTGATGATCCGCCCCAGCGCTTCGGCATTCCACGGTGCATCGAGCAACTGGAAGTTGAACGGCAGGTGGACCCCCGGGCCCACCTCGCTGCCGTAGTATTGCATGAGCGAGGGCACCGGCAGGCAGATTTCGCCCACCAGCAGCCGCTCGCCATAGCTGTCGGCGAGTGCACGAAAGCCCGCAGCGATGGCGTGGATCTCGGGCTGGTTGGCCGAATGCTGCTGCAGCACCTTGAACTTCTCGCCAAGTTCGGGCCGGAAATCGGGATTGGGTGGATTGTCGGGCAGGTCGGCGTGCTTGATGCAATGCCACAGCACATCGATGCGGAACCCGTCGACGCCGCGATCCAGCCAGAACCGCAGTACTTCGGCCATTGCCTCGCGCACCGCAGGGTTGCGCCAGTTGAGATCCGGCTGTTCGCGCAGGAAGGCGTGGAGATAGTATTGCCCCGTCGCCGCATCGTATTCCCAAGCCGACCCGCCCATGTCGCTGGTCCAGTTGTTGGGCGGTCCGCCACCCGGGGCAGGATCGCGCCAGATGTACCAGTCGCGCTTCGGATTTTCGCGCGAGGCGCGGCTCTCGATGAACCATGGATGCTGGTCGGAGGTGTGGTTGGGCACGAAATCGAGCAGCAGTTTCAGGCCCCGCAGGTGCGCCTCGGCGACGAGCGCGTCGAATTGCGCCATCGTGCCGAACATCGGCTCGATCCCGGTGTAATCGGAAATGTCGTAGCCGAAATCGACCATTGGCGAGGGAAAGATCGGCGATATCCAGATCGCGTCCACGCCCAGCGATGCTACATGGTCCAGGCGCTGGCGAATGCCCTCGAGGTCCCCCACTCCGTCGCCGTCGCTGTCCTGGAACGAGCGGGGATATATCTGGTAGATGACGCCGCTTTCCCACCAGGGGTGCCGGTTGTCTGAAGCCATGTCGTGCATGACGCCCTCAACGCAGGGCACGCCGGAAGGTTCTGCGCAATTCGGATCGACCATCATCCGGAAACCAGTTTCCCCCTCGCGCATTGTTCCGTCAGCGCACGTGAAGTGGGGGCGAATTTGGTTTTCGAAGATTGCAGACGGATGGCACGACTCGAACTGCGCACCCTCACCCGGCCTGACCATGATGTGGTCGACGACATATTCTCCACATTCGACCTGGGACAGGCCGATGACTACCGATCGTTCCTGATCGCGCAGGCTGGTGCGCTGCTCCCTGTCGAACGTGCGCTTGATCTTGCCGGTGCGGATGATGTCGTGCCCGACTGGCCGCACCGCCGCCGCGCGTCCCTGCTTCTTGCCGATCTTGCCGATCTTGGGGAAGACGCGCCGCTGCCTGCCGCACCCGCGCCCGCATTGGGCACGCGAGAAGAAATCCTCGGCGCGCTCTACGTGATCGAAGGCTCCCGGCTTGGCGGCGCCATGCTGGAGAGGCGCGTGCCGCCAGGGCTGCCGCGTCGCTTTCTGGGGGCTGCAGATTCCGCGCGCTGGCGCAGCCTTGTCGCGCTGATCGACGAGACGGTCGTATCCGACCTACAGCAGGAGCGCGCCGTCCGGGCCGCGCGCGAGGTATTCGGCATGTTTGCCGCAGCGGGCCGCGCCCAATCCAAGGTCGCGTGCCTTGAGTACTGATTTCGCGGTCAACCTGACCAATTGCGATCGCGAGCCGATCCATGTCCTCGGCGCGATCCAGCCCAGCGGGTTTCTGATCGCCCTGACCGCGGACTGGCTGGTGTCGCGCGCATCGGCCAACCTGCCGCAGTTCATCGGCCGCGACGTTGCCGATACGCTTGGACTGCCGCTCGACCAGGTGTTCCTGCCTCAGGCCATCCACGATCTGCGCAACCGCAGTTCGCTCCTGCGAGCCGGGGATTCGGTCGAGCGCGTGTTCGATATCTTGCTGGTTGAAGGTTTCGGCCCTTTCGATGTCGCGATTCACTTTTCGGGCGGCCAGTACATCATCGAGGCCGAACCATCGCGCGGAAGCGTGGGCGACGTTACCGGGATCGTGCGTTCGATGTTCGCCCGGCTAGACCGTCATCACGACATGGCCGCGTTCTATCGCGAAGGTGCAAGGCAGGTCCGCGCGCTGGTCCAGTTCGATCGCGTCATGGTCTATCGCTTCGCTGCCGACGGTTCGGGCGAGGTCGTCGCCGAGGCCTGTCGCCCCGGCATCGGCAAGTTCCTCGGACTGCACTATCCCGCCAGCGACATCCCCGCGCAGGCGCGCCAGCTTTACCTGCGCAACCTGTTGCGCGTGATCGGCGACGTCAACGCCACGCCCGTGCCGATCCAGCCCGTGCTCGACGAAACCGGCGCGCCGCTTGACCTTTCGCTCTCTTTGTTGCGCTCGGTCTCGCCGATCCATATCGAATATCTCAAGAACATGGGTGTCGGGGCTTCGCTCTCGATCTCGATCATTGTCGACGGCAAACTTTGGGGCCTGTTTGCCTGCCACCACTATTCCGCCAACAACCCGAACTTCGAACGCCGTGCGATTGCCGAGTTGTTCGCGCAGATGTTCAGCATGCGCCTCGAAAGCCGCGAACGGCAGGAGACCATGGAGTTCGAGCGGCGCGCCCGCGACATCTCCGACCAGTTGCTCGGCGCGGTCGCCTCGGACGAAACGCTGCTGCGTGATCCCGACTGGCTGGCAGATATCCTTACGCACGCCATTCCTGCCGATGGTGTCGGCGTTTGGCTCTCGGGTGGCTACGCCTTTTCCGGAAACTGTCCCCCGACCGACGATTTTCGCCGGATCGTCCGCGCGCTCAATACCACCGCTGCGGGCAAGGTCTATGCCACCGACCACATCGGCTCGCTTCTTCCCGATGCCGATGCTTTCGCCGATTCCGTCGCCGGCCTGCTCGCCATCCCGATTTCGCGCTCGCCGCGCGATTACGTGATCCTGTTCCGTTCGGAGCTGGTCCATTCGGTGCGCTGGGCGGGCGATCCGCACAAGCCGGTCGAGTACGGGCCAAACGGCCCGCGCCTGACCCCGCGCCAAAGCTTTGCCGAATGGAAGGAACTCGTGCGCGGGCGTTCGCAACCGTTCACGCCGTCCGAGCTGCGCGTGGCCGAAACCCTGCGCGCCACCCTTATCGAAGTCGTCCTGCGTCTTGCCGACGAGGCTTCGAGCGAGCGCCAGCAGGCGAGCGACCGGCAGGAGCTGCTGATTGCCGAACTCAATCACCGCGTCCGTAACATCCTTGGCCTGATCCGAGGGCTGATCCGCCAGTCGCAGGCAAGCGATCCGGCGCTGTCCTCGTTCGTGAAACTGATCGACGGGCGCATTCATGCACTGGCCCGGGCGCATAACCAGATCACGGAGGACCACTGGGGCCCAGCCCCGCTGCAATCACTGATCGATGCCGAGGCCGCCGCTTTCATGGTCGATCAGGACCGCATCCGCAGCACGGGCGCCCCGGTCATGCTCAATCCCCTGGCCTACTCGACCCTCGCTCTTGTGCTCCACGAACTGGTCACCAACTCCACCAAGTACGGAAGCCTGTCGGGTGCGACCGGTCACGTATCGATCGACTGGCACCTGACCCCCAAGGGCGATCTCGTGCTCCGTTGGCGCGACATCGGCGGCCCGCGCGTGTCCGAGCCCTCGCGCCAAGGCTTCGGCACCTCGATCATCCAGCGCTCGGTGCCCTATGATCTGGGCGGCGAGGCCACGGCGCGCTTCCTTGCTGACGGATTCGAAGCGGACTTCTGCATCCCCAAGCGCCACGTCGCCGAAGCTTCGAGCGCCGGCCGCTCGGTCCATTTCCCGCGAACCGGTCCCGGACACGGCGAGGAGCCGCCCGCCGACCTGCTCGCGGGCCAGCAGGTCCTGCTCGTCGAGGATAGCCTGATCATCGCGCTCGACGCCGAAGACATCGTCTCGCGTCTCGGCGCGACCGAGGTCGCCACCGCATCCTCGGTCGATGCCGCGCTCGATCTCATCGAAAGCGCGCTGCCCTCGCTGGCCATTCTCGACATCAACCTCGGCAACAGCACCAGCTTTGCCATCGCCGATGCCCTGCTCGAACGCGACGTGCCGTTCATCTTTGCAACCGGCTATGGGGAGCAGGCCAATTTCCCCGACGTTCACCGCGGTCGGGCCGTTGTCCAGAAGCCCTATACGATCGGCAATATCGCCCGCGCCCTGGCCACTGTCCTGGGCTCGGCCGTGACCGGCGAAACGCAAGGCAAAGCGCCCTAGCGAGAACGCTGGCTTTTGCGCCCGGATCAATCCCCACGCTTGCGCGTTGGGAAACACGGTCCTGTGCCCATCAAGGCAGGGTCAGGCCAATAACGAGATCGGAGACTGCATGGAGAACTGTGCCACTGGCGTCGCGGGTCTCGACGAGATCCTTGCCGGCGGTCTGGCGCATGGCCGGTTGTTCCTGCTCGAGGGCAGCCCTGGCACCGGCAAGACCACCATCGCCACCCAGTTCCTGCTGGCAGGCGCGCGCGCGGGCGAGCGTGTCCTCTACATCACCCTGTCCGAAACCGAGGAAGAATTGCGCGATGGCGCATCGTCGCACGGCTGGGATTTTCCCGAACAGCTTGAAGTCTTCGAACTCGTGCCGCCCGAGAGCCTGCTCGACGAAGACCAGCAGCAGAGCCTGCTCTATTCCTCCGATCTCGAACTTGGCGAGACGACCAAGCGTATCTTCGAGGCCTTCGAGAAGGTCCGCCCCGCTCGCATCGTGCTCGACAGCCTGTCCGAGATCCGCCTGCTGGCACAAAGCTCGCTGCGCTATCGCCGCCAGATTCTCTCGCTCAAGCACTACTTTTCGCGCCACGACGCGACCGTGCTCATGCTCGACGACCTGACGGCAGACGCGCTCGACAAGACCGTCCACAGTGTTGCTCACGCGGTCATCCGGCTCGAGGAGCTTTCGCCCAACTACGGCTCGGAGCGCCGCCGGATGCGGGTGCTCAAGTATCGCGGGCGGCGCTATCGCGGCGGCTATCACGATTTCGTGATCGACACCGGCGGCGTGCGTGCCTTTCCGCGCCTCGTCTCGGCCGAACACCGTACCGATTTCCGGCGCGAGGCAGTGCCGATCGACAATGCCGCGCTCAACGGCCTGCTCGGCGGCGGTTTCGAACGCGGCGCCAGCACGCTGGTCCTGGGCCCCGCCGGCACCGGCAAATCGCTGTTTACGCTCACCTTCGTGCGCTCGGCCGTGAACCGAGGCGAGCGCGCGGCGATGTTCGTGTTCGACGAGGAGCTTGGCCTCCTGTTCGAACGTGCCAAGGGCCTTGGCATCCACCTGCAGCAGATGGTCGACAGCGGCAAACTGATCATCGAGCAGATCGACGCCGCCGAACTGACACCGGGCGAGTTTTCCGAACGCGTCCGCACCTGCGTCGAAAAGCACGAAGTCCAGACCGTCGTGATCGACAGCCTCAACGGGTATCAGGCGGCCATGCCCGAAGAACAGGCGCTCATCCTGCACATGCACGAGCTGCTTCAGTACCTCAATCGCCAGGGCGTAATGACCTTCCTCACCGTTGCCCAGCACGGCCTCGTGGGGGACATGAAGTCGCCGGTCGATGTTACCTACCTTGCCGATACGGTCGTGCTGCTGCGCTATTTCGAGGCGCGCGGACGGGTGCGGCGGGCCATTTCCGTCGTCAAGAAGCGCACCGGCCACCATGAAGACACCATCCGCGAATTCATGATCGCGGCCAACGGCATCACGCTGGGCGAACCGCTGGTTGCCTTCCAGGGCGTACTGCGCGGTGTGCCCACGCTGGTCGGTGACGAAGCCGGCCTTCTCGACATAGCCCAGACCCCGCTGAAGTGAATCGGACAATAGCCCAGGGCGCAGTGATTCTGGCCCCGCGCGGACGCGATGCCGTTATCGCCCAAGGCATGCTTGCCGAAGGCGGTTTCGAGGGCGTGACCGTGCCCACGCTTTCGGCCTTCTGCGAGGTGCTGCGCAGCGGGATCGGCATGGCCATCGTCACCGAAGAGGCGCTGCGCGGCGCGGACCTGCGCGAACTTGTCGATTTCCTTGCCGCGCAGGAGGAATGGTCGGACCTCCCCTTCATCGTGCTCACCGCGCGCGGCGGCGGCCTCGAACGCAATCCCGGCGCAGTGCGCCTGCTCGAGACGCTCGGCAACGTCACCTTTCTCGAACGTCCCTTCCACCCCACCACCCTGCTCAGCCTTGCCCGCGCCGCCCGCCGTGCGCGTCAGCGACAGTATGATGCCCGCTCGCGCCTCGAGGCGATCCGCGAAGGCGAGGCGCGGCTCAAGCTCGCCATTGCCGCAGGCGGCCTTGGCGCGTGGTCCTTCGACGTCGCCACGCAGACGCTGGAAATGTCGGAGACGTGCAAGGCCCAGTACGGCCGCAGCGCCGCCGAGGACTTCGATTATTGCGATCTCCTTGCGGCAGTTCACGACGATGATCGCCCCGCCCTGCTCGATGCCATCCAGCGCACGATCTCGGCAGGCGATGACTACGCGGTCGATTACCGCTGCCTGTGGGGCGATGGTTCGCTGCACTGGCTGCGCGTCAGCGGCCGTGCAGAATACGGCGCGGACCTTCGCCCGTTGCGGATCGCCGGCGTTTCGCAGGAAATCACTGCCGAGCGCCGGGTCGAGGCGCGCCGGAATGCCCTGCTCCTGCTGGGCGATCGGCTCCGCCTGATGACCGGGCCGGACGAGATGTCCTTTTGCGCGGCCGAAATACTCGGCCAGACGCTCGAGGTGAGCCGCGCCGGCTATGGCGAGATCGACGCCGCCAACGAAACCATCACGATAACCCGCGACTGGTTCACGCCCGAGACTCACAGCCTGGCCGGCACGCTGCACTTTCGCGATTACGGCAGTTACATCGATGATCTCAAGCGCGGCAGGCTGGTGACGATTGAGGACGCGCGGCTCGACGATCGCACGAGGGATACCGCCGAAGCGCTGGAGGACATCCACGCCAAGGCCGTGTTCAACATGCCGATCGTCGAGGCAGAGGGCTTCGTCGCGCTGCTGTTCCTCAACCACATCGATGCACGCGCCTGGCCCGAAGACGACATCGCATTCGTGCGCGAAGTTGCCGACCGCACGCAGGCCGCCATCCGCCGCCGCAATGCCGAGATCGCGCTGGCGACGCTCGCCGAATCGCTGGAACTTCAGGTCGAGGAACGCACGCGCGAACGTGACCGGACCTGGCGCAACTCGCAGGACCTTCTCGCGATCGTCGGTCCCGACGGCCGCTTCCGCGCGGTGAATCCGGCGTGGACAACCGTTTTGGGCTGGCAGGCGATCGATATCGTCGGGCGCGAATTCACCGCTTTTTCCCATCCCGAGGAACTTGCCGATGCACGCGCCGCCTATGCGATCGCGCTGGTCGAGCCGTTGCGGCAATACAAGTGCCGTATGCGCCACAAGGACGGCAGCTACCGCTGGCTGTCATGGGTCGCTGCCACCGAAGGCGATCACGTCTATGCCAGCGGTCGCCACATCACGGCCGAGCAGGAAGCCCACGAAGCGCTCGAACGGGCGCAGGACCAGTTGCGCCAGTCGCAGAAGATGGAAGCCGTCGGCCAGCTCACCGGTGGCCTTGCGCACGATTTCAACAACTTGCTCGCGGCCGTCTCCGGCAGTCTCGAACTGATGCAGACGCGCATTGCGCAAGGCCGCACGGGCGAGATCGATCGCTACATCAAGATCGCCGAACAGGCGACCAAGCGCGCCTCGGCGCTCACACATCGCCTGCTCGCGTTCTCGCGCCGCCAGACCCTCGATCCGCGTCCGACCGACGTCAATCGCCTCGTTGCCGGACTCGACGATCTCTTGCGCCGCTCGGTGGGTCCCATGGTCGAACTGGAGATTGTCGGCGCAGGCGGGCTGTGGACCACGCTGGTCGATCCCAACCAGCTCGAGAACGCGATCCTCAACTTGTGCATCAACGCGCGCGACGCGATGCCCGAGGGCGGGCGCATCACCATCGAGACCGCGAACAAGTGGCTCGACCACACGGCAGCGGCCGAACGCGAACTGCCGCCGGGGCAATACGTCTCGCTCTGCGTCACCGACACCGGCACGGGCATGGCGCCCGAGATTATCGAGCGCGTGTTCGATCCCTTCTTCACCACCAAGCCGCTGGGCGAAGGCACCGGGCTCGGCCTGTCGATGATCTACGGCTTCGCCCGCCAATCGGGTGGCCAGGTGCGGATATATTCCGAAGTGGGCGAGGGCACTACGATGTGCCTCTACCTGCCCCGATCCGACAAGGTTGCCCTGCCCGATGAAACGGGGGTGGCCGATCGCCACGAGGGCGAGGCACCCGCCGAGGGGCAGGTGCTGGTGGTCGATGACGAACCCGCCGTCCGCGCGGTGGTCGCCGACGTGCTGGGCGATCTCGGCTACAAGGTCGTCGAGGCGTCAGACGGTCCGTCGGGCCTTGCCATCCTCGCTTCGGATACCCGCGTCGATCTGCTGATCAGCGACGTCGGCCTGCCCAAGGGCATGAACGGCCGTCAGCTGGCCGATGCCGCTCGCCTTTGCCGACCCGATCTCAAGGTGCTTTTCATCACCGGCTATGCCGAAAACGCTGTTGTCGGAAACGGTCAGCTCGACCCGGGCATGCACGTCCTGACCAAGCCCTTCGCGATCGATGCCCTTGCTTTGAAAATCCGCGAGCTGATCACCGGCTGACCGGCTGCGCCGGACTTACTCGTCCCAGGGCGGAATCTCGCCCGAGCCCACCTGGCTGGAGATGCCCACAAGGAATCCGCCGTAGACTTCGGTGGCATTGGGATAGCGCTGCGTGATGAGCGCGGCCAGTTCCTTCGCCGTTTTCGTGCGCGAACGCGCATCGACGAACGACTTGATGTAGGCGCGCGTCCACGCAATGCTCATGTTATCATCGGGCAAGCCGGGCTGGCGGTGGCCCGCGATGATCCGGTTGGGGCCCATCGCCTCGAGCTTGTCGAGCACGGCCAGCCAGTCGGCATAGCGCTGGGGCGTATGCTCTCCCAGCCAGACATAGACTCCGTTGTAGAGCACGTCGCCCGCGATCAGCGTTTTGGTTTCGGCGTCCCACACCACGGTCGAGCGCACGTGATCGCCCTGCATCGGCCCAAGCACCTGGAGCTTGTGTCCTTCCAGATCGAAGCTGTCGCCGGTCATCGCCACGGGATAGACCGGGCGGCGCGGCGCATTGGTCCCGAGCTGCCCGCTCCAGCGCTCGAACTTGATCGGGATCGAGCGGGTCATGTCCTTTACCGCGACCGGATGGGCGATGATCTGTGCATTGGGAAATGCGTCCTGCAGCACGTCGAGCCCGAAGAAGTGATCGGGGTGATCGTGCGTGATGATGATCGCCTTCAGCGTCTTGCCGCTGTCCAACACGTCGGCGGCCACTCGCATTGCGTCCGACCGCGCAAAGGGCACGTCGACCAGCACCGCGTCCTTTTCGCCCTCGATCAAAGTGACGTTGGCGACCATGCTCAGCGGACTGGTGGGGATGACCTTGTATTCAAGCGGTTTTGCCGCAGCATTGCCCGCGGCAAGCGCCGCCAGCGAAGCCAGCGCCAGTGAAAGTGCCTTGCGCATCTGTCTCTCTCCCTTTTGCAAGAGAGGCTATGTGCGGCAACCGACCCTGTCGATTGCCGCCACAGGGCGCGTTTCACCCAGTGACAAGTGGCGGCAATCCGCTCAGAACGCGGGGATACCGGTGATGGCGCGGCCGAGGATCAGGGCGTGGACGTCGTGGGTGCCCTCGTAAGTGTTGACCGTCTCGAGGTTCACCATGTGGCGGATCACCTGGTATTCGCCCGAAATGCCGTTACCGCCGTGCATGTCGCGCGCCATCCGCGCGATGTCGAGCGCCTTGCCGACGTTGTTGCGCTTGACGATCGAGATCATCTCGGGCGCAAACGCGTGTTCGTCCATCAACCGTCCGATGCGCAGCGAGGCGTGGAGCCCGAGCGTGATGTCGGTCATCATGTCGGCCAGCTTCTTCTGGTAGAGCTGCGTTGCCGCCAGCGGCCGCCCGAACTGGTGCCGGTCGAGCCCGTACTGGCGCGCGGCGGCAAAGCAGAATTCGGCAGCGCCCAGCGCGCCCCACGATATCCCGTACCGCGCGCGGTTGAGGCAACCGAACGGACCTTTGAGCCCCTGCACGTTGGGCAGAAGCGCGTCCTCGGGCACGACCACGTCCTCCATCACCACCATGCCGGTGATCGAAGCACGCAAGCTGACCTTGTTCTCGATCTTGGGCGCGGACAGCCCCTTCATGCCCTTTTCCAGCACGAAGCCGCGGATTGCCCCGCCGTGCTCCTCGCTCTTGGCCCAGATCACGAAAACATCGGCGATCGGCGCGTTTGAAATCCAGGTCTTTGCGCCGTTCAGCACATAGCCGCCATCGACCTTGCGCGCCGTCGTGCGCATGCCGCCGGGGTCCGAACCGGCATCGGGCTCGGTCAGGCCGAAGCAGCCGATGAACTCGCCGCTCGCGAGCTTGGGCAGGTACTTCATGCGCTGTTCTTCCGAACCGTATTCATGGATCGGGAACATCACGAGGCTCGACTGCACGCTCATCATCGAGCGGTAGCCCGAGTCCACGCGCTCGACTTCGCGCGCGACGAGCCCGTAGGACACATATCCGGCGTCGGCACAGCCGTACTTCTCGGGCAGCGTCACGCCGAGCAGGCCTTGCGCGCCCATTTCGCGGAAGATTTCGGGGTCGGTGCTCTCGCTGGCAAAGGCATCGATCACGCGCGGCTGCAGGCGGTCCTGTGCAAAGGCGCGCGCGGCGTCGCGGATCATCCGCTCATCATCGCTCAGCAGGCCCTCCAGCCCCAGCGCGTCTTCCCAGTCGAACCTGACCATGCCACCCATCTCGCAACTCTCCTTAGGGTCGCGTTGATTGCATCCGAAATCAGTTTGAGCAACCACCCCAAAGGGATTTTTTGCAGTTTCTAGCTGCCGTCGGTGATCAGCGTTCCGCCATCGACCACCAGGTTGTGCCCCGTCACGAAGGCTCCTGCGGGCGATGCGAGGAACACCGCTGCGCCAGCCACTTCTTCGGGCCGCCCCGGCCGCCTGAGAGGCGTTAGCCCCATGCGCCGCGCCATGAACTCGGCATTGTCGAGCAGCGGCTGGGACAGGTCCGTGGCGATGAACCCCGGTGACAGCGCGTTGACCCGCACCCCTTGCGGGCCCCATTCGACCGCCAGATTGCGCGCAAGCTGCGCCACGCCCGCCTTGGCCAGCGCATAGGCATTGATCCGGCCATTGCCGCGCAGGCCCGAAAGGCTGGAGACCAGCACCGCCGCCCCGCCGCCCACGGCCGCGATGTGGGGCAGCGCCAGATTGCACAGCATCACCTGGCTGCGCAGGTTTATGCCCATGACGCGGTCGTAATCATCCATCGCGATGCCGGCAAATGGCCCCGCCTGCCCGGTGATCCCGGCATTGCAGACCAGCACGTCGAGCCGCCCACACTGCGCGATCGCAAAATCCACGAGCCGAGCCAGCGCGTCATCGTCGGAAACGTCGCACGCGATCCCCGGCATGCCCATCTCGCCCGCGACGCGCGCGGTATCGGCGGCGTCCTCGCTCGATATGACCACCGTTGCGCCACACTCGACCAGCGCCCCGGCGATCGCCAGGCCGATGCCGCGCGTCGATCCGGTGACGATCGCCACCTTGCCGGAAAGGTCAAACAGTGCGCTCATTCGTAGTCCGGGCTGGCCTCGGGCTTGTGCTCGGCCAGTGGCTCACCGTCGTGCAGGTAGGCCGGCGCCTCGATCAGGATGAAGGCGATGCGGCAGACCTTGTCGGTCGTGTTGCGCCACAGGTGATTTGTGCCGCGCTGAACGATGATTCCGCCCTGCCGCACCGTGCGCTTTGCACCATCATCCAGTTCCAGCTCGATTTCGCCTTCCAGCACGATGCCGTAGTCGATCGAGTTCGTGCGGTGCATCGGGCTCTCCTTGCCCGGCAGCATGTCGACGATGCGGATCACCGACCCGCCTTCGAGCGTCAGCCCGGCCTCGCGGTGGCGACCGTCGGTCTCGTCGTTGTTGTCGGCCGGCACCGTGGGGGTCGTCCAGATCAGCAGGAACGAGGCATCGCCGCTCGGGATCATCCGCGTCGGCGTCACATCTTCCGACTTGAATACCGCACGGCCATTCGCGTCGTGGCCGGTGACTACGCGCTGGACAGGGGGAAGACCGGAATCGGAAATCGTCTCGCTCATGCCCGTACCACCTTCTGTTCAAGCGCGCCGAAAGGTGCGCGTCCGCTTGCGTCCACCGCTTCCATGCGCACGGTATCGCCAAAGGTCATGAACGCGGTCTTCGGCTCGCCCTGATCGAGCACCTCGATCCCGCGCCGCTCGGCGATGCAGGACGATCCGATCTCGCGGAAATTGGCGTTCGATACCGTGCCCGACCCGATCACCGTGCCCGCCACCAGATCGCGCGTGCGCGCGGCGTGGGCGACCAGTTCGTGGAAGCCATGGCCCATCGGCTCGCCGTTCGCGGCGCCAAAACGCTTGCCGTTCCAGTCGACGTTGAGGTTGAGGCACACGCGCCCGTTGCGCCAGTCATCGCCCAGCTCGTCGGGCGTCACGGCAAAGGGCGCCATGCCGCAAGGAGGCTTGGCCTGCACCCACCCGAACCCGGTCTTCATTTCCGGCCCGGCCAGGGTACGCAACGACCAGTCGTTGATCTGCACCACGAGCCTGATGTGCGCCATGGCATCGGCGGCGCTGGTGCCCATCGGCACGGCATCGACGATCACGCCGAACTCGCCCTCGAAATCGATGCCGAGGCTCTCGTCATTGAAGCGCACGTCATCGCGCGGGCCATAGAACTTATCCGAGGTGCCCTGGTACATCAGCGGCATGTCGGTCTTTGGCTTGTTGATGCCCAGCACCGCGTCCATCAGGTCGCCGTGGCTCTGGAAGGCCGAGCCATCGAGCCACTGCCACGCGCGCGGCAGCGGTGCAGCCAGCGCCGCCGGATCGAGAGTTTCCGGGAACTCCGCGATAGCGGCAAGCTGCGGCGCAACCTCGTGCCAGCGCTCCATCGCTTCCTGCAGCGTGCCGACCGGCGCAGCCGCGCAAGCGCTGCCATCCGGTGAAACCACGACAAGCCGCCCGTCCTTCGTGCCATCGCGCAGCGTCGCAAGTCTCATCGGCCGTAATCTCCCATAAATTGGTTCTCGATCCTGCCGCTAGCCCGCGTGCCTGCACAGCACAAAGTCATTCGGTTGATGATCTGGTATCCACGCAATGCGTTGGTTCGTGAGACACCGCTTTGGCAAGGCACGCTCACGAACCAACGCCTGAAGAAAGATCCCCATGTTCGAGCCCTTCCCCGGTAACTACGTCTGGAACCTCGCCACCAATCTCGCGCTGGTGTGCGGCGGCAATCATGGCGAGATCGACGAGGCCAACCGCCCGATCATGGAAGCCGCCAAGGCCGGGGCCGACGCCGGCTCGGCACAGATGTTCGACAGCTGGATCCGCGTAGCCGATCAGGTCGCCGCCAATGGTGCTGCCGACGAGGCCGAGGGCTACCTCCTGTCCGCCGGAACCAAGTACCTGCGCGCCTCGGGCTATTACCTTGCCGCAGAGCGCATGCAGAGCCGCGACTATGCCCCGCGCTGGGCAGCGTATGACAAGGGCCTCGAACTCTATCACAAGGGCTGCGCCCTGCGCGGGCTGCATGTCGACAAGGTCGAGATCCCGTACGAAGGCAGCGCCTATACGGCGATCTTCGTGCACGATGGTTCAGGCACGCCGCGCCCCACGCTGGTTTCGGTCAACGGCCTCGATTCGATGAAGGAACAGGTCAACATGGCGGGCCACGGTGCGTCGAACCTCGAGCGCGGCATGAACACGCTGTTCCTCGACCAGCCCGGCACCGGCGAGGCGATCCGCACGCGCAATCTTCCCGCCGTGTTCGATGCCGAACGCTGGGGCAGCCCGGCGTTCGACTATCTGCTGACACGGCAAGACGTGATCCATTCGCAGATCGGCATCTTCGGCCTGTCGTTCGGCGGCTATCACGCACCGCGCATCGCCGCCAACGATCCGCGCTATGCGCTGTGCGCTGTGATGGGCGCCAACCACGTCTGGGGCCAACGTCAGCGCGAACGCGTCTCGAACGAGGGTGAGAACCCCGTCCCGCACTACTGGGACCACGTGATGTGGGTGTTCGGGTTCGAAGACCGCGACGCGTTCCTCAACTACGCCGACCAGATCACGCTCGACGGGCAGGTCGAGAAGATACGCGTTCCCTTCCTCATCACGCACGGCGAGAACGACCGCCAGATCCCCGCTTTCAACGCGCACATGTCCTATGATCAGGCCGTCAACAGCCCCAAGCGCCATTTGCGCATGTTCACCAAGGCCGATTTCGAGGTCGAGCATTGCGGCGCCGACAACGGCACCGGCATGCGCGACTACATCGCCGACTGGTGCGCGCAGACATTTGCCGAGTTGGCCAGGGCCTGAAGCCGGTGGCCGAGTTCACCTTCCACCACGGCGGGGTCTCGGTCCCGAGCCTTGACGAGGCCATCGCCTGGTACGGCCGCGTCCTCGGCTTCGAACTCGAAAAACGCTTTTACATCGAAGCCGCGCGCAGCCACACCGCGATGATGCGCAAGGGGCCGCTGCGTTTCGAGATCTTCGAAGTCGAAGACGCCGCCCCCCTGCCCGAAGACCGCCGCCACCCGCCGCGCGATGTCCGGACCCACGGCAACAAGCACGTCGCCTTCCGCGTCGACGATCTCGCAGCCTTCCTCGCCGAGATGGAGCAGAAGGACGCCGACATCGCTTTCGTCGTCCGCGAGGCCTTCGGCAAAGGCTGTTTCATCCGCGATTGCGCGGGCAACCTGATCGAATTCGTCGAGGAAGACGGGGTTTAGCGCTCCCGTCCATTCAAAGCACCATAACTCCAATGACTTCCACATCCGTTCGCCCTGAGCTTGTCGAAGGACGCGCACTGAGGTTTGTCTTGCGCGCGATGGCGCTCAGGAGCGGGTATCGCGTCCTTCGACAGGCTCAGGATGAACGGGCTTTTGGAACGAGTATAGTTGAGGGGAGCGGATACTTTTTCACCCCTCATCGCCCCCTCAGATCGCGTGTTCGTCCTCTTCAGTCAGGTTCGCCAGATCGCCGCCGATCGGCTGCTTGCCAGGCTTTGAGCGACGGTACGGCTCGAAGCTCTTGCGGTCATGGTCGAAAGTCATGTCCCATGGGATGTCATCGCCCCGGAAGATTGCGGGCGCGTTGTGCGACCACAGGAGGGAGCCGAACTTGAAGTCCCATGCGCGCGGCACCCAGTTGTCGTCGAGGTAGTCGGTGTCGGCGTGGTACTCGGCCTCGCCGGCATGCCCGGGAATCTCGCAGTAGTAGTAGATCGCCGAGGAAATGCGGTGGCGCGAGATGCCACCGCTGGTGTTCATGGTGGTGTTTTTCCAGCCCTTGTTGTCCATGATGTTCGCGCCGAGCATGACCTCGTCGATGTCGTCCATCCCGAAGGCGATGTGCATGAACTTGAAGTGGTCTGGCGCGATCGGGAGGTCGCAGTTCACCCAGAAGATCGAGTGGTGCTCGAACGTGCCGCCCGCGCGCGCGAAGATGCCGGTGCCCTTCGAATGGTCGACATAGCGGAAGCCCATGTGCCGTTCGTAGAATTCGAAGCTGCCGACATAGTCCGGGCTGAAGAACACCACGTGGTTGATCGTCTTGGGGATCGCCTTCTTGCGCCAGATGCGATGCTGGTTGAAGCGCGGCCACTGCGACGGCGTATTCACCGGGCTCGCCTCGGACACCACGGGCCGCTTGTCCCAAACGCGCAGGGCGATCGGCTGGCCATCGGGGCATACGCAACGGACAGTGCCATCCGCGTCACGCGTCACCGGCACTTCGCTGGCAAGGCTGGCCGCGATCTTCTCGAGATTTGCCGCCGTGTCCACGCCCCACACGGTTTCCTTGACCCCGTCGCCCGCAAAGGGATCGGGCGAGGGAAGACCGGCAGAGCCATGGGGCAGGAGGATCACGCGGCTGCCCGATGGCAGGCGGAACACCGCCTCGTCCGCGCTCTCGCTTTCCAGCGGCAGGCCGAAATCGGTCCAGAAGCGGACATTTTCAGGCAGATCGGACACGCCAAAGATGACGCTTTCGACGCCAAGAACGCCGGATTGGCCAGGAACGGGCATAAGCTCTCCACGAAACAGTTTCGTAAAGCGTTCTTGCCCTGCTCCCGCTGCTGACGGAAACCGATCTTACCGCTGCAATTCTATCGACGCTGCCGATAGTGGCACCAAAAGTCAGTCCTTGCGGAACAGGATCGTCAGCAGGAACAGGAAGGTTCTGAAATCGATCAACCTGAGCGCGGCACGGGCTTCGGACGGCGTCAGCTTGGCGACCATCGGCATCGCACCGAAGATCTTGCCGCGGATCACCAGCGCATTGCCGTCACGCTCCAGCTTGCGGATCGCCATCAGTTCCTTGTCCTGCGCATCGAGGATCTTCGCAACCGGCACCTTGGGCTTTGCATTGCTCATCAGACTGGCCCCCCACACACCTTGTCATAATCGAGGCCGATGTCGTCCATCATCTGGATCGCGGTGGCGCGCCCAGCGCCGAACACGCCGCCGCCCGGATGCATGAACGGCCCGGTCAGATAGAGCCCTTCAGCCCCCGGCACACGGAACGATCCAAGGTCCGGCGTGGGGCGATGTGCGGCCGACTGATAGAAGAACGGCGCGCATCCGTGTGCATCGCCCTCGACCATGGAATTGGGGCTGCCGCGTTCGTGATCCAGCGGCGAGCAGACCTTGCGCCCGAGGATATTGTCTGACCCGAGATTCCTGTAGAACTTGCGGTACTGCTCCAGCGCGCGGTCCGAATGCTCCTCCTTGACCGCATCCCAGCTTTGCGGGCCGTCGGGATAGAGGCGGTATGGACCGAAATTCACGCCATAGAACACGCCCGCTCCTTCGGGCGCACGGCTGGGATCGAAGATTGCATTGTCGCCGCCTGCGATCAGGCGGTGGCTCACCTCGCCGCGGCGCAGCTTGTCATATTCCATGCACATCTCGCGCACCGAATAGAAGTCCATCAGCTCGGTCATCATCGCGTTGCAATCGTTGCCGACCCGAAGCTGCAGCCGCTCCTTGAGCGCAAGGTGCGTAAGGTTGATCGAGAAGGTCGATTGCGTCACGCGCTCGGCCCGCTGCAGCACCGGCTCGGGCGTCTCGCTCACGAATGCACGCAGCTTGTGCGGATGGATCTGCGCGATCACGCCGTCTGCGGCCATGATCGTCTCGCCATCGACCAGTTCGACGCCCGCCGCCTTGCCGCTCGACACGATCACCCGCGCGACCGGCGCATTCACGCGCACCTCGCCGCCGAAATACTCGATCGCGCGCACCAGCGCATGGGAAAGCTGCCCCGAACCACCTTTGGGCATCGAACAGCCGAAAGTATGGACGATCCCCGGCATCACGAAAGCGCCCATGCCCGTGCCCAGTTCGTCGGGCATCTGCAGGTTCTCGGTCACCATCCGCACGATGTGCAGCTTGAGCAGGTCGCTTTCGAAATAGGCATCGACGATGTCGAGCGCGGTGCGCTGCATCAGGTCGAGAAGGAACCGCCCCTCGTCCGACTGGTCCATCATCGCCACGAACGCACCCAGCGGGAACGGCGGCGAATACATCCCGCTCATCAGCATCGGCAGCGCGGTCTGGCTCATCTTCACGAACTTGCGATAGGCCTCGGCGTCCTTCTCGGACGTCACCCGCGCCAGTTCCTCGCAGGTCCGGTCAAGGTCCTTGTAGGACCGGATGACGGTGCCATCCTCCCAGATCGAAACGTGCACCAGGTCGGGATAGATGTATTCCAGTCCAAACTTCGACAGCAGCCCCAGCTCGTCATCGCGCAACAGGGGATTGCCCTGGATCATGATGTGCACGTTCGAATGCTCGTCATGCCAGTATCCCGGCAGGATCAGCTCGCGCGTGGAAACCCCGCCGCCGTAATAGGGCTTGGCTTCGAGCACGAGCACCTTCTTGCCCGCCTTGGCCATGTAGGCCGCGGCGGTCAGGCCGTTGTGCCCGCCGCCCATCACTACAACGTCATAGCGGCTCATGCCTGCTCTCCTGCAAAGAAGCTGCGAAATCCGGAAACTCCCGAAACGTGTGATGCAGCACCGCCGTCGCAGACCAGCACTTGCCCGGTCACGTTGCGCGCTGCATCGCTGGCGAGAAACGCCACTGCCTCGGCAATGTCCTGCGGATCGCCGAGCTGGTCGCGCAATGTCTCGTCCTCGACCACCTTGCGCAGCACAGGCGGAAAAGCTTCCTTCAGCGCCGGCGTCATCGTCATGCCCGGTGCGACCGCATTGCAGCGCACGCTGGCCTTGCCGTGGCTGGCGGCAATCGCGCGCGTCATCTGGATCACGGCCGCCTTGCTGCTCGAATAGGCCGCCTGAATCAGGTGGCCCTGCAGCGCAAGGTTGCTGACCGTGTTGACGATGTTGCCGCGCGTCTCGCGCAAGTGCGGCAGCGCCGCGCGGCAGGCAATCATCGTGCCGCGCGTGTTGACGGCAAACGTCCGGTCCCACAGGCCCGTGCCCATGTGCTCGATGTCGCCATCGGCCTGCGCGATTTCGGGGCCGAGCAAGGCCGCGTTGTTGTGCAGCACGTCCAGCCTGCCGAAGTGCTCGACCGTGCGCGCAATCAGCGCCTCGATCGAGGTTTCCTGTTCGAGGTCGACGGCCACTGCCAACGCACCGGGCAGCTGCGCCGCAAGCGCTTGTGCCCGCTCGAAGGCAATGTCGGCGATCACCACGCGTGCGCCGCGCAAGGTGAGCAGTCGCGCGGTCGCCTCGCCGATGCCCCCTGCACCGCCGGTGACGATCGCCACCTTCCCGTCCATGCGGATCGCATCTGTGGCCACCGTCCATCTCCCCTCTGTCATCTGTTGCGATCACCTCGTAAGTCAGGCAGCACAAAGCGGAAGACGGCACTTTTTTGTGCCCGCAAGAAGGGGGGACGCCAGGCTTTGGCACAAGGTGACGACAGTTCGGCTTCCGGCGCGGCAATCGCCGCACTCGCTGCCGAAATGGTGCGCCACGGCCATGATCGCGAAGCGCCCGCGCGCGAGGTCATGGGCCTTCTGGGCGATCGCTGGTCCACCCTGATCCTGCTGGTTCTGGCCACGGGCGAATGGCGCCACGCTGACCTGCGGCGCACCATCGTTGCGCTTTCGGCCGAACAGGCGATCTCGCAGCGCGTGCTCACGCTGAAGCTGCGCACGCTCGAACGCGATGGTTTCGTTGCCCGTACTGTGAGCGCCGATGTGCCGCCCAGGGTAAGCTATCGCCTGACGCCGCTCGGCACCGATCTCCACGCTCAGGCGCGGCACCTTATTGACTGGATCAACGCGCGCGAACAACCGATCCGGCAGGCCCGCGCTGCTTTCGACGCATCAGACGACTGACGCGCTTTAGCGCTGTGGATGATTCATCCGGTATTCGACCTCGATCGAGGTGCGGTCGATTTCGCGGTCCGGTTCGAGCGGCACGACGTTGGTCGCCGCACTCTGAGCGACCTTTGCCGATGCGGCGAGCCGTTCCACCACCCAGCGCAGGGCGCGATCATTGTTGTTGGCGATGTTCCACTGGATCGCTTCGCGGATCGGCGGGATTGCAAACGGGATCTCGCGCATCACCAGTGGCAGCGTGCGCACGACCAACTCGGCCATGCGGCGGTGCATCGTCGCAATGCGGCGCGTGCCTATCACCAGTCCGGGCAGCGAAAGGAATGATGGCGCCACCACCTCGATCCGGCGCTGCTGCTTCTGGCGGCGCACGAACCAGTCCTCGAACGCCGGCACGCGCGCCTTGCCGAAGCGTGCCGTCACATGGCCCAGCTCGAAATAGAGCGGCCGCGTCATCGGCTCGGACAGCGCGGGATTGTCCTTGTCGCCGACCACCACGTAATCGTCCTCGAACAGGACCTGGCTTGGATGATCGGATGAAATCGCGTAGTCGATGGTCAGCAACAGGTCGATGTAACCACGCTCGATCGACTCGATCGGGTTGTCCTGCATCGGCTGGATTTCGAAACGCATGTTCGGCGCATCGCGCTCCAGATCGGCCAGAACCCCCGCCAGCAGCACTTCGGTAGAATAGTCAGAAGCCATGATCCGCACCACCCGGTCGGCGGTAGCGGGATCAAAAGGTGGGGCCACCGAAACCGTCGTGCGGATCTGCTCAAGCACGGCGCGGACCGGCTCGATCAGTTCCTCGGCGCGCGCGGTCAGGATCATCGCCCTGCCCTTCACCAGCAGCAGTTCGTCACCGAAATATTCGCGCAACCGGCCAAGTGCGCTCGACGTTGCCGACTGCGACAGGCACAGCCGGTCGGCAGCGAGGCTCACGCTGCGCTCGGTTAGCAGGGCATCAAGTGCCACCAGCAGGTTGAGATCGAGCCGACCGAACCGCATTGCCATCTCCCGTCGCCTCTCAGATCGTCGAGAGTGCGCTGGCAACCAGTGTAGCAGGATCGCCGTCGTGCGCAAAACCGGCGCGCTCTGCGGCAGGCGTTTCCAGTGGTGGCTGTGTCGCAAATGCCGCTTCGAGCGGGGCGTCCGGACGATAGGTCACGAGATCGGGCGAGACGCCGCACTGGCGCGCGATCTCGGCGGCAAGGTCGCCCATCGCGATAACTTGCGCAGGCAGCGTCACCGCGCGCGTGGGCGGAAGCAGGGCGCTGTCCAGAGTCAGCGCGTGGACAAAGTTCTCGGCACAGCGAGCCACCGATTGCGCCCAGATCGTGCCTTTTGCCGAAACCGGGCAGGTGAAGGCCTCTCCCGCCTTGAGGGCATGGAACAGGTCCGACATGAAGGCAGACTTCATCCCCGATGGCCCCTTGGGCCGCGCCAGGATACCCGGCAGGCGCACGGTCACGCCATCGATCAACCCGCGATTGGAGAACATCGCCACCGCATGTTCCATCATCGCCTTGTGCCCGCCGTAGATCATCTTGGGGCTGAGCGGCGTTGCATCGTCGACGATGGCGGGAAGCGGATCGCCGAACACCGCGATGGAGCTTGCATAGACCACCCGCAGGCCCGGATTGCACGCGCCCGATTCCAGCAGCAGGTCGTACATGGCATCGACATTGATCCGGCGCGAGGCGGCGGGATCAGCCTCGGCCGCCCCACCCGGCACGGTGGCGAGGTGGACAAGCGCATCGCACCCATCTGCCAGTGCGCTTGCCCGCACTGCGGCATCGCCAAGATCGCCCGCGATGGCGCGCGCGCCTTCGGGAATGCCACCCGACAGTGTATCGATGCCCGTCACGCGGTGGCCCGCTACGAGCAGTTTGCGGACAAGTTCACGACCGACGAAACCGCCGGCACCGGTGACCACGACATTCATAACGCTAAGCCCCAATGTTGTTATCAGTAGCGATCGGGATAGGCCGACTTGATCTGCTCGGAATTCCCATCGACGCGGTAGGGCAGCATCCGGGCATTCCATTTGTCCCAAAGGACCCGCATTGCCGCGAGCCGTGCCGGGTCGGCCGTAGCGCGCTCGGCCCGCTCTCGCTCGTCCTCGGCCAGATTGAACAGGTGTTCCTTTCCGCCCAGCTTGACGTACTTCCAGTCACCCTGCCGCACTGCGGCCTGTTCGTTGGCCTTGAACCGCCAGAACAGCGTGCGCTCCATCGGCGCGGCCTTTCCGGCGAGCTGCGCCGACAGGTCGATGCCGTCGAACGTTCCGGCGGTCGCGGGGTTGCCGCCCGCCATCGCCAGCAGGGTCGGCAGGAAATCCATCGAAGCCATGACCTGCTCGCTCTTGCTGCCGGGCGCGATCCTGCCGGGCCAGCGCATCAGGATGGGCACGCGGATGCCGCCTTCGAGCACCTCGCCCTTCTGGCCGGTAAAGGGCCAGGTTTCGGAAAAGCGCTCGCCGCCATTGTCGCTGGTGAAGACGACGATGGTGTTGTCGACCATGCCCGTGCGCTTCAGCGCCGCCAGCACCTTGGCCACGTTCTGGTCCATCGCCTCGACCATCTCGCGGTACTTTGCGAGACTTCCGCCTTCGTAGTGGAACGAAGCACCGATCTTTTGCGCAAGCGCTGCGTCCTCGCGCCCTTCCCACGGCCAGTGCGGCGCGTTGAAGTGGAGGCTGAGGAACAGCGGCTTTCCGGCAGCAGCCTCGATCGTGCGCACGGCCTCGTCACCGAACATGTCGGTCAGGTAACCATCGGTAGTGATCGCGGCCCTGTCGCGGGCAAGGCCCACGCCCAGGTCCTTGCCGCCCATGACCATGTGATGCCGGAAGTAATCCGCAGCACCCTCGACGATGCCGAGGAAGTCGTCATAGCCGTGATCGAGGGGGCTGTGCCCGTCCAGGTCGCCCAGATGCCATTTGCCGATCAGCTTGGTGTGATAGCCCTGCGCTTTCATCACTGATGCGATTGTCGGGCGATCCAGAGGCACGCCGATGCCCTTGGGCGCATTTTGACCAAGTGGTTCTTCCAGCCCGATCGCGAACCGCTGTGCATAACAGCCGGTCAGGAGCGCGGTGCGCGTCGGCGAACAGATCGGTGTGCTCGAATAGCCCTGGCGCAACTGCACCCCGTCGCGCGCGATGGAGTCGATCGCCGGCGTGCGGATATGATGCGATCCGGTGCACGACAGATCCGCGTAGCCGAGGTCGTCGGCCATGATGAAGATGACGTTGGGAAGGGCGGCCTGGGCGGCGGGGCGAGCTGTCGCCCGCGCCGCCCCCCATGCCTTTCCGTAACTTGCCAGTGCACTCGCCGCGGCCAGCGCCTTGACGAAGGCGCGACGATGGTACTGGCTCATCGCGGGTTCCTCAGAAGTTGCCCGACAGGCGCAGACCATACGTGCGCGGTGCCGAGAAGTGTCCAACCGCGACGCCGAGCGGCGAAGCCTGCGGCGCAAGGTTGCGGCGCTTGTCCTCGATGTTGCGCACGAAGCCGGTCAGCGACCAGGCACCGACCGCATCACGGATCGTCAGCGATGCATCGGTCGTCCAGTAGGCCGGGATACGCTCGAAGGCGAGGTATTCGAACGCGCCCCACTGGCTGTCGCGCCATGCGGTATCGACGTTGGCTACCAGCTCGAGGCTGTCGCCCACCGGCACCACCTGCTCGGCGCCGAGATTGACCGTCCACTTCGGACTGAACAGCAGCGGATTGCCCGAGCAGTTGAAGTCCTTGACCGGCGCGCCACCGGCGACCGCACCTGTAAAGGTGAACGGGCAGCCGAAGTTGTCGCGCGGCGATGCAGTGAACAGATGCAGATCGTCGTACTTGGTGTCGAGGTACTGCACCTTCGCGCTCAGCGTCGTGCCTCCGGTGGGCTTGGCGACGAGATCGACGTCGAAGCCCTTGATCGAGGATTTGCCGGCGTTTTCGTTCGAGCTGATCAGCGTGCCCGAGGTGTCCATCGTGAAGTAGGTGATCTGCTGGTCACGATATTTCCAGATGAACCCTTCGAGATTCAGCTGCAGGTGGTTGTCGAAGAAGCGGTTCTTCGATCCGATGGTGTAGGCGGTGATGAACTCGGGCTTGTAGCTGGTCTTGCTCTCGGTCATCTGCAGACCGCCTGCGCGGTATCCGCTTTCGACCGTCGCATAGACGAGGTTGTCTGCGCCAAGGTCGTATTCGGCCGATGCCTTCCACGTCACGCGCGAATAGCCCTTGGTGTCCTTGACCGGATTGTAGGTCTTCAGGATCGCGCCCACGCCGTTGAGCAGCGGGAACACCTGGTAACCGGGCTGGTCGCTGCTCGCGCCCGATATCCAGTTGTTGGCCTTGAGCCAGCTGATCGTGTCGCCCGTGTTCAGGAAGTTCGGGAAATGCGGGATGGTGCCTGGTGCGGCGCAGCCTTGCGCGAACGATCCCGGAGGCGTGATCAGGAACGGCGGCGGGCCGCCGCAGAACGTGATGAAGTTGTTGATCAACCCGTCGATCGACTTCTTGTCATGCGTATAGCGTGCGCCACCGATCAGGCGGAACTGGTCGGTCACATGCGCGGTCAGCTGGCCGAACGCAGCATAGCTGTCGGTCTTGTGCGCATAGTTCTGGATCGGCAGCACGAACTCCTGGTTGTACTGGTTGTTCGCCTTGATCTTCTCGTTGAAGTAGAACGCGCCGAGCACATAGTCGACCATGCCCGCGCTGCCCGAAAGCCGCGCTTCGAGGCTGGTCTGCCTGACCTTTTCCTTGGTCATGGCGGTGTTGAACGCCGGGCCGTAGAACAGCGTGTCGTCAGTGCTTTCGCGATAGGCAGGGATCACCGTCAGCTTGCCGATGCCAGTCTGCCAGTTCAGCTCGGCATTGACGCCCCAATAGGTGCTGTCGAGCTTCGGATCAGTGTTCATCGGGTTGAGGAAGGCGAAGGCCGGTGCGCCAAGGACGTGGCTGCGGAAGCCATTTGCCGCCGGCGTGTTGAAGCCTTCGCTGGCGTCCAGACCCGATGGGAAGAAGGTGTAGCCCGCAGGTCCGGGAATGAACCCCCCGACGTAACTGCCACCTACGCCCTTTCCGCCAGTATGCGTATAGTCCGCTGCGATACGCAGCGACAGATCGCTCGAGGGCTCGACAAGGAACTGGGCGCGCAGCGAACCGCGCTTGGCGTCGTCGGTGCCATCCCGGTTGTAGCCATCGCGCGTGGTATAGGCCGCGCCAAGGCGCAGGGCACTGTTATCGCTCACGCCGAGGTTGACGTGGGCATCGGCATCCACCGCATCGTAATTGCCGTACGACAGGTTGAAGCCCATCGAATTGCGACCAATCTCGGGGCGTGCCGGAATGATGTTGACCGCGCCGCCCGTGGCGTTGCGGCCATAAAGGATGCCCTGCGGACCCTTGAGCACTTCCACGCGCGCGAGATCATAGAACGCCGCGCCAAACACGCCGCCGCCACGACCGAGCACGACGCCGTCATAAGTCGGCGTGACCGCAGGATCGTTGTAGCTGCTGGTGGTGATGTTGCCCACGCCGCGAATGAAGATCGAGGCAATCGAGCCACCTGCATTCGGCACGCTGAGCGCCGGAACCGACTTGGTGATGTCGGTCGCATTGCTGATACCGCGTGAGGCAAGATCGGCACCCGAAACGGCGTCGATCGCGATTGCGGCCTTCTGCAGCGATTCCTCGCGACGCTGTGCCGTCACGATGATTTCCGAAATTCCCGTGCCGTCGCCCGCCTCAGCCTGCGCTTCCTGCGCCATGACCGGTGTTGCGATCGCGAGTGCCAGCACGGCGCTCGTACCCAAAAGTGCAATGCGCATCAGACATCCTCCCTCATGACAGGTCCTTGACCCTTGCCGTCCGGATAGTCCCCGTGCGCGCGAACGTCGCACCGTTTGTATGGATGCCTTGGTATCGACAGTTCGGATTTGTCTGCTTGCGCGAACCCGCTAGGTCCTATCCCATGACACGGGAGAGCATCAGCAGCATCGCCACGGCACTTGTCGTCGGCGGAGGTATTGGCGGCATGGCCACGGCGATCAGCCTGGCCGAGCGCGGGGTGGCGGTCGATCTGATCGATCTCGATCCCGAATGGCGCGTCTATGGCGCGGGCATCACAATCACCGGTCCCACCTTGCGCGCCTACAAGCGCCTCGGCCTGCTCGATGCGATCAAGGCCGAGGGTGCGATCACCAGCAAGACCCGGCTGTTCCGCTTCGATGGCACGCACATGCTCGATCTCGATGAACCGGTGATCGAAGAAGGCCTGCCCGCAACCGGCGGCATCATGCGCCCGGTGCTTCACCGGATCATGCAGACCCGCGTG
This sequence comes from Novosphingobium sp. HNCC26DJ243, assembly GCF_057180545.1. Taxonomy (NCBI): domain Bacteria; kingdom Pseudomonadati; phylum Pseudomonadota; class Alphaproteobacteria; order Sphingomonadales; family Sphingomonadaceae; genus Novosphingobium; species Novosphingobium sp. HNCC26DJ243. Next base: position 304,666 of record NZ_JBXUGN010000004.1, on the reverse strand, counting down.
CGCGAACTTGCGATTCCCGTCCGGCTCGGCCTCACCGTCACCGCGCTCGAGAACCGGGACGATGGCGTCGATGTGCGCTTCTCTGATGAAACCACGGGCCGTTACGATCTTGTCGTCGGTGCCGACAGCGTGTTCTCGCGCGTGCGCGACATCGCCTTTCCCCACATGGGGCCTGCGCTACCCACCGGGCAGGGCTGCTGGCGCATATCGATCCGCAAGCCGCCGGGATTGGAGATGGGCGAATTCTTCCTCGGTCATGCCAACCCCTGCGGCATCACTGCCTGTGCGCCCGACATGGTCTACATGTGGATGCTGACCGCGCATGAGGAGCGCGAGTCCTTCATGGACGAGGAGGAACTCTTCGTCACATTGAAGGCGCTGCTCGCCGATTTCGGCGGCAATGCCGGCTGGATCCGCGACAACATGACGCGCAAGGACTGGATCAACTACCGGCCGCTTGCCGCCGTGCTCCAACCGAAGGACTGGTTCAACGGACGCATCGTCCTTGTCGGCGATGCAGCCCACGCCACCACCCCGCACCTCGCCTCGGGCGCAGGCATGGCGGTCGAAAGCGGCGTGGTCCTGGCCGAGGAACTGGCACGCACCGATGATGTCGGCGCCGCGCTGCAGGCCTATCAGGACCGCCGCTTCAACCGCTGCCGCGATGTGATCGAAACCAGCGTCGCGGTTGGCAAGCTCCAGCTCGCACATGGCGATCCCAAGGTCCACGCGCACATGCTCGAAGGCGCGCTCGGCCGTCTCAACCAACCCTTCTGATTACACAAAGAGGGGCGGCAGCCACCCGGCCGCCGCCCCTCTTTCGCGTTGGTTAGCAAAGGGAACGGGCGGCGCATCCTCGGGATGCGCCGCCCGTTTGTCATTGCTCAGAAGTTGAAGTCGACCGCGAGACCGACAACGCGCGTGGTGATGCCCGCTGCCGGCCATGCACGGATGCCACCGTCGGCGTTGCCGGCAAAGTCGCTCGCCAGATAGGCGGTCGGTTCGCGCTCCTTGGTCAGGTTGCGCGCGAAGATCGACGCGCTCCAGCGGCCATCGGCATCGCGCAGACCGAAGCCTGCATTGATCAGCTCGTGCGCGGGATAGCGGTAGGCATCGCTGCCGTACTGCCCGAGCAGGACCTTGCTCTTGTAGACGAGGTTGGCGTTGACGAAGGCCTCGATATTGCCGCTGACCGCCGCAGAGTACTCGCCCGAGAGCGTGAACTTGTGCTTGGGTGCGTTGATGAACTGCTTGCCCGCCAGCGAGATGCCATCGTTGCCGACAAAACCTGCCGGGAAGCGGACGTCGTTGAACTGGTAGCCCGCGTTGACGGTGAAGCCCGGGAATACCGTGCCCAGCGCGTTGAATTCAAAGCCCTTCGAGACGACCTTGTCGATGTTCTGCGTGACCGAAATCAGCGCGCCTGCCGAGTTGAACACGCTCGACTGGGTCTGGAAGTTGGCAACCTTGTTCCAGAAGGCGTTGCCCGAAAGCTGCACGCGGCCGACCTGCACCTTCGCGCCGAATTCGAACGCATCGGACTTTTCCGGCTTCAGGTTGACGACCGGGTCGGTGGCGATGGTCGGCACCACGATGGCCGGCGGCTTGTAGCCACGCGCATAGGACGCAAAGATCGTCGAATCCGGGGTCGGCTTGAAGCTCAGGCCGATGCGGCCCGAAACGTCGTTGTCCTTGATCCGCGAGGTGCGGCTCGCCGTTACCGCGTTCACGCCGACGCCGGTGGTGTTGCGATAGTTCGAATAGCGCAGGCCGCCGAACACATCGATCTGATCGGTCAGTGGAACGGTGGCATCGGCAAAGAACGCGACGGTCTGGTTGGTCGTGTCCTCATAGGTGAACGCCACCGGCACCACGCAGAAGAAGCCCGCGTTCAGGCAGACGCTGAAACCGGTGCGCTGGCCGGGGAACGGGTTGCCGTACGTGGGGCTGTTGATCGGCGTCGTCTCGAGCGAGAAGTGCGAATAGAGCGCGCCGACCAGCACGTTGACGCCCTCGTTCTGATAGTCGAGGCGCACTTCCTGGCTGAACTGGTTGGATTCGCTCTGGATGTTCTCGTTACGCGCAGCAACGCCCAGACGGCGCGAGAAGTTGACCGTGCCGGTCTCGCGGTCGAGCGTGCGGTAGGCGGTGACCGAAGTCAGCGACAGATTATCCGAAAGTTCGAAGTCGATCACGCCCGACACGCCGCGAGCGCGGTTGCGCATCTGGGTCTGGTCGTCTTCGCAATAGAATTCGGCACGTTCGCTGATCACCGGAATGTTGCAGCCGGCAGGGTTCAGGAAATCGCCGTTCGAGAAGACCGAAACCGGCAGCGACGGCGCAGGGCCGAACGGACCGTCGGGATCGATGAGGTTCATGGCGTTGGGTGCGCGCGCAATCGCGAAGAAGCTCCAGCCCTGCGACTTCTGGTCGGTCATTTCGGCCGAAAGGTTGACCGTCACGGTTTCCGAAGGCTTGACCAGCAGCTTGGCGCGCACGCCATATTCACGGATCTTGTTGTCGAGGCCCAGGAAGGTGTTGCGCTGAAGCCCGGTTTCCTTCTTGAACTGGCCCGAGACGCGCAGTGCGGCCATTTCGCCCAGCGGCAGGTTGAAGCCGGCGCGGGCGTTGACTTCGCTCACTTCGGAACCAGCGGTGCCCTTGTCGGCAATGTTGATCCCGCCCGAGACCATGACCTTGTCGAGCGATGGCGCCACCGTGGTGATGTTGATCACGCCGGCCGATGCACCCTGACCAAACAGCGTGCCCTGGGGCCCGCGCAGCACTTCGACCTGGGCAAGGTCGAACAGCAGCGGGAAGGTCAGGTTGCCCTGCGGCACCTGGTCGACGACGAAGGCGACCGAAGGCGAGACGCTGGCGTTGAACACGCCGGTGCCAAGGCCGCGCAGGCGCGCGCCGCCATTGACTTCGCCGCCCGAGGTCTGGCTGATTTCAAGCGATGCGGTGGTGCGCTGCAGGTCGGTGATCGAATAGACCTGGTCGCGCTGGAGCTGGGCCTGCGTGGCGACGGTAACCGGCAGTGGCACGTCGATCAGGTTTTCCTCGCGCTTGCGCGCGGTCACGATGATCGCCGGGTCGCTGTCGTCAGCCGCTGCCTGCGGCGAGGTCTGATCGGCGTCGGCGGCAAAGGCCGGTGCGGCAAGGGTAAGCGAGGCGAACGCTAGCGCGGTCGTCGACGCAAGCATGGCAAATGAAGGCTTGGGCATTTCGAAGGTCCTCCCCGATAACGGCCGCCTGCGGATCGCAGGTCGGCGAAAGCAATTCCTGTGTCCGGCACACGATGGTCCGGATCGCAATGTATATTGAAGCGATTACGCCAAAAGATAATACGCTAATATAATATCAATCCATAGTTTCCTTCTATGTTATCGCGACATAGCAAGGTCACCAGGCCGTCGCCCCGCCATCGACGGGCACATCGGCACCGGTCACGAAGCGCGCCTCCTCGCTCGCCAGCCAGACGGCACACATTGCAATATCCACCGGCTCGCCAAGGCGCTTGATCATCGATTTGGCGAGTACCTGCTCCCTGAAGCCGGGCACTCTTTCCAGATGTTCGCGGGTAGCATCGGTCAGTATCAGCCCTGGTGAAATCGTGTTTGCACGAATGTTGTGTGGAGCGCCTTCCATCGCCAGTTGCCGGGTCATCGCCAGCACCCCGCCCTTGCCCGCGCAATGCGCCAGCGCGGCCGAACCCTCGAGTGCATGACGCGCATTGGCGCTGGCAAAGTTGATCACGCTGGCGCTCCCGCTCGCCTTGAGGCCGGCCCAGGCAGCACGCACCGGCAGGAACACGATGTCGAGTTCTCCGATCAGCGTGCCCCGCCACTGCTCCAGCGTAATGTCCTCGATCCAGGCAAAGGTCGCAAAGGCCGCCGCGTTGACCAGCACGTCGATCCGGCCATGTTCCGCGAAGATACGTGCAAAGGCATCGGCAGTCGCGGCCTCGTCTGTCAGGTCGCAAACCATGTCAGCGCCGGCAAGATCGATCCCGGTCACACACGCGCCTTCGTTGCGAAACGTCTCGGCACAACCCCTGCCGATCCCGGCCGCCGCGCCGGTCACGACTGCGATCCTGCCGCTCAAACGTCCGCTCACCAGCTATTACCCCTCTTTGCTGGCGCAGGTTGCTGCACGACCGTCCAGTTTGTCCAATCGATAGACCGGAGCTTCGCTTATCGACGGGACAGGATCGTCGTTCCATAACCCTGCATTATGCAAACATTGCATATCACTACTTTTCCCTGTGCCGCAAATGGCCCAAAGCGGATCGGGCAATCTTGGGAGAGACCATATGACGACGCTCATTCGCGACGTCCGCATTTTCGACGGCGAAACCCTCCTGCCGGGCACGCGCTCGCTGCTGGTCGAGGGCAACCGCATTGCCGCGATCGGCGATTCGGCCACGGCTCTTGACGCCACCGCCGCCGATACCGTGGTCGAGGGTGCAGGCCGCACGCTCATGCCCGGCATGGTCGAATCCCACGCCCACCTCACCTGGGGCTCGTCGGTCGAAAAGATCTACCACCAGTTCATCCTGCCTGCCGACGAACTCAAGGTTGCGGCATGGCGCAATGCCCGCGTCCTGCTCGACCACGGCTTCACCAGCGCCTATTCCGCAGGCGCTTTGGGCGATGGCGTGGAGGTCGAGCTTGCCCGCGCGATCGACGCCGGTGAAACCCCCGGCCCACGGCTGATCCCTTCCACTCTCGAGCGCAGCCCCGAAGGCGCGGAAGGCGTCGAAACGGGCGACGTGTTCAACGGTCGCGGCCCTGATGCCATCCGCAGCTTCGTTGCCTACTGCAAGGAGCAGGGCATCGGTTCGTTGAAGCTGGTCGTTTCGGGCGAGGACGCGCTCAAGCCCGGCTCGGCGGCGGACGTCCACTATAGCGCCGAGGAGATGGAAGCGGCGGGCGCGGCAGCGCGCGAAGCCGGACTGTGGATCGCCACTCACGCCTATTATCCCGAGGCGATCGCGCTGGCGCTCAGGGCCGGGGCGCGGATCATCTACCACGCCTCCTATGCCGACGAGGCCGCCGCCGATGCCATGGTCGCGGCCAGGGACTCGACGTTCTACGCCCCCTCGCCCGGCGTCTCGGTCGCCGCGCTCGAAGCCACCCCGCCCCCGCACATCGACATGAGCCACATGAAGCAGAGCGCGGCCGAGCGCATGGAGCGCGAGAGCAAGCTTGTCCCCGCGCTCAAGGCACGTGGCGTCCGCATCCTCATCGGCGGCGATTACGGCTTCCCGTTCAATCCGAACGGTCGCAACGCGCGCGATCTGCAGATCTTCGTCGATCACTTCGGCTATACTCCCGCCGAAGCGCTCACCGCTGCGACCAGGCTCGGCGGCGAACTGATGGATCTGCCGGTGGGCCAGGTGCGCGAGGGCTACCTTGCCGACCTGCTGCTGGTTGAAGGCGATCCCACGCAGAATGTGTCGATCCTGCAGGACAAGGCCAATCTCGCCATGATCATGAAGGACGGCGCGCTCTACAAGGCCCCCGCCGAGGTCGCCGCCTGATGGCCCACTCGCAGACATCTGCACCGATGTACGATGTGGCGATCATCGGCTGCGGGCCGGTGGGCGCAACCGCCGCCAACCTGCTCGGGGCGCAGGGCCTCTCGGTCGTCGTGCTCGAAAAGGAGCATGACCACTACCCCCTGCCCCGCGCTGTCCATCTCGATCACGAGATGATGCGGCTGTTCCAGACCGCTGGCGTGATCGATCGCGTCGCGCCCGACATGGTCGCGACCGACGGCCACCTCCACATCGGCGCGGACCACGGTGTGATCCGCTACATGGGCACCGTGGGCAAGCCCAAGCCCTTCGGCTGGTCGAACGATTACTTCTTCTACCAGCCAGAGCTGGAATCGCACTTGCGCCGCGCCTTTGCCGGTAACGGCGCGATCGGCCTGCTGCTTGGCGCGGAATTTACCGCGCTCGAGAGCCACGATGATGCCGTCACCGTTCGCTACACGCAGGACGGCGCGCAGCGCCACCTGACCGCGCGCTGGGTGATCGCCGCCGATGGTTCGCGCAGTCCTGTCCGCAAGGCGCTTGGCGTAAAGCTCGACGATCTCGATTTCGAGGAACCCTGGCTCGTCGTCGATGCCGAGGTCGAAGGCCCCGTCAGCTTCCCGCCGCTCACCGGCGTGCCCGAAGGCGCGGACCTGCAGCGCCTTTCGGTAATGATGTGCGATCCGGCCCGTCCGGCCACGATCGTGCCGGGTCGCGGCAATCACCGCCGCTGGGAATTCATGCTGCTGCCGCATGAGGACGATGCCGAAATGATGCGCGAGGACAACGTCGCGGCCCTTGTCGGCGCGTGGATGAAGGACGTGCCGCACAAGATCGTGCGTGCCGCGACCTATCGCTTCCACGGCCTCGTGGCCGAACAGTGGCAAATGGGCCGCGTATTCCTGGCAGGCGATGCCGCGCACCAGACTCCGCCGTTCTTCGGCCAGGGCATGTGCCACGGGCTTCGCGATGTCGCCAACCTTGCGTGGAAGATGGCCGCCATCGCCAATGACGGCGCCGACGAATCCATCCTCGATACCTATCAGCCCGAGCGCGATCCCCATGTGCGCGGCGTGATCGGCGCAGCCGTCGCCGCAGGCCGCTACATCTGCGAACTCGATCCCGCCAAGGCCGCCGCGCGCGATGACGGCATCCGCGCCCAGGCCGCGCAAAAGACGGGCGAAACCGCCGCCGACCTGATCCCGGCAATTGCCACCGGCTTCATTGCGCCGGGCACGCCGGCTGCAGGCACGCGCTTCATCCAGCCCATTCTGGAGGACGGGCGCAAGCTCGATGATCTCGTCGGGCAGGGATGGCGCCTGTTCGTCCGCAAGAGCGGACCTGTGGGCGCTATCGTCGCTGCCGATCTGCCCGATGGCGGCGCGGTCGGCGCATGGCTCGACGCGCATGGTGCAGATGCGGTACTCGTCCGCCCCGACCATTGCGTGTTCGGCACCGGCCATGCTGCCGACCTGCTCGCCGCGCGTGACCGGTTGCTCTATTCGAAACAGGAAGTCGCTGCATGACGCTTACCCTTGCCGCCGCCCAGACCATCGCCAACGTGGCGCTTGCCGAAGCCCGCAGCCGCTCGGCCAAGCCGCTTGCGCTGATCGTGCTCGATGCCGGTGGCCACCCGGTCCTTTTCGCGCGCGAGGACGGCGCGACCACGTTCCGCTTCGACATCGCAAAGGCCAAGGCGACCGGCGCGCTCGGCATGGGCGTCAACACCCGTGCCACGGCAGAACGCGCGCAAGCAAATCCGCTGTTCTACCAGAGCGTCACCGCCGTGCTCGAGGGCCGCATCGCCTTCTCGCCGGGCGGCGTGCTGATCCATCACGACGGCGCGGTGATCGGTGCGGTCGGCGTGAGCGGCGATACCGGTGATTGCGACGAGGAATGCGCCATGGCGGGCATCCGCGCAGCAGGTTTCAAGACGGAGAGCAATTGAGTGAAGCTGCGCAGCATCGAAATTGCCCTGCCCGATCCGGCAGCGGCTGCGGCCTTCATGGTCGACATCTGGGGCCTTACCGCCACCGAGCAGCGCGGGTCGACGCATTACCTGCGCGGCACCGGCCCGTTCCCATATCTCGTTGCCTTCGAAAAGTCGGACAGCGAATGGGTCCGTACGACCACGTTCGTCTGCACGGGCGAGGAGATGGCCGCCCTGAAGGCGCGCGTCACCGCCACCGGCTGGCCCGCCAGGCCGACCGTATCGGCCGATCCCGGTGACGGCCACGGCATCATCGTCGAACTGCCCGAAGGCACGATCCTGCGGTTTCTCACCGACGCCACCGAAGTCGCGCCGATCGAAGGCTTCGCCAAGTCCACGCGGCGCGTCTCTCCAGTCAAGCTGACGCATGTCGTGTTCAACGCTGCCGATGCCGAACTGATGGGCCACGCGGTGGAGGACGTGCTCGGTTTCCGCGTGTCGGACCGGACCCGTGGCATGGTCTTCGTGCGCTGCAACGACAGCCACCACTCCACCGCCTTTGCTCGCGCGGGCTTTGCCAGCCTCAATCACATCGCCTTCGAGATGGACGATCTCGATGCCGTGATGCGCGGCATCGGCTGGATGCGCGACAACGGCTTTGCACCCGCATGGGGCCCCGGCCGCCACGGTCCGGGCGATAACGTCTATGCCTATTACATCGCGCCGTTCGGCCCGGTGATCGAATATTCGACCCCGGTCGAAAAGGTCCCGACCGATTACGCGGCGGGCGTGCCCGACGACTGGACATGGCCCGAACATCGCATCGATCAGTGGGGTGTCTCGGACAAGGACTTCGACGGTCTTCGCGTCGCCGAGGAACGCTTCCGCAGCCGCCGCGACTGGGAGCCCGCACCGCTTTGACCATCGACAGGCGCGCATTCGTGGGCGGCGCTGCCGCACTTGCCCTCGCCGGAACCACCGGCCAGGCAAGGACCACGCGTCGCCCGCAAGCCATCAGGAGTGACAAGACAATGGCCCAGTACATCAGCTTCCGCCGCCCCGACGGCACCCCCAGCTTCGGCCGCCTCGAGGGCGAAACCGTCCACGATCTCGGCGGCCAGGGCGCGCCCGCCTTCCTCAAGGATGTCCTCGGCGGCGATCTTGCAACGCTTGCCGCCACGGCCAGCTACCCCCGCGCCAGCGTGCGCCTGCTGCCGCTGGTCCCCAATCCCGACAAGATCCTCTGCGTCGGCCTCAACTACGCCACCCACGTGGCCGAGACCGGGCGCGAGCAGAAGGAATTCCCGGCGATCTTCACCCGCTATGCCGACAGCCTGATCGCCGATGGCGAACCGCTGCTTCGCCCGAAGGAATCGGTGCGCTTCGATTACGAGGGCGAACTCGCCGTGGTGATCGGCAAGCCCGGCCGCCGCATCCCGCGTGGCCGCGCGCTGGAGCACGTGGCGGGCTATTCGGTGTTCAACGATGCCACGGTCCGCGACTGGCAGCGCCACAACATCCAGTTCACGCCGGGCAAGACCTTCCCCGGCACCGGTGCGTTCGGCCCTGCGCTGGTCACTCCCGATGCCGTGCCGGACCTTGCCGACCAGCGCGTGCAGACCCGCCTCAACGGCGAAGTGGTGCAGGATCAACCGATCTCGGACCTGATCTGGGACGTCGCATTCATCATCGAGTACTGCTCGACCTTCACCCCGCTCAACCCCGGCGACGTCATCATCACCGGCACCCCCGGTGGCGTCGGCGACAAGCGCAAGCCCCCGCTCTACATGAAGGCGGGCGATGTCTGCGAAGTGAGCGTCGGCAAGATCGGCACGCTGACCAACCCCGTGATCGACGAAGCGTGACACCGCGCGCCGCCATCTCCGCAATGGGCACAACGCTCGGGCTGCCCGTGCTCGAGGCCTGCCGCGATCTGTTCGATGCCGAGCAGATCGCGCTGGCGGCGCGTGTCCCGGCGCTGGCGGTGGACCTTGCCTATGGTCCCCACGATCGCCACCGCCTCGACCTCTATCGCGCCGAACAGGCGGGCGACCTCCCGGTCGTCCTCTTCGTCCATGGCGGCGGCTTCCGCATGGGTGACAAGGGCGGGGCCGGTAACTGGCAGAATGCCGCCGTCGCGCGAACGATGGCTGAAGCCGGGTTCCTCGGCGCGGCGATGAACTACCGCCTGCTTCCCGAAGCGCGCTGGCCCCAGGGCGGCGAGGACGTTGCCCTCGCGGTCGACTGGCTGCGCGCCAATTCGGCGCAGTTCGGCGGCGATCCGGCAAGGATCGTGGTGATCGGCACCTCGGCAGGCGCAGTCCATATCGCCACCGCGCTCAAGCTGCGGCCCGACCTGCCCGTGGCAGGCGCGGTCCTGCTCTCGGGGCTCTACGGCCATACCCCGCTCGATGATCGTGACGAGCCCTACTATGGGCCGAACGAAGCTTACGCAGCGCGCATGCCGCGCGAGGCCGTAGCCACAACCGCGATCCCGCTGTTCGTCGCCTGCGCGCAGTTTGATCCGCCGCGCTTCCAGGCCGAATTCCTCGGGACCATGCAGGACCGGCTCGATCGCCACGGCGCCATGCCCGCAGGCACGATCGTGCCCGGCCACAACCACTATTCGCTCGCCATGCACATCGGCACGTCCGACCGGCGGCTGGCGCAGGAAATCGTCGCCTTTGTTCAGACGGTGACCGCGCGCTGACGCCGCAGCCATTGCAAAGGCGCGCCGCCTGCCCTTAAGGTCCGCACCCGATGACCGAACCGGCGCAGCGCCTCTCTCCCGTCTACCGGGACATGCCTCTCACCATCTTCGAACACATGTCGGGCCTCGCCAGAGCCACCGGCGCGATCAATCTGGGGCAGGGCTTCCCCGACGAGCCGCCATCCCCGGCCCTGCTCGAAGCGCTGGCACGGGCGAGTGCCGAAAGATCGCACCAGTATCCGCCGATGGCGGGCCTGCCCGAACTGCGCCGCGCGGTGGCGGGCTTCTACGCGCGCACCCAGGGGCTCGATCTCGCCCCCGAAAGCGTCATCATCACCTCGGGCGCGACCGAGGCGGTGGCCTCGGCCATTCTCGCCGTCGTCGCGCCGGGCGACGAGGTCGTGCTTTTCGCGCCTGCCTACGATGCCTATGCGCCGATGGTGCGCCGTGCAGGCGGGGTGCCGGTGTTCGTGGCGCTGCAGCCGCCGCACTGGTCCTACGATCGCGCCGCCATCGAGGCCGCGATCACGGCGCGCACCCGCGCCATCGTGGTCAACGATCCCCTCAACCCCACCGGCACCGTCGCAAGCCCGCAGGATCTGGCGATGCTGGCGGCCATCTGCACCGCGCACGATCTTGTCGCGATCTGTGACGAGGTCTGGGAAAACGTCCGCTTCGATGGTCGGCCCCACGCCTCGCTGATGATGCAGCCGGGCATGGCAGGCCGCTCGGTCAAGATCGGCTCGGCTGGCAAGATCTTCGGTGCAACGGGCTGGAAAGTCGGCTGGCTGATCGCCGCCCCCGCCATGGCCGCCGTCCTCGGCCGCGCGCACCAGTTCCTCACTTTCACCACCCCGCCGATGCTGCAATGGGCGGTGGCCGAAGGGCTGGAAACGCCCGGTCTGGCCGAAAGCTGCACCGCGCGCTGGGCGCAAACGCGCGAAGTGTTGCTCGAAGGCCTGACCCGCGAAGGCTTCTCGCTGCTCCCCAGCGCCGCCACCTGGTTCACCTGCATCAACCTCCCCGCCTCGGGCATCCCGCTCGACGACCGCACCTTCAGCGAACGCGCCGTCCACGAGGCAGGCGTCGCCTCGATCCCGCTCTCGGCGCTATGGGAAGGCGGTGGCGCGCCAACCAGCATCGTCCGCCTGTGCCACTGCAAACCCGAGGTTATGTTGATGGATGCGGTGGCGCGACTGGCGCGGTGGCGGGATTCGATGGGCAGCGTCCAATAGCTGCCGCTCCGGACACGACGCCATTGCGGGCATACGACAAATAGGGAACGATGTATCAGTGAAACGCGCCCACATCATCATCCTCGCAATCGCAGGTATCGGCGCGGCAGCCACGGCTGAATCCTATCTTGGCTCGACGCGCTACCGACTGGATGACGCTACCTACGCTGTTCCCCACAAATACGAGTTCATGCGCAACTTCAGCGTGCCGTGGCTCTTAGGCATCAAAGGGCTGGATAAGGAGCCAGATGAGTCCGTGTGGCTCTTACTTCCGGCCTCTGAACTTTCCGGCGGTGTGCAGGGCTACAGGCGCCTGTTTCACGGTTATTCGAGCGATGTTGAAGCCGACATGGTAGTCAATGTGCTTGGCGGAAAGGAAGCGCGCGAGTTTCCTGCCGACCGGAGCAGCGACATTACGAAGGTGCGGCAGGCACTTGCCAACGGCGGGCTTCGACAGCGTGATCCCACGACTGGCTGGGATCGGGTGTATTGGCTCGTCGGCGAAGTGGGGACGCCGGGACAGGGCGGATCCCTTTTCTATCTCGTTCCCCGCGATGGTGTTGAAAGCTTGCCGCCTAACTGGCGAGTTCCGTCGTGCCAAGGTTCGCCAGACATCAATGGGCATGAGAGGTTCGATTGTCACATCACCATTAGCGAAGACGGGCAGACGTTCGACTTCACGCTGCGCAAAGAGAATCTCGGCACTGCCAGCCGTATTCCTGCTTACGTTTTGAGGCGCATGAAGGACTGGCGGGCCTGAGCATCGGCTGTCCGCTTCCCACAACGAACCGGCCGTTCACTGCTCACAACCAAAAGTCTGAAACCTGCCATCAATTCATCTTCGCCCCGGATCAGGTCCGGGGTGACGGAATACGGGAGGCCTGCTCGTTCAATCCGCCCCGCCCTTCGCCACCAGCGCGTCCCACTCCCCCCAGCCCATCGACCGCCCCGGATAGACGACCTTGGCGAAGGGCCAGTCCTGTTTCATCCAGCCCTGCACCCATGCGTAGAGTGCGGCGTCGAAGCCCGCGTCGTGTTCGGCCTTGGTCACCCACATAGTGACGACCGCATCATGGCCTTTGTTCTTGGCGGGATAAACGTAGACGCAGCCGCGTTCGCGGGTTCCGTCGGGGGTGAGCACGGCAAAGGCGAAGGAGGTACGCGCCTGAAAGCGGGCCTGCTCGGTCTCCATGTCGCGCATGGCGTCGGCATCGGTGATGCCGGGGTGCGGCCAGTCGGTGCTGCGGGTAAAGGTTTTCTGGAGATGTTCGATCGAGGACATGTAGGCCTCGAAATCGATCTTCACCAGCGCGGGGCCGAGCGGCACCAGCTTGAAGCCCGGCCCTTCGATCAGGGTGGGCACCTTGAAATCGGCGGGCACGAACGCGGTCGCAGCGGGCGGCGCGGCCTGTGCCGGGAACGCGCCCGCAAGCGCCATCGCCAAGGCGATCCCCAGACCCTTCATGCGTGAATTCATGCCTTGCTCTCCGCCCCGATGCGCTTCAGGTCAGCTAGGGCCGGTCGCGCATCCCTGGCAATACGCCATTAGGCGGTCACAGCGGCCAGAACCACAAGATCAGCGGCGTGCCCAACACCGCCACCAGCAGCGAGAGCGGCGCGCCAAGCCGCGCATAATCACCGAAGCGGTAGCCTCCCGGCCCCAGCACCAGCGTGTTGCACTGGTGGCCGATGGGAGTGAGGAAATCGCAGCCTGCGCCGATGGCAGTGGCGATCAGGAACGGTTCGGGCCGATAGCCCAGTTCCTTGGCAAAGACCGCCGCGATCGGGGCCATGACCAGCACGGTCGCCGCATTGTTGAGGAACGGCGTCACCGCCATCGCCGCCAGCAGGATCAGCGACACCGCGCCCCACGGCGGCAGGCGGATGGCGAGTTCGGCGAGCTGGTTGGCGATCACGTCGGACGCGCCCGTGGTCTGGAGTGAGGCGCTGACCGGGATCAGCGCGGCCAGCATGATCAGGATTGGCCACTCGACAGCCTCATAGGCCTCGCCCACCGGCAAGGCGCCCGAGATTACTGCGACGGCGGCGGCTGCAAAGAAAGCCACGGCGGCCGGCACAGTCCCGCTTCCCGCAGCGATCATCGCGACCGCGAGAATGGCGATCGGCAGCCAGCGCTTGCGCGCCGAGCCGAGCCGCATCACCCGGTCCGCCAGCGGCAGCGCGCCCAACTGGCGCAGGCGCGATGGCAACACCTCGAGCGGGCCTTGCAGGACTATCACGTCGCCCGCCTGCAGCACGATCTGCCCCGGCTTGGCGGTGAGAGTTTCGCCCGAGCGCGAGACCGCGATCAGGTTGATGCCCAACCGTTCGCGCATCAGCAGACGCCCTGCCGTGCGCCCGATCAGCGCGGAATCGTTGCGGATAACGGCCTCGATCACGCCGATATCGTCGGGTGGCCCGCCGCTCCCCTCCTTGCCCGCGCCCGCCAGCGCTAGCCGGTCAATCGCGATGGCGCGTTCGAGCGCGTCAGGGTCACCGGTGAGGATCAGCACGTCGTCCTCCTCGATATGGACGTGCGGATCGGGCTCGCCATGCATCTCGCCGCGCAGCAGGCCGGTAACCTGCACCTGATCCTCGTGGCGGGCGGTGAATTCGCCCACCGTCTCGCCGATCGCGGGCGATCCCTCGCCCACGGTCGCCTCGATGGCATAGGCGGAAATGTCGATGGCCTCGCCAAGACCGGGCGAGGCCATGCGGTCCTGCGGGAGCAGGCGCCAGCCCAGCGCCAGGAACACGAGGCCCGCCAGCAGCAGGACAAGGCCGGTCGGCAGGTAATCGAACATGCGGAACGGCTCGCCGGTCATCTCCTCGCGCACGCGGCTGACGATGATGTTGGGCGATGTGCCGATCAGCGTCATCAGTCCGCCCAGCAGCGACGCAAACGCCATCGGCATCAGGAACACCGAGGGCGAGCGGCCCTCCTTCTTCGCCATCTGGACCGCAGAGGGCATCAGCATGGCCAGCGCGCCGACGTTCTTGATCAGCGCCGAGGCAAAGCCGACCGTGGCGGTGAGCAGCATCAACTGTCCGGTGGTGGAGCGCACGCGCAACGCGATGCGCAGCAGCAGCCCCTCGATCAGGCCCGAGCGCTGCACCGCTGCCGACATGACGAGCGCCGATCCGACGATGATCACGATATCGTCTGAAAAGCCGGTGAACGCTTCCTTGGGGCTGACGATGCCAATGGCCATCGCTGCCAGCAACGCGATTACCGCGGTCACGTCATAGCGGAAGCGCCCCCACACGAAGAGCGCCATCATCCCTGCGAGAGTGGCGAGCGATAGCCATTGGGGCGTGGTCATTGTCTGGGGAACCGCCACGAGGCAAAGTCGTTCCTGCGCCCCCTGTGCCTTGGCCTATTGTGCGACAAACGTTTCCCCGGGGAAACATTCCAACACAGCCAGATCGTGCAACTGCTTCAGAAGAAGCGCAATTCCCCCTGGGCAGGGCGCATCTTGCCGGATTTGACGGGACTGGCGAGAGGCGCGCGCGGCAGCAGGCAGCGCGCGGGGCCGAGCAGGACATAGACCGCATGGCGCTGCCCGCCCCGGTTCTCATGGTCCACGGCAAAACCGGCATAGTAGCGCCGCAGCAGCCCTGCCTTCACCAGTTCGGACACCGCACGGCTGAGATTGGTCTTGCCCGAGGCGCGGATGCGGTCGCGCAGTTCCTGTTCGATTGCAGCGGCGCGCTCGTTTTCGTCCGAGGGCAACGTGCCCGCAGCAGCGAGATCGCCCTCGATCCGGGCGGCCAGTGCGATGCGGCGCGGATCGCGTCCGCCCATCGGCGCAAGACTGTCACACAGCCAGTCACGCAAGGTGTGGCTCTGACCCTCGCGACGCACGAAGGGGCCCGCCTCGCCATCGGCATTGGCCACCTCGGCAATCAGGCTGAGTACCATGAAGGCATAGCGCGGGCGCGTGCTGGCGTGCGCGAGCAGATCGAGCAGACGCGCCATCGCGCCTTGAGGACCGGGTCTGGCCGTGGCGGCAGCGGGGATGGCGGTCTGGAACATTACGGGATTCAAGGAAGCACATAACGGGATTCCCGTGAATCCCCTTTCTGCGTGCGGCGCCCGCAATTCCAACATTTGTCGCGCGTGACACTTTACCCGAGGGTAAAGTGTCATTGATGGCCCTTTGCGTTCGCGCAGACCGGCAATCCCCACAGGTTCAATCGCTGCTCGTTGCGCTGCGTGGGCCTTCAGCCGGATAGGTGCCGTGTCCCCGGCGCACCAGGCCGGCCTCGAAGACCAGCACTTCAGCCACGCCGATCCCCTTCTGGTTGCGGTACCGGATGACGAGGGCGTCCACGCCTGCAAACACCGCTTCGATCTCGAAGCGAAGATCGGGAATGCGGCGCAGCCCCTCTTCCCAGTAGGCGCGAAGGGCCGTCTTACCGCGTAGCACGCCCCCCGTCTCGGGCAGGAGACTGGCGGCAACCGGCGAGGTAAAGGTCACGTCCTCGTGAAAGTGCGCGAGCACCCGATCGAGATCGTGCGCGTTCCACGCGGCACACCATTCGGCAGCAAAAGCTGTGGGGTCGATATCCATCATTGAGCCACCCTGCTGCGCTCGCGCCGCCAGAGCAACCCGTCATCGTAAGCTGCGCGCCACGGCGACCCGCGCCTCACCGTCCCTGCCGGCCCGCAATCCAGTCATTCAGCACTTCATGGAAAAAGCGGATGCGGGTTTCCTGGTCGGAGAGGTGCGCGTCGGTATAACCGCGCGAATGCATGCCCGCCTGCATCGCCTCGGCAAGTTCCATGTCCTGATAGACGATCTGGCCGGCAAGCTCGGGTACGCCGCGTCCGCCATCGAACACGCGGTGCTCGCATTCGGCCGCTTCCCTGAACGGGCGCACGCCCGCCATGATCGATTCCACTTCCTTCTGACCCTCCACCGGAAAGGCCATGCACCACAAGTCGAAGTAGGATTTCTCGGGGTTGGTCGGGTGCGGTTCGCTGCGAAACAGGATCAGGTTGTCGGGCAGGAAGCTGATCGTCACGTTGGGGAACATCACCGTGTGCGGGCTGTCGGTGATCTCCTCGTCGTCCATGTGTTCGTAGTGGAGATAGCCGCGTTCGCGCCAAAGCTTGCGTTTGGCGGCTTTCAGATCCTTCCAGCCCTGCAGCGCGAAGTCTTCATACGTCGCGTAAGCGGCGGGATCGATGTCCCACTGGCGCAGGATATGGGCAAAGACGTGTTCGGTGCCTTCGGCGGGGCGGTCGGTCAGCGAGGGGCGCATCGGCTGAACGGTCCGGCCGTGTCCGCGCGGCCACATCTCGTGCCGCGCGGAATCGACGTCCTGATCGATCCACGCAGGCACTTGCGGGTGGGCGGTACGGGTGTGATAGCTTTCCGAGAAGTTGTCGGTCACGAACTTCCAGTTGGCGTCGATCTCGATGCGATACCACGCCACGCGGACCGCCGTGTCCATCGGATAGTTGCGGAACACTTGCGGC
This sequence comes from Novosphingobium sp. HNCC26DJ243, assembly GCF_057180545.1. NCBI lineage: Bacteria > Pseudomonadati > Pseudomonadota > Alphaproteobacteria > Sphingomonadales > Sphingomonadaceae > Novosphingobium > Novosphingobium sp. HNCC26DJ243. The sequence goes on along the minus strand of NZ_JBXUGN010000004.1, from coordinate 287,764 downwards.
ATTGGGTCGAGGAATTCGAGCAGGCCGGGGCTGTCGTCCGACATCGAATACCACACGAACCCGCCCCAGGTATCGCAGCGCAGTTCCTTGAGCTTGAGCTTGCCGCAGGGGTTGCCCTTCCGAAAGTCGACATCGGCATCCTGCGCGTGCTCAAGCACGCCGTCGATGCCCCAGCGCCAGCCATGATAGGGGCAGTGGAATGCCGCGACAGAGCTGGAATCGTGGACCATGCGCATGCCGCGGTGGCCGCAGGAATTGTAGAAGGCGCGCACGCTCCCGTCTTCCTGGCGTACGGCGATCACCGATTCCTTGAGGAAGGTGTGGACAAGGAAATCGCCCGGCTCGGGGATTTCCGCCGTTCGCCCGGCTATGTGCCAGATGCGCGTCCACATGTGATCCCATTCCGCCTTGGCAAATTCGGGCGAAAAGTACCGGTCTCCGGTGATCGCATCGCCGCGCAAGTGCGAGGGATCGCGTCCGTCCATTGGCGGGGGAACGTGGCCACGAAGGCTCATGGGTCGGGTCCTCTCTTGTTGATTCTGCGGCTCTGTCGCCTTGCCTTGTCAGATTGCGCGAAACCCGGCGCTATTTCTCCCCGTCAAAGTGTCAGGTGTTAACCGGCAGCTCTGCCGGTTTTCTAAACTCTTGCCCCGTGCCGCGGGGTGATCCATCACCATTGCCGCAGACCACCGGCAAGGACCCCTTACCCATGCATGCCCGCGTTGCCCGTATCAGCCGCACCGGCGGCCCCGACGTGATCGAATGGATTGACGTCGACCTTGCCGCGCCCGGCCCCGGCGAAGTGCTGGTGCAGCACGCGGCGGTCGGGCTCAACATGATCGACACGTATTACCGGCGCGGGATCTACCCGGCAGCGATACCGGGCGGGCTGGGTTCCGAAGCAGCGGGCCGCGTCGTCGCAGTCGGCCCCGGCGTGACCGGCCTTGCCGTGGGCGACCGCGTGTCGACCTTCGGCCCCGGCCTCGGCGCCTATGCCACCGCGCGGATCTATCTCGAACAGGCGCTGCTGCGCCTCCCCGACACGATCGACGACATGACCGCCGCCGCCGCCACGCTCAAGGGCTGCACGACGGAATTCCTCGTCGAGCGCTGCGCCTGCGTGGAAGCGGGGATGCCGGTGCTGGTCCATGCCGCAGCAGGCGGTGTCGGTCTGCTGCTGGTGCAATGGCTGAAAGCCGTGGGCGCGACCGTGATCGGCACCGTCTCGACCCAGGCCAAGGCCGAGGCCGCGCTGGCCGCAGGCGCGGACCACGTGATCAACTATGCGACCGATGCGGTAGCACCCATGGTGCGCGAGCTGACCGATGGCGCGGGCGTCGATGTGGCGTTCGACGGCGTCGGGCAGGACACCTGGGCCGCCAGTCTGGATTCAGTCGCCCCGCGCGGGCTGATCGTCAGCTACGGCAACGCCTCGGCCCCTGTTACCGGGGTTGCGCTGGGCACGCTCTCGCAGAAAGGCTCGCTCTTCGTCACGCGGCCCACGCTCTTCCACTACTACGCCGACCCCGACGAACGCGAGGAAGGTGCCGCGCGGGTATGGGAAATGATCGCCAGCGGCGCGGTCAAGGTCACCGTAGGCCAGACCTATCCGCTGGAAGACGCCGCCCGCGCCCACGCCGATCTCGAAGCGCGGCGCACGACCGGATCGACCGTGCTTTTGCCTTGAGGCGCAGGGGTTTTTGTGGGGCGGAGACCGACGACGCCTCTTATCACCCCAACTGAATTATTGGTGCGGTCAGATGGCAGCTTTTGGGGCGACATTGCGGGATGGGATGCGGCAGGAATGTCGTGGGAGGGCGGAAAGCTCCTCGAACTAAGCACCGTCGCCCCGTGCTTGACACGGGGCTTGGCTTCCCTTGCGACCTCACGTTTGGCATGACGGCCCGATGGACAAGGGTGGCTGGGTCTACATCATGGCAAACCGCTATCGTGGCGGGATGTATGATGGCGTCACCTGTGATCTGATCCGTCGCGTGTGGCAGCATCGTGAGGGTGACGGCTCGATCCACGTGAGCGACTTTGGCAAGACAAGGCTGGTCTACGCCGAACGTCACGGGGAAATCGAACCCGCGATCGCCCGCGAAAAACTGGTCAAGAAATGGCGCCGGGAATGGAAATTCGCTCTGATCGAGGCGGAAAATCCGGATTGGCTCGACCTTTGGGGCCAGTGGTACCCGGCGGTGGAAGCGGCAAGAGGCGACGTCGAAAGCTAGCCAAGCCCCGTGTCAAGCACGGGGCGACGACGATGATGGGGGTTGTTGCAGGCGAATGTCGGCAACGGCGTCTTATCCGGAACGGCAGCTTTTTCCGCAGAATGCCCGTTAGCGGCCAATCGCGCCCGACCTGAACCAATGGCTGCTTTCAGCGCTGGCGCATCGTCTCCGCTACGGCAGGAAGTGGGTGGTTAGCTGCCTAACGGTTTCTCGGATCGCCGAGGGCTGGGGCGGCACCAGTCAGGCAGCCATCCAACGCTTCACGTTCCCGATCACTAAACCGCTCCCCCGCTCTAGAATATGCCTTCAGCACCCGTTCCCGCCCGTCGTCGACCACATCGACAATGAAATGTCTCACCGGATTATCCAACCTCGCCATAGGCTTTAATATCGACGGTGGCTTCCGGTGGCGAAGCGACAAACGACCGCCCCAGTCCTTGCCCAGACACATCTCAACCCATTCGAGTGGGCGCGTTGTAGAGCCGACAAATGCGAGGCGCGAAGCCGCAGGGTCTTCGGCGGGTGTCTTAAACGGAACGACAAAAAAGGCCGTGAAAAGTAGCAAGCCACCCGCCGCAAACCAAGGCATTGGCTGCCGTAAGGAGACCGGTCCTCCGTGCGTGAATGGGTCGGATCGCATCACGAAAGATTACTACACCCCGTTCGGTCGGCAAGTCCGCAATGGGGTCGTATCCGGAACGACTGCTTTCGAAAACAAAAGCCGTTAAGCCGCCGTCGCACCCAACCTCTACCGCCCGCGCCCCTAAAACACCGGCTTGCGTTTCTCCACAAAGGCAGTGGTGCCTTCGTGGAAATCCGCGCCTTCGAAGGCCGAGCCGAACAGTTCCAGCGATTGCCCGTCCTCCTCGCCCTGCCCGTCGAGCACACGGCGGACAAAACCTTTCAGCGCGCGGGTGGAGAACGGCGAGGCCTCAAGGATCTGGGTGGCGAGGGTTGCCGCGTCTTCCCGCAGTTCCTCGGCAAGCCCTATCCTGTGCGCCTCGGCGGCATCGATCAGCATGCCGGTGTAGAGCAGCCGCCGCGCCTGTCCCGGCCCGACCAGATCGACCAGCAGCTTCACGTCATGCAGCGGATAGACGAGGCCGAGCCTGGCGGGCGTGATGCCGAAGCGCGCCCTGGGGCCTGCCACGCGGATGTCGCAGGCAAGCGCGATGCCGCAGCCCCCGCCGATGCAATCGCCTTCGACCATCGCCACTGTGGGCAAGGGAAAGCGGGTGAGGTCGTATTGCGCGCGGTTGATCGCCTGCTGGTTGGCCGCACGCCATGCGGCATCGTCCTTGTTTGCGAGCAGTTCGGCAATGTCGGCCCCGGCGCAGAATGCGCCGCCATGGGCCGAGCGCACCACGAGCAGCCGCAGCGAGGGGTCGGCGGCGGCTTGCTCCAGCAACGAGGGCACCGCCTGCCACATCGCGAGCGTGAAGGCGTTGCGCTTGTCGGCGCGGTCGATCAGCAGGTGCGCGATCTTCCCGTCGCCGGCACCGTCCTTTTCCAGTCGCAGGGTCATAGCCACGGCCTCCTGCCCCTCCCTTTGCGGGGGCAAGGGGCCGATGGCAAGCGGCTCAGGCGCTCTGCTTCGCCTTGGCCTGCGCAGCCGCGCAGAAGATCGCGGGATCATAGTAGAACGGCTTGATCTCGCAGCACTTGCCATCGCGGAAGCGGAACATCTCGCACAGTTCGGCGGGCGGCAGCGAAGGATCGGCGAAGCGGAATGAGAGGATCGTTACGGCATGGTCCTTGCCCGCGGTCGTCTCCACCCGGTCGAGCCCGACGACGTCCACCATGCCCATGACCTTGCTGTAGAGATCGCGCAGCGCGTGCCTGCCACGATAGACACCTTCCATCGGCAGTCCGGGCGCTTCGCTTACGAAGAAGTCGTCGGTCAGCATTTCGGCGGCCTTGTCCCAATCACCCATGCCGGTGGTGGCATAGAGATCGTCGACGAACTGGATCATCTGTTCGGGAGTCATCGCGTAAAGTCCTCTCGTGTTTGCGGCAGGATCACCCAAGCGGGGCGGATGCGGAACCTAGCGATATAACTAGCGCTTGTGCCGGCTCGCTGCGCGCTAAGAGTGCAGCATGGAAACCACCCGCCAGATCACGCTCGTCCGCCGCCCCGTCGGCATCCCCCAGCCCCAGGACTTCGAGCTGGTGGAAGTGCCGCGCCCCGTGCCCGGCCCCGGTGAAATCCTCGTGCGGATGCGCGTCGGGTCATGCGATCCGGCGATCCGCGGTTTTCTCGACGATCGGCCCAGCTACCTGCCGCCGGTGGCGCTCGGCGCGCCGATCAATGGCATGTCGCTGGGCGAAGTGGTCGAATCGAACAATCCCGATTGGCCGGTCGGCACGCTGCTGCGCACTTTCGCGGTCTGGTCGGAATATTACGTGGTGGGAGCCGATGCGCTGGGCATCGAGAAGGTGGAGCAGGCCCCCGGCGTGCCGCTGCAGCACTACATGGGCGCGCTGGGGCCGGTGGGCCTCACCGCATGGGTCGGCCTGTTCGAGATCGGCAAGGCAAAGGCGGGTGACACCGTGCTGGTCAGCGCGGCAGCCGGTGCAACGGGCAGCACCGTCGTGCAGCTCGCCAAGGCCGCGGGCTGCCGCGTGATCGGTCTTGCCGGCGGGCCGGACAAGGCGCGGATCGTGAAGGATCTCGGCGCGGACATCGCCATCGACTACAAGGCCGTGGGCGATCTGGGCGCGGCGATCTCTGCCGCCGCACCCGACGGCATCGACGTCTATTTCGACAATGTCGGCGGCGAGACGCTCGACGCGGTGTTGCCGCTGATGCGTCTCCATGGCCGCATCGCGGTCTGCGGCATGATCGCGCAGTACAACGATGCCGACAATCCGCACGGCAACCGCAACATCTGGCAACTGGTGGTCAACCGCCTGACCATGCGCGGCTTCATCACCTACGATCATCCCGAAGTTCTGGGCGAGGCGCAGGCCATGCTCGACCGGCTGTTTGCCGAAGGCAAGCTCAAGCCGCTGGAGAACGTGCGCGATGGGCTCGAACGCCTGCCCGAAGCCTTCATCGAACTGATGAGCGGCAAGACCACGGGAAAGACGCTGGTTCTGATCTGAGAAGGATACCGCAATGGGAGTGCTGCAAGGCAAGGTCGCATTCGTGACCGGAGGCGCCTCCGGTCTGGGCGAGGCCATCGCGCGCGCCTATGCCGCCGAGGGCGCAAGCGTCGTCATCGCCGATATCGATGAAACAGGCGGCGCGGCGCTGGCGGCCGAACTTGGCGCACGGTTCGTCACGCTCGACGTGACGCAGGAAGCCTCGTGGGCCGCAGCGCTCGCACCCTTCGAGCGCATCGACGTGCTCGTCAACAACGCCGGGATCACCACGCTGGGCTCGATCGAGGAGATCACGCTCGACCAGTTCCGCCACGAACTCGACATCGATGTGCTCGGCGTGTTCATGGGCACGCAGGCCGCGCTGCCGAAGATGAAGGCGCACGGCGGATCGATCATCAACATGTCCTCGCTCTCGGGCGTGAAGGCCTCGTCTAACCTCGTTGCCTACAACGCGGCCAAGGCGGCGGTGACGCTGATGACCAAGTCGTGCGCACTCCATTTTGCCGAGAAAGGCTATGGCATCCGCTGCAATTCGATCCACCCGGGCGCGATCCACACCCCGATCATCGACAAGGTGCTGGCCCAATCGGACGATCCGGACGCGCTCTACCAGAGCTTCGTCAACGTCCATCCGGTCAAGCGCCTCGGCCGGCCCGAGGAAATCGCAGCCATGGCGGTGTTCCTCGCAAGCGATGCCAGCGCCTTTGCCACCGGCGCCGAATTCCGCGTGGACGGCGGCGCCTCGGTATGACCGCGCTGCCGATCCGGCAGGTGGCGTTCTTCGTCGAAGACGTGCGTAATGCCGCGCGCGCCCATCACGCCGCTTTCGGATCGGGACCATTCTTCGTGGCAGATAACATTCCGCTTGCCCGCGCGGTCCATCGCGGTGTGGCGCGCGAACTCGATCACTCGTCCGCCTATGGCCAGTGGGGCGAGGTGATGATCGAATTCGTCCAGCAGAACAATCCAGGCCCCTCACCCTTTCGCGACATCTACCCCGAAGGATCGGGCCGCTGGGGCATGCACCACGCGGCCGTGTTCGTGGACGATGTCGATACCGAACTTGCGCGTCTGGCCACGCTGGGCGCGCCCTGTGCATTGCGCGCGGAAATGACCGACGGTTTCGTCTTTGCCTTTGCCGACACGACCGCGACGCTGGGGCTGATGACCGAACTCTATGCGCCGGTGCCCGTGCTGGTTGATTTCTACGCGATGGTGGCGCAGGCGGCGCAAGATTGGCGCGGCAGCGACCCGATCAACACGATCCGATTCTCTTGAGGACACGACGCACGTGAGCGAGACCTGGCATTCCCTGATCCCCGAATCCGAATTTCCCGCAGCGGGCAAGCTCGCCACGCGCATCGGTGGCTGGCACGTGCTGGTGGGACAAACCGACGAAGGCCTGTTCGCGGTCAACGATCGCTGCACGCACCAGGCCGCGCTGCTTTCGACCGGGCGCATCCGGCGCGGCGCGGTGATGTGCCCGCTGCACGGCGCGCGCTTCGAAATGGCCACGGGCCGCTGCATCGGCGGGGCCTACAAGGACCTGCGCCAGTTTCCGGTGCGGGTCGAGGGCGGCACGATCGAGGTCTGCATACCCGACGAACAGCCCGGCATGGATGAACTGCCCGTCGTGGTCTGAACGGGCAGGCGCAGGCGCGCGTCCAGTACAGACCCGCACCCTCACCTATCCCACAGGTTCGGGATGGATCGGGCCGGGTTAGTCTCGCTCCAAAGCAACGATAACCCGGAGAGACTCCCATGCCCTTCACCGGCCCTGCCGAAGATCGCCTCGCCATCCGCGAACTGCTCGAGACCTATGCCGACGCGGTGACCCGCGTCGATGCCGATGACTGGGCCGCGACCTGGGCCGAGGATGCCGAATGGTCGCTGCCCGATTATCCCGAGATCGGCACCACGCGCGGCCGCGCGGCGATCAAGGCGATGTGGGTCGAGGCGATGAAGCACTATCCCGGCATCATGTTCGAGGCCTGGCCCGGTTCGATCGAGGTGACCGGCGATAGCGCAACGATGCGCAGCTACACCGCCGAGGTCTACGACCAGAACGGCACGACCATGCGCGACCGCGGCGTCTACGAGGACACTTGCGTCAAGGTTGACGGCAAATGGCTGTTCAGCAGCCGCACCTTCCGCAACATTCACCGCCAGCACGCGCCCAAGGGCTGCTGAGGCTCCTGACCCTAGGCCGGGACGCGCGGCTTCTGCACCTCGCGCAGGTGCGGGCGGCGCGTGGCCAGGTCGTTGCGGATCGCAGTGGCGGCAACCGCTGCCTCCCCCATGGCGTGGCTGATCTGGTCTAGCCCACGCGTGACGTCGCCTGCTGCATAGAGGCCCGGCACGCTGGTGCGCTGGTGTGCATCGACCGCAAGGCAGCCTTCGTCGTTGCATTTGGCGCCGAGCGATAGCGCCAGTTCCGAACGGATGTCCGATCCGAGCGCGGGATAGACCGTCTCGAATTCAAGCTCGCCCTCGCCCGATGGCACGACGATGCGCTCTTCGCGCAGGCGCAGTGGCGCGCAGGGACCATCGACGATGGCAATCCCGGCAGCTTTCGCCTGTTCGCGCTGCCCCGCCGACAGATCGTGCGCCCCATCGCAGGCGATCAGCGTCACGTCGTCGCTGTAGGAGCGCAGGAACATCGCTTCGCCAAGGCCCCGTTCGCCCGTGCCGATCACCCCGATGCGCCTGTCGGTCACCTCGTACCCGTCGCAAACCGGGCAATATCGCAAGAGCCCCCGCTTGAGTGCCTCGTCGTGGAGGTCGGGTGCAATCGGCGGGCGATGGTTGACCACGCCGGTCGTCAACAGGACCGTGCGCGCGGTCCATGATTGCGTACCGGCACTGGCGAGAAACCAGCCTGCATCGGCTTCAAGCGTTTCGATCGTGGCATGATCCACGCTGATGCCGAACTCGCCCGCCTGCCGCCGCATCAGAGCGAGCAGTTCGGTGCCCGCAATGCCGCCTGGATATCCTGCATGGTTGTGGGTGCGCGGGATCATTGCTGCGCGGCTTTGCCCGGCGTCGACAACCGCCACGACAAGGTGGAAACGCGCGAGATATATCGCCGCTGTCAGCCCCGCAGGGCCAGCCCCGATCACGAGGCAATCGAGGGCCGAGTTGGCTGGCGCGTGATCATTCATGGCACCCCAAACGCCGGAGCGCCCGATGGTTCCACGCGCCGGGCCGATCGGCGCCCAACAATCGGGCATCTTCCTGTCACTTGTTGCAGTTCAATGCGACCCTACCAAATTATACAACCGGCAACGGGAGAGTAACGTCCGGGCAACAACTGGCCTGGATCGAAGCGAATCAGGATCATTCGATCGCAGTGAATGCCAGTTTTCTGGAACTCGTGCCGAAATCGATTGCGATTATCGGCATGCCTTTCTGTGTCTGATCTTGCCGAACTCCCGGATGTTGCACGTGCCGAGCCTGCTCCGCCTTGAGCAATTGCAGGCGTCATTGCTGAGAGGGGTAACCATGACGATCGTTCATCGCGCCAACCGGGCGCCTGCCGCCAGATCCGGGCGCTCCACACTGAAAGCCGCAGCCCTTGCCGCGACGATGCTCGCCAGCGGGCAGGCATTTGCCGCCGAAGCCGACGAGCAACCCGTCCCCTCGCAGGGCATCGAGGAAATCACCGTCACCGCGCGCAAGCGCGTCGAAGACGTGCAGAGCGTGCCGCTGGCGGTCTCGGCGATCAGCGGAACCGCGCTCGAAGCACGCTTCGTTCCCGATGTGCGCGCCGTCGCCAAGTACATCCCGAACGTCCAGTTGGGCCAGGTCCAGTATTCGGGCGCGACACTCTCGGCCTCGATCCGCGGCATCAGCTTTGCCGATATCGAACGCTCTTTCGAGCCCGCCGTCGCCACCTCGATCGACGGGATTTTCCTTGCCTCGAACACCGGTGCGCTGGTCGACATGTTCGACGTGGAATCGATCGAAGTGCTGCGCGGGCCGCAGGGCACGCTGTTCGGCCGCAATACCGTGGGCGGCATCATCAACGTCAAGCGCTCGCGCCCTACCGGCGAACTGGGCGCGAAGATGGCGGTCACGCTCGGCTCGTACAACCGCAACGACTATCGCGCGGTGTTCAATGCGCCGATCGTGCAGGACGTGCTTGCCGCCAAGATCGGCGTGTTTTCGATCAACAGCCACAGCTTCACCTACAACGCCGCCACCGGCGAGGATGAACCCGGCCTCGACCGCCTCGACATCCAGGCCACTGTGCTGTTCACGCCCAGCCCCGAATTCGAGGCGCTGGTCACTTACGAGCACCTGCGCGACCGTTCACACTATCCCAACCCTGTAAACCAATCGATTCCGGGCGAACTCGCTTGCGACGTGGGGCTTTGCTACAGCGCGCACAAGGCCGAATACGAAGGCAGCAACTTCCGCGCCTCGTTCGGCGGACTGCCGTTCTACGCGCCGCTCGATGCCGACAACGTGACTGCGAACCTGCAGTACAAGGCCGACAACTTCACGATCGCCTCGGTCACCGGCTACATGAAGAACAAGGACTCGCTCGACATCGACAACATCGGTGATGCGATCGCGCCCAATACGCCGTTCTTCCACCCCGTGCGCTATCTCCACGGCAACCAGTTCAGCCAGGAACTGCGCATCGATACCGATTTTGGCGGCATGTTCGACATGGTCGCAGGCCTCTACTACTTCAAGTCGAGCTACGAGCTTGACCGGCAGGACGTGTTCATCGCCGACGGCACGCGCAATCCGCTGGCTCTGGTCGATACGTTCAACGCCGGCCAGACGGTCAAATCCTATGCCGCCTTTGCCGAAACCTACTGGAAGGTGACGCCGACCACGCGCATCACCGTTGGCGGCCGCTATACGCACGAAACCAAGGACTTCCACGTTACCAAGCCGGCGCCCTACACGACGCCCGCCTATTCTTGCCCCGATCCGCAGGCGACCTACGCGCCTTGCGCCAATCCGCACCTGTCGTTCAACCGCTTCACCCCGCGCGTGTCGATCGACCAGACGCTGGCCGAAGACATCATGCTCTATGCCTCATGGTCGCGCGGGTTCCGCTCGGGCGGGTGGAACGGCCGTCCCGGCTCGCTCCCCCAGACGATCGGGCCGTACAATCCCGAAACCGTCGACAGCTATGAAGCGGGCCTGCGCACCAAGTTCTGGGACAATCGCGCGATCTTCAACGTGACCGTGTTCCAGACCGAGTACAAGGACAAGCAGGAAGACCAGATCCGCACCAACCCGCTGAACCCCGCATCGACGATCACCTTCGTCGAGAACGCAGGCAAGGCGCGGTTCCAGGGCGTGGAACTGGAAATGCAGCTGCGCCCCGTGCCCGAACTCAACCTGTTCGGCTCGGCCGGCTACCTCAAGGCCCGCTACCTCGAATTCCTCGACCAGGCCGGCAACGACATCAGCGCGACCAAGCAACTGCGCTACGCACCCGACTGGAACGCCAGCATCGGCGGTGACTACACCTTCGAAACGGGCGGCGGGAACAAGCTCGTGATCGGTTCGAACGTCAAGTACGTCGGCGATTACGCCACCGAATCCGCCAAGGACTACTCGGGCCTGCGCCGCGAAGTGATCCCGGCGCATACCTCGGTCGATGGTTCCATCACCTGGACCGGGCAGATGAGCGGGTTGAAGGAGTACAAGATCTCCGCCTTCATCAACGACGCGTTCCACGCCGGTGGCCGCATCGTCCGCTCGAGCTATGCAGGGCCGTTCTGGTTCAGCGACCGCATCCCCAACCGCACCTGGGGCGTGGAGCTGCAGGTCGAATTCTGATCCGAACCCGAAACCTGCAGGAATGCAAGCGCCCGCCCCTTTGCAAAAAGGGGGCGGGCGTTCGCGTTAACGATCACACCGACCGGAAATCCGGTTTGCGGCGTGCCATGAAAGCCGCAACGCCTTCGCGCCCCTCGGCGCTGTCGGCGCGTGCCGAAATCGATGCGGCCTCGCTGTCGAGTTGCGTGGCAAGCGGAGCCAGTTGCGCCTCGGCCAGCAGTCGGCGTGCCGCACCCAGCGCCGCGGCCGGCCCGGAGGCAAGCCGACCGGCAAGCTTTGCGCCTTCTTCCGCCAGTTGCTCGGCCGCGACCACGCGCGTGACCAGGCCGATCTCGCGCGCTTCGGCGGCTGCCACGCGGCGGTTGGTCAGGATCATGTCCTGCGCCACGCGCATGCCGACAAGGCGCGGCAACAGCCAGGTCATCCCGCCATCCGGGGTCAATCCGATTGCAGTATAGGCGGCCGTAAAGTGTGCGGCGTCGCTGGCAATGACGATATCGGCCGCAATCGCGAGACTGAGACCCACGCCAGCCGCCGGACCGTTGACCAGCGCCACCAGCGGCTTGTCCATCCGTGCAAGCACCAGGACCGACTCATGCGCCTTGTCGGCCAAGGTCCTGATGAAGGTTCCTGCTTCGTTGTCTGCGGCGGCGAAAGCGCCCACGTCACCACCCACGCAGAACATGCGCCCCGCTCCGGTCAACACCACGCAGCGCACCGCTTTGTCGCTGGCAGCGGCCTCCACGGCGGCGAACAGATCCTGCGCCATTGCCATATCGAGGGCATTGCCCTGCTCGGGCCGGTTCAGCGTAAGCGTCAGGACGCCGTTGTCGAGACTTGTAGCAACCGTGCTCATCGGGCCTTCTCCATGGCTTCGCGCGCCAGCGCGGCAAGACGCGGCAGCGCCTCGGCGCGTTCCCTGGCCTGGGCATTGCTTGCCGTCCCGCGCAGGACGCGGCCCTTGATGCCGTGGAAGATCGCGGCAAGGCGGAAGAAATTGAACGCGAGGTAGAAGTCCCAGTCCTCGATCAGCGTCCGCCCCGTCCGTGCGCAATAAGCCGCGATGTAGTCCGCCTCGGTCGGCAGGCCGAGCGGCACAGGGTCCGCCCCGCCCAGCCCCGCCACGATGTCGCCCGGCATGCGGTACATCATCGCGTGATAGGCAAAGTCGGCCAGCGGATGGCCGAGCGTCGATAGCTCCCAGTCTAGCACGGCCAGAACACGCGCCTCGGTGGGATGGAAGATCATGTTGTCGCAGCGGAAATCACCATGGACGATCGTCGTCTCGTCGCCCTCGGGGATGGCGGTCGGCAGCCATTCGACCAGCGCGTCCATGTCGGGGAGGCGACCGGCCAGCTCGTCTTCGAGATACTGCTTCGACCAGCGCCCGATCTGGCGGGCGAAATAGTTGCCGGGACGGCCATAGTCGCCAAGGCCTGCGGCTTCGTGATCGACTGAATGCAGCGCCGCGATCACGCGGTTCATCTCGTCGAAGTAGGCAGCGCGCTCGGCCTTTGGCACTTCGGAGAACGAAGCATCCCAGAAGATCCGGCCCTCGACCATGTCCATCACGTAGAACGCGCTACCGATCACGCTCTCGTCCTCGCACACGCCGAAGATTCGCGCCACGGGTACGCCCGTGCCGGAAAGCGCCTGCTGGACGCGCGCCTCGCGCAGCACGTCATGCGCACCCTTGAGCAGCGGCCCCGGCGGCTTGCGGCGCAGCACATAGCGCGCGTCCGGCGTGGTCAGCTTGTACGTCGGGTTGGACTGTCCGCCGTTGAACTGTTCGACCGTCAGCGGCCCGGCAAATCCTTCGACATTGGCGGCCAGCCAGCGCTCGAGCGCGGCCTCGTCGAATGCCACCCGGACCTTGCCTGCGCCCTTGTTCGCCTCGGCGTGGTTGCCCGCGGTGTTGCTCCCGGCTGTCGTGTTCACTTCGTCCTGCTCCAGTCGCGCTTTATCGTCCTGGCAATGCTCAACTTGCACAACGCGACCTTCCCTTTGATGCTGCGCTCGAAAGCGGTGAGGCCAGTCTCGTCGAGCACACTGGCGCAGCCGTCAATTAACAGTTGCGCCAGCTTGAGATCGATCAGGGGTTGGGTCGGCAAGACGCCATTGCCAACCTGCCCCCTACTTGGGCGCCATGCGGATCGCGCCGTCGAGGCGGATCACTTCGGCGTTGAGCATCGGGTTGGTGACGATCGCTTCGACCATCATGGCATATTCCGAAGGCTTGCCCAGACGGCTCGGGAACGGCACCTGCTTGCCCAGCGAATCCTGCGCCTCCTGCGGCAGTGAACCCAGCAGGGGGGTCCAGAAAATGCCCGGCGCGATCGTGTTCACGCGGATGCCGTAGCGGGCAAATTCGCGCGCGATGGGCAGCGCCATGCCGACGACGCCGCCCTTGGACGCGGCATAGGCGGGCTGGCCGATCTGGCCTTCGAACGCGGCCACGGACGCGGTGTTGACGATCACCCCGCGCTCGCCGTCCTCGTTCAGCGGCTCTGCATCATGGATGCGGCTGGCGAATTTCGAGAGCACGTTGAACGTGCCGAGAAGGTTGATGTTGATGATCTTCGCAAAGTCGGCCAGCGGCAGCGGGCTGCCATCGCGGTTCAGCACCTTGGCCGGCGGGCCGATCCCGGCGCAGTTCACCAGGATGCGCGCCTTGCCGTTGACCGCCTCAGCCTCGGCAATCGCGCCGGTCACCGCGTCCTCGTCGGTTACGTTCACGGCGGCAAAGCGCCCGCCGATTTCCGCCGCCTTGGCATGGCCAAGCTCGGCGTTGAGGTCGAACAGGGTCACTTTCGCGCCGCGCGCCGCCAGCATCTCTGCCGTTGCCGCGCCAAGGCCCGAAGCGCCGCCGGTCACGATTGCGGCAAGTCCGTTGATGTCCATATCTACTGTCTCCGTGGGAATGAGTTCAGGCCGTGAGCGCGCGGTTTCGCTGGTGGTCGAATTGCCCTTGTACATCCGGCAGGACCGCATGTCGCGTCCGGAAACACGCATCAGCAGCCGAGAAAAGATCTCCATGTGGAAATTGCAAGGGGTACGAAGGATGCCGCTGCCCAAGCCGGGTCGAGATATGTATGGAGAAGGCAGAGAGGTTGCCACCGAAACTACCAGGCGGTGGCGAACGAAGCTGGAAAGGCTCATGGGATGGATCTGAGTTTCTCGCCCGAGGAAGAGGGCTTTCGCCAGGAAGTGCGCGCATTCCTGAACAACCGCCTGCCTGCGCGGCTGTCCGAGAAAGTGCGCACCGGCAAGCGCCTGACCAAGGCCGACCACGAGGAATGGCACGCGATCCTCAATGAACGGGGCTGGTTCGCCAATCACTGGCCCGTCGAATATGGCGGCCCCGGCTGGAGCGTCGCGCAGAGTGCCATCTTCCAGGAAGAAATCGCCAAGGCCCATGCCCCGCGCATCATACCCTTCGGCGTGTCGATGCTCGGCCCCGTGCTGATCAAGTTCGGCTCGGACGAACAGAAACGGCACTGGCTGCCGCGCATCGTCGATGGCAGCGACTGGTGGTGCCAGGGCTATTCCGAACCCGGTGCAGGCTCGGATCTTGCCAGCCTGAAGTGCGCTGCGGTGCGCGACGGCGATCACTATGTCGTGAACGGCCAGAAGACCTGGACCACGCTCGGCCAGCACGCCAACATGATCTTCTGCCTCGTGCGCACCTCGACCGAGGGCAAGAAGCAGGACGGCATCTCGTTCCTGCTGATCGACATGAAGACCCCCGGCGTCGAGGTCCGCCCGATCACCCTGCTCGATGGCGAGAAGGAAGTGAACGAAGTGTTCTTCACCGACGTCCGCGTGCCCGTGGCCAACCTTGTCGGCGAGGAGAACAAGGGCTGGACTTATGCCAAGTACCTGCTGACCTACGAGCGCACCAACATCGCCGGCGTCGGCTCGGCGATGGAGGGCCTGCGCGAACTCAAGCAGATTGCGCAGGATCAGACCAAGGGCGGCCGGCCGCTGGCCGAGGACCCGCTGTTCGCCGCGCGCATCGCAAGGCTCGAAATCGATCTCGAAAACATGAAGACCACCAACCTGCGCGTGCTCGCCGCCGCCGGCAAGGGCGCGGCGCCGGTTGCCGAAAGCTCGATGCTCAAGATTCGCGGCACCGAAATCGCGCAGGAAATCTCCAGCCTCACCCGCCGCGCGCTTGGCCCCTATGCCCAGCCTTTCGTCAGTGAAGCGCTCGATGCGGCGTGGAATGGCGAGCCGGTCGGCCCCGACTACGCCGCGCCGGTTGCCGCGGAATATTTCAACCAGCGCAAGCTGACGATCTTCGGCGGATCCAACGAGGTCCAGCGCGAAATCATCACCAAGGCGATCCTGGAGCTCTGATCATGGACTTTACCCATCCCGAAGATCGCCAGATGCTGGCGGACACGCTTACGCGCTATCTCGCCCAGCGCTACCCGATCGACCAGCGCCACGCGGCCAGCGCCTCGGACGAAGGCTGGTCGGCGCAGCAGTGGCAGTCGCTGGCCGAACTCGGCATCATCGCGGCGCTGTTCACCGAGGAGCAGGGCGGCTTCGGCGGCACCGGCTTCGACATCGGCGTGGTCTTCGAACAGCTCGGCGGAGCGCTGGTTATCGAACCCTTCCTCGGCACGCTGATGGCTGGCGTGGCGCTGGCCGATGCGGGCAATCAGGAAGCCGTGATCGAGGAGGTCATCGCCGGCGCCCGGATCGTGGCCTTTGCCGCAGAGGAGGCGCACAGCCGCTACGATCCTCGCGCAATCGCCAGCACTGCCACCCCTGCTGGCGACGGCTGGGCGCTGACCGGCAGCAAGGCCGTCGTCCACCAGCTCGGCGCTGCGGACACCATCGTGGTGACGGCGCGCGTCGCCGGATCTGACGCCGTTTCGCTGTTCCTTGTCGATGCCCTTGCGCCCGGCGTTTCACGCCGCACTTATCCGCTGATCGACGGCGGGCACGGCGGCGAACTTGCGCTCGAATCGGCCCCGGCCACGCTGCTGGCCCGCGACGCTTCTGCCATCGTCGAACGCGCGAACGCGGCGGGCATCGTTGCGCTGTGCTGGGAAGCTGTCGGGATCATGGACCGGCTCAAGGCGCAGACGCTCGAATACTTGCGCACGCGCAAGCAGTTCGGCGTGCCCATCGGCAAGTTTCAGGCGCTGCAGCACCGCATGGCCACCGTCGCGCTCGAGATCGAACAGGCGCGTTCCTCGGCGATCAACGCTGCTGCCGCGCTCGAAAGCGATCGCCTGTCGCGCGAACGCGCTGTCTCGGCCGCCAAGTTCACGATCGGCCGCGTCGGGACGATCACCGCCGAGGAAGCAATCCAGATGCACGGCGGCATCGGCATGACCTGGGAACTGCCGCTCTCGCACTATGCCAAGCGGCTGACCATGATCGGCCACCAGCTTGGCGACGAGGATCACCACCTCGAACGCTTCATTGCGCTGGGCAAGGAGAGCGCCCTGACGGACTGAGGATCCTCGCGCGCCGTCAGCCCGCGGCTTCGGCCTTGAGCCGGGCCTCGAGCTTGCGGCGCACGCGGACGCCGCCAGCGTCGATGCCGAGCGACAGCGGCCGGGCGTCCCAGAAGTCCTGCCCCTCGAGATTCTCGTAAGCCGCCTTGATGATCGGCTTGTCCTCCTCGTCGAAGGCCTGGGCGAACAGACCGCGCAGGAAATTGTCGACCTCGGTCGATTCCAGTTCGTGATAGCGAGTCGTCGCCCAGAAATAGTGCGTCGTGGTCGGGCTGGCGGGCGTGAGGATATGGGCCTGGTGCGCGAGCAGACCGCCTGTGCGCTCTTCGCCGGCCGGGCAGGCCCCGATCTCGAGGTGCATCGATCCCGGCGCGTTCCAGCGCATGTCGAGCCAGTGGTCGGTCACCATCTCGGGCGGATAGATACCGACCGTGTGCGGCGGTGCCTTGACTCCCGGCATCCACCAGTTCGAACGCAGCGTCTCGCCCTCGTCCTTGATCGTGTGCTTGCCGGTGAAGATCACGCCGTTGCCGGCAAAGCTGCCCTTGTGGACGAACTCGATGTGGCTGAGGTCCATCAGGTTGTCGATGCCGAACTCGTAGGGCGCCTCAAGCAGCGTGTAGCCGCGAACCACCCGGGTGTAGGCATTGTCCTCGATCATCGAGAAATCGGGAATGGTGCCGGTATCGGCTTTGTCCGCCGCACCGCCCCACAGCCACATGATCCCGTGCCTCTCCTCGACGTGCCAGGCATCGACACGTGCGGCTGCGGGGATCGTCTCGGAAAAGGGATTGCGCACGCACTTGCCCGATCCGTCATAGGCAAGGCCGTGATAAGGGCACACGATCGCATCGCCGCTCTTCTCGCCGAGGCTGAGCGGGGCAAAGCGGTGGGGGCAGCGGTCCGCCAGCGCGGCGACGCCCGTCGCGGTGCGGTAGAGCACGATCTGGCGGTCGAACAGCCGGCGGCCCAGCAGGCCCTCGCCCAGCTCGTCCGACCAGCCGGCCATGTACCAGACGTTTTTCAGGAATCGTGCCATCGTGTAAGTCCTCAGCCTTCGAGAAGTTCGACCGGC
Organism: Novosphingobium sp. HNCC26DJ243; assembly: GCF_057180545.1. Taxonomy (NCBI): domain Bacteria; kingdom Pseudomonadati; phylum Pseudomonadota; class Alphaproteobacteria; order Sphingomonadales; family Sphingomonadaceae; genus Novosphingobium; species Novosphingobium sp. HNCC26DJ243. Next base: position 270,071 of record NZ_JBXUGN010000004.1, on the reverse strand, counting down.
AGCGATGCCAGTGCGTGCAAGGTATTGTTCAGTCGCTGCACCGGGGCGCCAGCCAGCCGGATCTCGCGCACGCGCGGGATCATCGCCATGAGCACCGCCTCGGCCTCCATGCGCGCCACCATCTGGCCCAGGCACTGGTGAATGCCGAAGCCAAAGCCGACGTGCCCGCTGGCCGAACGGGAGATGTCGAACTGCGTCGCGCGCTCCCAATGGCGCGGATCGCGGTTCGCGGCGGCGAGGAACAGGATCACTTTCGATCCTTCCGGAATCGTCCCGCCTTCCACCACAACCTCGCGCGAAGTCGTGCGGAAGAAGGTCTGCACCGTACCGCCCCAGCGCAGGCTTTCCTCGAAGGCCTTCTTCGCCAGCGCCGGGTCGGCGCGCAGCGTGGCCCATTGTTCGGGATGATCGGCAAAGGCGCGGACCATGTTGCCGATGCCGTTGACGGTCGTGTCGATGCCTGCCGTCAGGAACGAGCGCACCAGCCGCCCCGCCTCTTCGTGCGAGCATTCGCCCCGGTCGGCAGCCTCGAACACCTTTGCCCCCCAGCCGCCGGGAACGAGGTTCTCGCGGCGGCAGCTCTCCATCACCGCGGCCGTGGCCGTGGCGGCATTGGCCATGGCTTCCTCATAGAGGCGATTGCGCGGGCCGAAGCCGTTGAACGCGGTCGTGCCGTAGGCGATCAGGTGCTCGCGCCCCTCCGCACGAATGCCGATCAGGTCGGGAAACACCGAAAGCGGAAAGGCCTCGCCAAGGTCGGTCACCGCGTCGATCGTCCTGCCCACGAGCGATCCGACCAGCGCCTCGGCCTTCGCGCACCACTGCGGCATCACGGCCTTGAGGCTGGAAAGCGAGGCGACCTTGTTCATCAGCCCGCGCGTCCGGTCATGCAGCGGCGGATCGACCTCCAGCAGCAGCGAGCGCGGACGCCAGGGTTCCTCGGTGGCAAAGTCGGTCATGCCCACCCCGCGCCCCGAGACGAACGTCTCCCAGTCCCTGAGACTGGCCGAAACCTCGGCATAGCGCGCCATTCCATAGCATTGCAGCGGCTCGAGCCAGACCACTGGCCCCGCATCGCGCAGTGCATCGTGATGGGCGTAAGGGTCGGCCAGGAACGCCTCGTCGAACGGGTCGATCTCAAGTTGCGGGATCGTCACGACTGCGCACTCTTGCTGTTATGGGCGGTCAGGATCGGCATCATCAAATATCTCCCGGCCTGTCGCATAGGCGGCAGGGGGACGTGGGCAAAGTCGATTGAATCGATACCACGGTATCAGCCGCAGCCATCGGTCGGCGCGAAACCCGACCTCGGGCATTGACCAGTTGCCGCGCCTCCAGCGCTTTGCGACGCATGGGAAAAGAGGATGCACATGTGATGACGACCAACCGGTTCTGGCGGCTCGACAACCACCCGCAGGGCAACGCCTTCGCCTCGGCACTGTCGCTGCAAGTCGAAGATCTCGCCCCGCTGGCCGAGGGTGAGGTGCGCGTGGCAGTCGGCTGGCTGTCGATGGACGCGGGCACGCGCATGTGGATGAGCCCGCGCACCGATGGCTACCAGCCGCCCCTGCCGCTCGGCTCGAAAATGGCGGGGCTGGTGCTGGGCCGCGTCAGCGAAAGCCGCGATGCGGCCTTCCCCGTCGGCACTCTCGTGCGCGGCTTCGGGCAATGGGCCGATTACGCCACGCTCGTGCCCGCGCTGTCAGGGCTCGAAGCGCTCGACGAGGCAGTGCCCGACATTCGCCAGCACTACGGCGCGCTCGGCATGAACGCCTGGACAGCCTATGTCGGCGTCAGGGAAGTGGCGGCAATCAAGGCAGGCGAATGGCTGGCCGTCTCCGCCGCCGCCGGTGCAACCGGCTCAATGGCCTGCCAGGTCGGCCGCAATCTCGGCGCCAGGGTCATCGGCATCGCCGGCGGGCCTGACAAGTGCCGTTACCTGACCGAGACGCTCGGCGTCGACATGGCGATCGACTACAAGAACGAGGACGTCGCCGCGCGCCTCGCCTCGGTCGAAGGCGGGGTTCACGGCTATTTCGACAATGTCGGCGGCCCGTTGCTTGATGCGGTCCTGCCCAACATGGCGCACTACGGGCGCGTCGCGGTCTGCGGCATGGTCGCCGCCTACGACAACGACGCGCCGCTGCCCGGCCCTGCCCGTTTCGACCAGGTGCTGATGCGCCGCCTGCGGATCGAGGGCTTCTTCATCCCCGATTTCCTCCATCGCGGCGCGGAATTCCTGCCGACCTTGCGCGACTGGGTCGAAGCCGGAAAGCTCACCGTGAATCTCGATGAGACCATCGGCCTCGAAAACACGCTCGTTGCCTATGACCGGATGCTTTCGGGCAAGGCGATCGGCAAGGTCATCGTCAAGGTTGCCGCCTGATGCCGATCATCCGCCATCGCGCGCCGCTCCAGGCGCTTGTCGCCGTGCGCGGCCATCCGTTCGATCGCACCGCCTTCGATGCCATGTTCCAGGCCATGGACGGCATCGCGGCCACGATGGTCGACCAGCCCGCCGCCGCGCGACTGATGAACCCTGAAGGGATGTGCGGCTTCGACGTGCTTGTGCTCTACGACATGCCCGGCCTCGATTTCGAGGCACCTGAAGGTGCGCCGCTCTATCTGGAACCGGGCGCGAACCTGAAAGCCGGATTCCGCGCCTTGCTCGAACAGGGCAAGGGCGTGGTCGCGCTGCATCACGCGCTCGCCGGGTGGCCGACATGGGACGACTATCACGAATGGCTGGGTGGTCAGTTCCTTTACCATCCCGGAACGGTGCGGCAGCAAGCGGTGCCCGACAGCGGCTATTGCCACGATGTGCGCCACAAGATCGCGGTCGTCGCCGATCATCCGGTGACCGCAGGCCTGCCCGCCAGCTTCACCCTGACCGACGAACTCTATCTGGGTCAGGTGTTCGAGGCCGACGTGACGCCGCTGCTGCGCTCATCCGCCGCCTTCGACCGTGATCACTTCTGGTCGGCGGACCTTGCCGTGCGCGGCGAGATGTTCAGCCGCGAAGGCTGGGAACACTCGCCCGGCTCGAACCTTGTCGGCTGGGCGAAGCAGGCGCTCAACAGCCGGCTGGTCTATCTGCAGCCCGGCGACGGGCCCTCGGCCTACGAAAGCCCCGAATACTGCCGCCTCGTCGAAAACGCGATCCGCTGGGTGGCGTGATCCGCCATCCAGCCGGTCAAATGGATCAGGGCGGCTTGCACCAAATCAGACTCACGAACTATGATGTAGATGTGCGGCACGCCGCTCCAGTCACCTGACCCTACAGCGCGGTCATGCCGCCATCGACCACCAGTTCGGTGCCGGTAACGTAGCGCGATTCATCCGAGGCGAGGAACAGGTTCATGTTCGCGATGTCGAGCGGATCGCCCATGTAGCCCATCGGCACGAGTGCGAGCGTCGCGTCGTAGTTCGCGGCATTGTCTTCCATTGCCACGCCCTGGATATTGGTCAGGATCATGCCGGGGTGGACCGAATTGACGCGGATGCCATCCTTGGCGGTCTCTACCGCGATAGTCTTGGAGAACAGCCGCACCCCGCCCTTGGCGGCAGCATAGGCACCGCAGGCAGGCACGCCGATCAGGCCCGCCACCGACGAGATGTTGATGATCGAGCCCTTGGTCCCGGTCTTGCGCATGATCGCCACCGCGCGCTTGGTGCCCTGGAACACGCTGTCGAGATTGACCGCGTTCTGCAATGACCAGTCTGCCGTGGTCATGTCCTCGATCGGCCGCAGCACCGCGATACCGGCATTGTTGACGCAAACGTCGAGCTTGCCGTCCTCGGCCTCGATTGCGGCGAACACTTCGTCCCACTGCGCTTCATTGGTCACATCGTGGAGCATCGCGCGGGCCTGCCCGCCGCTGGCGTTGATTTCGTCGGCGACCTTCTGCGCGCCTGCAAGGTCGCGGTCGGTCAGCCACACCTTGGCGCCTTCCTCGGCAAAGCGCTTGGCGGTGGCGCTGCCAAGTCCCGGCACCGAAGCGCCACCGGTTATGAGTGCGATCTTGCCGGAAAGACGGGCCATATGCTGCAACTTTCAAAAATGGGTTGGGCAAAAATGGGTTGGGCAAAAAAGGGCGGGGGGAGAAGCAGGTGCGAAACTGCACAAGCTCCTCTCCCCCGGCAAGGTGGATCACGTCAGATCAGCAAGGCCTCAATACTTGAAGCCGATCGTCGCGCCGTAAGTGCGCGGCTCGAGCGCCATGCCGAACGACCACAGGCCAGCCACGGTGAACGCGTGGGTCGTGGTCTTCTCGTTGAGCAGGTTGCGACCGAACACGCGGACATAGGCCTTGGTGTTGTTGAGATCGAAGTTGAACGTCAGCGAGGCATCGACCAGGTCCTGAGTCGTGGTGCGCACGCGTGGATCGTTGCCATTGACGGTCACCTTGGTCACGTTGCCCGCACCGTCGAGCGTCGGCGTCAGCGATGCTGCCGAGAGCTGTTCGTCATAAGGTGCGATATGGCGCCAGCCGACATTGGTCGACACATCGCCGAACGAGGTCGGCATCGTGTATTCCGCAGCCAGCGAGGCCGTGAAGTCAGGGGCGTAGATCAGCCGGTTTGCCGAATAATCGAAGGGCACGATCGCAGTGCCGAACACGCCGTTCGCCACGAAATTGCGGAAGTGCGAGTCCATGATCGCAAGCGAACCGGTGAGCTTGAAGTTGTCGGTCACGCGGAAGGTGCCGTCGGCTTCAAAGCCCTTGATCAGCGCGCCGCCGGCGACATTGCCGGTGATCGTCTGATTGCCCGTAGGACCGCCCGGAACCGTCAGGTTCTGCTGCATATCCTTGTAGTCCGACACGAAGCCGGCAAGGTTCAGTTCGACCTTGCGGTCGAACGCCGCGACCTTGAGGCCCACTTCGTAGGCGTCGACCGTTTCAGGCTGGAACGGCGTACCGGCGGTGGCAGCGGTCGCGGCGCGCGGGCTGAAACCGCCCGAGCGATAGCCGCGCGACCACGATGCATAGACCATCAGGTCTTGCGTCGGGCGCCAGTCGAGGCCGATCTTCGGCGTGAACTTGCTGAAGTTCGCATTGCCGGTGCCGACCGGCACGAACTGCGTGCGCTGCACGTTGTCCGGATCGATCAGCTTGCCGCCGGCAAAGCCATTGAACAACTGCTTGTTGTCGTGGCTCCAGCGACCGCCGAACGAAAGGCGCACGGTATCGGCAAGCTGCCAGTTGAAGTCACCGAAGAACGCGTAGCTCTCGGTCTCGCCTTCGACATGCTGCGAGTTGAGATCGAACAGCGTCGGCGGCACGGCCGGGTTGAAACCGAACACGCGGCTCCACTGCGTCAGGTCGTACTTCGACTTGAAGTAGTAGGCGCCCACGACGTAGTCGAAACCATCGAACAGCTTGCCCGCTGCGCGCAGTTCCTGGCTCCACTGTTCGTAGTGCTGGCGGCGATCGACGTAGTAGAGGTCGGTCGACGAACCGTCGAAGTCCTGGGTCTGGGCTTCGGTGCTCTTGCGCCAGCCGGTGATCGAGGTCAGCTTCACCGCATCGAGATCGTAGTTCAGCTCGAGCGTGGCGTCAGGCGCGCTGTAGGTGCTTTGCGCCGGTGCGCTGAACACCGTGTAAAGGTCCGTGGTGTTGTTGCGATTGCACTCCACGGCAGGCTCGAACAGGCAGAATACTTCGCTGCTGTTGGCGATGTTGGCCACCACCGGATCGAACTTCTGCTTCACGTTCTCGATCGTGAACTGCGCCTCGAACCCGGTTCCGACAGGCGTGAACAGCAGGCTGCCGCCGTAGCTGTCACCCTTGCTCCAGCCGCCGTTCTTCTTCTGCACGACGTTGTTGTAAAAGCCGTCGGTCTCGTTGTGGAAGTAGAAGCCCTTGACGCCCCAGTTTTCGCCATCGCCGTAGTTGGCGATCGCCTTGACCGCGAGCGTGTTGAACCGGCCATAGCTGACTTCGGCCTTGAGACCGGGTTCCTTGGTCGGCTTCGAGCGGGTGATGTTGATGACGCCGCCGATCGTGTTCGCGCCGAACAGCGTGCCTTGTGGCCCGCGCAGCACTTCGATCTGGGCCACGTCGAACGCGTCCTGCAACTGACCGGTGTTGGTGCCGATGGTCACGCCATCGACGACCACGCCCACGGTCGGCGTCTGCGACTTTTCGATGTCGGCATAAGTCAGGCCGCGAATCGAGATGTTGGCTGCCTGCGCGCCGGAATTCTGCTGGGTGATCAGCAGGCCAGGTGCCGCGCCCTGCAGATCGCCGATGTTCACGGCGGCCTTGGCTTCGAGCATGGCGGTGTTGACCGCGGTAATGGCGACCGGGGTGCTCTGCAGCGTTTCCGAACGACGGCGTGCGGTCACGATGATCGCGCCGGTATCGCCGCTATCGGCAGCTTCGCTCGCCTGGGCGTCAGATTGGGATGCCTGCGGTTCATCTGCGGCAAATGCCGGCAACGATGCCCCGAGGGCAGTCGTGGTCAGGGCAGCGGCGACGAAACGCCGGATGGCTTGGGCCTTCATGGTAATCCTCCCTCCAAGGGCCGCACTGCCTCGGACGGGCAGCGACGATGCGCCTACATCTACGTGTGCGTATCGCCTACCAACTGCCACTTGTTACAGGTGCCCGCCTCCCGCCATGCTGCATCCTGGTGCCGTGCCCACAGGAGAGACCAACCGATGACCGCCAACCGCCGCTTCCTGCTAGTGCGCCGGCCCCATGGAACGCCGGTTCCCGAGGATTTTTCGCTTGTGGAACAGCCGATTCCGGTGCCTCCTGCGGGCGGCTTCGTGGTGCGCAACTGCTATGCTTCGCTCGATCCTGCGCAGCGCGGCTGGATGGACGACGCGCCCAGCTACATGCCGCCGATTTCACTGGGTGATCCGGTCAGGGCCACCACGGTCGGCCTTGTCGCGGCATCCGACACACCTGATTTTGCTGTGGGCGACTGGGTCATGGGGCTCAACGCGCTCGAGGATTACTCGGTCAACGCAGCCGGCGGATTCACCATGAAGGTTGATCCCTCTCTGGTTGAATCACCATCGCGGTTTCTCTCGGCAATGGGCGCGGTCGGCCTCACTGCCTATTTCGGGCTGGCCGACGTCGCCCGCCCGCAACCGGGCGAAACGCTGCTCGTGTCGGGCGCGGCAGGCGCGGTCGGATCAGCGGTTGGCCAGATCGGCAAGATCATGGGCGCGCGGGTGATCGGCATTGCCGGCGGCGTCGAAAAGTGCCGCCGCCTGATCGAGGACTACGGCTTCGACGTTGCCATCGACTACAAGAACAAGAGCGTCGACCAGTTGTCCGCCGAGATTCGCGCCGCCGCACCGCAAGGGGCGGATGTCGTGTTCGAGAACGTCGGCGGCGATGTGTTCGACGCCGAGCTGATGAACCTGGCCAAGAGGGCGCGCATCGTCCTGTGCGGCCTCATCAGCGAATACAATTCGCCCGAGAAGGTCGGCGTGCGCAATCTCTGGCAGGTCCTCGCGCAGCAAGCCACGATCCACGGCTACCTGATCATGGACTACGCGCCGCGCTTTGCCGAAGGCGGCGCAGTCATGGCCGAATGGATGGCGCAAGGCCGCCTGCGCATCGACGAGGACGTGCAGGAAGGCCTGGAAAACGCCTACGGTGCGTTCATGCGCCTGTTCACCGGGGCCAACACCGGCAAGCTCGTGCTGAAGATCGCGGATGGGTTGAACGGATGAGCGGTGACCGTCTCAAGAGCCGCAAGGCCATCGTCACGGGCGCCGGCTCGGGCATCGGCGCGGCGGTGGTCGCGCGGTTGCGGGCCGATGGCGCGCAGGTCTTCACCGCCGACTTGGCGGGCGATGTCGATTTCACCGGCGACCTGACCGGCGCGGGGACAAACGCCATGCTGGTCGAACAGGCGGTCAGCGCGATGGGCGGGCTCGATACCCTGGTGCCCTGCGCCGGGATCAGCGCGTTTCATCCGCTCGAAGGGCACGATGATGCCTATTTCGAACGCGTGATCGCGGTAAACCTGATCGCAGTGTTCCGCCTCGTGCGCGATGCGGTCCCGCATCTCAAGGCTGCGGGCAACGGGCGCGTGGTGACGATCGGCTCGACCACGTCCTCGCATGGCGACGAGGGCCTGTGCGCCTATTCCGCCTCGAAGCATGCCGTGCTCGGCTTCACCAAGTCGGCCGCGGCCGAGCTCGGGCCGTTCGGCGTCACCGTCAATTGCGTACAGCCCGGCGCCATCGCCACCCCGATGACCGCGCCTGCCTTCACCCAGATGCCGGAATTCCGCACGTTCTGGGAAAACAAGGCACCCTTGCGCCGCCTCGGCCAGCCCGAGGACATCGCCGACGTCATCGCCTTCCTGTGCAGCGACGATGCGCGCTTCATGTCGGGCCACGGCGTCTGGGTCGATGGCGGGGCGATGGTCCGCCACTGACCCGGAGCGGGCCGCGCCCGCTCAATCGGTGCGCGCGGTCAGGTTCGGCCAGAAGGCCTCGGCCCCGTCTGCCAGCACGCGCGCGCCGACGGCCCTTGCCCAATGGGAATCGCTGCCGAATTCGCTGCGCCAGGTCCACAGCCTGCGGGTGATCTGGTGCAGCGGATATTCCCGAGTGAAGCCGATCGCGCCATGCACCTGATGCGCGATGGCGGTGCCCACGCCCACTGCCTCGTTCGCACGCAGCTTGGCCGCCGCCACCTCGAAGCGCGCTTCGCCACGGTCCAGCGCCTGCGCCGCGCCGATCGCAGCGCAGTTAGCCGCCGCCGCCTCGCAGGCAAATGTCGCAAGGCTCTGCTGCACCGCCTGAAACCCGGCAAGCGGGCGACCAAACTGCCGGCGCTCGTTGGCATAGGCCACCGATTGCCCAAGCGCTGCATCGAGCGCGCCCGCAATCTGCGCCGCGCGGGCAAAGGCACAGAGCCCCAGCACGTCGGTCGGCACCGTCACGGCCCGCGCATCGTCGAACCCCCAGATGTCGCGCGTCTCGCCGCTTGCGGTCGTCCCCGCCTGGCGCAAGCCGTCCCCGGTGCTGACCACGATGCCGCCGCCACCGAACGGCGCGACGACATAGGCCGCGCCTTCGCTTGCGCAGGCCCCTGAAATCTCGCCCCGGAACAACCCGTCCGCCATTTCGCCCACACAGGCCGATGCCACCGTGCCGCGTCCGGCAAAGCCCAGCGGCGCAGCCACGTGCGCCGCCAGCACCGCCTCCACGACCGGCAGCGCAAGCGCATGGTATCCCGCCAGCCGGAACACCAGCCGCGCATCGTCCCAGCTCCCGCCAAAGCCGCCGTCCGCCTCGCCGACCAGCAACAGCGGCAGCCCCAGCTCCTCGATCCGCTGCCAGTCCGCCACAATGGTCGCGCGATGGCCCAGCCCCGCGAACAGTGCGTCCGCCATAGTGCCGAGCATGGCCTGTGCCTCGCTCATCGCAGACCCAGCCCCCGCGCAATGATGCCCTTCAGGATTTCGCGCGTGCCGCCGCGCAGCGAGAACGAAGGCGAGACCTGCAGCAGATAGCCCAGCACTTGCGACAGGGGCTCTGGGCTCGCGAGATCGAGATCCAGCGCGGCCTGCACCACGGCCGGCATCGCCTGCTCGAAGGCATTTCCGAGGTCCTTGACCATCGTCGCCTCGAGCGCCGGGTCTTGCCCTTGCGCCAGCTTTGCCGCCACCGAAGCGCTCATCTGGCGCAGCGTCCACATCTGCGCGGTCAGCCGCCCGACCAGCGCCGCAACCTCGTCCCCCGCATCCGGGCCGACCGCGCGGATCAGCTCGATGAACAGCGCGGTCGAGGACAGGTAGCGCTCGGGCCCCGACCGCTCGAGCGAAAGTTCCGCGGTCGCCTGCCGCCAGCCCTGCCCTTCCTCGCCCGCAAGCGCGCTCGCGGGCAATTCCACCCCGTCGAAGAACACTTCGTTGAATTCGTGCCCGCCATTGAGGTCGATGATCGGCTTCACGGTGACGCCCGGCGCATCCATCGGGATCACGAACTGCGAAAGGCCATCATGCCGTTCCGACCCCTCGCCGGTGCGGACCAGCGCGATCATCAGATGCGCCAGGTGGGCATTGGTCGTCCAGACCTTCTGGCCGTCGATCACCCAGCGATCCCCCTTTCGCCGTGCGGTCGTGCGCACGGCTGCAAGATCCGATCCCGCCCCCGGTTCGGACAGGCCGATGCAGGCATAAATCTCGCCCGCGACCATGCCGGGAAGCCAGCGCCGCCTGGCCTCCTCCGTGCCGAAGCGCAGCAACATACCCCCGGTCTGACGATCGGCGATCCAGTGCGCGCCGACCGGAGCGCCCAGCGCCAGCAGCTCCTCGAGCACCACGTAGCGCTCGAGGCTCGACCGCTCGTGCCCGCCATATGCCCTGGGCCAGACCATCCCGATCAGGCCCGCCTGCCCGAGCATGCGGCTGAAAGCGGGATCGGGGCGCGTCCAGCAGTTGGCGCGCGCCACGGCATCGGAGCGCACGCCGTCGCGCGCGAAATGCTCGGCCACCAGCCCACGCACCATTGCACGCAGTTGCGCGGCAGTCTCGGGCCAGGGGATCGGCTGCGCCTCGAACGTCTGCACTCTCTTTCAGGGCTCCCCCACGGAATGGCCTGTCCGGCCCGATCCTAGCACGCGTTGCGCAGGCGCACACGCCCAAGCTTCCGCAGACCTCCGGATCGCCAGACGCGATCGCGCGTTTATCCGTTGCTTACACAGAAGTGATTGATACTACGGCTAATCACATGACAACCACGGTCGCGACAGCTCCTCCGATTGCCGCTCCATCGGCCGATCCCGCGCCGGCGACGCGCATGGCCTACTGGAAACCCGCGCCTGCGCTCGAAGGTCTTGTCAGCGGCTATCACCTTTATGCCGTCGCTCCTCCCGAAGGCACACTCCACCGCGACGTGTTCCAGCCAGCGTGGTTCAACTTGCGCGTGTTGCTCGATAGCCGGACCTGCTGGACGGTTCACCAGTCGGCCGACGCGCCCCTGCGCGTGCCCGATGTCGCGCTGTTCGGGCCGACCAGCGCGGCGACATGGTCTGCCAGCGATGCCGGCGCGGTTGTCGGCGCGGGGATCACACCACTGGGCTGGACGCGTCTCGGACTCGGTCAGGCCTCGACGCTCGCCAATCGCATCGTACCTGCCGCAACCGTGTTCGGCACCCAGGTCGAATGCCTCGCTGCCCGACTGCGCGGCGCCGCCGACGAAGAATTGCCGGAAATTCTCGACCGTTGGCTGATCGATGCGATGCGCGAACCCTCGCGCAACGAATGGCGCGTCGCGCGCCTCGCCCAGGCGCTGCTCGATCCTGCGCATCGTTCGGTCGCAGGGCTTGCGACCGCCACCGGCATGTCGCAGCGCATGGTCGAACGGCTGTCGCTTTCCGCCTTTGGGTTCGCGCCCAAGCTGCTGCTGCGCCGCGCGCGCTTCCTGCGCTCGCTCCACCGCCTGATCCGCGGCGGGCGCGGGCGCAGGGCATTGGCCATCGATGCAGGCTATTCCGATTATTCGCACTTCGTCCGCGAAGCGCACGAATTCCTCGGCATGGCGCCCTCGCATTTCCTGTCGAAGTCCGCGCCGATGTTCGGCCAGTCGCTGCTGCTACGTCAGGCCGTTCTGGGCGCACCGGCGCAGGCGCTCGCCCGGCCTTGAGAGGGCCGGCTACTCCTTCATCACGGGCACCGGCGTGCTGCCACTCTCGTCGAGATAATAGGCCACCCACTTGTGGAAGAACTGGTTGCCCGGCTCGTTCCGGCCAAAGGTCTGGTGCGTCATCGCGCCTGATTCCAGCCCGTTCTGCACCTTCAGGCCCAGCAGGTAATCCTCCTCTTCGACCACGTCGAAGAAGAAGTCGCACATCTTGTCGAGTGCGGCGAGCGCTTCGGGCGTGTCGGGTTTCACCGGGAAGATATAGTTCATCACCGTGGTGTTCTGGTCTGCCTCTGGCCCCGGAAACAACTGCGCCAGCTGCCCCATTTCGGGCGCGAGGAAGAAGCTCATGTTCGGAAACAGCATGCGGATGAAGTCGTAGCCGTTGTTCTCCTGCCGCCCCCATTCCTCGCGCGGCAAGTCCTTCAACCGATGGATCGCATTCTGTGGAAAGCCGAGCCGGATGTGCGGACCAAAGCCCTCGTAGTTCGCACGGTTGGAAGGACTGCGCGTGGCGACCGTATTGGTATGCGCCGCCTGGAAGTGGTAGCCCTCGAGATAGCCGTCATAGGCAACTTTCCAGTTCGCGCCCTGCATCGCGCGGCTCTTGTGATAGTACCAGGTCTCCAGCTTCAGCGCGGCGAAGTCCTCGTACATGCCGCCCATCCACTCGACCGCGTCGAGCGGCAGGTCCCCCTCGCTCCTCGGCGTCAGGATAACGAAGATCAGCCCCGCCGCCTCGTCGCAGGGCAGTTCCGTCAGGTTGAGCGTGTGCCGGTCGACATCGCCGAACGTGCTCGCCTCGGCAATGCCCATCAGCTTGCCGTCGTTGGCATAAGTCCAGCCATGGTACTGGCAGGCAAAGGCCTTGCAATTGCCCTTGCCCTCGGCCGCCAGATGCATCGCGCGGTGCTTGCACACGTTGAGGAATGCGCGCGCCTTGCCATCCTTCCCGCGCGTGATCAGCACAGGGCGCCCCATCACGTCCATCGCCTTGTAGTCGTTCGCTTCCGGCAGCTCGATGGTCAGCGCCAGCATCAGCGGCAGCCGCCGGAAGATGCGCTCGATCTCGCGCTCGAACCGCCCCTGGTCGAGGTAATCGGCCACGGGCACGCGCATCGTGCCGCTGGCCTGGTCGGTCGTTCTGGTTTCGACGAAGTGCAGCATCCGCTCCGCTGCATCGGCATACTTGTCGTAGAGTTCGGTCATCGGATTGGCCCTCACGCGTTCAGATAGGTATCGAGCGTCTGGTGGAAGTGCCGGATGCGCACTTCCTGGTAGTCCGCCAGTTCAACCGCCTGGTTCTTCGAAACCTTGAGCCCCTCGTGGCACAGCGCCATGTTCTCGCTGTCCTGATCGAGCACCGCGCCCAGCACGCCCAGTTCGGGCGCATCGGCCCAGAGCTCGTCATCCCCGAGCAGGTGCATCGGCACGCCTGCGGGCCGCTGCCCGTCACCCCTTTGGCCTTCCGGCACGCGCGCGATCACGCGCACTTCCATCAGACACTTGTCCTGATCGGGCCATGGTCGCCAGCGATAGACGATGTTCGGCATGAACCCGCCCCACGGCGCGAAGTTGGGAAACACGTTGTAGACCAGCGCGTCGAGCAGTTCGCTTTCCGAAACCTGCGAATAATCGCCGCCGTACTGCTTTTCCGAGACCGCGCGCATCATCGTGCCCAGCGCCGCGCGCGCGGTTTGGCCTTCAGGCACGGTGATCGCGTAATTGTCCTTGTCCGCGTCGTAGTTGTCTGCGCTGCGGCCATTGTATTTGCGGAACTCGTCGATGATCCGCTGCTGCGACCAGTGCTCGGCCTCGGCCTGTGCCTCGATATGCGGGCTGATCACACCGAACGGCGTGTAGTTGACGTTCACGTGCGGCCCCAGCACGTGATAGGCGGCATTGGCATCGCCGGTGAACGGCATCAGCTGCGGGTGCGTCACGAAGGCATGGTAGCTTTCCATGAAAGCCTCCATCGTGATCTTCCAGTTTGCCGGAATGACCTTGGCGACCCAGGCCACCGTCACGCAGTCCTCATGCCGCCAGCGCCGGAAGAACTCGGGCAGCGGCGCGAGGAATTCCTCGATGGTCGGGCCCTCGTCCGCCTCGCGCACGAAGATGTATCCGCCCCATTGCGCAATGCTGCCCTCGGGCAGTTGCATCTTCGCGTCGGTCAGGTGGGCAAAATCCCAGCGGCACGGAATGTTGCGCAACGTGCCGTCGGGATTCCACGAAAAGCCGTGGAACGGGCAGAGGAACTGCTCGGCGCTGCCGCTGTCTGTCTTGAGCTTGCGACCCCGGTGGAGGCAGACGTTGTGGAACGCCTTCACGCGTCCGTCCTCCTGCCGCACGATCAGCCAGGACCGGCCCGCGTTGTCGTATGTTACATAGTCCCCCGGCTCGGGCAGGTCTTCCTCGCGCGCAGCAAACTGCCACACCCTGGGCCACATCCTGTCGCACTCGGCCTTGAAGAATTCCGGGCTGTAATAGCGCGCGGCATCGATCGCCGCCGATCCCAGATATTGCGAGCGGTCCTCGGCCATGAAGGCGGGCGGTTGCACCTCATCGCCGCGCAGGATGTCTTCCCAGCTGGTGCCGGGGCAGCGCGCTGCTTCAAGGTCGCCGGGATCGCGGTCAGCCATGATATTCCTCTCCGTTCAGGTCGGAGCGGGTTTTCTCATGCTGCGCGCGCCGCGCGTTTGATCAGGGTCAACAACCGGCCTCTCCCACCCCTCTGCTTTTGGCTAGGAAGCGGCAGATTGTGCGCGAAGTCAGCCGCGGTTGTCGAACTTGCGCACTTCGATAGTGCTTTCATCAAAGCCGTCGAGCGTGCGCGCGTTGACGCCCATCTTGCCGATGTCCTCGCCCAGCGTTTGCCCCAGTAATTTCCAGTGCGTGCCGCAGCCGCATATCGGGCAATGGTGGATGCCGATCATGCGATCGCCCCAGACATAGGCCGTGGTATCGCCGGTGATACGCACCGCATCGGGCGGGTAATAGGCGACGCGCCAGGCCAGCTTGGTGCACAGCGAGCAATTGCAGTCCGACACCCATTCGGGACTTGCCGGAACCTCGATCTGCACCGCGCCGCAATGGCATGATCCGTGAACGCTCATGCGCCTTGATATCGCGGATCGGACCGCTCGGCAAACCGGCGCGCCCGGCCAGCGACGGTGGATCAATGCGGCGCGATCACGCCCTCGCCCGCGCGCCACACCGGGCGGATCTGATCGTCATCATGAATTTCCATGATCTCGAACACGTTGCCGAAGAAGTCGCGGCAATAGGTCGCGGCATAACCGTGCTTGCGCCCCTCGGCGTCGACGGTGATCCCCTCTAGCGCAGGCGGAGTGTGGACGCGGATCCCGGCGGCAAGCAATCGTTCGTAGCAGGCGGCGATATCCTCCACCTGCACCGCGAAGTGGGTATAGCCAAAGCGGTTGACGCCCTCGTCCGGGTCCTGCGGGGCCGAACGCGGAGCGGCATATTCGAACACCTCGATGCAGGCATTGCCGAGAATGCACATGAACTGCCGCGCCGCGCTGCCTTCCAGCCCGACCACCGCATCGATGAACGGATTGTCCTGCCATTCGAGCGGCTTGCCCACCTCGGTGGCGCCCAGCAAACCGAGGTAGAACTCGCGCGCCTTGCCAAGATCGGGAACGGACACCCCGATGTGCTGGATGCCCCTGGCCCCGATGCTCACGCCCCGATCTCCTGGCCGCTGCTCATCGCCGATGGTCCTTCAGAACTGGACGCGCTTGGTAAAGCCGCCGTCGACCACCAGGTTGGTGCCAGTCGTGTAGGACGATGCCGGGCTGGCGAGGAAAACCACCGCCTTGGCAACGTCCTCGGGCGCGCCGAAGCGGCCAAGCGCAAAGCCGGCCTCGACCGACTGGTACAGCTCGGGCACCGCGCCTTCGATCATCTCCCAGTTGCCGCCGGCAAACTTGATCGGGCCGGGCGAGACCGCGTTCACGCGGATGCCCTTGGGGCCGAGCGCCTGCGAAAGCTGTCCGGCATAGACGATCAGCGCGCCCTTCAGCGCGTTGTAGCCCTGCGGCACGATGAAGGTTTCAAGCCCCGCCGTGGACGAGAGGATTACCACCGAGCCGTCGTCCGACTTCTCGAGGAACGGTTCGAGCACTTCGACGCCGATCACCGAACCCATGATGTCGTGATCGAGACCCTTCTGCCAGTCGCCCGTCTGGCCCGAGCCCGAGGTCGAGATCATCGGAATGAAGATGTCGCACCCGCCGAGCTTTTCTGCCGCATCTGAAAGCCACGCGCGATAGGCATCGGGGCCAGAATCCATGTCGAAGGCCGATCCGAAGACCTTGCCGCCATGCTTGCCGAGCGACGCCGCAGCCTCGGCCACCTGCTCGGCATTGCGCGAGCAGAACGCAACGTCCGCGCCTTCGGCGGCGAGAATCTCCAGAGTCGCACGGCCGATGCCGCGGCTGCCGCCGGTCAGGATGACCTTCTTGCCCTTGAGACCCAGATCCATGCGCTTGCTCCTCAAATCCCGAAAATACGTTGCCACCTTCCTTGAAGGGGCCACCCTTGCGCCACTACTCCCCTTTTGAACAGGAATTGCGAATGGCGCCATGGTGGTAGCCCACGAGCAGACCGCAGCAGAAACTGCATCAAGAGCAATTGGGAGCAGCAGGATGGGACGTCTCGCAGGCAGGAAAGCCGTCGTGCTCGGCGCAAGCAGCGAAGGCAACATGGGCCAGGTCATCGCGCAGCGCCTGCTGGCAGAAGGCGCGCAGGTGCTCGTCGCGGGCCGCAAGGAAGCCGTGCTCGAAGCGTTCGCCGCCCGCACCGGTTGCCACTGGACGTCGTGCGACATCACCGACGAAGCCAGCGTCAACGCACTTGCCGACACCGCCGCAGCCGCAATGGGCGGCATCGACATCGCGATCAACGCCACCGGCTGGGGCCTGCTCAAGCCCTTCCTCGACGTGACCCGCGCGGAGCTTGACGCGATGACAGCGCTGCAGCTGGTCGGCCCGCACCAGTTCTTCCAGGCGATGATCCGCAAGATGGCGCGCTCGCATGGCGGCAACGGCGGCGATCTGATCACGATCAGTTCGGCCACCGCCACGATCATGCTCAACGACCACGCGATCTACATGGGCACCAAGGCCGGGACCGATCACATCGTGCGCTGCATCGCGCACGAATTCGGGCACGAGGGCATCCGCGCCAACTCGATCTCGCCGGGCCTCACCGACACGCCCATGAACGAGGCTGCCAAGCAGGTCCCCGGCCTGTTCGAATCGTTCCGCAACTCCTACCCGCTGGGCCGGTGGGGAACCTCGGAAGACGTCGCCGCCGCTGTCGTGTTCCTCGCCAGCGAGGAATGCTTCATGACCGGCGAAAACCTGCAAGTGAACGGCGGCCTCACCCTTCGCCGCAACCCCACGCGCGAGGAAATGAATGCTGCGGTGGCCAGGGCAATGGGCGAGGGCTGATCCGCCAGAGTGGTCCTTAGCCGTCGAGCCATTTCAGGATCTGGCAAAGATCGTGGGTCGCCATCTTGAGCCCGAGTTCCTCGGACAGAGAAAGCGCCTGGCAAAGGTGATGGCGCAGCATGACGAGGCCATGGTCGGCCGAAGGCTGAACGATGTCTGCTGCAGCCGCCACCTCGTAGACCAATCCCGACACACACGCCTCCCAAATACCTCCGTGCCATTGCATCGGCAGGCATCGGGAAAATTCGCGATGTCGGATTAGGTTCCGCGTGGGTCCTGGCTCAGGCCTGCACCGTCTCTCGCACCATCGCGCGCAGCATGTCCTTGCGCACCTTGCCGCTCGCCGTGCGGGGGAAGTCGTCCACCAGTTCGAAGCGTTCGGGGATCTTCTGCTTGGCCATGCCCGATGCGCCCACGTGCGCGGCCAGCGCTGCAGCATCCGCCTCCCCTGCGAGGATCACATAGGCACAGACCCCCTCGCCCAGCCGTTCGTGAGGCATCGCGACTACGGCGGCTTCCTTTACCGCAGGGTGCGTGTGCAGCACGTCCTCGATCTCCTTGGCCGAGATATTCTCGCCGCCGCGAATGATCAGGTCCTTCTTGCGTCCGGTGATCGTGATCGCGCCCTCTGCCGACCACACGCCCAGATCGCCGGTACGGAAATAGCCGTCGGGCGTGATCGCCTCGGCGGTCTGCTGCGCATCGGCATAGCCCATCATCATCGCCGGCCCGCGCGCCAGGATCTCGCCCTCCACCCCACGCGGCAGGTCGTTGTCGTCATGATCGACGATGCGCACCGCGTAGTCCACAACCTCGCCATCGGTCGTTGCGGCAAGGCGTTCGTCCTGCGGCCAGCCGAAGGTCACCAGCGGCACTTCCGATGCGCCGAACACGCGGAAGGCGCGGGCGTTGTCGAAGGCCGCATTTGCCGCCGGAATCAGGTCTGCGGGCACTGCCGCGCCGCCACAGGCAAAGAAGCGGAAGCTCGGCAGGCCGGTGCCCGCGCCGCGCGCTGCCGCCGCCAGTTCCACCAGAAACGGCGTTGCCGCAACCGTGCCAACGCATTGGTGCGCCTCGATCAGCGCCAGCGCCTCGTCCGCATTCCACGCCTCCATCAGCACTGAACGGATGCCGCAGATGAACGGCGCTTCGAGGCCATTGGCATAGCCCGAAACGTGCGTGACCGGCGATGGCATCAGCGTCGTCTCGCCCGCCTGCATTCCCCAATGCTGCGCGCTTGCCGCAACGATGTGCGTCAGCGTGCAATGGCTGTGCAGCACGCCCTTGGGACGGCCCGTCGTGCCCGAGGTGTAGAGCACCATCTTGACGCCCATCGGATCAACCTGCGGCGCAGCAAATGCTGCACCACTGCCCCCTGCAACAAGCGCAGCAAAATCGTCCACCCCCTCGCCGCGCACGGTGAACACGTGGGCAAGATCGGGCAGCGCATCGCGGCAGCGCATCGCCATCGCGGCATAATCGACCTTGCGCCAGACCTGCGGCACGAAGATCGCACGTGCGCGGCAATCGCCCAGCATCATCAGCATTTCGGCATCGCGATAGATCGGCACGATCGGATTGACGATCATCCCCCCGATCACCGCCGCCAGATTGATCACCGCCGCCTCGCGCCAGTTGGGCACCTGGAAGGCGATCACGTCGCCCGCCCCCAGCCCGCGCGCCTGCAGCGACGTCGCCAGCGCCTCGGCCTGCTCCAGCACTTGGGCAAACGTGTACTGCCCTTCCCCATCGACGAAGCACACGAAATCGGGCGTCGCCGCCGCCCGCTCGCGCGCAAGGTCGGCCAGCGTCTTCATCGCCCAGACCCCGCTCGCGGCAAATTCGGCCTGATGGGGGGCGGGGATCGGGAGCCAGTCCCACGGCTTTGCAGTCATCGCGTTCATTCCCCGCTTGTCCCAACCGCAGCACCTTGCCCGCAATTGGCGAAAAGGCGAGGAAGTTTGCCTGACCTAACCCCTGTCACAGCTTCCCCCCATCCCCGGCACAAGGCATGGTCACCGCTTGACCCGACCCAGCGGGCACGGAGAGGCAAGAGTACCATGGACCGCATCGAGCAGATCGGAAACGTCGCCGCCATCATGCGCGATTACGTCGAGAACAAGCAGACTTTCCTCACCGATACAACCAAGCGCGTGCCCGCGCGCAGCTACACCGATCCCGACCAGTGGAAGGCGGAGATGGAGCTGGTGTTCAAGCGCGTGCCGCTGATGCTCGCCTTCACCGCCGAACTGCCCAATGCCGGCGATTACAAGGCGATGGACGCAGTCGGCATGCCCGTGCTGATCAATCGCGACAAGGCGGGCAAGGTTCGCGCCTTCCTAAACGTCTGTTCGCACCGCGCCGCGCCGGTTGCTTCCGAGGGCCACGGCAATTGCCCGCGCTTCACCTGCAAGTACCATGGCTGGACCTATGGCCCCGACGGCAAGCTGATCGGCATTTCAGAAGCCTCCAAGTTCGGCGAGGTCCACAAGTCCGAACTGGGCCTGCGCGAACTGCCATGCGAGGAAAAGGCGGGGATGATCTTCGTCGTCCTCACCCCCAATGCACCGATCGACGTCGAGACCTATTTCCGCGGCTTCCTCGACGATTTCGAAGCGCTCGATTTCGGCAAGTGGACTTACATGGGCAGCCGCGTGATCGAAGGCGCGAACTGGAAGGTCGCCTATGACGGCTACCTCGAAGGTTACCACTTCGCATCGCTTCACCCGGAGACGATCTTCCCGCGCACGCCCTCCAACTGCATGCATTACGAAGGCTTCGGCCCGCATCAGCGCATCGGCTTCCCGCACCACCGCATCGCCGAGGCGCTCAAGGACGTGCCGCGCGAGGAATGGGGCACGCAGGAGAACAACGGCTTCGACTTCGTGCGGATCATGTTCCCCAACGTCTCGGCCTTCATCGCGCCCGAAATCACCCAGGTCGCCCAGCTCTTTCCCGGACCCACGCCGGGCGAGAACCGCACCGTCCTCAATTACCTGCGCCGCGAACCGATCCGCGACGAGGAAGACCGCGCCAATGTCGAGGCCGCGATGAACTTCTTCCGCGACGTGACCTATACCGAGGACTACCTGATCGGCCTCGAAATCCAGAAGGGCCTCGAAAGCGGCGCGCACGACGAACTCGTGTTCGGACGCAACGAGCGCGGCAACCAGTACTTCCACGAATGGCTCGACTGGTATCTGCAGGACGACGCGGACCTCCCCGAACCGACGATGTGATCGGGCCGGAAAGCGCGGGAGCGACTTGATGAATCCGATCAGCCTCGCTTCGGGCGTGGTGCCCGAATTCGGCCCGGTCGAGACCATCGAGGCTGCCCGCGCCGGCGGCTTCGACATGGTCGGGCTGTGGGTCGATCCGGCGGAATGGACTGCGGCCCACACGCGCAATGCCCGCGCCGCGCTCGCCGCCACCGGCCTGCCGCTGCTCGACGTCGAGGTGATCTGGCTCAAGCCGGATTCGTCGATGGACGATCACCGCAAGGTCATCGACGTCGGCGCGGACCTTGGCGCGGCCAACGTGCTCTGCGTCTCGTCCGATCCCGACCACGCCCGCACCGCCGCGCGCCTTGCCGAACTGTGCGTCCATGCCGAAGGATCGGGCGTCCGTGTCGCGCTCGAATTCGGCATCTTCACCGAGGTGAAGGATCTGCGCACCGCGCTGGCCGTGCTCGATAAGGTCGCCCACCCCTTGCGCGCGCTGCTGATCGATCCGATCCACGTCGATCGCTCGGGGTCGTCGATTGCGGAGATCGCCAAGGTCGATCCCGCGCTGCTGCCCTATGCGCAGTTCTGCGATGCCCCCGCGCTGCGCCCCGATCCTGCCGATTTTGCCGCGGTGATCCACGATGCGATCAACTTGCGCGAACAGTGCGGTGAAGGCGCGCTGCCACTGGCCGCGCTTTATCAGGCGCTCCCGGCGAACATTCCGCTGGCCATCGAACTGCGTTCCGAGGCGTTGCGCGATGCCTTCCCGCACCCCGCCCTGCGCGCAGCCGCCGTGGCCGATGCCACGCGGCGCTGGCTTGAGGCCTATGCATGACCGTCACCGTCCTCACCCTGCTCAAGCGCCGCGAAGGCATGACCAAGGCCGATTTCATCGCATACTATGAATCGCGCCACCGCCTGATCGGCGAAAAGGTCCTGTCCGGTTGGGCCACGCGCTACGTCCGCAAACACCTCCACCCGCTCGACGGCACGGACATGGCGCACGATTTCGACGTCGTCCTCGAAATAGACTTCCCCGACCAAGCCACCTGCGACGCCTGCTTCGCCGCCATGGCCAACCCCGCCATCATGGACGAGATCGTGGCGGACGAGGAACGCCTGTTTGACCGGGCAAGGATGCGGACCTACCGGATGGAGGAATGCGCTTCGGTCTTGCGGGAGATTGGCGGGTAAACACTGTTCTCAGCCACCCCAAACCCTCAAAACCCCCGCACCAAATACCCCCACCCCCGTTCGTCCTGAGCCTGTCGAAGGACACGCGCCAAGGTTCGCCTTCAGCATGAATGACAGGTCAAAGGATAGGTCGCGCGCGTCCTTCGACAGGCTCAGGACGAACGGAATCTGGTGCCTGAACAAAGGGCAGCTTCCGACGGGACTATGGGCCAGCCGCTACGGCAGGAAGTGGGTGGGTTCGAGACATAGAATTGATTGATCAAATCCTTTGAGTTACGCTTTTGGAATGGTGTCGAAGCTCGGCGAAAACATGCAACGTGAATGGGCCGAAGAGGCGCATGGCGGCGAGCTCTGGGATGCCCTTCAGGTCCTGAAGCAAGACCACGAGCAAGGGATCGCAATGCTGACCGCCGTGGCGGTCCGGGGCTCAAAGCTGGCCATGATGTACCTTGGCCACGAATACATTTCTCGGGGTGAGCCAGATAATGCAGCGCTGGGCGAGGAATGGCTCGTTCGGTCAGCTGAAGGCGGGTCGATTGAAGGTGGTCTCCAATTGGCGTTGCATTATCAGCAGATGCAAGCTTGGGACCAAGCCTTGGCCAAATTTAAAGCTTTGGCTGGACGAGGTTATACACCCGCAATGTACTACGTTGGACGGTCACTCTATCGCGGCGATCTGGGCTATCGGTCCGTTCCTGAAGCACTAGTTTATCTTAAGACTGCGAAGGCAGCAGGGCATTTGCCATCAATAGGGTTGCTTTCGCATATCTACCGGAAAGAGAAGCTTGGGCTTTCTGCAAGAATTGCTTCGCATTGGCTTTGCTTGACAAAGATTCCAGCCCTGGTGCGCTGTATATGGAGTTACCCCAATAGCGACAGGCTGCGACCATTCGGTTTTCTCCAGCGCGTGAACGAGCGCGTCACTGCCACCTCGTAAACGTCCGCAAGGGCATCGTGTCTGGACCAGCAGCATTTCCCGCAGCCAGCCTGATAGCTGCCAACCAGCGAGCAGGGCGGACAGCCGGATCGCCGACCACCCCACCCATCAATTAATCCGCAAACACCGTCCGATACGCCCGCCGCGTGAACTTCCACGCGCCATCGATCCGGCGCAACTCGTCGTTGTAGCGCCCGGTCGTGTGGATGCGTTTGCCGGTGGCGGGGTCGTCGTAGATTTCGATGGTGTAGGCAACGGCGGTGGCGTTATCGCCGTCCACCTCGATCGATCCGGGCTGCATGAAGTAGATCATCGGCTTGGTGCAATTGTCGAGGCCATAGACCTTCATCGATTCCACCCAGCCATCGACGATCACCTTCTTGCCGACGAATGCGCCGAGGTCGGGGTAGTCGGGCAGTTCCCAATAGGCGTCCTCGGCCCAGATCGAGCCCCACAGTTCGGCGTCCTTCATCATCACGCCGTGGGCGTGGGTGTCCATCAGTTCGCGGATCGCGATGCGGTCTTCGATCGGGCCGGTGAATGGCATGGGTCAGGCGCTCCTTACCAGGCGTGGGGTTCGCCGTTCCACTTGAGGAAATCGCCCGAGGTTTCGAGCGTCCAGTCAGCCGCGATCTGGCGGATGCCCGCGGCGCTTTCGGTCGGGGTGATGTCAGCGCCATCGCCGCCCATGTCGGTCTGCACCCAGCCGGGATGGACCAGCCCGACAACCACGCCGCGCTCCTTGAGATCGGTCGCGACCGAGCGCATCACGCGGTTCAGTGCGGCCTTGGCGCCGGCGTAGGCATAATATCCGCCATAGGGCCAGGTCGATGCCGCCAGCTGGCTGGTGATGTTGATGACCTTCGCGCCCGAACCCATGCGTGGCAGGAAAGCCTGCAGCACGCGCAGCGGGCCTTGCACCATGATGCGGAACACGTCGTCCCATTCGTCCCAGTCAGAGCTTTCGAGTTCCGCCGGCAGAGGGCCCGAAACGCCCGCCACGTTGTAAAGCACGTCGATGCTGTCGCTGCCGCTGTCGGCCGCGCCCGCCTTGACCGAGGCGGTATCGCCCACGTCCATGCGGTGCACGCTCAGCTTGCCGCCCGATGCTGCCGCAAGATCGGCCAGTTCGGTCGCGCCTTCGGGACTGCGCACCAGCGCAATCACGCGGTCGCCTGCCGCCACGTGCTGCTTCGTCAGTTCCAGACCGATCCCGCGCCCTGCGCCGGTGATTGCCACGGTTGCCATTTCCTTGTCTCCCGATCAGTGCCGCCCGCGCGGCGTCGTTGCATGAAGTCTGCCCAGCAAGGGCCCTTGCGCATACTGGCCTTTCAGTGAGCGCGTGGCCACAACGCACGAAAGCGCCGCTCGGACTTTGGCCAGTTGTGCCCGCGAGCCTGCGCGCCCGATACCGGGCGCAGAGGTCGCCGCCATGAAGTGCGCGGACCGAGAGGGGAAAGCCAGATGTCCATCGCCGCCGGACTCACCGTACGCATCGTCGTGCTGTTTATCATCGGTGCTGCGGGCCAGGTCGGCGGAAGCCTGCTGCTCGGCCGCACCGAAGCCTTCCGCAATCCGGGCTGGAGTCTTGCCTGCCTCGGCATCTACATGATCTCGTTCTGGGCACTGGCAACGATGATCCGCGAGGGCGGACCGCTCAGCCTGATCATGCCAGCGCTGGCCGCGATCGTGCCGATCATCGTGATCGGCGTCGCGGTGTTCGTGATGGGCGAACCCGCCTCGTGGACACGGCTCGGCCTTTTGACCTTCGCCTGCCTCGTGATCGGCTATGCCGGCACGGTCTGAGCCTTTCGCCTACTCGCGGTAAAGCCCGCGGATCGCCTTCATCGTCAGCGCCAGCACGCGCTCGACCCGCTCCGGCCCGAACACCGGTCGCTGCACCAGCAGGCCCGAATGCACCGCAATGGCAAAGTCGTTGCCCAGCTTCATCGCGTCCCACTGGTCGCGCCATTGCGGGAAGGATTCGATCATCTCGGCGGTCCACACTTCGTCGAAGCGGCGGGCGGCAGGCTCAAACGCGGCGTTGAGTTCGGCATCGGTTCGCGCCGCCACCGCCAGTTCGAGGTAGGCGGCATATTCGCGCGTAAGCACGCTGCGCCAGTGCGCCTCTGTCGCCAGGTCGATCAGTGGCACATCGCGGTGCTGCCCCATGGTCGCCAGGTAATCGTCCAGAAACAGGCGCATCCGCTGGTAGAACACATGTTCGACCACCGCCGCCACCAGTTCAATGCGCGTGGCGAAATGGTGGTGCATCGCCCCGCGCGAGACTTGCGAACGTTCGGCCACTTGCGCCGTGGTCAGCCCCGCATAGCCACCTTCGACCAGTGCATCGACGCCCGCTTCCACCATTTTCAGACGCGTCTGCGCCGCCTTGCGCTGCTGCCAGCGCACCGGCTCACCCGCGCCCGCATCAATGGGGCGCAGCGCTGCAAGCATGCGCTTCTGCATCGTCGTACCGGCCATGTTCATCCCCCTGTCATGCCTTTCGCGCTCTGCCAAGACCTCCTGACAAAACGGCCAGTAGGCATTTCCGCACTGTCGGCGCGATAAAACCGGCAGTACCGCCGGTATTTGTGATTCGCCTGCGGCGAGGATCATCGTGAGCGACCCTTCGACCCAGAAGGGCGCCCGAGGAGGGGAGTCAGAAAAAATGAGGGCTTTGCACGCGATTCAACTGTTGAGCGGGCTTTCCGCGATCGCCCTTGCGGCCGTGCCCGGCGCTGCGCAGGCGCAATCCGCCTCGCCATCGGCGGCACCCGCCGCGCAGGCCGAGGATGCTGCAAGCGGCGGGATCAGCGAGATCATCGTCACCGCGCAGAAGAAGGCCGAGAACATCCAGTCGGTGCCAATCTCGATTGCCGCCGTCAGCGGCGAGACGCTGTCGGCCATGAACGTCACCACGCTCCAGGCGCTGCAGGGCTCGGTCCCCAACGTCCAGATCGACAACTTCGCCAACACCCCCAACAACGCGGTGTTCACCATTCGCGGCATCGGCGTGATCGAGCCCGATCCCTACGCCGGCAACACCGTGTCGATCGTGGTCGATGGCGTGCCGCAATTCTTCTCGATGGGTGCGTTGCTCGATACGTACGACACCGGCCGGGTCGAAATCCTGCGCGGTCCCCAGGGCACGCTGTTCGGCGCGAACACTACCGGCGGCGTCGTCAACGTGGTGACCAACCAGCCCACCGGCGACTTCGGCGGCAACATCAAGGCCACCTACGGCAACTGGAACCGCTTCGACGTCAGCGGCGCGATCGAGGCTCCCTTGGTCGAGGATACCGTCAGCCTGAAGGTCGCCGGCATCCATACCCAGCGCGATGGCTGGGTGACGAACGTCTGGAACGGCGAGGACATGGGCCGCAAGAACGTCGATGCGGTGCGCGGCCAGCTCTACATAACCCCCTATGCCGACCTGCGGATCACGCTTCAGGGCGAATATGTCGCTGCACGCAACGGTGCGCCGATCGTCGTCAACGGCGGCCTTCCGGGCGAGGCAAACTACGTGCCCGAAGGCACGTTCTGGAACGGCGCCAAGCTGCCGATGTACCGCAGTCCCTGCGCGGTGCCGAACAAGCCCTGCGTTGCGCCCGACAAGTACTTCTCGGGCAACAACGAAGTGCCCGACCAGTCGGACATGACCACCAAGTTCTTCATCGGCACGATCAACTACGACAACACGCCCATCGGCGACATCACCTCGATCACCGGCTACAAGACCTTCACGCTGTTCGAATATACCGACCAGGACGGCACCGCGAAGACCAACAACTCCACGCGCCGCCGCACCCACGGCTACCAGTTCAGCCAGGAACTGCGCACCTCGGTCTCGGCGGGCGACAGCTTCAACGCCACGGCCGGTCTGTTCTACCTCAAGACCGATTACCACCACTACCAGATGTACCATCTGGATTTCGCCCTGCCTGGCCTGATCCAGTTCAACGTGCAGGACCAGCAGACCGAAAGCTTCTCGGCCTTTCTCCAGACCTACACCCAGCTGACCGATGCGCTGAAGCTTTCGGCCGGCGTGCGCTACACGCATGACAGCGTCAACGCCCGCTCGACGCTCGACACCGGGCTTGGCAGCAAGGCGCTGACATCGGCCGACTGGGCACAGTTCGATGTGGTCTTCCCCGGCAGCCTCGACGTTGGCGGCACAAAAAGCTGGAACAATGTCGGCTGGAAGGTCGGCCTCGATTACGAACTGGGCCAGAACCAGCTGGTCTATGCCAGCTGGGCGCGCGGCTTCAAGTCGGGCGGCTTCACCGGCCGCATCGGCGTCGCGGCAGACGGTAATGCGCCCTACAACCCGGAAAAGGTCGATACCTTCGAAGTGGGCCTCAAGGCCGACTTCCTCGACCGTCACCTGCGCACCAACTTCTCGGCATTCTACACCAGCTACCGCGACATGCAGGTTGCACAGATCTACTTCGATCCGGCCACCAACGTGCAGGGCAACCGCATCCTCAATGCCGCAAAGTCGCAGATCAAGGGCTTCGAACTTGAAGTCCAGGCCGTCCCGGTCGAAGGCCTGACCCTGCGTGGCTCGCTTGCCTACCTCGACACCAAGTACAAGAACTTCCTCTATTTCGATCCGGTCGCCGGGACCACGATCAGCCTTGAGGGATATGCGTTGCAGAACGCCCCGCGCTGGGCCTCCACGCTGGGCGCGAACTTCACCACGCGTCTGCCCGGAGACGCCAGCATCGTGGCCGACGTCAGCTGGATGTATACCGCGTCCAAGTTCTACACCGCCGTGGTCAATACCCCGCGCTCGACCGTCCAGCCCACCTACTATGTCGATGCGCTGCTGACCTACTACGGCCCGGACAAGCGCTACTCGATCGGCCTGTGGGGCAAGAACCTGCTCGACAAGCGCTACATCTCCACGGTCTACGACAGCCCCGGATACATGGGCCTCGTGGGTTACGCCCCGCCGCGCCAGTTTGGCGTCTCGGTCGGCTACAACTTCTGATCTGACGAAATCCTCCCTGGCCCCGGTTACCTCACCGTAACCGGGGCACTTTTTTGCAGAGGACTGCCCCTTGATCGGAACGCAAGATTTCATTGCCCGCGCAGCCATCGCCAACACGCTCGCGCTGCACAGCCGGGGCGTCGATCGCGCCGACGCCAATCTGCTGAGCGCGGCCTATCATCCCGAAGCCACAGTCGATTACGGCTTCTTCGCGGGCCCTGCCGCAACACTGGTCGATATTCTTGCCAATGCACAGAAGGGCTCATTGCCCACGCTGCACCGCACCTCGAACTGCTGGATCAAGGTCGATGGCGATGCTGCAACCTCCGAATCCTATGTCATCGCCTATGTCGAGGAACCGGCCCTCCAGCGCTTTGTCTACGGGCGCTATCTCGACACCCACGCCTGCCGCGATGGGGAATGGCGGCTGACGCACCGCACCTATGTGCTTGATGGCAATACGAACCGTCCTTCCACCGTCGCGCGCGCCGATCCGCCCACGGGCTTTGAACACTACGTGCCCGCAGGCGCCAAAGGCGCTGCCGATCCGGGCCGCGCCCTGCTCGCCCTCCACGCCGCCGCTGCACGAGGAAACACCATGACCGCCACACCGAACCGCGAAGCCGCGCTTGATGCCGCTTTGGCCAAGGCCGAAATCCACGACCTGTGCATGGCCTATGCGCGCGGCGTCGACCGCGCCGACGAGGCCCTGCTTGCCTCGATCTTCACCGAGGATTCGACCGTCATTTCCGGCGTCGTCAACGGCTCGGGCAAAGCGTTTGCGCGCGACATCGCCGCGTTCGTGCGCGACAATCTGGAAATGTGCTTTCACTCGGTCGCCAACGAATGGGTGGACGTGCGCGGCGATGAAGCCGTGGGCGAGCATTACGCCATCGCACAAATGGTCCAAACCGGAACCGAAGTGCTGACCGGCGGGCGCTACATCGACCGCTACGTCAAGCGCGATGGCAAGTGGCTGATCCTCAGCCGCACGTTCGTGGCCGACTGGACCCATTCGCACCCCTCCACGATGGAGCGCGACGGCTTTTACGAAGCGCTGACCAACCGTGGCTGCTTCGGCGCCACCGATCCCGTTTACGCCCACTGGGCTGCTTGAAGGAATTTTCGATGGGTAAAATCGCCAGTGGAAAGATGGAAGGCAAGGTCGCGCTGATTACCGGCGGCGCGTCGGGGCTTGGCGCGGAAGATGCACGCGTGCTGGCGCGCGAAGGCGCCAAGGTCGTGATCACCGACATGCAGGAAGAGCTGGGGCAAAAGGTCGCCGCCGAGATACCCGGCTGCGTCTACATGTACCACGATGTTCGTGACGAAACGGGCTGGAAAAGCGTGGTTTCCGAAACGATCCGCCACTTCGGCCGGCTCGACACGCTGGTCAACAACGCAGGTCTCGTGCGCTTCGCCACGGTCGAGGACCTGTCCTATGACGATTTCCGCCTGCAGGTCGACGTCATGCTCAACGGCACTTTCCTCGGCTGCAAGACCGCCATCCCGCACATGACCAGGGACGGCGCGGGCTCGATCATCAACATGGCCTCGGTCGCCGGGCTGAAAGGTATCAGCGCCATTCCCGCGTATAGCGCGGCAAAGGCCGGGATCATCGGGATGACCCGCTCCATCGCGGTGCATTGCCGCGAACAGGCCTACAAGATCCGCGTCAACGCCATCGCACCCGGCGGGATCGTCACGCCCATGACCGCGCAGGCGCTGGCCGAAC
Organism: Novosphingobium sp. HNCC26DJ243; assembly: GCF_057180545.1. Classification (NCBI taxonomy): domain Bacteria; kingdom Pseudomonadati; phylum Pseudomonadota; class Alphaproteobacteria; order Sphingomonadales; family Sphingomonadaceae; genus Novosphingobium; species Novosphingobium sp. HNCC26DJ243. Next base: position 240,888 of record NZ_JBXUGN010000004.1, on the reverse strand, counting down.
TGCCCGCGGGCAGCGCAGGGCTCGAGCAGAGCGCGAACCACGGCATGGGCCAGCCGATCGATATCGCCAACATGGTCCTGTACCTCGCCTGCGAGGACGGCCGCCACATCACCGGCACCACGATCACCATCGATAATGGTGAAACTATGGAGTGATGGCGGAGAGCGCGGTTCGTCCATGCCGCCTGCCCTATCCTAAACGCCAAACGCCAACGCTACGGCCCTGCCGCATGATCGTCTGCAAAATCACGAGAGAGGATCATCCGGCATGACCACCCCGCGCCCGGCCCACGTGCCCGAAGACCGCATCGTCGATATCGATATATACGTGCCGCCCGGCATCGAAGCGGTCGGCTTTCACAAGGCATGGAGCGCGCTCAGCGCCGATCATCCCCCGGTTGTCTGGACACCGCGCAACGAAGGCCACTGGATCGCACTGGGCGGTGAGGCGTTGCAGGAAGTCCAGTCCGATCCCGCACGCTTCTCCTCGCGCGTGATCGTCCTGCCCAAGTCGGTCGGCGAACTCCACGGCCTCATCCCCACCACGATCGACCCGCCCGAGCACCGGCCCTATCGCCGCCTGCTCAACGATAATCTCAATCCCGCCTCGATCCGCGACCTGACGGCGCGCATCCGCGCCACCGCAGTCGAACTGATCGAGGGCTTTGCCGCGCGGGGCCATTGCAATTTCACCGCCGAATATGCCGAACAGTTCCCGATCCGCGTGTTCATGTCGCTGGTCGATATCGACGCGGCCGAAGCCCCGCGCATCCGCCACTGGGCCGAATGCATGACCCGCCCGGGCATGGACCTCTCTTTCGACGAGGCGAAGAAGCTGTTCTTCGAATACGTCGGCCCGCTGGTCGACGACCGCAGCGCGCATCCCGGCGACGACATGATCAGCGCAATGCTGGCCGCCGACATGGGCGCCCGTCGCCTCACCCGTGACGAGGCGCTGTCGCTGGTCACGCAGGTGCTGATCGCCGGGCTCGATACCGTCGTCAACGTGCTCGGATTCATCCTGCGCGAAGTGGCCGACAACCCGGCACTGCGCCACCAGCTGACCACCATGGGCCACGAGATCACGCCCGCGGTCAACGAACTGTTCCGCCGCTTCGGCCTTGTCACCATCGCGCGCGAGGTGCGTCACGATACCGTGTTCCACGGCGTCACCCTCAAGGCGGGCGACATGATCGCGATCCCGACCCAGGTCCACGGCCTCGATCCGCGCGTCAACGACGATCCGCTGGCGATCGACCCGTCGCGCAAGCGCGGGCGCCATTCCACTTTCGGCAGCGGTCCGCACATGTGCCCGGGACAGGAGCTGGCGCGCAAGGAAGTGGCGATCACGCTGGAGGAATGGCTCAAGCGCATCCCGGACTTCTGCGTGGCCCAATCCAGCGACCTCTCGCCGGTGCCCGGAATCGTGGGCGCGCTGCGCCGTCTGGAACTTGAATGGCCGACCTAGCGCAACAAACAGCTTGAGGCGAATCGGGGCGCAGTCCATAAAACAGGCATAACTGCCGGTTTTAATGTGCAGCCCCGGAGAGGCCATGCTTGAAGCGATCGTCCCGCACGGATTGCCCGAACCTGTCGAAGGCGACGACCTGTCCGCGCTTCGCTGTCCCGGTGCGCCCACCATGCAGCAGATCGTCGCCAACGATGTGATGCCGCCGCCGCCGGTGCTGACGATGGAAGAGCCGGTATTTCTGGGCAGCGCGCCAGTCAGCGTGAACCGCTATTTCGACCAGCCCATCTTCGAGGCCGAGATCGAAAGGATCTGGAAGCGCACCTGGCAATGGGTCTGCCGCGAGGATCATATCCCCGAACCGGGCGATTTCTACACTTACGAGGTAGCACACCTGTCGTGGGTGGTAGTGCGGCAGGAGGACATGTCGGTCCGCGCTTTCGTCAATTCGTGCCTCCACCGCTCGACCAAGTTCAAGCGCGGCGAGGGCGTTGGCTCCGGCGACAACTTGCGCTGCCCCTATCATGGCTGGACCTGGCACAACGACGGTTCGCTCGCATCGGTCCCCTGCGCCTGGGACTTTGCCCATGTCGATCCCTCCAAGACCGGCCTGCCGCAAGTCCGCGTCGGCCACTGGGGTGGGTTCATCTTCATCAATCCCTCGCCCGAAGGCCCCGGTCTCGAGGAATATCTCGCCCCCCTGCCCGATCACTTCAGGGACTGGGACATCGCGGGCCGCCACGTTTCCGTCCACGTCGCCAAGGAACTACCCTGCAACTGGAAGACCGCGCAGGAGGCCTTCCTTGAATCCTATCACGTGCTCGAAACCCACCCGCAACTGCTCAAGGGCGTGGGCGATGCCAACGTCCAGTACGATTGCCATTCCGACCACGTGACCCGCTTCTACGCCGCCAGCGGCGTCAATTCTCCCCACCTCGCCAGACCTCTCGGCGAGGAAGAACTCCTCGCCACGATGATCCTTGGCGACAAGGATTCGCGCGGCGAGGGGCTTGCCATCGCTCCGGGCGAGACCGCCCGCACCGTCATGGCCCGCCATTTGCGCAAGGTCATGGGCGAGGCCTACGGCTGCGATCTCTCCGCCGTCTCTGACAGCGAGATGATCGACACGATCGAATATCATGTGTTCCCCAACATGGTGCTGTTCCCCGGCCTGTCGCTACCGATGGTCTACCGCTTCCGGCCGATCGGCAGCGACCCGGGCCGCACCCTGTTCGAGATCCTGTTCCTGCGCCCGAACCGCGAAGGGGGCCGCGCGCCCGAACCGCCCGAGCCCTGGCGCGTCGGCGAGCACGACAGCTATGCCTCGGCCCCCGGCTTCGATGCGGCAATGGGCCATGTCTACGATCAGGACACCGACAACCTGCGCGCCCAGCAGGCGGGTTTCCGCACCAGCGCCACCGGCGTCCAGCAGCTTGGCAACTATCAGGAATCGCGCATCCGCCACTTCCAGATGGTCGTCGACAAGTATCTGGACGGAGCGCTCTGACCATGGCCTTCGATCTCGAAGCCGAAGTGCGCGACCTGTGCGCCCGCCGCGACATCAACACCGCGCTGTGCAACTACATGCGCGGGCAGGACCGTCTCGACCCGCAACTTCATCGCAGTGCGTTCCACGACGATGCCTGGGTCGATTGCGGGTTGATGCAGGGCACGGCCGACGAATTCGTCGCGTTCGCGCAAGGCTTCCTTGCCGATCTCGGCGGAAGCCAGCACATCATCGGGCAGGTCCAGATCGACCTGCGCGGCGACTGCGCCTCAGGCGAGGTCTATTTCTACGCCTGGCACCGCACGTTCGAGGACGGCGAACCCAGGGATCTCGTCGTCGCAGGGCGCTATGTCGACGAATACACCTGCAAGAATGGGGAGTGGCGCATCAGCCGCCGCCGCGAAATAGTGGACTGGGCGCGTACCGACCCGGCAGCCGACGGTTTCCTTGAAGGGAATCCGCTGGTCCGCCCCGGAAGACGCGGAACGGATTTCAGCCAGACCCGCAACTGGCCGGTCTGATAACGATTCGAGAGGACGCCGAGATGACCGTCGAAGAAAAGATTTCCCGCTATTCCCCGGAGTTCGACGTGGCCGTACGCGGAGATACGATCACTGCCGACCGCTACATTACGCGTGAATGGATGGAGCTGGAGAACAAGCACCTCTGGCCCAAGGTCTGGCATCTGGGCGGCATGCTCGCCGACCTCGAGGAAGAGGGCGATTACATCCGCCACAACTTCGGCAAGGAATCGGTCGTCATGGTCCGGCAGGACGATGGCTCGGTGAAGGCGTTCTACAACACCTGCCCGCACCGCGGTAACCGCCTGGTGCTCGGCGATGTCGGCTCGGCCCCGCGCCTCACCTGCGGCTATCATGGCTGGCAGTTCGATCCCGATGGCACGCTCGCCCACGTGCAGGACCCGGACGATTTCGCCGGCGGCAACCCTTGCGGCAAGGTCAAGCTTGCCGAACTTCGCTGCGATACCTGGGGCCCGTTCGTGTTCTGGTGCATGGACGATGACGTGGCCCCCTTGCACGAATGGCTTGCGCCCTTCCCCGAACGCCTGAAGGGCTACAAGCTCGACAATTGGGTGCGCGTGCTGAACCTCTCGGCAGACTGCGAGTTCAACTGGAAGATCATCCGCGACAACTTCAACGAGAGCTATCACCTCCCCACGATCCACCCCGAGCTGGCCACTTTCATCAACGACGGCCTGCCGACCACGCTGTTCGAGATGTACGAGAGCGGCCACAACGCGATGTGGATGATCGGCCACCAGGCCACCAGCCGCAAGGACTACGTCAGCGGCGATGTGCCCCCCGGTCTTTATGAAGCCGCCGAAGCCTGGGGCATCGACCCCAAGGAATACCGTGGACGCACCGCCGACATCCGCGAGGCCGTGATCAAGGCCAAGCGCGAGCGTGGCGCGGACGCCGGCTACGACTACAGCGAAATGACCGACCAGCAACTGGTCGATTATTTCCACTGCACGCTGTTCCCCAACCTCACGATCACGATGTCGCCCGAACAGTGCCAGATCCTGCGCACCGAACCGCACCCGACCGACCCCGAAAAGTGCGTGTTCCAGCACTGGTGCCTCTATCCGCCCAATGCCAAGATGGCCGAGATCGAGACCCCGGTCGGGCGCGCCCCGTTCCGTCAGGACGCGATCCATCGCCACTCGGTCTATGGCGATGGCGTCTCGGTCGGCTTCGTCGCCGATCAGGACCTGTCGATCGGCACCACCCAGCAGCAGGGCCTCAATTCGCGCGGCTTCAAGGGCTGCATCCTGCCGGGACAGGAAAAGCGCGTGCAGCGCTTCCACGAACGCCTGAACGATTTCGTCGGCAAATGAACCCCATCGCTGTCGTTCCCGGTCAGACCGGCCCTCACCTGATGCAGGTGGCCTTCATCGTCGATGACGTCGAGGCCGCCGCCCGGGCGTGGATCGCCACCACCGGGATCGGCCCGTTCTACATGGTTCCGCACATCCAGTTGGCCGAGATGACCTATCGCGGCGCTCCGGGCGGAGGCCTCGATTTCTCGGTCGCACTGGCGCAATCGGGCGGGATGCAGGTGGAATTGATCCAGCAGCACTGCGACCGCCCGAGCGCCTATCGCGACACCATCGCCAAGGGCACGCAGGGTTTCCACCACTTCTGCATCTACACCGACGACTACGACGCCACCCGTCAGTCCTACGTCGATCAGGGCTTCATCGTCGCGGTCGACAGCAAGTTCGGCGCAATGCGCTTCTGCTATGTCGACACCGCGCCCGCGCTCGGCTGCATGATCGAGATCGTCGAGAAGAACGATGCGCAAGCCGAGGCCTTCACCAAAATCGCGCAGGGCGCCGCCGACTGGGACGGCGTGACCGACCCGATCCGGCCCTTGTTCTCCTGAGCATACCGGTTCGCCCGACAAGACGGCCGAACCAAGCACGACTTACCCGCGAGAGGACCCCACACCCATGAAATGCCCGATCGAAGACCGGCTGGAAATCCAGGATCTGATGATCGCCTACGCCCACGCCGTCGATACCGTCAGCGACATCGACGCGGTGCTGGACGTGTTCACCCCTGACGCCGTGTTCGATCTCTCGGGCATCGGCCTCACCCCGCAAGTGGGCCACGAAGGCATCCGCGCCTTCTTCACCAACGTCTTTGCCAACATGGCGCACCACGCCCACTACCTGACCAACTTCGCGGTCACCGCCTATGATGGCGATACGGCATCGATGCGCGCCTATGTGATCGGCATGGGGACCGGCAAGGACGGCAGCGGCGTGACCGTCCATGGCCGTTACTATTTCGACGTGCGCCGCACCACCGCGGGCTGGAAGGCCACGCGCTACACCATGGATTTCCTGATGCCGCTCAGCGGCTCGCTCGAGAATGCCAAGTAAGACCGCAACACTGCTCCCAGGAGAACGCACGGTGAACCCCAATCTCGTCAATCTTGAAGGCAAGGTCGCCATCGTCACCGGTGCAGGCGTGGGCATGGGCGCGGCGACGGCGCAGCTGCTCGCCGCACGCGGGGCAAGGGTCATCGTCTCCGACATCAATCCCGCAACCGCCGCCGCCACGGTCGATGCGATCCGCGCTGCCGGTGGCACTGCCCACGCGGTCGTCACCAACGTTGCCGAGGAACGCGAGGTCGAGGCCCTGATCGCCGAGACCGTCGCCACTTATGGCCGGCTCGACTGCGCGGTGAACAACGCCGCGATCACGCCCGACACCCACCCGATCCACGAGGCCGACATGGCCGAATTCGACAAGGTGCTGAACGTCGATCTGCGCTCGGTCATGCTCTGCATGAAGTACGAGATCCGCCAGATCCTGGCGCAAGGGTCGCAAGGTTCGATCGTCAACATCGGGTCGGTCAGCTCTTTCCGCCCGCAGCCGCACAACGCCGCCTATGTCGCCGCCAAGCACGGTGTGATCGGCCTGACCAAGGTCGGCAGCCTCGAATACGCCGGCAAGGGCATCCGCGTGAACGCCGTCCTGCCCGGCGCGATCGACACCCCGATGTTCCGCGCAGCGCTCGATGCCAATGGTTTCACCGAAGAGGAATTCGCCCCCGCGCTCAGCCTGTTCGGCCGCATCGGCAAGCCCGAGGAAGTCGCCGAAGCCAGCGCCTGGCTCTGCTCGGACGCCTCGAGCTATGTCACCGGCCACAGCCTCGCGGTCGAGGGCGGGTATCTCACGCGATAGAGCGACGTGCAGAATATCTGCACACTTCGTCGGGTGATTCTGATATACCGCACGCCGGTTTAGGTCCTGCGTCGCGGGCGCGCTTCGACAAGCTCAGCGTTGCCCGCGCGCCTCAGGCCGCGATATCGGCCACCACGGCCCCAAGAACGCGCGCCGCGTCTTCGCCGCTTACCAGCACCTGCAGTCCGCGCTGTCCGCCGTTGATGAAGACCGCATCCCACAGCAGCGCGGTCTCGTCGATCACGGCGGGCACGCGGCGCATCTGGCCGAACGGGCTGATCCCGCCGACCTTGTATCCGGTCACCCTCTCGGCATCGGCTGGGCGCATCATCACCGCGCCCTTGGCGCCCAGCGCCGCCGCCACGCGTTTGAGCGAAACCTCGCCATCGCTGGGGGCAATCGCGCAGGCCGGCTTGCCGTCGGCCAGCACCATCAGCGTCTTGAACACTTGCGCCGGTTCCACGCCCAGCGCATCGGCCGCCGCGCGCCCGATGCTGTCCGCGCCGGGATCGTAGTCATAGCTGCGCAGCAAAAAGGCGACGCCTGCCTCTTCGAGCTGCCGGGTTGCGCGCGTCACCTGGGCCATGGCCCCGCCTCATGCAGAACCTGCCCGCTTCGCGCCAGAGGCAAAATGCCCCCGCGCGCCTCCCTTGTTCAGACCTTGCCGATATCAGACCTGGCTGAAGCCGCCGTCCATCACGAACTCTGTGCAGGTCACGAAGCTTGCCGCGTCCGAACACAGATAGACCACGCCGCCGCCCATTTCATCGGGCCGCCCCATCCGGCCGATCGGGTGGCGCGCTTCCATCGCCGCCTGGGCCACCGCGCGCGATGGTGCCGCGCCCAGTTCCACGTACTTGTCCATGATCGAACCGAGCATCGGCGTGTCGATCCCGCCGGGATGCACCGAATTGACGCGCACGTTGTAGCCCAGCGCCGCAAATTCGGCGCCAAGGCACTTGCTCAACATCTTCACCGCAGCCTTGCTGGTGCAATAGGCCGCGTTGAAGGCTGCGCCGCGCAGGCCCCCCACGCTCGAGAAGTTGACCACCGAGGCCCCGCCTGCCCGCGCCTTGCCGCCTTCGCGCAGCAGCGGCAGCATCACTTGCGTGCCGATGATGATCGAATCCACGTTGATGGCGTTGACCCGGTGGAACTCGCTCAGGGGCGTCTCGTCGAACTTCGTCACGATCGAATAGCCGGCGTTGTTCACCAGCGCGTCGAGCCGCCCGTAGTTTTCCTGAACCAGCGCGGCGACCGCGCGCCAGTCGGCCTCGCTCGTCACGTCATGTTTCAGGTAATGGTCCGCGCCCTCGATCTGCGCATCGGCGGCAAGGTCGGTGGCGATCACGATTGCATTGGCAGCCTTCATCGCCTTGACCAGCGCGCGGCCGATGCCGCCCGCCGCGCCGGTGACGACCGCGACGACATTGTCCAGAGCTATCGTCATTGCGCGGTATATCCCCCGTCGATGACCAGCTCGCCGCCGGTCATGTAGCTTGAATCCTCGCTGGCAAGGAAGAACGCGGCGCTGGCCAGCTCGCTCGGCTGCGCCAGACGCCCGATCGGCGTCATGCCGACCACGCCTGCCACCAGATCGTCGGGCTTCTCGGCAAAGCCCTGGTCGACCCAGCGCTGGAACCCGGCCTTGAGCAGCGGCGTCTCGACAAAGCCGGGGTGCAGCGAATTGGCGCGGATCGGCATCTTCTTTTGCGCGAACTCGATCGCGATGCCCTTGGTGAACAGCCGCACCGCGCCCTTGCTGGCGTTGTAGGCCGAAACCTCGTTCATGCCCACCAGCCCCATGATCGAGCTGACGTTGATGATCGAGGCGCCACCATGGAAATCGCTGCCGCTGGCCGCCATCAGCGGCACGAAGTGCTTGGTGCCCAGGAACACGCCATCGACGTTGACCGACATGATCCGCCGCCAGCCTTCCATGGAAAGCTCCTCGACCGGCCCGGTCAGGTCGATGCCCGCGTTGTTCACAAGGATGTGGCACTTGCCGTGGCGTTCCCTGACCAGCGCCACCGCGCGCTCCCAGTCCTCTTCCCTGGCCACGTTCGCGCTGATGTAGCTGGCCGCCTGCCCCAGCCGGCCCATGACCTCGCGCGCGGTATCGCTATCCTCGGCATCGAGGTCGGACAGGACCACTTCGGCCCCCTCGGCAAGAAAGCGTGTCGCACAGGCAAGGCCGATGCCGCGCAGGCCACCCGATACGAAAGCGACGCGGCCTTTCAGCCGCTGTGCGGAAAGTTCCATTTGTCTCAGACCCCCATCATGCCGGCGGTCGTCGCGCCGTCGATCGCGTATTCCCCGCCCGAGATGAAGGCGGCCTCGTCGCTGGCCAGATAGGCGACCAGGCCTGCGACCTCGGTCAACTGTGCCATGCGCTTCAAGGGAGCCATGCCCTCGTACATCGCGCGCGCGGCGGCAGGATCGGGCTGGCTGTTCATGATCTGCTGGATCAGCGGCGTTTCCACCACGCCCGGCAGGATCGCGTTGACGCGGATCGCATAGCCCTGTTGCCCGCAGTGCACCGCGGCAGACTTGGCCAGCGCGCAGACCGCCGCCTTGGTCACCGAATAGGTCACGTAGTTGCCCAAGGGGCGCGTCGCGTTCATCGAGGAATTGATGATGATCGAGCCCTTGGGCCCGTCGGGATTGCGCTTCATGCCGCGGATCGCGTGCTGCACGGTCAGCATCACGCCGGTCTGGTTGACCGCCACGACGTTGTCCCAGCCTTCGATCCCCACATCCTCGATGCTGCCATCGCCGCTCTCGGTCCCGGCATTGGCAAAGGCGATGTCGAGCCGGCCCTCGACGGCAATGATCTCGTCGATCAGCGGGGCCCATGCGGCTGCGTCCTGCACGCGGTGCTTGCGGAACACGGCGCCGGTCTGCGCCACCAGCGCGGCGGCGGCTTCCTCCTTCGATCCGGTGAACCACACCTTCGCGCCCTCTGCGCTCAACCGCGCGACCGTGGCCGCGCCGATCCCCGTGGTGCCGCCGGTCACCAGCGCAACCTTGCCTTCAAGCCTGTTGGACACACTTCTCTCCCCAGAATCCGCCTGTGCTGAACTCGCCTCAGCTGAATCCGCACGAATTTATGGAAAGAGTGGTTACGACGCCCACGCCCTTGTGCAACCTATGCTTTCAGCAAGGTGACGCGCGCGCGTAGGCAGAGCAAAACCGGCAGCAATGACCGAAATGTGGGTGAGGAATCGATAATGGCTGACAGCGACCCGAACATGGGCGGCGGCAAGGCTCGTTGCGACGCAATCAGCTGGCAGGAACTGCTGGCGCAGGATTCGCGCCCCGCGCCCGACATGCTCACCCAGGAAAGCTACGAATATCGTGGATCCGAACCGCTGGCGGCCGAGCGCTACACCTCGGAGGACTTCGCCCGTCTCGAACGCGAGAAGATGTGGCCCCACGTCTGGCAGTTCGCCGCGCGCGAGGAGGACATTCCCGAGCCGGGCGATTACACCGTGTTCGAGAACGCAGGCCGGTCATGGCTGGTCAGCCGCCAGGAAGACGGCAGCGTCAAGGCGATGCACAACGTCTGCCTGCACCGCGGCCGCAAGCTGCGCACCGAGGATGGCACCGCCGACAAGTTCACCTGCCCCTTCCACGGCTTTGCCTGGAACAAGGACGGCAGCTTCGACGGCATGCCCTGCTCGTGGGACTTCGGGCACCTGACGGCAGACAAGATGCAGCTTCCGCAAGCCGAAGTCGGACGCTGGGGCGGCTACATCTTCCTGCGCGAGGAACCAGGCGGCCCGAGCCTTGAGGAATACCTCGCCCCGCTGCCTGAATTCTTCAAGCGCTGGCGGCACGAGGATTGCACCACGGTAATCTGGGTGGCCAAGGAAGTCCCGGCCAACTGGAAGGTCACCGCCGAAGCCTTCATGGAAGCCTGGCACACCGTCGTCACCCACCCGCAACTGCTGCCGTTCACCGGCGATGCCAACGGGGCCTACTGGACTTATGGCGATAACGTGAACGTCAATCACGTGCCGTTCGGCGTGATGTCCCCGCACGTCGATCCCGAAGGCAAGACCCAGCAGTGGATCGTCGACGAATTCTGCAAGTACAACGGGCGCAGCGCGGACAATTACGACGCAGCGGGCGATCCCTTTGCCGTGACCGTGCCCGAAGGCATGACCGCACGCGCCGCGCTGGGCGCTGCCATGCGCGCGGGCTACACCGCGCAGACCGGCTACGACCACGATCACGCAACCGACGCCGAACTGCTCGACGGCCTCGTCTACAACGTCTTTCCCAACTTCGCGCCGTGGGGCGGGTTCATGCCCAACATCGTCTATCGCTGGCGCCCCGGAAAGACGCCGGACACCTGCCTGATGGAAGTGCGCATCCTCGCCCGCGTGAAGAAGGGCGATCCGATGCCGCACGGCGTGCCGATGAAGTTGCTGGGCAAGGACCAGAAATGGACCGACGCGCCCGAGATCGGCGTGCTGGGCCATGTGTTCGAACAGGACATGGAAAACCTGCCCTACGTGCAGGACGGTCTCCACGCCTCGAAGACCGGCGAGGTGAACCTTGGCGATTATCAGGAAATCCGCATCCGCCAGTTCCACCAGACGCTCGACAAGTACCTGAACGCATGAGCGAGGAAGCGCATCCCCCCCGCATAAATTGCGTGCTGATCTGCGGCGGCGTGTGGCACGATATGGACTTCGCCCGGCTCGAACTGCTGAAGTTGCTGGCCGAAGACCCCGCCGTGCGCACCCGCGTGTTCGAGGACTACGAGAACACCGCCGCGATTGCCGAGGCCGACATCCTCATCACCTACACCTGCGACGTCACGCCCTCGCTCAAGGCGCAGGAAGCCTTGCGCGACTGGCTGCAGGCAGGCGGGCGCTGGTATGCGCTCCACGGCACCAATTCGGTACTGCGGCTCCTGTCCGAAGGGCCGAACGCCGGGCTGTGGGACGCGCCGCGCTGGGCCCCGCTGATGATGGACCTGCTCGGCAGCCAGTTCATCAGCCACCCGCCCATCGCGCCCTATACGGTGACCGTCGCCGACCCGGACCACCCGCTCACGCAAGGCATCGAACCGTTCGAAACGACGGACGAACTCTACCACATGGAATGCCACGGCCACCTGCACGTCCTGCTCGAGACCGAATGCACCGAGGAAGGGACCGGCTTCGTCGAAGCAGCCGCCGCCCCCGGCACCCACCCGGTCATGTATCTCAAGGACCACGGTGCAGGCGCCGTCCTCTACAACACCCTCGGCCACTGCCGCGGCCACTACGACCTGCAACCCATGCTCGACTGGTGGCCCACCGTCGACCGCTGCGCCTGGGACCTACCGGTCTTCTACGACCTCCTGCGGCGCGGGATCGGCTGGCTGAAGGAACGCCCGGCGAAGGGGTGAGTGGACGAGCCAACCCCAAACCCCGTTCGTCCTGAGCCTGTCGAAGGACACGCGCAAGGGCAGAAACAGGTTGGTCGGCTGCAATAGCCCTCTCCCCTTCAGGGGAGAGGGTTGGGAGAGGGGGATCAGCGCACTGCCCCTCTCAACTCCGACTAGTCAGCAAGCTGACAAGCCTGCGTATCTCTCCCCTGAAGGGGAGAGAGCAACGTCCGCAAAATTGTCGCGTCCTATCTTAAGAAACCGCAGCTTTTAGAGCGGTGCTGCGGGATGCGAGACGGTAGAAATAGGTCGGATAACTGCCGTTCGCCAAACCTCAAAGATTTGGCGATTGCGTATTTTACGCACCCGGTGGAGTGCGGCTCGCCTTACGCCACATTGCAAGGTCAACGCCTGCGCTCATCAGGAAAACCACAGTAAGGCCTAACCCCCAACCGCCCCGTTGATACCAATCAAACAAATTGAGACATGCACACGCAAGCGAGAGGATAGCTATCGCCAGATATTTGATAGATCGATTCACTCCGGCTTCTCCACCATCTTATGATTCACAATATTGCGCAGGCGCTCAACAGAACTCGCTTTGTCATCAGCAATCGTGATGCAGCTATCGGACATGAGAGGAGTTAGCCACGATGCGGGAATTACTGCAATGGGGCGTAAGCCGCCTCACGGTAACGGTACACAATGGCGTCGTATCCGGAACGGCAGCATTTCGGCTGGAAAAGCCGCATACCTGCCACCCCCAAACCGTCCCCACCCCCTCAATGCCCCAGAATTCGCCGCTTCTGCCGCCGGATCGCGCTCCACACGCCAAGCACGACAACCGGCGCGGCTAGGCCCGTCCACAGGTGGACGTGCAGTCCCGGCACCACTTCGCCCGCGCCTTCCAGCACTTTGCCCACGATCCCCAGCGCGTAGTAGCTGACCGCGACCACCGACAGCCCCTCGACCAGTTGCTGCAGCCGTAGCTGGCGCGAGGCGCTGCTTTCCATCGAGGCGAGCACGCGCGCGTTCTGGTTCTCGATCCGCGTCTCGATCCGCGTCCGCAGCAGCGCGACGACCTGTCCGGTGCGCTGCACCAGCGCATCGGCGCGGCGCGCGTGGGCGGCGCAGGTGCGCACCGCCGGAAGGAAGCGGCGCTGCGTGAAATCGGCGAGCGAGAGGTGGCCGGTGCAGGGGCCGATGCGCAAATCGGACAGCCGCTCCTCGACGATCGCGGCATAGGCCTGCGTCGCGTCCATCCGCCAGGTCGAGGCCGAGACTTGCGCGATCAGCGCGCTCCACAATTCGAACACTTGCGCCAGCAGGGCGTCGTCGGTCGCCTCGGGCCGGGTCAGCGCGGCGTTGATCGCGTCGAGCCGCCGCTCGATCCCGTCGAGCGCCAGCCAACCCGCGCGCGCCATCGGCAGGCCGAGCAGCGCGAGATTGCGGTAGTTGCCCAGCTCCTGCAGCCGCTGCAACGTGCGCGAGAGCGTGGGCGCTGCCATCGCGCCTGCCGCCACCACGATCAGCCCGAAGCCATCGCCGCGCAGGGTGAAGTCCGACCAGATCCGCGCCGCGCTGCCCTCGCCTTCGGGGCATAGGCGGCAGGTGACGAGATCGCCCGCGACGAAGCCGAACGCGGGCAGTGCAGCTTCCGCCTCCGCCTCATCGGCCAGCACCACCAGCCGCGTCGCGCGGATCACCTTGCCCGGCATCGCGCCGGCCCAGTTCATCGCCGTCGCCAGTGCATCCGAGGTGGCATCATCGCTGACGAACAGCGTCAGCGTCGAGGCCTCGCTGTGCCGCTCCCAGGTGACGCCGATCCCCGGGCCCAGCGTCCCTTCGCAATGGCGGGGCTGCGCCCTGCTCCCCGTGTCCCCACCGTTGAGCGCGCCGAGCGTGCCGTGCAACAGCGCCAGTTCCGAAGCGCGGTCCTCATCGGCCACCACGCGCACGAATTGCACGATCCGGCAGGGCGCGCCGATCACCGGCCAGCGCCGCAAGTGCATCTCGGCCACGATCTCGCGCCGCAGCTCGTGTTCGCCCGTCATCGCCGCGCCCCTTCCAGCCCGCGCCAGTCTCCCCGATCCGGCGCTTGCGCGACATTGGCCCTTGGTCGGGGACCGAAAGTCCAATTCCCGAGTTGTGCCGTGGAATGCCAAGCTGGTGACAACACCTGCGAAAAGCCGAAGGGAGAGACCGACGTGAACCACCCGATCCTGCGCAGCAGCCTTGTTCTCGGCCTCGCCACCGCGATGCTCGCCGCTTGCTCTGGCGGAGGCGACACAGTGCCCGAACCCTCGGCGAGCGCCAGCGAGACCGCAATGCCGGACGCAAGCGCCAGCATGGAGCCTGCCGCGTCGGAAGCGGCCCCTGCCCCCAGCGCAACGCCGTCGGCCACGCCGAGCGCAAGCCCGAGCCCAAGCCCGACACCCGGCGCAACGCCCACGCCCAAGGCAAGCGCGCCCGCACCCGCGCCTTCCCCCACGCCCCAGAAGGTCGCCGCTGCCGCCGCGCCGCCGCCTGCAAGCTGGTCGCGCTGCTCGGTCTGCCACGCTGCGGAAAAAGGCGCGCCCGCAAAGCTCGGCCCCAATCTCTTTGGCGTCTACGGCCACAAGATGGGTCAGGGCTCCTATGCCTTCTCCGATGCACTGAAGAATTCGGGCCTCACGCTCGACGAGGCGACGCTCGACAAGTGGATCGAGAACCCCCGCGCGCTGGTTCCCGGCAACCGCATGAGCTTCCCCGGCCTCAAGGACGCGGCCAAGCGCGCCGAGATTATCGCCTACCTCAAGCAGCAGCGCTGATCGCCACAGCTCCCGGCCGGCGGCCACCTCTCACCTGACCGGCTATCCTGACGCCCCTGACCGGCCCCCCGGCGGGGGCGTCATTCTTTCGGAGCCACGGCCTGACAAAAGCCGCATTTGCGGTCGGCGTTGCGAGGCGCTACGCGGATTTCTCCTGCAAATCCGCCAGCAAATCCCGAAGGTGCCGCTTGTCCGATCAGTCCGCCGACATGTTCTCGCTGTTCCTTGGCCAGTGTACGGCCCATCCGCAGGCCCCGTTCCTGATCGCACCCGATGGCAGCGTGCTCAGCTATGACGCCGCGCGCCGCCGCGCCGCGCAGATCGCCCACGCCTTTCGCGCGCAAGGCGTGCGCCCCGGCGACCGCATCGCCATCCAGGTCGAAAAGTCGCAGACCGCGCTCCTGACCTGGCTTGCCGCGCTGCAGGCAGGCGCCGTCTACCTCCCGCTCAACACCGGCTACACCACCGGCGAGCTGCGCTATTTCCTCGGCGATGCGCAGCCCGCCCTGCTGCTCTGCCGTCCCGAGGACGAAGCGGCGCTTGGCTCCCTGTGCGCAGAGATCGGCGTCCCTGCCCTGCTCACGCTCGATGCCGAAGGCACCGGCGGCACGCTGGTTGCGGCGGCCGACAGCCAGAGCGAGAGTTTTGCGCCCGAACCGCTCAGCCCCGACGGCCTTGCCGCCATCCTCTACACTTCGGGCACCACCGGCCGCTCCAAGGGCGCGATGCTCACGCACGCCAACCTTGCGTCCAACGCGCTGACCTTGCGCGAACACTGGCGCTTCACCGCAGCGGACCGGCTGCTCCATGCTCTGCCGATCTTCCACACCCACGGGCTGTTCGTCGCCACCAACGTGACCATCGCGGCGGGCTCTGCCATGATCTTCCTGCCAAGGTTCGATGCCGATGAGCTTGTCCGCCTGATGCCGCAGGCCAGCGTGCTGATGGGCGTGCCCACGTTCTACACGCGCCTGCTCGCCCACCCCGGATTCACCCGCGAACTGGCCGCGCCGATGCGCCTGTTCGTCTCGGGCTCGGCCCCGCTTTCGGCTGAAACGCACAAGGATTTCAGCGCGCTCACCGGTCAGGCGATCCTCGAGCGCTACGGCATGACCGAGACCAACATGAACACCTCCAACCCCTACGATGGCTTGCGCAAGCCCGGCAGCGTCGGCTTCCCGCTGCCCGGCGTGGACTTGCGTATCGCCGATCCCGAGACCGGCACCGTGCTGGCCCATGGCGAGATCGGCGGCATCGAGGTGCGCGGGCCCAATGTCTTTGCCGGTTACTGGCAGATGCCCGAAAAGACCGCGCAGGAATTCCGCGCCGACGGCTTCTTCATCACCGGCGACATGGGGCTGATCGACGCTGCTGGCTATGTCCACATCGTCGGTCGTGCCAAGGACCTCATCATCGCCGGCGGCTTCAACATCTATCCCGCCGAAGTCGAGGCGGCACTCGACGAGATCCCCGGCATTGCCGAATCCGCGGTCATCGGCGTGGCCCACCCCGATCTTGGCGAAGCCGTCGTCGCCGTGGTCAAGGCGACCGACCCGGCGCTCGATCAGACTGCAATCCTTGCCTCGCTCAAGGACCGCCTCGCCCGCTTCAAGTGCCCCCGCGCGGTGATCTTCACCCCGGAACTGCCGCGCAACACCATGGGCAAGGTCCAGAAGACCGTCCTGCGCGCCGAACACTCCGCGCTGTTCTCCGGGCAAAACTGATCTAGAAGCAAAAGCGATCGGCAAGGGACGGCCGGGAGAGGGGAACTGTACCGATGATCATCGCGTCGATCGTGATCCTGATCGCGATCTTTGCCGCCGCGGTCTGGCTGCCGGTCAACATGGGGCTGATCGGCCTTGCCGCAGCGCTCGCGCTCGGCGTGTTCGGCGGAGGCCTTGCGGTCAAGGACGTGCTCGGAGGCTTTCCCGCCGACCTGTTCCTGACCCTGCTCGGCATCACCTACCTGTTCGGCATCGCCAGCCGTAACGGCGCGATCGACTGGCTGGTCGGCCGCGCCGCCCATGCGCTCGGACGACACACCGCGCTGTTGCCGGTGCTGGTGTTCCTCGTGGCGGGCGTGCTGACGGCGCTCGGGGCGGTCGGCCCGGCGGCAGTCGCGATCGTCGCACCGATCGCGCTGCGCCTTGCCCGTGCCCACGGCCTTTCGGCGCTGATGATGGGCCTGCTCGTCGTGCATGGTGCGCAGGCGGGCGGCTTTTCGCCGATCTCGATCTATGGCGGCATCACCAACAAGGTGCTCGAAGGCAGCGGCATCGCCCCCGATCCCGATTTCCTCTTCCTGGCCAGCGCCGCGTTCAATTCGGCCATCGCCGTGCTTATCTGGGCGTTCTACGCCCGTCGCACCGCCGCCGCACTGGCACAGCCGCACGACGTGCCCGAGCCGCCCGCGCTCAACCGCGATCAGGCGTGGACGCTTGCCGGCCTCGCCGCGCTCGCCATCGGCGCGCTGCTGTTCAAGGTCGATATCGGCTTCATGGCGCTGATGGTCATCCTCGTGCTGGCCATGGTCGCCCCGCGGACGCAGGACGGCGCGCTCAAGCAGGTGGACTGGTCCACGATCCTGCTGATCTCGGGCATCGTCATCTACGTCTCGCTGCTCGACAAGCTCGGCACGATCGACGCGGTCAGCGCCATGATCGCCACGGTCGGCTCGGCGGCGCTGGCGGTGCTGCTGCTGTGCTATCTGGCGGGCGCGGTCTCGGCCTTCGCCTCGTCCACCGCGCTGCTCGGCGTGATCATCCCGCTGGCGATCCCGGTGCTGGCAGGTTCGACACTCTCGCCCATCGCGGTCGTCTCGGCCATCGCGATCGCCAACACGATCGTCGATACCTCGCCCTTCTCGACCAACGGCGCGCTGATCGTGGCCAATACCCCCGAGGAAGAGCGGCCTGCGATGCTGCGCAAGCTGATGATCTATGCGGTCATCATCGTCGGCATCGGCCCCCTTGCCGCATGGGCCGCCTTCGTCCCGTTCGGTTAGGCGAGCGGCGCCAGCCCGGTGAGCACCATCCGCACGAGATCGGCCTGCCCCGCAGCGCCGGTCTTGCCGTAGATGCGCTTGGAATAGTTGCGCGCCGTCTCGACCGTCAGCCCCAGCGCCTGACCCGCCTCGACCAGCGGCACCCCGCACGACATCGCCTGCGCCAGTGCCGCCTCGCGCGCTGACAAGCCGTGGAGCGCCTGCAGCGCCGCCGCGCCGTTTGCCGCGTCCTCGCGCTGCGCAATCCGTACCACGCCGATCACCTGCGGCCGCGCCACCGGCTCGGGCAGGGTCAGGTCGGCGCGGCGCAGCAGCAGGTCCAAGCCGCGCCGCGCATCGATCCGCACCACGCGCACAGTCTCGCCCTCCCCTCGCGCAAGCTCGGCGCAAGCCCGCTCCAGCGCGCGCGCCACATCGGGCAGGACCTGCAGCCGCCGGCCGGCGCGCTCGCCGGCGTCGGGCAGGAAGCCCAGCAACGCCTCGGCCTGGGGATCGGCAGCCATCACGCGGGCCCCGGCATCCATCGCGATCTGGCCCACGCCCAGCCGTTCGAGCGCCGATTGCGCCAGCGCCGTCTGCATCCGCTGTCCTGCCAGTGCCACCAGCGTGCGCAGCGCCGATGCCATCTGCGGCGCGATGGTCGCCATCGTCGCCACCGCACTGGCCGAGAAATCCTCGCGCAGGCGCACCAGCACCAGCAGCGCATCGGCCGCGCCGCCCGCGTTCACCCGCAGCCACCGTGCGTGGCGAATGCCCATCTGCGCCAGCGCCTCGCGTTGCCGCGCAAGCTGCGCCGGGTCGTCGTAGTCGAGCATTTCGTCGAGCGCATAGACCCGTTCGGGCCGCAACGCGCCCAGCGGATGGAGCCGCAACTCCGCCAGCCGCCGGTAGTCGAGCGGCGGCTCCTGCGCCGCGCGCGGGGCTGAGACGTGGATCACCGCCGATTGCTGGTCGGGTGCGGCGTTGGCCAGTTGCACCGCAAGGAACGCCCGCCGCGCGCCGGTCCGCGCCACAAGGTTGCGCAGGAACTGGCCGAACGGCGGCGTTTCGTGAATCCCCTCGATCAGGGGCAGGTACAGCTCGCGCTGGTCGGCCGAAGTGATCGCCATGCGCTCTGCTCCCATATGGGACAGAACGCGTCAACCGGCCTTCTCATGTGGCGGTCTAGTCCGTCACGGCTTGATCCCGTAGCGCGCATATTCCTGCACCATGCCCGGTGCGATCTTGCGCAGATAGGCAATGTCGGCAACCGCGCCCGGTCGTCCGAGCGCGGCGGCGGCCACCGCCCGCAGGTATTGCGTCGGCACCTGTCCCGGTCGCAGCTTGATCGCCGCTTCGGCATCGGCCAGCGCGTTGGCCATGTTGCCCGCCGCGATCCACGCCATCGCCCGGCTGTCAAGCACCGCGCCCGCATTCGACGAGCGTTCGACCGCCTGGTTGCAGATCTCGATCATCCCCTCCATCCCCACGCGGAACCGCGCGCGGTACCAGCATGAAGCGTTGAGCAGCGAGACGTCGCCCGGCTTCTCCTCGATCAGCGCCTCGATTTCCTTGAGGCCCTGCTCGCGCTTGCCCGAATGCGCCAGCACGTCTGACCGCACCATGACCACGCCGACATGTTCGTCGCCCATGTCGTCGTATTCGGTCAGCAACCCCAGTGCTTCCTCGCTCTTGCCGGCAAGGCCCAGCGCATCGGCCAGCGGCGCTGCGGTGTTGACCCCCGGCGCCAGCGCCAGCGCCTCGCGGAAATCGGCAATCGCGGCGTCGAGCCGGCCCAGCTCCTTCTTGGCCGCACCGCGCCGGAAATAGGTTTCGGCATCGGGCGATAGTGCGATGGCCCGGTCATAATCGGCAATCGCGCCTTCGAAATCGTAGGTTCCGGCGCGGAACGCCGCGCGGGCCAGGATCGCGGTGGTCTGCTCGGCAGCCGGTTCGCGCGCGATCGCCCTGGCATAGGCTGCCTCGACCGGTGCCAGCCGCGCCTTCATCTGCGGCGTGCCATATTGCCACGCCCGCGCGGCATCCACCGGCGATGTCAGGAACGGCACGGTGTTGCGCAAGCGCGTGGCCTTGGCCTTCTCTGCGGGAAGCTCGGCGGCAGGAAGCTCGCCACCCGGAGAGGTCTGCACTTCGCTTACCGTGAAGCGGCTACCCTCCAGCACTCCCTTGCGGGTGATCGTCGTGCCGGCAAAAGTCGCCTCGTACTCGGGCTTGCCGCCCAGCTTGAACCCTGGCTCATTGTCGGGCAGCAGCACGGTGATTTCCTCGCGCAGCCGCCGTGCCGCGCCCAGATCCAGCGGCACCGCCTTCCACGCTGCGCGCGAGCGGTCGTGATCGAAGGCGATGTTCGCGCTCGAAAGCGCGCCCATGTCCATCCGCTTGGCCCCGTCGCGACTGGTGAACTGCGTGGTGACGATGCCGCTGACCTGAATCTTCGCCAGACCGGTTTCGGGATCGAAGGACATGTCGCCCTCGGTCACCAGCCCGCCGTTCGAGGACAGGTGCTCGAACACCGATCCCGAAAAGGACTCGAGCATCTGCTTCTTCTGCTCGGCGCTCGCCTGCTTCATCGCCGCGCCGATGTTGCTCGCCAGCATTCCCGAAATCGTCGAGGTCGAACGGACCAGCGCCGGAATGTCCACCCCGGCGCGCTGGTCGATCTCCATCCTGACATCGACCATTGCGATATCGGGCACGCGCGGCGCGATCGGCACCAGCGCCGCGCCGCCCTCGCGGATCGGCAGGCCGAAGCGGAACGGTGGCGTCTCCGCGATGTTGGACAGCCGCGTGCCGGTGGCCGTGCCGTCGAGCCAGTAGGGCATGCCCCCGATCATCGCGCGCACGATCACGTGGTCGAACGCGGCGGGCATCGGCAGCGATTCCGGCACGGCATCGCTCGTCCGGCTGTTCACCGCCACGACCTCTGCCTCGATCCCCAGCGCGCGCAGCAGCGTCAGCAGCAGCAACGACTTGGCCTTGCAATCGCCAAAGCGCGCCTCCCAGGTCTCACCCGGCTTCTGCGGCACGTAGTTTCCGCCCGACATGCCGTTCATCAGGTAGCTCACCTGATCCTGCACCAGCCGCGTCGCCAGCGCGGCGCGCGTCAGCGGGTCGGCACTCGCGCTTGCAATGCGCTCCACCTCGCCCGCCAGCGAACTGCCCTTGGGCAGCGCATCGCTCGTGGCATAGAGCGGCGCGAACACGCGCGAAACTTCCTCCCACCCGCTGAAGTTCGTGGCTTCCAGCGTCTGCGGCCTTACGAAGCGCGATGGCGCAGCCGTCGGCATGTCCTCGCGCTTTGGCAGCGGCATGGCCAGAGTCACCACGTGCCAGCCCTGTTTCACGGTCTCGGTCGCACCCGTCACCGCCGGGCCCGCCTGCCACTTCACGGACGAACCTTCGGGCCAGGACACCATCGTCCGCGCAAAGCCCGCCTCGACCGGCAGCGCCAGCAGCGGCGTATCGATCTGGACCTTGCCCTGCAGCGCCTGATCGCGCGTGGTCTGGCTATAGGCAATGCGCACCACGTCGCCCAGTTGCAGCCCCGGGATCGCCAGCGTCGCGGTCAGCTGTCCGTCAAGCTGGCGCCGTTCGAGCCCGGTCTCGCGCCGCAGCACCTGATAGCGCGCCCCGCCCTTGAGCACATCGATCACCTTTCCGCCACGCAGGATCTCGACGCGGTGGACGGTCAGGTCGCCCTTGTCGGGCATCCATGCCGCCGTGCTGGTGCCGCCCTGGGTCAGCGCTTCGGGGCTCGAAAACTTGATCGCCTGATCGACATAGGCCGTCAGCGTCTCACCCTCGATCCGCTGCTGCACGTCGAGCAGCGCCAGCGGCGTGGTGCCACCCGTTTCGATCGCCGCCGCCGCGCGCTGCTCCACCCATCTGGGTGCCGGCCCGTAAAGCACGGCCTCCCCGGCGAGGGCCGGCGTGCAAGTGGTCACCAGTAGAATCGCCGAAAACTGCAAAGCGCCGCGCAAACCAGATCCCCCTGAAACCGGGGCTCGGCCCGGCAGTAGGTGCCAACCTGCCCGCGATCGCCGCACAGTGCAATCGCCGGTATTACGCTTGTCAGGGATATCTATGTGCCGGTAATTCCTAGCGATCGTTGGCTGCATGGCGAGAAAGCAACCGCTCGAGCCGCGCAAGCTCGTCCTCGCGCAGCGATTGCATCTCGAGCAGAATGGCCCGCAGCTCGGGGCTGTCGAGCGCAACCATAAGATCCTCGATCGTGGGATCAGGCGCTTCGGGCACGGCATAGGCCTCCCGCAGCCGCGCCGCGATCTCGCGCAAGTGCGCGCCGGTCCTCGCCAGATCCGCCAGATTCGCCATATCTGCACCATAGCGGATTAAACCTGCGAAATCCCGTCAATCCGTCGCACCGCGCGCGCGCCCTGCCGATGGAGCCTGCAACCGATTGCTCGTCGCAGACTGCGTGAACGCATCGGGCCCACCGCAAGACGGTGTTAACGATCCCACCGTTAGAGAGGCTCCAAGGTTTTGAAGGCAAATGAGAATCAGGCTTTCCAGGAAGGACGCCATGGGTCGCGACAAGCCTGTGCAGGAGCGGTATGGCCTGATGCTGGAGCATTCGGCCACGGCGGCCATCTGCGCCGGGCCGGATAACCTGATCCTGTCGTGGAACGCGGCGGCCGAAGAGCTGTTCGGCCATACCAAGGCCGAAGCGCTGGGCCAGCCGCTCACCATCATCATCCCGCCCCAGCAACGCGCCGCGCACGAGGCCGGCCTCGCTCGCGCGGTCCGGTCAGGCAAGGCCCGTCTTGCCGGAAGCGCGGTCGAGATCATCGCGCTTCACGCTCAGGGCCATGAGATCGCCGTCGACCTTTCGCTCTCGATGTGGTTCGAAGATGGCAAACCGATGTTCGGCGCGCTGGTCCGCGACATTTCCGACCGCCAGGCCGCGCGCCGCCGCCTCGAACACCTCGCCCATTGCGACACGCTCACGTCGCTGCCAAACCGCAACGCGCTCAACGTACGGCTCGACGACGCGCTGTCGAATGGCGCAACCGCGCTGCTGCTGCTCGATCTCGACGGGTTCAAGCTGGTCAACGACACCCTCGGCCATTCGGTCGGCGACCAGTTGCTCGCACTGGCTGCGGCCCGGCTCGAACAGGCCGTGGGCGACGACGGCTTCGTCGCTCGGCTCGGCGGCGACGAATTCGCCGTGCTCATGGCCGACTGCGCCGATCCGCTCAGGATCGACGACCTTGCCGACCGGATATTCGATGCGCTGCGCCAGCCTTTCGAAGTTGCGGGTCAGACGATCTTCATCGGGACCAGCATCGGTATCGTCATGTCCGCCAGGGACGAGGTTGCCTCCGAGCAGATGCTGAGCCGCGCCGATCTGGCGCTTTACAGCGCCAAGAGTGACGGCGGGGGCGTGCGCCGCTTCTTCGTGCGGGCAATGCAGAACCAGTCCGAACAGCGCCACCGCCTCGGCACCGAACTGCGCACCGCGCTCAGCCGTGGCGAATTCAGCCTGCTCTACCAGCCGCAGGTCTCGCTGACGCGCGACACGCTTTCGGGCGCGGAAGCGCTGCTGCGCTGGAACCACCCGGAACATGGGGTGCTTGCGCCGCAGACCTTCCTCGGCGTGCTCGAGGACAGTGCCGTGGCCGAGGACGTCGGCGACTGGATTATCGATCAGGCCTGCGCTGCGGCGGCCCGCTGGCAGCGTGAAGGGCTTGGGTCCATCTGCGTCGGCGTGAACCTGTTCCCGGTCCAGCTGCGCTCGGGCCGCCTGTTCGATGTCGTCGCGCACGCGCTCGAACGCCACGCCCTGCCCGCAGACCAGCTCGAGATCGAGATCACCGAGAACACCGTTCTGCGCCACAACGACGAGGTCAGCACCACGCTGCGCCGCCTCAAGGCGCTCGGCGTGCGCGTCGCTTTCGACGATTTCGGCACCGGGTTTGCCTCGCTCAGCCTGCTCCAGAAGTATCCACTGGATCGGCTCAAGATCGACCGCAGCTTCGTCAGGCAGATCGACCGCAGCGCCAGCGATGCCGCGATCGTGCAGGCGGTGATCGGCATGGCCCGCACGCTGGGCCTCACCGTCATTGCCGAAGGGGTGGAGACACTGGCGCAGGAAGCCGCCCTGCTTGCACTCGGCTGTGACGAGGCGCAGGGCTATCGCTACGGCCAGCCGATGCCTGCCGACGTCGTTGCCAACGTGTTCCTGCGCCGTTCAGACCTGCAGCGGGTGAACCAGCGCTAGCGCGCGCCGTCAGCCAGCGGCCTGCACTGCCGCGATGTGGTCGAGCACCATCTGCGCATGTTCGGTCCGGCAGATCAGCAGGTCGGGCATGTAGGTATCGGCCTGGTTGTAGACCAGCGGACTGCCATCGATGCGCGAACAGTGCAGCCCGTGCGCCAGCGCCACGGCCACCGGCGCACACGAATCCCATTCGAACTGGCCGCCCGAATGGAGGTAGATGTCGGCATCGCCCAGGATCACCGCCATCGCCTTGGCACCTGCGCTGCCCATCGGCACCAGCTCCGCGCCGATCCTTGCCGCCACGGCCACCGCCTCGTGCGCGGGGCGCGTGCGGCTGACGACCATGCGCAGCGTTTCAGGCGCAGGCGGCACTTCGCGCGGGGCATCGGTGCGCAGCACCAGCCCGCGGCCCTCGTCGGCTCCGGGGAGCGCCACCGCGCCGATGCTTGCCACGCCATCGACCGCAAGCCCGACATGCACCGCCCAGTCGCTGCGCGCCTCGCCATATTCGCGTGTGCCGTCCACCGGATCGACGATCCACGTGCGCGAATAGTTAAGGCGGTCGAGGTTGTCCTTTTCCTCTTCCGAAAGCAGCCCGTCCTCGGGCCGCTGCGCGCGCAGCGCATGGACGAGGAACTGGTTGGCGGTCGCATCGCCCGCCTTGCCCAGGGCCTTGGCCTCGAACATCCCGGCCTCGCGCACGGTTACGAGCAGGCGTCCGGCATAGTCGGCAAGATGGGCGGCAAGGTCCGCGTCGGTCATTCGTGATCCTTCGTCTGGTCGCGCGCGGGCGACGATCGCAGCCGCTGTCTGCACTGCGCACAGGGGCTGCAAATCACCCATATGGGAGCAACGGCGAAAAGTCTCGGCTTCTCATCCTCCGCGCGAAACCGGGATCAGCGCGCCCGAAAGGCTGCGCGCATCGGGCCCTGCAAGAAACCGGATGACCCGCGCCAGCGCTTCGGGCCTGACCCATTGCGCAAAGTCGGCATCGGGCATGTCCGCGCGATTGACGGGCGTATCGATGATGCTGGGCAACACCGCGTTCACCGTGCAGTCGGTTCCGGCTAGCTCGGCCGCAAGGCTCTCGGTCAGCTTGTGAACCGCCTGCTTGGACGCGGCATAGGCCCCCATCCCCGCGCCTGCCACCAGCGCCGATCCCGCGCCGATGTTGACGATCGCCGCGCCCGCCGTCTCGCGCAGCACCGGCAGCGCGGCCTGCGTCATCGTCACGCAGGTGACTGCATTCATCGCGTGCATCCGCGCCCAGGTCTGCGCCGCACCTTGCCCGAACGGTTCCCACACGAACCCGCCCGCGACATTGACCAGCACGTCGATCCCGCCAAAGGCGGCCACGACGCGATCGACCGCGCCGGCTGCGGCCTCCGCGTCTGTCAGGTCCACTCCGCCAAGATCCAGTCCGGCGGGGTTTTCGTCAGGCGCGCTTGCCGCAAAATCGATCCGCGCCACGCGGTCGCCATTTTCCCGGAATGCCTGTGCCACGGCGCGGCCCAGCACGCCGAACCCTCCGGTCACGATGATCGAACGCATCATATTGCTCCTTCAGCGCCGGGTATAGCCACTTGAAAGTGCAAGGCGAGAGGTCAATCGACTTGCTCGGCGCCGCGCGAGATTGTAAGTGTCCCTAACAAATTCGCCGCAAAGGCCAGCGCAAAGACCAGCAGGGCTGAGGAGCCAGATCATGCAAGCTTTCGACAATGAACTCGCCTTCATCACCGGCGGCGCCTCGGGCGCGGGGCTCGGTCAGGCGCAGGTCTTCGGCCGCGCCGGGGCGCGCATAGCCATTGCCGACATTCGCGCCGAAGCGGTCGATGCCGCCGTCGAATCCCTGCGCGCAGAAGGCATCGACGCACGCGGCTTTGTCCTCGATATCATGGACCGCGCGGCCTATGCCCGCGTGGCAGATGAAGTCGAGGCGGCATTCGGCTGCCCGCCCACGCTCCTGTTCAACACCGCCGGGGTCAACAGCTTCGGCCCGGTGGAGCTGACCTCCTACGACGACTTCGACTGGATCATGGGCGTCAACCTTGGCGGCGTGGTCAACGGCATGGTCACGTTCGTGCCGCGCATGATCGCCAGCGGCAAGCCCGGCCATATCGTCACCACGTCCTCATTGGGCGGCCTGATGGGCAGCGCGCTCGCCGCGCCCTATTCCGCCGCCAAGGCTGCCGTGATCAACCTGATGGAATCCTATCGCCAGGGACTTGAAAAGCATCGGATCGGCGTATCGGTGCTGTGCCCTGCCAATATCAGGTCGAACATTGCCGAAGCCAGCCGGTTGCGGCCTGCCCAGTTCGGGCAGAGCGGCTATGTCGAGAACGAGGATTCGATCGCCTCGCTCCATTCGATCCACCAGCACGGCATGGACCCGGTCGAGCTGGCCGAACACGTCAAGGCCGGGATCGTCGCCAACCAGCTCTACATCATCCCCTACCCCGAGGCGAAAGACGGCCTGCGCCAGCATTTCGACCTCATCGTTGATTCGGTCCTGCCGCTCGAAGCTGATCCGGAAGGCGCGCGCCTGCGCACCGAGGCATTGATGAACTGGGCAAGTCAGCGCACCAAGGTCTTCACCGAGCGCGACAAAACCTGACAATCGCAGGGCTCGCCGCCGATTGCGTGCATTCAGCACTCTGATTGCGTGACTGAAGGTAATCCGCTAATAGTTGCGGGGAATACCTTCAAGAAGGCGCAGCATGGCCGAATCCAATTCAATCGTGAGCCAGATCGGCGATCTTGCTGCGGCAGGCGAACGCATGATCGAGCGTCTGCGCCGCAAGGCCTTCCTGCCCGAAAGCCGCAAGGAGCTTAGCGTCCGCTACGGCATTGCGGAAGCCGCGCAATTGCTTGGCTGCTCGACCAATCGCATCCGCATGGCCGAAGACGATGGCCGCCTGCCCCCGCCCCCTGCGGGTGAGAACGGCCGCCGTCTCGGCTATTCGATGGAGGATATGCTGCGCATGCGCGAGGTGCTCGGCGCCTCCCCTGCCCGCGCAGCCGTTGATGTGCCCGCGATCATCGCGGTGCAGAACTTCAAGGGCGGCGTGGGCAAGTCCACCGTCACCACCCACCTCGCCCACTATTTCGGCGTTCAGGGCTATCGCGTTCTGGTCGTCGATTGCGACAGCCAGGCCACCACCACCACGCTGTTCGGCTTCAACCCGCACTTCAACATCACGCGCGACGAAACGCTCTACCCCTATCTCTCGATCGACCCGACGCAGACCGACCTGCTCTATGCGGTCAAGCGCACGCCCTGGCCCAATGTCGACCTGATCCCCTCGAATCTCGAACTGTTCGACGTCGAATACGAACTCGCCGCCGCCGGTGCCGATGGCCAGTCGGTGCTCGCCGCGCGCTTCCGCAAGCTCAAGGCCGGGCTGATGGACATGGCGCGCGATTATGACGTCGTCATCCTCGATCCGCCGCCGGCGCTGGGCACGATCTCGCTCGCGGTCATGCAGGCGGCCAACGCGCTGCTCGTGCCGCTGGCTGCCACCACGCCCGACTTCTGCTCCACGGTGCAGTTCCTCTCGATGATGGACCAGGTCATCGCCCAGTTGATCGAGGCGGGCATCGCGGTCGATTACAGCTTCGTCCGCCTGATCTGCTCCAAGTTCGATGGTGGCGATCCCAGCCACGAAATGGTCCGCACGATCATGGAGCAGACCTTCGGCCCTGCCCTGCTCCCCGTGCCGATCCTCGAAAGCGCCGAGATCAGCCATGCCGCTCTGCGCATGATGACGATCTACGAACTCGAGAGGCCCATCGGCACCCCGCGCACGCACAAGCGCTGCAAGGCCAATCTCGACGAGGCGCTGGGCCAGATCGAACAGCTCGTCCGCGCGGGCTGGGGTCGCGTCGCCCCCGCGCGCGAGGAGGACGTGATCCATGCGTGATGGCGCTTTCCTACACGGCAATGTTGCCAATATGTTCCGCTCTTCCCGATTCGAGGTGAGCCATGGCGCGTAAGCAATCCGATTATCTCGCCGCCCTGCTGGCGGACGAAGCCGTTGAGAAGAAGTCAGAACCCGACACCGTCGCCGTGGTCGAGGACACCCCTCCCTCCGCCGCCCCGCCGCGGCCCGACCGGATGCGTGGCACGACGCTGCTCGGGCGAGAATCCGCTCTCGCGCGCGTCGCCAGCGGCGAGGTTCGCCAGGTCACGCAGCTGCTGCTCGATCCCGCCCGCGTCCGCGTGTGGAAGGGCAATGCCCGCAGCTACCAGCACCTTTCCGAGGAATCGTGCGGCGAACTGATCGATTCCATTGTTGCGGAGGGCGGCCAGAAGGTCCCGGCCGTGGTCCGCCGGATCGAAGGCGATCCCGATCACGAATTCGAAGTTATCGCCGGCACGCGCCGCCACTGGTCGATCTCGTGGCTGCGCGCCAATTCCTATCCCGAGATGCAATTCGTCGCGCAGGTCGTGACGCTCGACGATGAAGCCGCTTTCCGCCTCGCCGATCTGGAAAACCGCGCGCGCAAGGACGTCTCGGACCTTGAACGCGCGCGCAACTATGCGACGGCGCTTTACGATCACTATGGCAATCACATGAGCCGCATGGCCGAGCGGCTGAAGCTGTCCAAGGGCTGGCTTTCAAAGATGCTCAAGGTCGCGAGCATCCCCGACGCTGTCCTTGCCGCCTTTGCCAGCCCTGCCGACGTTCAGCTCAAGCCCGCCTATCCGCTGGCCCAGGCGCTCGACGATCGCGCCGCCGCGCCCGCCATCCTGCGCGAGGCCCGCGCCATCGCGCGCCAACAGGAAGAGCGCCGGGCCAAGGGTTTGCCCACGCTCAGCGCCAACGAAGTGATCGCCCGCCTGCTCGCCTCGCCCAAGGCATCGGGCGAAGTGCAGAAGACAGCGCGCAGCTACGAAGGCGCGTTCGGCCGACCGGCCATCACGGTCCAGTCGGTCAACCGTCAGGGGGTGACGCTGCGCCTCCATGCCGGTTCCGGGGTCGACACCAAGCGTCTGCTCGAGATTGTGCACGATGCGTTGATCGATCTTGAGGAAGAAGGTCGCGGATTGCAGCGCTGATGGATAATTACACGCTATATCAGCTATTTAAGTCCGAAAGTTTCCCCGGGGAAACTTTATTGGCCGCTGATTTGCGGGAAGTTGCCGCTCCGGCTTGCTCGGCCAGTAGGCCTGTACGATCGCAAATGTTTCCCCGGGGAAACACCTTTTCCAGCCCCCTCCCCCGCCCCGCATGAAGACATCTCAGAAGCATCCAGGCCGCAGGCATCCGGGCAACGACCAGTTCGACCTGTTCCTGCCCTATGTGGCCGACATGCCCCTGCGCGATCAGCGGGAGATGATGGAGCGCCCCTTCTTCAGCCTAGCCAAGTCGAAGCGGGTCAAGCCGATCGACTACACCTCCCCCGACGGCAAGCTGTGGGTCCACGTCTCGGCCAGCCCGGAATATGGCATGGCCACGATCTGGGACGCCGACATCCTCATCTACTGCGCGAGCGTGCTGGCCGACATGGCGCGTCGCGGGGCCAACGATGTGCCGCGCACGCTCCACCTGATGCCCTACGACCTGCTCCGCGCCATCGGCCGCCCGACCACGGGCCGCGCCTATGAACTGCTCGGACAATCGCTCGACCGGCTCGTCGCCACCACGATCAAGACAAACATCCGCGCCGAGAACCGGCGCGAGGCGACCTTCTCCTGGCTCGATGGCTGGACGCAACTGGTCGATGAGAAGACCGAGCGATCGCGCGGCATGACCATCGAACTTTCCAACTGGTTCTGGGAAGGCGTGATGATGAAGGGCGGCGTGCTTTCGATCGACCGCGCCTACTTCGACATCACCGGCGGGCGCGAGCGCTGGCTCTACAAGGTGGCACGCAAGCATGCGGGCGGCGCAGGCGAGGACGGCTTTGCCATCTCGATGCCGGTACTGTTCGAGAAATCGGGCGCGGAAGGTGAGTATCGGCGGTTCAAGTTCGAAATCCTCAAGCTCGCCGAAAAGGACGCGCTTCCAGGATACGGCCTGTCAGTCGAAGCTGGAAAAGCAGGCGAGCCGCTGCTGAGGATGCGGCGGATCGACGGCAAGGACGGCGCCGACCGGCGTCTGCCGGACGCGATGCGCCAGGCACAAGGTGAGGGCAGGGCAGTCTCGGACGCGCCGGGGCCTGCGCCGAAGAAAGTTTCCCCGGGGAAACATTTGCCGGACACGGTCGACGTTTCGGCGCTGGTCCGCCGTTCCGTCGCCGGAATCAGCGATGCCGCGACCCGCGGCTACCTGACCGACGAGACGATCGAGCATTTGCGCGAGACGTGCCCGGGCTGGGACCTCCACACTCTCCACGCCGAGTTCGAGCGCTGGGTCAATGCCGACCGGGAACGCCTGCCAGCCAACTGGCAGAAGGCCTTCATCGGCTGGGTCAAGCGCCACCACGAAAAGCACGGGCACACCTTGCGCCGCTGAGGCAAATTGCGCCAAAATGTTTCCCTGGGGAAACAACTGCCGCCAGACCCTGTAAATGCACGCCTTTCGGGCCGATCATTCTTGAAGCAGCTTGGGTCGAAGCGCCCTTACTGACCGCCATGGGCGTCCATCAAGGATATGGCCGTTCGTGATGTGACGGCAAGCGCCGCGCTGGTGTTCCCGAAGTGTCGGGCCATGCTCCTGCGACTTTGCAATCCACCATCGAACAAGCCGGCCACCTTCCCGAATTGAACCTCTATTGTTGGACTTTGTTGGAAAGTGATTCAATCGTCCGTCACCACACACGCGCAATCGGGTACCGTCGATCTATCGGGAACAGGATTACCGGCACTTTCGACCCATCAGGAACGCCGGGTCGATCCATCGGGAACAATCAGCCGATCCATCGGGAACGGTCTGACGACATTCCGGGAACAGGGCGCTTGCCGCGACTCGCGCAAAATCGGTCGCTCGGAGCCAAGTTTCCGGCCCTTAACTTGATCTAACTCTCCATAAACCCCTCTAACCCTCGTCGAAGCCTTTGGCTTTGGCTGAAAGGGGGGAGGGTGCGAAGTCGGCAGGTCAGTTCGCAGCGTCGATGCCCAGCCTTGCGAGGCGTGCGTCGATCTCTGCCATCTCCGCATCGAACGAGCGCAGGATCAAATCAATCTCGCGCGGCGGGTTTGCGAGGAGGGGAGGGCGGCCGCGCTCGGCAGGCCGCAGTCCGAGCGTGGTGGCAAGATCCGGGGTGACGTAAGTCCGCCAGGATTCCCGGCCGGATATCTCGACCATGAGCCCGAGCGCGGTCGCGCGCTCGAGCAGCTTGCCTGCGCCGGAAATCGTGATGCCGAGCAGTGGCGCGAGCGATCGGGCCGCAAGACAGGGTCGGGTCAACGCTAGCCGCGCAAGCTCGGTGAGTTTCCCGGGGCGATGCTCTCCGGCGATCGCGACAGCGGCGCGTCGGGTGGCGTTCTCGAGACGGTCAAGACGTTCAAGGCCGTCCTCCGAAGCGCGGGTGACCTGCTTGAGCAGGCGCTTGAGCATGACCGGGCGAGGGTCGCGCAGTGTGCGCTGTGCAGCGTCTCCGGGCACGACACAGGGCAGGGCGGTGCGCGTGAGCCCCAGACGCCGTACAATGACCGGGAAGGCGAGCCATGGGGCAATCGTGCGGTCGGCTCTGGCGGCCATGTCGAACACGGTCAGCGCACGGACGAGGGCAGGGGCCTCGCGCCAGCCTTCGGGCGCGTCGAAGGTAAAGGGCAGGCCCTGCGACCAGTGCCGCCCTTCGGGCTCTGCAAGATCGGCAAGCCAGGGCTCATACGGAGCGAAGGGTTCGTCTTCGGTCCGAGGCACCGGGCGAGCGGGCAGCCGCAGCCCGCAGCGCTCGGCAATAATGTCGATTTCCTCGATCGGCGACTGTTGCAGCCGCAGCGCAGCAGCAAAGCCCGACCAACTGGCGCGAAGCTTCCAGCCCGGTGCCAGCGAACTTGCGCAGACGCGGGCGTCGAGGCGTGACAGGGCCGCGCTGGCGTCAGCGAGGGTATCGGCCAGAGGAGCGGTCCAGGAAACGGCGGTGAAAGGTGGGGGCGGAGGCGTCACGCCAAAATTGTAGACGCAAACAGGCCTTTGCGTCCATGTGCATTTACCAGTCCCGCGAAAGGCTGACATGTGGACTTCGGGCGACGCTTGTCAGGTGGGACTTTCCCTTGGTCAGGAACCGGGATGGCTTCGCTATGCTTTGGCTCTTTACGAATTTGGCAAGTGATGCGGTGTGACAAAAATTCAACATTGTAAAAATTTCGACCTGGCAGGGAACTGGAAGGGCCCCGACTTCGACGCGAAAATGACCGAAAAGCGCGAAAACCTGCGCCTGCACCTGACACTACCGCCAGCCCTGGTAGCCAGCGCCCCGCCTTGACAGCGATATCATGAGCAATACTCTGACAATTGGAGCAACATGGCGGAAGCAATCCGCCTGTCAGGGAGAGGGACATGAGAAGATCTATCGGGCTTTGCGTCGCGTCGGTCATTGCACTGACGTCGAGCCAGGCGTGGGCGCAGTCCACCGACGACCAGAGCGGCGATGACATCATCGTGACGGCAACCCGCAGCGAGACGCTGCTTTCGAAGACGCCGGTTACGATGACTGCGGTTTCGGCCGACACGCTGCGCAACGCAGGCATTACCGACGCCCGTTCGCTCGCCACGGCCGTGCCAGGCCTGCAGATCAGCGAGAACGGCGATGCCGCGCGCATCTCGATCCGCGGCGTGACCAGTACCGACAACACCGAGAAGGGCGATCCTTCGGCCTCGTTCCTTGTCGACGGGATCTATATCGCGCGTCCGGCTGACGTGCTCGGCAGCTTCTACGACCTGCAGCGCATCGAAGTGCTGCGCGGGCCCCAGGGCACGCTCTATGGCCGCAACACCACGGCCGGCGTGATCAACGTGATTTCGGCCCGCCCGACCGACAAGCTATCGGCTTCGGTCGAAGGCACTTACGGCAATCTCAATACCGCCGAAGTGACCGGCATGGTCAACGTGCCGATGGGCGACAGCCTGGCGATGCGCGCAGCAGTCAACTACCAGCGCCAGGATTCTTACTTCACGGTCAAAAACTCGCCGGTCGCGACCAATCCCTATCGCGATGCCATATCGGCGCGCCTGTCGTTCGCCGGCAAGATCGGTGACAACTTCACCTACTACATCAAGGGCGATTACCAGAACACCAAGGGCACCGGCGTCAACGGCAACCTTGTCACGCTTGATCGCTTCTATGCGAACACGGGCATTCCGGGAGTCGATCCGACCTACGTTTCGCATGACGCGGACTTCCAGCGCACGCTCACCGTAGCGCCGACGTTCCCGAACCGCCGCAACAACAAGAACTACGGCATCACCGGGGAATTCACCTACGATTTCGGCCCGGTGCAGATGACCTATCTGGGTGCCTACCGCAAGACCGACCGCCAGGACGTGCGCAACTTCCTCCTGTTCGGTTCACTGAATAACCCGGCGTACTTCTTCGGCAATTTCAAGCAGGACAGCCACGAACTGCGCCTCGCCTTCGGACAGGGTTCGAAGCTGCACGGGCAGATCGGCGGATATTACTTCCACGAGCAGTCGTTCCTCGAGCTGAACCTCGGCGCGCCGCTTTCGGGCTTCGTGGTTCCCGGCGCGACCGGCTTTGCCTTCCCGCAGGGCCCGACGGTTGCCCGTTCGAAGGCCGCCTTCGGCCAACTGACGTATGACGTGACGCCCGACCTGCACATCACGGCCGGCATCCGCTACACGCACGACTTCAAGTCGCGCGATGGCCAGACGGTCGTCGACTTCCCGAACCTTGCAGCCCAGAACGCATCGGGGCTGCCCGCAGTGCTCTGCAACGCGGCGTTCCGGTGCACGCTCAACCAGAACATCGCTGCGCGCAATTACCACAAGACGATCTACAAGGGCGGCATCGACTATGACGTGCCCGGCCTTGGCCTGATCTATGCGTCGGTCTCGACCGGCTACAAGGCAGGCGGCTTCAACGACGGTTGCGTTGCCGGTGGTGGCATCGGCTGCACGCTCAATGACGCGGCGCTCTACTTCAACCCGGAAACGCTGACCAACTACGAAGCCGGCGTGAAATTCCGCATCAGCAGCGCGGTGCGCTTCAATGCTGCGGCGTTCCACTATGACTACGGCAACCTGCAGGTCAGCCAGATCGTGACCGTGCCGGTTCCCGCGACGCTGATCCGCAACGCCGCTTCGGCAAAGGTGGACGGGGTCGAACTGGAAGCCGTCCTCCAGCCTGGCCCGAACACCCGCGTGGATCTGGGCTATACCTACACCGATGCCCGCTACACCACCTTCCTGGTTTCGGCCGGAGGCGTCTCGCGCGATTTCGCCGGCCTGCCGCTCGACCATGCTCCCAAGCATGTCGTGTCTGCCGGGATGAGCCAGTCGATCCCGCTGGGCAACGGCGGTTCGTTCGAACTGGCCGCGCGAACCAAGCTGAGCTCTGCCTACTACATGCAGGATCTCAACAACGCTTCGCTGTTCCGCCAGCCTTCGCACACCAAGACTGACCTTACGGCGACGTTCACCGCGCCCGAAGAGCGCTTCTTCGTGCAGGGCTTCGTCAAGAACATCGAGAACCGCATCACGATCGCTGCGGCGGCGACCGGCCTTGTCGGTGGCGTCACGATCGAACAGCCCCGCACCTTCGGTGTCCGGGCTGGCGTGAAGTACTGACCGGACGCAACCCGCAAGGGCCGGGAAGGCCCTTGCGGGTTGCAGCCAGATGATCAGGCCATCGCTTCCGGCGGCCCGCGCCGGCCCCGGCAAATAGGGGTTTAGCGCCCGCAAGCAGACATGCTAGGCTGCTGTCTGGCGAACCGATGAGGACCACCTTGAGTGACGCCGCCGGTTTGAGGGTGTGGTGGCAAAATCGCAATGGATTCAACGGATCAAGGCGTCGAGAGTGAGCTGGTCCGCTTGCGGGACGAACTCGCACACCTGAAGCAGGTGGTTGCGCGCTCGGCCGAGTCGGGGCTGCCGGTCGTCGACATGCTGCTCAGGGACAACCAGCGGCGGGTCGAGGCGGAAAAGGCGCTGCTCGATGCGCGCAAGTGGATGGAACTGGCGCAGGAAGCCGGCGGCATCGCATCATACCACATGGACATTCCCGGCAATCGCCTGTGGTGGTCCGGGTCGGTCTATCGGCTCTACGGGCTCGACCCGGCCAATGGCGAGCCGACCGTGGATCTGTGGCTCTCGACCATCCATCCCGAGGACGTTGCTGCGGTCACGGAAGTGGCGCACTCGGCGATCGAGAGGGGCACTGCGATCGACCATGCCTTCCGCGTTATCCTGCCGGGCGGGGAAGTCCGCTGGATCCATGACCGGGGCAGCGTGGATGCGGGTGCGGACGGGCGGCCTTCGCGCCTGCACGGCGTGAACATCGACGTGACCGATATCCGCAGGGCGCAGGACGCCCTGCGCGAGAGCGAAGAACAGTTCCGCAGCACGTTCGAACATGCCAACGTGGGCGTCGCGCATGTTTCCACCGAAGGGCGGTTCATCCGCCTCAATGAATATTTCTGCCAGATGCTTGGGCGCGGAGCCGACGAATTGGCGGATCTCACCTTCCAGGACCTGACGCATCCCGACGATCTGGGGGCCGATCTTCACCTGCTCGAGCAACTGCTGCGTGGCGAGATAGATTCCTACACGATGGAGAAGCGCTACATTCGGCCCGATGGTGCGGTGATCTGGGGCGACTTGAGCGTGTCCCTGCTGCGCCGCGCCGATGGAACGCCGGTGAACTTCATATCGGTGGTGACCGACATCCAGGAGCGCAAGGCCGCGCAGGACCAGATCGATCTGGTTCTGGGCGAGGCCAATCATCGCATCAAGAACCTGCTGGCGGTGATCGGCGCGGTGGTGCGCAACAGTGCGCGCACGGCGAGTTCGGTGCAGGAGATGGAGCAGGCCCTTTCGGGCAAGATCATGGGAATTGCCGCATCGCACGACCTGCTGATCGGCAAGTACGAGGCTGGTGCCAGGCTCGATCGGCTGATCCGCCGCCAACTCGAGGTTTTCACTGACTGCGATACGGCGCGGATCCTGCTGGACGGACCGGACGTGGATCTCAATCCCAAGGCGGTGCACGCTTTCGGCATGGTGCTGCACGAACTGGCGACCAATGCCTGCAAGCACGGCGCGCTATCGGAAGACAGCGGAATTGTGCGGATATCCTGGACGGTCGATGAAGAAGCGGGCGCGCTGTCGTTCGTCTGGCGCGAGGAGGGCGGCCCCGTGATGGCGGAGTCGGGCCACCACCAGGGCTTCGGCACCCGCACGCTCGAGCGCATGCTGGGCGGAGGGCTGGGCGGCACCGCGCGCCATAGTCTCCTGCCCGAAGGCGCGTGCTTCGAGGCCTCGCTGCCGCTAGGGGCCGTACAGGCCTGATCGCCTACCCGGCCAAGCCCGGTCCCAGCTTCACCGGGATGCGCAAATAGTGGACGCCGTTGGCTTCGGCTGGCGGGAAGCGGCCGGCGCGGATGTTGACCTGGATCGAGGGGAGCAGCAGGCGCGGGGGGGCGAGCGTGGCGTCACGCGCAGTGCGCATGGCAACGAATGCGTCCTCGGTCACGCCGTCGTGGACGTGGACCGAGCGATCACGCTCCTCGCCGACGGTGGTCTCCCAGGCATAGACGTCGCGGCCGGGCGACTTGTAATCGTGGCACATGAACAGACGCGTTTCGCGCGGGTATGAGAGCAGGCGGCGGATCGAGCGGTAGAGCGCGCGGGCATCGCCGCCGGGGAAGTCTGCGCGGGCGGTGCCATAATCGGGCATGAACAGCGTGTCGCCGACGAAGATCGCATCGCCCACCTTGTAGGCCATGTCGGCAGGCGTGTGGCCGGGCGTGGCGAGAGCCTCGAATTCGAGCGACCCCACAGCGAAGCGTTCGCCGTCCTCGAGCAGGCGATCGAAATCGCCGCCGGCGGGCTTGAGATCGGCAATGTCGAACATCGGGCGGAAAACCTGCTGCACAGCGCGGATCTGCGCGCCGATGGCGATGATCGCGCCGGTGCGTGCCTTGATGTATGGTGCGGCGGTAAGGTGATCGGCGTGGGCATGGGTTTCGAGCACCATGACGATCTGCCAGTGGCCGGCTTGAGCGGCGGCAAGGACGGCATCGGCCGAGCGCACATCGGCGCGGCCCGAGGCGGGGTCGAAATCGAGCACGGGATCGATGACCACGGCCTGATGCGTTGCCGGATCGCCGACGAGGTAGCTGACGGTGAAAGTCGGTTCGTCGAAGAAAGCCTGAATATGGGGTTGCATGAACTGGGGTCCGCTTCCTGTCTGGTCTTGACAATATATGCGCGGTATCTAAATTAGCAACATATAATATGCTTCAGCAAGGACATGCTCCATGACCACGACCATCACGCCCCAGGAGGCGCAGGCACGCATTGCGGCAGGCGCGGTGCTTGTCGATATACGCGCACCCGACGAATATGCGCGCGCCCACATTCCCTGCGCGCGCAACATGCCGCTGGCGCAGCTCGAGCGGATCGAGGGCGCGCCCGAGGTGATCTTTCACTGCAAGTCGGGCATGCGCACGCAGGCCAATGCCGATGCGCTGCGCGCGGCGACCGATGCGCCGGTCTACCTGATGGAAGGCGGGATCGAGGGTTGGCGGAAGGCGGGCCTCGAATGCGCGATGGATCGCAGTCAGCCGCTCGAGATCATGCGGCAGGTGCAGATCGCGGCGGGATCGCTGGTCCTGCTCGGCGTCCTGCTCGCGTTCCTGGTATCACAGGCCGGATTGCTGATCGCCGGGTTTGTCGGGGCAGGGCTGGTGTTCGCCGGGGTCAGCGGCTGGTGCGGCATGGCCAAGCTGCTGGGCGCAATGCCGTGGAATCGCCGGACCCATGATGCGCGGGCCGCGGGAGCGCGCTGAGCCATGGACGCCCAGATCGTTGCGGCAGCGCTGTGGTCGGGCGCGGCGATCGGGCTGATCCTCGGCCTTGTCGGCGGGGGTGGGTCGATCGTCGCGGTGCCGCTGCTGGTCTATGCGGTGGGGGTGGAATCGCCCCACGCCGCGATCGGGACCGCCGCAGTGGCGGTCGCGCTCAATGCGCTGGCGGGGCTGGGCGTGCACGCGCGGGCCGGCACGGTGAAATGGCCCTGCGCGCTGACCTTCTCGCTGGCCGGGATCGCCGGTGCGACGCTTGGCGCCCACGCCGGAAAGGCGATGGACGGCGAGCGTCTGCTCGCGCTGTTCGGGGCGATGATGGTGGTGGTGGGCCTTGCGATGCTGCGCCCGCGCCGCTCGCCCGAGGACCCGAATGTCCGGCTGACCCGCACGAGCGCGGGGCACCTCCTGCCGCGACTGGTTCCGGCAGGGCTGGGCGTGGGGTTGCTCGCCGGTTTCTTCGGAATCGGCGGGGGCTTCCTGATCGTGCCGGCGCTGATCCTTGCGACCGGCATGCCGCTGCGCACGGCGGTCGGCACCTCGCTGGTCGCGGTGGCGGCGCTCGGCCTGACCACGGCGGCGTCCTATGCGATCTCGGGCTACGTCGACTGGAGCCTTGTCGCGCAGCTGGTCGCAGGCGGGATCGGCGGAGCGATCGCGGGCATGCTGATCGGTCGCCAGCTTGGGCAGGGCAAGCGCGCGGCTGAGCGCGGCTTTGCGCTGCTGGTCATCACGATGGGGTGCTATGTCGTGGCGCGTGGGGCAGGGCTGGCCTGACCGACCATGCGTCGGTAAGCACGGGGCCTAACCAAAGTTTTTGCGGTATGTGAAGTTACGCACTTTCTGCGCCGATGCCTGCTGCTATTGCGGCCTTGCGACCCGAAGGGCTCTGCAGCGCAGAGTTCTTTAACTTCAAGGGGACGGCGCTTTCTGCAGCGCCGTCCCCCTTTTTCGCTCCGGTGCTGCCGGAATGGCGGAAATCCAAAGCCGGTGTGCCCGAAAAACAACAGTTTCCCTAAAGGAATCGACACAGCTGCACTAATGACAGCGCAATCTTGACAGCGTTGACAATCCTCGGCACGAGCATAGTCAGCGAGCTTCGAATCGCAGGTTGGAGAGGAGTGCAAAGGTTTTTGACGGCGCCACGCGCCGTAGCCGCAACGCCATGCGGGGCGTTTGCGCGATCCAATCCAGCCGACCAGTTCAATACCGGATGCCCGGGGCAGGGGAAATTGCCGCAGGTGTTCGTCTTCGTTTCCAAGAGGGAGGAACTACATGAGGAAAATCCAGCTTGCTTGCCTGGTTTCGGCGTTCGCGCTGACCCAGCCTGCATTTGCCCAGGACGCGGCACAGGACGCTGCCGATACGGTGGACAACGGCGATATCGTCGTGACCGCGAACCGCACGTCTTCGCTGCTGTCGAAGACCCCGATCGCGATGACCGCGGTTGGCGGCGATGACCTGATCCAGTCGGGCATCTCGAACCCGACGCAGCTTGAAGAAACCGTTCCGAACCTGTCGATCGTGCGCGGCAACGGCCTGCAGATCACGATCCGCGGCGTGACCTCGACCGACGGCACCGAGAAGGGTGACCCTTCGGCCGCCTTCATGCAAAACGGCGTCTACCTTGCCCGTCCGCAGGCGCAGGAAGTTTCCTTCTTCGACATCGAGCGCGTTGAAGTTCTGCGCGGCCCACAGGGCACGCTCTATGGCCGCAACTCGACCGCTGGCGTGATCAACGTCCTTTCGGTGCAGCCCAAGTTCGAGTTCGGCGCGCGCGCCGACGTTTCCTATGGCAACTACGATGCGATCAACGGCACTGCCGTGATCAACCTGCCCGCCAGCGACACGATCGCGTTCCGCGTGGCCGCCAACATCGACCAGCGCGACACCTACCTCAAGGACGGCAACGCAGCTGACGGCATCGGCCTGAAGAAGTTCAAGAACAACAAGTCGATCCGTCTTTCGGCCTTGTTCAAGCCTTCGCCGGACCTCAGCCTGCTGCTCGTCGGCGACTACAGCTGGGTCAAGGGTGCACCGTCCAACACGGTCGAGAACACCAACTTCTACAGCAACATCAAGACCGGTGCGCGTCCGACCTTCGAACGCCCGACCTACAGCGAACCGTCGTCTGACGCCGGTCGCACGCTGCATGGCCGCCAGGGCCAGTCGACCTTCCGCGACAACATCGAGCGCGGCGTGATGGGCGAACTGAACTACACGATGGGCAACGTCACGATGACCTACCTTGGGTCGTATCGTGAGTCCGATCGTACGGAATTCAGCAACATCGGCGTGACGCCCTTCACCGGCGACTTCACCGGCACGTACTGGCAGACCTCGCACGAACTGCGCCTCGCCTATGGCGGCGACGGTCCGCTGCAGGCCCAGGTCG
Source organism: Novosphingobium sp. HNCC26DJ243 (assembly GCF_057180545.1). Lineage (NCBI taxonomy): Bacteria > Pseudomonadati > Pseudomonadota > Alphaproteobacteria > Sphingomonadales > Sphingomonadaceae > Novosphingobium > Novosphingobium sp. HNCC26DJ243. The sequence goes on along the minus strand of NZ_JBXUGN010000004.1, from coordinate 200,435 downwards.
GCGGCTACTACTTCAAGGAAAAGTCGGGCATCGCCTTCTTCATCAACAACCTGCTGGCGCCCAACACCCGTTTCGGCTTCCCGCAGGATCCGACGATCGCCGAGAACAAGTCGGTCTTCGGTCAGTTTACCTATGAACTGGTGCCGGACGTCAAGGTCACCGGCGGCGTGCGCTACTCCAGCGATCTCAAGTCGCGCGTCGGCGCGACCGTGCTCGATGCCTTCAGCTTCGTAGGTGATTCGGCAAATCGTGGCGCGTTCCTCGGCCGCACGAAGTTCCAGGACAACAACGCCAAGCGCACCTTCAGCAAGGTCACCTGGCGTGCAGGCATCGACTACGACAGCCCGCTCGGCCTCGTGTTCGCCTCGGTTTCGACCGGCTACAAGGCTGGTGGCTTCAACGACGGCTGCGAAATCGGCAAGGGCCCGAGCTGTGGACTTCCCGCCAAGGCGCTCTACTACGATCCTGAAACGCTTACCGCCTACGAAGCAGGCTTCAAGTTCAAGATCAGCCCCGAGTTTCGCCTGAACGGCACCGTGTTCCACTACGATTATTCGGGCCTGCAGCTTTCGCAGGTTTCGAATGCCTGTGGCGGCCCTTGCCAGATCACGACCAACGCCGCCAAGGCCAAGGTCGATGGTGTGGAACTCGACGCAACGCTGCAGCCGATCGACAACTTCTCGGTCCGTTTGGCGCTCAACTACCTCGACGCGCGCTATGACCAGTTCAACCCGCAGCCCGCGATCAGCTTCGCAGGCCGCCCGCTGAACCGCAGCCCCAAGTGGAGCTGGGTTGCCGGCGTGAACTACGTGATCCCGGTTGGCGAAGGCAAGGTCGTGCTCGATGCGCAGACTGCAGCCCGCAGCCAGTACGAGCTGACCGATCTGGCGAACTTCGCCTACTTCGCGCAGCCCGGCTACTCGAAGACCGACGCTTCGATCACCTACAACGCGCCTGAAGACCGCTTCTACATCGCGGGCTTTGTGGAAAACATCGAAGACAACCTCGTGCTGACCTCGGCCACCACTGGCCTGCTCGGCGGCGTGAGCTTCTCCGATCCGCGCACCTACGGTGTCCGCGCCGGCTTCAAGTTCTGATAGCCGACGGCGATATCGCCTGAACAAGGGGCGGTCCTGCATTGCGCAGGGCCGCCCTTTTTCAATGGCCTTCACTGCGGCGAGGCGAGCGCCGCCATTCCGAAAGTATCAGGCGTTTCCCTTTTCTGCAGGCGGCGTAATACTGCGCGCTTCGGAGGGATCATGGACAAATCGCCTTTACTGGTGCCTTTTCTGGCAACCTTTGCAGTGGCCGCTGCCGGTGCGGAGCCGAAAGCGCGGCCGTCGGACCAAGGTGGCGGGCCGAGTGCGGCCACAAGCGAATTTCAGGCGATCGCTGTGCAGTACATCGCCGAATCTGCCGGACGCGATGCCACTCTCTCCATCACCATTCAGCGCAACCCGTCTGCAGGACGGAACCTTGGAAGTATTACGGCAACCTACATTACCCAGAGCATCGGGTTCCGCAAAGGTCCGGAGATTCTGCCATTGGATGTTCCGGGTTACTACGGCGACTGGCGCGTGAGCTGTGCGACCGGATCGAGCGAGCAGGCGTGCGCCAGCGCGCCGGGAGCCTTCGCGATATCTGCGCGACAGGTCCCGTTGTGCGGGGCCGAATATCCTGCGGAATCCGGCTGGACGATCCCTTGCAGCCGCAGGCCGATGGCCAAGGGGCTGGTCTGGGTCCACTTGAAATGGGTATTCACGGACGGCAGCAACGGTGAGAGCGACGCCGTCCTGCGCGCCGCCAATTGATCGGTATCGTGGCAAGACGGTGGAAGTTGGCCCATCGGAAACGGGTCAAAGCGCGCGTCGCTCAGCGCGTACGGGTCTTGTTCAAGGGTTGGTCGTCTGTCCATCCGTCGGTGATGGACATTTGCTATCAGGTCACCAGAGTTTGCGTAATGGGTCCGATCCGTCCCAGTTCTTGCCGGCATCCTTGATCGACTGGAAGATGGCGTCGGCGCCGGTCATGTTCTGGAGGAGTTCGATCACGCCGCCTGGACCCTGTCCCGCATCGACGTAGATAACTTCTCCGTCCTCGCCGACCTTGCCCTCGACGAGGATTTCGGCGCCCGCTTCCGCACAGGCAGCGCGGGCTTCGGCGATGGAATTAACGAAGATGCAGATGTGGTGAAGCTGATCCGTCACCGCATATTCGCCGGTGTAGATCGAGGGTTCGCGGTTTTCGGGCCGGATCAGTTCGATCTGGACATCGCCCCAATAGGCGATGGCGATGGAGAAGACCGCGCCGCTGGGCTGACCCTTGTACTTGCACTCGCCGAGCGCGACGTTCTCCATCAGGAAGAACGGGCCGACGCCCATCGTTTCGGTCCAGTATCTCACCGCCGCGTCGAAATCCTGCGGCAGGTAGGCGAGCTGGCCGACGGGGCCGAGCTGGGTGATCTTGCGAGTCATGCGAAAAGGCCCTCGGGAGCTTCGAGCAGGCCTTTCAGGGTCTGCAGGAACTGCGCGCCGGCTGCACCATCGATGGCGCGGTGATCGACCGAAAGCGTGAACGAGATGCGGCTTTCGAAGGCGATGTCGCCATTGCCGGCTTCTACCGCGACGCGGTTTACGCCGCCCACGGCAAGGATTGCGCCCTGCGGCGGGTTGATGATCGCATCGAAGTTCTCGATCCCGAACATGCCGAGGTTGGAGACCGAGAAGGTGCCGCCGTCCATATCCTCGTAGCCGAGCCTGCCTGCCTGCGCCTTGTCGATCAGCGCGCGGGTGGTGGCCGCGATCTGGGCGATGTGCATGCGGTCTGCCTGCCGCACGATCGGTGTGACCAGGCCCTTGGGGCTGGCGACCGCGATGGCGACGTCGGCGTGGGGGAAGCTGTGGACCTCGTCGCCATGAACCTGGACGTTGACGTCCGGGTGGCGGGCGAGGGCAAGGGCCACGGCCTTGACGATGTAGTCATTGATCGAGGCCTTGGTGCCGAGCACGAGGTTGGCGGTCTTGCGCAGGGCCATCAGTTCGTCGACCGATGCGGACATGCGCAGGTAGAAGTGCGGGATGGTCTGCTTGGCCTCGGTCAGGCGGCGGGCGACGACCTTGCGGATCTTGTCGAAGGGCTGGACCGCAGGCTGGTTGGCGACGAGTTCGAACGGTGCGCCGAACGATACCGCGCCGGAGGCCGTGGTCGGCTTGACCAGCGCCAGCACGTCGGCTTTCGAAATGCGGCCGCGCGGGCCAGTGCCGGTGATCGCGGCCAGAGCGATGCCGTGCTGCGCGGCAATGCGCCGGGCGAGCGGCGAGGCGAAGGCCTCGGGGCTGTCCTCGACGAGTTGCGCGCTGCCCTTGAACGAGGCCGCGCGTTCGGGACGCAGGGCCTGGACGATATCCTGATAGGTTATGCGGCCATTGCGACCCGAGCCGGCGATGGGCTCGATGTCCACGCCTTCGGCCTCGGCCAGCTTCAGCGCCTCGGGGCTGATCGCCCGGTTGGTGACGATCTTCCTGGGCGCGCGTGCCGGGGCTGGTGCCGGGGCAGGGGCGGCTGCTGCGGGGGCAGGGGCGCTGCCGCCGCCGGACTTGGCCGCGACCGAGGTTTCGGCGGGCTTGAAGCCTGCGATGAAGGCGTCGATCTCGGCATCGGGGGTGTCGGCATCGGCAAACACGCCGAGAAGCGCGCCAACGGGATAGGCTTCGTCCCCTGCGGGCGTGAGCAGGCGCTTGAGCACGGCGTCGTACTCGGCCTCGACCTCGTTGGTGATCTTGGCGGTCTCGATCAGGCACAGGACCTGGCCCTTGGCAAAGGCGTCACCCTCCTTGACCATCCATTCGGCGATCGTGCCCTCGGTCATTTCGATGCCCCATTTGGGCATGCAGAACGGGCGGATGTTAGCCATTTCCCGACTCCTCAGCGGTAATTCAGAACCTTGCGAACCGCCGCTTCGATCTTGTCGACCGAGGGGAGGTAGGCAGATTCAAGCTCGCGTGCGAACGGGATCGGGGTGTGCGGCGGGTTGACGGCCAGCGGCGGAGCCTTGAGCGCGGCGAAGGCCTTTTCGGCCACGGTCGCGCAGATGTCGGAGGCAAGGCTGCAGCGCGGCGGGGCTTCGTCGACGACGACGAGGCGCCCCGTCACTTCAACGGAATCCAGAATGGTTTCCTCGTCGATCGGGCTGGTGGTGCGCAGGTCGATGACGTCGCAGCCGATGCCTTCGGCGGCGAGCTTGTCGGCCACCGCCTCGCAGAAGCCGAGCAACAGGCCGGTCGAGACGATGGTGACGTCCTGACCGGCGCGGCTGAGGCGCGCATGGCCGAACGGGATCATGTAGTCCCTGTCGTCGGGCACTTCGCCCGAGACGCCGTAGAGCGCCTTGTGTTCGAGGAAGATCACCGGATCATCGTCGCGGATCGCGGTGCGCAGCAAACCCTTCACGTCGCCGGGCGTGGTGGGCATGACGACCTTGAGGCCGGGCATTCCGGTGAGGATCTGGTGGACGGCCTGGCTGTGCTGCGCAGCGGCGTTGTAGCCCGCGCCATAGGCCATGCGGATGACGGCGGGGCACCTGGTCTTGCCGCCGAACATGTAGCGGAACTTGGCCAGCTGGTTCCAGATCTGATCGAGCGACACGCCGATGAAATCGGCGAACATCAGCTCGGCGATCGGACGCTTGCCGGACAGGGCGAGGCCGGCGGCCGCGCCCATGATCGCGCTTTCCGAGATCGGCGTGTCGATCACGCGATCGGCGCCAAACTTTCCGAACAGCCCGGTCGAGGTCGACCAGATGCCGCCGATGGCTTCGGGCCCGCCGGGCGTGCCCATGCCGCCGACCACGTCCTCGCCGAGCACGACGACGTTCTCGTCGCGCTCCATTTCCTCGGCGATCGTCGTCAGGACGGCGTCCCGATACATCATGTTTGCCATGGGTCCGTTCCCCCGCTCAGTACGAAATGTAGACGTCGGCAAGGACGTCCTCGGCGGTGGGCCGTTCGGCGGCCTTGGCCTGGGCGACCGATTCCTCGATCTCGGCGAGGACTTCGGCGTCGAGCGCGTCGAGATCGGCGTCGGTCAGCAGCTTGGCGTCGGTCACGCTGGCGCGGAACTTCTTGAGGCAATCACGGGTCTCGCGGATGCGATCGAGTTCGCCGGGGCCGCGATAGCGCTGCGGATCGCCTTCGAAGTGGCCGAAGAAGCGCTCGGTATCGAATTCGACCGCCGCCGGGCCGTTGCCGGGGACGCGGACGTATTCGAGCACTTCGCGCATGGTTTCGAACACCGAGAAGAAATCGGTGCCATCGCCGCGCCAGACCTTCATGCCGAAGGCTTCGGCGCGGCTGGCGATGTCGCGCTGGGTGCCGACCGCGTATTCGAAGCCGGTGTGTTCGGAATAGTGGTTGTTCTCGAACACGAAGATCGTGGCGGCCTTGGTGACCACGGCCATGTTCATGGCTTCGAACGTGGTGCCCTGGTTGCACGCGCCGTCGCCCGAGAAGGTGATGGCGACATGGCCCTTGCCGTCGATCTTGCACGAGATCCCCGCACCCACCGCGATGGGAGCGCCCGCGCCGACGATGCCGTTGGCGCCGAGCATGCCCTTTTCGATATCGGCGATGTGCATCGACCCGCCCTTGCCCTTGCACAGGCCTTCGCGGCTGCCCCAGATTTCCTTCATCATGCCGTTCACGTCACAGCCCTTGGCAAGGCAGTGGCCGTGGCCGCGATGCGTGGAGACGATCTTGTCCTCGACCGAAAGGTGCTCGCACACGCCGACCGCGACGGCTTCCTGCCCGCAGTAGAGGTGAGTGAACCCGGCGATCTCGCCGGTCTGGATATCGACGTGAAGGCGTTCCTCGAATTCGCGGATCACCTTCATCTGGCGATAGGCGCGCAATAGCGCCTCGCGGCTCAGCTGCATCCTTCAAGTTCCCTTATAGGCCGAGCACAGTGCGGGCGATGATGCCCGCCTGCACTTCGTTGGTTCCGCCAAAGATCGTCCATGCGCGGCTGTTGAGATAGCGGGCTGCGGCAACTTGCGCACCCTTCGAATGGATCGGCGCAGGCGCGTTGTCGCCATAAAACGGCCTTGCGAAATCGAGCTGGAGGCCGGCCGCGCCATAAAGATCGACGCCGAGCAGATCGACGTCCTGGCGCAGGTTCGAGGCGAGCAGCTTGGTCAGCGAGGTCTGCGGACCGGGCGCGCGGCCCTTGGCGATCTCCGAGAGGATGCGCAGTTCGATCATCTCGAGCGACTGGATGCCGAGGCGGACGCGCGCAACGCGGCGCTTCCAGTCGGCATCGTCGGCAAGACGGCCGCCGCGCCCGTCGGGCTCGCTTGCGGCATCGGCCTCGATCTGGGCGAGATCGTATTCGAGCTTGGGCGAATGGCACGAGCCGCCGCGTTCGTTCTCGAGCAGGAACTTGGCAAGCTTCCAGCCGTCGCCCTCTTCACCGACGCGGTCCTCGACCGGCACGATCGCGTCTTCGAGGAAGACCTGGTTGACTTCGTGATCGCCGGCCAGCGTGAGCAGCGGGCGGACCGAGACGCCGGGCTGGTTCATGTCGACCAGCACGAACGAGATGCCCGCCTGCTTCTTGCCGTTGGTATCGGTGCGGACCAGCGCGAACATGCGGTTGGCCCAGTGCGCGTGGGTGGTCCAGATTTTCGAGCCGTTGAGCTTGTAATGCGTGCCGTCAGCCGAGAGCGTGGCGCGGCACTGCAGCGAGGCAAGGTCCGAGCCCGAGCCGGGTTCCGAAAAGCCCTGGCACCAGTAATCCTCGCCCGAGAGGATGCGCGGCAGATACTTTGCCTTCTGCTCGGGCGTGCCGAAGGCGTAAATCACCGGGGCGACAAGCTTGAGTCCGAGCACGGTGAGATTGGGCGCGCCGGCAAGCGCGCATTCCTTCTCGAAGATGTAGCGCTGCACCGGGGTCCAGCCCGTGCCGCCCGCATCGGTGGGCCATTGGTAGCCGAGCCAGCCCTGCTCGTTGAGGATCGCGTTCCAGCGCTGGCCGATGTCGGGTTCGACGAAGACCGTGGGCGAGGCGGCGGCGCCGTCCTTGACGTCCTGCGGCAGGTTGGCGGCCAGGAAGGCGCGCACCTCGTCGCGGAAAGCCAGCTCCTGGGGGGAAAGATCGATGTCCATCTGTTCTGTCAGCGCTCGAGAATCGTGACGGCCGAGACGCCGGGCGCGCCATAGACGTGACTGTAGGCGGTCTTGGGATTGCCGGGAACCTGCCGCCCGCCGCCGTCTCCCCGCAGCTGCACCACGTTTTCATAGACCTGGCGCAGGCCCGAGGCACCGATCGGCTCGCCGCAGGCAAGGCAGCCGCCATCGGTGTTGACCGGCAGCGTGCCGCCGATCTCGGTGCGGCCATCGGCAAGCCAGGCTTCCTGATCGCCGTCGGCGCAGAAGCCGTTTTCGGCCATGTGCATGATCTCGGCGCCGCATTCGGTATCCTGCAGCTGGGCGACCGCAATGTCCTGCGGGCCGATCCCCGCCATGCGGAAGGCATCGGCGCTGGCGATCTGCGTGGCGGTGGCCGTGCCGCCGCCGATGTCGATCGAAGGGGCAAAGACCTCGAAGCTGCCGGGCGGGCGGGTGCGCATGGTCGCGGCCTTGAGGCGGATCAGCGGTTTGCCCAGTTCGCGTGCCTTCTTCTCGCTGGCAAGGATCAGCGCGACGCCGCCCTCGGCGGGCGAGCAGAACATGTACTTGGTGTAGGGGTCGGACACGAGCGGAGCATCGAGGATGGTCTGGAGATCGACCGGATCGCGCCGCCAGGCATGATCGGCATGCACCGCATTGCGGAAGGCCTTGTTGGCGACGCGCGCCAGCGTGGTCTGGCTGATGCCGTGTTCGTGCATGTAGCGCGTGATCTTGTTGGCGAAGAACTGCGTGGTGATCATGTAGCCGGCATCGCCGTACCACTCGGGCAGGTTGTATTCAGAGGGCAGGGCATTGAACGCGCCGCGCGGATGCTTGTCGAAGCCGACCGCCATGCCGATCTCGAATTCGCCCGACTTGATTGCCATCTGCGCCGAGAACAGCGCCGAGCCGCCCGCCGCGCAGCCGTTGCGCACGTTGATGAACTGGACGCCGGTCAGGCCCAGGCGTTCGACCATCGTATCGGGATTGCCGGCCGAGTCCGAACCGCCATAGGCGAACTGGACATCAGGCCATGCGATTCCGGCGTCGGCCAGCGCCGCGCGCACCGCGTTGACACCCTGGTCGAGGCCCGAGACACCATCGGTGCGCCCGAACGGGTGGATGCCGATGCCGACGATGCAGACGTCGCCGCTGCTCATGCTTCGGCTCCGGTCGGTTGGCCAGAGGGCTGGAACGCGTGGATCAGCACGGGCTCTGCCGCATCGGGATCGAGCGGGATAAGGGTCAGCTCAACCGGCATGCCGATATGGATGGCGTCGAATGCGACATTGGCGAGTCGCGTCTCGACGATGACCTCTCCGGGCAGTTCGACATAGCCGACCGGCCACGGGCGAAAGGCCTCGGGACCGACATAGGGCGGGGACTTGGGACGATAGCGCTGGATCGTCCACGACCACAGCGTGCCAGTGCGCGAAAGCGGCACGGGTTCGAAACGGTCACCGGGAGGGCACGGGAACACGACGCGGCCGCTCTCGCGGTCACGCCCGCCAATCAGGCGGGGCGGGGTTTCCGCGGTAAACAGCCCCTCGGCAATGGGGTGACCGACGCCGTGCATTTCTCTCCGATCGAACGCGAATCTTCGTGGTGTCCCTTAAGCCACTGTGCGCGCCCATTTGCCGACTCTGCAAAACGCTAGGGTTGTCCCTTTTACCAGTATGCCGGATGAAGGCGGCGAAGGGGAATTCGGGATGCTGCCGACGGGGGCGACGAGCGATATCAAGCGGCCGCAACTGGGCTGGACCATGCTGGAGAGCCCGCGCTTCATGGCCGAGGCGGCGATGCTGGCGCTGGCCTGGCCGACGCTGGTGCGCGCGCCGGTGGGCGACGGGCATCCGGTGATGGTCCTGCCGGGCTTCGCCACGAGCGATGCGATGACCGTGCTGTTGCGCAGCTACCTTGGCAAGCTGGGCTACCAGGTGTTCCCGTGGGACCTGGGGTGGAACCTCGACCAGCACTCGGCTGGCGAGAACGGCGAGCATCTGGCCGCGCGGATCGAGGCCATCGCGCAATCGACCGGGCGCAAGGTCAGCCTGGTCGGGTGGAGCCTTGGCGGGGTGATCGCGCGCGAGGCGGCGCGGCGCGATCATGGCGCGCTGCGCCAGATCGTGACGCTGGGCAGCCCGTTCACCGGCAATCCGCACGCGACGAACCTGACCGCGCTTTATGAACTGCTGACCGGCAACAAGGCGGCCTCGGACAAGTCGGCCGCGCGCTATGGCAAGGGGCACCATGTGCTGCCGGTGCCATCGAGCGCGATCTTCTCGCGATCGGACGGGATCACCGCCTGGGAAAACTGCGTGAGTGAGACCGATACGCGGACCGAGAACATCGAGGTCCATTCGAGCCACTTCGGCTTCGTTTCGAACCCCGGCGTGTTCTGGGCGGTGGCCGACCGGCTGGCGCTGCCCGAAGACGGCTGGCGCAAGTTCGAACGCGGCGGCCCGTTCGCCAGCTTCTATCCCTGAGGCGTCAGGCTGGTCGTGTAGGTTCCGGGCGGGCCGTGGTGTCGCGCGCGTGCTTCGACAGGCTCGGCCCGAACCGAGCTTTGCGTGATCCGGGCGATGGGGAGGGGACTTGTGCCCCCTCCCACACCTATCACTGGTGGATATAGACCGCGCGTTCGTGGCTGAAGGCCTTGAAGCCGAAGTAGCCGTGGTAGCTGCCGGTGCCCGAGTGGTTGACGCCGCCGAAGGGCAGGTTGTTTTCCAGATAGTGCGAGAACACGCCGTTCACGGTGACGCCGCCCGATGAGGTTTCATTGAGCACGCGGGCGACGTGGGTCTCGTCGGGGCTGTAGACATAGAGCGCGAGCGGCTTGTCGCGCGACTGGATGTAGCCGATCGCCTGGTCAAGACTGTCGTAGGTCATCACCGGGATCACGGGGGCGAAGATCTCTTCCTGCATGATCTTCATCTGCGGGGTGACGTCGGTCAGCATCGTCGGGTGGATGGTGAGATCGGCTTCCTCGAGCACGCCGCCCGCCGCCACGGTCGCGCCCTTTTCGACCGCATCGTCGAACAGCGCCTTCACGCGGGCGAAGTTGGCCGGATTGACGACCTGCGCGATCGATTCCTTCCTGATCGCGCCGTCGGCATAGAGATTGGCGGCGACATTGGTCTTGAAGCCTTCGACCAGCCTTGCCTTCTGGTCCTCGCGGATGAAGACATAGTCCGGGCTGATGCAGGCCTGCCCGCCGTTGAACTGCTTGGCACCGGCCAGCTGTGCCGCGATCTTGTCGATATCGGCGCCTTCATCGACGATGACCGGCGACTTGCCGCCGAGTTCGAGCGTGACGCTGGCAAGGTGCTTGGCCGCAGCGGCCATGACGATCTTGCCGACGCGCGTGCTGCCGGTGAAGAAGATGTGGGAAAACGGCAGGTCGAGCAGCGCGGTGGCGACCGAGACGTCGCCTTCGAACAGCGCGACGTCGGCCTCGTCGAAGGCTTCCGAGATAATGACCCTGGCGATGCGCGCGGTGGCGGGGCAGAGGTCGGTCAGCTTGACGATGCAGGTGTTGCCCGCAGCCACCGCAGCGGCGACCGGGCCGAGCGCGAGGCCGAGCGGGAAGTTCCAGGGCCCGAGGATCAGGCAGACGCCACGCGCTTCGTAGATGATCTGCGCGCGGTCGGCCGGGTTGCTGGATGAGGCAACCTCGGTGGGCTTCATCCAGTCATCGAGATTGTCGATGTTGCGCTGGATATTGCCGGTGACGTTGAGCACTTCGGTGACGCGGATTTCGCCCACCGGCTTGCGCGTGTCTTCGAGCACGGCGGCGACGATATCGTCGGCATGAGCTTCGACGGCGGCCTTGAGTCGGGCAAGCTTGGCCTTGCGCTGCGCGGCGGTGGAGGCCTTGGCCTTCCACTGATGGTCCTGCTGGAGCGCGAAGATGCGGGCGATTTCTTCCGAAAGATCGGTGGCGGTAGGCTGGGGCTGGGTCATCGGGTCACGGGCCTTGGGTTACATGAAAGTGCAGCGACCATGACGCGCGCTCGGGCGCGCGCCAAGGATCGGCATGCAGGATTGCCAGTGTGTGAAACGTTAGGCAACCGAACTTTTTGCCATGGGCGCGACCCGGCCCGCAGGCCGCCGCTCAACCCATCCCGTAGGCCGACTTCATCCCGCCCTGGCGGTCGATGTCGAGCGCCATGATCGCGATGTCGTGGAGTTCGCCCGCCGCATCGCGGACATGATCGCGCAGCAGCGCCTCGGGCAGAAAGCCCAGGTCTTCGAACACCTTGAGCGCGGCTCCCTGATCGGGGGTGAGGCGCACGGTAAGCTTGGAGACGCCGTCGGCCATGGCCATGGCGAGGCATTCCTGCGCGAGCACCCGGCCAAAGCCCGTGCCGCGCATCTCGGGCGCGATCATCATGCGGATGTCTGCCACATGGGGCGACCAGCTCAGCTCGTCGCGCGCGAGCGCGGTGCAGCCGACGATGCGGTCGCTCTCCAGCGCAACGAGGCTGCGAATCTGGCCGCGTTCGACCTGGTCGATCCATGCCGCGACAACCTTGGGATTGCGGATGTCGCGCAGCAGGAACAGCAGATCGTGGGGTGGCAATCCTTGCGCGAAGGCCAGCAGGGCATCGGCATCGGCACGTTCGAGCAGACGCAGGGTGATGGTGCGCGTGCCTGCGGCAACGCTGCGGGGATAGGCGGGGGTATCGGACATCAGACTGACCTCTTGCCGAGCCATTCGTCGATCAGCGGCCACAGGCGGCGCAGCGCTGCAGGACCGGCCACGAGGCTCACGTGGCCGCCCTTCGAGATGATTTCGTGATAGTCGGGCGTCGCCGTCAGTTCCTTGAGCGGCTGGGTGGCCTCGTGGCTGACGATGTGATCGTGCTGGGCGACGATGTTGAGGATGGGCACCGCGATATTGCCGAGATCGGCGCGGCGGCCGGCGATCTCGAGCGTGCCCGTGGCGAGCGCGTTTTCCCACATCAGGTGCTTGATCTGCTGGCGGAAGTATTCGCCGGGGACGGGCAGGGTCTCGGCGGCCCAGCGATCGAACATGCGGTAGGAGCGGACGAATTCGTCGTTCCACATGTTGGTCCACAGCGTCATCCTTCCGGCGGTGCGGTTGGCCGGGCGAGCAAGATCGAAGGCGCCGAGCATGATCTCGGGCGGGATCACGCCGAGCCGGTCGACCACCTCGTCGACATCGAAGTGGCGCTTGTCGGCCCACTTCTGGAAGAGGTGCATGTGGGTGAAATCGACGGGCGTGGCAAAGAGGATGAGGTTGGCAACGCCGTTGCCGGCATGGAGCGCGGCGTGAATCGTGGCGAGCGTGCCGCCCATGCAATAGCCGGCAAGGCTCGCCTCGCGCTCTCCGGTGATCTCCGCGATCTTCGCCAGCGCATCGGGAATGAAACGGTCGACATAGTCGGTGATGGCAAGGTGCGCTTCGTCGCGGCGGGGCGGGGCCCAATCGAGATTGAACACATCGTACCCGCGCCCGAGCAGATATTCGACCATCGACTGGCCCGGCGCGAGATCGAAGATGTAGCCCTTGTTCGACGGCGGCGAGACGATCAGCAGCGGCAGGCGGTAGATCTCGTCGACCAGCGGGCGGTAGCGATAGAGCAGCGCGGTGCCTTCGCGGTGGACCAGGTCCTTGGCCATCGCGCCCACTTCGGCGCGGCCAGCCGCAAGGAATTCGAGACCCTTGATGTTGCGCTTTATCGCGCGGTCGACATCGCGGCGGACGCGCTCGGCAATGGCTTCGGGAGAAAGCGGATCGGCCTCGCTCATCCCTTCGCGGCATCCGGCTTGCGCGTGCGGCGCGGCTCTGGCGGCGGCGGGGCGGCAGCGGTCTTTCCGGCCAGCGACTCGATCGCGAGGCGCACCCGGTCGATCGAATCCTCCAGCCCATCAAGCCGTTCGGACAGGGCCTCGACCTGGCTCTTGCTTGGCAGGTTGAGGTTCTTGAGCAGGTTTTCCATCTGTTCGGCAAAGGCGCGCTGCGCGACGAGCTGGACCTTGGTTGCCTGTCCCATCATCGCGCTGAACTGCTCGCTCTCGGTCAGCTTGCCGGACCAGCTGTTGATCTCCTGCTCCCATTTCTGGACCATCTGCTGCCACTGGGCGACGGGATCGAACGGGGTCTGGCTCATGCGCGGGGCTCCGATGGGAGAGTGGTTCAGGTGGCGAGCGAGATGTAGCCGAGCTGGGCGGCCTTGAAGACGGTCTGGCTGCGGTTGACCGCGTTGAGCTTCATCGAGGCATTGTGAATGTGGAAGCGCACGGTGGCGCGGCTGCGGCTCATGATCATCGAGATTTCGAGGTCGGTCTTGCCGATCGCGGCCCAGCGCAGGCATTCGACTTCGCGCTTGGACAGGCGCGAGGCGGATGGCAGGGCCTGGGCCGACCCCATCGCGTGAACGTAGCTGGCGATGAAGGTGCGCGCATAGATGCCCAGCGCATCGCCGTTTTCGAGGAAGACGTCGTCAAGCTCTGTCAGGTCCTGATCGAGCGGGTTGAAGCTCACCGCGCCAATCTGGCCGAAGGGCAGGTGCACCGGCACGACGATGGCGGCGCGGGTCATCGCGCGCGTCTCGAAATTGGTGAGGTCGATTGCGGTAAGGTAGTGATTGGGCTGGCGGGTGTGGAACCCGTTGGCGTTGACCCAGAACGGCTCGCTCTCGAACCGGCAGGCCGAGGTCAGCGGCGAATCGAGCGCGATGCGCGAATTGCGCCACCACACCTTTTCATCGTTCCACCCGAAAACGTCGCGTGCGAGGATGTTGCCGTCGGCATCGACCGGGGTGCGTTTGTCGGCAATATCGTGCGCAGGCGCGGCGCGCATGCCCGCCGCCATGGCGATCTGGTGAAGCTCCTCGGCCGCGCGGCGCACGTCCTGCGGACCGATGATCCGGACGGCGTCGATGGATTCGACCGAAAGCAGCACGAAGACCTCTCCTGTTCTTATGGGCATGTCATACCGGTCGCGCGGTTGGTAAACAACGACGGTATTGGCAAAATCGCCTAGTCTTTTGCCCAGCGTGGCGGCACGTGGGACGGTGATAGAGGTCGCGTTCAAGGAGAGGGGCGTGAATTTCGACCTGAACGAAGACGAAGAGATGCTGAAGGCGCTGGCCGAGCGCTTCGTCGACGATCACTATCAGGACCTGGAGCGCCGCCGGAGCTATCTGGCTGGCGCAGACGGCTATTCCGTGCAGATGTGGGCGCTTCTCTCCGAGCTCGGGCTGGTTGCCGCGCCGCTCGGACTCGAGAGCGGCGGGATGGCGCTGGACGCGACCGCGATTGCCACGGTGTTCGAGGCGCTGGGCCGCGGGCTGGTGGTCGAGCCGCTGATCGAGAACGTGCTGGTCGCCGCCCGCCTGCTCGAGCGCGTGGGCGACGAGGCTGTGCGCGGGCAATGGATGGAAGCGTTGGCAATGGGGCGCAGCCGGCTTGCGCTGGCCCATGCCGAACATGGTGCGCGGGGCGGGCGCACGTTCGTGGACACGCGCGTCGGCGGGCAAGGGTCGCTGACCGGCACCAAGTCCTGCGTGCCGGCAGGCGCGGGCGTGGCGGGCTATATCGTCAGCGCGCGCGAAAGCGGCGCGCCGACCGATGCCAGCGGCGTTGCCCTCTATCTCGTCGCGGCCGATGCGCCGGGGCTGGCGCTCAATCCGTGGCGGATGGCCGACGGCAGCGTTGCGGTATCGCTGACGCTGGACGCCACGCCGGCGATGCGGCTTGGCGGCACGCTCGACGACATCGCCGCCAACGAAGTGCTGGCCTCGCTGGCGCGCTCTGCCGAGACGCTGGGGATCATGGAGCGGCTGTTCGAGGCCACGCTCGACTACTTGCGCACGCGCGAGCAGTTCGGGGTGCGGCTGGGCAGCTTCCAGGCGATCCAGCATCGCATGGCCGCGCAATATGCGGTGATCGAACAGAGCCGCGCGCTGCTGGACCTGGCTATTGTTCGGCAGGGTTCGGACGATTTTGCCCAGGCCGTGCAGGGCCTGCGCGCATTCATCGCGCCTGCCAGCGTGGAGTTGGGCCACGAGATGATCCAGTTCCACGGCGGGATGGGCGTGACCGACGAACTGTTCATCGGCCACGGCCACAAGCGCCTGCTGGTACTGTCGCGCTGGCCCGACGATCCGCAGGTGGCACTCGACAGGTTCGCCGGGGTGGCCTGAGCGCACCCCGGCTTGGCATTATCGACCCTGGCCGGGCGTATCAGAAGTCCGACCAGTCCTGCGCCACTGCGAGGTTGCCTGCGCGGGCGACCGGTGCGGACCCGCGCAGCTTGAGCACTCCACTGCCGGTTGGGGCGCCCTGAGCATGGCGGGTCGGGACGGTCATCGGTGCGGGCACCCAAGCCTGTCCCTGATCCGGGGCGTTCGCGGTGCGGAAGGCCGCAACGCTGGCCGATAGAGTATTGGCCTGTTCGGCAAGACTGCGCGCGGCGGCGGCGGACTCTTCGACCATCGCGGCGTTCTGCTGCGTCAACTGGTCCATCTCGGCAACATTGGCGTTGACCTCACGCAGGCTGGCCACCTGATTGCCGGTCTTGCTTGCGACATCGGTGATGAACGTATCGATCTCGGTCATGCGCGCGCAGAGTTCCACCAGCACCTCGCGGGTGTTCTCGACCGTGGTAACACCTTGCGAGACTGCGTTGGAGCTGGTCTCGACAAGCATCTTGATGTCGCGCGCGGCATCGGCGCAGCGCTGGGCCAGCGCGCGGACCTCGGTGGCGACGACGGCAAAGCCGCGCCCGGCCTCTCCCGCGCGGGCCGCTTCGACCCCTGCATTGAGCGCGAGCAGGTTGGTCTGGAAGGCGATGCCGTCGATCAGCCCGACAATGCGCGATATTTCCGCGGATGACCGCTCGATTTCCTGCATCGAGCTGGTGGCCGAGGCGGCGATGGACTGGCCTTCGAGCGTCCGGCTGACCACGCTCGCAATCGACAGATTGGCCTCGCGGGCACGGTCGGCCGTGGTCGAGAGGGCGGCGGTCACCTCGTTCATGGAACTGGCGGCACGTTGCAGATTGGCGGCCTGGCGTTCGTTGCGCTGGGCAAGGTCTGCGGAGGCCTCGTTGATCTCGCCGCCGCCGCGAAGGACGTGAACCGACATCGAGCGGATCGAATCGAGCGTAAGCGAAATGCTGGCGATGCTCTTGTTGTAGCTGAGGCGGAGGGCTTCATAGTCGCCGGGAAAGGGCTCGACGATCGTCGCGGTCAAGTCGTTCTCGGAAAGACGGAGGAGCGCATCGTTCATCATGTGGATCACCTGCTTTTGTGCGTGATCGAGTTGTTCGATGGCAATGGCGTTGTCGCGGAAGGTGCTCATGGCCTTGGTCATCCGGCCCACGCAATCGGAATGGTGCGTGTAAGCGATCGGGCTGCTTGTATCCCCGTCGGCAAGCGCTTCCATGCGGAGCACGGTATCAACGTAGGGGCGGCAGATGCGTTCGGCGGCCAGCCTCATGATGATTGCGACAAGCACCATGCCGATGCAGGCGGCACTTGCCGCGATCGGGACCGCGGACGATGGCATCGACCACGCCAGCACCGCACCGCCAAGATTGACCGATGCGGCAAGCAGCAGTGCGATAGAGAGCGTGCGGATCTTTACGCGGATGGGGGCTTCAGCTTCGAACCATTGCAGCACGGGACCCTCCCAGGTTTTATTGCAACCTGTACATTCGACCGTGCAGTCATAAGAATGAGTCGCGGTCGTGGTAGTCGCGACACCTTAACCCCGAACCCTTCGGGATTAACCAGTTCCGGTAGCGCGACGTAAAGCATGTCGGGGAAGCTTGAGAGTCACGCGGTCCGCCGTGCGTCGGCGTGTTTCGACATGTCCAACGCCCCATCGTCCCAAGGTACAATTGGCGAGCGCACTGGCGGGGAGCAAGGTGCCTCACGATCTCGTCAAATAAACAATCTGGAGGACCGGGGATGTTGGAACAGGCCATGGGCAAATTTGCCGGCAGCTCGCTCATTCGCGACAAGTTTGAAAACTACATCGGCGGCCAGTGGGTCGCGCCGGTGCGCGGGGAATACTTCGACAATATCTCGCCGGTAACCGGGCAGGTGGTGTGCCAGGTGGCGCGTGGCACCGCCGAGGACATCGAACTGGCGCTCGACGCCGCCCATGCCGCCAAGGAGGCGTGGGGGCGGGCATCGACCACCGAGCGCTCGAACGTGCTGCTCAGGATCGCGGACCGGATGGAGGCAAACCTCGATCTGATCGCGATGGTCGAGACGATCGACAACGGCAAGCCGATCCGCGAGACGACTGCCGCCGACATTCCGCTGGCAATCGACCACTTCCGCTACTTCGCCGCCTGCGTGCGGGCGCAGGAAGGCTCGATCGCCGAGATCGACCACGACACCGTGGCCTATCACTTCCACGAACCGCTGGGCGTGGTCGGCCAGATCATCCCGTGGAACTTCCCGATCCTGATGGCGGCGTGGAAGCTGGCGCCGGCAATCGCGGCGGGCAACTGCGTGGTCCTGAAGCCGGCCGAGCAGACCCCGATGTCGATCCTGGTGGTGATGGACCTGATCGGCGATCTGCTGCCGCCGGGCGTGCTCAATGTCGTCAACGGCTTCGGCATCGAGGCGGGCAAGCCGCTCGCGACCAACAAGCGCATCTCGAAGATCGCGTTTACGGGCGAGACCACGACCGGCCGCCTGATCATGCAGTACGCCAGCGAAAACCTGATCCCGTGCACGCTGGAACTCGGCGGCAAGAGCCCGAACATCTTCTTTGCCGACGTGATGGACCAGGACGACGACTTCCTCGACAAGGCGCTCGAAGGGTTCACCATGTTCGCGCTCAACCAGGGCGAGGTCTGCACCTGCCCGAGCCGCGCGCTCGTGCATGAATCGATCTACGACCGCTTCATCGAGAAGGCGATTGCCCGCGTCGAGGCGATCAAGCTGGGCAGCCCGCTCGATGCATCGACGATGATCGGGGCGCAGGCATCGAACGACCAGATGGAGAAGATCCTCAGCTACATCCAGATCGGCCGTGACGAAGGCGCCAAGGTGCTGACCGGCGGCGAACGCGCGATGCACGAGGGCGAACTGGCGAGCGGCTATTACGTGCAGCCGACCGTGCTCGAAGGCCACAACAAGATGCGCGTGTTCCAGGAGGAAATCTTCGGTCCGGTGCTGGCCGTGACCAAGTTCTCGTCCGACGAGGAAGCGCTGAGCATTGCCAATGACACGCTCTATGGCCTTGGCGCCGGCGTGTGGACCCGCGACGGGACGCGGGCCTATCGTTTCGGGCGCGGCATCCAGGCCGGGCGCGTGTGGACCAACTGCTATCACGCCTATCCCGCGCACGCGGCATTCGGCGGCTACAAGCAGTCGGGCATCGGGCGCGAGACGCACAAGATGATGCTCGACCACTACCAGCAGACCAAGAACCTGCTGGTCAGCTACAGCCCGAAGAAGCTCGGGTTCTTCTGATCCTTCCCGTTTCGGGAAGGGCAATGGTGTGGAGCCAGGAAGGCGCGGCGCGGGGGCACAGGCCCCGCCCGCGCCAATGGCCGTTGTATTGCCAAGGCGCCGCAAGAGCGCGAGACTGACCCGGCAACCGTGAGAGGATCAAGCCATGTCGCAGATCGTAGTCAATGTCCTGTATCACGCGCCGACCGACCCGGCGGCGTTCGAGGACTATTACCTTGGAACGCACATGCCGATCGCGGGCAAGATCCCTTCGGTCGACAAGGTCGTGCTGCTCAAGGGCCTGCCAGGGCCCGATGGCAGCGCGCCACCCTATTACCGCCTGACCCAGATCTGGTTTGCCGATGCCGCGACAATGGCGGCGTCGATGGCCTCGCCCGAGGCGCAGGCGGCGACCGCCGACATCGCCAACTTCGCGACGGGCGGTGCGACCATCATGGTATCGCAGGCGGAATGAGCAACATTCCGGCCCGCGTGCTGACGAGCCCTGCCGCCGATGCGTGGATCGCGCGGTTGAAGGCGCGCCACGGGCCGCTGATGTTCCACCAGTCCGGCGGGTGCTGCGACGGGTCTGCGCCGATGTGCTTCGTGGCGGGCGAATTTCGCGTGGGCGGGCAGGACGTATTGCTCGGTCTGGTCCACGCCGACGTTCCGGTGTGGATCGGCGCGGCGCAGTTCGAATACTGGCGGCACACCCAGGTGACGATCGACGTTGTGCCTGGGCGCGGCGCGGGGATGAGCCTCGAGGCGCCCGAGGGGGTGCGCTTCGTGGTGCGCAGCCGCGTGTTCACCGACGACGAGGCCACCGCACTGGCACAGGCAGGCGAGCCGGTTCGCGGCGACACATATGTCCTTGGCGGCAGCCTGACCGCGGCATAGAGTTGAAGTACAAGGACAAGGTGCCCGCACAAGAGGTGCCGTCCTCCGGGAGACAATGATGACCTTGCAGGTTGATCTCGACGACCAGCGGCTGGTGGCGTGCACATCGCGCAGCCCCGATCCTGCGCGCGCGGTGGCCGAGCTGGCCGCAGCGGTGGGCCGGGTGCGGCTGGCCGGTGCGCTGCTGTTCTGTTCGAACGCCTATCCGCGCGACGCACTGGCGCGCGAACTGGCCGCGCAATTGCCCGACGTGCCGCTGTTCGGCTGCACCAGCGCGGGCGAACTGGCCGAGCGCGGATACGATACCAACGCGATCGTGCTGATCGGCTTTCCGCAGGAGGTGTTCTCGGTCGCCTCGCTCCATTTCGACGATCTCGACAATTTCGATGCGCAGGCGGCGCAGGGCGCGATCCGCCAATTGGTGGCGACCGAGCGGCGCGAGAGGCAGGGTGACGGGGGGCGGGGGGAGGACAGGCTGCATCAGGTGGCGCTGTTCTTCGTCGACGGCCTTTCGCACCGCGAGGAGCTGCTGACGATGACCGCGCAGCACGCGCTGGGCGACATCCAGCTCATCGGCGGATCGGGCGGCGATGGCCTGTCGTTCAAGGACACTGCGGTGCTGCACGACGGCGCGTTCCATGCCGATGCGGCAGTGATCGTGCTGCTGACGAGCCGGCGCCCGCTCCACGTGTTCTGCACCAACTTCTACCGCCCCGGCCCGTCGAAGATGGTCATAACCGAGGCAGATCCTGAATCGCGCACGGTCTATGAAATCAATGCAGCGCCCGCGGCGGAGGAATACCGGCGGCTGTCGGGCAATCCGTCCTCGGTGCTGGACGCGCATTTCTTCGCCGCCCATCCGCCGATCGTGCGAACGGGGGGCCAGGTTCATGTGCGCTCGATCCAGTCGGCCAATCCCGACGGCTCGCTGACGTTCTACTGCGCGATCGACAACGGCGTGGTGCTTTCGCTGGGCGAGCCGGTGGACCGCATCGCGGCGATGGAGGAGCTGTTTGCCGAGATCGAGCGCAAGGTGGGCGCGATCGATCATGTCATCGGCTTTGACTGCGTGCTCAACCGTTTGGACGCCGAGGACCGCCAGCAGGCGCGCGCGGTATCGCAGATGTACGTTGCCAACCGCGTCTTCGGGTTCAACACATATGGCGAGCAGTTCCGTGCGGCGCACATGAACCAGACCTTCACCGGGCTTGCGGTCGGGCGATGAGCGGCGGCATCGCACTGCCGGCCACGCGCCAGGGCGAGAGCGAAGTCGAGCGGCTGCAGGCGCGCGTGCGCCAGCTCGAAAAGATCAACGCCGCGCTGATGGACCGGGTCGAGCGGTCGATCGACATGGAGGGCGGGGCGTTCTCGATGTTCGAGACCGCGATCGCGCTGGAATCGGTGGTGCGCGACCGCACCAGCGCGCTCGAGACGGCGATGAGCGAACTGAACCGCGTGATCGCCGAACTGGCCGCCGCCAACGAGGACGCGACCGCGGCAAGGGTGCTGCTGCGCGACGCCATCGAATCGCTGAACGACGGGTTCGCGCTGTTCGATGCCGACGACCGGATGATCCTGTGCAACCGCGCGTTCATCCGCATCTTTCCCTCGTTCGAGGAAATCTCCGAAGCTTCGCCCGAGTTTTCGGAACTGGCGATCCGCCTGGCCAATACCGGCGCGACCGTGGGATCGAAGATCGCGCCCGAGCGCTGGCTGCGCGACCGCGTGGACCGCCACCGCCGTGCCGAAGGCGCGCATGTCCAGGCGCTGAGCGACGGGCGCTGGATCCAGATCAACGAGATCCGCACCAGCGACGGCGGCATCGTCGGCATCTATACCGACATCACCCAGGTCAAGGCCGAGGACGCACGGCAGCGCGCCCTCGAACTGGCCGAGCGCAATCTTGCCCTGCAGGCGACGCTCGACACACTGTCCGAAGGCGTCTGCCTGTTCGATGCGCAGCGGCGGATGCAGGCCTCGAACGAGGGCCTGGTGCGCGTGCTGGCTCTGGGCGAGGGCGCGACGCGGGTCGACGACCATGCGGCGCTGGTGGCGTGGTGCGTCGAGGGGCTGGGGCTCGATTGCCCGCAGGCGCTCGACTGGCGGCATGGCACGACCCAGCGGCTGTCGGCCGATTGCCTGATCGGCAGCCGCAATTTCGTGATCCGCTCGGTGCCGCTGATCAATGGCGGGATGGTGTTCACTTTTGACGACGTGACCGACCACGTGCGGTTGCAGCGCTCGCTGACCGAGACCGCGGAGACTCTGGAAAAGCGGGTGAGCGAGCGCACCGCCGAACTGATCGAGGTAAACCGCCAACTGGTCGAGGCCAAGAACGAGGCCGAGAGCGCCAACCGTTCGAAGACGAGCTTCCTTGCCGCCGCAAGCCATGACCTGCTGCAGCCGCTCAATGCCGCGCGCCTGTTCGTCTCGGCGATGGACGGCCATGCCCTGCCGGAACGACCGCGCGCGCTGGTGCAGCAGACTTCGACCGCGCTGGATTCGGTCGAAGACCTGCTCGAGGCGCTGTTCGAGATTTCGCGGCTTGATGCAGGCGCGATCCAGCCGGAGTTCGTCGGGCTCTCGCTGGGATCGATCTTCAACGCGCTGCGCGTGGAGTTTACGCCGCTCGCGGCGGCCGGGAGCCTTGCCTTCGACGTGCCCGAGACGGCGCTTTGGGTGCGTTCGGACGCGCGACTGCTGCGCCGCGTGCTGCAGAACTTCGTCTCCAACGCGATCCGCTATACCGAGGCGGGCGCAGTGGCGGTCGAGGTGCTGGAACGCGATGATGCGGTGGTGGTGACGGTGCGCGACACCGGGCCGGGCATCGCAATGGAGGATCGCGAGGAGATCTTCGAGGAATTCCGCCGGGTCGGCCGTACGCAGAAGATTCCGGGCAAGGGGCTCGGCCTTGCCATTGTCCGCCGCGTATCGACCATGTTGGGCCACGCCATAGATCTTCAATCCGAGCCGGGCCGGGGCTCTGCTTTCTCGATCACGCTGCCGCGCGTGGCGCCGGCGCCCGTGGTGACCGTCGACGAACCTGCTGCCCTGCCGTCCTCGGGCTCAGGCGGTCTGGTGCTGGTGATCGACAACGATCCGGCGATCCTTTCCGGCATGGAAGCCCTGCTGGAAAACTGGGGGCTGGAAGTGATCACCACACCCGATCCGGCCGATGCCGTGGCGACTGCCGCGCTGGCGCAGGGGCCCGCCATGCTGATCGTCGACTACCAGCTCGACGACGGCCTGACCGGCGACGCTGCCATCGCCATGCTGCGGGAAAAGGCCGGGCGCGACATCCCCGCAATGGTCATCACCGCCGACCGCGCCGAGGAAACCAAAGCCCTCTTCGCCGACCTCTCGCTGCCGGTGCTGAACAAGCCGGTGAAGCCGGCGCAACTTCGGGCGCTATTGCGACAGCTCGAGGTGCTCTAGCCCTTGAAGCCGATCTTGCTGGCCATGATGACGGCCTGGGTGCGGGAGAAGACGTTCATCTTTTGCAGGATGGCCGAGACGTGGGCTTTGACCGTGGTCATCGATACGTCGAGTTCGTAGGCGATCTGCTTGTTGAGGCGGCCGGCGACGAGATGGCCGAGGACGACGCGTTGTTGCGGGGTCAGGCTGTCGATGCGGGTGCGGATCATGTCCTCTTCGGCGGCGGCGGAATCATCGCCTTCGAGTTCGGGCATGTAGATTTCGCCCGAGAGGACCTGGACCAGCGCATCGACGATGGCGGCGCGCTTCAATGACTTGGGCACGAAGCCTGCGGCACCTGCCGCCAGCGCATCGCGCACGGTCTTGCGGTCGGTGACGCCCGAGACCATCACGACCGGGGTGGCGGGGAAGCGGTCGCGCAGCGCTTCGAGCCCGGAAAGGTGCGAGACATCGGGGATGTTGAGATCGAGCAGGACGAGATCGACGTCGCCCTCTTCGGCCAGTGTGCGCAGCGCGGCTTCGAGACTGTCGGCCTCGAGGATCGTGCAGGCCGGGAAGGCATCGTCGAAGACCGAGCGCAGGCCATCGCGCACCAGCGAGTGATCGTCGACTATCAGCACCCGGTCGGGGCTGGCGATCTGTGCCATCAAGCTGTCCCCAAAGGCTAATGTCGGTGCGGCGGAGTGCGGCAGTGCGGCCACGTCGGTCTTGCTTTCTACCCGGGGAGGGAGGGGAGCGCCAGAGCCGTGAGGCCCCGGCGCTCCGATTTGTGCGTTACTTCGGCAGCTTGAACACCCAGAGCGAACCGCCCTGGCTGATTTCCTTGAAGGTCTTGGCGACTTCGCCACCCCACAGCGGAACCGCGCCGCCCCAGCCCGACATGACCGCGACGTACTGTTCGCCGTCCTGTTCCCAGGTCACGGGCGAGCCGACCACGCCCGAACCGGTCTGGAACTTCCACAGTTCCTGTCCGGTCTTGGCGTCGAAGGCCTTGAGGTAGCCTTCGGGCGTGCCGGTGAACACCAGGTTGCCACGCGTGGCCAGAACGCCACCCCACAGCGGGGCCTTGTTCTTGTATTCCCACACGATCTTGCCGGTGGTCGGGTCCATGGCGCGCAGCGCGCCGATGTGGTCTTCGGCAATCGGCTTGATGGTGAAGCCGGCACCGAGGTAGGCCGCGCCCTTCTTGTAGGCGATCGGTTCGTTCCAGATGTCCATGCCCCAGTCGTTGCTGGGCACGTAGAACAGGCCGGTATCCTGCGAGAAGGCCATCGGCATCCAGTTCTTGCCGCCGAGGAACGACGGGCTGGCGAAGACCGACTTGCCCTTTTCCGCGCCGTTGGGAGCGCCGGGGCGGTTCTCGGGCACGAAGTTCGGGCGTCCAGTCTTGAGGTCGATGCCGTTGGCCCAGGTCGTCTGCATGACGAACTTGTGCGCGCCCATCAGCTTGCCGTTGGTACGGTCGAGCACGTAGAAGTAGCCGTTGCGATCGGCCTTGGCGCCGAGCTTCATCGGCTTGCCCTTGAGCGTTGCGTCGAACGGAATGAACTCGTTCACGCCGTCGAAATCCCAGCCATCGTGCGGTGTGGTCTGGTAGTGCCACTTGATCTCGCCGCTGTCGGCGTCGATCGCCAGCGTCGAGGCGGTGTAGAGGTTGTCGCCGGGGCGCAGGTTGCTGTTCCATGGCCCCGGGTTGCCGGTGCCGAAGTAGAGCAGGTTGGTGGATGGATCGTAGGTGCCGCCAAGCCAGGTGGCGCCGCCGCCGGTCTTCCACAGGTCGCCGGTCCACGAGGCATTGAGCTTGCCGGTCATCGTGCCGGGCTGGCCGTTGCGGGTGCCCATGTGGCCTTCGATGGTCGGGCGCGTCCAGATCAGCTCGCCGGTTTCGACGTTGCGCGCCGAGACTTCGCCGATGATGCCGAATTCACCGCCCGAATTGCCGGTGATGACCATGTCCTTGACGATCAGCGGCGCGGCGGTAGCTGAATAGCCGGCCTGGTAATCGGCCAGCTTTTTGTTCCAGATGACCTTGCCGGTGTGGCGATCGAGCGCGACGAGGTGCGCATCGAGCGTGGCGAAGATGACCTTGTCGCCGTGGATCGCGGCGCCGCGGTTGACCACGTCGCAGCAGGGCATGATGCCGTCGGGCAGACGGGCGTTGTATTCCCACTTCTTCTCGCCGGTGCGCGCATCGAACGCGAAGAGGCGCGAGTACGAGCCGGTGACGTAGATTGTCCCGTCATAGACGAGCGGCTGCGATTCCTGGCCGCGCTGCTTTTCGCCGCCCAGCGATGCCGCGAACACGGGGACGAGGCCCTTGACGTTCTGCGCGTTGAGCTTGTCGAGCGTGCTGAAGCGCTGCTGCCACGGACCCATGCCGTAGCTGATGACGTCGCCGGGGGTGTTGGCATCGGCCGCGATGTCCGCGCTGGTCGGGCCTGCTGCCACGACCGGCACCGAGACGAGGCTGGTTGCTGCTGCAAGCCCCGCGATGAGATATGAAAAACGCCGCTTCATCCTGTCCCTCCTCTTATGGGGTTCTTGTGGCTACGGGCCTTTGCGCATTGCGGGGCATATCCCCTGACGCGCCGCAAACTTTCCCGTCGTCGAATGGCAACCTATCTGCTGGGCAGGGGCGCACAATTGCACCTTGGGATGAGGCCTTTTGTGCAGGGGTGCGATCTCGATGCTGCGCAGCATCGCGCCTGCACCTGGCAGACGGTTCGGGGGGACACCGGTCGCAGACGGTGCCCCCGCTCCCCCTCCCGCCCGGGGGCGTGAAGCGTGGTCAGGCCTGCGCGGCCAGTGCCGGGCGCCAGGCGACGCCGTGCGTGGCGAAGATGTCCTTCATCCGGCCATCGGTGATCATTGTCTCGATCAACTCGTCCAGCGCAAAGCCGAGATTGCGCGAGTTTTCCTTGACCGCGATGCCGATGTCCCAACCGGGCGACATCATCAGCGGCAGGGGCCCCTTGCGCACCTTGATCCCGGCATCGGGATGATCGGCGACGACGGCCTGAATCTGCGCGGTGGTGGCAACGCTGAAATCAGCCTTGCCCTCGACCAGCATGGCCGCGGCAGCATAGCCGTTGGGCAGGTGGACGAGGTCCTTGGCGAGCGCGCCGCCGGCATGGCCGAGAAGGTAGAAATCGGGGATCGATGCCAGCTCTGCCGCGATGGGGCGGCCCTTGAAGCTGGCCGGATTGGCCTCGCAATTGCCGCCATCGGCTGAACAGGCCGCGCCGAAGGTTTCGCGGTAATAGGGCGCGAGGAACACGCAATTGTCCTCGGCCTGCATGATCTGGCGATCAAACGGCACGTGCAGCATCACGTCGCAGGGCTGGAAGCCGAGCAACCCGCCGCGCCACACGACATTGCGCAAATCACCCGATAGATCGTCATCGGCGGTGAAAAGCTGCAGGTCGGCGCGCAGGCCGAGCCCCGTGGCAAGGGCGCGGGCGATGTCGGCATCGATCCCGGCGACCTTGCCCGAAGCGTCCCACGACCAGGGCCGGTTGTCCGCATAGAGTCCGACCCGAAGGACTCCGAGGTCCTTGACCTTCTCCAGTGGAGCAGCCCTGATCGTGGCGGGCAAGGACAAGGCGGCCGTGGCTGCCGCCGCCCCTGCCAGGAATTGCCTGCGGCTGGCGGCCCTTGCGCTCATTCGTCGGTGTGCTTGGTTTCGATCCATGTGCGGATCGCCCAACCGGCCTTCTGGCCGAGCACCTCGCCGAATGGCGGCATGTAGACCTTGCCATCGTGGCTCGAGCCGTGGCGAAAGCGTTCGATGAACCATTCATCGCCCGCATCGCCGATCTCGAGGTAGCGCAGGTCGGGCGCGATGCCGCCCGAGATGGCATCGAGGCCGTGGCAGCGCGCGCAGTTCTGGCCATAGGCCGACTGGCCGATTTCCATGGCCTTGGCGTTTCCGCGATAGGGATTGACCGCGACCCAGGTATCGTTGCCGCCGGTCAGATCGGGCAGGGCGGTAGTATCGACCGCCTGCGGGGTGACGTTGCCGTGGGCCGAAAGGCTCGACGCGATGGCTCCGGTTGCAAGGGCAGCCGCCGCCAGCAGGGCAGCGCGGCCGAGGGGGATCGTCATCACTCAGGTATCCTCTGCGACATGGGTGCGAAGGCATGTCCGCCCCAAGATTGCCCCGGTGTAACAAAGCCATGGGGGACGGCCCAATAGGACCATGGTACAAGACTTAGGTGTCATTTCATTCAGGCGGGGTTCGGCATATCCTGTTTGCATGGAGAGAAAACTGAAAGCGTTCACAGTGGCATTGCTGGCCGCGTCGGCCACGATTGCTGCAGGCCCGATTGCTGCAGGCGATGCTGCAGCACAGACAGCGTGGATCAGCAACGAGCGGTCCTCGACCGTGAGCGTGGTCGACGTCGGCGCGGGCAAGGTGATTGGCGAATGGCCGGTGGGCAAGCGTCCGCGCGGGATCACCTTGACGCGCGATGGCAAGCACCTGCTGGTAGCGGCAAGCGCCGACAACGCGGTCGAAGTGCGCGATCCGGCCAGTGGCGCGCTGATTGCCACGCTGCCATCGGGCGCAGATCCCGAGCAGTTCTTCGCAAGTTATGCAGGCGACTTGCTGTTCGTGGCAAACGAGGACAATGCTGCGGTGACGGCGGTTGATCTCAACACGCGCACGGTGGCCTGGCAGGTGGCGGTGGGCGATGAGCCCGAGGGTGTGGCGCAGAGCCCGGACGGCAAGTGGCTGCTGGTCACGAGCGAGGAGGACAATGCGGTCAGCTGGATCGACATCGCCACGCGCACGGTGACCGGGGAGATGGAGACGGACGCGAGGCCGCGCCATATCGAGTTCGCCCCGGGCGGGGCCCCCGGTGGCGACAAAGTCTGGATCGCGGCCGAGATGGGCGGCACGGTCCACGTGGTCGACGTGGCCACGCGCAAGGTCGAAAAGACGATTACTTTCGCGCCGCCGGGCGTGCAGGCCTACAAGGTCATGCCTTGCGGTATCCGCTTCACGCCCGACGGCGCGACCGCAGTTGTGGCACTGGGCCGCGCCGATGCGATCGCGGTGGTGGACGTCAAGACCGCCACGGTGCGCGGCTATGTGAAAGTGGGCGAGCGGCCCTGGCACCTGGCGATCACCCCCGATGGCGCGCGGGCCATCGTCGCCAATGGGGCGAGCGATACGGTCTCGGTGGTGGACCTTGCCGCGATGGCGGTGACCGCCACGATCCCTGCGGGCGGCGGGCCCTGGGGGGTTGCGCTGGGGCGATAATGCGCATCCGTTTGCACGCGTCCTTCGACAGGCTCAGCCCGAACGGAAGTCGTATGGATATCCAGCCCTGATCCGTTCGTCCTGAGCCTGAGAAGGCACGCGCGCCGAGCGTGCATCTCATCCCAAAGTCCAAGGTCCTAAGTCCAATATCGCTGCGCTCTTGTGCGCAGCATTGTCCCCCTCAGTCGCAGAGATAGTCGACGCTTAGACCTTCACGAAGGGGGATGGATATGAACACGAGGAAGGCGCTTTGCGCCTCGGTCGCCATGGGGATTCTCGCCATGGCCGCAACGCCCGCACAGGCCGGCACGCCCGAACTGCTCAAGCGGTTGCACGAGAAGGGCATCCTCACCGATGAGGAATACAACGAGCTGATGGCCGAGGAAGCCAGGCCTTCGCCGGCGGCCGCTTCGGGCGACACGATGACCAAGGCTTCGGAATCGGTCGATTCGAGCCGCATGGTGCGCATGGCTGCCAGCGGCATCGGGCTTGAGGTCGGGCCTGCGACGATCACCTTCTCGGGCTCGGTCAACGGATTCTATGTCCATGACAATCCGGACACGCCTTCGGCCACGACCGCCGTGGTCGGCGGCGTCGCCAGCGTCGGCAGCAACAATTCGAGCGCGATCCGCAACGGTCTTCTGCCGGGCTTCCTCAAGGTGGCGGTGACCACGCAGCAGGCCGGCTGGGACGTGGGCGCGACCTTCGGCATGTATCCGGGCATCAACTCGACCGCATACGGCGCGCTGGGCGCGAACAACGGCGGGCAGCCGACTGCGCTGGCAACCGCCGGCATCGACTTCCGCCAGACCTACATGACCTTCGGCAAGGCCAACGTCGGCACGTTCAAGATCGGCCGCGACATCGGGCTGTTTGCCTCCGAGGCGATCCTCAACGACATCACGCTGCTTTCGTCGGGCACGCCCGGCGGCAATGTCGCGCCCGGCAACACCACGCTGGGTCGCATCGGCGTGGGTTATATATACACCGACTTCCAGCCGCAGATAACTTACACGACGCCATCGTTCTCGGGGCTTCAGGCATCGGTCGGGGTGTTCCAGCCGCTGTCCTCGCTCACCGGCCCAGCGCAGAGCAACTCGGCGCCCGGCTTCCAGGGCAAGGTCACTTATGACGGCAAGTTCGGCGATGACGTTTCGGCGCGCCTGTGGGTTTCGGGCGTAAGCCAGAAGCACGACGAAGTGGGTGGCGGCAGCTTCACCGGCAAGGGCATCGATGCGGGCGCCAAGCTGACGGTCGGGCCGGTCACCGCGACCGGTTACTACTACACCGCCAGCGGCCTTGGCACGACCGTGCTCGGCCTGTTCGATACCGACGGCAACGGCAACACCCGCGACAGCCATGGCTTCTACGCACAGGCGCTGGCGACCTTCGGCAAGATCTCGATCGGCGGCAGCTATGGCGAGAGCCATCTGGACTATGCCAATGCGGCCGACGCGGTGGCCAATCCGAACCTGCTCGACGTCAATTCGAGCTATGTCGGCCAGGTCCGCTACGGCCTGACCAGCTGGGTCACGCTGATCGGCGAGTACGTCCATTCCAAAGCCCGCGCCCATTCGGGCAACAAGGCCGAGAGTGACGCCGTGGCCGTGGGCGGTATCCTGTTCTTCTGACAGGAAATATGACAATGGGGACGCAATTGCCCCCTTGCCAGACCTTGCGAAAGCCGGAATGAGCCGGCCTTCGCTATTACGCCGGCGGCCCATCCTGCTCTCGGGCCGCCGGCGCTTCCAATTCCAAGTCATCGTGAAAGTCGCAGATCATGGTTGACCGCAATTCTTCCCTCGCCGTTCTGGCGATGATTGCCTGTGCCAGCGCGCTTGCAACCCCTGCCATGGCCGAGGATGCGCCGATCGTCGTGATCGGCACGGGGCTTGAACAGACCCCGGGAACGCCGGCCTATTCCACCGTCGCAATCGAGCGTGAGGCGATCACCTCTTCGGCTTCGGGCCGGATCGAGGATGTGCTCTCGTCGGTCGCCGGGTTCCAGCAGTTCCGCCGGTCGGACAGCCGCGCCTCCAACCCCTCGGCGCAAGGCGTGACGCTGCGCGCGCTGGGCGGCAATGCCACCAGCCGCGCGCTGGTGCTGCTCGACGGCGTGCCTATGGCCGATCCGTTCTTCGGCTATATTCCCTTGTCGGCCATTGCGCCCGAGACGCTGGGCAGCGTACGCGTGACTCGCGGCGGCGGGTCGGGTCCGTTCGGCGCGGGCGCGCTTTCGGGCACGATCGAGCTGGAGAGCGCAGGGCCCGAGACCCTGGGCCTGTTCAACGCGCAGGCGCTGGTCAGCCAGCGGGGCGAGACCGAGGCGAGCGCCTCGATCGCGCCAAGGCTGGGGCAGGGGTTTGCCGTGCTTTCGGGCCGGTGGGACCGGGGCAAGGGCTTCTTCACCACGCCCGAGGCGCAGCGCAGCGCCGCCAGCGTGCGGGCGAAGTATGAATCGTGGTCGACATCGCTGCGTGTCGTCGCGCCGCTGTCCGACACGGTCGAGTTGCAGGCGCGCACCCTGGTATTTCGCGACGACCGCGTGCTCCGCTTCAAGGGCGCGAATACGTCAAGCGAGGGGCAGGACGCGAGCTTGCGCCTTGTGGGCCGGGGCGAATGGCAGTTCGATGCCATCGGCTATGTCCAGGCGCGCAACTTCACCAACATCGTCGTCTCGGCGGCGAGCTTCAAGCCTACGCTGGACCAGTACGACACGCCCGCGCAGGGTCTGGGCGGCAAGTTCGAGCTGCGTCCCCCGGTCGGCGGGAACGACGTGCTGCGCCTTGGCGTCGACTGGCGGCGCGCTTCGGGCACGATGAAGGAAAACGCGATCAGCGGCGTGACCGGTGCCGTCACCGCGCGGCGCAAGGCGGGCGGGGTCAATACCGACCTTGGGTTTTATGCCGAGAACGACCTCACGCTGGGGCCGGTGGTGGTGACCGGAGGCCTGCGCGCCGATCGCACGACGATTGCCGACGGCTTCTTCGAGGTTAGCAACAACGCAGGCCTGTTGACGAGCCGGACGACCTATGCCGACCAGTCCGACTGGACAGTGACGTGGCGCGGCGGGGCCGTGTTCCATGCAGGCGATGCCATCGCGCTGCGGGCGGCGGCCTATTCGGGCCTGCGCCAGCCGACGCTCAACGAACTGTACCGCCCGTTCACGGTGTTCCCGGTGACGACGCAGGCCAATGCCACCCTGCGCAACGAGACGCAGAAGGGCTATGAGGCGGGCATCGACCTGACGCCTGCTGCGGGCGTGCGGCTTTCGGTGACCGGTTTCGACAACCGCATCGAGGACGCCATCGCCAACGTGACCATCGGCACCAACTTGCGCCAGCGCCAGAACGTCGACCAGATCCGCGCGCGGGGAATCGAGGCGGCGGCGCATCTGGAGCGCGGACCCGTCCGCTTCGATGGATCGCTCGCCTGGACCGATGCCGAACTGCGCAACGGTGCGGCATCGGTGCTGACCGGCAAGCGACCGGCGCAGACACCGCGCTTTTCGGCTTCGGCAACACTGGGGATCGCGCCGGCCGATGGCTGGCAGGTGGCGGCAACACTGCGCCATGTCGGCCAGCAGTTCGAGGACGATCTCGAGCAGGACAGCCTGCCCGCCGCGACCACGCTCGATGCTTTCGTGATGGTGCCGCTGGCGGGTGGAGCGAGCCTCGTGCTGCGTGGCGAAAACCTGTTCGACAAGGATATTGTCACGCGCAATTCGGGCGGATCGATCGACCTGGGTTCGCCGCGCACGCTCTGGGCCGGCCTGCGCTTCGCGATGTGATCGCATGAAGCCGGCGCGTGTCCTGATCGGCGTAGCGATGGCTTCTGCCTCTCCTGCCGTGGCGCAGGACGCGGGGGAGATTGTCGTCACCGCGCCTGGCGGGATGATCGATATGGACGAGGCGCGCGGGCTCGATCTTGCGGGCCTCGATGCTTCAGGAAGGCCGGACCTTGCCCGCGCGCTGGAACGCAGCGTGCCGGGGCTGACGCTGGCCGAGGCGAGCGGCAATGCCTGGCAGGCGGCGATAAACTGGCGCGGATTCTCGGTCTCGGCGCTGCAGGGAGCGGAGCAGGGGCTGGCGGTCTATCTCGACGGGGTGCGCTTCAATCAGCCTTTCGGCGATGTCGTGCTGCTCGACCTGCTGCCCGATGCGGCGCTGGTTTCGGCACAAGTCAACGAGGCCAATCCGGTGCTGGGGCGCAATGCGCTGGCGGGATCGCTGATCCTCCAGACCGGGGATGGTACGAGCCTTTCCGGCCTGCGCGCCAGTTTCGATCTCGACAGCGAAGGCAGCAAGGGCGGCACGGTTTCGCTCGGGCTGGCGGACGATGCGGGCGATCTGCTGCTGCTGGGCGATTTTCGCGACGAGCCGGGCTGGCGCGTGGCGAGTCCTTCGCGGCTCTATCGCGGTCTCGCCAAGGGACGGCACAAGGGGGAGGGCTGGGGGCTGGAGCTTTCCCTGCTCGGTGCCTCGACATCGCTGACCGGCAATGGCGTGGCGCCTGTGGAACTGCTCGATGCCGATTGGCATGCGGTGTTCACCCGGCCCGATACGACGGACACGCGCTTCGTGCGGCTGGTGGCAGCGCCGTGGGTGGAAGCGGGCGAACATGGCCGGGTGGAACTGCGCGGCTATCTGCAGGATCTGATCAGGCGCAGCGCCAATGGTGATCTGGCCGACTTCGGTGCATGTGACGACGATGCCACGTTGTTGTGCGTGGGCGACGAGGACGAGGGTTACGGCGAAGCGCTGCTTTCGAACGGAGCCCGCGTTGCCGGGGGCGACGAGGAACCGGCGGTGTTCAACCGCGGCGAGGAGCAGACCCGTGCCTGGGGCGGGACGCTGCAATGGCTCGACGAGCGCGAGACCACCAGAGGGCCGCGCCGCATTGCGCTGGGGCTTTCCTATGAGCATGCATCGACGCACTTTGGCGCGATGAGTGAACTGGGGGAACTTGAGGAAGACCGTTCGGTAACCCCGCTGCACTTGCCGCTGATCTCGGCAGGCGGGTCAGTTTCGCCGGTGGACGTGGGGTCCACCGTGTCCGACATTGCCGCCTTTGCCAGCATGGAACTGCCGCTGACGCGCGCGCTTTCGGTCGAGGCGGGGGTGCGCGCCTCGCACAATCGCGTGGGTTTGGATGATCGCATCGGGACGGCGCTCGATGGTTCCCACACGTTCGACGCGTTCAATCCGTCGGTGGAATTCGACTATCGGCTGGGCGGCAGGGTCCACGCGACGGCGGGCTTCTCGATCACCACGCGCAACCCGACGCCCGCCGAGCTGAGCTGTGCCGACCCGGAAGCGCCGTGTACGCTGGCGAACTTCTTCATTGCCGATCCGCACCTGAAACAGGTGCGCGCTCGCAACTGGAACGCGGGGCTTTCGGGCGAGGGCGAAAGGTTCGACTGGCGGGTGAATGCCTGGCGGGCCGATACGCGCGACGATATCCGCATGATCGCCTCGCGGTTTCGCGGGCGGGCCTATTTCGCCAATCTCGGCCATTCGCGACGGCAGGGCGTGGAAGCCTCGGCGCAGTGGCGGCAGGGGGCGCTGCACGTCTCGGCGAGCTACGCCTTTACCGACGCGCGATTCCGCGATGGCTTTGCCATGTCGAGCCCGCAGAACCCCTCGGCGGACGAGGATGGCGTGATTGCGGTGGCGGCAGGCGACCAGCTTCCGGGTGTGCCACGCCATGCGGTGGACCTGCGGCTGGCGCGCGAGGGGGCCGGTTGGGGCGCGGGCATGACCATGCGGGGACGCTCGGGCCAGTTCCTGTTCGGCGACGAGGGCAACGACAGGCCGCGCACCGGCGCCTATGCCGTGTTCGATCTGGACGGGCGGGTGAAGGTGTCCGAGAGGTTCGAGATCGTGGCGCAGGTGCGCAACCTGTTCGATCGCCGCTATGCCACGTTCGGCACATTTGCCGAAGTGGACGACATCGATCTGGCCGAAGCGCCGGGGGCACAGAACCCGCGCGCGCTGGCACCGGGCGCGCCGCGACGGTTGACGGTGTCGATCAGGGCGCGGTTCTAGACTGGATTTTGGGCAGCAGCTCTGCCTCCAGCGGCGGGTAGAAGTGCGAGACGCTACGCTGGAGTTCGTATCGCGCGGCCTTGAGGCTGGCGAAGCGTAGGGGGATGGGCACCTCGCCTGCCTCGGTCATGTCGAGGCCCGCGCTGACCGAGGCGCGCAGGATCTGTTGCAGCCAGTCGAGCCAGTCGCGGGTCTGGGCGATGGCCGCCGTGCCGTTGTCGAGCGGGCCGTGGCCGGGGATGAGCTGGCGGTGCGCCAGCGCGGCCAGCGCATCGAGCGAGCTGCGCCAGGCGGCAAGGTCGGCATGAGGGGTGGACGGCGCGCGGTCGTGAAAGACGAGGTCGCCTGCGATCAGCGTGCCGGTGCGTTCGTCCAGCAGGGCAAGATCACCGCCCGAATGGCCCTTGAGCGCGAGCAGGCGCAAGGGGCGGTTGCCGATGGTGAGCGTGCCTTGCGCGATGTCGCCCTGGGGCAGGACGACGTGCGTGTTCTTCATCCAGTCTGCGAGCAGGCGATACATCGCATCTGAAAAGCCTTCGCCATCGCGTTCGAGATCGGCGCGGGTGGCAGGCAGGGCGTGGACGATAGCGGGATCGAACGCAGCCGCGCCCATTGCGTGATCGGGGTGGAGGTGGCTGATGAACACGCGCGCGACCGCCTTGCCGGTGAGGCTTTTGGCGAGTTGGCCGAGCGCCTGGCCGTGCGCCATGCTGACGCCGGCGTCGAACAGGACGGGGCCATTGTCGGTCGCGATGATAGCGGTATTGGCGATGGCGCCACCGTTGGCAAAGGCGATCGGCTCGTCTGCGCCGCGCACCAGCCAGACACCATCGGCAACCACATCGGCGCGCGGGCGATAGGTGCCGGCGAACTGTTCGGCCAGTGCTGCGGCGGGAAGGGCAAGGCCTGTGCCGAGCAGGCAACGGCGCGAGAGATTCACAGGCTGGCGGCGCCTGCGAAGACCAGACCTGCGCTGTCGGTGGCCGAGAAGGTGATCGGGCCGTTCCTGTCCTGCACCAGCACGGTGAAGGCAGGGTCTTCGGAGACCGAGCCGTTGACCTGCATCTGGCCCAGCGGGGTGCCGTCAGCGGCGCGGATCGTGAGGCGTTCGATGTTATAGGCGGCGATGTTCTCGACCAACCCGGTGTCCATCGGGTGGCGGAAGGTCATGCGCAGGCGTGTCAGCCCGCCGGATTCGCCAAAGGCGGCGGCGCGGGTTTCGCCAAGGTGATCTGCCCAATCGCCCTTGACGCGGCTGACGGGAGGGGCCGAGCAGCCGCCGCCAGCAGCATCGATCCAGCCGCCGCCCAGATGCCAGGTGCCATCGGCGGTGAGCACGGCGGCGCGCACCGGAGTGCGCTGGTCAAGTTTGATGCGGGTGGAGAGGTACGCTGCAGCGGCGGTGGGGGCATAGTCCACCGCGACCGGAATCGGGTTGAGATCGGCGTAAAGCACGATGCGCCGCACATCGGGCAGGGCGCGGGCATCGACCGTCACGGGAAAGACGCGCTGGTTCTCGGCGATCTCGGGCATGTGGACGGCAACGCGGCTGTCGAACTCCACGGGCGCGCTGCCGAACAGGCGCTGGGCGTGGAATTCCCACATGGGGGAGCCGAGCGGATCGGCGGGCAAGGGTGCTGCCAGCGCGAGCGAGGGCGCGGCAAGCAGAATTGCAGGGGCCATCAGGCGGATCATCGGCGCATTCTCCCAAAGGCCAATATAGAACGCGGTAAGTCGTGCGCATATTGGACCAAGGACCAATCGGGAAAGGGCGAGGCATGGGGCGCGCACGCGGAAGATGGCTGGTGCTGGCACTGCTGGGCGCGGCGCTCCCGATGGCGAGCGCGGGTCAGGACCGGACGCCAGCGGCAGCAGTCGAGGGTGATTTCGATGCTCAGGGCTATCGCGCCACGCGTTATCGTGCGCCGGTTGATCGTCTGCCTGCCCCTGCGCGCCGGATTGCGCTGGACAGGGCGCTGCGCTGGCATGCGCAGGGAGAAGCGCTGTTCGTCGATGTCTTGCCGGTCGAGGGCGGATTTCGCGATAGCCTGACGGGCGTGTGGCGGCTGAGCCAGCCCCATGCCACGATTCCGGGCGCGCAATGGCACCCCGAGACCGGCCGCGCCGCGCCTGAACCCGCACTGTGGCGCGGGGTGGAGCGCGCAGTGGCGACGGCGCGCAAGAGCCGGCCGCGCCTGCCGGTGGTGCTGTTCTGCCGCGCCGATTGCTGGATGGGCTGGAACGCGGCCCGGCGGCTGGCGCGCGGCGGCGTTGCCCGTGTCTACTGGCTGTCCGAGGGCATCGATGGCTGGAACGCACGTGGCAGGCCGCTGGTCGACGCGCGCCCGGTTGCGGTGCCGGACGCGCCTTAGCCGTCAGCCGTGTTCGAGCCTTGGTTCGACCCGCATCAGCGAGACGGCGGTGCGGCGCGGCTGGGCGAGCATGAAGTGGGCGGCGACGGCGATGTCCTCGGCGCGGAGCATCCGATCGGCGTTGATCGCCTCGCGCTGCGCCTCGGGCGGATATTCGGGGTACTGGAAATCGGCACCGGTAAAGCCGGGTTCGATCAGGCCGACCTTGATGTCCTTTTCGGCAAGTTCGGCACGGAAGGCGCGGGCAAAGCCCTCTACGCCGCTTTTGGCCGCGACGTAGACAGAACTGCCCTTGCCCGTCGACACCGCCGACATCGAGCCGATCAGCACGATGTCCGAGCCTGCCTTCATGCGATGCGCGGCCTCGCGCGCAGTGACGATATAGGCAGTGAAATCGGCCTCGATCTGGTAGCGCAGTTCGGTCTCGTTGACCCCCATCGGCGTTTGCGCGGGCACGGCCGCATTGACCACCGCGATGTCCAGCCCGCCAAGGAACGCGTCGGCCGCGGCGAAGAAGCGGTGGAGCTGGTCGGGATGGGTGACATCGATGGCGATGCCGTCTGCGCAGCCCACTTCGTTGATGCGCGCGAGCGCGTCGGCCAGGTGCTGTTCGTCGCGGCCGCAGATGAACACCTTCACCCCGCTGGCGGCCAGCAGCACCGCAATGGCGCGGCCGATGCCGGTGGTGCCGCCGGTGACGATGGCACGGCGGCCCTTCAGATCAGGACGGGCGGTATGGGCGTCGGACAGGTCTGCGGGCGTGGCCATCGTGTTCTCCTTGCCGCGCCGTGAGCGGCGGGGACTGTGGCAAGGGTAACGGGCGGACTGCGCTTCCGGTTTCGGTGCTTGTGCAAATGCTGTCAGGCCGCGCGGGGCCAGCCTCGCAGCAAGGCGCAGTAATCCTCGAACCGCACGGGGCGCGAGATGATGTAGCCCTGCAACGTGTCACAGGCATTGGCCGTGAGCCAGGTGCGCTGGGATTCCAGTTCGACGCCCTCGGCCACGGTTTCCATGCCGAGCATCCGGGCAAGGCCGATGATGCCGAGCACGATCTTCTGGTCGGGCCCGGATTCGGCAACGCGGGTGACAAAGCTGCGATCGATCTTGATCGTGTCGACCGCGCAAGTCTGCAGGTGCGCGAGACTGGAATAACCGGTGCCGAAATCGTCAAGCGCTACCGCGATGCCGCGTGCATGAAGTGCCTGGACGATTCCGTCGGCGCTTGCGGGATCGGTCAGGACCGAGGTTTCGGTCACTTCGACCTCGAGCAGGCTTTCGTTCGCGCCGTGTTCAGCAAAGATCCGCGCGATGCGGTCGGGCAGGTCGGGGGTGAATTCGGACGCGCCGATGTTGACCGCGAGCCGCGCGGGCAGGCTATTGCGGGTGAGGGCGACCTG
The DNA here is from genome assembly GCF_057180545.1 of Novosphingobium sp. HNCC26DJ243. NCBI lineage: Bacteria > Pseudomonadati > Pseudomonadota > Alphaproteobacteria > Sphingomonadales > Sphingomonadaceae > Novosphingobium > Novosphingobium sp. HNCC26DJ243. The sequence continues at coordinate 162,420 of NZ_JBXUGN010000004.1, read as the reverse complement.
GGCGCGGGCGGCTTCGCTCAGCACCCAGTCGGTCACGTGCGAGAGCAGCCCGGCACGTTCGACCACGGGGATGAAATGAGCGGGCGAGAGCCGCCCGAGCAGCGGGCTTTCCCATCGCACCAGCACCTCGGCGGAGCGCGGAAGGCCGGTCTCGGCGTTGACCTTGGGCTGGAAGTGGATGTGGAGCTGGCCCTGTTCGATCGCATTGACCAGTTCGGAACGGATCGAATTGGCAAGGCGCATTTCGGACAGCTCGGGTCCGTCGAGCGCAAGCAGACGCGCGCCGCCATCGCGCTGGAGCAGGCGCGCCGAATCCTTCATACGGTCGAGCAGGGCCTCGCACGGTTCGTCAGCCCGGATCTGCGCCGCGACAATCGAGAGCGCGATGCGTGCCGATGATTTGCCGATCGCCCAGCGATCGCGCAGATCAAGCCGGATCAGGGGTTCGAGCGCCTTGCGCAGGCGCGGCAGGTCGGCAGCCGTGGTTGCCCATGCATGGCTGTGCAGGCGGAACGCGGTCATGCCGCTGCGGCGGGCAAGGCGCATGACGATGCGATTGAGGTGCGCGCCGTTCTCGCTGTCGAACCGGCGGGCAAGTTCGGGCTGGGTGTCGATCTTGATGACCGCAACGGCCTGGCCTTCGCCTGCAGCTTCCATATGGTCGAGCAGTTCGGCCCGACCGGCAATGAGGGGGGCAGCGGCCGGCATGGCGGCGTTGCGCGTCGCGGCCTCGCGCTGGGCCACGTTGCGCAAGTGGGTTTCGACCGCCGCGATCAGCAGGTCATAGTCGACGGGCTTGACGAGGTAATCGTCCGCGCCAGCCTTGCGCCCCTCGATCACGGTCTGGCGATCGTCGAATGCGGTGAGGAAGACGAAGGGGACATGCGCAAGGTCGTCGTCGCGCGCGCGCAGCCGTTCGAGCAACTGGATGCCGTTCATGCCCGGCATCTGCATGTCGCACAGGATCAGGTGCGGATGACCGGCATCGATCAGCGGCAGCGCGGCTTCGGCATTGGGCGCCTGCCCGACGGTGAAGCCATGGTCGGCCAGTTCCTCGGCGATGTCGCGCAGGATCTCGGGTTCGTCCTCGATACACAGGATGCGGAACTGGTCCGGCGAATAGGCGGACATCAGGCGGTCTCCCAGAGTTCGGTAACGGTGGCGCAGGCAAGCGGCAGGCTGGCGGTGACGATCGTGCCGCTGCCCGGAGTCGAGCGGATGTCGAGCAAGCCGCCGTTGGCGTCGAGCAGGGTGGTGGCAAGGTAGAGGCCGGTTCCGGCGCCGGGGACGGCGGTGCTGTTCGCGCCGCGATAGAAGCGCTCCTGCACACGGGGCAGGTCGTCGGGCGGGATGCCGGGGCCTTCGTCGGCGACGGTGATCGTCGCCCTGTCGCCGCCAAGCGCGGCCGAGACCGTCACGCGGCCGGGTTCGGGCGTGTAGCGGCAGGCGTTCTCGATGATCGCGGCAAGCGCGCTGTGGACGAGCGCGCGATCGACGAAGACCGAGGTCGTCTCGGCCCCTTCGGGCAACGCGACCTCGACCTCGCGCGCACCGCAGGCCGAGGCGACGGCCTCGCGCACGAGGCGGCCGAGCGCCACGGGCGCGGGCTTGCAGGTGGTCTGGCCGTCTTCCATGCGGATGAGCTGCATCGCGCTTTCCATGACGTCGCCGATGCGCGCGGCGGCGCGGCGGATCATGTCCGAACGTTCCACCACGGTTTCCTCGGTCAGGCGCGCGGCGCGGCGGCGCAGGATCTGGCCCGAGCTGTCGATCACGGTCAGCGGGGTGCGGAATTCGTGGCTCAGGATATTGATGAAGCGGCGCTGGCCGCTGGTGACTCGGCGTTCGCTGTCGAGCGCGCGGCGCATTTCCTCTTCCTGTTCGACGATCAGGCGATGCGCCGAGCCGAGCTTGCGACCCATGCCGACAAGACGGTCGGCAAGGCTGTCGATCTCGCTGACGCCAAAGCGCGGGGCCTCGTGTTCGTAATCTCCGGCGCCGATCTGGGTCATGACCTTCTCGACCGCGCGCAAGGGACGGGCGACGCGGCGGCTCATCGCGCGGGCGCGCCACAGCAGGAAGACAAAGAACGCAGCGTAGAAGGCGACGAGGATGGCGAGCATGTAGAGCCCGACCTTGACCAGCTGGTCGTGGAGCGCGTTGGCATCGGCAAGGATGTTTTCGGCAGGGGCAAGCAGGACGAGCGTCCAGCCCGGACCCTCGACGCGGACGTTGGCGGCAAGCATCTCGCGCCCGCCCACGGTGAAGCTGTTGACCGCGGTGCGTCCGCTGGCGACGGCGTTGGCCAGGCCTTCGAGCCCTTGCCGGCGTGCGATGCTGAAATTGGCGGGCTTGAACGTATCGGAATGGATCGCCTCTTCGTAGGAGTGGTCCTTCAGCTCCGCGATGCCGAGGTCGTTCCCGGCCTTGGGCGGCAGGGCGAGGATCGTGCCATCGCGGCCCACCAGCATGGCATAGCCCTGCCAGGGCAGGTCGAGTGCGAGGATGCGGTCGATCACCGTATCGACGGTAAGGTCCATGCCGACGACGGCTTCGAGCTTGTCCGGTCCGTAGACCGGGGCGATCGCCGAGACCATCCATCCGCTTCCGGCAGGATCGACATAGGCATCGGTCCAGACGACGCGGCGCTGCGGGTTGTGCCTCGCGTCGGCCTCGTAATAGAAGTTGTACGAGGGGATGTTCATTTTCGGCGCATATTGCCGGGTCACGTCGAAGTAGGGGTAGATGCGGTTGTAGCTGTCCCAGGTGTTGAGATAGACCTGCTGCACCAGCGGCGAGGCCGCCTTGAGGTGGCGCATCGTGTGGTCGAGCCGCACTGTGCGCCAGACCTTGTCCATCTCTTTCCCGCCGACCGGTTGAATGCCGCTGTAGAAGCTGGCGGTGTCGTCCCTTCCGCCGCGCGTGGTGCGCAGCGCGCCATCCGCGCCGAGCCGGTAGCGGGCCTTTTCCGAGGGCTTTACCGCTGCGGGCGTTGCCAGAGCCTCGCCGGTCTCGTCGGCAAAGACGCGCGCGAGGCCTTCGACGCCCGAAAGCGTGGCCTCGATGTTGGCGGCCTCGCGCGTGGCGATGTCGACCAGGTAATCCTGCGAGAGCTTGCTGACCGTCTCGACATTGCGATGATAAGTGAAATTACCCGTTGCGTAGTAACTGGCAAGGAAACCCAGCTCGATTAGGCAGAGCGGGATCACGGCGGTGCGCAAGTAGGACGCGCCAAGCCAGCGGGCCAGAGGCACCTGCCTGGTAGAACTGGCATCGTTGGGACTTGAAGGCACCGGGCACCTGCGTTCGTGGGACGTCCGGATATCGTAAGAAATCGCTAAATATGGGTTTTGGGGACGTAGCGGAAAACACCATGAGTACCCTGCGCCATCCCGCAGACGCGGCCCTTGCGCCTCTCCCTCCCGGCCACGGCGAGGCGCTGGAGCTGCTTGCGCTGATCGACCGACCCTTGTGGGTCTACGATTTTGCGGGGCAGCGGATCAGGTGGGCAAATCGCGCAGCGCTGGCCTTCTGGCGCGCGGCGTCGGTCGAGGCATTGCTGGCGCGCGATTTCGTGCCGCTGGCGCTGGGCACGATCGAGAGGCTCGACAACCTGCGGCGCGCGCTGGCGCTGGGCGAGACCCGGCAGGAGCGCTGGACGTTCTACCCCGATGGACTGCCCTGCCAGCGCGATTGTCGCCTGTCGGGCGTGCGGCTGGCGGACGGGAGCATCGGAATGCTTGTCGACGCGGGCGCGGACGACAACCGGCCGGGCGGCGGTACGCCCACCGATTTTCCCTACGAGCTGCGTGCGATCGAAGCGGTGCGCCAGTCGCCGCTGATGATCTCGCTGGTCACCGAGACCGGGCAGTGGCTGATGCACAATCCGGCGGCCGAGACGTTGGTGAGCCGGCTGGGCGTTCCCAACCTGCCGCATCTTGACGGGTTCGCCGCGCTGTTTGCCAATTCGGGCGAAATCGCCGCGCTGCGGGCCAAGGCGCTGGCCAAGGGTACCGCGCAAGGCACGCTGCGCATGGCAGGCAAGGCCTATCGCATGCACCACGTGACGCTGCGCAGAGTGGCCGATCCGGTGACCGGGCGGCTCTCGCTGATGGTTTCGCAACAGGACGTGACGCGCGCATTCCGGATGGAGCAGCGGCTGCACAAGGCGCTCGCGCGCGAAAAGGCGGTGACCGAGACGCAGCGCCTGTTCCTTTCGGTGACGAGCCACGATTTCCGCACGCCGCTGACGATCATCGACGGCGCAGCGCGGAGGATCGCGCGGCTGGCGGAGAGGGTCGGAGGCGAAAAGGGCAGCGTCGTGGCCGAGCGGGCCGAGGCGATCCGCGCGACGGCGCGGCGCATGGTTCAGGCGGTCGACCGCACGCTGGGCTGGACCTCTATCGCGGAGGGTCGCGTGGCTTTCCAGCCCGAGCCGGTGGACTTGCGCCTGCTTGTCGAAAAGGCAGTGGCGAACCAGCGAACGCTGCATGTCGACCGGGTGTTCACGATCGAGACGGGCGAGGTGCCGGTCCTCGCGCTCGACGCCGGGCTGATCGAGCGCTCGCTCGACAACCTGCTTTCCAACGCGGTCAAGTATTCGCCCTTCGGCGGACCGATCGGGGTGAAATGCGTGCGACGGGGCAGGCGAGTGGAGCTTTCAGTGACCGATCACGGCATCGGCGTGCCGGGGGCCGACTTCAAGCGGCTGTTCACGCGGTTCTTCCGTTCGCGCAATGCGCTGGGCACCAAGGGCACGGGCATCGGGCTGAGCGCGGTGAAGTTCTACACCGAGATGCACGGCGGCAAGGTTGCCGTGCGCAGCGAGGAAGGCAAGGGCTCGACCTTCACGCTCAGCTTCCCGGTGCGTTAGAGCGGTTTCAATCGAGGAATGGTTCGGTCGTTTCGCGCCGGCCGCGCAGGAAGGCGTCGGCGACGAGCCGCAGCGGGGCGACATCGACATCGCTGCGCCCCTGATGGATGAGCCCGGCAAAGTGCGCATAGAGCGCCGGATATTCGCGGTCGGCGCCATGGCGGATGCCATCGGGTAGCGAAAGCACCGCGCCGCCTTCGGCAAGGCGCAGCGTTCCGGCGTCGGTTTCGACCACGATATCCCAGCTTTGCGGGCCGGTCTGGCGCCAATCGAGGTCCATATGGATCGCGGCTCCGCAGGTGTCGCGGAAGGTCATCACGGCAGCGATCGGCGCGGCGCGGTTGGCGGGCAGTTCGAGCCGCGCGTCGGTGAGGAAGAAGGGCTGCGGCAGGATGTGCGTGGCGATCGAGAGCGCATTGATCCCCGGATCGAACACGCCGAGGCCGCCCGGCTCCCAGATCCAGTCCTGCCCCGGATGCCAGACGCGCACGTCCTCGCGCCAGATGATCTCGACGCGCCGGATGGCGCGCTCGGCCAGCCAGGCCTGCGCGGCATCGACGCCGGCGGCATAGCGTGAATGCCACGCGGCAAAAAGCGTGGCGCTGGTGGTTTCGGCCTGGCCCTGCAGCGCGGCAACTTCGGCAAGGGTCGCGCCCGGCGGCTTTTCGAGCAGGACATGGATGCCGCGTGCCAGCGTCGTCGCGGCCAGATCGTGGCGGACCTGCGGCGGGGTACAGAGCGCCACCGCGTCGACGGCCGGGCCTTTCGCCAACAGATCGGCGAGGCTTTCGAAATGGGGCACGCTCTCCAGCCCCGGATCATGCGGGTTGACCGTGGCGGCCAGGGTGAAAGCGGCGCTGCCGGCAATGGCGGGCAGGTGCTGGTCGCGCGCGATCTTACCGAGGCCGACGACCGCGATGCGGATCGGGTCCATGGTTCAGAGCACCCTGACGGCGAGGGCAGCGCCCGTCCCCTCGGCGCGGGCCAGCGGGTTGCGCAAGGGCAGGGTGAAGGGCGCGGCCTCGATCTCGAACACGTCGCCTACTTGCGTCTGCACGCCATCGGTGAAGGATAGCGTGGCGGTGCCGAAGAAGTGGACGTGGACATCGCCCGGCCGGCGGAACAGATCGTACTTGAAGTGGTGATGCTCGAGATTGGCGAGCGAATGGCTCATGTTGTCCTCGCCCGAGAGAAACGGCTTTTCCCAGAGCGTCGCGCCATCGCGGACGATGCGCACGGTGCCGCGAAGGTCGGTCGGCGTCTCGTCGATCAGCAGTTCGGGGCCGAGTGCGGCGCGGCGCAACTTGGAATGGGCGAGCCAGAGGTAGTTGTGCCGCTCCACCACGTGGTCGGAGAACTCGTTGGCGAGCGCAAAGCCGAGGCGGCAGGGCGTGCCATCGGGCGCGATCAGGTAGACCCCGGCCAGTTCGGGCTCCTCGCCGCCGTCCTGCGCGAAGGCGGGCATGGCGAGCGGCTGCTCCGGGCCGACCAGTTGCGAGCCGTCGCCCTTGTAGAACCATTCGGGCTGCTGGCCGACTTCGCCCGCAGGAGGCTTGCCGCCTTCGAGCCCCTCGAGGAACATGCGCATGGAATCGGTCTTGTGGCTGGCGGCGGCCGCCTCGCGGTGCATCTTGTCGCGCCCTTCGGCCGAGCCAAGGTGGGTGAGGCCCGTGCCCGAGAGCAGAAGATGGGACGGATCTTCATGGTCGATCGGGGCGAGGAAACGCCCCGCGGCGAGTTCGGCGGCCAGATCCATGGCCGCACCTTGCGCGCAGGCACGCGCGACCGTGGCAAGGCATTCCCCCTGGGCAATGGCCCGTGCGGCAAGGTCGCGCGTGGTGGCAACGCCGGTCAGCATTCTGGCGCCTGCCCCCTCGGCCAGGACGACCGACCGCGTGCCATCGTCGGCGCGGTGCTGGAGAAGGCGAAGGGCCATGGTGCAGGAACTCCCGTGAGGTGCGTGCCCGCGCGCGAAGGAGTGGGACACGATTTACTCCGACATATTGATCTTACCCCCGAAACGCAACATTCGTGTTAGTTAGGCATTTCGCGGCGGGGGCGGCGCTGGTAGACGGAGTGCAGGAGGATCGTGGCAATCTTGGAATCCGCGGACAAACAGGTGTCGCCCGAGGCAGACAGCCCGCAGGCAGATGGAAAGGCCCTCGAAGTGAAGGGCGGCGCGGCGCGTGGACCTGGACGCCGGTTGCATGGCGCGCTGGCGCACAAGCTGGGGACCGCGATCCTTTCGGGCGAGTACCAGCCGGGGGACGTGCTGCCGGGCGAGGTGGTTTTTGCCGAGGAGCTTCAGGTTTCGCGCAGCGCCTATCGCGAGGCGATCCAGGTGCTGACCGCCAAGGGCATTGTCGCCAGCCGGCCCAAGGCGGGGACGCGGGTGCTGCCGCGCGAGCGCTGGAACCTGCTTGATCCCGAAGTCCTGGCCTGGGCCTTTTCGGGCGAGCCCGACGTCGGCTTCGTGCGCGATCTGTTCGAGCTGCGCGCGATCATCGAGCCGGCGGCGGCGCGGCTGGCGGCGGAGCGCCGCAGCAAGGACGACGTGCGGATCATGCGCGATGCCCTGGCCGCGATGCGCCGCCACACGCTGACGACCGAGGCAGGCCGGGCCGCCGACCGCGATTTCCACGATGCCATCCTGCGCGCCACGGGCAATCAGGCGATGGTGGTGCTGAGCGCGAGCATCGGCGCGGCGGTGCATTGGACGACGCGCTTCAAGCAGCGCTCCCACGGGTTGCCGCGCAATCCCATTCCCGATCACGCACTGGTCTTCGATGCCATTGCCGCAGGCGATGCGCAGGCGGCGGCCGAGGCGATGGGCGTGCTGGTGCAACTGGCGCTCGACGATACGCGCGCCGCGATGGGATCGGCGGCCGAGGGCTGATCCTGCCACCTGCCGCCCCTTTGTGTCAGGCGGCGGGATCGGCCTGCGGACCGGTCGGGCGCGAACCCCACACCGCGTAGAACAGCACGTAGAGTTCGCAGGCCGCAGTCAGCAGGAACGAGGCCTGCAGCCCGTAGGCATCGGCCAGCCAGCCCTGGACGAAGACCAGCGCGCCCCCCGCGATCGCCATGATCAGCAGGCCCGAGCCTTCCTCGGTCAACGGGCCGAGGCCGCGGATGCCGAGCGTGAAGATCGTGGGAAACATGATCGAGTGGAACAGCCCGACGAGGATAAGTGACCACATCGCGACCGGGCCGGTGGTGAAGACCGTGACTAGCATGACCACGAAGGCGCCGATCGAGAAGGCGGCAAGGACTGTGGACGCATCGACTTTCTGCATGATCGCCGAGCCGAGGAAGCGGCCGACCATCATGCCTGCCCACAGGAAAGTGAGATAGCGGCCCGCATGTTCGTGCGTGAGGTTGGCGATGTCTGGCTGGCTGACGAAGTTGACGAAGAGATTGGCGACGCCGATCTCGGCAATCAGGTAGATGAAGATCGCCGGGATGCCGAACACGAGATTGCGGTGCTTCCACAGCGAGAGTTGCGCGCGCTCCTCGCGGGCGAGGCGGCGGGTGGCCGAGCCCATCGCGGGCAGGGGAAAGCGCGCGATGACCAGTGCAAGCACCACGAGCACGCCGGCGACAAGGCCATAGGGCAGGATCACCGACTGCGCATCGGCAAGGCGTTCGGCCTGGGTCAGCACGGTGTCGGCAGACGCAGTGCCGCCCTTGGACCGGCCAAGGATGAGATAGGCGCCGAACAGCGGCGCGAGCATGGTGCCCGCCGAGTTGAACGCCTGGACCAGATTGAGCCGCGAGGACGCGGTTTCGGGCGTGCCGACGACCGCGACATAGGGGTTGGCCGCGACCTGCAGCAGCGTGATGCCGCTGGCGATCACGAACAACATGACCAGCGTCACCGCATAGGACACGATCGAGGCGGCAAGCGTCATGCCGAGCGCCCCGGCTGCCATGACGAGCAGGCCGATCACCAGCGACTTCTGGTAGCCGACCCGCTCGATCAGCTTGGCTGAGGGGATCGAGGCGAAGAAATAGGCGATGAACCACACCGATTCGATCAGCGTTGTCTGGGTGTAGTTGAGGTCGAACACGCTGCGCAGATGCGGCAGGAGCGTGTTGTTGATGACCGTGATGAAGCCCCACATGAAGAACAGGCTGGCCAGCAGGGTGAGCGCCGGCCCGTAACGGACAGGACCAACCTGCGGGACGGCGGTGCCGTGCGATGAAACCACTGGCGGCATGGCTGGACCGTTCCTCTCTGTTTTGCGCCTGTGATTGCTGCGGGGCAAACCGGCTTGCACACTCTCCATTTGTCGGACTATATATGCGGCGCGCCTGCGTCAATGGGCGAGGCTGCGGCGAAAGGTCAGGGCATGGGGACAGCGGCATGGGGATGAAGGACGGGCCGAACACGGCGGCGGCCCTGGCGCTGGCCAGCGCGGTGCTCGTGCCCCTCTCTGCTCCCTCGTCTGCCCATGCGGTAGAGGCCTTGCAGGAGCGCGCGGGCGCATTGGCCGATGGCACGGCCGTTTCGGCAATCACGCTCAAGGCGGCGAACGGCGTTTCCGCGCGCATCCTCAGCTATGGCGCGACGCTGCAATCGCTGATGGTGCCGGGGCGCGACGGGCAGGTTGCCGATGTCCTGCTCGGCTATGACAGCCTGACGGGTTACGTCGATCATCCCAACTATTTCGGCGTGACGGTGGGGCGCTATGCCAACCGCATCGCCGGTGGCCGCTTCACGCTGGACGGCAAGACCTTTCAGTTGCCGCTCAACAACGGCGCCAACAGCCTTCATGGCGGGACCAGCGGTTTCGACAAGCAGGCCTGGAAAGTGGTCGCGGTAAAGTCCGGCGCTGTGGCGAGCGTGGTGCTGGCGCATGTCAGCCCCGATGGCGATTCCGGTTATCCCGGCACGCTGACCACGCAGGTCACCTATTCGCTCGATGAAAGCGGTAGCCTGACGATCGCGTTCGAGGCATCGACCGACAGGCCGACCGTGGTCAACCTGACCAACCATGCGATCTTCAACATGGCGGGCGAGGGTTCGCCCGGCGGCGCGATGGCGCAGAAGCTGACCATCCCCGCCTCGGCCTATACCCCGGTGGATGCAGGGCTGATCCCGACAGGCGAGCTGCGCGCGGTCGAAGGCACGGTGTTCGATTTCCGGCAAGGGCGGCGCGTGGCCGATGGCCTGCGCGACGGGCGCGACGCGCAGATCGCGATCGGGCGCGGCTATGACCACAATTTCGCGCTCGACAAGGGCGTGACGGCGCAGCCGCAACTGGCGGCGCGGCTGGAGGACGAGGCGTCGGGCCGTGTGCTGGAGGTGCTGACGACCGAGCCGGGCATCCAGTTCTACTCCGGCAATTTCCTTGACGGGACGCTGACGGGCAAGAACGGCCATGTCTATCGCATGGGCGACGGCATCGCGCTCGAACCGCAGAAGTTTCCCGATGCGCCCAATCAGCCCGCGTTCGTTTCGGCGCGGGTCGATCCGGGCAAGCCCTACCGCCATGTGATGATCTACCGCGTGACGACCTCGCGCTGACCCCTTGCGTTTCCTGAGCCCCGGATTTCCTTCAGGCGAAAGCTGCAATGACCGACAAGCCCACAAGCCCCAAGCTGCGTTCGCGCGCCTGGTTTGACAATCCCGACAACATCGACATGACCTCGCTCTATCTCGAGCGCTATCTCAACTTCGGGTTGAGCCTCGAGGAGCTGCGGTCGGGCAAGCCGATCATCGGCATCGCGCAGACCGGCAGCGATCTTTCCCCGTGCAATCGCCACCACATCGTGCTGGCCGAGCGCGTGCGCGAGGGTATCCGCGAGGCAGGTGGCATCGCGCTCGAATTTCCGGTCCACCCGATCCAGGAGACGGGCAAGCGCCCGACGGCGGGGCTGGACCGGAACCTTGCCTATCTCGGGCTGGTCGAGGCGCTCTATGGCTATCCGATCGATGGCGTGGTGCTGACCACCGGGTGCGACAAGACCACGCCCGCGTTGCTGATGGCGGCCGCCACGGTCAACATCCCGGCAATCGCCTTGTCGGTCGGGCCGATGCTCAACGGCTGGCACAAGGGCGAGCGCACCGGCTCTGGCACGATCGTGTGGAAGGGCCGCGAGATGATGGCGAGGGGCGAACTCGACGCCGACGGCTTCATCAAGCTGGTCGCCAGTTCCGCGCCTTCGACCGGCTACTGCAACACTATGGGCACGGCGAGCACGATGAACAGCCTGGCCGAGGCGCTGGGCATGATGCTGCCGGGATCGGCGGCGATCCCCGCGCCCTATCGCGACCGCCAGGAATGCGCCTACCACACCGGCAAGCGCATCGTGGGGATGGTGCACGAGGACCTCAAGCCCTCGGATATCATGACGCTGGATGCCTTTCACAACGCCATCGTCGTCAATTCCGCGATCGGCGGATCGACCAATGCGCCGATCCATCTGGCCGCGATCGCGCGGCATGTGGGCGTCGACCTTCCGCTGAGCGACTGGCAGGATAGGGGCCACAAGGTGCCGCTGCTGGTGAACCTGCAGCCGGCGGGCGAGTATCTGGGCGAGGACTATTACCGCGCGGGCGGCGTGCCTGCAGTGGTAGCGCAGCTGATCGGGCAGGGGCTGATTGCCGAAGGCGCGATGACCGTCAACGGCAGGACGATGGGCGAGAACTGCCGGGGCGTGGCAATCGAGGACGAGCGCGTGATCCGTCCCTTCGCGCAGCCGCTGCTCGACGAGGCGGGCTTCCTCGTGCTGACGGGCAACCTGTTCGATGCCGCGATCATGAAGACCAGCGTGATCAGCCCGGAATTCCGCGCGCGCTATCTGTCCAACCCCGACGATCCCGAAGCCTTCGAAGGCCCCGCCGTGGTGTTCGATGGGCCGGAGGACTATCATCACCGCATCGACGATCCGGCGCTGGGCATCACGCCGCAGACGCTGCTGTTCATGCGCGGTGCGGGGCCGATCGGTTATCCGGGTGCGGCAGAAGTGGTGAACATGCGCCCGCCGGCCTACCTCATCACCGAAGGCGTGAGCGCGCTGCCTTGCATCGGCGACGGGCGCCAGTCGGGCACGAGCGGGAGCCCCTCGATCCTCAATGCCAGCCCGGAGGCTGCGGCAATGGGCGGTTTGGCCTTGCTCAAGACCGGAGACCGCGTGCGGCTCGACTTGCGCAAGGGCCGCGTCGATGTGCTGATCCCCGAGGCAGACCTCGCCGGGCGCCGCGCCGCGCTGGAAGCGGCGGGCGGCTATCCCTATCCTGCATCGCAGACACCGTGGCAGGAGATCCAGCGCGCGGTGGTGGGCCAGCTATCGACCGGCGCGATTCTGGAAGGCGCGGAGAAATACCAGCGCATCGCGCAGACCCGCGGCCTCCCGCGCGACAATCACTAAATCTAGAACGTCCGCTTCACGCTGGCGCCGAAGGTGCGCGGGGTGCCGACGTGGTTGTAGTCGAAGCCGAAGCCCGAAAGGTCGATGCGCGAGGTGAAGTAGGTCCTGTCGGTGAGATTGCGGCCCCATAGCGACAGGGTCCAGTCGCCGTGGGCAAGGTCAAGCCCCGCGCCGAGCAGCGCATATCCGGGCTGGCGCAGGCGCGGGATGTTGACGATCTCGAAGAACTGCGCCGAGGTATAGGCAAGCTCGGCGCGCAGCGTGGCCCGGGTGATGCCGTTATCGAAGGCGGTCCAGTCGGCAGCGGCGTTTGCCGTCAGCGCGGGCGCGTTGGACAGGGTGTGCCCGGTGACGTCGAGCCCGCTGATCGTTCCCTTCGTGGCGCGGGCGTGAAGCAGGCCTGCGCCGAATTGCAGCGACAGGCGCGTCGTGGGGTGGGCCTCGAGTTCGGCCTCGGCACCATAGATGCGCGAACGATCGAGATTGACCAGCGTCTGTGTGGCATCGGCCGGGTCGACCGAGAGGAACTGCTGGTTGCGGTAGAGGTAGTGGAAGCCGGACAGCGAGAGCGACAGCGCGCGCCCGCCAAGCTTGGCCCCGGCTTCGATTGCGGTGATCGTTTCAGGCTTGGCGACGCCGGCCTCGGAGGCGTCGAAGAAGGCCTGCGCGTTGAAGCCGCTGGCGCGATAGCCCCGGCTGGCACTGGCGAAGAGCAGCAGTCCATTGTCGAGACGGTGATCGAGGCCGATCTTGCCCGACAGGTTGCTGCTGGCAAAGCGACGGTCGGTGGGCGCGATCAGCGTGGCGACGAACTGGCCGTCCACGCCGCGGATCTCCGAGGCTAGGCCAAGTTGCGCGCCGGTATCGCGGGTGAAGCGCAAGCCCCCGCGCAGGGTGGTGCGGTCCGTCAGCCCGAGGCGGGCATCGCCGTAAAGCGCGTAGCTTCGCTTTTTCTGATCGAAGCGGTTGGAGATGACGCAGGCCAGCAGGCTGGCGTTGGCGGTGCAATCGTCGACATTCACGCGGCCGTTGCCGTCAACATCGAGATCGGTCCAGAAGTTGAGGTCGGTGGCGTTGAACAGGTCCTCGCGGTGGTAATGCGCGCCAATGATCAGGCTGAGCGGGCCGTCGCCGTCAAAGGTGAGGCGCAGTTCCTGGGCGAATTGCGTGCCGCGATCGGTGTAGGGAATTTCGAGCGCGCGGGTCGGGCTGCCATCGGTATCCTCGGGCACGAACAGGCTGCCCTTGTCCCATCCGGTCACGCTGGTGAGGGTAAGCGCCTCTGTGAGCCTGAACGTGCCGGTCAGCGCGGCAGACCATGTGCGTGCGTGGCGGCGCGGGGTGTAGTTGGACTCGACCTCGCGTATGCCGAGGCCGTCCCGGAAATAGCTGCTGCCCTGCCCGTAGACCTCGTAGACGCCCGCGCCGACGCCGTCCGCGCCGGGGGCGGAGTAGTTGGCGTAGTTGGTCGGGTTCTGCAGACTGGTGGCAAGCCGCAGCGTGAGTTCGGCAGCATCTGATGGTTGCCACAGGAGCGATCCACGAAACCCGTATTCGCGGGTTGCCGAAAGGTCCGGGCCGCCGGGGAGGCGATTGCGGAACCAGCCATCGGCGCGGGCGGCGGTGAAGGCCAAGCGCGCGGCGAGATCGGGTGCGAGGACCACGTTCAGTGCGCCACTGGCCTCGGCACGCGCATAGTTGCCGAGGCCGACTTCAAGATAGCCTTCATCGGCAAAGACGGGCCTGGCCGCGATGTAGTTGATCGCGCCGCCGGTGGTGTTCTTGCCGTAAAGCGTGCCCTGCGGCCCGCGCAGCACCTCGATGCGTTCGAGATCGTAAAGCCCGAGGCCGAGGAAGGCGAAGTTGCCCTTGTAGACCTCGTCGTAATAGACCGCGACGGGCCCTGCCTGATTGAGGCTGAAATCCGACATCGACACGCCGCGCAGGGCGAAGATCGGGGTGTTTTCGCCTACCGTGGCACTGAAGCGCAAGTTGGGCACGCGTGCGGCAAGGTCGTCGGCCTGGGTGAGGCGCGCGGCTTCGAGCGCGTCGCTGCCCAGCACCGAAAGAGAAACGGGAACGTCGGCGGCGCGTTCGGACCGCTTCTGCGCGGTGACGACGATCTCGCCGGAAGGCTCCTCGGCCAGGTCGGGCGCCTGCGCGAAGGCGGGCGTGGCGGTGAGGGCGAAGGCGAGCGGTAGAGCGCAGGGCAGCAGGGCCCTGGGGTAGCTGGACATGGCGGCTCCGGAATGATCCTTGGGCCTCGCCCTAGGCCCGGCGCACTTGCGGGCCTGTAAACCGGGAGCATGCGGTGAACCCTTATGCGGGCCCGATCATAACACTTCGACTTGATAGGGAGCATGAGTAAAAGCATGACATCGGGAAGCGCTTCACGTGGGCCTTGGGCCAAGATGCAGGCTCGGCCCTGTCCACGTCTTGAACCCGGAAAATTCGCGTCAAGCCTTGTCTGACGGCAATGCGCTTGCACCATCTATGAATTCAGCGCGCATCAAGGCCCTTGAGAATGAATTGCGCGAAGGCATCACCAACGTCCTTTGCGGTGAACGGGCCTTCGGGATTGAACCAATGGGCCATCCAGTTGATCGATCCGAACGCAAAGATGGTCGCGAGATTGGCGTCTGTGGCATGAAGCGAACCGTCTGCGATGCCCCTCGCAACAATCTCCTGGAACCATTTCGACACTTCGGCGCGCTTTGCAGCAATCACCTTGAGCATATCGGCATCAAGCGCGTCGAATTCGGTCAAAACAGCAGGAACGCCCTTTTCGCTCGTCGATAATTCGAAATAGCGACGGATCATCGTGGCAATGATCTGCCGAGGGGAATCCGATTGCGTCGTCGCAAATTCCGCCGCTTCTCTTGCAATATCAATTGCAAGAAGGTGACTCTCGTAGAGTACTTCTTTCTTGCTCTTTATATAATAATATAAAGCTCCCTTCGTAACACCAAGGGCGTTCGCAATATCCTCAAGAGAAGTACTGTAGTAACCCTTCTTTTTAAAGGCACGGGCTGCTTCTTGAATAACAGCAATTCTTTTCAGGCGAAACTGCTCATCCTTGTTAAGATTGATATCTTTCCAGGATTGTTGGCTTCTCGACGTTGGCATGACCGCTCCTATGGCAGCCACATTGCGCAAAACGTGTTACGTGTCTAGATTCTTATCGCGAGTGAACTAATTGACTGACGGGTAGAATCAGTTAGATTGCCGCGCAAGAGCCCTGCTGAGATGGGGCTTGACGAGAGAGTGTCATTGAAGGTCGGACTCCGAACCTCAGAAAGTCGACGAGCGATTTCGCATTGAAGTCTGCTTGCCTTGAAGCGCGCCAAAAAAATATTCAGTATAATTCGCGCGCCCCAAACATTGATCCTTTTTTGAATAATGATGTTACCAAGAAAATAGATTTCAAATATTCCTTTGGGGAGGAAAACATGAAATTCACTTCACAAAAGTTCGTATCAGGTCTTGCGGTGGCTGCAAGCATCGCCACGTCGCCAGCCGTTGCTCAAACCACAGAGACCAAAGAAAGTTCGCAAGGTTCGGTCGCGAATGCGCATTCGGATATCGATGCGATCGTCGTGACGGCGCGACGCACATCGGAGTCTCTTGAGAAGGTTCCGGTGGCGGTGACGGCGCTCTCGGCTCGTGACCTCACCGAGCAACGCGTCGTCAATGAAAATGATCTGCAGATCGTCGCAGCGGGACTTACTGCGCGGACCACCAACTCGTCCGAGCAGATTGCTTTTGCGCTTCGTGGCCAGACGCTCGACGCATTCTCTTACAGCGCCCCATCCGTCCTGACATACTTCAATGAGACCCAGATTACCGGCGTTGCGTCCAGTGCTTTTTACGATTTGCAATCCATTCAGGTCGTCAAGGGACCGCAAGGCACTCTGTTCGGCCGCAATGCCGTGGGCGGCGCTGTGCTGTACCAGACCCAACAACCGGATGACGAATTTGGCGGATATCTTCGTGTCGGCTACGGGAACCTCGACAACAAGGAAGCCGAAGGCGCGATCAACCTCCCGCTCGGTGAGGTCGGAGCATTGAGAATTGCAGGTCGTTTCCAGCAGCGGGACGGTTGGCAATACAACCGCCAGTTTGACGAGTCCTACGGCTCGATCAATTCCAAAAGCATTCGCGGGACGCTGCTGCTCAAGCCATCTGTGTCTGTCAAGAATGTCACGACGGTCCAGGTAAGTTCGGGCCGGGGCGAAAGTACATCTTTGAAACTGCAGAGTTTCAACCGGCTGGGCAGTACCGGCCCCAACGGCGCGGCGCTCAACGGCACGGCTGACGCAATCTACAACACTCCGCTCAATGTCCCGGACGGATCGGGCGGCACGATGCCGAACCCGCTTTTCACGCCCAGCGCCTATGCCGAACTTACTCGCCTAGGCGTCACGCAGGGCATTCGCGATTACTTCGACAATATTGAGCCGACGCTTGGCTTCCGCGAGGTGATCACCAATATCCGCCCGGTCTATGCCTCAAATGCAGAAACGGTGACCAACACCACGACGTTCGAAGTCTCGGACACTGCTACCATCAAGAATATTTTCGGCTACAACAATGTTCGATCGGTCAATCTCGTCGATGACGACGGCAGCCCGTTCGAGGTGCTCAATGTCGGCAGTTTCGGCATAGGCGAGAACGAGGGTTTGAAATTCCGCAATCGCGACCTGTCGAACGAGTTGCAGATTTCGGGGACCGCGATGGACAAGCGGCTGACTTATATCGCGGGCGTCTACTATTCGAACCAGGTTCAGCGGCAGAGCATCCCGCTTTCACTTTTCACCGATACCATCATCGCGACGCCTGCCACCGCCTGCCCCCCCGGATATACCATCAGGGGTGATGTCTCCTGCGGATATGCCTTCAAGGTCAAGGATGTTTCCAAGGCGGCATTCGCACAGATCGGCTTCAAGCTGACCGACACTCTTACCGCAAACGCCGGGTTTCGCTGGACGCGGGAAGAAGTGGAACTGGTCCACCGGGCAGACAGCTCCTACGCCCTTCTAGGGGTTCCGGGAGGAAAGATATCGCAGTCCAAGCCTAGCTGGACGATCGGCCTTGACTGGCAGGCTACGCCTCAACTTCTGCTCTATGTCGTCAATCGTGGAAGCTGGCGTACCGGAGGGTTCAACGGCACCTCGGCAACCAACGGCGTGAGCAACGGCTTCAAGGCGGAGACCACCTGGGATGTCGAGTTCGGTGCGAAGTATTCCGGTTACCTGGGTACCATGCCCCTGCGCGCCAACCTTGCCATCTACAACCAGGAGGTGAGCAACGCGATCCGCGCGGTTTACATCGAACTCAGTTCTGTCACAGGCAACGTCAAGAAGGTCAGGATTCGCGGTGTTGAGGCCGACGTGACCATTGCTCCGGCCGAGTGGCTGAGGTTGGGAGGCCAAGTCGCCTACACCGATGCACGCTACACCGATCCCCGTGCCCAGGTCGGCAATGCCACGCTTATCTTCGGACCCTATGCCGATACGCCGGAATGGGTTGGTTCGGCCTATTTTCGCCTGAACAAGAACCTTGCGAACGGCGGGGAACTGGTCCTTCGTGGCGATGTCTTCGGGCAGACTCACTCGTTCTACAGCAATCTGACCGGATCGATCGTACCCGGAGCGCGCTTGCCGGGTTACGCCTTGATCAACGGTCGCGCAGAATGGAACAACATTGCCGGCTCGCAAGTCTCTCTTGCGGGCTATGTGAAAAACCTGACGAACGAAAATTATTTTACCGGTGGCATCGCGCTTGGTCCGATCATCGGCATCAATACGGCTCTTCCAGCCATCGGTCGGACGTTCGGTTTCGAAATGGGCGTGCGGTTCTGATTTGCAGCCTGACCGCCGCCTCAACAGCCCACTGGGCGGCGGTCAGGCCCTTTTTACCTTGCGAGACACTGATCACATCGCAGACCGCGCATGAAATGCGCTTGCCCAGGGCGTCAGGAGCACTTGCTGATCAAGCCCGCCACTACTGCACGCGCCCTGCGCCTCGCCTCACAATGACAAGAAGCTTGAAGCAGCCGTAGGCCGGTAGGAGGCTCACCCGCCATTATCGGGGCCGACGGGCAGTAGGGTAGGGGGCGGCTCCGATCACTCGCGCCGAGATGATGATTTCAGCACGAGCTGGCACAAGTCAGTCTCCAGTTCACGTGGCGTTTCGCCCGCAATCGGCTATCTGCCGAACGAGTTTATTCCCATGGGTCATAGATTTGACCCGTGGGTAGAAATATGTTTCATTAGCTGCAGAAGCGACCGAGTCGAAGAACTCGGCTGCGCGGGCGAGGATAGCAGGAGGTATTCCAATGATTAATCGGCGAACCAAATTTGCAGGCGCGCTCATGGGAGGCATTGCGACGGCGTGCCTAATTGGCACCGCGTCGGCAGCACAAGCCCAGGATTCCGTCAGTCAATCGCCGCAAGACGAAGCCGGAGATCCGGGTTCATCGAGCATGCTGGCCGACATCATCGTGACTGCGCAAAAGAAGAACCGCGCAGAACGGGTGCAGGACGTGCCGCTGGCTATCAGTGCGCTTGGAGCGCCACAGCTTGAAGCCATGCATGTGGTGACGGTGGCAGATCTGGGCGCCTCGGTGCCATCTGTGTCACTCAGTGGCCTCGGAACGCTGCGCGGTGTCGTTGCAGCCAGCATCCGCGGCATCGGCACGAACAGCAGCATTCCCTCGATCGAACCGGCGGTCGGGTTCTTCGTCGATGGCGTCTATCTTGGAACCAATTTCGGTATCGTGCTCGACACTTTCGACATCGAGAGCGTCGAGATCCAGCGTGGCCCCCAAGGCACCTTGCAGGGACGCAATGTGACGGGCGGGGCGGTCATGATCCGGACCAAAAGGCCGGGCGATGCCTTTGCGGCTACGGGGCAGGCTAGTATCGAGACCGGACCGGAATATTCGGTCGCAGGGAGCGTCGAGGGTCCGCTGGGTCAAGGCCTGCGCGCCAAACTTTCGGGATACTATCGCAACGACGAAGGCTGGTTTACCAATCAACGAACCGGCAAGCCTTTCGGCAAGGAAAAGACCTGGTTCGTCCGTCCGACTTTCGTCTTCGAGCCAGTCGACGGATTTGAGCAGACCTTCATTCTGGAAAAGGGGCGCTTGCGCGGCGACGGCACCCCGGTCCAAAACCTGGCGGATCGCAACCAGGGCGGTTTCCAGATCAATGTTGACAATCCGGGCTATACGAAGATCGACTGGAAATCGGCGACTTCGGAGACCAATATCGAAGTGGGCCTAGGCGATGGCGTGATCACCAACATCGCCAATTACCGCACCTTGTTGCAGGATTCCGGTTTGGATGACGGCACCCCGTTGCAGGTCATCAACTTCCGTACCTATCTCGATCAGGAGCAGTTTTCGGACGAGTTGCGCTATGCTGGCCGCTTCTTCGATCGGCTCGATTTCACCACCGGCATCTATTATTTCAATCAGGACTACCAGTACATCGAGAACCGCATTGCCTCCAATTTCGCGGTCAATCGCACCTTCGGTGGCCGGATCAGGCAGGAATCGTTCGGCGTCTTCGCGCAAGGCGAGTTCGACATCACGCCAACCCTCTCGACTACGTTCGGCATCCGCTACAGCACCGAGCGCAAGCGCGCCAAGATCGATCGGCAGCCCACTGGTGCGGGTTTGAGCAACTGCAGCTATGACACCAAGACATGCACGCTGTCGAACGTTCCGATCTTTACCGGAAGCAAGCGGTGGAGCGCCTGGACACCAAAGGTCGGCCTGAACTGGAAGCCTGCCGATAACGCGCTGGTCTACGCCAGCTACAGCCAGGGTGTGCGCAACGGCGGATACAACGTCCGCAACACAAGCGGCAGCTATCCGCCTCCCTACGAGCCGGAAAAGATCAAGGCCTATGAGGCAGGCTTCAAGTTCGATCTGCTGGATCGCAAGCTGCGCCTGAACGGCGCGTTCTACATTAACGACATCACCGATCTGCAGCGCGATGTCGTAATCACTGCCCTGCCGCCTGAGACGGGTCTCATCCAGACCGTCTTCAATGCCACCGACGCCCGCTACAAGGGCCTTGAACTCGAGGCGATCGTCGCACCGGTCGAGGGACTTACGTTCAACATGAGCCTCGGCCATGTCGATCCGCAATACAAGAACATCAAGCTGGACCTGACTGGCGACGGCAAGATCGACGCGAAGGACTATGCGCTGGTGCCGCCGCGCTTGTCTAAGTGGACCTATAATGTGGGCGTGATGCTCGAAAAGCAGTTCATGGAAGATGCGACGCTGCGAGCCAACGTGAACTACGGTTATCGCGGCAGGACGCCTGCGACCGACTCCAACGCGTTCTATGCGGTCAAGCGGCAAATCCTTTCAGGCAACCTGGCGGTTTCTTTGTCGGACGACCGGGTCGAGATCTCGATCTACGGCCGCAATCTCCTGAACAAGAAGTTCGACGGTTTCATATCGCCGCTGAATGCCGCTCAGACATTCATTTTGCGCACGATCGAGGAAGGCCGCAGCGTCGGGCTTCAGGTCAAGTTCCGGCTGGACTGAGGTCTTTCGCGTCCGTCTTTCCGGCCGGTGCCGAGCAGCAAATGCACGGACCGGCCGGAAGATGTGGAACAGTCGAAGATGGACAATGCGCTACCTGATCGTCCTTGCCCATCCCGAGCCGCGCTCGCTTAATGGTTATCTGCGCGATCGAGCCGTGGAGCGCCTGGAAGCTGCGGGCCACGAGGTGGCGCAGTCCGATCTTTATGGGATGGGGTTCAAGGCCGTTCTCGATGCGTCGGACGTTGGGTGCGACGATGGTTCGAGGCTCATCTGTCACGAGGCTTCGCGGCGGGCTTATGATTGCGGCAGGCTATCGGCCGACATTTTCGCTGAGCAGGCAAAACTCCGGGCGGCAGACGTTATCGTGCTGCAATTCCCGCTTTGGTGGTTCGGAATGCCGGCGATCTTGAAAGGCTGGGTGGACCGGGTCTTCTGTTCGGGGTTTGCCATCGGCGTGCCGCGCGCAGACGGGCAGGGGTGGCGACGGTATGGGGAAGGGCCTCTCGAAGGAAAGCATGCCATCCTGGCCGTGACGACGGGAGCCAAGGAGGCGCACCTTGGCCCTTATGGTATCCATGGCCCGGCGCATGATCTGCTGTTTCCGATCAATCATGGAATCCTGCATTACGCCGGCGCCACGGTCGTCGAACCTTTTCTTGTCCATGGGGCTTCGGGACTGGCCATGGACGAGGCAAGCGAGGCAGCAGACCGATACGCGGCGGCGCTGCTGGGCATCCTGGATGCGCCGGTCATCGCCTACCGCAATGAAAACGGTGGCGATTACCGGCGGGGCGTTCTGGAAAACCGGAATGCGAACGCAAGCGGCTTTTCGATCCACGTGCAGGATCGTGCTCGCTCAGCGGCTGAGGAAGACCTCTAGGCGACGTCTCGTTTCTGATTGTCCGGCACATCCGGCAATGGCGCAGCCCTCCGCTTCGAGATGCGACGGGAGAGGCGTGTTCATCGCGGCGCGAAGCAGGCGCTTCGTTTCGGCAACTGCATAAGGCGGAATGGCTGCAAGAGTCCGAGCCAATTCGAGCGCGTGGGTTTGCAGGAGACTGTCATCGACGATTTCGTTCACGAGGCCGAGGTCGAGTGCCATGCGCGCGTCGATTACCGGGTTCAGTGCAAGAATCGAAAACGCCCTTGCGTGGCCCAGCTGGCGTGGCAGCAGCCACGTCAGGCCGGTATCGGGTGAAAGGCCCGAACGGGTGAAGCCCGGAGTCAGACGCGCCGAACGGCCGGCAATGATAAGGTCACCGCAAAGCGCAAAGCCCCCGCCGCCACCTGCAGCCATGCCACTCCACACGGATATTACCGGCTTCGGACTTTCGATGAGAGCCCGCAGCGCCGCATTTACCGGGCGCGCGATCGCCGCGACCTGCGCCTCGATCGCATCGCCCGCGTGCAGCATTTCGCGAAGGTCGCCCCCTACCGAGAAATAGGGACCCTCAGCATCGAGAATTATCGCTCGCGTACTGGCCGCTCCGGTTGCTTCCGAAACTGCGTCGCAGAGGGCCTCTGCCATGGCCAGGTTGATTGCATTGCGGCCCGCTACATCGTTGAGCGTGATGCGGGCCACGCCATCGTCTGAAAGCAGGCGGACAAGCTGCGTCAAAGCCGGAATACCCCATAACCGGGCTCGGCAATCGGCTGGTTGAGTGAGGCCGAGAGACAGATGCCGAGTGCGTTGCGCGTATCGACCGGATCGAGGATGCCATCGTCCCAGATTTCCGAGGTGGCGTAATAGGCGCTTTGCTCGCGCTTGTAATCCTCGAGCACCGGGTCGCGTATCGCCGCAATCTCAGCTTCGGTCAGGCTGCGGCCCTCACGCTCAAGCTGTCTGATCTTCACCTCGCTGAGGACGTTTGCCGCCTGTTCGGCTCCCATCACCGACGTGCCGCCCCCTGGCCAGCTGAAGAGCATGCGGGAATCGAAGGCACGCCCCGACATGCCGTAGACACCTGCGCCGAAGGCTCCATTGCAATTGACCGTAAATTTCGGGACCGAAGCGCCCGAGACGGCCATGATCAGCTTGGCTCCGTCCTTGGCGATGCCCCTGCGCTCGTATTCGCGCCCGACCATGAAGCCGGTGATGTTCTGCAGGAACAGGAGTGGAGTTCGGTTCTTGTCGCACAGCTGGATGAAGTGTGCGCCCTTGAGAGAGCTGTCATTGAACAGCACGCCGTTGTTCGCGAGAATTCCAACGGGTTGGCCCCAGATATGGGCAAATCCGCAGACAAGCGTGGGGCCGTAGGCTGGCTGGTATTCATGGAAACGGCTGCCATCGACAGTGCGCGCGATGACCTCGCGCATGTCGAATACCGTCCGGCTGTCGCGCGGAAGGATGCCATAGAGTTCGTCGGGGTCGTACACCGGCTCTTCGGGCGTGCGGAGGTCGACCGCGGCTTTGGGCTGCCTGGTCCACCGGCCGACGATTTCCCTTGCCAGTGCAAGGGCGTGGGTCTCGCTTGCGGCGGGGTAATCCGCGGTGCCTGACACCGTCGTGTGCATGTCGGCGCCACCCAGTTCTTCTACCGACACGATCTCGCCGGTGGCTGCCTTGACCAGGGGCGGTCCGCCCAGAAAGATTGCTCCCGTGCCGCGCACGATCACGCTGTAATCACTCAACGCCGGGATATATGCACCGCCTGCGGTGCAGTGGCCGAGCACTACCGAGAGCTGTGGAACGCCCATCTTGGACAGGATCGACTGATTGCGAAAGATGCGTCCGGCATAATACCGGTCGGCGAATAATTCACGCTGGAGCTGAAGGAAGCCACCGGCGGAATCGCACAGATGGATCATCGGCAGCCGGTTCTCGATGGCGATGTCCAGTGCGCGCACGATCTTCTTGACCGAGAGCGGATACCACGCACCGCCTTTCACGCTGGAATCGTCGGCGTGGATGACCACTTCCCGTCCGGAGACGATGCCGATGCCGGTGATCTGGCTGGCACCCGGCGATTCACCATCGTAGGCCATGTTTGCCGCAAGCGTCGAAAACTCGAGGAAGGGCGTTCCAGGGTCGAGCAGAAGCTTGAGGCGCTCGCGGGGCATCATCTTCCCTTGCCGCGCAAGCCGATCGATGTCGCGTTGCGGCCTTATGTTGCGGACTTCGTGCTGCCGTCGGCGCAACTCTTCGGCAAGTGCGCGATTGTGCGCAGCATTCTGCGCGAATTGTTCAGATCGCGTGTCAATCTGCGAACGCAGTTGGCCCATGGTCAATCTTCCTTGATCAGCTGGATGAGCACGGCGTCACGGTCGAACGACTGGCCTGCGGAGAAGCCGACGATTTCGACGATACCGTCGCGCGGCGCCTTGATGACGGTTTCGAGTTTCATGCTCTCGATGATCATCAGCGAGTCGTTTGCACGGACGACAGAGCCGGTCTCGACCTGCACGGCGATGACTGCACCCGGCATCGGTGCGCGAATGATGTCATCGGCAGTACCGCTGCCTTCACCGGCATGGTGAAGGACCGGGTCGTGCAGCACCACCTCGTGGGACGCACCGTCGATGTGCAGCCATGCGGCGTCTCCGCGCGTGACCATGACAAGAGAATGGTCGATTCCGTCGACCCGGATCATGCCTCTGCCATCGCCTTCCAGCGTGAGCGCGACATTGTGGCTCTTCCCGTCACTCAGCAGAGAGAATCCGTGGGCGGTCCGCGAGAGCCAAGCTTCGGCGGGATGACCGTCAATGGTAAGAATATGCTGCATCAGTTTCGCCAATCGCCAATGGTTGCGTGGAGAAGCGGAACGGCTTCGGCAGCATCGCGCACGGGCCGCAATGCCAACGAGACAGCCGCCAGAATCCTGGCCTTCGCGGCGGTATCCAGATCCGGTTCGTTGGCCAGATCCGGCTTTTCGGCTATGGTTCCGGTATGGAAATTGCCGGCGCGCACATCGGCGTCCGCAATGAGCCGACGCAGGTAACCTGCGTTTGTCTGGCAACCCAGTACGACTAGTTCTGCCAGTGCTGCGTCTGCGCGATCCAGCGCCTCGGCGCGATCCTTGCCGTGGACGATGACCTTGGCGATCATCGGGTCGAAGGCTGCCGTAACGGCACCGCCTTCGACCACCCCGGCATCCACCCGCACTCCCTGCGGCGGTCGGAATGCGAGGATCGGGCCGGTGGTCGGAGCAAAATCGCGTGTCGCATCTTCAGCATAAAGGCGTAGCTCTATTGCGTGACCCTGGGTCGTGATCTCCGCTTGCGACCGCCCGATCGGCAGGCCTGCGGCGATCCGCAATTGCTCGGCCACCAGATCGATACCCGTCACTTCTTCGGTTACCGGGTGCTCGACCTGAAGCCGGGTGTTGGTTTCCAGAAAGAAGAATTCGCCGCCGCCGTAGATGAACTCTACGGTGCCGGCATTGCAGTAGCCAGCAGCCTTGGCGATGCCCGCTGCGATGTCGCAGATTTTTGCACGTTCGTCGGGACGCAGTCCCGGGGCGGGGCTTTCTTCGATAATCTTCTGGAAGCGGCGTTGAATCGAGCATTCGCGCTCATGGACGTGGACCACATTGCCGTGCGCGTCGCCGAGAACTTGCACCTCTATATGGCGTGGCTGTTCGATGTAGCGCTCTACATAAAGCCGCCCGTCTCCGAAATAGCGCAAGCCTTCGCTGCGGGCCCGCTCTATTTCCTCTTCCAGCAAGGCAAGATCGCGAACGATCCGCATGCCCTTGCCACCGCCGCCTGCCGAAGGCTTGATCAACAGCGGTGTGCCGACGGCGCGGGCCCGTTCGATAAACGTTGCCGGATCGTCGTCCTCGATGGCCGACGGTGCGACGGGAAAGCCGTTGCCTTCAACGAAGGCGCGTGCGCGGACCTTGTCACCCATCAGTTCGATCGTTTCAGGGGAGGGGCCGACGAACACCATTCCGGCATCGGCCACGGCGCGCGCAAATCCAGCGTTTTCCGACAGGAAGCCATAGCCGGGATGAATGGCCGATGCGCCGGCGGCGCTCGCCTTCTGCACGATCTGTGCACCGTCGAGATAGGCAGAGACCGGCGTGCTGCCAGTGATTTCGATGGCAAGGTCGGCCATCAGCACGGCAGGCGTGTTGCGGTCGGCGGCGTGGTAGACGACGATGCCACGCATGCCCAGTTGCTGGACCGTGCGCAGGACCCGTGCAGCAATCTCGCCACGATTGGCGACAAGGACGGATTCGAAAAGGGCGGTCATATGGCTGACAAGCCTCCCAGGAAGGTGGTCGTGACGAAAGCGGCGACCTTTGGAACATCAATTTCGGCAGCAGCGCTGATGTGACGCCAGGCAATATGCTCTATGCCGCCGAACAGCATGTCGCGGACAAGCTTGCGGTCGATATTCGCGGCAATCCTGCCCTCGGCGATCCCGGCCTCGAGAATCGGCGAGAGCAATGCGGTGTATCGGCGGTTAAGGGCCTGCGCCGATGATCCGATGTAATCGTCCATGTTGCGCACTTCCGCGATGAACAGGCGGCAGATGTCCTTGTCGCGGGTGAACACCCGGATATGCTGTTCGATCAGGGCGCGGAGCTTGCGCGGATAATCTGCCTGTGCCGCGATCGCGGCGGTGCTCTCCGCCAATACCTCGCCGTAGAAGGTCTCAAGGACAGCCGACAACAGCTCCCGCTTGCCGTTAAAATAGCGGTAGATCAGCCCGTCACTGGTCCCGGACATGCGCGCAATGTCGCCGATCGAGGTGCGGTCGAACCCGTTTTCCGAGAAAACCACGGATGCGGCCCTGACGATCGCATCGCGCCGGTCCTGCAGATGTTTTGGCGATACTTTCGGCATCCGTCCCCTTCTCCGATCCTTCGTCCCAGAATTTAATGAACCCGATTCATCTGGCTGTTGACAGAACAATGAATGTCATTCATCTTCAAGTCAACACCGACTTTCTGAAATGATCGGGAGAGGGTATGAGTGTGCTAACTTCCCAGAAAACCATTATAAGTTGCGCGGTGACGGGGTCGATCCATACCCCCTCGATGTCACCGTACTTGCCCATCTCTGCAGAACAGGTTGCCCAATCGGCGATCGAGGCAGCGCAGGCTGGGGCAGCCATCGTCCACCTTCATGCGCGCAACGCCGAAGATGGCAGGCCGGTACATACGCCCGAGGATTTCGAGCTTATTCTCAGGCTGATCAAGCAGGCCTGCGATGTGGTGGTGAACATCACGACTGGGGCTTCGCCCTATATGCCAGTGGAATATCGTGTGAAACCTGCACAGGTCTGGCGGCCCGAAGTTGCCAGCCTGAACATGGGTTCGATGAACTTCGGCCTGTTCCCGATGCTAAACCGTTATCGCGAATTCCGGCACGAGTGGGAACGCGAAATGCTGGAGGCGAGCCACGACCTCGTGTTCCGCAACAGCTTCAAGGATATACGCTACGCACTTGAAACGCTGAACGCGACCGGCACGCGCTATGAATTCGAGTGTTATGACACCGCCCATCTCCACAACCTGCACTACTTCTGGAAAGAGGGTCTGGTAGACGGACCGCTGTTCATTCAGACCTGCTTTGGCCTGCTGGGCGGCATTGGTGCGCATCCCGAAGAGGTGCTGCACATGAAGCGCACCGCCGACCGACTTTTCGGGGAAAACTACCGTTGGTCGGTCCTTGCCGCGGGCCAGGCGCAAATGCGCGTTGCCGCTCAGGCTGCTGCAATGGGCGGCCATGTCCGCGTGGGTTTGGAAGACAACCTCTGGCTCGACCGGGGCCAGCTTGCGCCCTCCAACGCCGCGCAAGTCAGCCGCGTGCGTCAGATCATCGAGGGGCTGGGGCGCGAGGCCGCGACGCCGGCCGAAGCGCGCGAAATCCTTCAGCTCAAGGGAGCGAATAATGTCGGCTTCTGAAGTGGCATTGGCAGTGCGACCAGCGATAGGGCTTTCGGCGATGCTTTCGCGAACGGTCCAGGTCAATGGGCGGGGAACGGCCACGATCTTCGGTGACCGCCAGTGGACGTGGGCAGCCTTTGCCAACCGCGCCGCGCGCATGGCCGGTGCTCTGACCGGCTTGGGCGTAAAGCGCGGCGACAGGGTAGCTGTCCTTGCGCTGACGAGCGACCGCTATGCCGAACTGCTGGCTGCCATCCCGCACGCCGGGGGAATCGTCGTGCCCCTGAACTGGCGCTGGTCCGAGGCCGAACTGGCAGACGCCATGCAGGATTGCAGCCCGGCAGTCTTGTTTGTCGATAAGCGCATGGAGGACATGGGCAGGCGGCTCGCGATGGGCGCACCCGGTATGCCGGTCGTCGCGCTTGACGAAGACATTGCCGGGCTGCCGTTCCATGAAGCGCTGATTGCCGATTGCCAACCCGCCGAGGACGCCGGACGGGCCGGGGATGATGTCTTCCAGCTGGGTTATACCGGCGGCACGACCGGACGTTCGAAGGCGGCGATGATCACGCATCGCAATGTCCTTACCGAAGCGTCGGCCTGCTACTCCGAAGGCTTCCTGCGCGAGGACAGCGTGTTTCTGGTCAATGGGCCGATGTTCCATGCGGCCGGCACCTGGCCAACTGTTTCGCTGATGGGCAGTGGCGGCACTGCGGTACTGATGTCGCAACTGGAGCCCGGCGAGGCTTTGCGGCTGATCGCGCAGCACGGCGTGACCGAGAGCCTGCTGATTCCGACGGTCATCCAGATGCTGATGGAGCATCCGGACTTCGCGACGACGGATGTCTCCTCGATGCGGACGATCCTTTATGGCGCGGCCCCGATCACCGAGGCACTGCTGGAGCGCGCGCTTGAATCATTCCCCGGCGCATCGCTGGTACAATGCTATGGCATGACGGAGCTTTCTCCGACTTGCGCGGTGCTGCACGACCGTTTTCTGCGTGGCGAGGACAAGGGGCGCTTTCGTGCGGCAGGCCGCGCCATGGCGGGGATCCAGATCCGCATCGTCGACGAAGACGATCGCGAGCTCCCGCGCGGCGAAATCGGCGAGATTATCGTTCGTTCGGAAACAACGATGCTGGGCTACTGGAACCGTCCGGAGGAAACGGCGCAGGCACTGCGGGGCGGATGGATGCACACCGGCGACGGTGGCCGAATGGATGAGGACGGTTTCATTTACGTCGTCGACCGCGTCAAGGACATGATCATTTCCGGCGGCGAGAACGTCTATTCCACCGAAGTCGAGAACGCACTTTGCAGCCATCCGGCGGTACGCCAGGCAGTCGTGATCGGAATCCCCGATGCAAAATGGGGCGAGGCCGTCCATGCCATCGTGCGGCTTCACGATTTAGCCGAGGTGACGGCGGACGAACTGATCGGCCATGTCCGCGCGCTGATCGCCGGTTACAAGGTTCCACGATCTGTCGGGTTCTGGGAAGGGGAATTCCCGCTCTCTCCCGCCAACAAGATCCTGAAGCGCGAACTGCGCAGACCCTATTGGGACGGCCAGGACCGGAGCATCGTATGACAGACTATGGAAGAACCGACGAGCAGCTGTCGGCGATGCCCACGGCGTTTCGCGAGGGATATCTCGAAGGACGCACGGTGGTCATTTCGGGGGCAGGAACCGGGCTCGGCCGGGGAATGGCCCATTGGGCCGCTCGTCTGGGAGCAAACGTCGTGCTGTGCGGGCGCAAGATCGAGAAGCTCGAAGCCACGGCAGAAGCCATCGCGCGATACGGCAGGCCCTCCATGATCCACGCCCTGACCATCCGCGATCCAGAAGCTGTAGACACCATGTTTGCCGCTGTCTGGGACCGCTTTGGCGCACCCGATCTGCTGATCAACAATGCAGGGGGGCAGTTTCCGAGCCATGCGATCGACATTCCGGTCAAAGGTTGGAACGCCGTGATCGACACCAACCTCAATGGCACTTGGAACATGATGCAGGCCGTCGCGCGACGCTGGCGTGACGCCGGCGTAGGGGGATCGGTTGTCAACATCGTCGCCGTGGTTGGTCGCGGGATGCCTGGGGTTGCCCATACTGCCGCTGCGCGAGCCGGGGTCATTGCGCTCAGCAAGACGGTTGCCGTCGAGTGGGCGCCGCTGAATATTCGGGTCAACTGCATCGCACCTGGCCTGATCTCGAGCGAAGGCATGAACGCCTATGCTCCCGAAGCGGTGCAGGCGATGACGCGGACCAATGTCATGAAGCGCTTCGGCGAAGTCGAGGAGATCGCCAATGCCGCACTTTTCGTCGGCGGTCCGGCAGGAAGCTTCATGACCGGAGAGGTCGTCCATGTCGACGGAGGCAACCAGATCTGGGGTGATCAGTGGACGATCGCCAAGCCGGATTACTTCAAGGTGGACGCCATATGACCGAATGGATCGATGCAGATTCGCTGGATCTTTCGCGCTGGATCAAGCCGGGTGATGCGATTGTCTGCGGTCAGGCTTGCGGTGAACCGGTCACGCTCATCGAGGCGTTGATTGCGCAGCGACATGCCCTGGGCGGCGTTTCGTTATTCACCGGCACCAGCTTCACGGGGCTGCTGCAGCCGGACCATGCCGATGCCATCACGGTACGATCGATGGGTGCGATCGGGAGTCTGCGCAGCCTGGCAAAGGCCGGCGTCCTGCAAATCGTGCCCTGCCATGTGGGCCAGATCGGCCATATGATTTCCCGGGGGGAAATCGCCTGCGATATCGCCTTCATCCAGGTGTCGCCGGCGGATTCCACGGGCTGCCACAGCCTAGGCGTGATAGCCGACTATGTCGCGGCCGCCGTCGCAAAGGCGCGGATCGTCATCGCCGAAGTGAGCGAGGGCGTCCCGCATACCAACTGCACCACGATGCTCCCGGCAGAGGCCATTGATGTCGCCATACAAACGGATCGGCGTCCAGCAACGGTCGCGCCTTCCAGGATCAGTGATCTTGATCGCAGCATCGCTGGCCATATTGCACCGTTCATAAACGACGGGGCTATATTGCAGGTCGGCATCGGTGCCGTGCCCGACGCGATTACCCAGCTTATCGGAGACAGGCGCGATCTGGGCGTCCACAGCGGCATGATCGGTGACGGATTTGCCGACCTCATCGAGCGCGGCGTGATCACGAACGCCACCCACATCGGTTGGGAAGGTGTCTCGGTGACAGGCGCTCTTATCGGCAGCGAAAGACTTTACGCGCTTGCGCACGAGAACCCTGCCATTCTCCTCGCCAGTTCCGCCGTAACGCATGACGAGGGCATCCTTTCGAGTCTTCCGGGACTGGTTTCGATCAATTCGGCAATCGAGGTCGACATCACCGGACAGGTCAATGCCGAGACGGCGGGCAGCGCATATCTGGGCGGCACCGGCGGGCAGGTCGATTATGTCCGCGGTGCATCACGTGCCCCCGGCGGACATTCGATCATCGCCCTGCCGTCGATGGCCAAGGACAGTTCGAGGATTGTCGCCAGTCTTTCAGGGCCGGTCACTACGGCTCGCACCGAAGTGGACATCATCGTCACCGAATTCGGCGCGGCCCGTCTTCGAGGCCTTTCGCTTGCCGAGCGTGCGCGGGCGATGATCGCCATTGCCCACCCCGAAAGTCGCGAAAGCCTGGAAGAGCAGGCCGCAACATTGATGAAAAGAGGTTACTGATGAGCGACGCAGTTCTGTTCGAGGTTCCGGAGCCGGGCATTGCCGTCCTGACCATCAACCGCCCCGAGGCGCGCAATGCGCTGGGGCGGGATGTGCGCGAAGGCCTGTTTGCAGCATGGGACCGGTTCGAACGCGATCCCGATCTGCGTGTGGCCATTCTCACTGCCAGCGGTGACAAGGCCTTCTGCGCTGGCGGCAATCTCAAGGAAATGGCCGAAATGAAGCTGGTCGTGCCGCCACGCGACATGTTCCCGGTGCCAGGTGACAACATCGAGCTGACCAAGCCCACGATCGCTGCGGTCAATGGCGTGGCATACGCTGGCGGGTGGCTGCTTGCCCAGGCATGCGATCTTTGCGTTGCCTCGACATCCGCCCGTTTCGCCATCACCGAAGCCAAGGTCGGCAGAGGTTCGCCATGGGCCGCTCCCCTGATCCATATGCTGCCGCAGAGGATCATGATGGAGATCATCCTGACCGGCGAACCGATATCCGCCCAACGCGCCTATGAGGTTGGACTGGTAAATCGCCTCGCTGAACCACATGCCTTGCTGGAAGAGGCGATGAAGTTGGCGCGCATTGTCAACGCCAACGCCCCGCTATCGGTCCTTGCCGGCAAGGAAACCGTTTATTTGGCTACAGAAATGGGTCGTACGGCTGCCCTGCGATCGGCGCGGGCAGCGTGGGAAACGGCCTATCGCAGCGAGGATGCCCAGGAAGGTCCAAAGGCCTTCGCGGAGAAGCGGGCACCGGTCTGGAAGGGGCGATGATCCCGCAATTACACCAATCCGTTTGAAATTCAGCGACGCCGCTGCGTCAGGAGATGATGCCATGTCTAATTCGCATTTCAATGCTTTCGCGCTCAGTGCAGACCAGCAGGAAATTCTCGATACCGCCGACAGGTTCGCCAAGGATCGGCT
The DNA here is from genome assembly GCF_057180545.1 of Novosphingobium sp. HNCC26DJ243. Taxonomy (NCBI): domain Bacteria; kingdom Pseudomonadati; phylum Pseudomonadota; class Alphaproteobacteria; order Sphingomonadales; family Sphingomonadaceae; genus Novosphingobium; species Novosphingobium sp. HNCC26DJ243. The sequence goes on along the minus strand of NZ_JBXUGN010000004.1, from coordinate 130,147 downwards.
TCATCCGCTGCAGCAGCGCATGGATGACGATGAATGGTGGCCCGAGCACGTCATGAAGGAGCTTGGCGGCGTCGGCTTTCTGGGCGTTACGGCACCGGCTGCCTTTGGCGGGGCCGAAAGTGATTTCATGACCTCGGCGCTCATCACGCAGGGATTGGCGCGTTGGAATCATGCGCTGGCGCTCAGCTATGTCGCGCACGAGAATCTGTGCCTCAACAACATCGCGCGCAACGGTTCTGAAGATATCAAGCGTCGCTACCTTCCCGGCCTGTGCGATGGCTCCCTCATCGGCGCCCTCGGATTGACCGAACCCGGTGCCGGTTCCGACGCCCTCGGATCGATGGCGACCACGGCGCGGCGTGACGGCGAAAACTACATCCTCAACGGGCGCAAGCTCTACATTACCAACGGCCCCGTTGCCGATGTCCTCCTTGTCTATGCACTCACCGACAAGGCGGCTGGCGCAAAGGGAATTTCCGCCTTCGTGATCGAAAAGGGCTTCAAGGGCTTTGCAGTCGCGCAGAAGCTCGACAAGATGGGCTTCCGCGGGTCGACGACGGCCGAACTCGTCTTTGACGATTGCATCGTTCCCGCTGCCAATCTCGTAGGGATCGAGAACAAGGGCGTGGGCATCGTGATGAGCGGGCTCGACCTCGAGCGCGCCATTGTCGCGATGATCAACGTCGGCATGGCCGAGCGCGCGCTCGATCTGGCGGTGGAATATGCCAAGACGCGCAAGCAGTTCGGCAAGACCATAGGCGAATTCCAGATGGTGCAGGCAAAGCTTGCGGAAATGTACGTCAACGTCGAAACGATGAAGGCTTTTTGCTACCGCGTCCTGGCCGAAGCAAACGCCGTCGGTGAAGACGAGGGAGGCCGCGGCGAAATTCACAAGCTGACCGCCGCAGCAATTCTTTATGCCGCAGAAACGTGCACCAAGGTGGTTTCGGACTCTGTCCAGATCCACGGCGGGATCGGGTACATGCGCGAAACCGAGGTGAATCGCCTTTATCGCGCATCGAAGCTTCTCGAGATCGGCGCGGGTACCACGGAAATCCGCAAGATGATCATTGCCGGCGAAATGTTGCGCTGAGGAACCGGACCTATGACCCATTCGTCGATCGCGCTCGGCCGTCGCGCCAGGTCCTGGCTTTTCGCGCCCGGCGACAGCGAGAAGAAAATGAACAAGGCGCTGGCTTCGGAGGCCGACATCGTCCTTGTCGATCTCGAAGACGCCGTCGCCGAGCAGGAGAAACATGCCGCCCGGGGCAACGTCCTTGCGTTTCTCAAGGCAAACATCGCGCAGCGCGATCGGCTATGGGTGAGGATCAATCCTGTCCAGACGCCACATGCTCTGGCCGATCTTGCAGGGATCATGGCAGGCGCACCGGGCGGCGTCATGCTGCCCAAGCCGCGTGGCCGTGCCGACGTTGAACTGCTCGATCACTATCTTGCGGCGCTGGAGGCAGCCTTTGCCCTGCCTGCGGGATCGACCGGGATCATCGTGGTCGCAACCGAGACTCCCGAAGGACTGTTGGCGACCGGATCTTATGCCGGCTTGGACCGACTGGCGGCAATGACCTGGGGGGCCGAGGATCTGGGTACGGCCTTGGGCGCGCTGTCCAATCGTGACGCCGATGGACGATACACCACGACGTACGAGTTTGCGCGGTCCATGTGCCTCGTGGGCGCCGGCGTTGCGCAGGTGTCTGCGGTGGAGACCATGCACGGCGATTTTCGCGACGAAGCGGGTCTCGTCGATCTGGCAGGTATCGCGCGACGCGCGGGTTTTGGCGGGATGATTGCGATACATCCCGCACAGGTCGGTCCGATAAATGCGGCTTTCACGCCATCGGACGACGAAATTGCGAAGGCTCGCGAGATCGTCGCCCTATTCGAGGCCAATCCTACCCTGGGAACGATCGGCCTCAACGGGGTTATGCTCGACCGCCCGCATCTTGTGCGGGCGCAGAACATTCTTGCACGAGTAGGTCAGTAGCCTCGGAAATGAGCGCAAGGTGATGACCACTATGGCCTCACCACCTTGCGTCTTTTCAGTCGTCTCGATTGCCACGCGTGCCCTTGCGGCAATCGCTGCCAACAACCCGTTCGTGGCAGTCTGACGGCGCTACCGTCCGACAGCAAATGCCGCTCGCAGCTCGGCTCCGGCTGCATCTATGAAAGGCATGGCGTCCGGCACGGCCTCGTACATCGAGAAAAAGCCATGGATCATGCCTGGTGCACGCATGGTCCTGACCGGGACTCCAGCCGCACCGAGCGCCTCGGCATAAGCCAGTCCCTCGTCCCGCAAGGGATCGAACTCGGCAACGATCACCGTGGTGGGCGGCAGACCTTTCAAGTCCGGGTGCCGGAGAATTGCCGCTTCCCAATGCGGATTGCTCTCGTCGCCGACATACTGCTTCCAGAACCATCGCATCATCGCGGTCGTCAGGAAGTAGCCCTCGCCACTTGCACTGTAGGAACCGTTGCCGAAATCGGCATCGGTTACGGGATAGATCAGCAGTTGGTGGGCAATTCCGGGCCCATTGGTATCACGCGCGCGTATCGCGACAGCGGCCGCAAGATTGCCGCCTGCGCTATCGCCTGCCACGGCGATTCGACCGGCATCGATTCCCAGTTCCGCGGCATTTTCGCGAGCCCAGAGCAGCGCTTCGTGACAATCGTCCAGCGGGCCGGGAAAAGGCGTCTCTGGAGCCAGGCGATAATCGACGGCAAGCACCGCAGCCCCACTTGCACGGGCAAGAGCACGCGCGGTGCCATCGTGAGTTTCAAGGTCGCCAATAACCCAGCCCCCGCCATGGTAGAACAGCACGAGGGGGAGCGGTGTATCGGCGTCTACGGGCGTGTAGAGGCGCGCACCGATGGTGCGACCTGGAAGTGCGATCGCGAAGTCACGGACATTCGCAACCGGGGGGGGTGCCCCCATCGAGAGCGGGCGATTAGCCGCCCGCAGTTCCGCAGGCGAGATCGCTGCATAGTCGATCGGCGGCATTTGCGCGAAAATGCCCAGCAATGCCTCCACCTGCGGATTAAGCGCCATCGTCGAACTCTCCCTGAAAGCAGTCGGCCTCAACCGAACTGCGCGGCGATTTCGGCCACGGCCGCAGCCACGTCTTTGCGGCGATAGCCGAGTAACGCGGTTTCGGCAGCATCGGGCTCGAATGAAATGTAGTTTCCGCGACCTTGGGGAATGGCCACATCGGGCAGCAACGGCAATTCCTCGTCCCGCTCTTCAAGCTCGATCTTGTTGCCTACAGCATCGAAGAACAACTGAAAGTATTCGCGGAACGAAAGGTTTTCATCGCCAACGAGATAGGCTTTGCCCGGCTCACCCCGCAACAGCGCGCCTTCGATCGCTTCGGATAGGGAGCGGTAAGACATGAAGTTCGTTCCGCCCGTTGGAGCGAAGAACGGGATCGGGATATTGCCCTTGGCCCATTGTACGTACGGCTCGAAGATAGCCGAAGGCAGGCCCGCTACGGTGCCAACCATGAAAGGCGCGTTGACGCTGATGACGTCGAAGCCATCCCGGCCTTCGGCCCGCGCAGCCTCGCACGCCGCAAGGCGCGACTGGATATAGACGTTGCCTTCGACCAATTCCGGCGCGGCCTGAGGGTAGAAGCTGCCCAGCTGGATCGCGCGGGAGACGCCGGCTTCGCGCGCTGCGGCGAAAAAGGCCGGAAGCGCAACATGGTTGGCCTTGTGCAGCCATGCCGCGAAGTCTTCGCCCTGAGGGACATGCCGAGGATCGTTGCCCGCGGCGAACACGACCCAGTCAAAGCCCTTGAGCTTGTCTGGCGTAAAATCGCCTGCCACGAAATCGCCTTGGAGAAAGCCAAGTCCGGTCAGCGCGGTGCCGGTCGGTGCGCCGTTGCCGCGACCGCTGATCGTCACATCGTGACCGCTCGCTGCAAGATGAAGCGCCGCATGGCCGCCAAGGGCACCCGTGCCGCCGATAACGAGAACTTTCATGATCATTTTCCTTCGTTTGACGAACCGGCATTGTGCACCGGCCGAATTTCCTGCCAATCCACGATCAATTCGCGGCGGGTGAATTTCCATGTTTCGCCAGTGCGCTGCCAGCGATCCTGGTAACGGATCGCCCAGATCAGCAGCTGGTCTGCCCCGTCAGGGCCCGCCATGCGATGCTCCGCCGTGCCGCGGGTCTCGCCGGTTGCGGAGTCGCCTATGATGGTGACGTCCTGATCATGCACGATATGGCGCGTGGCCTTGAAGGCATGTGCGAGATGATCGATAGAACCGAGGTTGGCTTCAAGGCCTGCGATCTCGAAACCCGGACCGGCAATGATCACGTCGTCGGCAAGAACCTCCCGCCACATATCCTTCGAGCGCCGATCCGCGCCCAGAGCATAGAGGTGCGCAACTTTGCGCAGCATTTCATGGTCGTTCAAGATGTTGCTCCTGGAATGACTAGGCCATTTCCTGATATGATTGGTACGTTGGTCCATTCGCCTTGAGGGGTGCGATACCAGCCAGCGGCGGCAAGGGCGCCGCCGTCGACGTGCAGCGTCGTACCCGTAACCCACGAAGCGAGCGGACTGGCCAGATAGAGTGCCGCACCTGCGCAATCGGCCGGCCGCCCGAACCGGCCCAGCGGGATCCAGCGTTCTTCATGCTTGCGGTTTTCGGGCGGGATCATGATGTCCAGAGCCAGTTGCGGCGTGTCGCTTGTTTCGGGCGCAATGTCGTTGACACGGATTCCTTCTGGGCCGAGCTCGAGCGCCAGGCTTTTCGAGAAACCCGAGATTCCGGCCTTCGCGGCGGCGTAGACGCTGCAGTAGGGTATGCCCCGGTGACCCTCGATCGACGTGATGTTGATGATCGAAGAGCCGGACCCTGCCTTGCGCAAGAGCGGCAACATCGCGCGGGTGATGCGCAGCAACTGGCCAAGGTTCGTGTCGATGATCTCGTCGGCCTGCTCGTCGCCCAGCAGATCGAATGGTCGGGCGTGCACGAAATGCCCGACATTGTTGACAAGAATATCTAGCCGGCCCGTTTCCGCAGCAATCCGCTCTGCCAGCATGGCACCGGAATCGCGCTGGCGTACATCGCATTCTATCACCATCGCATCCGGCAAGGACTGCCGAACTGACGCGGCATTCCCGGCATCCCGCTCGGCAATCGCCACGAAAGCTCCGGCGGCAGAGAAGGCCTCGGCAATGGCCCTGCCAATTCCGGCACCCCCCCCTGTGACCAGAACGGTGCGGCCAGAGAAATCCAGTGCCTGGAACAGTTGCGACGGCGCGAGGGCATCGTTCATGATGGGATCTTTCTGTTCGCGCCCGTCATCAATAGACGGCCGCGGGGTTCTTGGGGCGCGGACTCCCAAGCATGTCACGGTGCGAGACACGCTCGACCCCGCGATCGGTAACCCCGAGCGCCCTGGCAATTTCCGCCACGATCAGCGTCTGTCCCGAGAGCTCATCTCGATTGGGAGCCTTGTCTATCGCGTCGATCACATGGGCGGAGAATTCGGGATTCTCGGCCATTGCGAGGAAGCCTTCGTACTGCTCCGGATTGGTCTTTACCGCGATTTGTGACCGCTCGGTCACCTGCGGTCCCAGCCAGAGCGAGACGGCCGCAACGCCGGTGCCACGCAGGTCGTGCTCCATATCGTGGGCCAGCTTGTCGAGCCCGGCCTTCTGCGCGCCATAAGCAGGGCCGTGCATGTAGCATGTAGCGCCGAATGACGATGTCATGGCAATGATGCCCGAACCTTGCGGCACCATGATGCGCGCCGCATGCCAACTGGCAACGTAAGCGCTGCGCAGGCCGACATCGAGGATCTTCTGGGCGTCGAGTTCCTTTTCCCAGAATGGCAACTTTTCGATAAGCTGGTGATGCATATAGGCTGCATTGTTCACCAGAACGTCGAGACGGCCCTGCTCGGCCATGACTTGAGCAAAGAGGTGCTCGACAGCCAAGTCGTCGGCATGGTCGCATACAACCGGAATACCTTTGCCGCCGTTCTCGGTGACCGCGCGGGCGGTATCGGCGACCGTTCCGGGCAGGACCGAGCCATCCCAGCCTTTGGCATCGCCCGGCGATGTCGTGCGGCCCGTCACGTAAACGGTATATCCCATCTCGCCAAAGCCGCGGGCGATTCCCGCCCCCGCGCCGCGGCTGGCGCCGGTGACTACAGCGACCCTTGCATCAGCCATTTTTTATCCTTTCCTGGCAACTGGGCTGTGCTCTCGAGGCCTGCCGAAACGTGAGCGGTGTCTGGCCGGTCGAGCGACGAAATGCCCGCGTGAAACTGTTGGTATGGGTAAATCCGCAAGCTTGGGCGACGGCTTTGACAGGGTGGGCTTGCCCCACCAGCATCTTCTTGGCCTGCTCGATGCGGGTCGTCTCGATGAAGTCAGCCACGGTGCGGCCTGTCAGCGCTTGGAACTGGCGATGGAGATGGCGCACGCTGATCCCGCAAAGAGCGGCAAGCTCGCTCACGGCAGGGGCCGCACCAGTCATGGCCAGCCGCTCGCGGATCCGGCGGAATTGCCAAGGGGCCAGACGGCTTGACGTGGAGCTTTCGGTCGAGCGCCGGATGATCCGTTCCATCTCGACGCTTACGAGCTCCAGAAGCGCGGCCACCGCAGCGGGAGATCTGTCCACGATGTTTTCCATCTCGCGCCTGACGAGATTCAGCAAGGTGCGCAGTTGCGTGCTGTCGTGCGACAGCATCGATTGAAGGAAGCGCAGGTCAGGCCCGGCGCGCAACGCCACAAGCCGGCGTGTCTCCTCTTTTGCAAAGGCGCAGCGGACGACACGGATATGCCCGCCTTCTGCCCGGCCGCCGATTGTAACGCCGGGCCAGCGCGTGAACAGGCTGCCCAGAAAGCAGCGGCGATCGGGGTCGTAATCGGGAAAACACGCCGAAGCATCGCCCGACGTCGGCGGAATGGACATTTCCACCATCAGCAGGTCTTCGCATCGGACGAAGTCGAACAGGGAGGGCCAATGCCATTCCACGATCTCGGCCCACCCAAGACGGGTTTCGATCCGTTCAACGATGGTGGGTGAATATTCGATCATTGGAATTCGAATTGCGAGGTCGGGAAGACATCGATCCGTGCAAAATCGAGGAAGGCGTTGCAGCTTTCCATCATCGTCGCGATGTTCGTTGCGCATTTGCCGGGCTCGCCGACCGCATCATAAAAAGCCTCCTGGTCGCTGAGCGCTTCGAGCGGGAAGCACTCCTCGACAAAGGCATCATAGGCCGGGGCATCTTCGGTCAGGGCGCGGACGATGATGTTCTGGACGTATTCGAAGTTTGCCTGTGTATCGATCGCGACGCGGGTATGGTGCGAATGCCAGTGCCGGATCGCCGCATCCCGGCTCATGTCGGGCCTGAACGAAAGAAAGCTGGTCTGGCTCCACCCCCAGGTCCTCGACGTGTCTCCGCAAGTGCGGGCATGCGCAGAATTGGGGATGATCGTCGATTCCGCCACTAGCCAGGCGGCGAAGCGCGCGCTGTGTGATGCCAGCGTCGCGTCGACGGCCTTGCGAAAAAGCGCGTTGGCAGACGGCATCCAGAACTGGACCACCGCCGCCTGCTGCGGCTCCTGCCAGCAATAGACCAGCTCTTCTCCAGCGGCTACCGCCTTGTCCCGGATGTTCAGGCGGATCTGGTGCGCGCCGGCGTCGGCAAGGGTCGCCGGAAGCGACGAGAGGAGCCGCGCGCCGTAGGCTTCGCGGCTCTCGTTGTCCGGCGCCCACAGGGCAGCGATGACCTTCTCCATCGCCCGTTCCTCAATCGAAGTTTGCTTGCCCGCCGTCGAGCGGGATGGTCGCCCCGGTCAGGTATGCAAGGTCCTGACCGCTCAAAGCCACCAGCGCGCGGCCGATATCGCCTTCGAGCGAGCCGACGCGTCCCAGCGGGATGGTGCGGAAGAAGGCCTGCGCTTCTGCCGGATTATGCTCGATCCACTGCTTGAGAGCAGGGGACTCTGCGTGCGGAGCGATCGTCAGGACGCGGATCCCTTCACCGCCCCATTCGGCAGCCGCAGCGCGGGTAAGCGAACGAATGCCCTGCTTCACCGAGGCATAGGGACCATAGCCGCTCATGTCCCAGCGAATGCCGGCCGACGAGCAGAAGTTGAAGATGACGCCGCCGCCGCGCGCCGCCAGATGGGGCCGCGCGAGCTTCATCATCCGGAAGGTTGCGAGCGGGCCGGATTCGAATCCGGCGAGAAAGGCCTCGTCGGTGACTGAATCGAGTTTGCCCAGCGGCACTTCCTGCGCATTGTTGACCAGAATGTCGAATCCGCCGAACTCGGCCACTGTCGCATCGATCACCTTGGCAAGGTCACTCGCGGACTTGATGTCGCAGGAAATGGCCAGAGCCTTGCCGCCACGTTCGCGCACGGTCGCCGCCGTGTCCTCGACCTTCGACAGGGTTCGTCCGGTCACTACCACAGCAGCGCCAGCACCGGCCATTGCCAAAGCAACTCCTTGGCCGATGCCCTGACCGGCGCCTGTTACGATCGCCACCTTGCCCGTCAAATCTGTCATCTACTTAGCTCCTGGATCATGTGTGTCAGCGAATGTAGCGGTTGCGATAGGACGCAAAGGCCTCGCGCACCCGGGCTTCATCGAGGCCGAAGCGTTCGAGCGAGTAATCGTGCAGGGGCCGTTGTTCGCGCCTGTTTCCGGCAACGAATTCCCTGAGTGCGGCCTCCATTGCGGCATCGACCGGAATACCCATGCGAGCCAGGACGCGGGAGGCCTGTCCCAACGGGTCACGAGCTACCTCGCGGTAGTCGATGTCGATGAACCGGTCTTCCCCGATGCGCGCGCGCGCATCCTCGAACCGGGTCATCCAGCTGGCGAGACGCGGAAACCAGAAAGCGCCGACAGCCTCGTCCGAATGCTCTGAATTGAGCTTGTACAGCGCCGCTTCCATACTGACGTAGCTTGGCACCACGTCCAGAGGATCGCGGTGTGTCATGACCAGCACGGCGTCTGGAAAGGCATTGGCGACAAGGTCGGTATAAGGCAGGTTCTGCGGGCTCTTGAGCACCCACTTCTTGCCGCGTCGGGCGGGGTCCTGCCACTGCAGGTATTTGAGGATGGCCTTGAGATCCTCGTAACCGCGCGACTGGTCATACCCGTCGAGCCAGTGGGCAAACGATGGAACGAAGGTCATCGCCTCGACCATCGTTGTGATGAACAACTGGCCCAGGATGATGATTTCCTCATCCGGTGCATCCGGGTCCAGCGGATGGATCGAGGACAATTCAGGAGACAGGCTCAACCAGCCGTCGATCATCGCTTCGGCGTAAGCCCTGCGGGCCTGCGGGTTGCCACGCTTGTCACCAGGCAGCGGGGCATAGTTCTGCGCCTCGTACCAGCGGATTGCCGTCAAACCAGGTGTGCTGGCAAGCAATCGGTGAAAGATCGTGCTGCCGGTGCGCGGAAGCCCAAGGATGATCGCGGCAACTTCGACTTTCTCGTCAAGAATTTCGGGGTGCCGCTTGATGTCGTCGACCATGCGCAACCTGCTTGCCAGGCCCCTGACGATAGCATCGCCCTGACCGGCAGCACCGGCTGGCGTGAGCCTGCCTTCCAGGTTGGCTGCAGCGAGATATCGATCCATCGGTTCGAAAAACCAGGTGTCGCCAAAGTCGCCAAGGCCGGTGAGCCTTTGCGCTGCTGCCAGCAAGGCCTCGCGCTCTAACGGCGCAACATCCGTTGCTGCAGATGGGGACATCGCGATCGTCTCTCCACGTCATTTTTGCATCATGCGTAAATCATGATGGCTAATTATCCGCAAGTTGTGGATGATCTGCCACTTTGATTGACGTTTTGCAAACATCAATTCTGCTCTTGCCGTTAAAAATTTTTGCCGCACCGCGACGCGATGCGCGGTGTCAGGAAGGCGATGAGACGCGAAAGACCCGGGCTTGGTGGCGCCTTGCCGCGATGGACGAGCCACATTGGGCAGTCATTGCGCGGATCTGGGTCTGCCAGCCGGATGAGCCCGGCTTCCGCATCGCCGGCAAAGCACCACATATGGGCGCGGCCGATGCCGGAGATCACCGCTTGCTTAAGTTGCGGCCATGAATTGACAGTGGCAAGGCCTGCTGCCTGGGCGACCTCCGCCGCAGGATTGGGCGACCAGGCCCCGCCCGGAAGGGCCGCGTCGAATTCGTAGCCCCATCCGATCGGGGGAAGATCGTTGAATCGGGCGTACGGCGCCTGCGCCAGGACAGCCACCTGCTTGCCTGCAAGGCGCAAGGGGAGGGCGCGCACCAGGGCAATGCCGAGATCGGCGCGTCGTTGCGTCACGGCATCGACGGCATCCAGGTCGCCGAGAAGCTCGATGGGCACATCGGGATTCTCGGCTCGAAACATTGCAAGTTCGGGCAGGAACTCGGCCGCTATGCCGCCGCTGCCTGCGATCCGGACTGGCGCCGACCGAACCGGGACGATGCCGATGTCCTTGCGCATCGTGGCAATTTCGCGCTCGATGACCTCGGCAGCGGCAAGCAGTCGCGCCCCGGCAGTCGTGGGTGCGTAGCCAAGCGGCGTCTTTTCGAACAGGGCGATCCCGAGGCTGCGCTCCAAAGCATCGACCCTGCGGCCGATCGTTGTGCGGTCAACTTCGAGCTGCCTACCGGCCGCAGTGTAGGAACCCGTGCGGACAGCTGCCAGAAAAATCTCAAGGTCGCTCCATCGCATTCGCGCTCTCCCTTCAAAATCACTGACGTGCATTTTTGCACAACTGCTGTGCAGAGCAAGACGCTTCGCAATATGCGTGTCCGTGAGTTAAATGGTCGGCAAATGCGCTGTGTCGAAACCGGTAAACGGCGAAGATTCGAGAGGAGTGACTGATGGCTACTTCCAAGGATTATGGTTTGGGTGAATTCGACTTTGCTCGTGGCTGGTTCATGATCGGACCCTCCAGTGATGCAAGTCGCACACCCGCCGCGATCCGCTATTTTGGAAAGGACCTCGTGCTCTATCGGGGCGAAAGCGGCCGGCCTTATGTGGTCGATGCCTATTGCCCGCACATGGGTGCGCACCTCGCGAGAAATTCGACCTCCTACATCGTTCGCGACGGAGAGCACGTCGAAGGCGAATCTATCCGTTGTCCGTTTCATGGCTGGCGCTTCGGCACGGACGGGGCATGCAATCACATCCCCTATTCGGACTTCATTCCCAAGGCTGCGAGGCTCGGTACCTATCCAGTCATCGAACGGGCAGGCATCCTGTGGATGTGGCACGACCCGGAAGGTCTGGAGCCTGATGTCGAGCTCGCCGACTTTGGTGGTCACTACGGTGCGCCGGGTTGGGTAGAGTGGAAGATCGACTATATGGGCGATCTCAATAGCCACGGGATCGAGATCGTCGACAACATGGCCGATTTTGGCCATTTCATTCCAATTCACGGTGCCACCGACTGGCAATATTTTGCCAACGAATTCAAGGGGCCGCGCTTGCACCAGTATTACAGCGCCGGTCATCGGACGCTGACGTCCGATCCGGACGACTACCTTGTGCTCGACACCTGGTACGAAGGTCCCGGCTTTCTGCAATCCGAAATGGCCGGCACCTTTGACAGCTTCATCATGATCGCCAACACCCCGGTTGAGGACGGCGTGACCCGCAGTTGGCACGGCTTGATGGTCAAGGTCCACGATGGCAGTCGCGAAACGACCGAAGAAGACCGCGCCATGGCTCTGGCCTATCAGGAGGGAAGCCGCCTCGCCTTCGCGCAGGATGTGGAGATCTGGGCAAACAAACGTCCGTGCATCAACCCGCTCGCGATACCCAAGGATGGTCCCTACGCGAAAGTGCGGCTCTGGTACCGCCAGTTTTACAATCCGCGGGACAATGCTCCCGCGATTCAGGAACGCGTCAACGGCCTGCATGTCACGCTCGACAAGCGGCCAGGGCAAAAGGTCGCCTGAAGCAAGCGCTCAGGCGCAGCAGACGCCATTATGCGAGTACGCGCGCCCTGGCTTATCGGACATCGCTATCCAGGCGCATTCAGGCGCCGATCACATGGGAGAAATTGGTAATGGGAAGACTGACAGGCAAGGTTGCTATCATCACTGGCGGGGCTCGGGGAATGGGCGCTGCGACGAGCCGCTTGTTTGTTGAACAGGGTGCGAAGGTGGCAATTGCCGACGTTCTGGAAGACCAGGGTGCCGCGCTCGCCGCAGAGCTGGGAGAGAACGCGCGCTTCTTCAAGCTTGACGTCACGAGCGAGGAGAACTGGGCTGAAGTGGTCGCCGCAACAGAACAGGCGTTTGGTCCGCCCAACGTGCTGGTGAATAATGCCGGTATCCTGCTGTTCAAGACCATCCTCGAAACGTCCAAGGCCGATTTCGAGAAGGTGCTCGGGGTGAATCTGATTGGCGAACTGCTCGGGATCAAGGCCGTTGCGCCGGGTATGGTCGAGCGCGGATGCGGGTCGATCATCAATCTCTCGTCGGTTGACGGGATGAAGGGCGCAAACGGCCTGGTCGCCTACGCATCGTCCAAATGGGGCGTTCGCGGCCTTACCAAGGTCGCGGCGATGGAGCTGGGACACAAGGGCGTCCGCGTGAATTCCGTTCATCCGGGCGGCGTGGACACGATCATGACCAACCACACCGGCACGACGCGCGACGAAGTCAACAAGTCCTTCGGCAATATTCCGCTGCAACGGGTGGGCGCGCCCGAAGAAGTCGCAGCGGCCACCGCATTCCTCGCCAGCGACGAATCGTCCTACATGCAGGGCGCGGAAATCGTGGTTGACGGCGGCATGACCGTGGGCAGCTATTACATGGGCTATCCCGGTTCGCCCGGCATGTGATGGGCATCGTTGAAGGGGCAAAGCGAAGGCGCTGCCCCTTCGCTGCCATCAAAACGCGACGACCGTTCTGAGCGATTCGCCTCGCTTCATCAGGGCAAATCCCTCGTTGACCTGCGCCATCGGCAGGCGGTGGGTTACCAGATCATCAAGATTCAAGCGGCCCTCGGCGTAGTGGTCGAGAAGACCGGGAAGCTGGCTGCGGCCTTTCATGTTCCCGAGGAACGACCCTTGGACAATGCGTCCCAGTTGCAACTGGAATGGCGCGATTTCCAGCCGGTTTCCGCCAGGCGGGATGCCCAGCACTACCGTACGACCCCATCCGATCCGGGTGGATTCGAATGCCTGATGCATCAGCAGAACGTTGCCCGCGCATTCAAATGCATAGTCGACCCCACCCCCGGTCATGGCCTGGATCGTGGCCACTGGATCGCCATTCCGGGCATCGATGTAGTCGGTCAGCCCGAACCACGCGCCCTGTTGCTGGCGCACAGGATTGATGTCGACGCCGATGATCCGGGCCGCGCCGGCAAGGCGGGCGCCCTGCACCACGTTGAGGCCGATCCCGCCAAGGCCGAACACCGCGACGCTGGCTCCTGCTTCGACGTGGGCCGTATGCAGTACCGCCCCGACCCCTGTTGCCACGCAGCATCCAGCCGTGCAGGCCACGTGAAAGCCCACGTCCTTGCGGATGACGGCCGCGTTGCGCTCCGCCATGACTACGTACTGCGCCAGTGAACCGACCCCTGTATAGGCCGCTACGGGCTTGCCGTTCAGCGAGAAATGCGTGCCCTGCTGCGCCATGTCGGCGAGAAAGGCCTCGCAAAGGTTGGTCTTGTCCGAACGGCAGTTGCGACAAGTACCGCATTCGCCGATCCCGAGCGGGATGACATGATCGCCCGGCGCCATTGACGTCACGTTCGATCCGACCTCGCGGACAATGCCGGCTCCCTCATGTCCGACGACCACCGGGAACGGGTAAGGCGCTGCGAGGCCCTCGATCTGGCTGAGGTCAGTATGACACAGTCCGCTGGCCATGATTTCGATGAGCACGTCGTCCGGTCCTGGCGGGGCGAGGTCGAGCAATTCCTCGACAAGTGGCTCTCCGGGGGCGTGGCAGACCATTGCGCGAGTCTTCATGCGTCCGCCCTCCCATACAGGATCATGTCGGCCGCCTTCTCCGCGATCATCGCGACCGGAATGGCGGTGTTGCCGCCTGGCAGGTGCGGCATGATCGAAGCGTCCACGACGCGGAGACCTTGCAAGCCATGCACCCGCAGGCTGGCATCGACGACAGCCATCGGGTCCGAACCCATGCGCGCGGTGCTGGTCGAATGATAATCGGCCTCTGCATGGGTGCGGATGTAGGCATCTATATCATCGTCATTGTGAACGTCAGGTCCGGGAGCGAGCTCCTCTCCCCTGAAATCGTTAAAAGGACTTTGGGCAAAGATTCGGCGCGCGATGCGGATACCCTGGCGCATGACGCGGCGGTCGTTATCCGTGGCGTTGTAGTTCTGATCGATGACAGGTGGCACGTCGGGATCTGCGCTCGCCAGAGTGACACTGCCCCGCGATTCAGGCCGGGCGACGTTGATGTGCGCGTAGAAGCCATGCATTGGCACCATCTTGCGCCCGTTCTGACCAAACAGGGCCGATACCAGCAACATCTTGATGTCAGGCTCCTCGAGCGCGGGGTCGGAACGCACCATGCACGCGACCGACATTCCCGGATCAGCCAAGGGTCCGCTGCGGAACGCAAGGTACTGCGCCATGGCAAGCGCACCGCGCAAGGGATTGAGATAGCGCAGCATCGACCACGGCTTCGTCGAGCGATATTTGACGTGGGCCGCGAGATGGTCCTGCAAACCTTGCCCGACACCGGGGCTGTTGTGCACGAGCGTTATGTCGTGGTCGGAAAGGTGTGCGGCCGGTCCCACCCCCGACAGCAGGAGGAGTTGCGGACTGTTGATGGCGCCCGCCGAAAGGATGACCTCACGCCTTGCACTGACCACGCTATCAGCGCCATCCTTTCGGTATGCCACGCCGGTGGCGCGCTTATGCGTGAAGAGGATGCGGCGGGTCTGGGCGTTTGTGAGCACGGTGAGATTCGTGCGCTTGAGCGCAGGTCGCAAATAGGCCGATGACGCGCTGGAGCGCCTGCCGCGACCAACGGTAAGGTCGACCGCTCCGAAACCGTCGCGCGTTCGTCCGTTAAGGTCATCCGTGAGGGGGTAGCCCGCATGATTGCCCGCCGCGATGAAGGCCCGCGCGAACGGGTGGGTCTGCGCGGCACGAGTGACCTGGATCGGCCCGTCGGAGCCGTGCCATTCATTTCGTGCGGGCGCGTAAGTCTCCAGCTTGCGGAAGTAGGGGAGCACGTCGGCGAAAGACCATCCGCGATTTCCCGCCTGCGCCCAACGATCGTAATCCGAATGGAAGCCGCGATCGTATGTCATCCCGTTGATCGACGATCCGCCGCCAAGAACCTTTCCGCGCGGAAGGTACAGGCTGCGTCCGTCAAGATGCTTCTGCGGCGCGGACATATAGGGCCAGGCATGGGCGCCTGACATCATGATGGGCAGCAACCCGCCAGGCGCTGCGATCAGGGGACTGCTGTCGCGCCCGCCGGCTTCGAGCAGAAGGACACTGGACTTGCCGTCGGCCGAGAGGCGGTTTGCCAGGATGCAACCGGCAACGCCGCCGCCAACGATGACGTAATCGAATTCCATGTGACCCAGGCGCTTCCTCAGTTGTTCTGATTGTGGACCGCATGGTGGGTGGCGCCTGCGCACACTGCAACCGTGAACGCCGCCAGCGATGTCGTTGGTGGCACAAGATGTGCGAAACGGCGCGCATGGTTCTGCAATGCAGACTGCAGGTGAGCGCTCTGCTGTATATGCCGTGATGGCACGGTCGACTTATCGTTATGTCGATTTCTTCGTTTCCGGGGCGGAATGCATGATGCGTCTTGCACTTGATCACCTGACGGCCGTCGATGCCACCCCGGCCGAACTTGTTCGCATCGCGCGCAACATTGGGTGCGACGCTACGTGCATGTTCCTACAATCGATGGACGTTTTGCCCCACATGCCAGTATTCGATCTTGTCGCGAACCGTCGCGCCATGGCTGAAACGAAGGCGGTGATGGCTGATCTCGGCGTCAGACTGGACCTGGCTTATCCTTTTACCCTGGCCGGACGGACCGATGTGGCGGCGTTGGCCCCGTCCATGGAGTGTGCCGCGCAACTGGGCGCAGCCGCGATCAACGTCCTTGCCTACGATCGCGACCCTGTGCGCCAGGTCGAAAGGCTTGGCGCGCTTTGCGACATGGCGTCGAAGTTTGCCCTGAAGGTGGCTATCGAATTCTATCCACCAAGTCAGATAGCCACGCTGGGCAGGGCACTGGAAGTGGTGGCACAGATCGCAAGGCCCGGCCTTGTCGGTGTGAATGTCGACCTGTTGCACCTGATGCGGTCCGGCGGGACCGTGGCGGAGCTTGCGGCCGCTCCGCCCGAAGCGCTCGTTTACGGCCAGCTCGCGGACGGGCCGGTGCAAACTACTGGAGACCTCGCAATGGAAGCCTCGTCGGCCCGATTGCTGTGCGGCAAGGGTTCGTTCGACATCTCCGGGTTTGTGCGCGCCTTGCCCCGCGAGTGTGCGTTAAGCGTCGAGATTCCCCGTGACGAAGCGATCGCGCATCAAAGCACCGCCGAACGCGCCGCCACGGCGGTCGAAAGTGCACGACTGGTCTTGGGACCACCCGGCATACTCCCGACCGCGGTGGCTCCCGGCTCAGGCGTTGCGCAAGGCGGCTAGTTCGTCCGGTTCAAGCCTTAGGGCATCGGCCTTGGCGCTCTCTGCAATCTGTTCGGGCGATGACCCGCCGAAGATGGCGATTGTCTGCGCAGGCTGGCTGAGGAGATAGGACAGTACGACCTCGTTGATCGAGACGCCGTGCTTTTCGGCAAGGGTTCGGACAACTTCTAGCCGGCGACCGTTGGCGGGATGGGCGTAGCGGGCGGCGAGCTGTTCGCCGACCGCACCGGCAGCAGCCTTGGTAAAGTACCCGCCCGATTGCGCGGCATAGGCGATGACCGGAAGTCCGCCGTCGTGCAACGCTTCGTATTCACCCTCGTAATAGTGGGCATACCCTTGCTGAGCGGCAGCGCCTGCATCAGGCACGGCCAGGCCCCAGAACGTCTGCGTTGCGACAAAGCCTTCCTTGCCAAGCGATTGTGCGTGCGCGTTGGCGGCAACAATGCGATCTGCCGCCCAGTTGGATGCGGCGAAATGACGGATGCGCCCCGCTTCGCGGTGGCCGATCAGGGCCTCCACGATCGGTTCGACCGGGTTTTCCGGATTGTCCATGTGAACGAAATAAAGATCGGTGTGATCGGTGCCAAGGTGATCGAGGCTCTGCGTCAGATCGTCCGCGATGTCTTGCACGGTCACGCGGTTGCGATAATCGCCCACGCGCATGTCATAAAATCCGCCTTTCGTGGCGATGACGAAATCCTCGCGCCGGCGCGTCGAGAGCCAGGCCCCGACGGCGCGCTCGCTGGCACCGACGGGCGCGTCGGGCATCCAGTCGCCATAGCTTCGCGCAGTGTCGATGAAATTGCCGCCGAGTTCTGCAAAGGTATCAAGGATGGCATTGGACCGTCCTTGGTCAAGCATCCAGCCCAGCATGTTCGTGCCATAGCAAAGACGACTTACCGTGAGGCTGGTTTTGTTGAGCGTTACCTTTGAGAGCATTGGGTCTTCCTTGCAAAGTGATTGACATGGGGCGTGTCGATATGGGGCTCTGGCGGTGTTTCTATCCAACTGGGGAGATCGAAGCAGCCCTTGCGCCCGCACGGCGACCGAAGAAGGTGCAGTCGGCCAGGCTGAGGCCTGATGAATAGCCGTGGCCCCATGCCGGCAAGCCCGATGTGCAGCGCCCTGCCGCGAAAAGGCCGGGAATCACGTTTCCTGCACGGTCGAGCACCTCGCCGTCAGTTGTGGTCTTCAGACCGCCAAGGGTGAAGAAGCTGAAATAGCTGGTCTCGAAATTGCACTCCAGTGCCACGAAGGGCGACTGATCGAGCGGGGTAAGGATCGGCGGCTGCTTGTCGAACAGCGGATCCCTCCCTTCGCGCGCGTGGTGGTTATACACCTTCATTGTCGCAGAGAGGGTGCCAGCGGACATCTCGAGCTCGGCTTCGACTTCTTCCCACGTCTCGCCGGTTCCCGCGATCGTGATCCCAGCCAGATCGAGCGGCTGGGAGAAATGGGCACTGTCGAGCAGGAGGTAGACCTTGCCGCCCGGCTGGTCGATGGCACAACGACTGACTCGGCCGTGATAGCAGTCTTCGTTGATGAAGCGCTGCCCGGCAACATTCACGAAAACGCCGTGCGCCTGCTCGGCAGGAATGGTCCACGGGCAAGTCGTGAAGAACTGGTCCATGTGGATCGCGTCCCCTCCTGCCGATACCCCCAATTCGATTCCGATGCCATCGTCGCGGTCACCGATAGGGCTGTTGACGCGGAAGGTATCGGGGCAATACTTGCGGCGCATCGCGTCGTTGAACACGAAACCGCCGGTGGCCAGAACCACGCCCTTGGTGGCGCGGACGAACCGGTCCCGGTTGTCGATCCTGACGACGACGCCAGCCGCGCCAACATCATCGACGATAAGCGCAACGACGCGCGCATCAAATTGAACCTGCGCGCCCAATCTGCGGGCACTGGCTTCGAGAACATCGATGAGCGGACGACCGCCACCCCAACCGATGTGCTGGATGACGTGCCCGCGCGGCGCGGGTTTGGCCAACTTGTAAAAGGGGGCCGCCGCTTCGCTACCTGACCAGATCAGGGTGGAATCGTCCTGGGGTTCGATGACCTTGCCCGGAAGGTAGTTCCCGCGATAGGGAACCCCCTGATCCTTGAGCCACTGATAATGCGCCAATGCCTCGCGGCCATAGACCTCGCATTTGGCGTCATCCGCGCAAGGTCCGCCAGCCAGCTTGAGATAGGCCGTGAAATCCTCGACCGTGTCTTCGAAGCCGGCCGCCTTCTGGGCATCTGTGCCGCCTCCCACATAGATCTCGCCGCCGGAAAGAGCCGATGCACCGCCGCTGCCCGAACTGCGTTCGAAGATCATCACCTGCGCACCGCCGGAGCACGCTTCGATTGCGGCGCAAGCGCCTGTCGCGCCGAACCCGACGATC
Source organism: Novosphingobium sp. HNCC26DJ243 (assembly GCF_057180545.1). NCBI lineage: Bacteria > Pseudomonadati > Pseudomonadota > Alphaproteobacteria > Sphingomonadales > Sphingomonadaceae > Novosphingobium > Novosphingobium sp. HNCC26DJ243. The sequence continues at coordinate 111,094 of NZ_JBXUGN010000004.1, read as the reverse complement.
GCGATTTCGGTCTCGAAGTCCCACTGCTCCACGGACTCAAGTGCCAAGGGGCGGTACTGCGAATATGCGCTCATATGTGGCTTCCACTCCTGTGCGACGCCGCGGGATCGATCGGTGGGCCTGCCAAGGCGTATAATCGACTCAAACACCGCAAGTCTCGCCGCATTCGTAATTTTTAATTGCATCGGATACGCAAATCGTCAATTGAAAAGCCTATCGCCTTTCGATATTGGCGATTTCGAATCTGGCGAGGCAAATTCTTGCCAGCGGCAGCACGGTTGGGAGAGAAGCCCTGTGCAGGGTGCGGATCACATCGATTTGACCGGCAAGGTGGCGGTCGTCACCGGCGGGACGCGCGGGATCGGGCGGACCATCGCTCAGGTGCTGGCGAGAGCTGGAGCACGGGTGACGGTGTGTGGTCGCAGCGAGCCCGAGGCTCTGGCTGATGGCCTTGACTTCAGGGTCGCCGACATTCGCGATCCCGATCAGGCAAAGGACTTGGTCGAGGCTGTTGTTGCGCAGCATGGCCGGCTCGACATTCTGGTCAACAATGCTGGCGGATCGCCTCAGGCACCTGCCACATCAAGCCCGCGGTTCTTCGATGCGATCGTTAAGCTCAATCTTCATGCCGCAATGTACATGTCGCAATTTGCTTACGCGCATATGTGTGCGGCAGGTGGTGGAAGCATCATCAACATCGCAAGCGTTTCGGGCATCCGGCCCTCGCCGATGACCGCAGCATACGGTGCAGCCAAGGCAGGTTTGCTAAGTCTGACGCAGAGCCTTGCGCAAGAATGGGGCCCTGACGGTGTGCGCGTGAACGCAATCATCGCGGGGCTCATGCACACGGAAACCGCAGCGCACACTTACGGCGATGACGTGGCACAGGCTGCCGTTGCGCAATCGCTGCCGCTCCGGCGCATGGGCACCGGGGCGGACATCGCCGGCGCGGTGCTTTGGCTCAGTTCCGGCCTTTCATCGTGGGTCAGCGGCGCACGCATCAATGTCGATGGGGGCGGGGAACGGCCCCACTTCCTCGATCTCGTCAAAGGGAATTGACTGCAATGGGCATCAAGGCGCTGGGCTATGTCAGGATTTCGACGGTAAAGACAGCGGAATGGGATCGCTTCATGGCGCAGGTCGTGGGCGCCATGCGTGCCGCCGATCCTTTGCCGGGTGTGACGGCCTACCGTATCGATGATCGGCCGTTTCGCTTCTGGATCGAGCCCGGCGAGTCCGAGAAACTGATCGCCGCCGGATATGAAGTAGGCGACGCTTGCGAACTCGAGGCGCTGCGGGGCACGATCGCGCAATTGGGCCGCGACATTGTCGACGGCAGCGCGGAGGCCGCCGCGGCCCGGGGAGTATCGGGCTTCTTTGCCACCACCGATCCATCGGGGAACGGGCTCGAATTCTATTGGGGCGACAAGCGTGACGATGTGGAATTTGTCTCCCCGGCGGGAGTCAGCGGTTTTGTGACCGGCGACATGGGCATGGGCCATGCAGTGTTTGCCACGCCCAATTTCGACGAAAGTCACGCCTTCTATAAAGAGGTCGGCTTCCGCGACACCGACATCCCGCGCTTCCGCTTCTCGGACGATCCAAACGATCCGGGCATGGGCTTTGCCTTCATGCACGCCGACAATGGGCGACACCACTCGATTGCCATTGCCGAAATGCCGGTGCCGCCATCGGCCTGCATCCATCTCATGCTGGAGATGAAGACGCAGAGCGACGTCGGCAAATGCTACGATCGCATGCGCATCAACAATGTGCCCGAGAGCGCCTCGATCGGACGCCACGTCAACGACCAGACTTTCGGCTTCTACATGCAGACGCCTTCGGGCTTCGATATCGAGATCGGGGCCGATCCACTTGTGATCGATCCGACCAACTGGACACCGACCGCGCATCTGGTTCCGAGCGAATGGGGCCATGTCTGGGCATGGCAGAAAGCTCTGGAAGAGCAATCGGGAGAACAGGCGTGAGCCTCGACAAGAGAATGACTGCGGCGGAAATCGTCGCACAATTGTCCGATGGCATGACCATCGGCATCGGCGGCTGGGGCCCCCGGCGCAAGCCGATGGCGCTGGTGCGCGAGATCATGCGTTCCGACCTCAAGGACCTGACGGTGGTCGCCTACGGCGGCGCGGATGTCGGCATGCTCTGCGCGGCGGGCAAGGTCAGGAAGCTGGTGTTCGCGTTCGTCAGTCTTGATGCCATCCCGCTCGAACCGTGGTTCCGCAAGGCTCGCGAAAGCGGTGCATTGAAGGTGCTGGAACTAGACGAAGGCATGTTCCAGTGGGGTCTCAAGGCTGCCGCGTTCGGTCTGCCGTTCCTCCCGACCCGCGTGGGGATGGGCACCGATCTTGCAGAACTCGGTGAATTGAAGACTGTGCAGTCGCCATACGCCGATGGCGAGACGCTGATCGCAATGCCGGCGCTCAAGCTCGATGCCGCACTTATCCACGTCAACCGCAGCGACTGGCGCGGCAACGTGCAGGTGTTCGGGCCGGACGTCTATTACGACGAGTGGTTCGCAAAGGCTGCGGCAAAGACTTACGTTTCGTGCGAGGAGCTGGTCGACCGGATGGAAGACCATTATCCGGAGGGCGCGCAGGACAACCTGTTCGAACGCTGCTTCGTTTCGGGCGTGACCCTGATGCCGTGCGGCGCGCATCCAAGCTCGATGCCTCCGCACTACGGCTGGGACATGAAGGCCTTCAAGGCCTACGCCGATGCTGCACGCGATCCGGGCGAGTGGGCGACGGTGGCGGACCGGTTCGTTGGTGCATCGGAAGCTGAATATCTTGAATCCATTGGCGGAAAGGAGGCGGTAGCGGCTCTTTCGCTGCCGATTTTCTGATGAGCGACATCACTCTTGTAGACCTGTGCATCGTCGCCTGTTCGGAAGCTTTCCGGGGCAATGGCGAAATCGTGGCGACTGGCGTGGGGCCCGTGCCTCGCGTGGCGGCTGGCCTTGCCAAGCTGACCCATACGCCCGAACTGATGATGACCGATGGCGAGGCTTACCTCGTTGAGCAGCCGGTGCCGCTAGGTCCGCGCATGTACGACGATCGCAAGCCGGCGGGCTACCTGCCGTTTTCGCGCTTCTTCGACAGCGCGGTTTGGTCTGGCCGCCGTCACGCCATGGTCACTCCGACGCAGCTTGACCGCTTCGGCCAGATCAACCTTTCGTACATGGGCGGCACTTACGACAAGCCCAAGACCCAGATGCTGGGCGTGCGCGGTTTTCCGGGCAATACGATCTACCACCCCAACTCGTTCTTCTTCCCCGCACACGGACCGCGCGTGTTCGTGCCTGAGGTCGATATGATCTCGGGCGTCGGCTACAATCCGGCCAAGCGCGTTGCGGGTGGCAACTTCTCGGGTGTGAGTCTGCGCCGAATTGTGACCAATCTGTGCGTGATGGATTTCGGCGGGCCGGATAACGCCATCCGCGTGGTCTCGCTTCATCCGGGCGTTACTTTCGAGGAAGTGCAGGCTGCGACCGGGTTTGCGCTGTGCCAGGCCGAGAACGTGGAAGTGACGCGGCTGCCGACGGCAGAAGAACTGGCCGTGATCGCCAGCCTCGATCCGCACAACGTCCGCGTCTCGGTGCTCAAGGACAACCCGCCCGCCATTCGCGCCGTCGCCTGAGGGAGATTAAGCCATGACCGACCTCGTAGAGCCGAAGAAAGTCGATATCGTCTACGAGATGGAAGAGCCCGTTCGTTACGAGGTGATCGATAGCGTGGCATGGATCACGATGAACCGGCCGCAGTTCAACAATGCCCAGAACGGGCAGATGACCTACGCGCTCGACGATGCGTTCAACCGCGCGGTGCAAGATGACGACGTTCGGGCGATCGTTCTGGCGGGAGAGGGCAAGCACTTTTCGGCAGGCCACGACATCGGCACGCCGGGCCGCGACCTGCACCACGAATTCGACAAGCGACTCATGTTCCCCCCGCACACCAACAAGCCGGGCGCCGAGCTGCTCTACACGCGCGAGCAGGAGCAATACCTCGGCATGTGCCGCCGCTGGCGCGATATCTCCAAGCCGACCATTGCCATGGTGCAGGGCGCCTGCGTGGCTGGAGGGCTGATGCTTGCATGGGTGTGCGACCTGATCGTCGCTTCGGATGATGCGTTTTTCCAGGACCCGGTCAATCCGCTGATGGGCATTCCAGGTGTCGAATACTTTGCCCATGCCTATGAACTGCCGCCGCGCGTGGCCAAGGAATTCCTGTTGCTGGGCGAGCGCATGCCGGCGGCGCGGGCGTACAGCTTCGGCATGGTCAACAAGGTGGTGCCGCGGGACGAGTTGCGCGAGGCGACCGCCGCATGGGCGAACAAGCTGGCGGGGCAAGGGCGGCTGGGCAACTGGCTGACCAAGCAGTCGGTCAATCACGTCGAAGAATTGCGCGGAAAGCGCGCTGCGATGGATGCGGTCTATCACATGCACCACTTCGCCCACGCGCAGAACGATCTTGTCACCGGCAATTCGATCGCCGGGGTGAGCGGAACTTCGGCTGCTGCGGCGAACAAGAGACAAGCGGGCGAAAGCTGATGGCAACCGTGCTGCAAACTGTCCTCACCGAGCGCCTTGGCTGCAAGGCTCCGATCATCCAGACCGCAATGGGCTGGGTGGCAGAGCCGAGCCTTGTCATCGGCAGCAGCAATGCCGGGGCCTTCGGCTTCCTCGGTGCGGCGGTGATGACTCCTGATGAATGCCGCGAAAAGATCCTTGCCGTGCGCAAGGGCACGGACAGGCCGTTCGGGGTAAACTTCCATTCGTTCCAACCCGGAGCGGAAGCGATTGTTGAACTGATCCTCGCCAATGCAGAACAGGTGCGCGCCGTAAGCTTCGGGCGCGGACCGAACGCGAGGATGATCGGCCGGTTCAAGGATGCCGGGATCTTGTGCATACCGACAGTGGGTGCGGTGAAGCATGCGAAGAAGATGGAAGAACTGGGCGTTGACATGGTCAACGTTCAGGGCGGTGAGGGCGGCGGCCATACCGGTTCTGTGCCGACCACGATTCTTCTGCCGCAAGTGCTCGATGCGGTCAGGGTGCCGGTTATCGCAAGCGGCGGGTTTGCCGACGGGCGCGGGCTGGTAGCGGCGCTGGCCTATGGTGCGGTGGGCATCGCGATGGGCACGCGCTTCCTGCTGACGCAGGAAAGTCCCATACCGGAGAGCGCGAAGGCGGCGTATCTCAAGGCCGGGACCGACCAGATCATCGTGACGACCAAGCTCGATGGCATTCCGCAGCGCATGGTGCGTACTCGGTTGATGGATCGCATCGAGAAGTCCGGCTCATTGGGCATGTGGTTGCGCGCCTTCGAGGCGGGCGCCGCGATGAAGCGCCAGACCGGCGCTTCGTGGCTGCACTTTATCAAGGCGGCAAGAGGCATGACCGGTCACGGCGAAGTGCCGCTGCGCCAGGCGATGATGGCCGCGACCATGCCGATGCTGATCCAGAAGGCCGTGGTCGATGGTGACATCGAGAACGGCGTGATGGCGACGGGCGTCGTCGGAGGGCGGATTTCCGAAGTGCCGACCTGCCAGGAACTTGTGACACGCATCATGGCCGAAGCCGAGCAGCGCCTTGTCGCGCTCGGTGTGCCCGGTGGAAATGCCGCTGCGGCAAGCGCGGCCTGAAGGGAAATACCATGCCGATCACGCTTACCATCAAGGACCGCATCGCCGAGATCGTGTTCGATGTGCCGCCGGTCAACGCGTTTGACAGCGAGACGTGGATGTCCTTGCCCGCCATCGTCAAGAAGGCGGCGACAGACCCCGAGGCCAATGTCGTGCTGATCCGCGCTGCAGAGGATTCGCGTGGCTTTTGCGGCGGGGTCGACATCAAGGAGATGCAAGCGCATCCCGAGCGCATCACCGTGCTCAATCGCGGCAATTTCCTGACGTTCAAGGCGATCCACGAAGCGGAAATCCCTGTCGTCGTTGCCGTGCACAAGTTCGTGATTGGCGGCGGTATCGGCATCTGCGGCGCGAGCGACGTGATCATCGCGGCCGACGATGCCTTCTTCTCGCTACCGGAAGTGGATCGCGGTGCGATGGGTGGGGCGAGCCACATGTCGCGCATGCTGCCGCTGCACAAGGTGCGCGCGGCGTTCTTTACCGGCGGCAATATACCGGCGCAGGAAGCCTATCGCCTTGGCGCGGTAGAGAAGGTGGTGCCGCGCGCCGGCCTGGTGGCCGAAGCGCACGCCTTTTGCAGCGTTATCGCCTCCAAGAGCCGCAAGGCCTTGGTCATCGCCAAGGAGGCGCTGAACGGCCTCGAGGCGCGCGACGTCGACCGTGGTTACCGCTGGGAGCAGGGCTTTACCCTGGAAATGTACATGCACGAAGATAGCCAGCGTGCGCGCGACGCCTTCGTCGAAACCGGCAAGGCGGCGAAGTTCTGATGGACCTGACGTATACCCCGGAACAGCAGGCTTTCCGCGCAGAGGTTCGCGCGTGGCTGGAAGCGCATGTGCCGAAGCACCCGCTCGAACACTACGACGCGACGCGCGAGGGTTTCGAGGCGCATCGCCAATGGGAAGCCACGCTCAAGGGCGGCGACTGGGGCATGGTCACCTGGCCCAAGGAATACGGCGGGCGCGGGCTCGATCTGATCCAGTGGCTGATCTTCGAGGAAGAATACTACCGCGCCGGAGCGCCGGGGCGCGTCAATCAGAACGGCATCTTCCTGCTCGGCCCGACGCTGATGGAATTCGGCACGCACGAGCAGAAGCAGCGTTTCCTGCCGCCGATGGCGAGTGGCGAGGAAATCTGGGCGCAGGCCTGGTCGGAACCACAGGCAGGGTCCGACCTTGCCGGGGTGCGCGCGACCGCCGTGCAAGAGGGCGACGAGTACGTGCTCAACGGACACAAGATCTGGTCGAGCCGCGCGGCCTTTGCCGACTGGGCATTCGGCCTGTTCCGCGAACCGGGGAGCGAGCGGCACAAGGGCATGAGCCTGATCTTCTTCCGGCTCGATCAGGAAGGTGTCACCCGCAATCCTATCCGCAAGATCAACGGACATGTCGGCTTTGCCGAGATATTCCTCGACAACGTCCGCGTGCCGGCCTTCAACCGTTTGGGCGATGAAGGGCAGGGCTGGCACATCTGCATGGCGACCGCAGGGTTCGAGCGCGGCTTGATGCTGCGCAGCCCGGCGCGTTTCCAGGAAGCCGCCGCTGCGCTGGCTGCCTTGTGGCAGAGCCGCAAGGAAATTTGCGATCCAGCTCTCGAAGCCGATGTGGTGCGCGCGCACATGAACGCCGAGGCCTATGCGCTCAACATCTACCAGACCGCGTCGCGGCTGATGGCGGGCGCGAAGATCGGGCCGGAGGCTTCGACCAACAAGATATTCTGGTCGGAAATGGACATCCATCTGCACGAGACCGCGCTGGCGATCCTCGGGGCCGAGGCCGAACTGCTGCAGCCGACGGGTGAGCACGATTGGCTCGACGACTACATCTTCTCGCTTGCCGGACCGATCTATGCCGGTTCGAACGAGATCCAGCGCAACATAATAGCCGAGCGTATGCTCGGTCTGCCGCGCTGAGGAGGGACAGGCTCATGGACTTCACCCTCAACGACGAACAGCTGATGTTTGCCGAGACGGCGCGGACGCTGCTGGGCGATACCTGCACGCCCGACCATTGGCACAAGATGATGGAACAGGGTGCAGGCTTCGATCCCGAACGCTGGACGCAGATCGTCGAGAACGGCTTTACCCTTCTGCTCCTGCCCGAAGCGACGGGCGGCATGGGACTGACCGAGCTGGACCTGGCGCTGATCGCCATCGAGGCCGGCTATGTCGCGCTGCCCGAACCGCTGGCCGAGAGCGCCGGCGTGGGCGCCCCGCTGCTGGCGAGCCTTGCGCCCGAACATCGGGTGCTGGCAGATCCTTCGGCGATCATAGCGGTAGCTCCGGCGATCAATCCGGTCGTTGCGAATGCCGACATTGCTGCGGCGATCCTGATCGAGAAAAATGGTCGGGCCTATCTGGCCACTTCGGATCAGGTGACGCTGACGCCTGCCGAGACCATTGACCCCTTCCGCCGCCTGTTTCGCATCGCGTGGGACGAGAGCAAGGCGGAAGATCTTGGCCCAGCCGACTGGACGCTGGCGCTCGACCGCGCTTCGCTGTTTGCAGCCGCGCAAGGGCTTGGCCTTGCGCAGCGGGCAGTCGATCTAGCCGTTGCCTACGCCAAAGACCGCATGCAGTTCGGAAAGCCTATCGGCTCGTATCAGGCGGTGAAGCATCATTTGGCCAGCGCGCAAACCGCGATCGAATTCGCGCGTCCTGTGGTGCTTGCTGCTGCTGCCGAGATCGGCAACGCCGACGTGCATTCGCGGTCGCGCGTCTCCGAAGCAAAGATCGCGGCACTACAAGCGGCGGAGAAAGCAGCGCGGGCTTCGATCCAGGTTCACGGTGCGATGGGCTATTCGTGGGAAGTGGACGTCCATCTTTTCCTCAAACGTGCGCTGGCGCTGAAGGCTGCGTGGGGGACGCCTGCGTTTCATCGCAGCCGCATCGCAGCTCGCATCTTCACTCAGCCGCTTGGCGCCGACCAGACCTTTGCACGCGAGAAATACAATGCCTGAAGCCTATATCGTCGATGCCGTGCGCGCGCCTGTCGGGCGGAAGAAGGGCAGCCTTGCCCACATTCATCCGGCAGACCTTGCCGCGCACCCGATCCGCGAACTGATGGGACGGCATGATTTCGACCCGGCGCTTGTCGAGGATGTGGTGTGGGGTTGCACCGAGACCATCGGCGGGCAGGCGGGCGACATCGGTCGCACCGCGTGGCTCGTTGCAGGCCTTGCCGAGGACGTGCCGGGCGTGACCATCGACCGCCAGTGCGGATCTGCGCAGCAGGCCGTCCACTTCGCCGCACAGGGCGTGATGTCGGGCACGCAGGACATCGTCGTCGCTGGCGGCAGCCAGGCGATGAACCGCATTCCGATCATGGCGGCAATGACGGCCGGCGCAGCCTATGGCTTCGAAAGCCCGTTCCTGGGTGCCAAGGGCTGGGATGCGCGCTATGGCGACGAGGAAGTGAACCAGATCCGCTCGGCCGAGATGATTGCCGAGAAGTGGGCCATCAGCCGTGAGGAGATGGATGCTTTCGCCTTTGAAAGCCATCGCCGCGCGCAGCATGCGACCGAGCAGGGCTGGTTCGGGAACGAGATCGTGCCGCTGGAAGGGCTTGATCGCGACGAGACGATCCGCCCGGGCACGACGCTGGAAGGTCTCGCTTCGCTCAATCCGGTGCGCGAGGGCGGTCGAGTCACGGCGGGCAATGCCAGCCAGAATTCGGACTGCGCCGCAGCGTTGCTGATCGTAAGCGAGCGGGCGCTGAAGGAACACAATCTCAAGCCACGTGCGCGCATCCACCATATGTCGGTGCGGGCCGACAATCCCGTTTGGATGCTGACCGGGCCAATCATCGCCACTCGTTATGCAATGCAGAAGTCGGGGATGAAGCTGTCCGATATCGACCTGTTCGAATGCAACGAGGCCTTCGCCTCCGTGCCGATGGCTTGGATGAAGGAGCTGGATATTCCGCACGAGAAGGTCAACGTTCAGGGCGGTGCGATTGCGCTGGGGCATCCGATCGGATCGACCGGGGCCAAGCTGATGACGACGCTGCTTAACGCGCTGGAGCGCACCGGCGGTCGCTATGGCCTGCAGACAATGTGCGAAGGTGGCGGGCAAGCCAACGTCACCATCATCGAGCGGCTTTGAGGAGCCCGGCCCCGTGACGTGCTATTCCTATCAGGGAATCGTGCCGGTTGTTGACCCGACCAGCTTCGTCCATCCGCTCGCCTCGCTTATCGGCGACGTGATCGTTGGGCCCGGGTGCTTTATAGCCCCCGGCGCATCCCTGCGCGGCGATTTCGGGCGGATCGTGGTGGAAGGCGACAGTTCGATCCAGGACAGCGTCACCGTACATGCCAACCAATTGCGAGACACAGTAATCCGGCGTGGCGCCACGATAGCCCATGGCTCGATCATCCATGGTTGCGAGATCGGCAAGAACGCGCTGGTCGGGATGAACGCCGTCGTGCTCGACAATGCCGTGATCGGGGACGAAAGCCTTGTCGCAGCGCTGGCGCTGGTCAAGTCGGACACCATTGTGCCGCCGCGCAGTCTGGTAGCTGGAAACCCGGCCAAGGTGGTGCGATCATTCGAGGCTCACCAGGTGACCTGGCGCAACGACGGCCAGGGCGAGTACCAGAAACTCGCTCGTGCAGCAGTGGGTGGCGAGATCGTTGCGGTCGAGCCGCTTGTCGCAGCGGAAGCGGGTCGCCCACGCATCACATCGGATGCGGTTGCCGTGCGGCTTTCCGGGCCGGTCGCCGAACGGCGCGAAGCAGCGGCCGCGGTTGGCTCGGGAGCGGGTTTGTGATTGCCGCAACCGCCATCACAAACCTGCTATATCGCTATGCTGAACTGATGGATGCAGGCGAGCTGGAGGGCGCTGCCGCGCTGTTTTCAAATGCCCGCATCTCGCTGGGTGGCGGGCGGGTCATCGAGGGTTCGGCGGCCTTGCTCGAACAGTGGCGCGCATTCGTGCGCATCCACCCCTGCGGCACGCCGCGCACGCGCCATGTCGTTAGCAATCCGATTGTCGAGATCGATGAGCTGGCCGGTACTGCAGTGTGTCGTTCGGTCTACACCGTGTTCCAGCACACGCCCGCCATGCCGCTGCAAGCCATTGCATCGGGCCGCTATCATGACAGTTTCGAACGCATCGACGGCGCCTGGCGGTTCGCCTCGCGCGATTATTCAAAGCTCGATTTCACCGGTGACCTCTCGCAGCACCTGCTGCTGCCGGTTGCCGAAGCCTGATTCAAGGAGAACCCAAGTGGGCATTTGCGACGATCGCACCGTCATCATTACCGGCGCTGCCGGCGGACTTGGCAGGGCCTATGCACTGGCGTTCGGGGCAGAGGGCGCGAACGTGGTCGTCAACGATATCGGCACTTCGCTGGGCGGCGACGGGCGCGACACCAGCGCCGCGGACCGCGTGGTCGAGGAAATCAAGGCCGCTGGCGGCAAGGCCATCGCCAATTACGAGGACATTACCGACTGGGATGCGGCGGGACGCATCGTCGAGGCCGCGCTCGACGCGTTCGGAGACCTGCATGTTGTGGTGAACAATGCCGGGATCGTCCGCGACCGCATGTTCGTCTCGGCCACGGTCGAGGAATGGGACGCGACGATGCACGTCCACCTGCGTGGTCACTTCTGCCTTGCTCGACACGCGGTAAATTACTGGCGCAGCAAGCAGAAGGACGGTCGCGATCCGGATGCGCGCATCATCAACACATCGAGCGGGGCGGGCCTGCAGGGATCGATTGCGCAAGCGGCCTATTCAACGGCCAAGGGGGGCATTGCCGCACTCACGCTGGTCCAGGCAGCCGAACTGGGCCGCTATGGCATAACCGCCAACGCGCTCGCTCCCTCAGCGCGCACGCGGATGACCGAAAGTGCTTTTGCCGAAAAGATGAAGTCGGTCGAGGTCGGGTTCGACGTGATGGATCCGGCCAACGTCGCACCCACAGTTGTCTGGCTTGGCAGCAGCCAGAGCGCGCACGTGACCGGCTGCGTATTCGAGCTGGAAGGCGGGAAGATCATGCTGGAAGATGGCTGGCGCGAGGGCCCGTTCGTCGATGCGCAGGCGCGTTGGGAGCCGATCGCAGTCGGCGAGGCGGTTGGAAAGTTGCTGGAAGCCCGCGTGCCGCCGCGCAAGGTCTGGGGCACGACGTAGGCTTCACAGGCAATCAGGGACGCGATCCGATGGAATTCACCTTGACCGAAGAACAGGCCATGATCGCGGATACCGCGCGGGCCTACTTCGAAGAAAATGCCACGAGCGAGCGCACGCGTCGGGCGATGAGCGCGGAGGGCGCCGATGCGGGTATCGACCGCGCGCTTTGGTCCAGTTTCTGCACCGAGATGGGTCTTGGCGGGATTGGTGTGCCCGAGGAAATGGGTGGGGTCGGCCTGGGCATGGTCGAATTCGCCCTCGTTGCCGAAGCAGCCGGGGCGCATGTTTCGGCCTTGCCGCTGCTGGGCAATGCCTGTGCAGCGCGTGCATTGGCCGCTGGGGGCACGACGGACCAGCAAGCGCGGTGGGTTCCCGAGCTTGTGTCGGGCAAGGCGATCGCTGGCGTCTCGTGGTGCAGTGCGATTACCGCGGATGACGATACTCTTAGCGGCACGGTCCGCTTCGTGTCGCATGGCGGCAGCGCGGACCTGCTAGTGCTGGTATCGGAGGGCAATTGCTGGCTGGTGGAGGCGAAAGCGACGGGGGTGACAGTCACGCCACATGCCACGATGGACCAGACCCGTCCGCTCGCCACGATCACGCTGGATCGCGCGCGGGCCGAGACTGTGCGAGATGCGGCGGCAGCAATCGAAGCGCTGCAGGTCACCGGCTGGATCTGCCTGTCAGCCGAAGCGCTGGGCGGCGCACAGGCGACGCTTGATCGCACGGTGGCTTATTCGCAGGAGCGTGTGCAGTTCGGCCGCCAGATCGGTTCGTTCCAGGCATACAAGCACCGCCTGGCCGACATGATGATCGAGATCGAGCAAGCGCGTTCGGCCGTCTATTGGGCGGCATGTGCCATAGACGAGGAAAGTGAAGAGGCCGACATCGCTGTTCATGCCGCCAAGGCCTTCTGCGCCGATACCTACCACATGTGTGCGGGCAACATGATCCAGCTTCACGGCGGCATCGGCTTTACCTGGGAGCATGACGCGCACCTCTTTTTCAAGCGGGCGCGCTCGATCGCCTCGATGTTCGGTGACAGCCAATGGCACCGTGAACGCATCGCGTCGAAGATACTGGGGGTTGCAGCATGAAGCTTGGCTTCTCACCCGAAGACGAGGCGTTCCGTGCCGACTGCGCAAGGTGGTTGCAGGGCCAGATGGCCGGCGAATTTGCCGACATTCGCGCCATTCCCAACCTCTGTGATAAAATTGAACGGCGCAAGGAATGGGAGCAGCAACTGGCGGCGTACCGCTGGTCCTGCATCGGTTGGCCGAAGGCTTGGGGCGGGCGTGAGGCCACGCTGGCGCAGCAGGTTATCTTTGCCGAAGAGTATGCTCGGGCCGGCGCACCCAACCGCATCAATCACATCGGCGTCGAACTTGCCGGGCCGACCATACTCGCCTTCGGTTCGGACGAGCAGAAGGCGTCCTATCTGCCCGGCATCGCGGGAGGTACGCAGATATGGTGTCAGGGTTATTCCGAGCCGAACGCAGGCTCGGACCTTGCCAACGTGAAGACGAAGGCGCGGCTTGATGCAGGCGAGTGGGTAGTCAACGGGCAGAAGGTGTGGACGAGCCTTGCCCATTATTCGGACATGATCTTTGTCGTTGCCCGGAGCGAAGAGGGTTCGAAGGGCCCCAAGGGCTTGTCTTTCCTGCTGATGGATATGGACCAGCCGGGCATTGATGTGCGTCCGATCCGCCAGATGAACGGCGAGGCCGAGTTCAACGAAACGTTCCTTACCGACGCGCGCTGTCCCGCCGATGCCATGCTTGGTGCGCCTGGCGACGGTTGGAAGGTAGCGATGGCGCTGCTCGCATTCGAGCGCGGCGTTTCGACCCTTGGCCAGCAGATGCAGTTCCGCAACGAGCTGGATGCCGTGATCGAGGCCGCCAAGGCCAACGGCAAGGCCGGCGATCCGGTCCTGCGCCAGCGCATTGCCAAGGCAGAGATCGGGCTGCGGCTGATGCGTTATGGCGCATTGCGGATGTTATCCAACACCGACCTGTCCGCAATCGACGGGGCCGCCCTGACCTACAAGATCCAATGGGCCACCTGGCGCCGCGATCTTGGCGAACTTGCGATGGACGTGCTGGGGCAGGATGGCGAACTGGCACAGGGCGCATCCCACGGCTGGTCGATGCTGCCCAATCTCTATCTCTTCAGCCGCTCCGACACGATCTACGGCGGCACCAACCAGATCCAGCGAAACCTGATCGCCGAGCGCGGTCTCGGACTCCCGCGCGAACCACGAGGCAATGCATGACCGTTCCCGTTCCAGCCTATCCGACCCCTTTGGGAATGCTCAAGGGCAAAACCGTGGTGATCACTGCCGCTGCCGGGACCGGGATTGGCTTTTCCGTGGCAAAGCGTGCTGCCGAGGAAGGCGCGCGTGTGCTGATCAGCGATTTTCACGAGCGCCGTCTTGCTGAAGCAGCCGACCGGATTGCGAACGAGGTGGGGTGCGAGCGTCCCGCCACGTTCGTGTGCGACGTTACCAGCGAGGACGCTGTCCGGGCGCTGCGCGATGCTTCGCTTGATGCGCTGGGCAAAGTTGATGTTCTGATCAACAATGCCGGCCTCGGCGGCGAGGTCGACGTGGTCGACATGGCCGATGACCAGTGGAGCCGCGTGCTCGACGTGACGCTGACCAGCCTTTTTCGCATGACCCGCGCATTCCTGCCCTCGATGTATGCCAACAAGTCGGGCGTGATGGTCAACAACGCCTCGGTACTGGGCTGGCGCGCGCAACGCGGACAGGCGCATTATGCGGCTGCCAAGGCAGGGGTCATGGCCTTTACGCGATGCGCGGCTCTCGAGGCGGCAGACCATGGAGTCCGCATCAATGCCGTGGCACCCAGCCTTGCCATGCACCCGTTCCTGGCAAAGGTGACGACCGAGGAGCGGCTTGCCGAACTGGTCAAGACCGAGGCCTACGGCCGCCCCGCCGAGGTTTGGGAAGTGGCCAATGTCATGCTTTTCCTGGCCAGCGATCTGTCATCCTACATGACAGGCGAGATTGTGCCCGTTTCGAGCCAGAAGGCATGACCATGGCAAAGATCTTCGCGCGGCCCACAGATCTGAACGGCATGGAAGGCACTCTGCTGGGGCCAACGGATTGGCTCTCGATCGAGCAGGATCGCGTTGACGGCTTTGCCGAGGTGACAGGGGATCATCAGTGGATTCACGTCGATGTGGAACGTGCAAAGACGGGGCCGTTCGGCGGCACGATCGCGCATGGGTACCTGACCATGAGCCTGGTCAATTACTTTCTGCCGCAGCTGATCGAAGTCCGCGGCTTTGCCCATGCAGTAAACGTGGGCGCGGACCGGGTTCGGTTCCTCTCACCGGTGAAAGTCGGCAGCCGCATTCGCGGCAGCGGCGAAATCGTGGCGGTCGAGGAGATCAAGGGCGCAGTCCAGTCGGTCGTGCGGGTCACGGTCGAGATCGAGGGGCAGGAAAAGCCAGCCTGCGTCGTGGATACCATCAGTCGTTATTATCCGGAGTGAGTAGTCATGCCTGATCCGAAAGCCATGGAAGCCGCAGTGCTTGAATATGTCGCCGCCTTCGAGGTCGGAAGCCCGGACCGTGTTGCAGCGCTCTTTGCGCCGGATGGCAGTGTCGAAGATCCTATCGGCACCCCCCCGCACATGGGCTACGATGCGATTCTCGCGTTCTACACGGCATCAATGCAAACTGGTGCCAAGCTCAGGCTGGAGGGGCCGGTCCGCATCGCCGGCGACTATGCGGCCTTCGCGTTCAGCGTGAACCTGACCATGGATGGGAAGGACTTGCGCGTCGATGTCATCGATACCTTCCGCTTCAACGAGCAAAACAAGGTGACCGAAATGCGCGCCTATTTCGGCCCGACCAACATGCACGGCTTCGCCTGAAGCCGTCTCTGAGAGGAACTTTCATGCGCGAAGCTGCCATCGTGTCCACCGCCCGCACCGGCGTCGGGAAAGCCTACCGCGGCGCCTTCAACGACACCGAAGCCCCCGTACTTTCGTCGCATGTGGTCAATGCCGCGCTTGACCGTGCCGGGATCGACCCGGCGCGGGTCGACGATGTCTACCTCGGTGTCGGCAATCACTGGAACACGCAGAGCTACAATCTTGGTCGTCTGACGGTCCATGGGTCTCGTCTGCCCGATACGGCGGCGGGCTTCACGCTCGATCGCAAGTGTTCGTCGGGTCTCAACGCCATAGCCCTGGCCGCGCGCGGCATCATGTGCAACGAAATCGATGTTGCCGTGGCAGGCGGGATGGAGAGCATCTCGCTTACCATCAACAAGCACGCGCCGCAGTTCCGCAATCGCTCGGAATTCATCAAGGCAGCTGACCCCTATGCCTACATGGTGATGATCGAGACTGCCGAGATCGTGGCCGAACGCTATGGCGTAAGTCGCAAGGAGCAGGATGAATTTGCCGCCCTCTCGCAAGCGCGCGCGTCCGCAGCGCAGGAAGCGGGCAAGTTCGACGACGAAATCGTTCCGATCACGGTTACCAAGGCCTTGTTCGACAAGGAAGGCAACGAGACCGGCAAGGAGGAGGTCAGCCTCACCCGCGACGAAGGCGTCCGCGCGGGCACGACGTACGAAGCGCTGGCCGCTCTGAAGCCGGTATTCAGGAACGGCCAGGTGATTGCCGAGGGCCGACACGTGACGGCTGGCAACGCTAGCCAGCTGTCCGATGGCGCTTCGGCGCAGGTCCTGATGGACCTTGATACCGCCATGGCCGAAGGGCGCCCGGTCCTGGGCATATATCGCGGGTTTCAGGTGGCCGGGTGCGGCGCGGACGAGATGGGAATCGGCCCGGTTTTCGCCATCCCCAAGCTGCTTGATCGCGCTGGCGTCAAGCTGGATGACATCGGCTTGTTCGAGATCAACGAAGCCTTCGCGAGCCAGGCCGTCTATTGCCAGCGCAAGCTGGACATCGATCCGGCACGGCTCAACGTCAACGGCGGTGGCATCGCCATCGGCCATCCCTTCGGCATGACGGGATCGCGTCTGGTTGGGCATGCGCTGATCGAAGGCAAGCGACGCGGCGTGAAGTACGTCGTCGTCTCGATGTGCGTCGCAGGCGGCATGGGTGCGGCCGGCCTGTTCGAAGTCGCTTGAGCGCGGTGAGGGACGACCGTGCCATGACCGAACAGTTGGGCAAATGGCCATCGACGATACCTGGCGCAGCACAGGCCGCCGCGCAGCGGTGGCCGGACGAGCCTGGCCTGATCGAAGGTGGCAAGACCTGGACATTTGCCGAGCTCTGGGCCGACGCCCGGAAATCGGCTTCGGCCATGCTGGCCAGCGGGGTGAAGCGCGGCGATCGCATAGCGATCTGGGCCCCCAACACGCGCGAATGGATCCTCGCCGCGCTCGGCGCGCAATCGGCAGGCGCGGCGATCGTGCCGATGAACACGCGGTTCAAGGGTGGCGAAGCGGCCGACGTCTTGCGACGGGCGCGTGTCACACTGCTGTTCACACCTGCCGACTTTCTTGGCCAGGACTATTGTGCGCTGATTGCGAACGAAGACCTTCCCGATCTGATCGAGACAATCCGGATCGATCGGGATTTCGAAGCATTCCTCGCCAGAGGGCGGGGGGCGGACGATCCCGCAGTGGATGTTGCCCTGGCTGCTGTCGGGCCTGACGACATCTGCGACATCATCTTTACCTCCGGCACGACAGGTCGGCCAAAGGGAGCCTTGACCGCGCATGTCCAAGCCACACAGATATTTGGCGACTGGTCCACGCGGGTCGACCTGCGGGCCGGCGACCGCTATTTGATCGTCAATCCCTTTTTCCATACCTTCGGTTACAAGGCTGGCTGGGTGGCGTGCCTTATCCGGGGCGCCACGATCGTGCCGATGGCAATATTCGATGTGGCGACGATCGTGCGCAGGATCGAGGAAGACCGGATAAGCTTCATTCCGGGGCCGCCGACGATCTATCAGTCGCTTCTGCAGGAGCTGGCGGGCGATCGCCCGCGCAACTTCTCGACCCTGCGCGTGGCCGTGACGGGAGCGGCCCCCGTGCCTCCGGTCCTGGTCGAGCGGATGCGAAGCGAACTGGGCATGACGAACATCGTCAATGGCTATGGCATGACCGAATGCGGCTGCATTTCGATGACTTTGCCGGGGGACGATGCAACCACGATTTCCGAAACGTGCGGCTATCCGCTGCCCGGCACCGAAGTGCGGTGCACCGACAACGACGGACGGGACGTTCCGGCAGGGGAGCCGGGCGAAATCTGGGTTCGCAGCCACGGCGTTATGCGCGGCTATCTGGATGATCCGGAGGCGACCGCGGCAGCAGTTGACCAGGATGGCTGGTTGCATACCGGCGATATCGGCCTGATCGACGAGCGCGGCTATCTTAAGATCACCGACCGCAAGAAGGACATGTTCATTACGGGTGGCTTCAACGTCTACCCGGCCGAAATCGAGGCCATCCTCGCAAAGCACCCGGCTATCGGGCAAGCGGCTGTCATCGGGGTGCCCGACGAACTTATGGGGGAATTGGCCAAGGCCTTCATCGTCCTGCGCCCCGGTGCCGAGGCCCCCTCGCAGGACGACCTTATCGCCTGGTCGCGAAGGAACATGTCTAACTTCAAGGTTCCACGTAGTTTCGAAATTCGTTCGGAACTCCCCAGAAATGCCGCAGGCAAGGTCCTGAAAACAGACCTGCGCTAAACTGCGAACCCCTAGCTGGAGTAAAACATGGACCGGTTCATCGACAAGGTCGTGCTCGTCACGGGGGCTGCGTCAGGCATAGGACGAGCGGCAGCAACACGTTTTGCGCAGGAAGGCGCCCGCGTGTTCTGTGCTGATCTCAACCTGGATGGCGCCCGCGCGGTTGCTGCCGAGATTGGCGGCGGTGCTGTCGCCGTGTTGGTCGATGTTGCCGATCATGCGAGCAATCAGGCAATGGCGGCCACTATCCTTTCGCAGGCAGGGCGGCTCGACGTCGCCTTCCTCAATGCTGGCCTCTACGGGGCCGCCGAGGGGCTGGACAGCATTGACGAGGCGATGTTCGACCGGATGATCGCCATCAACCTGAAGGGGGCGTTCAACGGAATCAAAGCGGTCGAACCGCTGATTGCGCAAGGCGGGGCGGTCGTCGTAACCGCGTCCGCGGCCGGGGTGGTGGGTCATCCTCTGAACCCTGCATACAGCGCGGCGAAGCATGGCGTGGTTGGATTGGTCAAATCCTGCGTCGATGCCTTTGCAGCACGCGGGGCACGCATAAATGCGCTGTGTCCGGGCGGCGTGGAAACACCTTTGATCGGTGCTGCCGACGTGGCGATGATCGATCCGCAGGATCTGCCTCGCGTTCCCCTCAGGGGTATGGGAAGCGCGCAGCACGTGGCCGAGGTGGCATTATGGCTTGCAAGTCCGGCCGCAGGATTCATCACCGGGCAGGCTCAGGTCGTCGATGCAGCGCTGCTCGCAACGTTCGCGCCTGTCATGTTGCCCGTTGGACCGTGACAGGATCCAGCGCCGCGTGCGAGACGTCTCGGTCATGGCGCCGGACAGCGCTTGCGTGAATGGCGATTTAGCGTTGGAGCGGGCGCGGATCACGCAATATCCTGTGACAATGGACCGTGTCGTGGACCACGATTTCTCCGATCTGCTCGTCCGGCTCTATGCCGGGATCGACCAGCCGCAGCCGTGGCAGCACTTTCTTGAGGCACTTGCGCGCTGGAGCGGCTCATCCCATGCAACCCTTATCATTACCGCGCAGGGCAAGGACCAGCCGGCAACGTTCCTGACGCCGGGCAGCAGTGCCGAATTCAATGACAATTACATGCAACGCCTGTTCGCAGACGATCCCTTTCAGGGACTGGTCGAGGGCAAGGTCACGTCCTATGCCGATTTCATGGCGGGGCTCCCACCTGATGCCTATCCCGAATATCGTCACGTGATGAGACGGAGCGGGTTTGACCAGGTGCTTGGCCTGGACTTGCGCTTCGGCACCGCTGGCGCGCGCGCAGGACACTTTGACGATGCCCGCTACGAAGCCCGGTTTCGGCTGACTCGCCACAATTCTCTTCCCGATTTCAGCAGGCTCGATCGCGCACGATTCGAGGCACTGGCACCGCACTTGCGCACCGCTGTACGCCTGTTCGAACGGTTGCAGTTTGCCGGCGCGCAGCACGGCATGTTCCACACCACCGCACAGGGCCTTGGTCTGGGGCTGCTGGTGCTTGACCGGAACTGGCGGATTGTCAGCAGCAATGAACTGGCCGATCACCTGCTGGCCGAGGGACGCGGATTGTCCAGACGAAATGATGAGCTTGCCTTGAGCTTGCCGGCTCATGCGCGAATGGTGGCGGGCTTGCTCTCAGGAGCGGGTCCTGCACGAATTGCCCGTTTTCGGATCGAGCGTCCCACACTTGGCGATCTGGTCGTGACGGCCAGACCGCTCGATCTCCAGGCCATTCACGCAGGTGCAGGCGCACTCGCATTGTTCATCGCCAAGGCTGCGCCGGACGTCTGTGCCGATACTCAGGCCCTGCGCGACCTGCTGGGCCTCACCATGGCCGAAGCGAAGCTGGCTGCGGTCCTGGCCGAAGGCCACGGTCTGGTTGATGCGGCAAGGCGTCTGGGCATCGCGCACAACACGGCCAAGGTGCATCTGCGATCGATTTTTCAGAAAACCGGCGTGAACCGGCAGGCCCAGTTGACGGCCCTGCTTGGGTCGTTCCGGGTCTAATGACAGAGAGGCAGGCTATGGACGAACTTTCGACGCAGGCCAGAATGAAGGCGACGCTTCAGGCTTATGTGGACCGGATCAACGCCGGGGATGCGGCCGGCGTCATAGCGCTTTTTGCTCCGGACGCGATCATTGAGGACCCGATCGGATCGCAACCGCGCACCGGAGATGCCATTGCTGCATGGTTTGCCGACACTGTCGCTTACAATACCCGCATCACGCCCGTCGCTCCGCATCGGGGCTCGCATGCCGATGAAGCCCTGCTTGTTTTCGATGTGGAGTTTACACCGCCGGGCGGAGCGCCGCTGCGGATCCGTTCGGCTGATGCCTGCCGCTTCGACTCCGAGGGGCGGATCGTCAGTCTGCGAGCGTTCTGGGGACCTGATGACATTGGCCCTGCCGCATGACCCCGCCTGCCGTGCAATCTTTCAGCTTCAACCACTTTTGCCGGTCTCCGTGGTATGGATTGACGCCGAAGCTTCCAGAGACGATCGATGCCTGCGCCAGAGTGGGCTTCGATCTGATCGGGCTCGATCTTGCCTCGCTTTGCGCATGGGAGGCCTCGGGAAAGACCATGGGCATGCTTTCCGTGCTTCTGCGCGACGCCGGAATATCGGCAGGCCCGCTTGTGGCCTGCGCCATGCTTGACGGAAGCGCGCAGGCACTCGAACAACTGGTGACCTCGGCAAGAATGGCCAGTGAACTGGACGTTCATACGTTGCAGGTCAATGTCACCGGCCCGGACCGAGAGGCGCGAAGGGAGGCTGTCGAGGCTGCTTGTGGTGCAATGCTGGAAGGCGGCCAGATGCGGCTGGCAATCGAGTTCCTGCCGTTCAGCGGACTGGCCACCCTGGCTGAAACCTTGGCCATCGTAGCCTACGTTGGCAGTGATCTGGCGGGTGCCATGGTCGATATCTGGCATCTGTCGCACGATCCGGATGGCTGGGCGACGCTCGAAAGCGCACCGCTCGATGCCTTGGCCTATGTCGAGATCGCCGATGCTCTAGAGCCTGTGGGTGATGATCTGCTTGTCGAAACGATGGATCGACGAACCTTTCCGGGCAAGGGGGTGCTTGATACCCGGCGCTTCGCCGAACTCCTGCTCGCGCGCGGTTATCGCGGCCCGGTTAGCGTCGAGATCCTGAGCCGGGCGCTGCTGGCCGATCCGGTCGAAATCTTCGCTCGGCGCGCCCTGGCAAGCGCGCGGGCGATGTTCGATCTCGGCGCGGCTCAGGTCGGAAGGTAGAGCTGCGCGGCCTTGCCGCCATCCACCGGCAAGGCCGACCCGGTGATATAGCTGGCCGCGTCGGACAACATGAAGACGATGGCTTCCGCGAGTTCTTCCGGTTCGCCTCCGCGCTGCATCGGGATTGCCCTTGCCGTCGCGTCGGCGAGCTCCGGGGCGGCTTGCTCATAGGCTCTCGTCGCGGCGGTCTGCACTTGTCCGGGAACGATGGCGTTGACCCGGATGCCGAGGCTGGCGCCCTCGACCGCCGCCGCCGCGGTGAAATGGACGAGTGCCGCCTTCGAGGCGGAATAGGCAGCCATGTTCGGCGCCGCGCGGATCCCGCATGTCGAGGCGATGTTGACGATCGCGCCGCGCTGCCGGCCCACCATGTCCTGTCTTGCCATGATCGCCATCGCAGCCTTGGTGGCGACGAACGCCGCATCGGCATTGACCGCGAAGTCCTTCCGCCAGTCGTCCAGCGACAGTGAGGCGATCGGGGCGAAATGCAGCGACATGGCGTTGTTCACCAGCATGTCGAGGCGGCCATGCCGGTCGGCGATGTGCTCGATCAGCGCGGTCAGGGCCTGATCGTCCGCGACGTCGAGAGAGTGCGCCTCAAACCTCCCGAAGCGCTCGAATTGCGTGCGCGCGGCTTCGAGCTTTGCCGGGTTCCTGCCGCAGACGGCAACTGTAGCCCCGCGCCGGAGCAGCATCCGGGCCGTGGTCAGTCCGATGCCGTCGCTGCCGCCGGTCACGAATGCGACCCTTCCCGTCATGTCCTCGATCATTCAGGCAATCCTCGCGTTGTTGTCATTCCGCAGGCTGGGCGTACTTCCGCCCATTCCGGCATATGGGGGGCTTCAGGCGCGCGGGTCCATTCGCCGCAAGCTCATGAGAACCACGAGCCGCCGTTGACATTGACTGCGCTGCCGGTCGCGAAGCTGGCGTCCTTGCTGGCGAGGAACGCAACGGCGCCGGCAATCTCGTCGGGATGTGCCATCCGGTTCATCACGCCATCGGCCGCCACCGACTGCTTTACCTCGGCGGGCAGGCCCGCGAAGATCGGGGTTTCGGTCGCGCCGGGATTCACGGCGTTGACCCGGATGCCGCGCGGCGCAAGTTCACGCGCCATTGCGCGGGTCATGCCCAAAACCGCAGCCTTGGCCGTAACGTAGGGAACGGGCCCGTTACCGGCCAGCGCCGCGGTCGATCCGATGTTGACGATCGCGCCACCGATGCCCTGGCGGGCCATTATCCTGACCGCCGCGCGCGAACAGCGGAACACCCCGTCGAGCGTGACGGCCAGCACGCGGGACCATGCCTCGTCGCTGCAATGGATCGTCTGGTCGGCATGGGCCGAGAGGTCGCCGGCCGCGCGCGCCGCCTGTCCGGCATAGAATTCGGCCATGCCATCACCCGGCGCACTGCCAATGCCGGCATTGTTGACGAGGATGTCGACCCCGCCGAACCGCCTCTCGATCTCCGCGAAGGCGGCATCGACGGATCCACTGTCGGCCACGTCGCAGTCGAGGGCGAAATGTGGGGAATCGAGCAGCTCGCTGGCCACATTGACCGACAGGTCCAAGACGGCCACCAGTGCGCCCTCGTCGGCGAGGCGGCGGGCAACGGCAGCGCCGATGCCCTGCGCGCCGCCGGTGACGACAGCCCGTTTGTCGGCAAGCCTTTGCATCTTATTCATCCTTTCAATCCGCGTGCGGATAGTCGGTGTAGCCGCGCGTATCGTCGCCGTGGCCTGTATAGAACGTCGCCCGGTCGGGCTTTGCCAGATCTTTCCCATGGCGCAGCCGGCTGACAAGGTCGGGATTGGAGATGTAGGCCAATCCGAACGAAACCGCATTTGCGCGTCCATCGGCGAGAAGCGCTTGTGCCTTGTCCAGTGTCAGCCCGCAATTGGCGATCACCGGACCCGACCAGTGCGCGTTGACCAGATCCAGCGAGTCAAAGCCTTGGTTGGGAATGTGGATGAGGTGGCAATAGGCAAGGCCAAGAGGGTCGATCGCACGCAGCAGCGTCGTGTAGGTTTCGACAGGGTCGGCATCGTCCATCCCGTTGAAGCGCACGCCTGGGCAGATACGAAGGCCGACGCGACCGGCGCCGACAGTGGCGGCCAGCGCCGCGAGCGTTTCGACTACAAAACGAACCCTGTTTTCCGCGCTGCCTCCATATGTGTCGGTTCGGAGGTTGGAATTGGACGAAAGAAACTGCATTGGCAGGTAGCCGCTGGCACAGTGCAGTTCGATCCCGTCCATGCCCGCGTTGATGGCATTGCGCGCAGCTGCGACATATTCGGAAATGATCTGCGGGATCTCGCATGCCGCGAGCGCCCGCGGCATCTCGGGCAATACCGGAATGCCGTCGGGGCCAGGGATAAGGTCTGGGCAAGCGATGGCGCTGGGAGCGACGGTTTCGGCCTCATCCGCCTTGTTGGCCCTCACTGATGCCCGGCCCACGTGCATCAATTGCATCACGATGCGGCCGCCCTCGGCATGGACCGCATCGGCGACCTTGCGCCAGCCCGCAACCTGGCCGGGCGAGTGGATCCCGGGCGTTCGCCAATACCCCTTGCCCGACGGACTGGGCTGCGTTCCTTCGGTAATGATCAGGCCGGCCGATGCGCGTTGGCGGTAGTAATCCGCCATCAGGTCGGTCGGCACGTCTCCGGGGCCTGCGCGGTCGCGAGTCATGGGGGCCATGACCACGCGGTTGGCTAGTTCGATTGCCCCGAGACGGCCGGGGCTGAAGATGTCGGAGGACATTGCGTTAACTCCGCACGCGCGGGCGAGGCAGGGGAGCTCCCCGGCGCATGGTTTCGATGAACCTTTCCAACGGTGCCGGCGGCTCGACAGGGCCGTCATGGGGTTGTCCACGCCTCTCCCAATACGTGTTCCAGCTTGGGAAGAGATCATGGAAGCTGCCGTGATAGGGCGGAACTCCGGGCCAGCGCATCTTTCGATCGCCGATCGGCGGTTTGTTGAGATCGCTGGCGTACCAGTAAAGCGGAAGGCGTCGGCGGAAGTACCAGCGGCCATCGATGCGCTCGTACCGGTCGAAGTACATCATCTGCATGATGACCCAGTCCGCGCCGCTTTCATGCTCGTTCTTGGAGTAGACCACGCCCTGCGCATGATCTTCATCATCGAAATCGATGATGTGACCCCCGATGTGGTGGCTCGTGCCGTCGAACTGCATGGAATGGGTCTCGTCGAACCAGTCGCGCAAAGCCTTGCGCCCTGACTTCCCGCCTCCGACGCGGACGTCTTCGGGGAAGAGGTTCACCCATGCATCACCATCGCGCATATCGAGCGCCAGAGCATATTTGGCCGGCAATTGGCGGATCGCGTCCAGCGATTCCAGCCGGTCGATCCGGGCGAGAAGCGTTGTCCCATCGGATGCAGATGTCATTGCCGTCCTTTCAGGCAAGAGTGGCCGGTCTGCACAATGCGCCATTGGCCCAGCCGACGATCTCGCCCTTTCCGGAAACAAGGATATCGTCCACTTCGCCGACGAGCAGGTCATGCGTTCCGAACGAGAGCGTTTCGCGGATCGTGCAGAAAATGGCTGCGGGGGCACCATCGATGTGCATGAGCCCTTCATGCGCATCGTGTCTGTGGCGCTTCCAATCGGATTGCTTGAAGCGCCCATCGCGTGATGCCGGATCGGCAAACGGCACCATGTGGCTGTCCTGCCAGGGATGCAGCAGGTTGATGCAGAACCGACCCGCGCGGATCATCGCATCATGCGCGCTGCCCGACCGATTGACGCAAATCGCCATGGCTGGAGGATCGAGGCAGACAGGCATAAGTGCCGACATCGCCAGGCCCACAGGTTGTCTGGTATCGGGATCGAAACTCGTGACGATGCCCACCGGGGCCGGCATGGCCCGCAACACCTGCTTCAGCCGCATCTCGATAGCCGCATCCCCTGGCGCGGCGGTATCAGCGATTTGGGTCACGCAAAACTCCTCCCGATTCATCAGGAATCATCGTGCCGCCCATGACGACACGAGATTTGCGCTATAATGTAAGATTAGAATTACGCAAAAGGAAAGAATTTGGACAAAATACCCTCAATCATCGTCGATGACGGTGGCCGGCTTGGTGATCTTCGCCATTCGCGCATTGTATTTGACCGTCTTTACCGCGATCGAGGTTTCGACGTGATGCACGCCTTGCACCGCAAGAATTTTGTCCGAGGCAAGTTCGACAAGCGCGTCCAGTTCGTCGATCAGGCACATTGCGGTGATATTGAACTGGCCCATGGTTATCAGAACCGCGTTGACCCCGGGAATATCGGCGATGACCTGCGCGACTTCGCGCACCCGATCGACATCGGCCTGAACGTTGATGAACGCCAGACGCGCCTGCTTTTCCATCTGAAAGCCCGTGATGGCGGTGAAGGCAATCAGTCCGTCCTGCTGAAGCCGCTTGATCCGGCCACGGACCGTTCCCTCGGTGACGCCGAGTTCGGCGGCAATGCGTCGGTTCGAGACGCGAGCGTCCTTTGCCAGCATGTCGACGAGTTGATTGTCGAGAGGATCGAGTTGAACAGCGGCCACGATCAAGCCCTTCCTTCGATAGGAGCGACGTCGAACTTGTACTTGACGATGTCGACGACGATTGCGGGGGTCAGCGTGCGGATGCCGCGGACACCCGAAAGCTTGGCCAGCAGGAAGTCCGACAGGTCGTCGAAATCGTGCAGCGCGACCAGCATGTCGATGTCGTACCCGCCGGTAACCATGTGGGCGGCCACGACCTCGGGCAATTCGGCCAGCTCGTTGGCGACCTCGGACGCAGGGCGCCCGTCGACCGAGACCGAGATGCGCAGCAGCACGTTGAAGCCATGCGCCGAAAAGTCCGAGACTGCCACGACGCGCAGCTGGTCGGCATCTTCCATCCGGCGGATGCGCGTCGATACCGTCGTCGCGGTCAATCCCAGCTTTTCGGCAATCTGCTGATTGTTGGCGCGGCCATTCGCACGCAATTCGCTGACAATCGCAACGTCCGTTGCGTCGAAACTGAAAACCTGGCTCATCCCACCTCGCTGCGTCATCGCGCACACTGGCGACGAGTTTTGGGTTTGCGCAGCATGGATCGACC
The DNA here is from genome assembly GCF_057180545.1 of Novosphingobium sp. HNCC26DJ243. NCBI lineage: Bacteria > Pseudomonadati > Pseudomonadota > Alphaproteobacteria > Sphingomonadales > Sphingomonadaceae > Novosphingobium > Novosphingobium sp. HNCC26DJ243. Next base: position 84,232 of record NZ_JBXUGN010000004.1, on the reverse strand, counting down.
CGTCAACCGTGATCTGCGTTCACCCTGCGCCATTCTTGCCGGTTTGCCGCCAGCCTGCATAATACCTTTGGGTGATGCAATGCCTCTGTCACCATGTCACCAAGTCACGAGAAAAGAATTGGACCAGAGGATCGAACATGACTGCAGTCACCCGACGTTCCCTGCGATATGCTGTCGTTGGAGCTGGAATGGCCGGAATTCTAGCGGCCATAAAGCTGAAGCAGCGCAGCGAAGACTTCGTGGTTTATGAGAAAGCGTCCAGAATCGGCGGGACTTGGCGGGAAAATCGCTACCCCGGGCTCACGTGCGACGTTCCAGCCCATGCCTACACGTACAGCTTTGAACCCTATCCCGAATGGCGCTCGTTCTACGCCACCGGTCCGGAGGTACAGGGCTATTTCGAGCACGTCGTTGCCAAGCACGGTCTTGCACCTTTCATCCGCTTTGACACCGAGGTCTCGGGCTTTGACTGGGACGAAATGGCCAATGCCTGGACCGTGACGTTGGCCGATGGAACGCGATCGGTGTTCGATGTCGTGATCGTGGCCTCGGGCGTGCTGCATCACCCCCGCCTTCCCGATATCGAAGGCTTGGACAGCTTCGAAGGACCGGCATTCCACACCGCGCGATGGGACGACGCTGCGCAGATCGACGGTGCGAAGGTCGGTCTGATCGGTTCGGGCTCCACCGGAATCCAGATCGTTACTGCAATCAACAAGAAGGTCGAGCGACTGGTGCATTTCCAGCGATCGCCGCAATGGGTGATGCCCGTCCCGCAATTCCCCTATTCGGATGAAGAGCGCGAAGCCTTTCGGAGCGATCCGGCCCTTATCGACGCGATCCGTTTTGCCGACGAATATATCGGCAACGTGAAGCGTTTCACGGACGCGATCACCGACATCGACGGGCCGCAGATGACGATGATCGAGGATATCTGCCGCCAGCATTTCGAGGAATCAATCCGCGATCCCGAGCTGAAGGAGAAGCTTCGCCCAGACTATCGGGCAGCGTGCAAGCGCTTGATCTATTCGTGGTGCTACTACGAAGAGGTGCAACATCCGGCGGTGTTTGTCGAAACCGGAAAGATCGCCGCAATCGAGCCAAAGGGTGTGCGAATGGCCGACGGCACATTCCACGAGATCGACACGCTGATCCTTGCGACGGGCTTCCAGGCGGATCGGTTCATCCGTCCTGCAGGAGTTGTGGGCGAGGGAGGCAGGACGCTCGACGCGTTCTGGGCAACCAGGCCGACTGCGCATTATGCGGTCACTATTCCGCATTTTCCCAACTTCTTCATGCTGAACGGGCCGACCGGACCCGTCGGGAATTTTTCGCTGATCGATATTGCCGAACGGCAATGGGATTACATCGATCAACTGATCGACTTGCTGCGGCAAGGTGAGGCAGCCTCGGTTGCGCCGACCGCTGAAGCCCACGCCGCCTACGAGGAACGCCGCATCGCGGCTGCCAAGACGACGATCTTCGGATCTGGCTGTTCGAGTTGGTATCTCGACGCAACCGGCGTGCCCTCGAGCTGGCCTTGGTCTTATGATGCCTTTGCCGATGCGATGGCAAAGCCCGACTTGTCCGAATTCTCCGTCAAGGTGAGGGTGCCGGCATGATTGCGCCCGAGTTCTTGAATCGGAGGGCATTGTCTGGCTACCGCTCGGGAAAGGGCATCACCTCATGATGTCTCTTCAGGAAATGTCTGATCGGCTCGAGATACAGGATCTGTTCGCGCGCTACAGCTTCGCCATCGACGAACGGGACTGGGATGCACTCGATGCGATCTTCACCCCGGATGCGACGATCGATTATACCGAGACCGGGGGGGCCAAGGGTACCTTTGCGCAGATCAAGGCGTGGCTGCCGATCGCCTTGGAGCGCTTTCCGATGTTTCAGCACATGGTCGCAACGACCAAGCTGGATATTTCGGGAGACGAGGCCCGGAGCAGGACGATCCTGTTTAATCCCATGGTCCATCGCGACGCAGATGGTGCGGATCGCACTTTCTTCATCGGCCTGTGGTATCGCGATCGCATTGTTCGCACTCCCGCCGGCTGGCGCATCGCCGAGCGCTATGAAGAGATGGGATATATCCACAATGCCCCGCCGCTGGAACCTGCGCCGGGGATCTGTGCAGATAACGCATGAATGGCCGACGTGAGGACAGGGCACGGGTCGGTGCCAAGCGGGGAGAAAATCATGAATGATGTATCACCTGTGCTGGGGCAGCCTGGCACACCTGTCGTCGTCACCGGCGGTGCCTCTGGCATCGGCCTGGCCAGCGCGCGCGCGGTCGCAGCGGTGGGCCGGTCTGTAGCGATCTGGGACATCGATGCAGACCGCGCCGTCCAGAAGGCGGCAGAGATTTCGCAGGAATTTGGTGTAGCGGCATTCGGCTTGGGCGCGGATCTGCGCAGCTCCCAGGCCATCGCGCCGGCGGCCAAGGCAACGCGCGAAGCCTTGGGCGGGGTGGGCGCGATTGTCCACTCGGCCGGAACGGCAGAGCAGACCGGTCTCATGGGCGCGAGCGCGGAAGCCTTCGATTCCGGTATGGCCTTGCACGTGCGGGCGCTGATCCAGCTGTCCCAGACTTTTGCCGAAGACCTGAAGTCCAACCCGGGCAGCGCGATCGTTGCCATTGCGTCGATAAACGCGTGGTTCGGCAGCGGGCTGATCCCGATCTATACGGCCGCGAAAGGCGCGGTCGTTTCGCTGGTACGGTCAATGGCAGACGAACTGGCGGCAGACGGTATCCGGATCAATGCGGTCAGTCCGGGGATGATCGATACCCCGATCCTGGGCGCAGGGCGTGATGGCATGATCGCGGCATTCGGTTCGCGCATTTTCGCGGGCCGCTTTGGACAGCCCGAAGAAATCGGCCGCGTGGTGCGCTTCCTTCTGTCGAACGAAGCCAGCTATGTCACCGCGAGCGAGATCGTCGTGGATGGTGGTATCCGACATTCCCAGCGGGTCTAGAACCGGGGCCTGTGCGGCGGGCAATGCTGCAGGGTGCCGCTTCCATCACCCCCAGATAATCGACGCATCGCCGCTGCTGACCAGCCAGCGCGCTTCGCGTCTGGTAATTCGCCAGCCCTCTGGCCGTAGCGCCCACTGGTCGAGGTACTCTCCGCAGGTATCGAAAATCGGACCGCCCTGTTCGTCTGCTCGCTGATGCCGGGCTTGGACGTAGGCGCGGCTGGTGGCCCGATCTGCGCCGGGCGCCACGTCGATGGAGATGCTGCCGATCAGATGTTGTGACGGCCCGCAGACATCAAGGAAGCGCTGCATGTTGGCACAGAGCGCATCAAGCCCGGCCTGTTCCCCCAGCCCATAATCGAAGGTCACGTCGGACGAGAAGACGGTGTCGAGCGCATTCCACTGCTTCGTGTCCAGCACCCGGGCGAAACGGGCAAGCCCCTCTCGTACCTCACGATCTGCCAGCAGCGACGATGCGTCCGCTGCGCATTGCGCGCCTGCGGGCGTTTCGTCGACGATGAACATGCGAGTTGCGGCGCGGTCGAACAGGTTTTCTTCGTCCTGCGCGATCAGGTGCGCCACCTCAGGATGGGCTGCCTTTGCCAGGAAGGAATCATAGTGCGCGCGCGTCGCAAAGTGCATTTCGGTAACACTGTCAAAATCAATCGCTGCCACCGCGCTTTCGAATGCGCCGTCACGCGCGACGAAATTGCGCCGGTAAACAAGGATGTTCGGGAGCAGGGACTGGATGAGCGGAGCGTGGCGCGTCTCGTAATACGCAATGAAGGCCTCGCGGCTCATGCCCTCCTTCTTGCGCAAGAGCGCGATGACCTTGATCATTTTCCGATTCTCCCAATGCCATGTTGTCGCCGGCACTCGTAACCGGTCCCGCATTCTCGAGACGCCTGTGTTCCAGAAACGCAAGAGAGCGCGGTCCGGTCAGGACTCTTTGACAGCCTTCGCGACTCGACCATTGATTTCGCCAACTGTCGGCACGTCCGGTCGGAGCCAACAACGATCGACACATCTCAATTTGACGCAAATTCGCATGTTTGCGTAGTCAGAGTGGAAAATTTCTACGGCATACGCAATCATCTTGTCATTTGATGCGACAAATCATATGCTAGTCGTGTTAAATGAATACGCGGCGAGCAGCCGTGCACCGGAGAGGATGACATGAGGAAAATTGCGGCCACCACTGCGCTTTCGGCGCTGGCCTTTGCATCGATGTCTGCACAGGCGCAGGAAGCTGCCCAAGACAGCGCCACTACGGGTTCGGGCATCGGTGAGATCATCGTCACCGCGCAGAAGCGCTCGGAAAACATCCAGGAAGTTCCGATCGCAATTTCTGCGGTGAACAGCCAGTTTCTCGATTCGCGAGGCATCACTTCGATCGACGCCCTCGGGTCGATTGCCCCGAATGTGAAAATCGAGCGTGCGCCTTCGAGTAAGACGATTTCCCAAATCGCAATTCGCGGATCAGTCACGCTCAATCCGGCGGTAACCTGGGAGCCAGCGGTCGGCCTTTACCTGAATGGGGTCTATATCGCCAAGGCGCAAGGTTCCATTTTCGACGTGGCCGATCTTGAACGCGTCGAAATCCTGCGTGGTCCGCAAGGCACGCTTTACGGCCGAAATGCGCTTGCTGGTGCGGTGAACCTTGTGCCCAAGATGCCCACGGGCGAACTCGGTTTCCGAAGCGAAGTGACTTACGGCAACTACGATTACTGGAAGGGTCGTGCGGTCATCGATCTGCCGGCGTTTGGCCCATTCTCGCTGAAGCTTTCAGGGCAGATCCAGAAGCGGGACGGGTTCATCAAGCTGACGCCCAACCCCTATCCGCAAGCCTTCGCTGCAGCGCCTGCCCGCACCGGTCGAACAAACGACCTCGACAGCAAGAGTGGCATGGTCCAGCTGCGATTCAAGCCTGAAGGCAGCAATTTCACCGCGGACTACATGTTCGACTACACGAAGTTCGACCAGCGTCCCGACTTTGCCCAGCTCGTCAACATCAACCGCAATGGCTTGCCGCAGGACATCTTCGATCCGAACTCGCCAAGCTATCCTTTTGCTGGCGCCATCTTCCCGCTGAATCTGTACGATCGCAAGGATCGGCAATCTTCGGCGTCGATCGACGGCAATCCCTTGTTCGAGCGCTCGCGCACCTATGGTCATGCCCTCACGCTTGCGCTCGATGTTGGTTCGGCAACGATCAAGTCGATCACGGCGTATCGCAACCTGGCGTGGGCCGACTTTCTCGACCTGGATGGGACGCCACTTCCGGTTGCATACACGGGTCGTGATACCAGCTTCCACAGCTGGAGCCAGGAATTGCAGATCAGTGGCACGGCAATTGATGACCGGCTGAAGTATGTCACTGGTATTTTCTATTACAAGGAAACGGCAGAGACGCTCGGACCGCAAAGCTTCTTTGGCGGTGCAACTTCGTTCCAGTCCGATTACGGTTCGCACACCGATGCCTTCGCGGCCTTTGCACAGGTCGATTTCAATGTCACCGATGCGCTTAAGCTGACTCTGGGCGGCCGCTATACGCACGAGAAGAAGGACGTTCGTCGCTACCTGCGTGTCAATAGCGATTTTGCCAATGGCATCTTTGCACCACTCGTGGTCGCCGACATTCCGTACGGTGGCGTTCCCGATGCCAAATACAACAAATTCAACCCGGCGATTACGGTTGCCTATCAGGCAAACCAGGATATCAATCTCTACGCGCGTTTCGCGCAAGGGTTCAAGTCGGGCGGCTTCAACGGCGAAACCAACGATTTCCGCGCACCGACTGCAGCTTGTCCCACCGGCGCTGCCGAGCTTTGCAATCCGTACCGGCCGGAGACGGTTGACAGCTATGAAGTGGGCGTAAAGACCCGTCTGGCGGGTGGCAAGGTCATCTTCAACGTCGCGGGCTTCTGGGATGAACACAAGGACATCCAGTTGGCCGTGTTTACCGCGAACGGCGCAGCATCCTCGATCGTGCGAAATGCGGCCGCGGCGCGCATTCGCGGTATCGAGATCGAGACGGTGATCCGCCCCATCGATGCGCTGACAATCAACGGATCGCTCGCGTTCCTCGATCCGAAGTACAAGTCGTACATCGAAGCGATCAACGGCGTTGACACCAACGTGGCCAAGAATCGCTCGTTTCCGCACACGCCCAAGACAACCGCAGCGGCAGGCGTCGATCTTCGCGTCGCGCAAGGTGATTGGGGCCGGTTCAATCTGACCGGCGATATCAATTACGTCTCAAGCTATTACACGTTCCCCTATCCGCTGGTCACGGCAAACTCCTCGACGCAGAATGCCAACAACAGCAAGTCGAAGGGGCGCACGATCGTCAATCTGCGCGCAGCCGTGTCGGAGGTCGCACTTGGTGGTGCCAAGGCAGAAATTGCCCTGTGGGTGAAGAACCTGACCAAGGAAGACAATCCGTCGAACTTCATCGACTTCGGTCCGGGCTTTGGCGGCCTTACCGTGGGATACTTCCCCGATCCGCGCACTTACGGTCTCACTGTCGGCGTGAAGTTCTGAAGGTGTCCTCGTAATGCGGTGGTCCGGGGTTGCCGGACCACCGCATTCATCAATCTGCGGCCTGAACGGTCAGCAAGCGGACGAGGATACGGCGTGATGTTTCAGGGCAAGCGCGGTCTGGTCACAGGGGCCGCGTCCGGTATCGGACGCGCAACTGCCATAAAGTGCGCCTCGGAAGGCGCGATGCTCACGATTGCCGATCGCAATGTCGATGGGCTGGCAGAAACGGCGGCCATGATGGCTGTCGCACCGAAAATTGTTTCTTACGAAGCCACTGACTACGCCGCTTGTCGCGAACTGGTGGGAAAAGCTGCCGAAGACGGACTGGACTTCGTGTGCAACATTGCCGGATTGCTCAAGTGGGGGCCGTCCGAAACGTTTCTGGCGGATGATTTCGATCTCCTTATGGCAGTCAATGCCACGAGCGTTTTCGTGATTTGCCAGGCGGCCATGCCGCATCTTGTGAAAACCAGGGGCGCGATCGTCAACACCGCCTCGACGGCTGCGCTTCAGGGCCAACCTTACAATATTGCCTATTCCGCCTCCAAGCATGCCGTGGTTGCCATAACCAAGGGCCTTGCGATCGAGTATGCCGCCGTAGGCGTGCGCGTGAACGCGATCTGTCCCGGTCACGTGCTCACCCCGATGACGCGTGACACAGCGCCGCCTGAAGGCGTGGACTGGTCGCTCATGATGCGAAACGCACCCAAGCTGCTCGACGGATCGTGCGAACCCGAAGACATCGCCGAAATGTTCGTATTTTTGGCCAGCGACAAGAGCCGCAAGGCGACGGGCGCGCTTTTCACGATCGATGGCGGCCAGTTGGCGGGATAGCTCCAGTAGTAATGAAGGACAGGTTCGATGACGGATCCGGAAGCGAAAAACGGCCATCTGGATCACGTCTGGCGAAGGTTCTGCGCGCAACTCGCGGAAGCAGGAGACGTGCTCGCGCGGTCTTCTGCGCCTGTGACCGAGCTCGATCAGGCGGAGGGATTGCGCTACCTCAGCCGGCTGGCGCGCACGGCGCTCAATATGCTCGTGGACAGTGCCGATCCCGACTTTCCCCGCCTGTTCATGCTCTGCGATGACAAGATCAAGATCGGGGCGGACAACCCTGACAATATCTACCAGCAGTGCGTGGTGCGCGGAGACCAGGAGTATCGCATTGTCGGCAAGCGCAACTCGGTTCCCTATTTCTCGATTGGCAGCAAGGCCAACCGTTATGCGATCGACGGCACGATGGCATCCACGGGCGAGATCGAATTTTCAGACATGACGTTCGGGCCCGATGGCAGCTTCGTCATCCATGTCGGCAAGGCACCCAGAGAAGGGAACTGGCTGCCGCTGGCCGATGACTCCACCCTGCTGATCGTGCGCCAGACATTCGACGACAAGTCGACCCAAGTCGCCGCGGACATCAAGGTGGAACGCGTAGGAGCAGGGCCGAAGGTTCCTGCATTGCTGACGCCGGCCACGATAGAACGCCAGCTGATGTCGGCAGCCGCCTGGACGAAGGGGACGGCGCAAACATTTGCGACCTGGTCCGAATGGTTCAAGGCAAATCCCAACCAGTTCTACGACGCCCCGCAGGAGATTTTCTGGAAGGCCGGCGGTGATCCGAACATCTGGTACGGACACTTCTACTACGATCTGCAACCCGGTGAGGCGCTTGTCATCGAAACGACGATCCCCGAGTGCCGGATGTGGAATCTCCAGATCGACAACTGGTGGATGGAATCGCTCGATCATGTCCACCACAAGGTGTGGGTCAACAATTCGAACGCAAGATACGAGGCCGACGGCAGTGTCATCGTCGCCTGCGCCGAGGCCGATCCTGGGTTCGGAAACTGGATAGACCTTGCAGGGCATCGATCCGGCACCGGCCTGTGGCGCTGGTTCAATGCAGCCGCGCCCGTCGTGCCCACGATGAAAGTGGTCAGACTGAAGCGATAAAGCGCCTCAAATCCAAGTGCCCCTTTTCCCGAACTCGCTACGGGGTTAACCCCAGGAGATGAGGTGGCTGATGTCTGTCCGCTCTTCGGGCTTGCGACCGGTCGTTGCCAGACGCTGCGCGGTAAGCTTGCTGCCGGTCGCGCTGAAGTTCTGGGTAACAACTTCCATAACGCGGTCGTAATAGGTCGTCTCGATCCGCCAGACTCCGCCTTCGCGGCGATACGTATCGGTATAGATCGCGGTGCCGAACGTGTGGTCATCGCGATCAAGACTTATGAAAACGTCCTGCAGATACCATATGCCGGTCGCCGTATTATCGCCGGTTATGGCAATCTCGGGCATGATGCCGATGTGCATGGCCGCAACGCCGGAATGAAACGAGTTCGCCAAAAACTCTATCATGGCATCCCGCCCCGTCAGCGAGACCTTGTAGGTACCGCCATTGTAGGTGCACGCGATGTCGGAAACAAAGATTTCTGCTAGCAAGGTCTGATCGGCGGTGTCGATGCCACGGAAATACCGATGCTTGAGCACCTTGATTTCCTCGATGTCGGACAGCTGTTGCAAGGTAAACGCCATGCTGGTCAGGCCTTCTGCTCGGATGCGTAAAGTTCTTCTGCGCGCGCTTTGAGCGCACGGGCAGAATCGTCAAAAGCCCGCTTCACCCATGGCCCCGCGAACCGGAAGACATGGATGCCGTTTGCGCCCAGAAACGCATCAGTCGAGAAATAGCGACAGACATCTGCCGCGACTGGTTCGATGACCTGATCTCGCCGGGCTGGGTAGGGCCATGCCTCGCTGTGCGGCAGCTCCCACGACAGCATCCGCTCGGGATCGAACGCGCAGATGAATTCGCAATTGGGCACGATGCTTCCGGGCACGGCATAGTTGATCAGCTTCATGTCGACCGCGGCGCCCATCTCGAGCGTGGATTGCGCTTTGACGCAAAACGGATTCCACTCGTTGTAACGGTCAAGGTCGGTCAGTATCTGCCACACAATGCGGGCAGGGGCGTCGATCGTCACCGTTTCGCTTACCGTTATCGCATCGGGATCCAGCCCCGAAACCGGATCGTCAGCAAGCGAGGGGTGGCTTCTCATCCAGTCAAGCAACATGGCCTGTCATCCTATGCAGCGACCCAATCGCCGCCGTTGACGTCGAGCATCGCCCCGGTAACTTCGGACGCGTAATCCGAAAGCAGGAAATAGACGGCCTTTGCACAGTCGGCGTCCGGAGGGATATGCCCTACCGGGATCTCGCTCGCGCGCTGCTTGCGGAATGCTTCTGCACCTTCGCCCAGGCTTTGGATGAACCCTTCGAGCGGCGCGCCCATCATCCAGCCCATCAGCGCCGTATTGACGCGAACCCCGCTGCCGGCAAACTCGACTGCCAGATGCCGGGTCATGTGGTTGAGCGCACCTTTGGCCATGCCATAACCGCCCTCGCCGGGCATCGGCTTGCGCGTACACAGCGTCGAGATATTGACGATCGATCCCGAACCCTGTGCCTTCATCGTCGGATAGACCGCCATGGCCATGCGCAAGGCCCCTGCTGCGCCGACGTTGAACGCCTGCAACACCTGATCGATGTCATGCTCGATCAAGGGGCCCCAGTCCGGATGGAAGTAGGCGGAGTTGATCAACCCGTCGACACGGCCCCACTTGTCAACCGCAGCTTGGGCGGCAGCCCTGCACTGATCCATGTCGGTGACGTCGAGCGGCACTGCAATCGCCTCGCCGCCGGCCGCGACTATTTCGCTGGCAACCTCTTCGATCGCCGATCGGGACCGTGCCGTGACCACCACCTTTGCGCCCTCGCGGGCTGCGCCCCGACATGCAGCCTGCCCCATACCGGGACCAGCGCCGGTCACAATAACGACCTTGTCCTTGAGGATCATCGATTCTCTCCCGAAAAGCGCAGGCTTTTGCCGTTCACGCGGTGACAGCGGCGAGCGGCGTTCAGCCCCCGCGTTCCTTGATGAGATCGAGGGCCACGTCGACGATCATGTCCTCCTGGCCGCCGACCATCTTGCGGCGTCCAAGTTCGACGAGGATCGTGCGCGTATCGATACCATAGGTTTTGGCGGCCTTTTCAGCGTGCCGCAGAAAGCTCGAATAGACCCCCGCGTACCCCAGCGCGAGCGTTTCGCGGTCAACCCGGACCGGACGGTCTTGCATGGGGCGGACGATATCCTCGGCGGCATCCATCAGCAGGTTCACGTCGCAACCGTGGTTCCAGCCTTTGCGATCGGCTGCGGCGATGAAAACTTCGAGAGGAGCATTGCCTGCGCCTGCGCCCATCCCGGTAAGGCTGGCATCGATGCGCACCGCACCGCACTGCGCCGCGACGATCGAGTTGGCCACGCCGAGCGAAAGGTTATGGTGGGCGTGGATACCACGCTGCGTCTCCGGCTTCAGCACCCGGTCGTAGGCCTCGAGCCGGGCCCTTACCCCGTCCATGTCGAGCGCGCCGCCGCTGTCGGTGACGTAGACGCATTGCGCGCCATAGCTTTCCATCAGCAGGGCCTGCTTCGCAAGCAGCTCCGGCTCAATCATGTGGCTCATCATCAGGAAGCCCGAGACGTCCATTCCCAGATCGCGGGCAATGCCGATGTGCTGCCTCGATACGTCTGCCTCGGTGCAGTGCGTGGCGACGCGGACCGAGCGCACACCAATGTCGTAGGCCCGGCGCAATTCTTCGACCGTGCCAACACCCGGCAGGATCAGGGTCGTCAGAATGCACGTCTCAAGCACTTCAGCGACGGCTTCAAGCCATTCCCAGTCGGTGTGCGCGCCAAAGCCATAGTTGAAGCTGGCGCCCGACAGGCCGTCACCGTGCGCGACTTCGATGGCGTCCACGCCGGCCTTGTCGATGGCCGAGGCAATCGCCCTGACCTGGTCGAGGCCATACATGTGCCGGATGGCGTGCATGCCATCGCGCAAGGTAACGTCCTGGATATAAAGCTTGTCGCCTGCATCGACATTGAATGTGGAGGTCATCTTGTGTCTCCTTCAGGCGATTGTCGCGGCCATGCGGCGCGCGGCCAGCAATTCGCCGGTTGCCTTGGCTGCGGCGGTCATGATGTCGAGATTGCCCGAATAGGGCGGCAGGTAATCGCCCGCGCCTTCGACTTCGAGCATGATCATCGACCTGATCCCGGTGAAGTCGCCCATGCCGGGGATCTTCAGCTTGTTGTTGTCACCAAAGCGTTCGAACTGCACTTCCTGCTTCAGGCGATAGCCCGGGACGTACTTCTGCACTTCGGCAACCATGTCCTGCACGGACTGGCGGATCGCGTCCTCGTCGGCACCTTCGGACAGGGTAAACACGGTATCGCGCATGATCATCGGCGGCTCGGCCGGGTTGAGGATGATGATCGCCTTGCCACGTGTAGCGCCGCCGACTTCCTCGATCGCGCGGGCAGTCGTCCGGGTGAACTCGTCGATATTGGCGCGGGTGCCAGGTCCAGCAGAGCGCGAGGACACCGAGGCGACGATCTCGGCATAGTGCACCTTGGCCACGCGGCTGACGGCGGCGACCATCGGGATCGTCGCCTGGCCACCGCAGGTGACCATGTTGACGTTCGGCGCTGCCAGATTGGCTTCCATGTTCACCGGCGGAACGATGAAAGGTCCGATCGCCGCAGGAGTCAGGTCCACCACCTGGATGCCGTCGGCGCGGAGCGCTTCGTCGTGGACCTTGTGCGCATAGGCGCTGGTCGCGTCGAAGGCGATGCCGATCTCCTTGTAGAGTGGGTGATTGCGCAGGCCTTCCAGGCCCTGGTGCGTCGTGGCGATGCCGTGTTCGCGCGCCATTGCAAGCCCTTCGGAATTTTCATCGATGCCAACGACGATGGCAAGTTCCATGTTCTGAGGATACTTGATCATCTTCATCATCAGGTCGCTGCCAATATTGCCCGAGCCGATGATCGCAGCTTTTATGCGCGACATTGCAATGGTCCTTACACGAAGTTTGCGACACAGGTGCCCAGTTGGCCGTCTGCGCTGCTCAAGGTCATTTCAAAACGGTCGCCCCTGGTTGCCGGGGCGAGGGGAACGAGACTGCCCGAAAGGATCACATCGCCGGCATCGAGAGTGACCCCGTAGGCCCCAAGTGTGTTTGCGAGCCACGCAACGGCTTGTGCCGGATCACCCTGCACGGCGTAACCGTAGCCTTGCGAAAGAGGGGCGCCGTTCTTGGTAACCGTGACATGCAGATTGGGCAGGTCGATGCCCGCAGGATCTATCCGCTCCCTCCCGATGACGTAGACCCCGCAGCTCGCGTTGTCCGAAACCGTGTCAACGATCTTGATCTTCCAGTCGTCGATACGGCTGTCGACGATTTCGAAGCAGGGGGCGATGGCCGCGGTTGCCGCAACGACGTCCGTGGCAGTTACGCCCGGACCATTTAGGGCGTCTTTCAGGATAAACGCGATTTCGGCTTCCGCGCGGGGTGCGATCAGACCCTTGGCGTCGATATCGATGTCGCCCTCGACATACATCCAGTCGGTCAGGAATCCGAAGTCGGGCTGGTGGACGCCCAGCATGTCCTGCACGGCCTTGCTGGTCACACCGATCTTCTTGCCCACGACCCTTTCGCCATCGGCAATGCGACGTGACAGGAAATCGAGATTGATGGCATAGGCATCATCAATCGTGAGGGAAGGGTCCTGCTCGACCAACGGGCGGATGGTCGTGCGGGAGCGAAGCGCCTTGTAGAGCGCCGAACCGTATTGCTCGGCCTTACTTGCGGGCATCGAGAAACTCTATGGCATAGGCGTTGAATTCGGCTGCGCGCTCGACTTGCACCCAGTGGCCCGTGCGACCGAAGGTGATGGCGCGGACATCACTGCAGTTGTCCAGGAAAAGCCGCGAATGTTCCTCGGGACAGAATTCGTCGTTGAGGCCCCAGAGCACGAAGATCGGATGGTCAATTTCGTGCAGGCGCGGCGAAAGGTCGGGAGTTCGCATTCGCACGAGCACGTCCTTGGGCTGGGTCCGTGCCACTTCGAACCGTTCTGCCACGAGATCATCGGGAATACGGGAGGCGAAATCGGCGTGGACGAGGTTGGACACGAGCCGCTTCTGTTCGGCCAGATCGAAATCCGGTCCACCGAAGTTCGACACCATCTTGGCAATACCCGGCATCACGAAATAGCTCTCGCGCTCGGCGACGCAGCCAGGCGCCATGAGCACGAGGTTCTGCGTGAACTCGGGATGGTCAAGAGTCATCTGCAAGGCGATTCCGCCCCCAAGCGAATTGCCCACGAGGCTCGCCCGGGTGACGCCGTGCGCAATCAGCGCTTCGTAGAGCGTGCTGGTGAACAACTGCAGCGTGTAATCCAGACCCTCTGGCTTGGATGACGCGCCGTAGCCGATCAGGTCGGGCAGAATAACGCGGTACCCGGCGGCAACGAAAGCATCGATGTTCTGACGAAAGTTGGACGCACCTGAAGCGCCCGGTCCGCTGCCATGGATGAATACCACCGCCGGGGCGGCGCGGTTACCTGCCTCGACGATCTGGATGTCGTAACCGCCGCTGACGCGGTGCGTCGTTCGGACGAGGCTGGCCATCGTGCGTACTCCGCTTCAGAGAAAGGTGAAAGTGGGCGCCTGCCCGCTCATCGCGCCGACGACGTCGAGCGTGCGATTGGACGGATCGTTGGCAACGTGGGCACGTCCGGCATGGAGATCGAGCCATGGCTGAATGATCGGACTGGAATTGTAGATCGCACGGCCACCCAGCAGCTTGACCATATCGTCTACGAGATCCGCCATGCGCCGGACGACGCTGGAAGAGTTGTAGGCAAACAGGGTGCGCTTCTCCATCGGAATGCCTTCACCCTTTTCAGCATGGCCCATCAGCTCTTCGAAAGTGACCCGTAGCGTCATCTCCATTTCGGTGACTTCCGCATGGGCTCGGGCAATGGCGGAGAGCAGGAACGGATCGTTCTTCGATGCCTTGCCCGTGTTGGTCGAGACTCGGGTCTCCGCGATTTCGCGGGCTGCGTTGATCGCAGCGCGCGCTCCGCCAAAGGCCGCGGTCGAAACCGAGCGCATGAAGACCTGCGCCCAGGGAAGGGTGTAGAGCGGTCCCGGATTGGTCGCCTGCCCGGGATTCGTGCACAGAAAGCCGTCGACCGACCGGTGCGTGCGATATTCGGGCACGAACGCGTCGTCAACGATCACATCATGGCTGCCCGTGCCTTGAAGACCGAAAACATGCCAGCAGTCGGTGTCGATTGCATAGTCTTGGCGCGGTAGAAGGAAAGCGCGCATGTCCGGCGCTCCGCCCGGCTCGGCGGGCGGCACCAACGCACCAAGCACGACCCAGTCGCAGTGAACCGATCCGGTGGAGAAGCCCCAGCGACCTGATAGGCGATAGCCCCCTTCGACCGGCGTGACCTTGCCAACCGGCTGGTATGACGAGGAAACGAGCGTGGAAGTATCCTCGCCCCATACTTCTGCCTGAGCCTCTTCATGGAACAGGGCAATCTCGTAAGGATGGCAGCCGACTACGCCATACATCCAGCCTGTGGACATGCAGCCTTCAGCAAGCGCCTTTTGTACATCGTAAAAGACGTTCGGGTGCATCTCGTACCCGCCCCAGCGCCGGGGCTGGAGAATGCGGAAAAATCCTGCCGCCTTCATTTCTGCAATGGAGGCTTCGGGAACGTCCCGTTCCGCAACGCAGGCTGCGGCACGCGCGCGCAGCGCCGGGATCATGGCGCGAGCCCGCGCGACGAGTTCGCTTGCGGCAGGGATTGCGCTTTCCTGCGATTTGGTGACCGCGCTGGCCATGTTCCAGAACTCTCCCGTGGTGGCGCCGACTCAACCACAATCGACGCATTCGTAATTTCAAATCTCATCTAATACGCAAATCGTCAACATAAAAGCCATTATGCTTGTGATGGCGTCGAAAAAATGGCCGTTCCACCTTGACTGCCCTACTGCCTGCCAGAGCTGGCGTCCTGCACGACGAACCAGCTTTAGCCGCGCGGCGCGCGGCGCTCTCTCGATGGCCAATGCGCATGCCCTTTAGATCATGCAGTTCGAATTCTCAGTGCAAATACGCCATATACTGGTCTAACGGAAAAGAAAGGAGGCATTGCGTAGGGCAATGCGATTCCTGATACGCGTTTAAGTGAGGACTCAATTTTGGCGATTTCGGCATCGACACTGGAACTCGTGGCACAGCACGCTGGCGCAAACCGCCGTTCGCGCCGCATCGCCGACGAAGTGGTATGCGCATTGCGAAGCGACGGTTTTTTCCGCCATTTCACTCCTGCACAATTCGGTGGCCTTGAAGGAACTCCCCAGGCGTTTTTCCTCGATCAGATCGCAATAGCAGAGCGCGACATGAGCACCGCATGGGCCATGGGCATTGTCGCGGTTCACAATTTCCAGATCGCCCTGATGGCAGGGCGGGCGCAGGACGAAGTCTTTGCCAACGGACCCGATGCGATGATCTCAAGCTCCTACAATCCGGTAGGTGCGAAGGTTGAAATGGCGGATGGCGGATTCATGCTGTCAGGGCGGTGGGGCTGGTCAAGCGGTAGCCTGCATTCCAATTGGGTCCTGCTCGGCGGTGTCATAGCGGGGGAGGGGTATCGCACTTTCCTTGTGCCAGCCGGCGACTACGCGATCGAGGATACATGGTACACCATGGGTCTGCAGGCGACGGGTTCGAACGATATCGTGATCGCCGAGCCGGTCTTTGTTCCGGCTTATCGCACCCACAAGCAGTTGGATGGGTTTCATTCGGTCCACCAGCAGGACAATCCGGTTTATGGACTGCCCTGGGCCCAGGTTTTTGTTCGCGTGGTGAACACCAGCGCGATTGGCGCGGTGCGCCACGCTCTTGCGCTGATCGGAAAGCGGGCGGGACTGGGCACGACCGACGCGAGCAAGGGCCTTGCCGACCCGGATGTCCTGGCGCGTATTGCCAAGGCGTCCACGCTAGCAGACGAAAGCCTGTCGGTAATGATGCAGAACTTCGAGAGCATGGAGCGCGCTGGCTGGAAGCCGACCTTGCAGGACAGGGTGCGCTATCGCTATCAGGCAAGCCTCGTTGCGGATCGCTGTATCGAAGCGATGGATCTGCTGATGGACATTGCCGGAGGTCGATCGGTCTATGCCGGCAGCGAGTTCCAGGATATCTGGCACGATGTGCGCATGTCGCGTGCCCATGTGGCCAACAATCCTGCGGGATTTGCGCGCAACTACGCCAATGTGATGCTTGGCGGCGAGAACACGGACTATTTTGTCTAGCGTCCGCGCGCCTGTCACCTCGGGCGTCGACGATCGCATTGCAGGGCAAAGCGCGCCTTATGATTTCCCTTCGATAGGAGCGACGTCGAACTTGTACTTGACGATGTCGACGACGATTGCGGGGGTCAGCGTGCGGATGCCGCGGACACCCGAAAGCTTGGCCAGCAGGAAGTCCGACAGGTCGTCGAAATCGTGCAGCGCGACCAGCATGTCGATGTCGTACCCGCCGGTAACCATGTGGGCGGCCACGACCTCGGGCAATTCGGCCAGCTCGTTGGCGACCTCGGACGCAGGGCGCCCGTCGACCGAGACCGAGATGCGCAGTAGCACGTTGAAGCCATGCGCCGAAAAGTCCGAGACTGCCACGACGCGCAACTGGTCGGCATCTTCCATCCGGCGGATGCGCGTCGATACCGTCGTCGCGGTCAATCCCAGCTTTTCGGCAATCTGCTGATTGTTGGCGCGGCCATTCGCACGCAATTCGCTGACAATCGCAACGTCCGTTGCGTCAATGGTGAAGGTGCAACCATCCCGCCGCCCGCTCGAATTCCTGCGCGCCAAGCCGCGCATGTCCAATGGTCGCTTCATTGTTCGACGCAGCGCTGCAACTCCCGGTGCTTCGGCAGCCGGAGGGCTGATGCCGGCTCGCCGCATTGTGCCGCTGTCATGCAGCCCGAACCAAAGCCTGGACGGCAGTGCGCGCATCGCGCATCGCGCCTTCGATGTAGCCCACCCCGTTGGCATCGCCGATCAAGTGCACGCGGAACCCTTCATGCCTCAGCGCATCGGCCAGTGTCGCGTCGCCTTCGGCACCCTTCGCCACGATTACGCTCGCTCCCGGCACGCGCATCGTTGCCCCAGATGCATCGGTGAAGGTAACGTCCCCTGTACCGATCGCGATGTCGCTCACTCCGCCGAACAGACCAACGCCGTGCTCCGCCAGCTCTGCCAGCAGGCGCATCCGGCGCACCAGCGGTAATCCCTTGCCGAGACGCGGTGCTTCCTCGACCACGTTGACTGTCCGTCCTCGCTCGGTCAGGAACTCGGCAAGCTCGAGGCCAACCAGTTCGCCGCCGATGATCGTAATCGTATCGGCCAAGGGCATCCAGGCATGGGTGGCTTTGCGAACCAGCGCAAGGTTCGCGCTTGCACCGGTTGCTGCCCCGACCTTCGTGGCCAGGCGTGTAAGCAGGCCTGTCTTGCGCTTTAGGTTCGCCGAGGTTTCTCCCAGTAGCATCTGGCGCATGTCGTCACCCGCAAAGACATGGTCCTGTTCGCCGCCTGGCAACGAAGGCATCGCGCGCGTGGCGCCGGTTGCGACGATTACCTCTTGTGCTCCGATCGATCGCAAGAGGTCCGGCGTGGCCGTCGTCGAGAGCCTCACATCGATCTGTGCTTCCCTGATTTCGCGACGCAGCCAATCGAGCAGGTGTTCGTTGGGTTCGTAGGCGAGGCTGGCAAAGCGCAAGGTCCCGCCAAGGCGATCGGACTTTTCGAACAATGTAACTTGCCAACCGTAAGCAGCCAGTCGCCGGGCGGCTTCCATCCCTCCCGGCCCCCCACCGATGACGGCAACCCGCCTGCCGGTCTCGACCGGATTAACGGGCGCGTCCTCGAATTCCAGGCCCAGTGCCGGATTGACCGCGCAACGCGCCGATTGCCCCATGTAGATCGCAGAAACGCAAGTGTAGCAGTAAACGCACGGACGAACCTTCTCGGTCTCGCCCCGCGTCAGCTTCATGGGCAGGTGCGGATCAGCCAGAAGTTTGCGGCCCATGGCGATGAAATCGGCATCTCCTGTGGCGATCGCGCGCTCGGCGCTGGCTGGTTCGATCCTTCCGAGGCCGATGACCGGGATGCCCACCGCCTTGCGGATCGCCGCAGTGGCGGGCAGGTTCGAGTTTTCGCGATGCGGAATATTGGATTCAGAGTGCAGCTTGCCATCGCCTGTCTCGTGATAGGCGGTGACTGCAATCGCATCCACGCCTGCGGCTTCGACCATCGCGGCGTTGGCGACAGCATCCTCAATCGTGATGCCGCCGGGTTTGCCTACTTCGCGGGAATCGATCTTGATCCACACCGGATAGTCCGTGCCGACCTCGGCTCTGATCGCTGCAATCACTTCAAGGGTGAGACGCAAGCGGTTTTCACGGGTGCCGCCATAGGCGTCCGCGCGGTTGTTTGTGTAGGGCGACGTGAACGACGACAGCAGATAACCATGGCCGCCGTGTATTTCCACGCCGTCAAATCCCGCTTCCCGGGCCCGCCGCGCAGCCTGGGCGAACTGGCCGACGGCAATGGCGATGTCTGCCTGTTCGAGCACCTTGATTTCCGGCGGTTGCATGCCGGCAAGTGGGGCCAGTTCCTCCATCAGGTAGTAGTCGGTGATGTTGCCCTTGCCTGGTTTCGGGACCGACGGGCCCCACAGCGGGTGCCCCCATCGCGCATGACTGTATGCGGCTACAAAGCCACCATGATGCAACTGGGCCGCAATCTTTCCGTCGGAGGCATGAACGCGGTCAGTCAATGCCTTGAGACCGGGGATGAACCGGTCGTCCGAAATGGCAGTCTGCTGCATCGTCACCGCGCCAACCGGCCAAGCCACCCCGGTTACGCCCGAGATGATAAGACCAGCACCGCCCTTTGCCTGCTCCTCGTGATAGGCGATCAGCCTCTCACCTACCGTTCCGTCATCCTCTGACAGGCTGACGCCCATTGCCGAAACCAGAATGCGGTTCTTGATTTCAAGCGAACCGATGCGGCCGGGGGCAAGTAGATGAGGGTAAAGGTTGGATGACATTGGCTACTTCCCCGATGGATATCCGGTTGTGAAGGGTGTGGAGGCGGTCGTCACTGGCCGCTGGACCAAGCGGAGAACCGCCAAGGGCCAATGATCTCGGCATCAGGTGACATGCGTGGCATCCATCTCTGGCAATATGATCGACAATCGCAAATTGCCGATCATATTAGCCAATTTCTTGTCATTGCGTAGTTTTGTATACATATGGCTACGACAATCAAGGTTTATGGCAGGTCGTTGACTTGGCGAACTGCTGGCGGGAGATGCACCGATGACTGGTTTCGGGGAGGTTTTTCGTGGCGGTGTGGCCGTCATAACCGGCGCCGGGTCCGGGATCGGTGCCGGACTGGCCCGAAATGCAGGCACGCTCGGCATGATCGTCATCGCCGCTGATGTCGATGGCGATGCCGCTGAATGTACGGCTGACGCGATCAGGGCAGGCGGAGGCCGGGCCGAGGCGACGCGCGTGGATGTTTCCGCGCCGGATGAACTCGACCGGCTGGCAGAGCATGTCTTTGCACGGCATGGCGCGGTTCGGCTGCTTATCAACAATGCCGGGATCGAAACCGTCGGCAACGCCTGGGAAGTCTCGGCTGCCAGATGGGAGGCGACGCTCAATATCAACCTTCATGGCGTGATCCACGGCGTGAGGGCTTTTGTGCCGCGCATGATTGCCAGCGGCGCAGAGGCCTGGATCGGCAATCTTTCTTCGGTTGGCGCGTTCGGGCAAATGCCGGGGCAGACGGCCTATACCGTGACCAAGCACGCGGTGCAGGCTTTCAGTGAGTGCCTCTATCTCGAGATGGAACTCGCCGACCTGCCCATTCACGTGTCGACTATCGTCCCGGGACTTATCCGCACGAACATCTTCAATGACGATTCGCGCCTGGGTGAGCCGGGCAACGCCGCGCGTCATCGGCGCGCCATGTTCGAAATGATGCGTGACCACGGGATGGATGTTGACGAAGGCTGTCGCCTGTTTCTCGAACAGATGGCGCAAAACAGGTTCTGGGTGCATAGCCATCCTGAGACGAGCGAGCAGATCATTGCGGGAAGAGTGCGGTTCCTTCAGGAGCAGCTGAATCCGGTAATGCCGGAACTCGCTCGGCAGATCGCGGTTAGCTGACACCACGCACACTTCGCGGACCGCTGTCTAGGCAGGCTGCGGCAGAAGCAAACGGGAGGTAGTGGCGCTAAACCTCCATTATTCGTATTATTTTCCTTCATATTTTACGCATGGTGTTGACATGCGGGAAGCTTTGGCGGCAACTGCGTCGCGTGACAAGAGCTGGACCCATAGTGCGGGCGGCGATGGGCAGGACGTGAACTGATGGGCTGGGACAAGGAAATCGACATTGTCGTCGTTGGGTCTGGCGCGGGCGGTTTGCTGGCAGCGCTTGTCTCGGCAAAGAACCATGCCGAAGTCCTGATCGTTGAAAAGGATCGCCTCTGGGGCGGTACTTCGGCCACGTCCGGTGGCGGTATCTGGATCCCGGGCAGCGATCAGGCAAAAGCTGCTGGTTTCGAAGACGACCTCGATGCTGCTTTCCAATATGTCCGGGCGCTTTCGGCAGAAAATGTGCCGGATGAAAATATCCGGTCATATGTAGACAACGCGGCAGACATGTTGCGTTGGGTGACCGCCAACACGCCGGTTGTTTACACCGCCCAACCCTATCCAGACTATCACGCCGAAAATCCGGGTGGTTCGGTCACCGGCTATCGCACGCATCTGCCAGAGATGATGGACGGCACGCCGCTGGGCAAGGACTTGCGTACGCAGCGGATGCCGTCACCTGCTGCCAGCCTGTTCGGCTATCTCAACTGGACTTTTGCCGAGACCTATCAGTTGCTTTACCGTAGCAAGGGCTGGTTCACCGGGTTGTCGCGCAATCTGGCGAAGTACTGGCTCGACTGGCCGTTGCGCTTCATGTCGCGCAAGGATCGCCGGTTGACGCTCGGCAATGCCCTGACCGGTGGATTGCGCGTCGCGTTGAATGACGCAGGCGTCCCGGTCTGGCTCCGGACGCCCATGCGCGAACTCATCGCCGAGGGCGGCAAGGTCGTCGGCATTGTCGTCGAAAGCGAGGGCAAGCCGTACCGTATCCGCACGCGCAAAGGCGTGGTGTTGGCTGCCGGTGGTTTCGACAAGAACCAGCAAATGCGTGATGCGCACGCGCCGCTTTATCGCAATGCAGGCTATTCGGGTGGCGTTGCCAGCAACACGGGCGATGCAATACGGGCAGGCGAGGCTGTCGGCGCGGGAACGATGAACCTGCAGTCTACATGGGCCGCACCTGTGTTCTATGTGCCTGGCGAGGATCGCGGCCGGCTCAGCACTATCGAGCGTGCCTTGCCCGGTTGCATCATGGTCAACCAGAAAGGCGAGCGCTACCTCAACGAAGCGGCGTCCTATCACATTGTCGGCCAGCAGATGGCGCGGCGCGAGGCGGAATTCGGGGATGCATCGCCCAGCTGGATGGTCTTCGATAACCGCTATCGCCATCAATTTCCGATGGGGCCACTGCTTCCCCTGGTGCCAGACTGGTTGCAATCGGGCGCAGTGAAGGCGATCCTCAGGAAAGGCTCCACGCTTGCGGAACTGGCACGGGAGATCGGCGCCGACCCTTCTACGCTCGAGGCGCAGGTTGCACGGTTCAACGTTCACGCCGAGCGGGGCGAGGATCCCGAGTTTCAGCGCGGCCAGGCAGCCTATGACCGGATGTATGGCGATTACCGCCACCAGCCCAATCCCTGCCTCCGCCCTCTGACCGAGGCGCCCTTCTACGCTTTGCCGATTTATCCCGGCGACATCGGAACAAACGGTGGATTGCGCACGAACGGACGGGCGCAGGTCCTTGATGAGGCAGGTCAACCGATCGCAGGGCTTTATGCCGTAGGTAACAACGCCGCCTCGGCGATGGGCGAGAGCTATCCTGGCGCAGGCGTGACGATCGGTCCGGCGCTGACCTTTGCCTATGTTGCCGCTCGCGACCTCACTGGTGCCAATGGCTGAAGCCGCCAAGGCAGGATGATACCCGCAACCCAAGGAGCAAGCATGGAGCCGAACTTTCCTGACGGGGCAACGATCGTTTTTGGCGGCAGCGGAGGGATCGGTCGCGGAGTAGCGCTCGAATTTGCGCGCGAGGGCAGCGATGTCGCAGTCGTCTACCGGTCGAAGCGCGATGTTGCCGAAACAGTCGCTGCCGAAATCCGTTCTGTGGGGCGCCAAGTGTCAGTGCATCGGGCCGATGTTCGCAGCCGCGCGGAGGTCGTGGCGGCGTTTGCCGAAGCGATCAGCGTCCATCGCCGTGTCCATTCGCTGGTGTGGGGCGCGGGACCGATCGTGCCGCAGGTCGCGATTGCCGACTGGACCGATGAAATGTTCAGGGCATCGATGGAAATAGAAGCCTTCGGTTTCAACAATGCGGTGCACACCGCCCTGCCGCACATGCGAGAGAATGGCGGTGGCAGTTTCGTCCATCTGGGTTCGGCCGGGCATGACTGGTGGCCAAGGCTCGATGGCCTTTCCGTGGCCCCCAAGGCATGCAACGAAGCTCTGGTCAAGGGCATCGCGAAGGAGGAAGGGCAACACCAGATCCGTGCGAACTCCATCCTGGTCGGGGTTATCGATGCCGGCCAGTTCAAGATCGGGCAGGAAGCCGGCACCTTCACGCCCGAATGGGAGGCAGCGGTCAAGGCCATGCTTCCGCTGCACCGATGGGGCAGTCCGGAAGACATCGGACAGGCCGCCGTCTTCCTGGCCTCGCGGCGCGCAAACTACGTCACCGGGCAGACGATCTCGGTCAGCGGAGGCTTTGGTGTCTGATCCCGGCCAGCCTGCCGGGCTGCTAGCGCCTCGCGCCCTGTCCAACGACGACCTGATAGCGCGGGAAGCACTGCGCCATCTCGTCACGACTTATGGCCACGCGATCGATCGCCGCGACTGGGCTCTTCTGAAAACGCTTTATCACGATGACGCGATCGACGATCACACTCCCTATTATTGCGGCCCGGTTGACGGGTTCATCGCCTGGTTGCCCGAAGCCATGTCCCACTGGCGATCGACCATGCATGTGGCGCTCGACACGCTCTTCGTGATCGATGGCGATTTGGCGGAAGGCGAAATCAGGGCGTTGGCATGGCACCTCACGGCCGACGGAACGCGTCAGTTCGTGGCTTGGGGCCGCTATGCTGACCATTACCGGCGCGGGGATGGCGCGTGGCGCTTCGCGCGCCGGTCCTTCATTCTCGATTTTGCCGAAGATCTGCCGGTTGTTGCAGGGGAAAGCTTCGGAACCGAGGGTGTGGGTACGGGCAAGGCGGGAGGCGATGATCCCGTCTACCGGCGGCTGGGGTTGTTCGGCCGAAGCCGCGGCTTGCCTGCAGGACAAGGCTGAAACACGGGTGCGCGGGAGCGATCGACCGCCCGGCTCAACGATTGGAGAGCGTTATGACCGAATTGCTGGAAGACATATCCACTCGCCTCGCTGCGCTTGAGGACAAGGAGGCGATCCGCGCGCTCAAGGCGCGCTATCTTCGTGCCTGCGATCTCAAGCAGCCCGACGTGGTCAGGGACTGCTTCGCCGCGGGCACAATTCGCATCGCCTACGAGAATTTTCCCGAATTCACCGACCGTGATGCTTTCGTCGACGTCTATCGTCAGATGGGTTGCCAGCCCGGCGTTTACGACATCCACCATGCAACGAACTGGGAAATCGATCTCGCGTCGAATGAACGGGCGACCGGGAAATGGTCGCTGAATTTCCGCACGATCCTGACCGTCCCGCGCCAGGTCGTGCGCCTGGCCGTCGAATACGAGGATGTTTATGAAAAACGTGATGGTCGGTGGGTGATCGTCGAGACGGTCAGCCAGGTCACCTCGATGCTGACCGAGCAGATCGGCGAGGACGGCAGTGTAAGGGTCGTCGCCTTAGCGGAGCCGCCGGCGTCCTGAACAGCTCAATAGTCGGCGCGTGTTCCGCCAAGTGCATAGAATGTGAAACGGCGCTGGGCAGAGTTTCGGTGCCAACAACCGGGCATCTCGACGCTATTCGCGTTATGTCCGCAGACATGCAATCTGCAAGAAGCATCACCTTGATCTGCGTATCAGGCGGGGGATCTTGTTGCGATTTCATGAGAGGATCCGCAAGATGATAGACTACGGACTGCATGGCAAGGTTGCACTTGTGACGGGCGGCGGCGGCGGGATCGGTCGCGCCACGGCTATTGCATTCGCGCGATCAGGCGCGTCTGTTCTTGTGAGCGATATCGACGCTGCAGGCGGACAGGCAACGGCCACCATGATCGAAGCCGCCGGCGGGGCGGCAGCGTTCCGTCCGTGCGATGTGTCACGCCCCGAAGACATCAAGGCGATGGTGGCTGCGGCGGTGTCTCTCTACGGAGGACTTGACTGCGCGTTCAATAATGCGGGCATCAACAGGTTTGGTGACGACGAATACGACGACGCGATTTGGGAGCGCAACATCGGTATCAATTTGTCCGGTGTCATGCGTTGCATGCGCGAAGAGGCGGAAGTCATGCTGTCTCGGGGCGGGGGCGCGATCGTCAATACCGCATCGATCAATGGCTTGGTCGGCAACGGCGCCCAACCAGCCTATGTCGCGGCCAAACACGGCGTCGTCGGCCTTGCCCGCCACGGGGCGCTGCGCTGGGCCAAGGCCGGCATTCGCGTGAATGCCGTGTGCCCCGGCGTCATCGAAACCGCCATGACCGCACCCCTCATTTCCAGCCCGGAAATGAAGGAAGTCATCGATGCCATGACGCCGATGGGGCGGATGGGTTCACCCGAGGAGGTGGCCGAAGCGGTCGTCTGGCTCTGCTCACCTGCCGCGAGTTTCGTGACCGGCCACGCGATGGTTGTGGATGGTGGGGCCACAGCTGTCTGAACGGGCTGATCAACCTCTTTAAATGAGCCGTATGGCCATTGGTTCGCACAACTTCACCAGTATTATCGAGGCCACGTGAACTGCCGAATGTGTGGATCGAAGCCAGGTTACCGCATCTCCACAAGATGGGGCCGGTGCGAAAACGATAATCGCGAGGATGATGATGGGAGTGATGTCTCCGGAGAAATTCACGCCGGAAATCGGTGAAGAGGTCCTGTCCGATCTTCGCCGCCGGCTAAAGTCCGCACGCTTCGCGCCTGACTTCGGCAACGGCGACTGGAGCTATGGCGTCGAAGGCAATTATCTGAAATCGCTGGTGGACTACTGGATCGATGGATTCGACTGGGCAGCCCAAGCCAAGGCTATCAACGCATTCGATCATTTCCGCGTAACGGTCGATGACGTTCCAATTCATTACATGCATCGCCGCGGTGTGGGACCCGCTCCGATTCCCATTGTACTCACGCACGGCTGGCCATGGACGTTCTGGGACTTCCGAGACCTTATCGGGCCGCTGTCCGATCCGGCCGCATTCGGCGGTGATCCGGCTGATGCCTTCGACGTTATCGTGCCGTCACTGCCCGGTTTCGGTTTCTCGGTGCCGCTGCGCAAAAGCGTCAACTACTGGCAGACGGCCGATCTTTGGCACAAGCTGATGACCGACGTCCTGGGCTATCGGCGTTTTGCCGCCCATGGTGGAGACTGGGGCGCGATCGTGACCTCGCAGCTTTCCCACAAGTATGCAGCAGACCTTTACGGCATCCATGTGTCGATGCCGGTCTGGCCGGGCTTGTTCGCAGGACCGCGGCCTTATGATCTGCTCGGCCCGTTTCTGCCCATGCTCCCGGCTGAAGACGCGGAAAAGGCGATAGCGGTCGAACGGCGGGTGGTCAGCCACATCACCGCGCACATCATTGATCCGCAGACACTTTCTTATGGTTTGCACGATTCTCCTGTTGGTCTCCTGGCCTGGCTACTGGAACGATGGCGCGCCTGGAGCGATTGCGGCGGCGACGTCGAATCGCGGTTCTCGCGGGATGTGATGCTCACCAATGCGACGCTGTACTGGGCGACCGAGAGCTTCGTGACTTCTGCGCGGTTCTATGCCGAAGCCGTACGTCAGCCCTGGCAACCCTCGCATGATCGCTCTCCGGCGTTCGAAGCCCCAGCGGGCGTCTCGATTTTCCGCGGCGATCAGACGGCGCTCTTCCCCGAACGCAATCTGGTCAACTACAATGTTCATCACCTGAAGGAGCGGTCTTCGGGCGGACATTTTGCCGCCCCGGAAGAACCCGCCGCCGTGGTGGAAGATATTCGCACGACGTTCCGAGGCCTGCGTTGACTACGTTTTCCGCGCTTATTCCCGTTCAAAACAATCAATTGGAGCCACATCTTGGACAACCTTCCTCTCAAAGGCAAAACCGCCCTCATTACCGCCGGCGCCGCCGCCATTTCGGTCGCAGCTGCCAAACTTCTAGTTCGGGATGGGGCGGCGGTCGTCCTGATGGGCCGACGCGAAGAAGCCCTCGTTGCAGCACGACAGCAGGTTCTGAATCATCACCCCGGCGCGCAAGTCGAAATTTTTCCCGGCGATGCCATGAATGAGGCCGACGTTGTGGCCGCCCTGCACAAGACCAATGCCTTGAACGGGCGCCTGGATATCGTGGTCAGTACCGTGGGGGGAGGCGCCTTCAAGCCTGTCCTGATGCTTGGCGAGCAGGAATTTGTCGACGACCTCAAGCTCAACATCGTCAGCGCGTTCCTGGTTACCAAGCACGCGGTGCCCCTTATGGTCAAGGGGGGGAGCATTGTCTGCATTTCCTCGATGGCGGCCAAGCTCACATTCCCTTTCCTTGTCTCCTACAACACAGCAAAGGCCGGCCTCGAAGGCTTTGTTCGGGCTGCTGCCGACGAACTCGGGCGACGCAAGATCAGGATCAATGCCGTAAGGCCGGGCATGACCCGCAGCGCCGGAACCAGTTCGATGTTCGAACTGCCGGATGTGGTGGAGAGTGCACTCGAGCAGGTGCCGCTGGGCAGGCTGGGCGAGCCCGAAGACATCGCGCCGGCCATCCGCTATCTCGCCGGACCGGAGTCGAGCTGGATGACTGGCCAGAGTTTTGCCGTCGATGGTGGCAACGAGCTTCGCCGCAACCCGGACCTTTCTGCGATGGTCGCGGCAATGTTCGGCCCCGAGGCATTGGGCGACGTTTCGACAGCGACCGCGCAGCCGTGAACCCCAAGATCACAGGAAATCATATGACTATCAGCAACGAACGCGACGAGGCCGGCATCCGTCGGGCAACGAATCTGTATTCAGTGGGCGCAGATCTCCGCGACAAAGCGTTGTGGGCTCGCGCTTTCACCAAGGACTGCGTTCTGGAAGGACCGGGCTTCCGCACCGAGGGGCTGGAAGCGACGCTGGCCAATCTTGACCATCTCGCGCAGTACTTTCCCCTGACCCAGCATCGCTTGCACAGCCAGAACCACGTGATCGACGGTAATCGCGCCGTTGGCGTCAGCTACGCGACCGCAGATCAGGTTACGATGGCAAATGGCAGGCCCGAGCTGCTGGCATGGTCGCTGCGCTACATGGACGAACTCGTCCGCGAGGGCGACGACTGGCGGTTCAAGTCGCGCAAGCTGGTGGTTGATTGGGAAGAGATTCGCCCTCTGAGCCGCGTCCGGCAGGGGGACGAGCTGGTTGCCGTCGACAACCTTTTGGAGGACGAGCGCCTCAAGGTTGCACAGACGGTCTACAAGTATGCCACAGGTCTCGACAACCGCGATTGGGACCTCCACCGGTCAATCTTCACCGACGAAGTGGAGATGGATTTCGAATCGTGGAATCAGATTCCGCGCCATCGTATCCGCGCTGACGAGTTGCGGGAAAACTGTCGGGTGTTCTTTGCCGGACTCGACGCAACGCAACACAGCATGACCAACCCGACCGTTACCATCGAGGGGGACCAGGCACGTTGCATCGTCTACATGCAAGCCGAACACTTTCTCAACGATGAGGAGCCGAGCCGGCGTTATGTGATCGGTGGATATTATACCGACGATTTGGTTCGCGGAGATGACGGAAACTGGCGGCTGAAGGCGGTGAAACTGACGCTGCTCTGGGAAGCGGGCGACCGCAGCTTCATGAACGATGCATTCGAGCGCGGACTTGCGCGTCTGAAGGAGGCTTGATCATGGCCGGACGGGTTGAAGGCAAAGTTGCGTTCGTGACCGGTGGCGCCAGCGGTCTTGGCGAGGCGATGGTTCGCTTGCTGGTGGCCGAAGGCGCGCGTGTGGTCATTGCAGACCTTTCGCAGGAACGCGGTGAAGCGATCGCGGCGGAAATCGGCGAGGGTGGAAAAAAGGCCAAGTTCGTCCATCTCGACGTTGTCGACGAGGCGGCTTGGGACAGGGCGATGGACGAAACCATCGCCTGGGCCGGCAAGCTTAATGTCCTTGTCAACAATGCGGGCATCGCGCTGCCCGGCGACATGGAGATGGAGTTTGCGCTCTGGCGCAAGATGTTGGCCGTTAATCTCGACGGAACCTTCCTCGGTACCCGGGCGGCCATTCGAACGATCACGCGATGCGGAGAGGTTGGCTCGATCATCAATATCTCCTCGACCCAAGGCATGACCGCCGAGCCGACGACCGCGGCCTACAGCGCAAGCAAGGGCGGGGTCCGGAACCTGACAAAGGCTGCGGCCGTCCACTGTGCGACGAAGAAGCTTCCTATCCGCGTGAACTCGGTTCACCCCGGAATGTGCGTGACGCCGCTCGTCAAAAGCTATCTGGATGAGCACCCGGACCAGCTTGCACCCCAGATCGCCGCGCATCCGATCGGACATTTGGGGGAGCCTGATGATATCGCATTTGGTGTCCTCTATCTTGCATCGGACGAATCGAAGTTCATGCTGGGATCGGAATTGGTGATCGACGGGGGCTATCTGATCTAGCGGGCTCACCATCGGGCGCGGGCACCGCGCCCGATGGTGTAAATAGGGTTAGGAGGGATAGTGGCAAAACAGATTGCGCAGGTTGCTCCGCGGCGAGCATCCCGCGCCTTGCTAAGGATAGTGTTGCAACAACTTCGCGACTTCAGCCCGCAGCTGGCCGAAGAGATTGCCCGTGCTTATCTTGGCAGGACGGTTGCTGAAGTCGTGGATGCCAATTGGGTCGGACCTCTGACCGACCAGGCCTTTGCGGATGCTTTCTCCGCCACCATGACCTTGATAATCGAGCGCTGTGCGTCGCGAGAGGGCAGGGCGCCCATGACCAAAGAAGAGGCCAGCCTGCTTTTTCATTGCGTCATCCACTGCGCGACATTGCGCGAGGTGATCGAGCGGTCCACGATCTTCATGCGCGCCTTGGCAAGCAATCCAGGGCGACTATCCCTGGAGATCCATGATGGCTTTGCCGAATTCATCATCGAAACCAATTACACTGTTCGCGATCTAACGGGGTTGCTGACTGATCTTTCAGGTCTTGCGGCCTTCCATCGCTTCTTCGGATGGCTGATCGACATGCCCGTTGAACTTCAGGGCATCCGGATGTGCTATCCTCCGTTGCTGGACAGTGGTGCCTCGGCTTTCATGATTCCCTATCCGATCACATACAACGCCGAAACAAACGCCTTTCGCTTCCCCGCCGAACTACTCGACAGGCCGGTACTGCGCCATCCGCGCCAGCTGGCGACATTGTTACGGCATTTTCCCTTTGATGTTAACGATACCCAGGTCGCCCACGAAACCCTGACCAATCGTGTCAGGTCGGTCCTGGCATCCGCGCTCTCCAAGCCCGAGCCCTTGCCGACCGAAATCGAGACCGCCGAGCGGCTGAGGATCAGCCTCTCGACCCTCAAGCGTCGTTTGCACGCCGAAGAAACCTCGTTTCGAGCTATTCGGGACGGGTTGCTGTGTACGATTGCGATCGATTGCATCGAAAGCGAGCGCTACAGTATCGGGGAGCTTTCGAGGCGGTTGGGTTTTGCCGATATCGCAAGCTTTCGCCATGCCTTCAAACGATGGACCGGTGCTTCTCCCGGCAGGTATCGCATTCAAGGTGCTGACTTGGCAGTTTGATTCGCCTCCAGTAGGCTGGTGCACCTTTGATCCCGTTCCTGTGAGGCTGGTCAGGGAGGTGCGCACCACATTGCAATTCGCACCTCCGTCAGTCCTCAAAACTTCATTGTCGCTTCGACGCCCCAAGTCCTGGGAAGACCGAAGTTGATGCCCGCGATCCCCAGAGATGGCCCGAAGTCAATGCCGGCGGGCCGGATCGTGTCGTCGAGGAGGTTTTCGCCAAAGACGCTGAACGTGGCACTTGTCGTGCCGATCTGCACGTCCGCAAGCGTAGCGCGAGCGCTGAGCAAGTATTCGCTTGGCGCTGCCAAAGCATCGTTCAAGGGATTGACCGCGACGTCAGTGAAGAACCAGCGTTTTGA
The DNA here is from genome assembly GCF_057180545.1 of Novosphingobium sp. HNCC26DJ243. Taxonomy (NCBI): domain Bacteria; kingdom Pseudomonadati; phylum Pseudomonadota; class Alphaproteobacteria; order Sphingomonadales; family Sphingomonadaceae; genus Novosphingobium; species Novosphingobium sp. HNCC26DJ243. The sequence continues at coordinate 53,329 of NZ_JBXUGN010000004.1, read as the reverse complement.
CTGGTAAGACAAGTCGCTGCGCAGGATCAGCTTGCCGATGCCAAGCGGCGTCGAATACTGCGCGCCCGCGTGAGCGTTCCAACGCGTGACGAAAGGGAATCGTGCGGTCTTGGTGATGTCGACCGTCGGACTCAGCTGAAAGCTGGTGTAACGCGGATCGGTATAGCCTACGCTGCCGTCCAGCTGGAAGCCATTGGCAGGCAGTGCCACGAGTTCCAGTTCGAAGCCGCGGTAGGTGGCGTTCGCGTTGGGCACGAAGCCATCGGCAGCGCCCGTGAATTGGGGCACCTGAAGCCTGCGGTGGCGGGTATAGAATGCGGAACCGTTGAGGCGCAGCGTCCGGTCGATAAGTTCGGCCTTGAAGCCGACTTCATAGGCCGTGACCTTTTCCGGACCGAAAGTCAGCTCTTGGCTGGCATTCGCGCGAGCGAAAAATCCGCCCGCCTTGTAGCCGGTAGAGACCCGGGCATAGGTCATGACATCAGGTGTCCAGCGATAGCTGCCCGACAGAAGGAAAGACCAGTCGGAAAAACTCGCGCTGCCATCTCTGGAAGGTCCGGCCGGGAAGATCGAACCGGGTATGCCGCCCGGCACCAGCGATGCGTTGTTGACACTTGTAATGTCGACCGAGCGTTTGTCTCGCGTATAGCGAATGCCACCGGTAAGTTCGAGTTTCTCTTCGGCAAACTCGGGCTTCCAGCTAATCTGTCCGAAGCCTGCGATGGACGAGCTTTTGGTAGAGTACCTGAAGTCCTGAGCGAGATTCGCGCCGATGATCCCGATTCCTTGGCCAACGATGGCATCTTCGACAGGCTGGGTAAAACCGAACTCGGCCAGGAATGCTGACGGAACGAGCAGGGTGAAGGCGGTCTGATTGCTTTCAGAGCCTCGTTCGTTGAAATAATAGACGCCGGCGACGTAGCTGAGCGTATCCGTGCTCCCCAGGAATTGCACTTCCTGGCTGAACTGCCTCTGCTTCAGGTCCTGCCCCGGGGCCGTGAATGGCGTGACATCCTGCACGCTGAACAAGGTGGGCGAGAGGAAGTCGAGCACACGACCACGCAGGCGGCTTGCATAATTGGTTGGCTGGACGGCGGACCAGCCACGCCAGGATGAAATGCTCTTTATCGTCAGGGCTTCGCTTATTTCATACGCCGCCGAGAATGCCGCACCATAGACTGTGGATGTCTGCTTCCCCAGGTAACTGAGCGGATAGCGACGGAGAAAGTTGTCGGAGGCGATGAACGGATCGCCCCCGAGCGACACGGATTCGTTGTAATAGGAGATCACCGGATAAGTGTCCGTGACCTGGAATGGATTTCGCTGCCCGCTGACATGGTTCCAGTCAGCCGTGACGTCGATCTTCAAGTCACCCCAGTCACCATGGATCTTGCCGAACAAGGCGTCGGAACGCAGCGCGCCTGGATCCTTGCTGCTTTCGACGAGCGTGTTGTCAACGAAACCGTTTCTCTGGCGGTGCATGCCGGAGAGCGTCGCGGTTATGCCGCTGGTACCAAACTGTCCGGTGTCGATGGTGCCACGGACGTTGATGTCCTGGAAGCTGCCGTAAGCCAGCTTCAACGATGCTCCGGGCGTCTCTTCAGGTGTGCGGGTCACGATGCTGACCGCGCCGCCCACGGTATTTCGACCGAACAGTGTTCCCTGCGGGCCGCGCAGAACCTCGATGCGCTCGGGCGCGATGAGGTCAAGGTTGTTTGCGGCAGATCTGCCGAGGTATACGCCGTCGAGGTAGAACCCCACGCCGCTGTCGACAGTCAGAAGCGGGTCATTGGCACCGATGCCGCGAATATAGGCCTGCAGGCCAACGATATTGCCCGATCCCTGCGACATGGAGATGTTCGGAACCAGCTGAGTGATCTTTGCTGCTGAATTGAGATTGAGATTGGTCAGCGACTCTGCGCTAAGCGCCGAAACCGACACAGGGGTCCGCTGCAGATCCTCTGACTTGCGCCGAGCGGTGACAATGATTTCCTGTAGCTGGGCGCGTCCACTCGCCAAGGTATCGTCGCTCGCCTGGGCAGCAGCTGTATCCTGGCCAAATGCAGAGCTGATCGGCAGCAGACAGGCGGCCGATGTTAATAGCGACATCATGATGCGCTTTGACATTAAGAATTCCCCTCCGTTTTCCCGTATTTTTCGGGTTATCTCCAGTCAGCCTGGCATTCAGCACCAGCGACTGTTCGGCGATGCTATCACGAGCCCATGCCGGCAAACGGCTCAACAAGAGCGTGAATTCGGCTCATGCCTGCCGGCACCGGATCACATCCGGGCCTCGGGCACCAAGAAGTTCGGCTGAGCTGGAATGCGAGAGCATGCCTCAGCTTGAAGGGTTCAAATCCTGGCGATCAGCGGACGTAGCCGAGGGCTCCATTCACCGAGATGATCTGACCGGAGATAAACTTGGAGCCATCGGACACGAGAAACGCCATCACCGGTGCCAGATCGGTCTCGGGGTCTCCGAGCTTGCCGCCAAGGGGAATTGCAGCGGCCATTGCTGCATCGTGCATGGCGAGCTCTTCGGTGGACTGGCGCTGCCTGAACTCGTCGTACAGCGGCGTCCAGATGGCAGGCACGACCGAATTGACGCGGATGCCGTAACGGCCCCACTCATATGCCGCCTGTCGGGTATAGGCAAACACTGCGCCTTTGGTGGCAGCATAGTGGGCGCCGACCGGGCCGGGTTTGAGCCCGGCGTCAGAGCCAAAATTTATGATGCTGCCGCCGTGCTTCTGGAGATGGCGAAACGCTGCCTGATTGCAGAACATCAATCCCTTTACATTAATGTCGAAGATCTCGTCCCAGTCCTGTTCGGCAAGAGACTCCGCCGCGCCGCCTCGCTCGATACCGGCAACACAACAGATGGCATCAAGGCCTCCGAGCACATCGACGCCTAGGTCGATAGCGTCGAAAATCTCGGCCCGCTTCGTCACGTCGGCGTGAATGTATCGTACCCAGCCCGGCCCCTTGGCTGTGGCCTCGTCGGCAACCGCCTGACCGGCCTCATCGTTGATATCGAGCGTGACAACTTTTGCGCCTTCACTCGCGAGGACCTTGGCCGTCGCTGCGGCGATCCCTCGCGCGCCGCCGGTTACGATGACGCGCTTTCCGGCAACCGAGTTCGGCATGGCTTTATCCTCTGTTCCGTTGTTCAGTATTCATTGACGCGCAAGCCTGCGGCCCAACGGTCAGGGCGCAGAAGCGCGGACGTCATCGATTCCACGACAGATGAAGGGTGTTAAAGCCCATCGTCGATCCGGTAAGGACATCGCCCTGCGGTTTGTCGCTGTCCAGTTGGAAGTCAGGAATACGCTTCAGCCACTCCTGCAGGGCGACCATGATTTCACGCTTCGCAAGATGGGATCCGACGCAGCGATGGGGCCCAACCCCGAATGTCGTGTGGACGTTGACTTCGCGATCGAGATCAATGGTATCAGGATCGACGAATACCTTGGGATCGCGATTGGCGAGAACACCGGAAAGCACGACGCGATCGTTCTTGCGCAGCTTGATCCCCTGATACTCACAATCATCCGCGACACGCCTGAAGATATTGGCAACGGCATTGATCCGTAGCAATTCCTCGGTTCCGTTTTGGAACGCGACCGGATCGTCGATATTATCGACGAAGTACTGGCGGGCTTCGGGGTTGGTGGCGAGATAGCGCCAGACAAGCGTCATCGTATTGGTGACCGTGTCCAGCCCCGCCACGAACAGCAGGAATCCTGCATTGAGAATGTCCTGCCAGGCATGCTGCTCGCCATCCTCGTTGCGCGCCGTCACGATTGCGCTGGCCAGATCGCTTCCCGGTTTTTCCTGCCGCTCGCGGAACAGTGCATCAAGCTCGGCATATATGTCGGTGATGTTCTGTGCCCGCACCTCAGGATCTGTCGAGCGGAAGAACGTCTGCGAGAGGTTCCGGAAGTCGCCAAGGCGGCTTTCCGGCATTCCGAACAGGTAGAGGAACATGCTCGTAGGGAAGACGTCGGCAAAATCCTCGACGAAATCGCAATGGCCCTTGTCGGCGAAGGTTTCGATGAGCGCGATCGCGCGCCGCTGGATTTCCTGCGTCATCGCGCGAACCGCGATGGGCGTGAACATCGGGGCCAAAAGGCTGCGGAACACTTTGTGCGCCGGCGGATCGACGCCTTGCGGCTGCATTACCGGATAGGGCTCGATCGGCGGAACCGGCGTCTGGTGATTCGAGAAGATCGAATAGTTGCGAAAGCCGTCGGTGATCTGGGCGTATTCCGTGAACACCCAGTGCCCGCCGTTGTGCGGTGTATAGAAGACTTTCGGAACGCCCCTCTTGATCAGATCGGTCCAAATCTGGGCAGGGTCGGTCACACCGGGCGGAACCTTGAAGAAATCGAAATCGACGACAAGCTCCGGCGGAACATGATCGGGTGGCGAGGGCTGAAACCTCAGTTCCATTTTAAATGTCCTTCCTCTCGGGATCTGCCCCGGACGCTGCTTTTTTGGGTTTAGTTTTTCACGATGCGCAGCGCGCCTTCAGGGCAATTTCGCACCGCAAGGCGAACTTGCGGCTCAAGGTCGTCGGAAAATTCCGCCTGGATGATGACTACTTTGCCTTCGACCGCATCTGTCCGGAAAACCTGCGGGCACAAATCTTCGCAACGGGCATGACCCTGACAAAGATTTTCATTTGCGACCACCTTCATGACAAATTACCTCTTCCCAACGACAATATTTTAGCATGTCTTTTTAAGACAAGAGAAACCCGAGTTTAAACAGACTCGAATATAGCCATTAAAAGAACATTGAATTTCATCCGTTCGAAACGGGCTTTGTGTTATAGTCAAGGTCTAACGCAGGGCCCCATCGCTGACAATGTGATTACAGCCCACTTTTGCAAAGAATTCGGCCCATGTTGAAAGGCCTTTGCCTTTGCATCAAGTTGGCCGAGTCAGCATCCATCACCCAACCTTTGCCGAGAAACCCAGGGTCCGGTTTGCGGGGGCGCTGGCAGATTCCGAACTGGCTCTGTCGCCACTTCATACGTCCACAGCGGTGCGAGCGTTGGGTGCGCAATGGAGCGCTACCGCTCATTTCGCGTTGTGGGGTCAGAGGAGTGCTTATGGTCCGCTTGAAATTCCTTTTGCCGCTTGCCCTTGCCGGGATCGCCATGCCGGCCCGCGCCGAGTGGATGAGCGGCGAACAACTTGCCGAAACTTGCGCCGGGAAGGTGCCGGTCGACCGCGCGATGTGCCTGTCCTACGTGATGGGGGTGATGGACGGGGTGCGCTACCTTGACCCGCCGCCGCGCACGCCGGTCGGCACCAGCGCGGGCGAGGTGCGCGATGTGGTTGTGGCCTGGCTTGGCGAGCACCCCGAGGCGCGCGAGTTGCAGGGGCGCGAGATCGTGCGTGCGGCGGTGGTGGCGGCCTGGCCGGAGATACAGCCCAAGGTGGCCAAGCCTGCGGTCAGGAAGAGGGCGGTGCGCAAGAAGCGGTCGTGAGATCTGGCTTTGGCTCAAGGCCCAATCGTCAGAGCATCAGTTGTTCCCTGTCCGCCATTGCTGCCACCAGTTCTGCGCGAGCGGCGGCACTCCGGTAAAGCGCGTCGATCTCGCGGATGGTGGCGTCGGCCAGCGCCTCCTCGCGCAAGTTGACGACGAGGAAATCGCTAGCTCCCAGCGCATAGCGTCGACGTTCGGCTTCCGCCATGCGGCGGGCGAGCGCGGCCTCGCTGGTGGCAAGCTCGGCAAGGCGTTCGGCGCCGTCCATCTGGGTGCGCAGATTGGCGATCTCGACGCCGACCTGGTCTTCGAGCAGGCGCAGGCGGTGGCCGAGCGCGTCCTGTTCGGCGGCGACCTCGGCAATGCGGCCGCGTGGGCCACGCTGTTCGAGGGGGAGCGAGAAGCGCAGCCCGATCAGTGCTTCGGCGGGCGCGCGTGTGGGCGATCCGGGGCCGATGTCCTTCGATCCTTCGACGCGCAGGTCGAGCCGGGGGCGCAAGTCGTTCTGTGCGAGTGCGGCGCGCACGCCGTTCTGGTCGATCCGCGCGAGCAGGGCCTTGATGTCCGGGCGGCCGGCCATGGCCTCGGCACGGTCGATCAGGCGGGGGGTGACGCCAGCGGGCATCCTTGCTGGCAGGCGCGCGGGCTCGGGCACGACCGGGCGGCCCAGATCATCGCGCAGGAACAGCGAAAGAGCGTTGGCGAACAGCGTGAGATCCTGTTCGGCGCGGACGAGCAGCGCCTTGCGGCGGACGATGTTCTGGCGGTTTTCGACGCCGAGGATCCCGGGCCGAGCGCCGAGTTCGATCTGGCGCTCGATGGAGGCCTGGCGTTGCTCGGCCAGATCGAACAGTTCGCGCAAGGTGGCCACGCGCAGGCCTGCGGCGACCCATTGCTGCCACGCCTCGATCGCGCGGCGCTGGACGCCGATGGCGATCATGTCGCGGTCGAGCGCGGCAAGGTCGACGTCGGCCTGAGCGAGTGCGAGGCGGCCGCGGCGCTCGTCTATCGCGCGGTCGCGCAGGAGCGAGAACACCGCGCCGACGCGCACTTCGCCCAGCTGGTTGGTGACCGTCTTGCCGTCATAGCCGGGGAAGCTTCCCGACGAGAGGCGGTAGCCGGTATAGACCTGCCCCCCGTTGGTGGTGAGCGGGCGGGTGGCCTTCACGTCGGCAAAAGTCCCGTCGTAGAAGCCGAGCGCGCGGCTCTGCGCATCGGCATCGAACACCAGATCGAACTGGCCCTTTGCGGACAGGGCGCGGGCATCGGCGGAGCGCTGGCGCGCCATGGCTTCCAGCACCTGCGGCGCGTGGGTGGCGGACGAGCGCAGGACTTCGGCCAGTGTCAGCTCTGCCGCATGGGCTGCGGGCGCAACCAGCAACCCAAGCGCGAACAGGAGGCGGCGGATCATTTCTCGTCCTCACCGTAGCCGCCGCCCGTGTCCTTGGTCTTGGACTTGGTCGCTTCCTTGTCCGAAAGGGCCTTGGCGGCGGTGCCCTTGCGCGGGCCGGGATCGACAGGCGGCGGGAATTCCAGCGGGAAATCGTTGAGCTGTCGCCACAGTTCGTAGCCGATGGTCACCGTCTCCATCTGGATCAAACCGCGCACCTTCGAGCCGAGCCGCACGAAATTGCCATCGGGCCATGCGGGCTTTCCGGGCATGGGTTCGACCAGCACGCGGAACAGGCCGCTGGCTTGCGCCGAAGGATCGATCGCGCGGACGCGGCCGTCGAACATGCCCTGCGCAACCGAAGGCCATCCGCTGAACTGGATCGCGGGCCAGCCTTCGAAGTGCAGGCGCACGGCCTGTCCGCGCCGCACCAGCGCAACGTCGCGGCCATCGACCATGAGTTCGACGACGCGGGTGGCGCGATCGGGCGCAAGCGTTGCCAGCCAGTCGCCTGCGCTGACCAGCGTGGCCCCGGCAGCGGTATTGAGCGCCTGGATGCGCCCGTCGCGCGGCGCGCGCACGAGCTGGGCGGACTGGCGGCCCAGCGCGATATCGACCTTGCTCAGCTTCGCGCGGGCCTCGGCCAGCTTGGCGGCGTGGTCGGAAACCTTGATCTGCGCAGTTTCGTAATCGCGGCGGGCGGCGAGGCCCTCGGCCAGCAGTTCGCCCGAGCGGCCGACATCGATCCGGGCAACGGCCATGGCCTGCTGGGTCGCGGCGATCTGGGCGAGGACTTGCGCGCGTTCGGCGGCAAGGCTGGTCAGCAGCGAGGGATCGTTGTCGATGATCCGGGCGATGGGATCGCCCTTGTGCACCTGCTGGCCATCGGCAACGTACCAACGCTCGACCCGCCCGGGAACGAGCGCGGTGACCTGCTGGACGCGGTCCTCGGGATTGAGCGCGATGATTTCACCCCGGCCCGGCGCGGTCTGGACCCAGGGGACAAGGAACAGGAGAATCGCGATCACCGGAATGGTCGTGGCGATCATCCAGCCAAGGACACGGGTAAGGCGGGGGACGCGCAGGGCGGCTAGCGTCGGGAAGGCGGCGAGATTGCGCGGAGCGGTGGCCATGGTTCAACGCTCCTGCCGGGCTGTGGCAAGATGGAGCAGGTCGGTCGCATCGGCGGCGCGGGCCTGCTGGTCCTTGCCGATCCATAGCCATGTGTCACGCACCAGCCCCTCGGGGCGTTCGGTGAATTGCAGGACGGTGGTGCCGTGGGGGCGCAGGGCTTCGAGCACGCTGTCGAGGCGGGCGGGCGGAAGCATGTCGTAGAGCGGCGAGAGCATGAGCACGCGCGGGCGGGCAAGGATCGCGCCCGCAAGCTTGAGCGCCATCGTCTCGCCCACCGAAAGCGGCCAGCCCGAGGAGGAGAGGCGCGCGTCGAGCCCGCCGGGGAGCGTGCCGATGCGGGTATCGAGCCCGACGCGCTCGAGGGCTTCGAGCATGGCCTCCGGGCGTCCCGGCGCGCTGAGCGAGAGGTATTGGCGCACGGTCATCTCGACGATGGTCGGGCGGTCGAGCACGATCACGTCCGAGCGCAGGCGGTACATGTCGAAGGTGCCGAGATCCGCGCCGCCGACGCTGACAAAGCCGGTGGCAGGCAGGTCGAGCCGCTTGAGCAGGGCGACGAGGCTGCGCTCGACCCCCGGCGCGGCCAGCACGCCCACCTGTGCGCCGCTTTCGATCGCGAAATCGAAGCGGTTCCCGGCGTGGGTGACATCGCGCAGGCGGATCGCGCCATGGGGGAGCGCGGCAGTCTCGCCCTCGGGCGCGACTTCCTGGGGGACGTCCCAGAACAGGTGAAGCTCTTCAAGGCTGGCGGCAAGATCGTAGAAGGTCTCGAGATAGGTGCCGAGCTGGGCGATGCCGTAGAACACGCCCGAAAGGATCAGTTCCGCCGCGACGAGCTGGCCGATCGAGAGTTCGCCCTGGAGGATCAGCCAGCCGCCCATCGCCAGCAGGCCTGCGCTGGCGAGCGCATAGAGCAGCAGCAGCGCGATGGTCTGCGAGAAGGTCTGGCGGAAGTGGCGGCGGTGCGTCTCGACATAGCGGGCGGTAACCGCTTCGGAGCGGTCGATGGCAAAGGCCATGTGGCGGCTCGACTTGTAGATGCCGTTCGATCCGCCGACGCTTTCGAGCCAGTGTGCGGCCGCGTGCTTGGCGTGGCTCTTGGTGATCGCGGTGCGCAGCGAGGCATTGGCCCAGACGCGCCAGATCACCACGACCAGCAGCACGAGCACGACATTGAAGGCAAGGAAGAACGGGTGGTAGAAGCTGGTGACGACAAGGCCGACCATGCTTTGCAGGACGATGGTGAAGCCGCCGATCAGCAGGCTGGTGAGGGCCTTCTGCACCACGACCATGTCGAAGAAGCGGTTGAACAGATCGCCGCGCCGGGCATCGACGAAGAACGGGTTCTGGGCGTGGACCGCGCGCAGGGTGATCTCGGCAACGAGGCGCGCAAAAAAGCGTCGCTCGAACTGCGCAAGAAGATGGACGCGAAAGGCGCTGAGCACGCCCGCAATCAGCAGCAGCACGAGCAGGATTGCGGCGAGCGTGAGCAGCGGCGCGGGCAGGGCGGTGTTGGCGACCGAGTTTATCAGCAACTGCACCGAGATCGGCGTCGCCAGCGAGAGCAGCGAGATCGCGGTGCCATAGAGCAGCGCCAGCCGGATGAATCCCGCCTCGGGACCGAGGACTTGCGCGGTCCAGCGGGCAAAGTCACGGAACGTGGGGACGGGGCGGTCGGCAGGGGTGTCGGCCATCGGGTGCGCTTGCATTCCATTGTTTCGCAGGTGCAGCAGGAATGGGGGGCCGATGGTGACAATGTTGGAACCGCGTGTAAGCAATTGTTGCCGGTTTGCAGGTAGGGCGTGGAACCCATGGCGCACGACGCCGGTTTCGCATCTGCACTCCCCAAGGCTTTTGCCTTTTCGGGGCGGCAGACGCTAAAGATCGGGTGCCTGCCGTACGGCGGGTGCCTGCTGGCAAGGGAAACGCTTTTCAGATGAATGACATGAGCGCGATTCGCAGCTTTTCGGTGGCCGACCTCATGCGTGACAGCGGGGTGCCCTTCGGCACCAGCGGCGTGCGCGGACTGGCCTCTGCGATGACCGACCGGCTGTGCCATGCCTATGCCAGCGCGTTCCTGCAGTACTTGCGCCAGATCGGCGAGTTTTCCGACGGGGACCGTGTCGCGTTGGCGGGCGACTTGCGGATCAGCACGCCGCGCATCCTTGCCGCCGTGGCGACGGCGGTGCGCGATTGCGGCGGCGAGGTGGTGTTCTGCGGGTTCACGCCAACGCCCGCGCTCGCCTATCACGCGATGGGCATCGGCATGGCCTCGATCATGGTCACCGGCAGCCACATCCCCGCCGACCGCAACGGCATCAAGTTCTATCGCCCGCACGGCGAGGTCCTGAAGAGCGACGAGGCAGGGATCGTCGGGCAGGTGGTGGAGATAGACGCCGCGCGCTTCGGCGCGGATGACGGGCTACTTGAGCCTGTGGTGCTGCCCGAGGTGACCGGGGTCGAGGATGCCTATGTCGCGCGCTACGTCAGCCATTTCGGGCCAGATGCGCTGGAGGGGCTGACCATCGGCGTGTACCAGCATTCCGCGGTGGGTCGCGACCTTCTGGTCCGAACGGTGGAGGCGCTGGGCGGGACGGCCGTGCCGTTCGGGCGCTCGACCGTGTTCGTACCGGTCGATACCGAGGCGATCCGCGAGGAGGACGTCGCGCTGGCCGCGGCGTGGGCGGCGGCGAACAAGGTCGATGCGATCATTTCGACTGATGGCGATTCGGACCGTCCTCTGGTGGCCGATGCCAGCGGCACATGGTTGCGCGGGGATATCGTCGGGCTGCTGTGCGCGCGGGCGGTGGGCGCGGACGTGGTGGTGACACCGATCAGCAGCAATACCGTGGCGGAATTGAGCGGCGCGGTGCCGCGCGTCCTGCGCACGCGGATCGGGTCGCCCTATGTGATCGCGGCGATGATGAAGGCGGCGGCGGCCGACCCGGCTGCACGGGTCTGCGGGTACGAGGCAAACGGCGGTTTTCTGCTGCAGACGCCAGTCGATGGCCTGTCCGCGCTGCCGACGCGCGATGCGCTTCTGCCGATCCTGGCGGTCATCACGCAGGCGCTGACGACGCCGGTGGCCGAGGTCGTGGCCGCGCTGCCGCCGCGCTTTACCTTCAGCGATCGCGTGGCCGATTTCCCGCAGGCGCACAGCGCGGCGCTGATCGCGTTCCTTTCAGCAGGGCCCGAGGACGAGCAACTGGCGCGGATCGCGCGGGTGTTCGGCGAGATTGCAGGCTTTCCGACCGGCATCGACACCACCGACGGCTATCGCATGACCTTTGCCGACGGTGCGATCATCCACTTCCGCCCATCGGGAAACGCGCCCGAACTGCGCTGCTATTCCGAGGCCGAGACCGAAGCCAGGGCGCGCGAGATCAACGCACGGGCGCTGGCGCATGTGCTGGCCGATGTCATTCCCGAGGCGCTGACGACACAAGTCTAAAACGCTGGTTGATAAATTAGTATGCAACACATACAATATTACCCGTTACGACGCGGGGGGAGAGACCCTGCGCAGATGCGGGGATAGCTGAACATGGCACAGATCATCGATGGCAAGGCGCTGGCTGCGCAAGTGATCGAGCGCACCGCAGCCGATGTGGCGGCAATCGTCGCAGGCGGCGGCGCTGCGCCGGGGCTGGCGGTGATCCTCGTCGGCAATGATCCGGCAAGCGAGGTCTACGTCGGGCGCAAGATCGCGCAGTGCCGCAAGGCCGGCATCCGTTCGATCGAGCATCGGCTGGCAGCGGACACGCCACAGGACGAGGTGCTGGCGCTGATCGACACGCTCAACGCCGATGCAAGCGTGCATGGGATACTGGTGCAGTTGCCGCTGCCCAAGCACATCGATGCCGCACTGGTGCTCGACCGGATCGATCCGGGCAAGGATGTCGACGGGTTCCACCCGGTCAACGTCGGGCGCCTGTCCACCGGCACGGGCGGGCTCGTCCCTTGCACGCCGCTTGGCGTCATGCTGCTGCTCGACAGCGTGATCGAGGATTATCGCGGCCTCAACGTGGTGGTGATCGGCAAGTCGAACATCGTCGGCAAGCCGGTGTCGATGCTGCTGCTGGAGCGCGAGGCGACGGTGACCGTGACGCATATCGAAACGCGCGACCTGCCCGATGTGGCGCGCAAGGCCGATGTCATCGTGGCGGCGGCGGGCGCGCCGCATCTGGTGCGCGGCTACTGGGTGAAGCCCGGCGCGGTGGTGATCGATGTGGGTATCAGCCGCGTGACCGATTTCGACGGCAAGACGCGGATCGTGGGCGATTGCGCGACGCACGAACTCGATCATGCCAAGGCGGTGACGCCCGTGCCGGGCGGCGTCGGCCCGATGACGATCGCCTGCCTGCTCAGCAACACCGTGCTGGCGGCAAAGCGGGCGGCGCCGAAGTGACTTGCGTTGATTGCAATCGCAACCGCCCCTTTCGCACTTGCAGCATCGGGCGTCGGGGTGGATAGAGGGGGTGCCTTTCAGGCATCCTCTCCCAAACTTTCCAAGGGGGCCAGCGCAAGCCGGCCCCCCTTTTTTTGGTCTAGCGCGAAGGCTTGGCTGTCCTGACGAGGAACAGCAGCGGAATGGCGATGAAGCAGGCGATCGCCATCGCGTAGAAATCGTTGATATAGGCGATCATCGCTGCCTGCTGGTTGACGATCCCGTCGATTATCTGCAGCGCGGCATCGCCCGCGCCGCCATAGGCGGTGATGCGATCGAGATTGAACGGCACCAGCGCGCGGGTGACATGCGCGCCGAGTTCCGCATGGTTGACCTGCACGTTGCGCGCGAGTTCGACCGAAGCGGCGGCGATGCCGATCGAGGAGCCGAGGTTGCGCATCAGGTTGCCGAGGCTCGAGGCGTCGGTGCGGTATTGCGGCGCGAGGGTGGCAAACGAGATCAGGTTCATCGGCATGAACGTGAAGCTCAGCCCCAGCCCCTGGAGCAGCCCTGCGACGATGATCGGACCGCGCGGCATGGAGGTGGACCATCCGGTCATCATCCACATCGAGGCCCCCATCATCAGCAACCCGATGGCCAGCAGCAGGCGCGCATCGACCTTGGTCATGAACCGGCCGAACAGCGTGACCGAGACGAGCATGCCGATGCCGCGCGGGGCGAGCAGCATGCCCGATTGCAGCGGCGTGTAGCCGTAGATCTGCTGGAGCAGTCCGGGCAGCAGGGCCATGACCGACATCATCACAAGGCCGATCAGGAACATGAAGGCGAGCCCGACCGTGAAATTGCGATCGCGGAACAGCGCGGTGGGAAACAGCGGGTGCGGATTGCCGGTCAGGTGGAACGCGGCGAGCCATGCGCAGGCGGCGGCGATTACGGCATAGACCACGATCTCGGCCGAGGCGAACCAGTCCTGCGTCAGGCCGCGGTCAAGAATGAGCTGGAGCGCCGAGACGGTGATCGCGACGAGCGCCCAGCCGACCAGGTCGACCGGCCTGCGGCGGGTGGGTGTCCGCGGCAGGTAGAGCGCGAGCAGGGCAAAGCACAGCACGCCGACCGGCAGGTTGACGTAGAACACCCAGCGCCAGTTGAAGTTGTCGGTAAGGTATCCGCCGATGATCGGCCCGGTGATCGGCCCGAGCATGACGCCCTGGGTATAGAGCGCCATCATCCGCGGACGTTCGGCGACGGTGCTCGAATCGAGCGTGACCGTCTGGGCGAGGGGCGAGAGAAACGCGCCCGCCAGACCTTGCAGGATGCGGAACGCGACCATCTGTTCGAGGCTTTGCGCCACCCCGCACAGCATCGAGGCGACCGTGAACAGCAGCACCGAGGCCAGCATCATCATGCGGATGCCGAACTTGTCGACCAGCCAGCCCGCCAGCGGCAGCGCCACCGCCGAGGCCAGCACGTAGCTGGTCAGCACCCACGAGATCGTGTCGCGCGTCGCGCCGAGCGAGGCGGTCATGTGCGGCAGCGCGACGTTGGCGATGGTCGTGTCGAGCGTGTACATGACCATCGCGGCCATCGACCCGAGCAGCATCAACATCCGGTTGCGCGAGACGATCGGTGGCGTCTCGTGACCGGGAGCGGCGCTACTTGCCGACATGGACGGTGACGTCGGAACTCAGCCCGGCGATCAGCGGACGGTCGGACTTGCTGTCGATCGCGATGCGCACGGGGACGCGCTGGATTACCTTGACCCAGTTGCCGGTGGCATTCTGTGCGGGCAGCACCGAGAATTCCGAACCGGTGCCTGCGCCGATGGATTCGACGTGCCCCTTCAGCGCAAGGCCGGGATAGGCGTCGAGTTCGATCTCGGCCTTCTGGCCGGGGCGCATGTGGGCAAGGTCGGTTTCCTTGAAGTTCGCCTCCACCCGCGCGCTGCCATCGCGCACGATCGAAAGCATCGGCACGCCCGGGAAGACCATCTGGCCGACCTGCAGGCGCGTGACTTGCGTGACCACGCCATCGGCGGGCGCGCGCACTACGGTGCGTGTCACCTCGAGACTGGCACGAGCGCGCGTGGCCTGCGCGGCGGCAATGGCGGGATCGACGCCGGGGACGGCCGAGCCTTGCGCCATCTGGGCGCGGGCCTGCGCCACTTCGGCCTGGATTGCGCCGATCCGGTCGCGCGCGACGGCAACGGCGTGGGTGGCGGCGTCCATGCGCGCGCGGGTGTTGAAGCCGCGGTCCATCAGCGCCTTCTCGCGCGAATAGTTTGCCTGGGCGAGCGCGAGATCATCGCGCGCGCCGGCCAGTTCGGCAGCCTTGGCGGAGATGTCGGAACTCATCGCGGTGACGCGCGCCTGCGCAGTGGCGATCTGGGCATCGGCCTGGCGGACGGCGGCGGTGAATGTGGCCGGATCGATCGTGAACAGCACGTCGCCTGCGCGCACGTGCTGGTTGTCGCCCACGTTGACGCGGGTGATGAGGCCCGAGACCTCGCCTGCGACCGAGACGATGTCCTGCTTGACGTAGGCATTGTCGGTCTCGACCACGCCGGGGCTGCCGAACCAGTACCACAGGCCTCCGGCAATCGCGAGGACGGGGCCGAGCACCATCAGCATGGCGCGCAGGCGGCGCGGCCTTGGTGCCGGGGCGACAGGGGGTGGGGCGACAGGGGGTGGGGCGACAGGGCGCGGGGTGGCTTCGTTGGCGGGGAACGGATCGGCTTCAGCCATGGGCGGGGATCGCTTCTGCAGGAATTTCGTCGGAAAGATTGGTGCGCACGCGTTCAAGCAGCGTGAGCAACTGGTTCTGCTCGGCCTCGGTCAGGCCGGCGACCGCCTCGTCGATGACGGCACGGGCACATTCGCCCATGCGACCCATCAGGTCTTCGGCGGCCGGCGTGAGATAGAGGCACCAGCGCCGCCGGTCGGCCGGATCGTCGCGCCGTTCGACGAGATCAAGTTTTTCGAGCCGGTCGATCATGCGCGCGGCGGTGATCGCCTCGACCTCGAGCCAGGAGGCGAGCGCCTGCTGGGTGGTGCCGGGGCTGCGCTGGATCGCGGCCAGCGCGCGCCATTGCGGGCCGGTGACGCCGAACTTGCGCGCCGCCACGCCAAACCGCTTGCGGAACAGCCGTCCGACGTCGGATGAGAGGAAGGCCACGTTGACTTTCATGCCGTGGCGATAATAGCCATGCTTACATTCATCAATGCAAAAAAGGATGGGGATGTTCGAAAAAGCTCTCGCAGCGGCACGGGCCTATCGCGCGCAGGCGCAGGCTGGACTGGTCGCGCGGATCGCCGATGGGTCGGTCGATGCGCACCAGCGTGCCGCGCATGGCTTTGCCTGGGTGGCGACAAGCGTGGCCGCGCTTGAGGCGGTGACGGACTGGGCCGGGCGCGGGGGAAGCACGCTCGATAAAGGTGTGGCCCGGCTCGCCTTTGCCGAGACGCTGGCGCAGATCACGGGCGGGCTGCCGATGGGGCAGAACGAGATCGCGCGGCCTGCCGACCTCGGTCTCGGGCAAGCGGCGCGTGCGCTGGCACAGGCCTGCGCCGAATTCGTAGACGCTGATCATGCCGCCTGGCGGGCGCAAGTTGCCGCCGCGTTGGCTGATGGGCAGTGGCCGTCAGAATCGTTCGGTAATGCCGATCTCGACGCAATCCGCGAGCAGTTCCGCCGCTTTTCCGATGCGGAGATCCTGCCCCATGCGCACAAGTGGCACCTTGCCAACGCTCTGATTCCCGAGGCGACGGTGCAGGCGATGGCCGACCTTGGCACGTTCGGCGTGTGCATTCCCGAGGCGCACGGCGGGTTGGGCCTTGGCAAGCTGGTGATGTGCGTGGTGACCGAGGAACTCTCACGCGGGTGGATCGGCGCAGGGTCGTTGGGCACCCGCTCTGAAATCGCGGGCGAGCTGATCGCGCTGGGCGGGACCGAGGCGCAGAAGGCGCAGTGGCTGCCGCGCATTGCCAGTGGCGAGGTGCTGCCGACCGCCGTGTTTACCGAGCCCGATACCGGATCGGACCTGGGATCGCTGCAGACGCGGGCGCGGCGCGATGGCGATGGCAGGTGGGTGATTGACGGCGCGAAGACCTGGATCACCCATGCCGCGCGGTCGGACCTGATGACGCTGCTGGCGCGCACTCTGCCCGATGCGAAAGGCTACGCGGGCCTGTCGATGCTGCTGGTGCCCAAGCCGCGCGGCACAGATGATCAGCCGTTTCCAGCCGAGGGCATGAGCGGCAGCGAGATCGAGGTGCTCGGCTATCGCGGCATGCGCGAATATGCGCTGCAGTTCGATGGCATGCGTGCGCCGGGCGAGGCGCTGCTCGGCGATGAACAGGGCCAGGGCTTCAAGCAGTTGATGCGCACTTTCGAGGGCGCGCGCATCCAGACCGCCGCGCGCGCGGTGGGCGTGGCGCGCCGCGCGCTCGAACTGGGGCTGGACTATGCGCGGAACCGCAAGCAGTTCGGCAAGGCGATCGTGCATTTCCCGCGCGTGGCCGACAAGCTGGCGATGAGCCTTGCCGACATGGTCATGGCGCGTGAGCTTACCTATGCCGCCGCGCGGGCCAAGGATTCGGGCAAGCGCTGCGACATCGAGGCGGGCATGGCCAAGCTGCTGGCCGCGCGCTGTGCCTGGGCCAATGCCGATGCCGCGCTTCAGATCCACGGCGGCAACGGTTATGCCCTGGAATACGAGATCAGCCGTGTGCTGTGCGATGCGCGCATTCTCAACATCTTCGAAGGCGCGGCGGAAATCCAGGCGCAGGTGATTGCGCGCGGGCTGATCGAAGGGCGGAACTGATCAGGCCGTTGCGCGCTCCACCATGTCGCGCAAGGGCAGGCTGACCTTGAGGCGGATGGCGAGGAGCGCGGTGCCGCTGACCTTGCGCTGGACGAACAGGGTTTCGGCGGGCGGCAGGTGCCAGGCGCTGCGGTCGGCGAAGATTGTCTCGGCCTCGGCGCGGACGCGCTCGACGAACGAACGGTCGGCAAAGTCGAACAGGCCGGGCTTGCCGAGATGGGCGAGCAGCACCGCGATCATCCGGTCGAGCGCGGGGCCGTGGCGCGCAAGGACCACAGGCGCGACGAAGCCGATGTCGAGCAGGGCGGCGCGCAAGGCACCGGCATCGTCGGCAAGGCCTGCGTGCATCAGGCGGCGGTAAGCCTGCGTCGTGGCCGGATCGATCGCGCGGGCCGCGCCGAAATCGAGCAGGACTACGCGGTTGCCGTCCGGTTGCCAGCGGAAATTGGCGAAATTGGGATCGGTCTGCATGAACCCGAATTCGAAAAGTTCGCGCAAGGTCAGGCCGAGCATCGCCGCCATTGCCTGCTGGCGCGCCTCGGTATCGGCGGTGGACAGCGCCTCGATCGGTCGCGCTTCGATGAAGTCCATGGCCAGTACGGTGGACCCTGAAAGCTCCGGGTGCGGGCGCGGCACGAGGAATGCGGGGTCATCGGCCAGAAGTTCGGCATAGCGGGTCATCATCGCCGCCTCGCGCAAGTAGTCGGCTTCCTCGTGCAACTGTCGCTTGGCTTCGGCCAGCAGCGGGGCGATGTCGAGGCTGGAGGGCAGCAGGCCCGAGACGCGCAGGAGCGTGGCGACATTGTCGACATCGGCATCGATGCTGGCGGCAATGCCGGGATACTGCACCTTGATTGCCAGAACCCGGCCATCGGGCAGCGTTGCGCGGTGGACCTGTCCGATCGAGGCTGCCGCGATGGGCCGCGCCTCGAAATGGGCAAAGCGGCTGCGCCAGCCAGTGCCCCATTGCGCGGTGAGCACGCGCTCGAGCTGGGCAGGCGGCATGAAGTGCGCGGATTCGCGCAGGCGCGCGAGAATCTCGGACAGTTCGCGCGGCAGCATGTCGCCCGCATCGAGCGAGATCATCTGGCCAAGCTTCATCGCCGCTCCGCGCAGCCGCGAAAGCTGGTCGGCCACGCGCATGGCATTGCCCGGAGTGAGCAGCATGTCCGAAAGGCGCGGGACATCGCCGCGCGCAAGACGCCTTGCGCCTTCGGCCAGCATGCCCCCGGCCACGCCGCCCGCAAGCTGTCCGAACGAGGCCAGGCGCGACAGGCGACGCGAGGGAACTTTCCGATAGCGGTCGCCGCTCAACGGGCGAGCCTCGGCCGTGCGGGGCGGCTCGGGGGAGGGAAAGGACTCATGGCCCCCCTATGGCGGTCTGCGTCAGTCGCGAAGACCTGCCATTTGGGGCAAGCCCCATGAACTCAGGCCCAGCGTTCGCGCAGCTTGAGCAACTCGATGGCCGCCTTGGCCGCTTCGCCGCCCTTGTCCTTCTGTGCGGGGTCTGCGCGGACGAGGGCCTGCGCTTCGTTCTCGACCGTGAGGATGCCGTTGCCGATGGCGGTGCCGTCCATGGTCAAGGCCATGATGCCGCGCGCGCTTTCGCCCGCGACGATCTCGAAATGATAGGTCTCGCCCCGGATCACGACGCCGATGGCGACATAGCCGTCATATTCGCCCGACTGTTCGGCAAGCGAGATGGCGCCCGGAATTTCCAGCGCGCCGGGGACGGTGACGACGTCGGACGTATGTCCGGCGGCCTTGATCGCGGCCTTGGCGCCTGCGATCAGCATGTCGTTGAGATGGTCGTAGAAGCGGGCTTCGACAATCAGGAACTTGGCCATGGAAAATCAGTCCTCGGTGATCGGCTGTTCGCCGACGATGTTGAGCCCGTAGCCTTCGATGGCCACGACGTTGCGGTGGGCGTTGGTCAGCAGGACCATGTCGTGCACGCCAAGGTCTGCCAGGATCTGCGCGCCGATGCCGTAGCTGCGCAAGTCCATGTTGCCGCCGCCGGTACCCGATACCTCGTTGACCAGCTGGTCGGGGTCGCTCGGCATCAGCAGCACGATCACGCCCGAGCCGGCCTTGCCGATCTCGGCCATGGCGCGCTGGAGGATGCGCTTGCGCGGTCCGGGCGCGCCGAGCACGTCGGACAGGACCGAAATCGCGTGCATGCGCACCAGCGTCGGCCGATCGGGGTGGATCGCACCCTTCTGCAGCACGAGATGGACCGAGCCATCGACCTTGTTGCGATAGGTGCGGATCGTCCAGTCGCCGCCGTAGTCCGAGGTGAACGGGGCAAGGGCGGTGCATTCGACGAGATGGTCGTGGCGACGGCGATATTCGATCAGATCGCGGATCGTGCCCATCTTGAGGCCGTGCTTGCGCGCGAAGGGGACGAGATCGTCCATCCGCGCCATCGTGCCGTCGTCCTTCATGATCTCGCAGATCACGCCCGAAGGATTGAGCCCGGCCAAGCGGCTGATGTCGACCGCGGCTTCGGTGTGGCCGGCGCGGACGAGCACGCCGCCATCGCGCGCAATCAGCGGGAAGACGTGGCCGGGGGTGACGATGTCGTCGCGGGTCTTGGCCGCGTCGATCGCGACCGAGACGGTGCGCGCGCGGTCACCCGCCGAGATGCCGGTGGTGACCCCTTCGCGCGCCTCGATCGAGACGGTGAACGCGGTTTCGTGGCGCGTGCCGTTGTTACGGCTCATCAGCTCGAGGCCAAGCTGTTCGCAGCGGCTGCGGGTGAGCGTGAGGCAGATCAGGCCGCGGCCATGCGTGGCCATGAAATTTACCGCATCGGGCGTGGCCATCTGTGCGGGGATCACCAGATCGCCTTCGTTCTCGCGGTCCTCGTCGTCCACCAGGATGAACATGCGACCGTTGCGCGCTTCCTCGATGATCTCCTCGATCGGCACGAGCGCGGGCGTGTCGTCGCTGTCCGAAAGGAAGCGTTCGAGCTTGGCCAGCGTGTCTGCCGTGGGATTCCAGTTCGGCTCGGTCAGGTCACGCAGCGTATTGGCGTGGAGGCCTGCGGCCCGGGCGAGGCCGGAGCGCGACATGCCGCCTTCGTTGACGAGGCGGCGGATTCGGACGATGAGTTCGCTGGACATGCCAGCCTAATTTCACATCGCAATGTGTGGCGCAAGCGCCTAATCACATCAAGGCGTAATTTCTGTCAGGCTGCGCGCGTATCCAGCACCTCGACGGCGTCGGACTTACCGGCGAAATCAACATGTTCCCCGGCTTCGGCACCGATCAGTGCGCGCGCCAGCGGTGCGGAGAAAGACACGAGGCCCTGCGCCGGATCGGCCTCGTCATCACCGACGATGGTGATCGAGCGTTTCTTGCCATTGAGAGCGAAGGTTACGGTACTGCCAAAGGCGACGGTATCACCTTGGGGCGGGTCCTGCAGCAAGGCGGTGGCCTGGCGCGTGCTCCAGTAGCGCAAGTCGCGCCGCGCGGACTTGATCGCGGCCTCGTCGGCCAGCGTGGGGATCAGCGCCTCGATGGCCGCAAGCCTCTCGCCGATCAGCGCAAGACCGCGCGCCGTGACAAGGTTCGGTCCCGGCGGGATCGGCAGCTCGAACTTCGGCTCGAGATGTTCATCGTCACTCTCGCGGCGAAACGCGACACTCATGGCTCTCTCCTTGGGCATCCAAGATCGGGAGCCGGGGCCGCGCGCGCAAGGTCATTTGCGCGGAACGCCGAGCTTGTCGTGAAAGAAATCGAACGTGGCGTTCATCGCGGCGAGCGAGGACTTGCGAGTCTCCTCGGGCGTCTTGCCCATGAAACTGTGGTCCGTGGCGGGGTAGTAGATCGCCGTGACCGGTACGCCCGCTGCCTTTAGCGCGTCTTCGGCCTGTTGCGACTGGCCGACGGGGACGACCTTGTCCTCGGTCCCGTGGATCAGCAGGAAGGGCGGATCCCTGGGATCGAGATAAGTGAGGGGGCTGGCGAGCCGCAGGGCCTCGGGCGCGCAGGTGCCGTCCTTGCAGCCGAGCAGAACCTGCTCGGGCGTGCCCGCCACGAGGCGGCGCGGCATCGTGTTCATGTCGAACACGCCGTACCACGAGGCGACCGCCTGCGGGCAGTGGTCCTGCGCCGAGGCGGGATCGAGCGTGGTATCGCGGCAGCCGAGGCCGGCGAGCGCGGCAAGGTGGCCACCGGCCGAGCCGCCGAAAATGCCGACGCGATCGGGGTCGATGCTGTACTTCGCAGCGTTCTCGCGCAGGAAGCGCAAGGCGGCATTGACGTCGCGGGACTGGGCCGGGAAGGTCGCTTCGCCCGAGAGTCGGTATTCGACGCTGGCGACGGTGAAGCCCTCGGCGGAAAAAGCCGCGAGCATCGCCGGGAAGTTTTCGAACGCGCCCGACTGGCGGGTGTGGCCGCCCATCCAGCCACCGCCGTGGATATAGAGCACCAGCGGGTGCGGGCCCTTGCCGCGGGGCACGTAGATGTCGACGATCTGCGGGCGGAAGCCGGGCTGGACCTGGTAGGTCACGTCGCGCCACGCCTTGACGCCCTTGGGAAAGGCGACCGGCACTTGCGGAAACTTGTCGGCCATCGACGGTTCGGGGCCGACCGGAAGGACGCGGGGTGGTGCGGCGTCGAGCGCGGTGGCGGTAAGCAGCGATGCCAGCGCGACGGTGAGGGCGTATCTTGCCATGGGGGTCTCTCCGGGATTGTTATGTTTTCGGGCTGCTGCGTCAGGTGACGCGGAAAAAGCGGATGCGCACGGCACGCTGGCCGTCCGGCAGGCTGACCGGATCGAGCGTGCCGACGAAGCTCGTCTGGCCGAGCCATTCGTACTTGCCCATCGGCGCTTCGAATACCGGCTGGGTGCGGACCACGGCAGCGGGGTTCTTCGCGCGGCAGCTGACCCCGGTGTTGACGACATTGATCACCACGCCGTCGTCGGTGCGCAGCATGTAGTCGGCCTTGATCTGCAGGCAGCCGTCGGCGCGGCGCAACTGCCAGTCCCATCCGCCGCCGATGACCGTGCCCTTGAGGCCGGGGCCTTCGAAGGTGCCGCCGGTGATCGGCACGATATTCCGCCTGCCCATTGGTGTCTGACCCGCTGGCGTGTCGGGGCCGAGCAGCACGGTTTCCTCGAAGACGAATTCGAGGCCGGGTGCCGGGGCGGGGGCGGGAACTGCAGCAGCGACGGCGGGGGCTGCTGCGGCGAGGGCGAGAAGGATGGTCATAGCTTATCCCGGAAAGTCGGTCTTGTGGCGCGCCTGTGCGGCGAGGCGGATCGGAGCGTTGGCGGCACCATAGCCCGCATAGCCGCGCCGCTCGACCACTTCGAAGAATACGCGGCGGGCAAAGGCGCGGCTGTAGAACTGGAAGTATTCGGTGTCCTGCCCGTCGTCGCCGGGGGCGCGATCATAGAGCATGTCGTCTGCGGCCATGCGATCGGCGAGTTCGGGATCGATGCCGAGACGGGCCTCGAGATCGTCATGGTAATTGCGCGGGATGGCCAGGCGCGGGAGGCCTTGTGCGGCGGCAGCCTCGGCCGCGGCAAAGGCATCGGGCGTGGCGAACGCGACATGCTGGACGCCCGCGCCGAAGTAATTCTGGACGAAGCGCGAGGTGAGCGACTGCGCTGCGAGCGAGCCGTTGAGCGTGAAGCGCACCGCCTTGTCCGCGCTTTCGACCGCCTGGCTTTGCACGAGGCCCATCGGATCGGCGATCTCGAGCTGCGGGGTTTTCGAAAGATCGAACAGTGCGACGTAGAACAGCAGCCAGCTGAGGAATTCCTCGTACTGCATGGTCTGGGCGATATGGTCGATGCAGGTCAGCAGAGGCCCTTCCGGCGCGGGTTCGAGCGGGTGAGGGAATTCGTGCGCCCACATCGCCGCGCGCGTTGACGCATCGACGAAATAGAGCAGGCTGCCGCCGACCGCGCGGACGCTGGGGATTGGCCATTCATCAGGGCCGACCGCCTGCTCGAAGCGGGGCACGCGCAGGAAATCGGCGCGCGCCAGCGCCGCGGGGACGTCGCCCACCGCCAGGCCGATTGCGCAGACAGATGCGCCGTGAACCATGTCAAAGCTGTGGGCGAGGCCTTCGGGCTCGCAATTGATGACGATGTTGATCGCGCCCTGCTGCCAGCGGGTGACATCCTTCGAGCGGTGGCGTGCGGTGGGGCGAAAACCGAGCGGGCGGAGCATCGCGCCCAGCGTTTCGGCTTCTTCGTGGCTGGCGGCAAATTCGATGAATTCGGTGCCGAGCGGGGTAGCCTTGGGCGGGAGCGTGGCTGCTTCGGCGCTGGGGCGGGCGATACCGCCCTGCATCAGACGCAGCGAGCGGTAGCCATCGAGCGCGACACCGTGGGCCGAGCCAGCCCGGAAGCGGTCGTTGAAGATCTCGAGGCTCCAGTACCCGTCATATCCGATGCGGCGGATCGCATCGGCCCAGTCGTCGAGCGGGAAATCGCCCTGTCCCGGCATCGAGCGGAAATGGCGGCTCCATTGCAGCAGATCCATGTCGAGCACGGGTGCGTCCGCCACCTGCACGATGAACAGCTTGTCGGCGCGGATGTCACCGATCGAGGAGGAGGGGATCTTGCGCGAGAGCGAGTGAAAGCTGTCGAGCACAAGCCCGATGGCGGGGTGGTCTGTATCGCGCACGATGCTCCAGGCATCGCGGTGATCGTTGACGTGGCGACCCCAGGCGAGCGCCTCGTAGCCGATGCGCAGGCCCCGCTTGTCTGCCCGCTCCCCCGCTTCGTGCAGGTCGGCGATGGTGCGCGCGCGGTCGGCATCGGCCAGCGGCGAACAGGACGAGCAGACCAGCAGCAGATCGGTGCCCAGCTCCTGCATCACGTCGAACTTGCGTTCGAGCCGGTCAAAGGCGCGGGCGCGCTGGAGATCGGGCAGGCCTTCGAGATCGCGGAACGGCTGGAACATCGTGCAGGCAAGGCCGAGATCGGCCATCATGGCGGCCACCTCGCGCGCGGAAAGGTGCGTCGAGAGCAGATCGTTCTCGAACACTTCGGCGCCATCGTAGCCGGCAGCGGCAATCGCCTGCAGCTTGGCGTCAAGCGTGCCGCTGATCGATACGGTTGCTATCGAGGTTTTCATGAGCTGACTGCCCGACTCCCGCATCCGGCTCTGTGGCCGGTGTTGACATGTTTAACTGTTAGGGACTAGTTCGTTACATAAATGCCGGGATGTGGCAAGGCCGGGTTTGCAGTCGGGGAGGTTTGCAGGTGGACATTGACGCTGGCGCAATTGTGGCTGGGGAAAACCCTGCCGCGTGCGCGTCGCGGCGCAAGTCACAGGCAGACCGGGTGAACAAATGG
This sequence comes from Novosphingobium sp. HNCC26DJ243, assembly GCF_057180545.1. Taxonomy (NCBI): domain Bacteria; kingdom Pseudomonadati; phylum Pseudomonadota; class Alphaproteobacteria; order Sphingomonadales; family Sphingomonadaceae; genus Novosphingobium; species Novosphingobium sp. HNCC26DJ243. The sequence goes on along the minus strand of NZ_JBXUGN010000004.1, from coordinate 28,760 downwards.
CGCTAGGGTCGCCCGCGGCGGAGGCGCTGCATCCCATTTCGGTGCCGGGCCCCGCGTGCGAAGCCCCGGAGGTTGCCGACTTGTCCCGAACAGCAGAGCCCGAAGCCCCGGCGGCAGAGAAGCCCGCCCGCCGCAGCCGCGCCGAAAGCCGCGAGCAGGCGATCAACGAGATCATCGACATCGCTACCGCAGAGTTTGTCGAGAAGGGTCTGGCCGGCGCGCGCATCGACGAGATCGGCACCAAGGCGACCAAGCGCAAGATCTACTACTACTTCGAGGGCAAGGACGAGCTTTATCGCGCGGTGCTGGAGCGCGCCTACCGCCGGGTGCGCGAGAGCGAGGGCGAAGTCGACATCGAGAGCGGCAGTGCCGCCGACGCGCTGCGCCGCCTGATCGAGCACGACGTCCATTACCACGCCCGCCATCCCGAACTGGTGCGGCTGGTGATGAACGAGAACATCCACCGCGCCGAGCATCTGCGCCAGATCCCCTCGCTGCCGCAGGGCAACCGGCGGGTGATCGAAATGCTCGAGAAGATCATCGCGCGCGGGCAGGCCGAGGGGCTGTTCCGCGCCGGTCTGGCTGCGGTCGACCTGCATCTCAACCTGACGGCACTGAGTTTCTACAACGTTTCGAACCAGTTTACCTTCGCGCACAACTTCGGGGTGGACATGACCAGCCCAGAGGCGATCGCGCGGCGGGCGAGCCAGGTATCGGACATCATCCTCGCCTGGGTGACGAAGCAGGACTGATCCTTGCGCCCGGGCCGATGTGGCCCGGCAGTGCAAGGCCGGTCATTCGTCCCTCCGGCGCGGCAGAGGAGAGGGCGAATGGCAATACCCGTGAGCGCCGAGGGTGCGGGCGGTCCTGAAGACTGGACCCGCACGGGGCTGGGCATCGTGGCGCTGTGCTTTGCGATCAACATGGCCGACGGCGTGGACGTGACGATCCTTTCGTTCATCGCGCCCCGGCTTCAGGCCGAATGGGGCATCGGCCCCGATACGATGGGCAGCCTGTTCAGCGCAGGACTTGTCGGCATGGCCATCGGCGGCATGTTCATCGCGCCGCTGGCTGACCGGGTGGGACGGCGCGCGGTGATCCTTGCCGCATTGGCGTTGATGTCGGTCGGCATGTTCGCCAGCAGTTTTGCCGCGAGCGTGCCCGTGCTCTTTGCGATGCGCGTGCTGGTGGGATCCGGGATCGGCACGGTGCTGGCCGCGATGGCCGCGCTTGCTGCCGAAAGCGCGCCGCCGGCCCGGCGCAATCTCGCGGTGGGCGTGGTTCAGGCAGGTTATCCCTTTGCCGCGGTGTTCACCGGGCTGATCGTGGCGCGTCTGCTGCCGGTCTACGGCTGGCAGGCCATGCTCCTGGGTGCCGCCGTGCTGACGGTTGCGCTGTTTCCGGCCGCTTTGCTCGTGTTGCCACACAAGCGGCCGGACGAGGCCGGCACGGTCCGGACCGAGGCAGGGAAGGTTGCGCACCTGTTTGCGCCGGACCTGCGCGCCCGGACGATCGCGCTGTGGTGCGCGGTGTTCTTCGGGCTGATGGTGCTCTATTTCATCGTCAGCTGGATTCCCAAGCTCTCGATCGCGGCGGGGCTGTCGGAAACCAACGGCATCTATGCCGGTGCGCTCTACAACGCCGGTGCCTTCGTCGGAACGATGACGATGAGCTTTCTTGCCTTGCGCGTGCCGCTCGGAAAGCTGGTGCCGACGATGCTGGTGCTGGCGGGCGTGGCGATGGTGGTGTTCGGATCGGTGGCGATGCCGGTCTGGACCACGTTGTGCGTCGCCTTTGCGATCGGCGTCCTGCTGCAGGGCGGATACAATGGCGTCTGGCCGATTGCGGCGGGCGCCTATCCCGAAAAGCTGCGCGCGACGGGCGTGGGCTGGGCGATCGGCGTGGGCCGGGGCGGCGCGGTGATCGGGCCGATGTTGGGCGGATACCTGATGGCAGCCAGCGCGCCGCTGCCGTTCCTGTTTGCGGCTTATTGCGTGCCGCTGGTGATCTGCGCGGGCGCGGCCAGGCTGGTCGAACGCCACAAACGGCCCGTTTCACAAGTGTAACTGGATAGTTACAAGATATTTGACAGGGACTGGTTCGTAACATAAATGGGCAGGGTGAAGGATGGCGAATCAAGCCGTCCGAGGAGGAGGATGACCATGCGTTTGAGGGGCACACGCCTAGCTGTTTCCGCGTCTTTGCTTTCGGTGGGTTTCGCGATCGCCGCGCCCGCACTGGCACAGGATGCCGCCCAGAATGCAGGGCAGGATGCCGCACCTGATGAAGCCGATGCCGCGCCCGCTGCGGACAAGGAAATCGTGGTTACCGGCTCGCTGATCCAGCGCCCGAACAACACCGCGGTCAGCCCCATCGTCACCATCAGCGATGCCAGCATCCGCCAGACCGGCAAGACCAGCCTTGTCGATTCGCTCAACCAGCTTCCCGGCTTCACCGTGGGCGGCAACGAAGCGACCGGCGGCCAGGGCACCGGCGCGCGCGCCAGCATCAACCTTCATGGCCTCGGCACCAACCGCAACCTCGTGCTGCTTGACGGCCGCCGCCTGCCCGTCTCGGACATCCGCGGCAACGTCGACATCAACATCCTGCCCGATGCGATCATCGGCGGCGTCGATGCGATCACCGGCGGTGCTTCGGCGGTCTACGGTTCGGACGCCATGTCGGGCGTGGTCAACTTCAAGTCGATCCGCTCGCTCGAAGGCCTGGTATTCGACGCGCAGAACACGATCAGCTCGCGCGGCGATGCCTACAAGTTCAAGGGTTCGCTCGCAGGCGGCACCACCTTTGCCGAGGGCCGTGGCCACGTCGTCGCAGCCTTTGCATATGCCAAGCAGAACCCGCTGAACGGCAGCCGCCGTTCCTACTTCTTCGACAAGACGCCGTCGGGCTTCATCGGCACCGGCACTTTCGTGCCAAGCGCCCTGAACGCGCCGAGCGCAGCCGCCGTAACCGCGCTGTTCAACAGCTACGGCATCGCCGGTGACCGCAATCCGCTGGGCTCGAACCTCGGCTTCAACAACGACGGCACCCTGTTCACGCAGACCGGCGGGCTCAACTACAAGGGTCCAAACGGCACCGGCGGCTACGCCGTTGTCGGCGGCAACGTGCGCATGCCGGTCGGTCAGCAGATCGACTACATCAACGGGCTTGAGCGCAAGAGCGCGTTCCTCAAGGCTGACTACGACATCACGCCTTCGCTCAACCTCTATGGCCAGCTCATGTATGTGGATCTGACCACCAGCACCGAGAGCGGCGGCAGCCTGACGCAGTTCCCGCGCCTGACCACGATCCCGGTGACAAACCCGTTCATCCCGGCGGACCTGGCCACGATCCTTGCATCGCGCCCCAATCCGACCGCAAACTTCAACTGGAGCGCGCGCTACGTCGGCGTGCCCTACAAGGGCTGGGACGAAAACTACAAGGTCCAGCAGTACCTTGGTGGTCTGAAGGGCGACATCACCGAAGGTTGGACCTTCGACGGCTTCGTTGCCTACGACCGGTCGGTCCACAGCTCGATCATGCACAACGCCGTGCTCAAGAGCCGCGTCCAGCAGCTGCTGAGCGCGCCTGATGGCGGTGCGTCGCTTTGCGCTGGCGGCTTCAATCCGTTCGGCGATGCCAACGCGCGTTCGCTGTCCGATGCCTGCCGCGCCTACATCACCAAGGACGCGGTCAGCAAGGAGCGCCTGAGCCAGACCCAGGCGCAGCTCCAGATCAACGGCAAGCTGTTCGATCTGGGCGCAGGCCCTGCCCAGATCGCGCTCGTTGGCGGCTATCGCCGCAACACCTACGAATACGCGCCAGACTTCGACGTCACGCCGGCATCGGGCTTTGCGCCGAGCGGCAACGTCGAAGCATTCGCTGCCCAGCTTCCGGTCTCGCGCGTCGGGATCAACGTCAAGGAACTGGCCGGCCAGATCGACATTCCGCTGATCTCGGGCAAGCCGTTCTTCGAGGAACTGGGCATTGGCGCAGCCGCGCGCGTCTCCGACTACTCGGTGACCGGCTCGGTCACGAGCTACGAGGCCGACATGCGCTGGAAGCCGGTGGAATCGATCCTGTTCCGCGGCAGCTACCAGCGCGCCGTGCGTGCGCCCAACATCGCCGAACTGTTCTCGCCGCCACAGAACGCGCAGCTTGCCCTCGGCACGCCGCCCGCATCGCTTGGCGATCCATGCGACGTCCGCTCGAGCGCCCGCACCGGCGCGAACGGCGCGAAGGTGGCAGCGCTCTGCGTGGCGCAGGGCGTTCCCGCTGCGCAGATCAGCACTTACCAGTTCCAGACCACTGCGACCGGCTCGACCACCGCGGGCAGCCTCACGGTGACGCCTGAAAAGGCTGACACCTTCAATCTCGGGTTCGTGTTCAACGCACCGCGCGGTGGCGGCGTGTTCGGCGATTTCTCGCTCTCGGTCGACTACTACAACATCAGCATCAAGAACGTGATCTCTGCAATCCCGGGCGGCACGGTGCTGGCGGGCTGCTACAACCTCAACGGGAGCAACCCGAACTACTCGCCGACCGACGCGAACTGCGCGCTGATCTCGCGCGATGGCAACGGCCAGCTCCTGAACGTCAACACGCCGTTCAAGAATCTGGGCGCGCTCAAGACTGACGGCGTCGAGGTGCAGGTGCACTGGGGCATCGGCGTGCCGTTTGTCGCGCAGAGCGGCAGGCTCTATGTCGACTCCGCAATCGGCTACCTTGCCAACTACAAGGTGCAGCTCCTGCCGGGTGCGGCGTTCCTCGATTATACCGGCATCAGCAATGGCTCGGTGTTCGACGCCGGCGCCGTGCCGCCGCGCGCCACGCCCAAGTGGAAGGCGCTGACGACGTTCGGCTATCGTTCGGACGGGCTCAGCTTCGGCCTTCGCTGGAAGTACCAGAACGCACTGGATGACGTGAGCCGGATCAATAGCCCGAACAACGTCGCGCTGGGCGTCCCGTCCTACCAGACCTGGGATCTGTTCAGCTCGGTGAAGGTGAACGATCGCTTCGAACTGCGTGGCGGCGTGAACAACCTGTTCGACCGTGGCCTGCCGTTCGTGGCCAGCAATCAGACGCTGACCGATACCGCACAGTATGACGTGGTCGGCCGTTCGTTCTACGTCGGCGTCCGCGCCACCTTCTGATCTCCCCTGTATCCCGGTGCGGCTTGCGCCGTGCCGGGATTTTTTCGTAACCCAAGGAACAGATGATCCGCTCCGGTCTCATTGGACGCTCCATTCTCGCATCGCGCTCGCCCGAGTTGCACGAGAAGGAAGCGCAGGCACAGGGCCTGGACCTGACGTACGAACTGTTCGACTTCTCGGCCCGCGGGCTGGACGATGCGGATCTCGCCAGCGTCATGGCCGATCTGGTCGAACGCGGCTTCAGCGGTTTCAACGTGACATTTCCGTTCAAGCAGGCCGTCGTGCCGCTGCTCGACGAGCTTGACGAAAGCGCAGCGGCGGTGGGCGCGGTCAACACCGTAGCGATCCGCGACGGACGGCTGATTGGCTACAATACCGACATGGCCGGCTTTCGCGGCTCGGTTCTTGACGGACTGCCGGGGGCGGGCCTGACCCATGTCGTGCAGCTGGGCGCGGGCGGGGCAGGATCTGCTGTTGCCAATGCGCTGCTCTCGATCGGGGTCGAACGGCTCGACCTGGTCGACATCGACGCTGACCGGGCGAGTGCTCTGGCAGCGGACCTTTCCGCACGTTATCCCGGCAGAACGGTCACTTCGGGCAGTCTGGAAGACTTGTCCACGCAGGGCGCTGACGGCATCGTCAACGCCACACCCATCGGCATGAACGGCAAACCCGGCATGCCGCTCGACGCTGGCAAGATTGCCCCGTCGCAATGGGTTGCCGACATCATCTATTTTCCGCCGGAGACTGAGCTGCTTCGGGTCGCACGGGAAAAGGGCTGTGCCGCGATCAATGGCGTCGGCATGGTCGTGGGCCAGGCCGCGCGCGCGTTCGAGATCATCACCGGCCATGTGGCCGATGCCGAACGGATGCGCGCGAGCCTCGGCTGATCCGGCCTAGCCGATTGTCCTGAGATAGCCGATGCTGCTGGTGGCGGCACCCATCGGGTTGTCCGACCGGTCTATCTCGACGAAGAAATGCTTCGCGCCCGATTGGCGCGCGGCAGCGATCAGGCCCGGCAAGTCTAGCTTGCCCGAACCCGCCGGTGCGAAGTCGCCGTTGGCGTCCATGTCCTTGACGTGGCAGCCGAAGAAGCGGCCCGGATTGGCGGCGAGATAGGCCGGGGCATCCTTTCCGGCCTTGTTGATCCAGTAGAGATCGAGCTCCATCTTCACCAGCGCCGGGTCGGTATTGGCGAGGATCCGGTCATAGATGATCTGGCCGTCGAGCATGTCGAATTCGCGCGCGTGATTGTGGAAGGCAAAAGTCACGCCTTCTTCGCGCGCGATCCGCCCGGCTTCATTGAACATCGCGATATAGCCGTCGAGAATGGCCGTGTTGGCCAGCATCTGCGGCATCAGGATCGGCCAGGTGACATAGTGCTGGCCAAGGACCTTCGCCTTGGCGATGCCATCGCGCACGGCGGCGATGGCGCGCGGCAGGGCGAGCTGGATATCGTAGTTCTCGCGGTTCTGCTCGGTCGTGATCTGCTTGCGCGACCATGCGCCGAACGAAGCATAGAGCGCATCGGGCGCGACATGCTGCGAGGGTGAGGCGAGGCCGAAGCGGTCAAACTGCGCGCGCAGCCATTTCGGATCACGCCCGAAGCTGCCGATTGTCTCGACCTCGCGATAGCCGAGCTTCGCCACTTTGCGCAGCGTGCCTTCGAAGTCCTGTTCGAGCGCGGCTATCACCGTAAAGAGCTGCAGGCCCCACTTGCGGCGAGGCCTGGCCACTGCTGGCGCGGCCAGGCCGGTGCCGATGATGGCAGCCGAGGCCCCGAGGAAATGCCTGCGATCCATCGTTTACCTCTCCCATGCCAGTATTTTCTGACACGAAGCTAGAGCAATCCGACAGCGTTGCCAATCAGGCCGGACCTGACTTTCCTGAGAGGGGCAGGCGCAGGACGAAGCAGGCACCGCCGGGGGCATCGGCCAGATCGAGCGCACCGCCACGATTGGCGACGAGCGCGCGGGCGATGGGCAGGCCGAGGCCGGTGCCGCCTTCACCCCGGCGCGTGGTGAAGAACGGATCGAACACGCGGGCGCGATCCGGCTCGGGCACGCCGGGGCCATTATCGTCCAGAGTGATCGTGCCTTCGCGGGTGTCGTGCGCGGCAGATATGGCAAGCTGCGTGGCCCCTGCCTGACGCGCGTTTTCGATCAGCGTGGACAGCACGGTTTCCAGCGCAGCGGCTTCGATCGCCAGAGGCGGCACGGGTCGGGCCACGGTGATGGCAATGGCAAAGCTCTCGCGCTTCATGCCATCGGCAAGGCGGGCGAGGAGGGGGGCAAGCTGCGCGGGCTCGGTCACCTCGCCGCCGCGCATGTCGGCCTGGGCCATTTCCATCAGGCGGCTGACGAGACGCGATAGGCGGTCGGTGTCCTCGCCCATGTTGGCCAGGAAGCGCCGGCGTTCCTGCGCGGTCATGTCCGTCTCGTGGTCCTGCAGCAGTTCGACACCACCGCGCAGGGCGGCAAGCGGCGTCTTGAACTCGTGCGCGAGCGAGGCGGCGAAATCGCGCAAGTAGCGCGAGCGGCGGGCAATCGACTGCGCCATTACTGCGAAATCATCGTAGAGGCTGCGGATCTCGCGCACCTCGAGCGTCGGCCGCAAGGGAGCGGCCTCGTGTCCCGAGGCGAGCGCGCGGGCAGCCTCGCTCAACTTTTCGACCGGGCGGACGATGGCGCGGGCAAGGACGGCGCTCAAGGCGATCAGCAGCGCGAGGATCATCAGCGTGCCCGCGGCGATCTTGCCCGCATCCTCCCACATGCCGCGAAACAGCGCGGCGGGGCTGCGCGAAACCAGCACGACGCCGGCGACCTTCCCGCCGACCATGATCGGCCGCGCGTGGTGAAGGCGGATCGAGGTGCCGCGACTGATCCATTCGAGCGGCGAGGAGCGCGCGTAGCTGTCGTTGTGGCGCAACACGGTGAGCGCACGGCCCGCGAGCGCTGTGCGGACCTCGGGCACGCCCGCAAGGCTTCCGCCCGTCTCGCTGCCATTGAGGACAATGCCGTGGGAATCGAGCAGGACGATGGCCGCCAGTGTGGTGCGGCGAGTCTCGGCGAGGGCAGGCGCGATCCGCTGTGCGAGGTAGACGCCGACCGGATCGGGCGCTTGCCTGACCGCGATGGCATGGGGGCGGGAACCAAGCACGGGCGAGGAGCGCAAGTCGATGCCGGTGGGGATGGGTTCGTAACGCTCCGCCGCGTCGGATGCGGTGTCGGCCGCCGTTTGCGGTGTCGAGTTGAGCAATAGCGCGGCGCTGGCGGCGAGCGCGGCGGACTGCGCGACGACTTCGGCTTCAGTGCGGCGGACGAGGGCATTTTCGTAGACGCGCAGGCCCAGTGCGGCAAAACCGGGGAGCGCTGCCACGAAGACCAGCGTGCCGAAGAACAGCCAGCGCAGCCGCATCACCGGCCAGACCGCGCGGGCCAAAGCGCGCAAGCGCTCGATCAAGCGGCGGCTCCGGTGCAGGGCCCGAGCCGATAGCCGACGCCCGAACGCGTCTCGATCAGGTCATGGCAACCGGCCTCGGCGAACTTGCGGCGCACGTTACGGACGTGGCTGTCTATCGTCCGGTCGGTCACGGCAAAGCGCGGGCCGTGAAGCTGGTCGATAAGCTGGTCGCGCGTGAAGATGCGGGCAGGGGCCGAGGCGAGAGCCTTGAGCAGCGCAAATTCGGTGACGGTAAGATCGACGGCGGTCTCGCGCCAGCGCGCGGTCCAGCCCTCGGCATCGATGGCGAGCCCGCCATGGGCGTGCGTGGCCGTGGGGCTGGCGGGGGTGCGCGGTGCGCTGCGGCGCAGGATCGCCGATGCGCGGGCCACGACCTCACGCGGGGAGAAAGGCTTGACCACGTAATCGTCGCCGCCCAGCTCGATGCCGAGCACGCGATCGAACTCGTCATCGCGCGAGGACAGGAACAGGATCGGAAGGTCGCCGACGGCGCGCAGACGGCGGCACACCTCGAGCCCGTCCATGCGCGGCATGTTGATGTCGAGCACGACGAGATCCGGCGCGCTTTCGGCTACGCGGGACAGTGCCTCCTCGCCATCTGCCGCTTCGCGCGTGGCGATCCCGGCCTTGTCGAATGCGAAGGCGAGGACCTCGCGGATATGGGGATCGTCGTCGACGAGCAGGACGGTGCGCGGCATGGCTTCGTTGTTCAACGAACCGCTCCGGCAGTCAATGACGGGGCTGGCAATGACGGGGCTGGCAATGACGGGGCTGGCGCTGACTCCGGAGCGGGGACGGGGATGGGGGAGCCATCGCAATCGAAGGCGCGATCCGGGCGCGGGCCGATGTCGGGGCCGATCAGGTCGCGCGCGCGATTGAGCCGTGATTGCGACAACCAGTCCCATGCGCCCCATGAAACCTCGTCGGCAAGGCGATAGTGGACCATCAGGCGGACGTTGCGCAGGCGCTGGTGAAACGCCGGAGCAAGCGGGCGGGCCTCGAGTTCGATCAGCGGGAGAAGCGCGGAGCCGTTGAGCGAATTGAGGTAGCACAAGTCGAGCGTGGCACCGTCGCCGTCGATCTCGCGGGCGTGGGCCACATTCCAGCGCGCGGCAATGGCGCCCAGATCGGTAAAGGCGATGATGGTCAGCAGCAGGCCGAGCGCGGCGCAGTTGGCGTTGATCAGCCAGCCGGTGCTTTTGCCTGCGAGCATACGCCAAAGCACGAGGACAAGGCCGAGCGCGACCAGCGCCATCCACAACAGCGCGGCAATGCGCAGGATCGTCAGCGAATAGGCCTCGACATAGTCCAGCGTGCGCAGGGCGGCGTTGAGGACGAGAAACAGGTTCTGTGCGGTCCAGGCCATGACAAGGCGGCGGATCAGCGGATTTTCCGCCATGCGCGATCCAGGGCGCAGCGCAATCAGCACGAACAGCGCGGCAAGCAGCGCGGTGACGACGAGCGGATAGGCGCCGCGATGGGCATAGGCGGCAAGCGTCATGCCTTCGGGCAGGGGGACGAGACCCCAGAGCCAGGCAGCGTCCATGGCGTTCTGAATGAGGAACAGCGCGTTGAAGGCGATGAGCGAGATCAGCACCGAGGCGGGCGAAACGCCGGGGATCGCGGCATCGCCCGCGCCGTCGAACGTGCCCAGCAGGTTGCGGGCCATGTGCGGGCGGAGCAATCCCCAGGCGAGCCAGACAAGCACCGCCCACAGGATCATGCGGCCGATCATGCTTTCATCCAGGCCCGGCAGGCTGAGCGAGGTGAGCCACGCGTCGATCACCGGATTGGCGGCAGAGAACAGCGCGATGAAAGCGGCCGTGCCAAGGACCGGAAGGATCAGCATGGGCAGTGTCGTGCGCAGGCTTGGGCCAGTGTGCTTGCGACGGGCGTTGGCACGCGCGCGGCGGATTAGATCCGGAATCGGCCCGGCGAGCGAGACGAGGCCGTGGTAGAAAAGCCGCTGGAACCAGCGCCAGCCGTTATCGAACGCCGCCGTGCGGGGCAGCAGCGTGGCCATGCCCGCGGCGGTCCAGAACAGCATCCACGCCAGCGGACTGGCGCTGATTGCCATGGCCAGCGCATAGAGTGCGGCCAGGATCAGGGCGAGGCGGGCACGGGGCTGGAAAGTCACCGCCGGGCGCGCGATGGCGAGGGCCAGCAGCAGGGCAAGGCCATAGAGCCCGAAAGTGCCACCGTGGAGGCCAAGGCGGAAGAACAGCACATCGCCCAGCGCGATCAGGGCACCGACAAGGATGCGTCTTGCCCAGCAAGAGCTTCGCCAGCGTGCGGTCATCGTCCTTCGTCTCCTTTGTCTTGCGTCGAGGAGACGGTTTTGGCGCAGGCTTGTGCGCCGGTGATGGTCGAGGCTGTGCTGTTGTCGTGCAGGAAATGTGCAGAGGGGCGGCGTGCAGCAGATCAGAATCATGCTCGCAAGGACGAGATGTGGCGCTGATATCAGTCGTCAGGCGCGGCGGCGCGGTCGATCATGTCCATGAAGTTGCGCGCGGCGTCGCGTTGCCCTGCGTCCTTGAACGTCACGTCGAGATCGGGGGCGGCGCCCAGCATGTAGAGGATCGACCAGAGGGCGAACCGGCGGGCAGGATCGCGATCGAGGCCGAGCGCGACGCGCATCTGTTCGGTCCCGCCTTCAAAGGCTTCGGGGGATACCTGCGTGAGTTCGGCGGTGCCGAAAAAGCGGCGGAGCTGGTCGTCGAAATCCATGGCCACTCTATCGGCGCGGCTTGTGCGCCACGCAAGGGGCGTGGCATGGCCGCCCGATGGCCAGGAAGAAGCGCTACCTTACCGCAAAGATGCCCGATGGCTACGTCAAGACGATCGGCCCGACGAGCGACAGCTTCACGCATTACTGGCGGATCGTCGCCGTGCTCGAGAACGGCAAGACCGAAGTGTTCTGGGGCCACGCGCGTTCGCTGGCCGAGGCAAAGGCCAAGCGCCAGCCCGCGCAGGACGCGGCGAAGATGCGCGGGTGGAGGAGCTTTGCGTTCGAGATTGCCGAACTGGTCGAGACGCCGGCCTGATCCAGGGTCAGGACCTATTAATCCCACCGTCGAGGCGTCGGAATGGCGAACATATCGGGCGGATACTCGCACCGGGAAGGCTGGTTGCCTTTCCAAGCGAGTATCCGGTCGAGATGGAAGCCATTCCGGCGTCCCGCAGGGATTTGACCAAAATGGCCCGGCGCTGCGTTGGAAAGGTTTGAAATAGAACCACTATTCCTGCACCTTTCCGCCTTGCACCAGGCCATTTTGCCTCAAACCTCGAAGGTGGGACTAATAGGTCCTGACCCTATCGCCGCTGCTCCACGATCGCCACGCCCCATGCAGGAAGGTCGAGCGTACCGCCCGCTCCGATCGGCTTGCCGCTGAGCAGCTCGGTTCCGGCGGGTGCTGCCACGCTGCGCGCCTGCGCGGAGAAGTTTAGCAGGTAGCTGACCGCGTGCCCGTTGTTCAGCGTGCCACCGCGCACGATCAGCGGGAAGCGCGCTTCGGGCAGGGAAACGCCTGCGTTGCGCGCCTCTTCGCGCAGGATCTTCTCGGCCAGCGCCTCACCCGGCATGAAGCCGACATAGGCGACCGAGCCGGAGCCCCAGCGATTGCGCGTGACCGCTGCGTATCCGGGCCATTGCGGGTGCTTGTAGCGCGCCAGTACGGTGGCGGTGGTGGGTTCGAGGAACTCCATCCACTGGGTGACGGCATTGTCCTTTTCGCCCACTGCGAAAGGATCGCCGTCGAGGGTCGCGCTCTCGGGCACCGCGAACTGGCTGTAAGTCACGCCTGCGGCCTCGGCGATCAGGCCGGGCTGGGTCACGGCACGGACCTTGGTGTTCTCGTCCGAAAAGCCGCTCTTGAAGGTGTAGAGCAGGTGCCCACCTGCCTTGGCATAGGCGTTGAGCCGGGCGATCTCGGCCTCGCTTGCCGCATAGAGCGCAGGTACGATCACCAGTTTGTAACGGCCAAGATCGACCTTGCTGTCGGGCGAGACGAAATCGACCTCGATGTTCTGCCGGTAGAGCGCGTCATAATAGCGCCGGACGACATCGTTGTAGGCGGGCGAGCCTCCGGTGATGAAAGTGAAGGCGTCCATGCCCGAAAGCGCGGTGTTGCTGACGTAGATCGCGACCTTGTTGGTCTTCTTCAGATTGACCAGCCGCTTGCCCAGCCGTTTCAGGTCTGCGCCGATCGTGGCCGCTTCATTGAAGGTGGGGTTGGGCTTGAAGTCCTGTGTCAAAAGCCCGCGCCAGTAAGTTTCGATGCCGTTCGCGGTGGTGCCCCAGTGCCAGTATTCGAGCATGTTGGCGCCGCTGGCGAGGTGGCTGAACGCCTGGAGGCGCAGCTGGCCGGGATAAGGCGTCCAGAACGGGAAGCCCTGTGCCTGCGTTTCAAGCACGAGGTAGTTCTGTCCGTCCTTGATGGAGCGCGCGATGTCGCCGCCGAGCGCAATCTCGGCCCCGGTCAGCTGCGCTTGCGCGGGGTGGTAGATGTCGATCCCCGCCACATCGAGCGCCCTGCCGGCCTGCCAGTGATCGACCTCGGGCTGGACGCCGTAGGAATGGCCTTTCCACGCAAGGTCGAAATTCTGCGTCACGAACTGGCCGGGCTTGGCGTGGGCGCGCACAAGATCGGCCTGCCATGCGAGGTATTCCGTCACAAGCGAGCGTTGGAAGCGGAGGAAGGCGTTCGAGAGGCTGGCATTGATCGAGCCGTTGACCGAGGGAAAATCCTCCCAGCGGTTGATGCGGTTGCTCCAGTAATCGAGACCGAAGGCCTTGTTCAGATCTTCGAGCCTGGGGAACTGGCGCTTCATCTCGGCCTGGAACGCGGCCTGCACGTTGGGGCCGCTGGTGCCGTAGGCCTTGGTCTCGTTATCGATCTGATAGCCGATCACCGCCGGATCGTTGCGCACATGATCGACCAGCGCGACGATCACGCGCTGTCCGGCGGCGCGGAAATCGGGATCGGTGATATCCATGTTCTGGCGCGGACCATAGGCGGCGGGGCCTTCCTTGCGCTGGACCAGCACGCCGGGGTGCTCCTTGGCCAGCCAGGTCGGGATCGCATAAGTCGGCGTGCCGACGATCACCTTGATGCCGTGGCGATTCATTGCCGCGAGCGTGCGGTCGACATGGGAGAAATCGAACACGCCGGGGGTGCGTTCGAGCGTGCCCCAGGTGCTTTCGGCAATGCGCACGACGGTGATCCCCGCCGCCGCCATCATCGCGGCATCTTCCTCGACCCGGTCGGTCGGGGCATATTCGTCGTAATAGGCCGCGCCGAACAGCACCGTATCGGAGAGCCTGGCCTCGGCGGCGCAGGCGGGCGACGTCGCGGCAAGGGCTGCTCCTGCCAGCGCGAAGAGTGCGGAGCGGGCTGCTGCGGTCATCGAAGTCTCTCCCATCAGAATGTTCAAGCGCGGGCCTGCTGCCAGCTTGCGATCAGCGCCGCCGCGCGCGTGCCCACGTCAGCCGCGCTGCGCCCTGGCGCGTAGAGCGAGGAGCCGATCCCGAAGCCTGCGGCGCCTGCGGCGAGGTAGGCGGGCATGGTGCCGGGATCGATGCCGCCGACCGGGAACACGCGGGTTCCGGGCGGAAGGACCGCGCGGACCGCCTTGAGCGTGGCCGGGCCTGCGGCTTCGGCCGGGAAGAGCTTGAGCGCGTCTGCACCGGCGGAAAGCGCGCGGAAAGCCTCGGTAGGCGTGAAGAACGCAGGCAGCGACGCCATGCCTGCCGCCTTGGTCGCGCTGATTACGTCGACGTCGGCGTTGGGCGAGATGACGATCCCACCGCCAGCGTCCTTCACGCGCGCCACATCGGCGACGGTCAGGACGGTGCCCGCGCCGACCAAAGCGCGGTTGCCCAGATGTGCTGCCATCGCAGCGATCGAGGCGAAGGGATCGGGCGAATTCAGCGGCACCTCAAGGCAGCGGAAGCCCGCCTCAAAAAGTGCCTCGGCCACAGGCACGGCTTCGGCGCGCGTGATCCCGCGCAGGATGGCGATGAGCGGCAGCGCCCCGAGCGCTTCGTCGAGAGTCACAGGCATTCTCCGATGGCCCAGAGGCCGCGACCGGCGGCAAGATCGCCGTCGATGGTTTCGATCCGGCTGGCTCCGGCAAGCCGGAGCGCGGTCTCGTAGCGTGCGACGAGATGCGGGCTGCCGATCAGCGTGGCGGCTCCGGCCTCGCGCAACCGCGCGCCGAACCCGGCGATCTCGCCGCCGATCAGCAGGCCCGAAAGATAGCTCTCGACCGCGTTGGGTGGCAGGTCACCGAGCAGGACGCCGGCGCGGGCCGAGAACAGCAGCGGTCCGAAGCCGCCTGCCTCGAGCGCGCGGGTGACGCCTCTGGCGAAGGCCCCTTCATCAAACGGACCTTCGCAGGCGAGTTGTCCGAGCAGCGAATGCTGGCGCAGAAGGGCGAAAAGTTCGCCAGTCATCGCGGTGGCAAAAGTGACTATGCGGCCCTGTTCGAGCGTGGCCCATTTGCTGTGCGTGCCGGGCAGGATGACGAGGCCGTCCGTCAGCCCTACGCCAAGCAGCTGGGTTTCCTCGCCGCGCATGACGTCGGCGCTCCCACCGGCAGCGCGCGCGCTAAGGCCCGGAACGATCACCGCGCGGCCCAGCGAGGTTTCTGTGGGCAGCGCGGCTGCGGCTAGCGCGGAGGGAGATGCGGGGCAGGGCAGATAGGCCGCTTCACGCCAGCCATTGCGTCCGCCGACCATGCCCGCCAGCACGATCGGGGTGGAGCCATCGGTCCAGCCTTCGACAATTTCGGCGAGAACCGGCTCGAACTCGTGCGGAGCAAGGCCGCCCGCGCCTCGCGGGGAAGCACGGCATTCGAGTACGTCGCCGCCGGGACCAAAGCGGAAGGCGCGCAGGTTGGTCGTGCCCCAGTCGACGCCGATCAGCGTGCTCATCCGGCGAACGCCCGCGCGGGCAGGCCGCGCACGCCGGGATCGACTTCGAACAGGCAGCCCGCTTGCGGCTCGTCGAGCCTTCGGTCGGCCGAGGAGGTCACGAACATGCGATCGAGATCGGGCCCGGCGAAGGTCATGCTGGTGATGTTGGTGGCGGGCAGCGTGATGGCGCGCATCTGGCGTCCCTCGGGATCGAAGCGGCTGATCCGCGCACCTTCCCAGTGCGCGACCCATAGGCAGCCCTCGGCATCGGTGGTCATGCCGTCCGGGTGGCCCCATGCATCGTCGAACCGCAGGAACAGGCGCTTGTTCGACAATGTGCCGTCAGGTGCGAGATCGAAAGCGAAGATCGTCCGCGCGCCGCTGTCGGTGTGATAGAGCGTTTTGCCGTCCGGGCTGAAGGTCGGGCCATTGGTGACCTGATAGCTATCGTCGTGGCGTGACCATGTGAGATCGGGATCGAGCCTATAGAGCGCACCGCTGGCGGCGGTATCGGTATCGTCCTTCGATCCGGCCCAGATGCGCCCCGCGTGATCGACCTTGGCATCGTTGAGGCGGTTGTCAGGGCGATCGGGCTCGGGATCGCCGATGGAGGAAAGGGCGCCCGTATCCAAATCGAAATGGTGGAAGCCGCTCTTGAGGCCAATCACGAAATCGCTGCGCCCGACGCGCGGAATGATCCAGCCGATGCGCTCGTCGAACGCGCGCCGGCCCGTCTCGCCGCTGGCCAGATCCAGCCAGTTGAGTGCGGGCGCGAGGATATCGACCCAGAACAGGCGATTGCGTTCCGGTACCCAGACCGGGCCTTCGCCAAGCAGATCGCGATGGCCGCGTTCGATAGTGTGCAGGAGCATCAGCGTGCGCACCAGTCGCGTGGATTGTCAGGCCAGTTGCAAGCAGGAAATACCCGATTTCGCGCCTGCTGCATCCCTTGAAGCCCCCAACCTTGCGTGATTCTGCGACACGGCCTGCGCGATGCCGTCACGGATATACTCGGAGTATTTAATGGGCGCAAGAATGCCGTGCGTGGACTTGCCGCGCTGGCCGCTCAACTGGCCTGAGGCAGTCTACGGGTGCTGCCGCGCAGGACCAGTCGGCCCTCGATCAGCTTGTGCACCGGTTCGGTCGCGCCTTCGCCGAGGGCGAGCGCGATGGCGAGCGTTTCGGCGACCATCTCGTCGGCGGGTTGGGCATAAGTCGTCAGCGCAAAGGACGGCCAGCTTGCCATGGGCACGTCATCGAAGCCGACGACAGAGATGTCGCGGCCCACATCGAGGCCGAATTCGGCGCGAGCAACGTCGATCGTGGCAAGTGCCATGTGATCGTTGGCGCAGAAGATCGCGTCGGGCGGCTCGGGCAGGGTGAGCAGGCGGCGGGCGGCGGCGGCGGCGCCTTCGCGCGTGAAATGGCCGGTCTCACGCATGGGGGCGGGCAGGCCCTTTTCGCGGAAATAGCCGGCAAAGCCTTCCTCGCGCGCGGTGCTGGTCGAGGCATCGTCGTGCCCCGCCATGAAGCACGGACGCCGGTGTCCTGCGGCGACGAGATGCGCGGCGATGGCGCGTGCGCCGCCCCGGTTATTGCCCGTGACCGACGAGACGCGGCCCGGATCTGCGGTCGTGCGGTTGTACATGATCACCGGAATCTGCGCGTTGCGGCACTGGTTGGCGAGGCTGGATGAAAGGTTGGTCGACAGCAGGATCAGCGCGTCGAGCCGGTATTGCAGCACTTCGTGGACTTGTGCCTCGGACGCGCCTTGCGCCGTGGCGGGAAACAGCAGCACGCGCAGGCCCGCCGTGGCGAAGGCCGACGAGAGGCGGTTGAGCGAATCGGCGAAGAACGGATTGTCGAGATTGCCGACGCCGATGCCGACGATGTTCGATCGGCCGGACGTCAGGCTGCGGGCGATGAGGTCGGGCTTGTAGCCGATCTCCTCGGCCACTTCGATGATGCGGCGGCGGGTTTCGGGCGCGATGCTCGCTCCTGGCGTGAAGGCGCGGCTTACCGCCGAGGTCGAGACCCCGGCCTTCCGGGCCACGTCGCGGGCGCGCACTACCGAGCTTTCATCCATGGAAGCGGATTAGCATCGCGATTGCGACGGTTGCAAGGCGAATGCAACGAATTGCAAAATCATGCATGCGGTTGCAATAGTCGTCCGGTGCGGGTATCAGCAGGCGGTGAGAGCGGCGCAGGAGTCGCTCGCAAAGGCATGGGAGCAGTTCGATGGCAGTGTGGCTCAAGCGGGGATCGACGGCGGAAGCCAAGGCCGATGCAGACCGGAAGGTTCGTGACGTCGTGGAAGCGACGCTGGCCGATATCGAGAAGCGCGGTGATGCCGCGGTGCGTGACCTTTCGGTCAGGTTCGATGGCTGGGACCGCGAGGATTATCGCCTTTCGCAGGCAGAGATCGACGCAGCGGTCGACAGCCTCTCGCCGCAGGAGCGCAAGGATATCGAGTTTGCGCAGGCGCAAGTGCGCAACTTCGCGCAGATCCAGCGCGATTCGATGAAGGACGTTGAAGTCGAGACGATGCCGGGCGTCATTCTGGGCCACAAGAACCTGCCGATCCAGAATGCGGGCTGTTATGTGCCCGGCGGGAAGTATCCGCTGCTGGCCTCGGCGCACATGTCGGTCATCACCGCCAAGGTGGCGGGCGTGCCGCGCGTCATCACTTGCGCGCCGCCGTTTCAGGGCAAGCCTGCCCGCGCGATCGTTGCGGCGCAGGCCATGGCCGGCGCCGATGCGATCTATGCGCTGGGCGGCATTCAGGCCGTCGGCGCGATGGCCATCGGCACGCAGAGCATCGACCCGGTCGACATTCTGGTGGGTCCGGGCAACGCCTTCGTTGCCGAGGCCAAGCGCCAGCTGTTCGGCCGCGTGGGCATCGACCTGTTCGCTGGCCCCACCGAGACGCTGATCATCGCTGACGAAGTGGGTTGCGACCCCGAAATGGCCGCGACCGACATTCTCGGACAGGTCGAACACGGACCCGACAGCCCCGGCGTGCTGCTGACCAACAGCGAGAAGTTCGCCCGTGAGACGATGGTCGAGATCGAGCGCCTGCTGCAGATCCTTCCCACCGCCGACCACGCCCGCAAGGCCTGGGAAAGCTTCGGCGAGGTGATCGTGGCCGAGAGCTATGACGAGATGGTGCGCATCGCCGACGAGATCGCCAGCGAGCACGTGCAGGTCATGACCGCCGATCCCGATTACTTCCTCAGGAACATGACCAACTACGGCGCACTCTTCCTCGGCAACCGCACCAACGTTTCCTATGGCGACAAGGTGATCGGCACCAACCACACCCTGCCGACCCGGAAGGCGGCGCGCTATACCGGCGGCCTGTGGGTGGGCAAGTTCCTCAAGACCTGCACTTACCAGAAGGTCCTGACCGACGAGGCATCGACGCTGATCGGCGAATACTGCAGCCGCTTGTGCGCGCTGGAGGGCTTTGCAGGCCATGGCGAACAGGCCAATATCCGCGTGCGCCGGTTCGGCGGGCGCAACGTGCCCTATGCGGGCCAGGCCGAACCCAGCGAACTGACCCGAGCCTGAGGACCGAGCATGACTGACTTGCCCCGCACCCCGACGTTCCGGCTGGACGGCAAGCGCGCGCTGGTGACCGGCGCGGGGCGGGGCATCGGCCTCGCCATGGCGGCGGCGCTGGCTGAAGCTGGCGCGGCGGTAACGCTGGCCGCCCGTTCGCAAGGCGAGATCGAGGAAGCCGCGCGCGCTATCCGCGCAAGCGGCGGCGTGGCCGAGGCTGCGGCACTGGACGTGTCCGACACCGCCGCTGTCACGGCCTTCTTTACGGCGCGCCCTGCGTTTCACGTGCTGGTGAACAATGCGGGCACCAACCGGCCCAAGCCGATGTGGGAGGTGAGCGAGGCCGACTACGACGCCGTGCTCGACCTCAACGTAAAGGCCGCGTTCTTCGTGGCCCAGGCCTGCGCACGGCGGCTGATTGCTGCGGCCGAGAAGGGCAGCCTGATCCACATCGGCAGCCAGATGGGGCACGTCGGCGGGCCGAACCGGTCGCTCTATTGCGCGAGCAAGTGGGCGCTCGAGGGCATGAACAAGGCTTTCGCACTCGATCTTGCGCCCCATGGCATCCGCAGCAACACGATCGCGCCGACTTTCATCGAAACACCGATGACCAGACCGTTCTTCGAGGATCCGGCGTTCAAGGCGAGCGTGCTGGCCAAGATCAAGCTCGGTCGCCTCGGCACCGTCGAGGACCTGATGGGCGCGGTGGTGTTCCTTGCCTCCGAGGCCTCGGCGCTGATGACCGGGACAAGCCTGGTCGTCGATGGCGGCTGGACGGCGGACTAATGGGTCCTGACCCTAGAACGAGCGCGGCATGCCGAGCACGTGTTCGGCGATGTAGGACAGGATCAGGTTCGTGCTGACCGGGGCGACCTGGTAGAGCCGCGTTTCGCGGAACTTGCGTTCGACATCGTATTCATGCGCGAAGCCGAAACCGCCGAAGGTCTGGATCGCGGCATTGGCAGCTTCCCAGCTGGCCTTGGCGGCAAGGTACTTGGCCATATTGGCCTCTGCCCCGCAGGGCTGGTGGGCATCGAACAGCCCACAGGCGCGAAAGCGCATGAGGTCGGCCGCGCAAATCTCGGCATAGCTTTCGGCGATGGGGAACTGCACGCCCTGGTTCTGCCCGATGGGCCGTCCGAAAACCTCGCGCTCGCTGGCATAGCGGCTCGCGCGATCGACGAACCAGTAGCCATCGCCGATGCATTCGGCGGCGATCAGCGTGCGTTCGGCATTGAGCCCGTCGAGGATGTAGCGAAAGCCCCGGCCTTCCTCGCCGATCAGGTTTTCTGCCGGGATGCGCAAGTCGTCGAAGAACACCTCGTTGGTCTCGTGATTGACCATGTTGGCGATGGGCCTGATCTCCATGCCGTGGCCCAGCGCCTCGCGCAGATCGACGATGAAGATCGACATGCCGTCCGAGCGCCTGGCCACCTGATCGAGCGGAGTGGTGCGCGCGAGCAGGATCATCAGGTCCGAATGCTGGATCCGGCTGATCCAGACCTTCTGGCCCGAGACGCGGTAGTGATCGCCATGGCGCACCGCGCGGGTCTTGAGGCTGGTGGTATCGGTGCCGGTGGTCGGCTCGGTCACCGCCATCGATTGCAGGCGCAGTTCGCCCGAGGCGATGCGCGGCAGGTACGTCCGCTTCTGCTCGTCCGAGCCGTGCCGCAGCAGCGTGCCCATGTTGTACATCTGGCCGTGGCACGCGCCCGAATTGCCGCCCGAGCGGTTGATTTCCTCCATGATGACCGAGGCTTCGGCAAGCCCGAGACCCGAGCCGCCATGTTCGACCGGGATCATCGCAGCGAGCCACCCTGCACGGGTCAGTGCTTCGACGAATTCCTCGGGATAGCCGCGTTCGGCATCGATCCGGCGGTGGTATTCATCGGGGAACTGGGCGCAGAGCGCGCGCACCGCCTCGCGAATGTCCTGATAGGCGTCGGAAGTGGCGGGCAGGGGCATCGGGAGAGGTCTCGTCAGGTGAAGGTGGCGGTCGCATCCATGCACAGCGCGCCGCCTTCATTCATGGCAAAGAGGCGCGCAGTGCCATCGGCTTCGAGCGTGCCGCAGATGTCGAAGGGCGCGGTGTCGAAAAGCGGTTGGACCGCGCGGAAGCGGTAGCCGGTGACGGTGAGGCCGGGATGGCGCGCAACCAAATCGTGCAGCAGCAGCGTGGCGATCAGCGGGCCGTGAACGACGAGGCCGGGATAGCCTTCGACACCGGTGGCATAGGGCAGGTCGTAATGGATGCGGTGGCTGTTGAAGGTCAACGCCGAATAGCGGAACAGCAACACCGGATCGGGCACCACGCGCGTCGACCATTGCGGTGAAGGAGGTGCGGGCACGGGGGCAGGCCCAGGGGCAGCGGGATTGGCCGCCTCGCGATAGACGATGGTCTGGCGTTCGCGCAGCAGCTCGCCTTGCGCATCGGACACATGATGATCGACCTCGACAAAGGCGAGCCTGCCGCTGCGGCCGTGCTTCTGCGTGGCGCTGGCGATGGTCGAACGGCGGGTGATTGCGCTGCCGATGCAAAGCGGGCGGATGAAGGTGATGTCGCTTGCTGCCCACATGCGGCGAGGCAGGGTAACCGGTGGCAGGAAATCGCCGCGAGAGGGATGGCCGTCAGGGCCCAGTTCACCTTGTGGCGCGGCAGGCTGGAAGTGGAGCCAGTGCGAGAGCAGCGGCGCGGCATCGCCCGGCCGAGGTTCGACGATACGCGATGCCAGCGTGGCGACAAGGCCCTTCACCGCGCGGGCGCTGACCGTGTCGTCGCTGTCCTGCGTGCGGCCGACCCAGTCGGAAAGCGGCGCGCCGGGTGATGTCCTGTCCCTCTCCATCGCGGGGGACTATGGCGCGCAGCGAGGCAAAGCGCCAGTTTAATTGGATGGCTAAACCTCGAAGGCGGAAGCAATGTGATCGAGAATGCCCGAGGCCGTGACCGGACCGTCCGATCCGGATTCGGCGACCACGCCGACCGTGCGGGCAAGGTCGAATTCTTCGAGCGGAACCGCGACCATGCCCGGTGTCATCAGGCTGGCTGGCATCACGGTCACGCCCATTCCCGCCACGACATAGGCAGCGATGCGTTCTTCGTGGAGGCTCTTGACCGGAAAGAACGGGCGCACGCCGCGCGCTGTGAAGAACTGGCTCACCCGCGCCAGCACCTCGCAATGGCGGCGCGCCAGCATTGGCTCGCCCGCAAGGTCCTCGCAGGTGATGGACGGCGCTGCGGCAAGGCGGTGGCGTTCGGACATGACCAGGACATAGGGCTCGCGCAGCAGTTCGATCGTGCGCCGACCGGCGGTGCCATCGAGCGGGCCGAGCACGAGATCGACCCGGCCACGGTCGAACAGCGAAAGCAGTTCGCCGGGGCGGCGCTCGATAACCTCGAGGCGGATCGCGGGGTTGGCAAGCGCGGCGCCCGCGATGCGCGTGATCGTGTGGACCGGGATGGTCGTGGCAACGCCAAGGCGGATGTGCAGTACCTTGCGATCCTCGCGGATGGCGCGGCTCGCCTCCTCGAACTCGTGTTCGATCCGGCGGGCGTAGGGCAGCAGTCGCGCACCGGCTTCGGTCACCTCCACGCGGCGATTGTTGCGCACGAACAGCGCCTGGCCGATCTCGTCCTCCAGCCGCGCGATGGCGGCAGACACGGTCGGCTGCGCGACGCGGCACAGTTCGGCCGCGCGCGAGAAGTTGCCCGTATCGACGATGGCTGTGAAATAGCGCAGCGCGTGGCGGTCGATCATAGCTTTTATCTATTCACTTCATCGCCCAAGTCCAAGTTTTCTTCTGCAGCCAATGCGCGTAGCCTCGTGCCGACCTTTGGAGAGGCGCCTGACATGCGAGCTACCCCCGATTTCGATTTCGGCCTGACCGAGAGCGCGATGATGATCCGCGAAAGCGTCGCCCGTTTTGCCGACGAGAAGATCGCGCCGCTGGCCGCGCGTGTCGATGCCGAGGACTGGTTCCCGCGCGAGGAGCTGTGGCCCGCGATGGGCGAACTGGGCCTGCACGGCATGACCGTGGGCGAACAATGGGGCGGCCTCGGGCTGGGATATCTCGATCACGTGATCGCGGTGGAGGAAGTGAGCCGCGCTTCGGCTTCGATCGGGCTTTCCTATGGCGCGCATTCCAACCTCTGCGTCAACCAGATCAGCCGCTGGGGCAACGACGAGCAGAAAGCCAAGTACCTGCCCAGGCTGATCTCGGGCGAACATGTCGGCAGCCTTGCCATGTCGGAGGCGAGTGCCGGGTCCGATGTCGTCTCTATGAAGCTCAAGGCCGAGGCGGTGGCGGGCGGCTACCGGCTCAACGGCACCAAGTTCTGGATCACCAATGCCGCCTATGCCGATACGCTGGTGGTCTACGCCAAGACCGCGCCCGATGCGGCGAGCCGGGGCATCACCGCGTTCCTGATCGAAAAGGACATGCCCGGTTTCTCCATCGGCCAGAAGATCGACAAGATGGGCATGCGCGGATCGCCCACGGCCGAACTGGTGTTCGATGAATGCTTCGTTCCGCAAGAGAACGTGATGGGTCCGGTCAATGGCGGCGTCGGCGTGCTGATGAGCGGGCTCGATTATGAGCGCGTCGTGCTTTCGGGCATCCAGATCGGCATCATGCAGGCCTGCCTTGATGTAGTCATCCCCTACCTTCGCGAGCGCAAGCAATTCGGCAAGCCGATCGGCGCGTTCCAGCTGATGCAGGCCAAGGTGGCGGACATGTACGTTGCGATGCAATCTGCCCGTGCCTATGTCTATGCCGTGGCGCGCGCCTGCGATGCCGGGCAGACCACGCGCTTCGATGCGGCAGGCGCGATTCTGCTGGCGAGCGAGAACGCCTTCCGCGCGGCGGGTGAGGCGGTGCAGGCACTGGGCGGCGCGGGCTATACCAGGGACTGGCCGGTGGAACGCTTCCTGCGCGATGCCAAGCTGCTCGATATCGGCGCGGGCACCAACGAAATCCGGCGGATGCTGATCGGGCGTGAACTGCTGGGAGCCGTATAATGGCTGGCCCTGTCCTGCCCACCAGTCTCGACCTCTCCAGCCCCGAGGCTCAGGCGCGCGCGGCGCACAATCGCGCATTGGCGGACGAACTGCGCGCGCGCGTGGCCACGGCCGCGCAGGGCGGTGATGCAAAATCGCGCGACCGCCATGTTTCGCGCGGAAAGCTGCTGCCGCGCGACCGGGTGGAGCGGCTGCTCGATCCGGGCGCGCCGTTCCTCGAGATCGGCCAGCTTGCCGCCAATGGCATGTATGGCGACGAAGTACCGGGGGCGGGGATCATCGCCGGGGTGGGCCGGGTTTCGGGCCGCAAGTGCATGATCTTTGCCAATGATGCGACGGTCAAGGGCGGGACCTATTTCCCGATGACCGTGAAGAAGCACCTGCGCGCGCAGGAAATCGCGATGCAGAACCACCTGCCCTGCATCTATCTGGTCGACAGCGGCGGCGCCAACCTGCCCAATCAGGCCGAGGTCTTTCCCGATCGCGATCACTTCGGGCGGTTTTTCTACAATCAGGCGCAGATGAGCGCGAACGGCATCCCGCAGATCGCGAGCGTCATGGGCAGCTGCACCGCAGGCGGCGCCTATGTGCCCGCGATGAGCGACGAAAGCGTGATCGTGCGCGAACAGGGCACGATCTTTCTGGCAGGCCCGCCCCTCGTAAAGGCCGCGACGGGCGAGGAAATCACCGCCGAGGCGCTTGGCGGTGGCGACCTCCACGCGCGCAAGTCTGGCGTGGTCGATCACTTGGCCGACAATGACGAGCATGCGCTGACGATCGTGCGCGATATCGTGAGCCACCTTGGTGAAAAATCAGGGACAATCCCTGCTTCTCAACAGCCGGTGCCGCCCAGGTATCCCACCGAGGATCTCTATTCGATCATCCCCGACGACGTGCGAGCGCCTTACGATGTCCACGAGGTGATCGCCCGCATCGTCGATGGCAGCGAGTTCCACGAGTTCAAGGCACTCTACGGCACCACGCTGGTCTGCGGTTTTGCGCATATCTGGGGCATGCCGGTGGCGATCCTGGCCAACAACGGCGTGCTGTTTTCCGAAAGCGCGCAGAAGGGCGCGCATTTCATCGAACTGGCCTGCCAGCGCCGCATTCCGTTGCTGTTCCTGCAGAACATCAGCGGTTTCATGGTTGGTGGGAAGTACGAGGCCGAAGGCATTGCAAAACATGGCGCAAAGCTGGTGACGGCGGTGGCGACGGCGCAAGTGCCCAAGCTGACCGTGCTGATCGGCGGCAGCTTCGGTGCGGGCAATTACGGCATGTGCGGCCGCGCCTACGACCCGCGTTTCCTGTTCACCTGGCCCAACGCGCGGATCAGCGTGATGGGCGGCGAGCAGGCGGCAAGCGTGCTCGCCACAGTCCACCGCGACGCGGAAAACTGGACGCCGGAGCAGGCCGAAGCCTTCAAGGCGCCGATCCGCCAGAAGTATGAAGACGAAGGCAATCCTTATTACGCAACGGCGCGAATGTGGGACGACGGCGTGATCGATCCGGTCCAGACGCGGGATGTGCTGGGGCTTGCTCTGGAAGTGTGCCTCGAAACACCGATCCCGGAGGCGCCCCGGTTCGGGGTGTTCCGGATGTGAGGGTGGTCCAAAAGTTCCTCCCCGAGCTAGTCTCGGGGAGGGGGACCGCCCGAAGGGTGGTGGAGGGGCAATTTGCCACGCACGACGGCAACGATGCTGTCTGCCACCGCCACAGGATCGGCGAGCACGCCTTTCGCGGATATTCTTACCGTTTCGATCGCACTGCGCGCAAAGTACGCATCGCGTGTTGCATCACGCTGGGGCCTGTCTCCCATGTCGTGTGCAAGGCCGTCGATCTCGATCGCAAGCCGCGCATCGTTGCAGTAGAAGTCCAGGACATAGGGTCCGCTGGGATGTTGGCGGCGAAACTTGAGGCCGCCGGGCCTTGTTCTGAGCAATTGCCAAAGCAGAACTTCGGGCAGGGTCATTTCCCGGCGTCCCCGGCGAGCGCGCTTGATGGTGCCGGAGTCCGATTGCGGCGAGATGTCCTTCAGCATTCCAATACCCCTCCACCATGCTTCGCATGGTCCCCCTCCCCGAGCAAGCTCGGGGAGGATCAAGGAGCCTGCCCATGATCTCCTCCCTCCTCATCGCCAATCGTGGCGAGATCGCCTGCCGGGTCATTCGCACTGCGCGTGCGATGGGCATTCGTACCATCGCGGTCTATTCCGATGCCGATCGAAACGCGCTGCATGTGCGCCAGGCGGACGAGGCGGTGCACATCGGCCCGAGCCCTGCGCGCGAGAGCTATCTGGTGGGGGAGAAGATCCTTGCCGCCGCGCGTGCCACCGGGGCCGAGGCGATCCATCCGGGTTATGGGTTCCTGTCCGAGAACGCGGAATTCGCGCAGAGCGTGATCGATGCCGGGCTGGTGTGGGTCGGGCCGAAGCCAGCCTCGATCACCGCCATGGGTCTGAAGGATGCGGCCAAGGAACGGATGATCGCAGCCGGCGTGCCGGTGACGCCGGGCTATCTGGGGGAGAACCAGGACCCTGCTTTCCTGGCGCAGGAAGCCGCGAAGATCGGCTATCCGGTGCTGATCAAGGCCGTGGCGGGCGGCGGCGGCAAGGGAATGCGGCTGGTCGAGCGGGCCGACGACTTTGCCGATGCGCTCGTCTCGTGCCAGCGCGAGGCTTCGGCTTCATTCGGCAATGCCCATGTGCTGATCGAAAAGTACATCCTCTCGCCCCGGCACATCGAGGTGCAGGTGTTCGGCGATGCCCACGGCAACGTGGTGCATCTGTTCGAACGCGACTGCTCGCTCCAGCGCCGCCACCAGAAAGTGATCGAGGAAGCGCCCGCGCCGGGAATGGACGCGGCCACGCGCGAGGCGATCTGCGCGGCGGCGGTGCGCGCGGCCAAGGCAGTGGACTACGAAGGCGCAGGCACGATCGAGTTCATCGCCGATGGCTCGGAAGGCCTTCGCGCCGACCGCATCTGGTTCATGGAAATGAACACGCGGTTGCAGGTGGAGCATCCGGTGACCGAGGCGATCACCGGGGTCGATCTGGTCGAATGGCAATTGCGTGTGGCGAGCGGCGAAGCGCTGCCAAAGCGTCAGGACGAGCTGGAGATCACCGGCTGGGCGATGGAAGCGCGGCTATATGCGGAAGACCCGGCGAAGGGGTTTTTGCCGAGTGTCGGGCGGCTTCATAATCTCGCATTTCCTGAGAATTGCCGTGTCGATGCGGGCGTAGAAGAGGACGATGAGGTCACGCCATACTACGACCCGATGATTGCGAAGTTTATTGGCCATGGAACCAGCCGGGACGCTGCCATTAGTCAACTCCGTGAAGCTTGCGGCTGTTTCCAATGCCAGCCGGTCCAGTCGAATGCATGGTTCCTGCGCCGCATTCTCGAGCATGTCGACTTTCGTGCGGGCTCGGTGACGACGGGGTTCATTGCGCTGAACTTCGAAAATTTGACTGCACCGCCAATGCCGAGCGACATGGTCTTGAAAATCGCCGCCACCAGTCTGGCCAATGACCGCTTTGTGAGCGGGCGGAGCGGCGAGCCGAGATTTGAGATGGCTCGCAGTCTGCGAGGCTTTCGGTTGAACGCCGAGCCGTCGTCAGCCTTCCTGCTGATGGTCAACGGCTCACGGACGATGGTGGACGTAATCGAAGATGATGCGGAGCTAGTGTCCGAAAGCTGGCGCAGACAACAACAACTCAATGGCCCTGAAGGTATAATAGCCTTTGAACATGGGGCCGTGTTTCGGATCGCCTTGGATGAGCCGAGAGGCGGTGGCTCGGCCCATGCCCATGACGGCGCGATCCTTTCGCCCATGCCGGGCAAGGTCATTGCGGTCGAGGTGGCGGCGGGGCAGGCGGTGGTCAAGGGGCAGAAGCTGCTGACGCTTGAGGCGATGAAGATGGAGCATTCGCTGACCGCGCCGTTCGATGGCGTGGTTGCGGAATTGAACGTGAGCGCGGGCGCGCAAGTGCAGGTCGATGCTCTGCTGGTGCGGGTCGAGAAGGCGGAGTAACCCAGCATCCGTTCGTGGCGTGCGCATTCGCGACACATTGCGCGGTGTCTCGACTTCGCTCGACACGAACGGATCAGGGTGCTTTGGGGAATGACTGATGGCCGGACGTTACTTCGATGAATGGGCCGTGGGCGACAGGATCGAACACGAGATCCGGCGCACGGTGACCGAGACCGACAACCTGCTGTTCTCGGTGATGACGCACAATCCGCAGCCGCTGCACATCGATGCCGAGGCGGCCAAGGCGAGCGAGTTCGGCCAGATCCTGGTCAACGGCACTTTCACTTTCGCGCTGATGATCGGGCTTTCGGTGGGCGACACCACGCTGGGCACGCTGGTGGCGAACCTGGGCTACGACCAACTGGTGATGCCAAAGCCCGTGTTCCTCGGCGACACGATGCGCGCGATGAGCGAGGTTGTGGAACTGCGTCCATCGAAATCGCGCCCCAAAGCGGGCGTCGTCGTGTTCCGGCATGAGCTGCTGAACCAGCGCGACGAGGTCGTCTGTCGCTGCCTTCGTTCGGCCATGCTGCTTCGCCGCAACGCCTGAATTTGCCGATCAAGGCTTTCACGAGCCTGCATGACAGACTATGGACCGCCACGTTCAAGGCGCTGAACGCCAAG